>NZ_ABVL01000017.1 GCF_000173075.1 Chthoniobacter flavus Ellin428
CCTTTTTTTGGGGCGGTTCGCGCTTACTGCTATGATCCTAAGGCGGTCATGGTCAGTTAGTTTGTCATCCACTACAAACAGGGAAGAGCCTCCTTGAAGATGATGGCTCGGCCTACGCCGAAGGCGTTGAATCATCCAGCCCAGGGTTGGTGCGAGGCACGAGCACCTACCCTGGGTATGCTTAAAAAAGCGCCCAACCCTGAAAGGGTTGAATCCGAATGCTCAACGAAGACAGCTACAACCCTTTCAGGATTGGCCAAATGTGCGCGCAAACCCAGGGTAGCTCGTTCCTCGCAACGCTGCGCGTTTACGGAACGCGCCCCCGCGGATCAGACATCACACCGCTTCTCCGGGACTGCCACTCGGCGGCAGGCTCGACGGCTTGGCCCCGGCCTTGAGCAGATCGCGGATTTCACGCAGCAGCTGGATATCCTCGGGCGGCGGCGGGGCGCCGGCTTCCTTCTTCTCGCTCATCGCTTTCAGCTTGTTCATCGGCTTGACGAAGATGAAGAACAGCACCACCGCGGTGATGAGAAACTTGATGATGGCATTGATCACCAAGCCAACATCGAAGATCCAGAGGTGAAGCGAGACGTCTTTTCCCCCGCCGAAATAGCCGATGAGCGGGTTAATGATGCCGTCGGTGAAGTCCTTGACCACGGCACCGAAGGCGGCGCCGATGAGCAGACCGACCGCGAGGTCGATGACATTGCCCTTCATGATGAACGTTTTGAATTCGCCGGCGATTTCTTTGAAGTTCATAGTACGCGGATGTTCGTACGGTGGTTATACGCCGCAGGCGCCACCGGGGAAAGCGTCCAGATGGGATCGGGAAAACTCCGGACAAAAGAATTTGCCCGTTAGCAGGATGGGGTTAGGGTCGACGTTCCCATGAGTTTCCAAGCCCAAATCGATCAGGATCTCAAAGAGGCGATGAAGGCCAAGCAGCCGGAGCGTCTCGCTGTGATCCGCATGCTGAAAGCGTCGCTGAAAAATGCCTCCATTGAAAAGGGCGGCATGGATCACGTGCTCGATGATGCCAGCGCGATGGCGATCGTGCGCAAGGAGATGAAGAAGCGGCAGGACTCGATCGAAGGTTTTGAAAAGGGCAATCGCCCGGACCTGGCGGCCAAGGAAAAGGCCGAGGCGGATATTTTGCAGGGCTATTTGCCGAAGCCGCTGACCCCGGAGGAAATCAGCGCACTCGTCGCCGCGGCCATCGCCGAGGTGGGCGCGACTTCCAAGGCCCAGATGGGTGCGGTGATGAAGGTGGCCACCGAACGGGCGGCCGGTCGCGCGGATGGCAAGGCGCTGAGCGTCGCCGTAGGCGCCCAGCTCAAGTAATTTCCCAATCTCCATTTTATGGTCTCCGCCATCATTGTCGCCGCCGGGAGCAGCCGGCGCATGGGTTTCGACAAGCTCTTCGCCCCGCTCGCGGGCAAGCCGGTGCTCTGGCATTCGATCAAGGCTTTCAACGACACCAAGGAAGTCGATGAAATCCTGATCGTGACGAAGGATGACCGGATGGACGAGGTGGAGGACCTGGTCTCGAAAAGCGGGCTGGTGAAGGTCAAGAAGGTCATCAGCGGCGGCGCCGAGCGGCACATCTCGGTGTGGAATGGACTCCAGGCGGTGGACAGCCAGGGCAGCGAATATATTGCCATCCATGATGGGGCGCGGCCCTTGGTCACGCCGAAGTTGATCAAGGCCTGCCTCGACCTGGCCGAGACCCATGGCGCCGCGACGTGTGCTTCGCAGATTCCCGACACGGTGAAGCGGGCCAACATCGAGCAGATGGTGACCGAGAGCGTGGAGCGGACCGGGCTCTGGGCGATGCAGACCCCCCAGGTTTTCAGCAGCGGACTCATCCTGCAGGCTTACGCCGCGCTCATGGCCAAGCACGAAATGGTGACGGACGAGGTTTCGGCCGTGCAGAAGATGGGCAAAAAGATCGCTCTCCTGAAGAATGACGACTGGAATATGAAGGTCACCTTTCCCCATGACCTGGAGTTGGCGGAGCATGTCCTCGCACTTCGGGAAAAAAAAACCGCTAAGTCTACCAAGCCGCGCGCGATACCTCGCTAATGGATTCCCCGTATCGTCTCTCCCGCCTGCCTAACGGCGTGCGGATCGCTTCTGTCGAAATGCCCTGGATGCGCAGCGTCAGCATTGGCGTCTGGGCAGGCGTGGGCGGTCGGCATGAATCGGCCGAAATGAGCGGTATTTCCCACTTCATGGAGCACCTGCTCTTCAAGGGGACGAAGAAGCGGACGGCCAAGCGGATCACGGAATCCGTGGAGGGGCTGGGCGGGTATCTGAACGCTTTCACCACCGAAGATCACACCTGCTATTACGCCAAGGCGGCGGCCCCCCATCTGCCGGAGCTGTGCGACGTCCTCGGCGACATGTATCTGGACAGCCAATTCGCGCCCGGGGAGATCGAGCGGGAGCGCGAGGTCATCCGGGAAGAGATTTTGATGTATCGGGACCATCCGGCACAGCATGCGCAGGAATTGCTGACCGCTACGATGTGGCCGGAGCACCCGCTGGGCCGTCCCCTGACCGGCACGGTGGAAACAATCGGCCGGATGAAGCGGCCGCATTTCCTCGGGTTCCACGACCAGCACTACACCGGCAGCACCACGATCATCACGGTCGCCGGCCCGGTTTACCATGAACGCGTGGTCGAGCTCTTGACCCCCATTTTCGAACGGCTACCCAAAGGACGGACGCCGCGCTTTACCCGCACCCGCCCGAAAGACGGTGCTGCGAAGGTTTCCCTTTATACGCAAGACACGGAACAGACGCATCTGGCGATGGGCTTTCACGCCTTTGGCCGGACGGATGAACGCCGCTATGCGCTCAAGCTGTTGTCGGTGATTTTGGGTGAGAACATGAGCTCGCGGCTCTTCCAGAAGCTGCGCGAACGCCACGGCTTTTGCTACAGCGTGCAGACCAGCATGGTGACCCTGGCGGAGACGGGAGCGATCCAGGTTTACGCCGGTTTGGATGCGGCCAATCTCGAAAAAGCGGTGCGGATGATTTTAAAGGAGTTGGAGAATATCTGCCACAAGGCCCCCAGCCGCACTGAGTTGAAGAAGGCCCAGGATTACACCATCGGGCAGACTTTCATGGGGCTGGAGTCGACCTCCAACCAGATCATGTGGATGGGTGAAAGCATCCTCGGCTACGGCAAGGTTCTCGATCCGGGCGACGTCGAGCGGAAGATCCTCAGCGTGACGCCGCAGGATATTCAGCGCGTGGCCTGCCATTGCCTGAACCGCGTCCGCCTCGGCGTCGCCGTCGTCGGCCCGCTGAAGAACCAGGAAAAGATCGCCGACTGGCTGAGGCAGTAGAGGCTGGGCGAAGCTATGCCGTGGAGGGCGGCGCTCCGGCCTAAGCATTGGCCACAATTCAATCCGAGGGCGACTCCCTTCCCGCGGTCATCCTGAGCGGAGCGCCCGAGGGCGAAGGTGGGCGGGCGCGCAGTCGAAGGACCCCGTCGAACAACCAGCGAGACGCCTATGGAGTTACGGGGTAAATGCAACCGAACAACCAGTGAATATCGCTTGTAAAGCGACGGGGTCCTTCGACTGCGCGCCCCCCGCCTCCGCCCTCGGGCGCTCCGCTCAGGATGACACCGGGAAGGGATGACGTCGGGAAGGGATGACACCGGGAAGAAGACGCCCCCCTTTTTCCGCCCAACCTCCATCGCGGTCGCCTTTTTACTTCATCCGCGTAGCAACCTCTCCAAACGCAACACGGCGCGCCGGGCTGTGACCGGCGCGCCGCTCCTGTGCGGGAAGATGTTTGGAAGATCAGGCCGCGCCGTTGGCGGACTCGAGGTTCTCGCTGTGGAGGTTCGGGCTCTTGCCGAAGGCCTCGGCGACGCTCGGTACCGGCGCGGGGTTGTTCGACCCGAGGACGTCGTTGTTTTGCTGGCTCTCGTCGCGGCGGCTGAACTTCACGCCGACCAGCTTCGAGACACCGTGCTCTTCCATGGTCACGCCGTAGAGAGCGTCGGCGCGGGCGATGGTGCGCTTGTTGTGGGAGATGACCACGAACTGCGACTGCCCGACGAAGCGGTCGAGAATCTTGATGAAGCGGTTGATGTTCGATTCGTCCAGCGGCGCGTCCATTTCATCGAGAACGCAGAAGGGCGAGGGCTTCACCATGTAGATGGAGAAGAGCAGCGCGACGGCGGTCATCGTCTTCTCACCACCGGAGAGCAGCGAGATGGAGGTCAGCTGCTTGCCGGGAGGCTTGGCGATGATGTCGATGCCGCTTTCCAGCGGATCGCTTTCGTCGGTGAGAACGAGGTTCGCCTTACCGCCGCCGAAGAGCTCGAGGAACATTTCACCGAAGTTGACCCGGATCTTCTCGAAGGTCTCGGCGAAGAGCGTCTTGGTCGTGGCGTTGATCTTGGTGATGGTCTCCATGAGCTCCGCCTTCGAGTTCGTGAGGTCGGTATTCTGCTGCTCGAGGAAGGTGTGCCGCTGCTCCAGTTCGTCGTATTCCTGGATGGCGTCGAGATTGACCGGCCCCATGGAATCGATGCGCGAGTCGATCTCGCGGACGATGGCGTCGATCCGATCCCAGTCGATGGCGAAGGCGTCTTCGACCATCGGCCCTTCGGATTCGGGCTCGGGAGCTTCTTCGGCCTGAGCCGCCGGCGCTTCCGTGGGCTCAGCCGGCGCACCGGAAGGCGCTTCTTCCGCCGCCTCGGCCGCCATGGCGCGCTGCTGGCGCTTGGCGTGATCGCGGATGGCCACACGCAACCCGTGAAGGTCGCGTTCGAAAGTAGCGAGGTCGATCTGGTAACGCTTCTGGATGTGCTCAGTGATCGCAGTGAGCTTCATATCGACCTGGGTCTGCCTCACCTCCAAACGGCTGCGCTGATCGTGCGCCTCGCTGAGTTGATGACGCAACACGCGGAGCGCATTCGACATCTCCTCCGTCGCCGCCGCCAGGCCGCTGCGCTCCTCAATCATCGCCATCACCGCGGTTTCCCCTTCCCCGACCTGCTCACGGAGCCGTTCGAGGTTGACCGCGATCTCGGCATTTTCGGCCACGGTCGATTCCGCGCGCTGCTGGTAGCCGACGATATCTTGCTGCCGCTGCGCAATAAGTTCCGTAAGTTCCACGATCCGAGCCTCCATCGGCGCGCGCTGATGATGCAACGAGGAGTGCCGCTGACGCTCGGTCGCCACCTTCACGCGCAGGTCGTTCAACTCCGCCGCCAGTTCACCCTCGCGGGAACGGAGGACCTCGAGTTCATTCGATCCCTCGGCGCGGCGCGCTTGCAGGGCTTCGAGCTGCTGCATGTTCGAAGCGACTTCCGATTCGAGCGCGTCCACGCGGTCGACCGCTTCGCGATGACGCGCCTCGCTGCTGGCCCGCTCGCCTTCGAGGTTCTGCTGCTTGCGCTCGGTCTCCTTTGCCTCGCGCTCGACCAAGGCGAACTGACTGCGCAGCGTCGAGAGATGCACGGTGAGGTTCTGCTTCTCTTCGCGGACCTCATCCAGGCGGGCTTGCGCCGACTCGATCTGCACGACCAAATCCTGTCGCTTTTGGGTCGCTTCTTCGACCTGCAGTCGAATCTGTTCCGCCTCAGCCTCAAGGGTATGCATCTGGTTCTTACGCTCGAGCAGCGAATTCGTCGCACCACCGGCCGCACCGCCGATCAGCAACCCTTCCAAGGTCAAAAGTTCGCCACCGGCGGTAACAAAAGTCGCCGCGTGATTGCGACGCAATTCCAACGCCCGTTCCAGCGAATCGACGAGGTAAGTATTGCTGAGCAACGCATCGAGCAACGGCGCGAGATCATCCCCGCTGCGCACCAGCGAACGCACCGGCTGCAAGCCGGGGATCGATTCGGTCGCCCCGCCCGAGACCAACGGCATCAATTCCCGCAAAGCCAGCGTCGCCCGGCCCAACCGTTGAGACGTCAGCGATTTGATGACCGCCTCCGCGACCATCACATCCTTCATCACCACGGCCTGCAGGTGACCATTGAGCGCCGTCTCCACCGCGCGCACATGCTGCGGTTCGACTTCGATCAATTGCGCCAGCGCGCCCGCCACCGCCGGTTTGAAAAAGTCCGGGTTATCCAGACCACGCAACACCGCCTGGGTGCCTTCGGAAAGACCTTCGCCACCCTCGATGAGATTGCGCAGCACCTCGACCTTCGAGTCACGCTCGGCCAGCGAACGCTGGGTCTCGCGCAGCACGCGATCCGTCTCCGCCAGGCTCGCTTGAATCTCGCGCAATTGCACTTCCGCATCGGCTAGTTGGGCAGACCGCAATTCCGACTCCGAGGCCGTGTGATCGATCTCCGCCTGGGTATTGCGGAGGCGATCCGTAAATTCCGCAAAAGCGAACGTCAGTTGATCCAACTCACCCGTAAGAATCTGCATACGCGCCTCAGCGCCATCCCGTTGCTGCGAGACGCTGGAGACCTGTCCACGCAGCCCGCTGACGCGGCTTTCGACCCGCGCCATGTCATTCATCGCCGTGTTGATCGCCCGTTCCGCTTCCTGCCGTTGGGAGGTCAGCGCGGCCGTCGCGGCCTGCTTTTCCTCCATCACCCGCAGCTCGCTGGCCAGCATCGTGGTGATCTGCTCGAGTTCCACATCTGTGTCGTGCAACTGCGTTTCGGCGATGCGGAATTTCTCCTCCGCGCCGGCGACGTCGCCACGATAGCGATCGACCAATTGCTCAAATTCCAAGGCCCGCTCTTCGTTAAAGATGATGCGGTTTTCGTGATTCGAAATGCGCGTCTTGAGATCCGCCACGCCCTGGCGCGCGCTATTGAGACGTTGCTCGATTTCATCCAGCGCCGCCCGGTGGACCGCCGCTTCGCTCTCGCGCGATTCGATCTCCTGCTGGCTCTCGGTCTGCTTGTCGACCAGCCGTGCCAGATCCACCCGGATGGACTCCTGCTGCTCCGCGAGGAGGTCAAACTGCCGCTTGGCCGAGTGCGTCTCGAGCAACTTGAGGTCGGAAATCAGCGACTGGTAACGCCGCGCCTTGCCCGCCTGCCGCTGCAGGGAGCCGATCTGGCGCTTCACTTCCTTGATGATGTCCGAGAGGCGCAGCAGGTTCGCTTCGGTGGCCTCCAGTTTGCGGAGCGCTTCCTTCTTCTGAGACTTGTACTTGGTGATGCCGGCGGCTTCTTCGAAGATCGCGCGACGATCTTCCGGCCGTGACGACAGGATCATGTCGATCTTGCCCTGCTCCATGATGGAGTAGGCCGACCGGCCGATACCGGTATCCATGAAAAGCTGGTGGATGTCCTTGAGACGGCAGGGCGTCTTGTTCAGAAAATACTCGCTGCCGCCGTCGCGGAAGACGCGGCGGGTGAGGGTGACCTCGTGCCAGTCGAGCCCGAGTTGCTCCTCGCACTCGGCGAAGGTCATCGAGACCTCGGCCATGCCCACGGCCGCCCGGGAATCGGTGCCGCTGAAGATGACGTCGGCCATTTCGCCACCGCGCAGGGCCTTGGCGGATTGCTCGCCGAGCACCCAGCGCATGGCGTCGAGCACGTTGGACTTGCCGCAGCCATTGGGCCCGACCACCGCCGTCACGCCGCGATGGAATTCGAGCTTGGTCTTGGGAGCGAAGGACTTGAATCCGAAGAGTTCGAGCGACTGGAGATACATGCGAACGAGTTAAGGGGTTAAAGGCTGCTGAAAAACCGGCTATCCGGGGGTGGACGTCGGGAGAATGCCTCTGGCCCCTCCCCAGGCGCAAGCGCTATTTGCAGTGGTCGTGAAAAATTCGCTCCACAATATGTTGTGGGTGGCGATTTACGAAGAGCTACGCAGGAAGCTTCTCTGTAAGGTGCTTTTCCTCAAGGGGAAAAGCGCCGTTGGGGTTCCAAAATGAGGGCCATTTTCGGCCCTTTTCCCCTCCCCTTTTGAGCTACCAGAGCCCCCAAGGCTTGATGTCCTGGCAACCGTTTTTGTTCCAAAGCCGGGCGCTCTGGTCGTGGATATCCAGGAAATACCAGTCGAGGTCTTTATCGTAATAGACCGTCTGGCAGATGCTGTGGTGCCGCCCTTGGAATGTGCCGAGACCGACCACGGTCGCGTAAATGGGGGCGGTCGCACCATGGGCGTCGACGCCCTGCCGAATGGCCAGCACCGTGACGTCGGTCCAGTCCATCGCTTCCATGATCCGTTGCGCGTCCGACTTTTCCAGAGGCGGAGGTTCCGAGGCGAAAGCCGAATGACCGACCATCATTCCCAGCCAGACCAAGAACAGGGCAACACGCTTCATTTGGCTATCTGACGTGGAACACGGCGATTCGCTTCACGGGAAATGCGTGGTCGGCTTGGAGTGGTCGGCGTGGGGCGACGGATAGGAGGGATAGGAGGGATAGGAAGAATAGGAGTAATAGGATCCTATCGCTCCTATTCTTCCCATTCCTCCTATTCTTCCTATTGCCCGCGACAGCATCTCGCTTCGCCCGCGCAGCTCCCCCTACGACGCCCGCGACGGCACGGCGCTGAAAAGTGGGACCAGCCCCTCGGCAATCGTCGGGTGGGTGAAGATCGCATCCCGCAGGGTCGTGTAGGGCGTCCCGGCCAGCATGGCCACTTGCACGACGGCGATGAGTTCGCCGGCTTCCACGCCCAAGGCGGTGAAGCCAAGGATGCGATCGCTGTTCGTGTCGATGAGCGCTTTGAGAAAACCCACGCGTCTCGGAAAGCGTGCGGGGTACCGCAGGATGGTCGTCATCGGGATCTTCGCCAATCGATAGGCGATGCCCCGCTTCTTCGCCTCGGTCTCGCTCAAGCCGATCCGCGCCAGCTCCGGATCGGTGAACATGCAAAACGGAACCTGGCGCCCATTCGTCACCCGCCGGCGACCGGCGAGATTGTCGCGCACGATGCGGAAGTCATCGTAGGCGATGTGGGTGAAGTGCGGACTGCCCGCGCAATCGCCCACCGCCCACACGCTCGCGGCGGTGGTTTCGAGACGATCGTTCACTTTCACAAAACCGCGCTCGGTGATCTTGACCCCGGCGCGGTCGAGACCGATGCCGCTGGTATTCGGTGTGCGGCCGCTGGCCACGAGGAGATGGGAGCCTTCGAGCACCATGTCCTTCCCCTCGCGCGTGACATGCACTTTCACACACGTGCCGGATTTTCCCTCCACGCGGTTGATGCGGGCGCCGGTCATGATGCGGACACCCTCCTCACCGAGAAATCCCTCGATCTCCGCGGACACGTCCGGATCTTCGCGGTGCAACAGGCGCGCATTGCGCTCGAGAATGGTCACCTCACTGCCAAACCGGCGCATGGCCTGGGCCATTTCGAGGCCGATGTACCCACCGCCAATGACCAGCAGATGAGGGGGAACGCGATCGAGCTCGAGCGCCTCGATATGGGTCAACGGTTCCGCTTCGCGCAACCCGGGAATCGCTTCGACGGTCGCCCGGCTGCCCGTGCTGATGACGACTTTCTCCCCACGCAGGAGACGCGAGCCGCCCTCGGCCAGGTCCACCTCGATCGTCCGCGGCGCAACGAAGCGGCCGGTGCCGATGACCAGTTCCGTTCCACTCGACTGGTAAATATCGAGGTGCATCTGCACGAGGCCGTCGACCATCTTGCGCTTGCGATCACGCACCGCGGACATATCGATCCAGCAATGCTCCTTGTGGATGCCGAACTCGCGTCCGCGCCAAAAGTAATTCGCTACCTTCGCGCTATGGATCACGTTCTTGCTCGGCAGGCAGGCGATGTTCGGACACGAACCGCCAACATATTTCCGCTCGATCACCGCCGTGCGCAGGCCTTTGCGCGCCATCGTCCAGGCAAGATACTTGCCGGCTTCGCCGCTGCCCAACACGAGGAAATCGTACTCTTCTGGTGACTTGTCAGATGTCTGCATGAGACTCGATAGGGTTCAGCCGCGGCAACTCTCCCCCACCCATTGCAGATAGGCCGGCAGACCCGCGCCCGCTGGCAGCGCGATGATTTCCGGCACCTCGTAGCTGTGCAATTCGCGGATGCGCGTTTCCAATTCCGGATACCGCGCGGCGGTCGTTTTAAAAATCACCAGGACTTCGCTGCTCGTCTCGACTTTTCCCTGCCAGCGATAGATCGACTCGACGCCGGGCACGAGATTGCCGCAGGCCACGCGTTGCTCGTCGACGAGTTTCCGCACGGCAATACGAGCCGTTTCGGCGTCAGGCCAGGTGGTGAAAACGATAAAAACGGCGTTGGGGGGTGTTTGCGAGTCGATAGCGGTTTGTAATGTCTTCTATCGACAACACGCCAGCCGGATTTTAGTCGCGGAGATCGTTGAAAATGTTGTTTCTCTACAAGGAGTCCGCAATTCTGCGGATGAAAAATTTCGGCCGTGTTCCGCGGCTGGGCGCGGATCCACCTCGGAGGGATGCGCTCCCGCGCGTCCCACTTTTTGGATTGGGGAACCCGCCCCTCCGTTTAGGCGGCCACCGGCTCTACAGCCATCTGGCGCACGATCCATCCCCCGCCGAGCACTTCATCACCGCGATAGCACACCGCGGCCTGGCCAGGTGTCACCGCGCGCTGCGGCTTGTGCAAACGCACGCGCGCTTCGCCGTTTTCACCCGGATACACGGTCGCGTCCGCACCGGCGTGCCCATAGCGGATTTTCACATTCACCTCGAAAGGTTCGGTCGCCGATCCGCCTGCCCTGAGCGAAGTCGAAGGGTGCCACATGCAGTGGTCGATCGTGAATTCTCCGGTGATCAAATCCTCCGCATCGCCGACGATGACGCTGCTCGTCACCGGGTCGATATCGATGACATAGCGCGGGCGCGGCGAACCGCCGGGCAGCCCTTTGCGCTGACCGATGGTAAACATCTCGATGCCTTCGTGCTCGGCGAGACGATTGCCGGCCTTGTCGTAAATGCCGCCGGGATGAAACTCTCCCGCGCCCATGTGCGATTTGAGGAAGGCTTTGTAATCGTTGCCCGGCACGAAACAGATTTCCTGGCTGTCCTCCTTCTCCGCTACCTTGAGACCGAGCTGGCGGGCGATGGCGCGAATTTCCGGCTTGGACATTTCGCCGAGCGGACAGATGGCGTGCTGGAGTTGCGCCTGGCGCAGACTGAAAAGAAAATAAGACTGGTCCTTCCGCGGATCGCGCCCCTTGCGCAAGACCGCGCGGTCGGCGTGGTGCTCGATGATGGCGTAGTGACCGGTGGCGATGTATTCGGCGCCGAGGGCCTTCGCCTTGCCCCAGAGGTTGCCGAACTTCACCTTCTCGTTGCACATCACGCAGGGATTCGGCGTGCGGCCGTTTTTGTATTCCTCGGTGAAGTAGTCGATGACGAGACGCTCAAAGTTTTCACCTTCATCCACGACGTAGTGCGGGACGCCCAGCGCATGGGCCACTCCGCGCGCATCGGCGATGGCTTGCGGACCGCAGCACTTGTCCTCCGCTCGCGAGATGCAATCCTGCGGCCACACCTTCATCGTCACGCCGACGACGTCGTAACCTTGCCGCTTGAGCAGGTACGCGGCGACGCTCGAGTCCACGCCCCCACTCATGCCGATGACGACACGGGGACGTTGACCAGATTCGGAGCTATTGGTGGAGATGGAAGAATTCACGGAGAAAAACGGTCCGCACTGTCGACGGGAAAGCGCCTTTGCTCAACCGGTTTTTTCAGGAGAGGAAAAACCGCGAATGGACACGAATGAATGCGAATCCGGTGATGATCATTTTCCCTCCCGCAGACACCCCCGCCATGCGAAGTAAAACTTCGCTCCGAAGGTGCGTTACCAAGTGCAACTTGGTAACGAGTGCAAAACTCGCGCCCTCCTTTGCGAGTCATTCTGAGCGAAGTGGAAGGAGTGTAACGACTGGAACGCAGTCGAAGAACCCCGCCGCTTTACCAGCGATGCTCGCTGGTTGTTCAGCCGGATTTACCCCACAGTCCCATAGGCGTCTCGCTGGTTGTTCGACGGGGTTCTTCGACTTCGCGTCCCGCCACCTGACCACCGGGACGCTCCGCTCAGAATGACCCGCGAATGGAAACGAATAAATCCAGTCACTCCTCTTCGGCCCTCTGCGCCTCTGCAGTGCTAACCCTGAAATGTCCGCACGGCGCGTAGAATTTTTGGCCCGCGAATCACGCGAATGACTCGAATGATCTGTTTTCATTCGTGTCATTCGCGTGATTCGCCGGGGCTTACTTTCCCTTCCCTCTCTTTTCGAGTGTTCGTCGCTCCTCTTTGGTTGCGGCTCCGCCGCGCTGCGTCTCTGCGTTTAAATTAATAACCTTTCACACAACCCCAAGCGCGCCGCATGACACGCGTCGCTAACTGCTACTGCAAAAACCGCGCGAGGTTTTCCTGTTCCCAATTCTTCGCGCGACGAAACCAATGGAAGCGGCGCTCTTTCTCGAGGAACTTATCGTGGTGCACGAGCCGGCGACCATTCTCGTCGTACTCGTCGGGCACCATCGCGTGTAACATCTCGTGATAGACGACGTATTCCAAAAACCAGGTGGGGACGAAAGCGCGATCGAGCAACGGATGAATGCGGATGATCTTATCTTCCTCCTGGATCGTCCCGAAGACCATGTAAGTCTTCGGACGCTGCTTGCGCTTGCGGCCCCACACGATGCTGTAACCGCGGAGACGATTGCGAAAGTATTTGGCGTTGATCTTATCGAAGATAGCACCGAGATCGAAAAAGCGGCCCTTTTCGGCGAAGGAAAACTGCCGTTGCATGGGCAGTTTTGGAGCTAGGACTTTGCGCTTGCGCGTGGCCATTTGAAAGCGTGCGGATGAAGTTACGCGCGCAGGCTACGAGTGCGTTAATTAGCCAACAAGGATTAGCTTTCCGGGAAGGAAGATTTCTGCTGTGAGTCCGAAACTTGCTCCAGCTTCTTGACGCGGGCGTAAAGCTTTGGCAAGCGGGCAATACAGGCCAATTGCTCCTTTTGTTCCTGAATCTGGGTGGCCGGATACCCAAAGAAAATCTCCTTGGGTGGGACACTTTTACTCACCCCACTCTTGGCGGCAATGATGGCCTGGTCGCCAATCTCGATATGACCAACGATGCCGACCTGGCCGGCCAGGGTCACATAGTTACCCAGCTTGGTGCTACCCGAAACACCGGCCTGTGAAACGAGAATGCAATGTTTCCCAACTACCACATTGTGAGCTATTTGCACCAGATTATCGATCTTGGTCCCCTGCTGGATCCACGTCCGGCCAAACCGGGCGCGGTCAATGGTGGTATTGGCCCCGATTTCCACGTCGTCGTCGACCTGAACGATACCCGTTTGCGGGATTTTGACGTGTTTGCCCTCGGCAAACTCGAAGCCAAAGCCATCGCTCCCCAGCACCACCCCACTGTGCAGGATCACCCGGTTACCCACCTGGCAACGCGCGCCCACGGTAACCCGCGGGGCAAACTGGCAATCCTGCCCGATATGCGTTTCGTGACCGATGTAACCGTGGGCGCCGATCAGGGTGTTAGCTCCGATCTGCACACCCTCTTCGATGACCACATAGGGCTGGATGGAAACATTCTCCCCCAGCACCACATTCTTACCTAACACCGCGGTAGGATGCACTCCCGGCAGGAACCGGATAGGTTCCGGCGCAAACTTTTGCAGTAACTGGGCAAAAGCCAGCGACGGATTTTCCACGCAAATCGCCAGGGCGGAGATCGTCTCGGCAAAATCCGCGGGGACGAGCACGGCCGTGGCGCGTGTCGTCTTGAGCTGCGTGATGTATTTAGCGTTACCGAAGAACGTGATCTCGCCGGGTTCCGCCTCGGAAAGCGAGGCGACCCCGTGGACCTTTGTCTCCAGCCCGGAATTAGAAACAAGCCGCCCTCCTACGAGGGCGGCTATTTCCTGAACCGTGAATTCCACGGTCAACAATTACTTCTTGGATTTGCCCGACGGAGTGACGGGCGTCGCGGCCGGCGCTTCCGCGGCGGACGCGCGATTCTTGTTCAGCGAGGTGATCACCGAATCCGTGAAATCATAGTTATCGCGCGAGAAGAGCACGATCGGCACGCCATTGAGGCTGGGGCCGGACTTATCGAACACGAAATCGAAGTTCTCCGCCTTCACCTTGTCGGAGACGATCTTGTTGATGTCATCGACAATGCCGGCGCGCATGCGGACCGACTGCTCCTGGAGTTGCTTTTCACGGGAGGCCTGGAATTCGCGGATCTCGCGATCCATGTTCTGCAATTCCGACGCCTTGTCGCTGCGAACCTTGGACTTCTGTTCCTTGGAATCCTTGCTGAGTTCCGGCTTCTGGATGTCCTCGTCCAGCTTCTTCACCTCTTCGAGAAGCTTCTTGGCCATGTCCATGCGATCTTCCAGTTCCTTCTTCGCCGCGTTGCGAGCTTCGTTGATCTTCGATTCAGCGTCCTTGGTCTTATAGTAGGAATCGAACACGCGCTTCATATCCACGGTGCCGAACTTGGTCGACTGGGCGGAAGCGGCGGCGGTGGTGATGGCCGCTACGAGCAGGAAAACAGGGATTGCGAGGTATTTTTTCATCAGTTTAAGAGGATAAAAGTGCGGGAAAACGGAGGACAATCAGACCCGTGCCGGGCCGATTCGTTCAAAATTGATAGCCGATATTGAAGTTAAACTGCCCGTTTTTGCTGGAGAATTGGTCCGTCCGCAGCGGGAAGCCGTAGTCGATACGCACCGGGCCGATCGGCAGATCGAGGCGGACACCGATACCGAAGTCGTCATTGATATTGCCCGTGCCAAAGTCGTAGGTGCCGGCATTGACGAAGCCGACATCGTAGAAGACCGCGCCGCGCACTTTGTCGACGATCGGGAACGTGTATTCCACGGTGAGGCGGGCGAGCGTATTACCGCCGATGGCTTCGCCGTTTTCATCCTTCGGGCCGGAATCGCGGAACTTGAAACCGCGCAGGTTGTTCGCGCCACCGAGGTAGAGGCGGTCCCAGATCGGCACTTCATCGCCATTGGCCCAGGTGCTCACGGTCGCAACTTCGCCGTTGATCGTCAGGATGCCGTCAAACGGGAGGGAGAAATACTTCGATCCTTCGAGATCGAAGCCGTAGATGTCTTCCTTGCCGCCGAGGAATCCACCGGCGACGTAAGCGGTGAGGTCGACGCGCTCGCCCTTGCGGGTGAGAAACAGCGAGTCACGCGTGTCGTAGGTCAGGCCCAGGGAGATCTGGCTCTTCAGGCGGCTGCCCTCTTCGTTCTTGATGGCATCGGAAGCGCTGCTATCGACGTTGAAGATACCGATGTCTTCGAGGCGATACTCGGCGCGGCCGGTGATGAACTGGGTGAGCCGCTTGCGCCCGGTGATGTCGAACCCGTAGTGGCGCTCGCTATAGACATCCGAGGTGAACGACGCCTCGCGGTAGAAGATGTCCGTGCCCACGGCGATCTCGCGATCCATGAAGTAGGGCTCGGTGAGCGAAATGATGAAGTCCTTACGCTCGGTGCCGTACTGGGCGCGGATACGGAACTTCTGACCGCCGCCGGTGAAGTATGGCCAGCGGGTGAGGTCGAAGTTGGCCTGCGTGATTTCCGCGAAGCCGAGCAGCTTGTCGATCGAGCTGAAGCCGGCGCCGAAGTTGAACGAACCGGTGCGCTGCTCCTCGACGATGACGTTCAGGTCCTTGCGGCCGGGCACCAAGGTATCCGCGGGATACGTCTCCACCTTGGAGAAGTACTTGGTGTTCATGAGACGCTGCTTGGCAGCGTCGACGTAAACGGTGTTGAAGATATCACCCGGGTCGAGCGGGAATTCGCGGCGGATGACCTTGTCCTTGGTGCGGGTATTGCCGGTGATATTGATGTGCTCGACGTAGCTCTGCGCGCCTTCCTCCAGATTGAAGGTCACGTCGATCGTGTTGCCCGGCCCAGGAGTCGTGGAAGCGCCCGCTTGGAAGTCGATGTAACCGCGGGTCCCGTAGAGATCCTGAACGACCTTCACGTCAGAACGCACGGCTTGCGGCGAATAGACGGCGCCCGGCTTGATCTTGGCGTTCTTGGTCACTTCGGGAATGGTGAAGACCTTGGCGCCGTTGTAGACCACCTTGCCCACGTGGTACTGCGGGCCTTCCTGAATCACGAAAGTGATGTCGGCTTTTTCATCCTGCCGATCGATCCGTGGCGCCAACACATTCACGTCGATGTAGCCGGAACCGAGATACTTCTCCTTGATCGCCGCGACGTCGCCTTCCACCGTGTCGCTGTTCAACTTTCCGCCACCGGAGAAGATGTACCGGATGCCCTTCGGGCGGGTCTTGATCGCCTTGAGCAGTTCCCCGCTCGAGAAAACGGTATTACCCTCGAATTTCACGTGGCGAATGACCATCTTGCCGCCTTCGTTCACGTCGAAGGTCACCACCGCTGTGCCAGCCGTGTCGTTCACGTCGACATGATACTTCACGTCGATTTCCGAGAAGCCTTTGTCGCCGTAGTACTTGATTACCTTCTGGCGGTCCTGCTCGAGGCCAGAATTCGTCGAGCGTGTCGCCCGGCTTGGCCGAGATCTCCTTGCGGATGCGGCTTTCCTTCAGCTTGGTGACACCATTGAGATGCACCTCGGTGATCTTCGCCTTCGATTGCACCACCACGATCACCTTCACGCCGTCGGCGACGGGCTCGCCGAAGATACGGACGTTGGAGATGTTGCCCGTCTTGTAAAGATTGCGGATGTCTTCCTCCACCGCCTGCTCCGAGTACGGCTTGCCGACCCGCGTGCGCATGTTCGCCAGCAGCTTCTCCTTGCTGACTGTGCTCGCCCCCGCGTACTGCACCTCGATGGAACGCACGATGGGACCGCTGAGCGGCTGGGTCTGACTGCCGGCCGGAGGCGGCGTCTGCGCGTGAAGTGAAATGACGATTGGGTCCGCGGCCATGGCGCCAATAGCGGCCAGGACCATAAGGTGGCGAAAATTCATGAAATGATGGGCTGCAAATCCCCAGCTGGGAGCGCGCTCCCAGCGGAAAGCCCGCGTATATGAGGGGTTGGGCGCGAAGCGTCAAGCAGCCTTTTTCCGAGGCAGACCCCTCATCGGAAACCGCAAGGCCCCACCCGTTATAAGCGCTTCTAATCCAAGAGCTGATACCAATTATTCCGGCGCCGCGCCTCGTAGCCGGCATCCTGGATCAGGAACTCGATTTCCTCCTTGGCCAGCCGGAAGCTGGTCCCGGCGGAACTGACCACATTTTCCTCCATCATGACGGAGCCGAAGTCGTTGGCCCCGTATTTCAGGGCCACCTGACCGATCTTCGGTCCTTGGGTAACCCAGGAACTCTGCAGGTTCTCAATATTGTCCAGGTAAATACGTGAAAGAGCCTGCATGCGCAGGTATTCCCCGCTGCCCACCGGTTCGGCACGGAGCTTGGTGTGCTCAGGTTGGAAGGTCCAGCAGATGAACGCCGTAAAACCACCCGTGGCGTCCTGTTGCACCCGCAGGCGGTCGAGGTGTTCGATGCGGTCCTCCAGCGTTTCCACGTGGCCGAACATCATCGTCGCACTGGAATTGAGCCCGAGTTCGTGGGCGATCTCCATGACCTTGAGCCAATGGTCGCTGTCGCATTTGAGGGGCGCGATGCGATTGCGCACACGATCGACGAGGATCTCTCCCCCGCCCCCGGGAATCGAGCCGAGGCCGGCTTCCTTGAATTTCGCGATCACCTCGCGCAGCGGCATCTGGAAGACCTCGGAGAAGTGGTTGAACTCCGGCGGGGAGAAGCCGTGGATGTTGATGTGCGGATATTTCTCCCGGATGTGGCTGAGCATCGCCAGATACCAGTCGATATCGAGCTTCGGGTGATGCCCGCCCTGCAGGAGAATCTGCACGCCACCGATGGCAGAGAGTTCGTCGAGCTTCTGGTCGAGTTGCTCGTGGGAAAGCACGTAGTGATCCTCATCCTTCTCGGTGCGATAGAACGCGCAGAACTTGCAATACACGTTGCAGACGTTCGTGTAGTTGATGTTCCGGTCGATGATGTAGGTGACGATGTCGTTGCCGCGACCGTCGAAGGCATCCTGCTTGATGAGATTGCGCCGGCGATTGGCCAGCTCGCCGAGTTCGACCAGCGGCAGGAGGTAAAGGGCAAGGGCATCTTCGCGAGTGATACGCTCCCCGGCGAGGACTTTGTCGATCAAGGCATCTTCAACTGTGGCTACGGACATAAACGGACAGAACATCCAACATCCAACACCCAACGTCCAACACGCAAATGCGGCAAAGAGCACGAGTTCGCGTGGCAGGGAGCTGGCTGGTGGGAGGGAAGGGAAAAACATCCAACATCCAACGCTCAACATCCAACATCCAATGGCGCAAGCTCTCTTCGGGGACCGGCTGGTGGTCGGAGCATTGGATGTTGGATGTTGGGCGTTGGGTGTTGGATGTTTGCGCCGGAGGCGCCGCCCTACCCTCGCTGCAGCAGCGCCTGGCAGATCTTCCCGATCAACCCCGGGCCTTCGTAGATGTAGCCGGTGTAGAGCTGCACGAGCGCGGCGCCGGCGTCGAATTTTTCCAAGGCCGCATCGGCGTTCATGATGCCGCCGACGGCGATGACCGGGACTTTGCTGTGCTTGGTGATGAAGCGGATGATCTCGGTGGAACGGGCTTGCAGCGGGGCGCCGCTGAGACCGCCCTGGGTGCGCTGCGCTTCCGGGATGCTGGTGTGGTCGATCGTGGTGTTCGTCGCGATGATGCCGGCGATCTTGTGTTCCTCGACGAGAGCGAGGATTTCCTCGATGGCTTCCCACTGCAGGTCGGGCGCGATCTTCACCAGCACGGGTCTGCCGGAGGTGTTACGCCGCTGGACATGGCCGAGCAATTCATCGAGCGCCGCGCGATCCTGCAAGTTGCGCAGCCCCGGAGTATTCGGCGACGAGACGTTGAGCACAAAGTAGTCTCCAAAATGCTGGAGACGCTCGAAGGAGAGCAGGTAATCCGCCGTCGCCTCGGCCAGCGGCGTGACCTTGGATTTGCCGAGGTTGATGCCCACCGGGACCGTCGGCCAATGGCCGGATTCCTTCAGACGCTGCAGACGTGAGGCAACCAGGTCGCAGCCGTCGTTGTTGAAGCCGAGGCGGTTGATGAGCGCGCGCGATTGCGGGATACGGAAGATGCGCGGCTTGGGATTGCCGGGCTGCGACCGCGCGGTGATGGTGCCGATTTCCGCGAAGCCGAAGCCGAGCCCCTCCCACGCCGGCAAGGCCACGCCGTTCTTGTCAAAGCCGGCGGCCAGTCCCACGGGATTCGGGAAACGCAGACCGAAGACCGTGCGCTCGAGCCGCGGGTCGGGCTTCGGGGCGAAGCGCCGGAGCAATGGCCCGGTCAGCGCCAGCGCGTCCATGGCGAGATGGTGCACCTTCTCGGGATCGCCGAGGAACAAAAAGGGACGGATGACTTCTTTGTAGAGATTCATGCAAAAACAGCCGCAGGGGCCAGAGAGCTACTTTCCAATACAGAATGTGCTGAAGATTTTGCCGAGTATTTCCTCACTATCGGCCTTGCCTACCACGTCGCCCACCGCGTCCAACGCCCCGCGCAATTCTTCGGCGACAAATTCCGGCGACATCTCACCGGTCAATGCCCCGCGCGCCGCCTCGATGAAACCACGCGCCCGGCCAAGGCAATCCGCATGGCGCGCATTGATGGCCAGCGACCAGTCGCGGTGCGTGGTCGATCCCCCCGCGATCCGGGCGACGATCGCCTTGGTGAGCGCATCGATGCCCTTGTTCTTCAGGCACGAAATGCGCACCGCATCGATCTTCCGCCAGCCGGGATGCTCGCCGAGATCGGTTTTATTCAAGACCGTGAGGACCGTGCCATTCGCCTCTTCGCTGGGCGGCTCACTGGCGTCGAAAACATGCAGGGCGAGATCGGCGCGCGCGAGTTCCTGCCAGGTGCGCTTCATGCCCTCTTGCTCGAGTTCATCATCGCTCACGCGCACCCCGGCGGTGTCAATCAGGCGGATGGGCAAGCCACCGAGGTTGATCGTCTCCTCGATAACATCGCGCGTCGTGCCCGGGCGCGGGCTCACGATGGCGCGCTCGTGGCCGAGCAGCAGATTGAGCAGCGACGATTTGCCGACGTTCGGCGCGCCGTAGATGACCGTGCGCACGCCCTCGCGCAAGACCTTGCCGCGATCCGCGGTGGCCAGCAGCGCTTCCAGGTCCGCCCGCGCGGCATCCATTTTGGCCAGCAGGTCCACGCCGCTGTCGGGGTCGATGTCTTCGTCGGGAAAATCGATGTAGGCTTCGACGTTGGCCAGCAGTTCGATGATCGTCTCGCGCAAGGCGCGGATGCACTCGCCCAAGCGGCCTTCGAGTTGCTCGGTCGCCGCGCGCATGGCCAGGTCGGTCTGCGCGCTGATCAGATCCATGACCGCTTCCGCCTGGGTGAGGTCCATCTTGTGATGGAGATACGCGCGCTGGGTAAATTCGCCTGGCTCCGCCGAACGCGCCCCGGACTTCAAGAGCGCCCCGAGGATGCGCCGCGAAACCAGCACGCCGCCGTGACAGGAGATCTCCACCACATCCTCACCGGTATAGCTGTGCGGCCCGCGGAAGACGGTCAGCAGCACGTCATCCAGCTTGCGCTTCTTCGCATCGTAGACCGCGCCGTAGTGCTGCACCCGCGGCACGAGTTCTGTCACCGGCTTTTTCCCGCGGAAAATGGCACCGGCGATCCCGGCCGCGCGCGGACCGCTCAAGCGCAGCAAAGCGATCGCCCCTTCACCGAAGGGTGTCGAAATGGCAGCGATCGTGTCGTTCATGGAGGCCCGCATGTTAGAGACATCGCGGCGCAAGGCAAAGGTGTGTCGCCAAAAATTTCTGCGCGGCGGTGGCGGGGCGGGAAATCACGGATGGATGCGTTTGGCAAAGGGCGACAAACAGTATGGATAGATAGCAAAAGTCGTGCGGCGCATGCCCGAGGCAGCAGCCAGCCGACACCTCTGGGAGACTGAAACCATTCACGCCTCCCTTCGCGGGTCATTCTGAGCGGAGTGGAAGGAGTGTAACGACTGGAACGCAGTCGAAGAACCCCGTCGCTTTACCAGAGATCATCGCTGGTTATTCGGCGGGGTTTGCCCCGCAGTCCCATAGGCGTCTCGCGGACTCGGCTTTCGACTCCGCGCCCCGCCACCTGACCACCGGGGCGCTCCGCTCAGAATGACACGCGAAAGGGGGCGCGAATATCTCACAGTCCGTGAGATCTGCGCTCATTGGAGCGAAATCCGCGGCATTTGTCACTCCTCGGAGAAGCTGCTGTAGCGGCCGTCGAAGAATAGGAGGAATAGGAAAAATGGGAGCTATAGGAATCCTATCAGTCCTATATCTCCTATTCCTCCTATCTCCCCAGCCTACGCTGGCACCGGCTCGCGGATTGCGAGATTGGGCAGCACCTTGAGCTCTTTCAAGAAGCGCTCGTTCTGCTCCATAGTGCCGATGCTCACGCGGATCCACTCGGGCAGACCGTAGCTGGTCATATCGCGCACGATCACCCCGCGCTTCATCAGCGCCTGGAAGACCGCTTTGCTGTCCCCCACTTTCACGAGAACGAAATTGGCGAAGCTGGGCACGTAGTCGAGTCCCATCGCGGCGAACTCACGCTGGAGATAATCGCGGCCTTCGATGGTGATGTCGCGCGTCTTGCGCTGGTGCTCGTCGTCGAGCAAACCCGCGAGCGCGCCGGCTTGGGCGATGCCGTTCACGTTGAAAGGCTGCCGCGTCTTCTGCAGCACCTCGACGAGTTCCGGCTTGGCCAGGCCGTAACCGATCCGCAAGTTGGCCAGACCCTGGATCTTCGAGAAGGTGCGCAGCACAACCACATTCCGCCCTTCGCGGATGTACTTCAGCGTGTCCGGCGGATTTTCGAGGAACTCGTAGTAGGCCTCATCGAACACCACGATTACGTGATCCGGCACCTTCGCCATGAAACGGTCGATCTCAGCCTGCGAGAGCAGCGTCCCGGTCGGGTTGTTTGGATTGGCGATGAAAACTTCCTTGGTTTTCGGCGTGATCGCCTTGGCCATGGCATCGAGATCGTGGGCAAAATTCGGGTCTGCCACCTCGACGGTCGTTGCGCCAAAGAGCGTGGCCATGAGCTTGTAGACGACGAAAGCATGCCGCGCGACGACGATCTCATCGCCGGCATTGAGGAAAGCCTTGCCGATGAACTCGATGATTTCATTCGAGCCGCAGCCGAGAATCACTTGGTTCCGCGCAAAGCCGAACTTCTGCGCGATGCCCTCGCGAAGGTAATAACCGCCGCCATCAGGGTAGAAATTGGCCCGCTCCAGCGCCTCGTGCATGGCCGTGAGCGCCTTGGGCGACGGACCGAGAGGGTTTTCGTTGGAGGCCAGCTTGATGATTTCGCTGGGTTTGAGACCGAGTTCGCGCGCCACATCCTCGATCGGCTTGCCAGGCTCGTAGGAGACGAGGTCGTGCAGCCAGGGGTGGGCAGTATTCCAGAGTGACATAGGGGCGGTGACGTTAGCCTGCAGTTGGGAAAATGCCAGCGGGAAGGAGGGGCGGAGAAGTTGAGAGTTCAGGGTTGAGAGTTGAGAGTCCGCCGCTTTGCCACTGTAGTCGCCGCTCCGCGGCAAAGTATTTCGACAAACCTACGCGCGGAGCGCGCTCAAATACGGTCACGTGGAGGACTCTCAACCCTCAACCCTCAACCCTCAACTATCAACTTCCCCTCAATCCCTCGGCAGCGCATGCATCGCGTTTTCGATCTGCTCGATGGATTTCTGACGTTCCACCGGATCTTTGGCCGCAGTCATCTTCTTCAGGGTCTGACGGCCCAGTTCCAACGTCTGCCGCGCCTCGGCACGTGAGCCGAAACTCAACTGGTAGCTGGCCAGCTTCTTGCAAAGATGCTCGACCTCCGCCGGGGATACCGGCCGGCCGTCGGTCACGAGATCGAAAGCGTCCAGGTAAGCCTGCAGGGCATCGTCCCGCTGGTGCCGCGCCAGCAGGGCGTCACCGCGGCTGACCAAGGCGTGCCAGTCGGCGGAAGGATCAACGGCTTCCGGCGTTGGCGTTTCTGCCGGCGGAGGCGCCGTCTGCACCGGGATCGCCGGGCGCGGCGCTGGTTCCACATTCGAAGTGCCCACGGGAGGAGGAACGATCTGCTCGACGCGCGTCGGGCCGGGCACCGTCGCCACGGCCACGGGCGCCTCGGACGGAGGCAAAGACACAGGGGCCGGTGGCTCGCCCGTCTTCGGCGGCAACGCGGCAATCGGCGTCTCGGCCTCGACTTTCGCCGGATGCGGTTCGGCTATAGACTCCACTTTTGGGGCCGTCGACTCGGACTTCCCTGGCGGGGCATCGGCTACTGGAAGAGGAGGAGGCACTGCCGACTTCACGGGCGCCAACTCGGGCGCGGGGCGGCGGCACCGCCTGGCCGGCTGCCTCGCGGTTCGGCCGCTTCATTTGAATGATCACCACACTCACTGCCACGAGCGCGCACACCGCAGCGAAGCCAGCCAGCCAGGGCGTGATATTGCTTTCCCGCCGCGTCTCGGGCGAGGAATTGGCGGTGGCGTCGGCTTTCTTCGCCGGACTGGCGGCACCCGCCTTCTTCCCCGGAGTGGCCGCTTTCGGCAGCGGGGTGAGGCGGATATTCTCCACCTCGGTCTTCATTTCCCCGGTGTTCGGATACCGGCGATCCGGTTCCTGCTGCATCGCGCGGATGACGACCTGGTCGATGCGCTCATCGACCGACACGCGCTGCGAGGGTGGATCGAAAACGCCCTGCGGCACCTGGCCGCACAGCATCTCGTAAAGCATCACGCCGAGACTATAGATGTCCGCCCGATGGTCCACGCGCGAACCGCTTTTCTGCTCGGGCGCCATGTAATCCGGCGTGCCCAGCACCATGCCCGTCATCGTCTGGCCCCATTGCTCGGCGGTCGGCGCATCCACGCGCGCCAGGCCGAAGTCCGCCACCTTCACGCGGCCTTTGGTATCCACGAGCACGTTGGCCGGCTTGATGTCGCGGTGCACCACCCCTTCGACGTGTGCGTATTGCAACGCCTCACAAATGTTCACGATCAGTTCCAGCGCCTGGGTCGGCTTGAGCCCCGTCGATTTGATCAAGTGATGCAGCGTCGTCCCTTCGACGAATTCCATCACGAAATAAAGGTGTCCTTCGGGAGTGGTGCCGAAGTCGTAGACCGAAACAATGTTCGGGTGATTCAGCTTCGCCATCGTCCGCGCCTCGCGCACGAAGCGATCCGCAAAATCGCGGTCGATGCTGATCTCCAGCGGCAGCAGCTTGATCGCCACCACACGGTCGAGCGCTTTCTGCACTGCTTTGTAGACCACGCCCATGCCGCCACGGCCAAGCACGTCCACGATCTGGTAGTTCGGGAAAAGACGGCACGCTTCCTCCAGGGTCGGCGGTTCCCAACTCTGCATGCTCCCGCCGCCCGTCATGCGGACGGATTGCATGCCGCGGGCGAAAAGCTCGTCGACGGTTACGCCGGCCAGCAGGGACGGTTCTGGCGCGTCATTGTTGGGCGTCGGATTTTCCGGGGTGGTCGGCATGGCGAAGCCACTAGCTTGCCGCCACTAACAATTTAGTCAATTCACTATCCACTTCGGCTTGATTTCGGACGGTGTCGCCCACCAGGCGGCGGAGGAGCTCCCGATACCGCTGCCGATACCGAAAAACCGCCACATGCAGGGCGCTGACCGACGTGCCGGTCTTCGACGCCACCTCGCCATATCGCTCTTCGCCCCCGCTAAAGCTCAGGAATTGCTGCAGATGGGGCACCAGAGCCCCCCTACCGTCGTTAGTGAACTCCTCCTTCAGCGTCTCGATGGTCAATTCCAGCGCCCCGAGCGCCCAACGACGGGTAAAGACATCGTCCGGCGCCCGCTGGGTCTCGCGCAAAAAGCGGCGCTCCGCTTGCGCCCGGTCGAAGAAAGGACGCAGTTCGAGGGATTGGGCATCGGCATCGGGCAACCCCGCGGCGACATAGGCCGCCAGCCGCCGTTGCAAGAATTCCTGATACCGCTCGACGTCCTCCTCATTCGGGTTGGGAGGATCGCACGAGAGCAGTCGCGCGAAAAAGTGGTCGGTGCGCACGTCGGCCTCCTCGGCCAGCAGCCCATTGGCGCGCAACCACGCATAGACACTTTGCGCCGCACGCGTCGCCAACTGCGACATCGCCTCGCGATGCCCCAGGACCGCGGCATCCCACAAGCTGCGAAACGGTTTGCTAGCCACCGTGGGCATTTCGTCGGGAATGGAAGGTGGCATGGGAACGCTCAGCATAGCGCCATTTGGAGATAAAGCGTCAAGCGCGAGGAAAATCGGCGTGCATTCAATCGAATACGCAGCTTGTGATCGCCTCCGATGCGGTTACCATTCGTTAACCCATGACACCCGATGCGCTGAAAAATCTGGTCTACGCCGCGCCATTCCGGGCCTTTACCATCCACACCGAGGACGGCCGCTCCGTGCCCGTCCCCCACCCCGATTTCATCTCGATCTCGCCGACCGGCCGGGCCGCGGTCGTCCACACCGACGGCGAGAAATTCGAGATCATCCAGGTCTCCCAGATCGCCGAAGCGACGATCGAAAAAGGCTCGAAGGCGTAAGCCGTATTGCGGGAGCGGTGGCGGAAGCCATCGACCCGAGGGATGCGCTCCGGCGCGTTCCCCAATGCCAGCCCGAAGGGCTGCCGGACCGTAGCCGGGGGTAAGCAAGCTTGCGAGCGCCACCCCCGGAACACCCGTCATCCACGGGTTCCATCCCGGAGGGATGGCGGAATCTCCCCTCCGTGAGAAATTCCGGCACCACCTTCGGGGTGCATTCATTTGTGGATGATTTCCGGGGGTATCACTCGCAGACTCGCTCAACCCCCGGGCTACGATCCATCAGCCCTCCGGGCTGAGACCAACGCACGCTCAACGGATACACTGAACTCTGCGGGTCTCACTGAGCCCGGCTACAACGCCCCAGGAATTCTCCTGTAAATCCGCCCGCTCGCGGGTTTGCATTTGCGTCCCGCTTCTCACCCAGCCACAAAACTCCCATGCGTCTCCTCCCCTTCGCCCTCACCTGCCTTTTCGCTGCGCCGGTTCTCGCCGCCAATGACTACCAGCTCGGCCCGGATTCCCAGCCGCAGGATGTCCCGCACGGCGAGGTGAAAAAGGCGGTGCTCGCCGACAGCAAGGTTTTCCCCGGCACGACCCACGACTACTGGGTCTATGTGCCGAAGCAATACGACGGCAAGAAACCGGCCTGTCTCATGGTCTTCTTCGATGGCGGCGGTTACGAAAAGCCCGATGGCGGCACGCGCGCGACCGTGGTCTTCGACAATCTCATCGCCAAAAAGGAAATGCCGGTGACGATCGGCGTCTTCGTCAACCCGGGCACCGTCAAGGCCAGCGCGCCGCCGGCCAAGGATCGCAGCAACCGCAGCTACGAGTATGACTCGACCGGCGACACGAATGTTCGCTTCGTCCTCGAGGAACTCCTGCCGGAAGCGACCAAGGGGCTCAACATCACCACCGATCCGAACGGCCACGCCGTGGCGGGTATCAGCAGCGGCGGCATCGCGGCCTTCACCGCCGCGTGGGAAAAGCCGGATTACTTTCACAAGGTCGTGAGTTGGATCGGCAGCTTCACCAATATCCGGGGCGGTTTCGTTTACCCGGCGCTCATCCGCCAATCGAAAACCGCGCCGAAACCGATCCGCGTCTATTTGGAGGATGGCTCGAACGACCTCGATAATCTGCACGGCAACTGGCCGCTCTCCAGCCAGGACATGGCCGCGGCGCTGAAATTCGCCGGCTACGATTACAAATTCGAACTCGGCGACGGCGCCCACTCCGGTAAACAGGGCGCGTCCCTCTTCCCCGACACGCTGCGCTGGCTCTGGCGCGACTGGCCGAAGGAGTGATTCGCTTACTCGAGCACCTGAATCTTTAGGTTCTTATACCACACCGGCGCCTGCGCCTTGCCGTGCAGGCCTTGCAGACCAATCGGGCCGGTGTGAGACCAATCCTTTAGCGCGACCTTGAACTTGTTCGGCGTGCCGTCAGGATTTTTGCCCTTTTCCGTCCAGTCGTTGAGGTCGGCGTGGATCACTTCCTCGCCGTTGAAGACGACGATGATGACGCTGCCTTTGCATGTGATGGTGTAGTGGTTCCACTCACCCGCCGGCTTGTTCATATCCTTTTTCGGCGGCATCGCATCGTAGATGGCGGCGACCATGCCATACTTGCTGCCGTCGGTGTTTTCGTGCACCTGGATCTCCGGCGCGGCGAGCGTGTCCTTGATATTGCCGGAGCGCAGGAAGACGCCGCTGTTGGATTCCTTCGCGACCTGAAATCGAGATCGAGAATGAAGTTCGAATACGAGTCCTTCGTCCAGAGAGTCTCGTGATCCTTCGCGACCAGCTCGCCGTTGTCCCATTTCCAATGCTCGGCATTCGTGGCGTTGGAAAGGTCCGGAGCGAAGAGGTCTTTCGCGTCGGCAGCGAAAGCGGAAGCAGCTCCGCAAACGACGAGCGCGGCGGTGAGGAAGGTTCGAGGGGCGAGGAAGTGCATCCGGCCAAGAGAGATGGTTCGGAATCAGACCTCAATCCCGAAATTGCGGGTCCGAGGAAGAAAGGGGGATGGCCACAAAAAGGCACAAAAGGCGCAAAAAAAGCATGCCCTGGCCGACTTTGAGTTTCGTAGAAAACGCGGAGGAGCGGAGAAGAGTTTCGAACGAAATCCTTTTGTGCCCTTTGTGCCTTTTTGTGGCTACCTCCGTTTTTCGCCGTCACATCAGCCCCATCGCGACCAGCCGGGCAAAAGCCGCGAGTGTGTTCGCATCGCGGATTTCTCCGCTGGCGATCATGGCGCGAAACTCCGTCGGGGAGAAAGCGCGGCAGCCGAGAATCGCTTCGTGTTCGTCATGCTGGTGCCCACGCGGGCTCGGCACCACGGGGCGCGCGAGCAACAAGTGGCTGTGCTCATCGGTGAACCCGGCGCTTGGGAAAAAGTGGCCGAGCGAAACGATCTCCCCTCCGGCGGCCAGCTCGTAGCCGCTCTCTTCCTGCAATTCGCGCAGACCGGTCGCACGAATCGCGTCGGCTTCCGCCTGGTCATCGATCTGGCCCGCGGGAAATTCCCAAATCTGCGCGCGGATCGGCACCCGCTCCTGGCGAATGAGCAGCAGGTTTCCCTCTGCGGTCATCGGCGCCACCACCACGGCCCCTTTGCGATGCACCACCGTCCAGGTAAACGGCTCGGACCGCGTGGGCGAAGTCGTCGTCACGCGATGGACGGAGAGATACGGATTGGCAAAGAGCGTTTCGTTCTGCCGGGTCTGCCACCCTTCGGAATCGCGGATAAAATCATGAAAAGCCATCCGCGCGAAATCGCCGAGTCGCCCGGGAAAGGCAAGGCAAAGTAGATGCCCGCTACTTCTCCGTCGGCGAGAAATACACCGGGATGCGCGCGTCGATCGTCTTCTTCTCATCCGCGCTGAGTTCAGCGTACGCCTTCCCGGCAAAGAGATGCGCGAGCACATCGCCCGGCGACATCCCCTGCGCAGCCAGACTTGGATGATACTCACTCCCAAATTTGGCGAGCGGAAGCGACCAGGTGATGTTTCCCGCATCGGTCTTCGCCACCGCTTTCAGGTTGATCTGCGCCAGGGCCGCTTTGGAGAATTCGAGAGGCTGGACTTCAAATGTGGTTGTCCCCAAGCGGAAGCTGCCGTCGACGATCTTCATCGTCCCGTTGCCTTCTTCGAAGCCTTTGGCCACGACCGCATTGAGCACGAGATCGCTGGGCAGGTCGGCCGTTTGATCGCCGAAAAGCTTTCGCGGATCGATCAAGCCGGCGAGGTCGAGCTGCCGCGCATGGACCGCACCGCTACCATCGAGGGCCTCGTTGATCTCCAGCTTCCCGTCCGCCGCCACGAAGTGATATGGCCGCAAGGCGCCGCCCTTCGGCACAAAGGAAACGTCCGCGCTGAAGCTAATCGACTGCTTGATCGCTGGGTGCAACGCGGGCTGAACCATGCCGATGATCGATTTTTGAAAAGCAGTGCTCTGGCCCTCGACCGTCACGGTGCGGCCCGGATTCGTCGCGACGGCAAGACGGTCGCTCTCGATCGTCAGCACACCGGGCTCAAAGCTATCCGGCGTGGCCTTGAATCCCGTCCACTCGATCTTCGGAATGGAAACGCGGAACTCCGGCACGTTGCGATTCGTGATGAGCACGTCCAGGATCGACACATTGCGGACTTCCACGCTGTCGAGACCTTGCGGGAAACCCGAGCCATTATTGGCATTGGCCATGGCGGTAAAAGGATTCGGGGCATTCGCGGAGGAACCGGAAGACGTCGTTGTGGTCGTCGTAGTCGTACCATTGGAATTCACGACCGTCGTGCTCTGCGAAGTCGTGACGCCGTTATTGGAAGGCAGGTCCGCAATGTCGATGTGCGCGCGATTCACGCCGACGTCGTTGATGACCAGCCGGTGCGTTTTGCCCGCGTCCTCGTAGCCGTTGTAGCGAATACGCAGACCGGTGATTTCGGAAGGACTTCCCGGCGCATCGCCCCACTTAATGGAAGCCACGCTCACCCCCGTCGAGAGGTTCCCATCGATGCCCTCGATGCGCATGCTCGGGTTCGCCTTCTGCATCATGTTCGCCACCAACCGGAACGGCATCGCGGTGTGGAAAATCGTGTAATAGGCCGCTGCGCCAGCCACCACGATCAGCACCACCAACGTGAGGATGGCAATGAGGCAACCGTGCTTGCGGCATCCAGACGGTTGATTGGGCGAATTCGGGTCCATAAGAGAAACCCAGCCATAGCGATTCTCTCGTGTGATGTCACTCGCACAATCCGCGAACACCTGTTCCATTCGCCACCCCGGAATGAAAAACCCCCTTTCTCTCCTCATCGCGGTTGGGCTCCTGGCCTCCGCATCCCTCACTCGCGGGCAGAGTGCGCGGCCAGACGCGCCATTCAAGACACCGATCGTCGGCCTCTGGCTGATGGGGCAATCGCTCTGCGAAGGCGCGGAGTCGCTGCCGATTGTCAGCACCACGGATTCCGGCTGGGGCAACTATGCCTTCCGCCGCGGCGTGCGGACGTGGTCCCAGCGCGACCACGCTGCGCAGCCCGAGTTGCGACCGGCGGATCAATTTGCCTTCGTGCCGCTGACCGCGGCGGTCAATGGCGCGCTCGGCGAGACGATTGCCAATGGACTGGCCGATCATTTGAAGGCGACGCTGCCCGATGTGGTGAAGAGCGGCCCGCCGCATTTTCTCGCCGCCTATGCGGGTCAGGGCGGGATGACCATCGCCGAACTTTCCAGCGCGGATGAAACAACCGATCCGCGCGAACCGGTCTTCAAACGCAACGGTGGTGGTTACTATAAGACGAGCCTCGACGATGCGCGCCGCGCCGTGGCCGAGGCAAAATCGCAGGGCCACGCTTTCCGCATCGGCGCGCTGGTTTGGATGCAAGGCGAAGCCAATGGCGGACTGCATGGCGGCATCGTGCCGAGTCGTTGGAAAGACGAATTGCCGCGGCCCGCGGGGCAGGAGTGGTATCGCGACCGGCTCATCGCCTATCGGAAAGAATGGTCGGACGACCTGCGCGCCATCACCGGGCAAACCGGCGAGATTCCGCTCTTCACCTACCAGACCCTCGGCCCCGCCGGCGAAGCACAGCTCATGGCCGCTGATGCCGATCCGCAGATCGTCATGGTCGGCCCGCACTACATGGTGCCGAGCGCGATCAACAGCCGGCGCGACGGCACTTATGGAGCCGCGATCCATCTTTCCGCGGATGGCCAGCGCTGGTTTGGCGAACAGTTGGCCAAGGTCGTGCGCCGCGTGTTGCAGGAGGGCGAAAAGTGGCAGCCGTTGCGTCCGCGCAAGGCATGGATCGAAACGGCGCGCGACAGCGTCGTCGTGGAGTTTACCGTCCCGCGTCCGCCGCTCGTACTCGATGAAACCTTCCTGCCGCGCGAGCAGAGCGAACTGACCAAAGGGTTCTCCTCGCTGGATGGATTCCAGATTCGCGGCGGCGCCGCCGGTGCTCCACCGATTACCGCCGTGGAAATCACCGCGCCAAATCAATTGCGCATCCGGTTGGCATCACCGCTCAAGCCAGGCGCGAGTTACACACTCTCCTACGGCCTCGCCTACGCCGGCAAAATTGGGACGGTGGTTTCGACTCGCACCCGCACAGCAGCCAATGGCCAATCGATGACCGAACTCGTGCTCGATGGCCCGTTCCCGGATCACGCCAGACCCCTGCTCGACGAAGGGGTCTTCAACATCGCCAACCTGCTTTCCGGCAACACTTACGCCCAGGCGCCGGCACGCTCGGTTTACGAAGAAAACGGCCACACCGTGCTCGCTTTCGAAAATCGCGAACGCCGCAACAACACGGACTTCGCCGTAGGCCAGACGCTGACCGCGCTCCGCCCTTTTCTCTACGGGAACTTGCGCGATTCCGATCCGGAGAAGGCGATCTATCAGTTCGCCGATCCCGCTTACGGGCACCGCGCCGGCCAGCCTTATCCGCTGTGGAATTGGAGCGTGCATTACAGCGGATTCCCCATCGCTGAGCCGTAGGCCGCCAAATCGACGATCAATAGCACGATAAAATTTTACAACTTCTCGCGGGTCGTGGTTTTTCTCCGTTTCTCCATATGAAAACTCATTCCAAAACTCTCACTCTCGCCACCTGCCTGGCCCTCTCGCTGGGCGGCATTCTCTCCCTCCACGGCCAGGACGCCCAGCAGCAGGGCGGACGCCGCGGCGGCGCCGGCTTCGGCATGCGCGGCCCGGGCTTTGACAGCCTGTCGCAGGAAGAAAAAGACAAGCTCAAGGCGGCCGTGGAAAAGGCGGGGCAGGACGCCAAAGTGAAGGAGGCCCGCGAAAAGATGGAAGCCTCGATGAAGGAATACCGTGAGGCGATGAACGCCGCGGAAATTGCCGCCGATCCCTCGGTCGAGCCCATCCTCAAGAAGCTGCAGGAAGCCCGTGAAAAGGCGCAGAAAGAAGGCGGCGGACGTCGTCCGACCGGCGACCAGAAGTAAGCCGACAGCCGTTTAAATCCATTCTCAAAAAGGGCGAAGTGCCAGCACGGTGCTTCGCCCTTTTTGCGTACTACCGCTTCAGGGAACGGCCGGCACCGTCAGCAGCGCAGCACTGGCAGGGTCGAGGTGAAAGCGGAGCACGCCATCCTGTTCCGCCAGCGCTTCCTGTTTGAGCGCGCCGACGGGATTGCCATCAGCGGTTCCATCGAAGGTCTGCCCCGCGTAGGTGAGGCCGGTGGTCGCGTCGAGGGAGGGCGCTTCCAATCGCTTCAAAGTCGCGCCCGTTTGTTTCCCGGACAGACGGATCTCTACGTCCGCGGGAGCGGTGAAATCCTTGTTGATCACCACCACGCGCACCGTGCCCGTGCGATCCACCGTTGCCCAAAACTTCACCCGCGTCGCCGGACCCGCGGTCTGCACCGGCACGAAGCGCGCCTCATGGGCCACGGCCTCGGAGAAAACGAGCATCCCATAGTACGGCGCACTCGCCGAGATGATCGCCTTGCCGCTGGCCTTGTCGACGTCCTCCTTGATCGCCGTGTAATGCGACACACCGCCCCCGTGGAAATTCACGCCATCGAGGCCCGCGTGCGCGAGTTCGAAAAGAAAATCGATCGTCCACAGCGAGCACGCGTAGGTATCGCTGAAGCCGGCGATTCCCCCACTCCACGCACTGCCCGCTTCGCCGAGGCGCAGCTTCAGACCCGCGTCGTGCGCAACCTTGATGCCCGGCGCGAGACTTTTGGCAAAGCCCGCCGTCGGTCCTTCATCGAGCAGCTTTTTCACCTCGGGATGGCTCTTCGGATCGAACCGGTACGAGTGGACCGTGAGCAAGTTGATGAAAGGCCGCTCCTTCGCCAGAAATTGCATGAGCACCTCGGGCGGCGCGCTGTGAGCCCAGGCCGGCCCAGCGAGTCCCGGCGTGAGCGACGGCACGAGTTGCTCAGCCACCTTATGATACGCCTCGAGATACTGCTCGTAGGTGTAATCTTCCGGACGATAACGCCCCTTCCAGCCATCGGGCTCATTGCCGAGTTCGAAGGTCGCGATGGCACCCGGCGGAAGCAGGCGTTGCGCGGCACGGATGAGATCCTTGTCGAGTTCCGCGTTCTCCTTGGCGAGATTGATATTGATGATGATCGGCGTGCGCGTCGCCTTGAAGACCTCCCCAATCTGCCGCCAGCGATCGTCCTCCGGCACCGTGCCCATGCCATCGGCACTATTCCCACCGACGCGGAAGCTCAGCCCTTCGTCATTGAAGGCCGCGAGATTCTCGAGCAAGCGAAGATAGGTCGGATGCACCGCCCCCGCCGGGCCGCCATCGGGCGAAGGAAAGCGCCGCCATTCCCGGGAAAAACCGGCGAAAGATTTCGGAATGGCGCTCTGTGGATGAGCGACATCGATCGTCGCCGTCACCGCCACCGATTCTGCCGCCCTGTTGTTGACCGGCAGGGACAACGCGAGAGTCAAAACGGCGGAAAATCGAGCGAAAGAATGAAGAAAACGCATAGTCGTGGAACACCGCATTGTTCCGCGCAAACGTATCGTCTCGCGAGCCGGAAGTTGTATTTCGTAGAAACTACGATTTCATACCGTTGCCTTTATGAAATCCGTCCTCCTTGCCCTTGGCATCCTGGCCATCATCGCGTTCGTCGTCCTCGCCGGCGGCTGCAGCAGCTACAATCACCTCAACACGCTCAAGCAGCAGACCGACAAGACCTGGGCGGATGTGCAGAACGTCTATCAGCGTCGCGCCGATCTCATCCCGAATCTCGTGAAGACCGTGGAAGGCGCGGCCAACTTCGAGAAGTCCACCCTCACCGAAGTCACCCAGGCCCGCCAGCAAGTGACCAAGATCGAGCTCGATCCGAATTCCGCGCCCAACGATCCCGAGGCGCTCAAACGCTTCCAGAAATTGCAGGATGGCCTGTCCTCCGCGCTCTCGCGCCTGCTCGCCGTCTCCGAGCGCTACCCCGATCTCAAGGCCACCGCGGCCTTCCGCGACTTGCAGGTGCAGCTCGAAGGCACCGAAAATCGCATCGCCGTCGAGCGCCGCAATTTCAATGACGCCGTGGTCTCCTACAACACCGCGGTGAATTCCATGCCCGCACGCCTCTACGCCGGCGCCTTTGGCTTCCAGCCGAAGCCCTACTTTACCGCGCGTGAAGGCTCCGACGTCCCGCCGCCGGTCAATTTCAACTTCGGCAACGCCACGCCCGCCCCCGCGAAATAATCTCGCGTGCGGACGGCCTTTCTCATCCCGCTCCTTTGGCTGGTGCTGCTCTTCGCGGCACGTGCGGAAACGCTCCCGCCCAAGCCGGCCAATTACTTCAACGACTACGCGAACGCAGTTTCGCGGAGCACCGCGACTCAGCTCAACGACCGGTTGCGGCAATTCGAGCGCGAGAGCTCGAATCAAATCGTCGTCGCGGTGTTTCCGAAGATGAACACGGAGTCGTCCATCGCGGACTACTGCCAGCGCATCTTCCAGTCGTGGAAAGTCGGCCAGGCCAAGCTGAATAACGGCGCGGTGCTCTTTGTCTTCGTGCAGGATCGCCAGATGCGCATCCAGACCGGCTACGGCCTGGAGGGCGCGCTGCCGGATATTCTCTGCAAGCAGATCATCGAAAACGAAATCGTGCCGCGCTTCAAAAACCGCGATTTCGACGGCGGCTTGAGCGCGGGCATCGATGCAATGATCAAAGCGACGCGGGGCGAGTACAAAGGCAACGGTCACATCCACAGCGAGCCCGCCACCCCGTCCCACATCCCGACGATCCTCGTCGCCATCATCCTCATCATCCTCGTGATCAAGTTCATCCAGGGCTTGCGGGGCGGTACCGTCTATTCCAGCCGCGGAAGCTACTGGGACCGTGGGGGCTGGGGCGGCGGCGGCTGGGGTGGCGGTGGTTGGGGCGGTGGCGGAGGCGGAGGCTTCAGCGGTGGAGATGGTGGTGGCTTTAGTGGCGGTGGCGGCAGTTCCGGAGGAGGCGGCGCCAGCGGCAGTTGGTAAACACGCCATGAAAACGCGCGAATTCATCAGCCGTCTCGACGACTCCAAGATCGTCGCCGAGATCACCGAAGCGGAAAAAACCACCTCCGGCGAAATCCGGATTTTCATCTCGCGAAAAAAGCCAGACGACGCCCTCGTCCGCGCCCGCGAGCGTTTCGAAAAGATGGGCATGACCCGCACGCGTCACCGCAATGCCGTGCTCATCTATTTCGCACCCCTCGTGCAAAAATTCGCCGTCGTGGGAGACAGCGGCATTCACGAGAAATGCGGTGACGCCTTCTGGGAAGAAACCGTCATGGAAATCGGCACGCATCTGCGCAGCGATCATTTCACCGAGGCGGTGCAACACGCCGTGCGCAAAGTCGGCGCCCTCCTCGCGCAACATTTCCCCGCGGAACCGGACGACACCGACGAATTACCAAACGAGATCGAGCACGATTGATTCGCTGCCGCGCGGCGCCCCTCATCGAAGGGACGCGCTCCCGCCGAGGAGGATGAGGGGAATGGCGGAAGGCTGGCGATGGGCGAGCCACGTTCCCCTTTCTTAATTTTTAATCTTTAATCGTTAATCTCTCCGGCCGGGATTAACGATTAAGGAACAACGATTAAGGATTAAAGATTTCGAATCACGGATACTCGTGATCCTCCCCCGCTCCAACCGGCGCAAAATACCGCTGGTGCTTCGCCGCATGGAAATAGAAATCCAGCGCGCGATCCACATACAGCCAGCCGCGCGCGCTGAGGTGATCATTGTGATCGGCAAAGAAAACGGGATCCTCCACGTGCTCGGCGAAATCGATCAAAGCCACGTCATGGCGCGACGCGATCTCGTGGAGACGCTCGCGGTAGCGGTCGAGATTCTCCCGCGCGACGCCGATGCTTTGGTAATAGCGGTAATCGATCGGAATGCTGAGCAGCAGCGGATCGAGATGGAGCTCACGCGACGCCCGCAACAGCAGTTCGAGATCCCCCCATTCCCGTGACCCGTTGAGCACCTGCGCAAACCGGCGGTTGCCAAAAAAGATCTGCTGCGTGCGTTCCTTATGAAACCTGGGGTCATGCTGGATCTCGCCGCCGCCGGCGAGGAGGATCGTCTCCCAATCCAGCCGCATCGGGGTGCGCACCGCATGCGGCCGCTCGTGATCGTGCAGGATGTGCCAGGCAAAAGCGAAGTGATCCCCCAGATCGGCGACCCCGCTTTGCATCCGCGCCAGGGGCGTAACCACCCGATACAGCATCGCATCCCACTGCCCCGAGCCAGCCAGTCGATGCACCGCAAAAGAGAGCAACGGAGCCTGCTCCAAGGTATCCGGGTAATCGAGCATCCGCCGGGCGAAGTCCCGTTTCAGTTCCAGGCTCAGGCGCGGATGAAAAATGAGCGCACTGGCCTGGGCAGCGGAAAAGTTGCCGGCATACCAGCGGGCATGCGTCTGCGGGCTGAAAAACCAACTCGGCGAAAGGCTGATCGCCACCTTGCGCTGGGGCACCGTGCCGCTGGAGGCTGCGGCGATCTTTTCCGCCAGGGTCAGCGACGTGCAGCCCGCCCGTCCCACCGGCGACACACCAAATCCCGTCGGGTAGCTGGCAAAAAAACGCTGCGGCTCGTTGCCGAAATTCCGCGTCAATTCCGAGCTGCCGTAAAAGGGCAGGATATCCGGTTGCGCCATCGCCGCCCGCTGCCACGCGGTACTCAGATCCTTCAGCACCGAGCTCTCCAGGGCCACCACGTGAATTTCCCGCTTTTCCAACCGCGACGTGAAGACGCCCGCCACCGCGCCCAGAAGGACGAGGAGTACCATCGCCAGCAAGACGGCGCGAAGATGCGTCCGCGGCGGCGCGGGAGCGCTCGCGGTGTTTTCAACCATGGGCGAATCGAAAACAGTCGAGTTCAATATGGCCAAATAATGTAGCGTAAATCATTACGCGCAACCCATTGTAACCGAACGTCGATTATTTAAACGCAAAGGGCGCAGCGCGGCAAAGCCGCAACCAAAAGGGGAGCCACGAACATGCGAAAAGACAGGGAAGGGAAAGTGACCCGCGAATCACCCGAATGACGCGAATGATCTGCCCTCATTCGTGTTATTTGCGTGATTCGCGGGCCAAAAATTCTACGCGTCGTGCGGACATTTTCATGGTTAGCACTTCGGAGAACGCAGAACGCCTTAGAGAAGAGACAAAAGCATCCACCATATCTGAAAAGAAAAAGGACCCGCGAATGGGCGCCAATGAACGCGAATAGAGGAGGAAGATGGATGTTTCCGATTCGCGTCCGTTCGCGTTTTTTTCTCAGGATGGAGAATGTTTGCAGGGCGACACACTATCGAAGGCGGCCGTCCACTTCCGGAGCCATTCGCCCACGTCTGGCGGCGAAGATCGCCGCCCTACGTCTGCGCTCTCTACAGCGGCACCTGAAATCCGAGCGCTGGAAGGCTTTCGGAACTCGGAGATTCGTTTGGGGAGACATTCCCAACCGCTCTGCAGGCTGGATGCCCGCGATTCCCCCCTTTACCTCGGAAATCCGAAAATAATTTCCCCTGAATCTCCTTTAGACTGGCGGACTGGGCGGCGGCGTTACATAAAAAGTGCAACTTTCCTTTTCGGGAGGGTTTTCACCCTTAGCCATGAATACCGACGAGCAAGATGACCTGTGGCGCCTTCTGGGCCAAGCCAAAGCGCCTTCTGTGTCCCCGTTCTTCTCCCGCAATGTCCTTCGCGCCGTTCGCGAGGAAAAACAGGAGAGACCGAGCCTGCTTGCCTGGTTCAATTGGCGGTGGGTTTCGCTCGCGGCGAGTGCCTGTGTGCTCATCGTCGCTTCGGGTGTCGCGCTTCATCGCCCCCAAGCCACTCTGTCCCAAAAGACGGCTCAGGTGGACCCTGTGATGGTTCTCGCGCAACAAGTGTCCACCAGTCCGGATTATCAAGTGATCAACCATCTCGACGAGTTGCTGGCTTCAGAGGAAACCTCGGTATGGCTCGACAAGTGAGGCGCGGTGTCCTGGCGGCGTTCGCCTTGATGGCGATCGCCGGGACGGCGCTTGCCCAGACCGCTACCCCTACCCCTGCGACTCCCAAGAAAGAAGGCAAACCGGTCACATGGATTCCAGGAGGTCACCCCAATGAGGTAGGCCCCAACGGCCCCGCCTACGAAAACGTCCGTAAGGCCCTCGAGGCGCTGACCCCGGAGCAGCGGAAGAAATTTCAGGAAAACATGATCCGGTGGATGAACCTTTCGCCGGAGGAAAAGAAGGCCCTGCGCGACCGCGAGGAAGTGCGGAAGAAATTCATGGAGCAGGAGATCAATGCCGCCATCCAGGAAAGCGGTCTCCAGCTCGAGGGCGAGCGCCGGGAAATGTTTGCCAAGCGCTACACCGAAGGCCGCCGCACGATCGAGGAGCAATTGCGCAAGGAAATGAACGAAAAGCGCAAGCCGCTGGTCCACGAGCTCGTCAGCCACTTGCGCAACGAGTTTGCCAGTGAGTCCGTGGCCCCCACCACCACGCCGACCACTATTCAGACCGCCTCCCCTGCTCCGACGGCAAAGCCATAGGCCGGCTGGAATGAGGCGACCGCTCTCATTAGCGGTGTTGGGAGAGCACCGCCGAGGCGGCGGCGTCCGGGACAAGTGGCGGCAGGTCCTTGGACGAGCCTCCGTCGGTGCTGGGGGAACGAGTCGACGCGGAAGCGACAGAGCGCTTCCCTTCCAGTTCCGACTCGAAAGCGTCTTCCAGAAGATGCTCTACGTGCCCCCTTACTTCCGCGCCTCGCGCTTGAAGCGCTGCATCATCTCGTAAAAGCGCACCGAGTCACGGAGCGGGTGGATCTTGCTCTTCTCGTCGCCGTAGATGGTGCTGATCGGCACGGCAGCGATCTGGCAGCCGCGGCGGGAGGCCACGACCAATTGCTCGGTCTCGTAGTCGAATTTCGTGGTGGCGATCTCGACCATCGCCTGGAGCAGGTCGCGGTGGATCATGCGGAAGCCGCACTGCGTGTCCGGCACGCATTGCCCGCAGACTTTGCTGATCTGCGAGGACATGAAACGGTTCGTTACCTTGCGGACAAAGGGCATCGTTCGGGTGTCGCTCATGCGATTGCCCACCAGCATCGGCGCCTGGGTCTCGTTCGCCGCGGTGAGAAACCGCGGAATCTCGTCGGGAGCGTGCTGGCCATCGCCATCGAGGACGAGCGCGTATTCGATCCCCGGGCGCTCGGCCAACGCGCGGAAGCCGGTCTTGATGGCCGCGCCTTTGCCTTGATTCACACTGTGGCGGATCACTTCCACCCCGGCCGCGCGGGCCTCGGCTTCCGTGCCATCGGTCGAGCCGTCATCGACCACCAGGACCTGGTCGAGTTGCTGTTTCACGCGCGCCGCGACCTCGCGGATGCGTTTGGCTTCGAAATAACAGGGAATGAGAGCAGCGACGTTGGTGCGGTCGATCACAAGAAGCGGCGAAGCTAGGGATGCGGCGGCGTTCGGGGAAGCCCGAAATGTAGCGGTAAGCTCTATCCCCGGCGAATATAATACGGAGGGAACCCACCCGGCTGCGGGGCCGCGGACGGTCGGTAAAACCGCAACCAGCCCCGATTCATCCCTCCGAGATACAATGTCTGCCGCCGGATGATTTTCTGGCCGTTCCAGTTCTGGTGCAGGACCGTGATGGTATTGTGCGCCGCATCCACACTCTCGAGGACCGCGGTGTGATGTTTGGCTTCCATGTGATAGACGCCGAAATCCCCGTGCAGGTAGCCGGAGAAGCGGACGTCGTGAAATTGGATGATGTCTCCCGGCTGCACGTAAGCCAGATCCTTGACGCCCGAGGCGCCATAAAAACCCGCCTTGATCGTCGCCACCAATTCTCCCCACACGTAATCCCCTTCCCCTGGCGAGTCCGGGCCTCGCGGTGCGGCGCCGGCGCTCCGGAGTGCGTTCTGGGCAAGCATGGCGCACTGTCCGCTGCCGATTTGCCTGCCGAGATTCTCCCGGCAGAATTCGAGGATCGAGGAATTGCAGGAAAACGAAGCAATGGGAGCGAGCGGCGTGGCGGGAACGGCCGGGATAGCCGGAATGGCAGCCGGCACCCGCACGGCCTGCCGTCGCGCCAGCTCGAGGCTCTTCGGAGAGAGCGTGGAAATCGGCACCGTGAACTCCCAGCCATCCTTGGCGAACACGACCGCGTTGCCCTGCAGCCGCAAAAATGCCGCTTCAAAGAAATGCCCGTCCCGCGTCGGCCAGCGATACATCGGCCCAATCGGCTGCGCCCGAACCCACGGGCTGAAAGCAAAGGCCCCAAAAAAGACCGCGGCCACCAGCAACTGCCGTCCTCGACCAACCGTCATCGAGCCCTCCTCCGAAGAACCGGCATCAATGAGCTGAAGCTCCGCAGCGGCGCCATTGGATGTTCGATGTTGGGCGTTGGGCGTTGGATGTTCTGCCTTTTCCTGCTACCGCTTCAGCGGATTGAAATCCGCGGCGTGATACGAGCTGCGGACGAGCGGCCCGGAGGCCACGTGCTCGAAACCCTTTTTCTCGGCGATCTCCTTGTAGAGCTTGAAGGTGTCGGGGTGGACGTATTCCACCACTGGCAAATGTTGCGGGGTCGGCCGCAAATACTGTCCCATGGTCAGCACCTGCACACCGGCCTCGCGCAGGTCGTCCATCGTCTGGAAAATCTCCGGCTCCGTCTCGCCGAGGCCGAGCATGATGCCGCTCTTGGTGACGATCTCCGGCGCGATGTCTTTCATGCGCCGCAGAACCTGCAGCGACACGCGATACTTCGCGCGCGAGCGGACCAACGGGGTGAGCCGTTCCACGGTCTCCACGTTGTGATTGAAAATGTGCGGCTTCGCGTCCGCGACCATGCGCAGGCATTCCTCCTTCGCATGGAAATCGGGCGTCAACACTTCGATGGCCATGTCCGGCTGGGCCGCGCGAATCGCTTCGATCGTCCGCGCAAAATGCTCGGCGCCGCCATCCTTCAGGTCATCGCGCGCCACCGCCGTCACCACCACGTGCTTGAGCTTCATCCGCTTCACCGCCTCGGCCACCCGCTCCGGTTCATCGACCTCGAGCGCGAAGGGCTTGGCCGTGGTCACCGCGCAAAAGCCGCACGCGCGCGTGCAGCGCTCGCCGGCAATCATGAACGTCGCCGTGCCGGCGCTCCAGCATTCCCAGCGGTTCGGGCATTGCGCCTCTTCGCACACGGTGTGCAGCCGCAGATCGGAGATCAGCGCCTTGGTGGAAAAGAACACGGGGTTCGTGGGCAGGCGCACCTTGATCCAGTCAGGCTTTTTCGCCTGATGGAGCGCGGGATCGATCTTACTGCAGGACATTTCGCGAAGAGGTATTTTTTGGAAGTTCGGTGCAATGATGGACGATGTCGCGCGCAACTTCCAGTGCTGTTGCAAAAACCCGCGACAAACCGCATCAATTTCGCATGCCCCATCCGTTTCCCCGTCGCACGATGCTCAAGGCGACCGCCGCCTTCACCGCGAGCTTCAGCCTCGGCCTGCGCCGCGCGCGGGCGGCCAATGAAATCGCCGACGCCGCGCAAAAGGTCCACGACGAAATCTGGCGCCGCTTCATCGACCCGTACGATATCCTGGTCGACTACACCGACTTCGACGGCACTTTCCCACGCCCCACGCCCGAAGAGTGCCGCCTCGGCAAGCCAAACGCGCTGGGGTGGTGGACGCCGACCGAGAACGGCTCGATGTTCAACGGCTTCTACCTCGACGCTGCCGTCAATCGCTGGAAGCTTTCCCACGCCGAGACCGACAAGGAGAAAGCGCGGCGGCTCGCCAATGGCCTCCTCCTGCTCTCCTCGCTTGGGCCGGCCGGCTTCATTGCCCGGGGCGTCGCCGATGACGGTCGCACGCCCTACCCCATGGGTTCGAACGACCAGACGTCGCCCTGGTTCTACGGCCTCTGGCGATATATTCACGAAGGGCTTGCCGCGCGCGAGGAACGCGATCGCATCATCGCCAAAATGGTCGAGGTCGCGAATGTCCTCGTCACCACCCACTGGCTCATGCCGTGCAATACCGGCGCGCCCTCGCCGTTTCGTGGCAGCTTCGCCGGCTTCACTTGGGAACACGCGCCGCGGCTGCTCTTCGTCCTGCGGGCGATGCACGATCTCACGCGCGACGGCAAATGGCTCGAGATGTATCAAAAGGCGGTCGAAGAACGTGGCGCCAAACCCGGCGACACCGCGCCGCCGCTGAGCCGCCTGGAGATCTGCGCCAGGGGCATGGAATTTCACGGCAAATCCCGCCAGTCGTGGACCGGTGCCTCGGGTGTGGTTTGCCTGCGCGGCCTGTGGGAAATGGAAAGCAACCCCGCTTACTTGCGCGCTTATGCGCAAGGCCTCGCCGCCAGCCTCCAGCTCGCCGCTGAAGGCGTACCACTCGTGGGTCAATTCGACAACGCGTCCACCGCCGCCTGCTTGCTCAACTGGCGCATGCTCAATCTCTGGTGGCAGCCGCAACACAGCGAAGCCGACGCCGTCGCCGTCGCCGAGCGCCAGGCCAAGGAACTCGGCCGGCTCTCGCCGCGCCGCGGCCCGGAATTTAACCTCATCCGCGAATCGCTCTTCGCCGCGTGGATCGTCACCCTCTGCCCGGATCGCGCTCTCATCGAGCCGCATCGCACCACGCTGCTCACCGCCCTCCAGCATCTCGATTACAAAAAGCTCTACTACTCCCAATTCTTCCCCGCCGAATCCGCGGCCTACCGCTTGCAGCTACTCGAGCACGCGTAACGTTGGAACGTAAGCGTTATCCGTAGCGCCATCGGAACGGGGTAGTTTCGTAGATTGGGTAGGAGCTACGCTATGCAATCTATGGAGCAGGCCGATCAAGTATTGAAACAGGACGCCCGAGGGCGTGTGTGGACGCCAGCGGAGCGGCGGGAGGCGGTGCTGGATGAGTTTGAAAGGAGCGGGTTACCGGCGGCGCAGTTTGCCGCCCATGTCGGAGTGAAGTATCCGACCTTTGCCAGTTGGATGCAGAAGCGGCGCAAGGCGCGTGGCGAAGGCAATGCGCTGCAGAAGCAGAGGCCCACGGTCCCGCGGTTGGCGGGTTGGGTGGAGGCGACAGTAGAGAATGTGGCCGAGGACAGAACGCAGACGTTGGTCGTGCATCTGCCTGGCGGGGCACGCCTGGAGGTGAACCATGGCGGCCAAGTGCTGTTGGCGGCGCAATTGTTGCGGGCGTGGAGTGAAGGAAGCCGGACATGCTGAGCTTTCCCGGCAGCGTGCGAGTGTTTCTGGCGGTGGAACCTGCGGACATGCGCAAGGGCTTCGAGGGGCTGCATGCGCTGGCCAGCGAAGTTTTGCGCGAAGACGTGCGTTCGGGTGCTTTGTTCGTCTTTACCAACAAGCGCCACACGCGGCTGAAGATGCTTTATTTTGACGGGACGGGTTTGTGGCTTTTGACCAAACGGCTGGAAGAGGGCTCGTTTGCCTGGCCGAAGCTGGAGGAGATCGGTGCGGTCAAGCTGGCCTTGCGGCCCGAAGCGCTGGCCATGCTGACCAATGGGATCGATTTGCGGGGAGCGAAAATGCGCCCGTGGTTCGAGCGTGGGTAAGAATCTTTCGCGCCGGTTAAAATCGTACTAACATTGGTCGCGGTGGGAGGTGGAAAGAGCAATGGCGAAGTCTTCCTCCTTGCGTGAATTGCAGGAAGCGCTTGCCCAGGTGGTGACGGAGAACGCGCGGCTGAGCGAAGAGAACGGGCAGATGCGCACGGAGAACAAACTCTTGCGGGAAAAGATCGACGCGCTTTTGCGCAAGCTCTTCGGGGCGAGCAGTGAGAAACTCGATTCGGGGCAACTGCTCCTGATGTTGCAAGGACTGGACGCTCCGCCGGGAAAAGAACCGGAGCCCGTGGGGGCGGAGGCTCCACGGCGCTCGACGGGCCAATCACCTCCGCGTGAGCGCGGGCCACGCATCCCGGAGCACTTGCCGGTGGTCGAAGAAGTGATCGATCCGGAGCCGGTCAAGGCGTGCCGCGAAGCGTGGCGCTGCATTGGTGAGGAAGTGACCGAGCAACTCGACTTCAAACCGGCGGAGTTCTTCAAACGGCGGCTCATCCGGCGCAAGTATGTGCGGCGCGAGCAACCCTTTGCCGCGCCGATCATCGCTCCGCTGCAGACCTTGCAAGACCGTTGCCTGGCGGCGCCTGGGTTAATCGCCGCGATCATCGTGGGCAAATACGTCGATCACGTGCCGCTCTACCGGCAGGAACAGATCTTTGTCACCCGCCATGGAGTGAAACTCCCGAGGCAAACCATGGTGCAGTGGATGGCCCTGGCCGCCGACTGGCTGCAGCCGATCTACGAGCACATCCGCACCGGAGTGCTCGGTGGTGGCTACGTGCAAATCGATGAAACCCCCATCGAATATCTGTCCCCCGGCCACGGAGAAACCAAACTCGGTTACCTCTGGGTCTGCTCAAGTCCTGGAGGCGACGCGATCTTTTGCTGGCAAACCAGCCGTGCGGCCGCGTGTCTGGAAGAGATCGTGCCAGCGCCGTGGCAGGGCACAATCCAGAGCGATGGGTATCGTGGCTACAGCGCCTTTGTCCGCACCCACAATGCGCAGGTTGGCCGTGAAGCGATCACGCTGGCCGGCTGCTGGGCGCATGCGCGTCGTGCCCTTCTCGAAGGCCAGCCGAGCGCGCCGCAGACGGTGAACTGGCTCTTGAAGCAAATCGCCAACCTCTACGAAATCGAAAGCCAGTTGCGAGAGAACTGCGCTGGCGGGGCCTTGCGCCAATCCATACGAGCGGCGCAAAGCGCGATGATCGTGCGCCGCATCCACACTGCGCTCTGGCGCATCCGCAGGCGTTACTTGCCGCAAAGCGCCCTGGGGCGTGGGATCAGTTACGTTCTCGATCAATGGACAGCTCTGGAACGCTTCCTCGGTGATGGCCGGCTCGAGATCGACAACAACCTCTGCGAAAACGCCATCCGGCCCACGGCCGTGGGAAAAAAGAACTGGTTGTTCGTCGGCGCCGCGGAAGCTGGCCAGCGAGGAGCCATCCTCTACACCATCGTCGAGAGCTGCCGCCGCCGGGGGATCGATCCACTGGCTTATCTACGCGACGTGCTCACCCGCCTGCCCAAGATGCTCATCACCGAGGTTCCCAGCATCACCCCGCAGGCTTGGGCCAAGGCCCAGCGCCAAGCGCCCGACCTCAAGGCCGCATCATAAGTTGCATAGCGTGAAGCTATGCAATCTACGCGAGCCCGCCGATCGATTGCGTCGTCAACCAAATCCGCATGGAGCCACGGATACCGCTTACGAAGAAGAAGTGCTCAAGCAGGATCGGCGTGGACGGGTACGGGTATCCAAGGAACGGCGAGAAGCGCTGCTGACAGAGTTTGCCGGCAGCGGGCTGAGCGCGTCGGCGTTTGCGGCGATGGCCGGGATCAAGTATCCGACGTTTGCCAACTGGCTGCAAAAGCGGCGTAAGGCGGGAGGCAATTTGGTCGGAGCACCGGTGGAGGGTGGAAACGGCGAAGGTCCGATCCGGCTTTGGGAAGCAGTCGTGGAGGAGCAGGCTACGCCAGCTGGCGGGAACGGTGCGGGTCTATCGATTGAGCTGCCTGGCGCCGCACGGTTGAGGGTGCATTCGCCAGCGCAGTTGGCGATGGCTGCCGAGTTACTTGCCCTGATCGCCCAACGGAGCCGCGGATGCTGAGCTTTACCGGAGGGTTGAAGGTCTTCGTGGCGCTGGAGCCGGTGGACTTGCGCAAGAGCTTCAGCGGATTGGAAGGGCTGGTCAGCGAGCGATTGGGCGAGGACTTGCGCCAGGGAGCACTCTTTGTCTTCACCAATCGGCGGCATACGCGACTGAAGATCCTCTATTGGGACGGCACCGGCTTATGGCTGGCGATCAAGCGACTGGAGCAAGGCACCTTTTCCTGGCCCAAGAGCATCGAACCCGGCCGAGTGAAGTTGAAACTAACGCCGGAAGCCCTGGCGATGTTGACCGACGGGATTGATTTGCGCGGAGCGAAACTGCGGCCTTGGTATGAACGTGAAAATTAACCGCACAAAGTACTAACAAGCGGTGGCGTGTGCGGTTGATCTGGCGTGCCTGATTCGACCTTCCCCAACGCTGCCGAGTTGCTGGCGCGGATCGCGGAGTTGGAAAAGGAGAACGCGCTCTTGCGGCAGAAGATCGATGCACTGGCGCGCAAGATCTACGGGGTCTCGAGCGAGAAGCTCGATCCGGCGCAGTTGCATTTGCTTTTGCAAGGGCTCGACGAGCCGGGAAAAGCTCCCGAGCCCGTGGCCGCGGAGGCCCCACGGTGCTCGAAGGTTCCATCGCCTCCGCGCTCGCGAACCCCGAAGCACCCGGCCCATCTGCCGATCATTGAAGAAGTCATCGTGCCCGAGCCGGTGAAGGCGGCTCCTGAGCAGTGGCGGCGCATCGGTGAAGAGATCAGCGAGCGGCTCGATTACGAGCCCGCCCGCTTCCTGCGGCGGCGCACGGTGCGGCCGAAGTATGTGCGGCGCGGTCTGCTCGATGCGGTGCCGGTGATCGCGCCGTTGCCGCCCGCGATCCTGGAGCGCAGCATCGTGGCGCCGGGGCTTTTGGCGCAAATCGTCGTAGCCAAGTATTGCGACCACCTTCCTCTCTATCGGCAGGAGTCGATCTACTGGACACGCCACCAAGTCTGGCTGCCACGGCAGACGATGGCCGAATGGATGGGCTTGGCCGCCGACTGGCTCAAACCCATCTACGAGCATATCCGCAGCGAGGTGCTCAGCCGCGGCTATGTGCAGGTCGACGAAACCCCCATCCGCTATCTGGAACCAGGCCACGGCCGGACCAAGTTGGGCTACCTGTGGACCTGCCATGCGCCGCGTGGCGACGTGGTCTTCCACTGGCAGACCAGCCGCGCCGCTTCCTGCCTGGAGAAGATCATTCCCGTAGACTTTCGCGGCACCATCCAGTGCGACGGCTACGAAGCCTACGATTGCTTTGCCAAAGGCCGTGGAGAAAAGATCGTGCTCGCGGGATGCCTGGCTCACGTCCGGCGCAAGTTCTACGAAGCCAAAGAAACGGCACCGAAGGTGGCCGGTTGGTTCCTTCGGCACTTTCAAAACCTATACGAGTTGGAAGCCCAACTGCGTCAGTCGCGAGCCGGCCCCAGACGACGACATGCCGAGCGAGCCAGCTTGAGCCGATCCGTACTGCTCCGACTACACCGTGCCTTGGTGCGGTTAAAAACCGTGCGCCGTTACCTGCCCAAAAGCCTCATGGGCAGAGCGATCGACCACGCCCTCAATCAATGGCCCGCGCTCTTGGTCTTCCTCGAGGACGGCCGCCTGGAGATCGACAACAACCTGGTCGAAAACGCGATCCGCCCCACCGCGATCGGTAAAAAGAATTGGCTCTTCTTTGGCGAGGCTGCCGCCGGCGAGCGCAGCGCCATCCTCTACACGATCATCGAATCCTGCCGACGTCGGGGTATCGATCCTTTCGCCTACCTGCGAGACGTCTTCACCCGACTGCCATCGATGACCAACTGGCAGATCAAGGACATCACTCCCGAAGTCTGGGCCAAGCAGCAATGCCGCACCGCTCAACGTGCCGCAGCGTAGATGTCATAGGCCTACGCCTATGACGTCTACGACTTGAAACCAGAATCTACGAACGCCTTGTCAATAGGCGCTGGCGCGGACGCTTACGGAAGGCCGCTGGCTAACGACCATTAAACTGAGGCCATATTTACGGCCCTCTTTGGCGACCCTCTCCAAAGATTTACGCGAAGAACGATACGCAGCATTGTCGCTCTGAGGAATGTAGTTGTGGGCCTCTTCACACACAATCATCACCGGAATATCGTTGGTTAACTCGGCCTCATGTCGGAGTTTGGAGTAATGGAAGCAAAAATCAAATATTAGCCGGGAAATCAGGCTAACGGTGATGCTCAACACCTCGAACGGAATACCGCTCAAATCAACGATGGTCACGTTTGCCTTGTTGAGATACCCAAGAAACTGTTGCATAATCTCTTCAAAATCACCCGTTTGATACAGCGTTCCATCCGCCTTCTTGGGTTCGAGCAGGAATTTCAAGCGACGATCCGCAAGCTTTGTCTCTAGTCGCGAAACGAACCGATTGAACTCCCCGTTATATGGGCCGTTAGTAGCTTTAGTGGCAGCGGCGGTGGACTGCTGAACGAATGATTGTATTTTATCGAAATAGAAATTTTTCCTTTCAGTTACCAATTTACCGTCGGCGAGCTTCGGATGGTTTTCCCCATCTAAACGTCCAATTACTTCTCGGTTTAAATTTTCGATGTAATTGTAGACCTCGCACAGGGAGAAAAATACCGGGCTGTCGTATGTAACATCTAAACCGGGATTGTGTTTTTCCTTATTGAGGATAACGGCATGTTTGAATTGCGAAACTTGATTGTGAGAATTCTGCTCATTGCTCTCAATGAAGATACTCTCCAGTTCCTCAGAGTTCATGAGCCAGTAAGGAAGATGAAGTGAATCAATATCGAGAGGATTCAGCGTAAAGGATTCTGTCTTATCCAGCGTGAACGCGGCTGTGTACTCATCATGCACATCAAAAATTACGATGTGGGCATTCCGCTGCTTCCCGACATTGCTATTTTTCTTTCGCGAGATACCAACCACATCGTGAAGGATTCTCGCGACTGCACATGATTTTCCCGAGCCAGTCGAGCCGACGACGGCGATATGTTTGCTGAAGAATCTGTCCCCGCTAATTTTGAGCGTCACGCCTTTATTCACAGATAATGAACCAAATGGAAAATCGTATTCGGCGCTCTCGGCAAATAATGTATCGAGCGTCTCCTGGTCAGGCACGTAAACCGGTTCGGTGGGAACAGGAAGTAAAACAGCACCGCGCTCAAAGGCATTTGCGGCGGAGAGATTGCCAACCGCCTGACAAGATACAACAAACTGCCACTCCGTAGCACCTACCTCGTTCGTCGACGTGTTTCCTCGGACATTTCTGATCACCGCCACAGTATAATCGTTATTTCCCTGCGCTATTTGTAGATAGCGACCGACTTGGAGGTCACTCTTGTGCTTCTCGAACGTCTTGAGACTCTCAATCGCTACCGTGATTTCATTCGGTGCACACAGCAGAACTTGGCCGATTTCATTCATATGATGGATTTACTCCTGTGATAAAAGCGATTTCTTTGATGCTGAATGTTTCCAATTCCTCAACGACGATGTCTTTAATATCCAAATTCGTATAGCCGTTTTTCCCAAGGATAAAAAGATCGTCTGGTTTTTGACCTGCGATAATTTTCTCAAAATTTATCCATCGCAAAAACCGGAGTTGAAATTCCCTCCGCAATCCAACTGCGCGACCCGCCTTTTGCACAATCGGTTCACGAAGAAAATAGCTTTCATCGAATATTCGTCCGACGTAGCCGTCCGTGGAGATCACGCCTTTTCTGTGAAGCCGGAGTTGTATGTCGCGAAAAATATCTTCAGTCGTATCTAGGCATACAAGAGGCGTGCAGATGTGCGCGGCTTTGAAATGAAATTTTGCCAAGAAATCGCGAAAAAAGCCGACGACATTGGCATCGAAATCTTCGAGCGTGGCGCAATTCACGATGAAATAGCGAAGTCGGGCATTCTTATCCAAATGCGGCTTCATCTGTTTGCGTCTTGCTTCGAGGATTTGCTTTCGCGTCTTTAAAGCCAGTGTCCAACGACTGATTGCTGTCGATTTAATCCTTGTGAGGCTATCCAGCAGTTCTGCCTTTGTGATCCGCCTCTGCTTTGGATCGTGTTTGATGCTCAGGTTGGCTATCGCCTGTATAGCATTTGGATAGGAGAGGACGTCAACATCGCTCGCGGGTATCCCAGCCGCCACAAGAGCTGCCTGAACGTTATTAACCATGTCATCCAATGTTGGGCCAAACTGGAGGGAGATTTTCGCCAGAAACTTGTCTAGGTCGACCTTCCCCCTAAGATCGTCGCAATATTTCTGAAGCTTTTCGTTTTTTGAGGCAAGTGCTTCTTCGAGGTCAGATTTACCGATCTTATTATTTTTCGGCGGTTCGGGAAAGTGCGCGAAAAGAATATAAGAAATGTGAGAATGCTGGGTAGTGTGAAAATGCTGCATCATTTGCAGCAGTGGTTTGAAGATCGTGCTGGGAGTGAAGCTTTCCTTTGCTTCGTGGTATTTGCATTGAATCGCCGTCAACCCTTCGGGGGTGACAATTTCAATGTCTTCGATGATTCCTTCTACGGTGATCTCGGCCTCATCGGCAGACCGCAGCACCTCCAGCAGTGTTTTGTTGAACTGATACAGAAACCCTTGAATTGTGTAGTCGGCTGTTCTGTCCATGCTTCATCTTATTTTCGGTTAGATTCGAGTTGCATTGATCTGAGTGCATTACTCGGAGTCAACTATTGAGACTTGACGCATCTTGTTCAATGAAGTTCGCGTAAACTTAAGAACGGAAACAGGTAAGGATTCAATCATCCCGCCTCTGACCTCCCACTTGCCGACGGAATCCAAGATCGCCGCTGAGAGGTTCTCAAGCACCTCGCATCCTCTCCCTGAATAGAAAGTTGCCCCTGCCCCTTGCAGACCCTGGACCTTGATCCTGACCCGTGTTTCCTGATCCCTATTTCTGGCGAAATGATTTGAATTGACAGCGGCATTCAGCGGCAAAACGCTCTTACGCATGACGGAGACCGAGATTGCTATGTGGTTGAGTGTGACGAGCGCCAGTATCGCCGCGATTTCGTTTCTCAGGGACCATTTGGCCACCAGAAATGAACGCGAGACAGAACAGAGAGGTTCTGTCGACAAAGGTCTAATCGCATTGAGAGAAGCGGCTTCTCACACGGAAAGATATATCGATTCCCGTCGGGAAGGCGCGGAGAGGAATACTAAAATTGAACTTGAATTGGAAAATCTTTGGTATGCCGTTTATGTGGCAATGCGAAACATCAATGAACCACTTGCTCGCCGCTTCCGACTCAAGGCTGGTTACTGGCGCGACCCGGAGCAATGGTCCGAGCAAACCGTCACAGAAGCTGGAATCGGATTGAAGCGAATCGTTTTGGAAGCGGACTTCCTGCTCCACCAAGTCGGATAGATGGCAATTCCAAACAACATTGATTTGGACATCGTTACGCGCGCGGTGCTGGGCGATTTGGAGCACGTAATGCGAGGCTGGACCGGGGGTTGGCCTACGGAGGAAACCGCATTTATGAACCGCTTCACGGAAGCTCTTCGGACGAGGCACGACGAGTGCGACATCGGCCTAACGTCTCCCGTTTACGTGTCGACTCGATTAATTCCGTTGCATAGGCGTGGCCCCGACGCAACAGACCTTTTTGGTGCCGACCTTGCAGTCACTGTTCATCCTCCAAACGGGCGGTTCACGAAAACCGCATTCTTCCAATTCAAAAAGAGCGCAAATTGTAAGCTACGCCTTAGGCGTGAGCAACTGAACGCTGCGTGTGTAGACGACCGAATTAAAGTGCGGAGCTTTGTCGTTGCACTCGACGAGATGCGCCACAACGTGCGCATCGCAAGCGTGCAGAGCCTTCTTGACCAATTCCCGTCAGGGCCATTATCACGAGGATACAATTCCTCGAGCTGGATGCCAGTGGGCGTTTGGTTATCCAGATGGTTATCATGCGAAGAGGCGCCTACCAGCGACCGAATGGACCAGAATAGCGTGGAAGGATTATTGATAAAGTATGCAGCAGGCCATGGAGAGCAGGAGGTCATTTGGGACGCCGACCGGCTAAGTGGTGAACCCCGCCCTTTTCCAGATGGATACACGCCAGCACGGGTTTGGGTTCTCACCGACTTTGACAACCAAGCCGAAACCAACGAGATTTTTGTCCCCGCCTAAATCAATTGGCCATTTGTAGCCGTCTGGAGGCCACTCCGCCGTCCCGGTATGCGGGAGGTCATTCCAGCAGGAATTGGTAACGCGACTGGGAGCGAAGCTCTGCTTCGCATGGCGGTTGGGTGTCTGCGAGCAGGCCTTCCTTCTTAATCTTAATCGTAATCTCAATCTCCCCAACGTCGTGGCGCAGAGGGATTCAGAGGATAAGAGTGCAAATTTGCACTCTGATTTCTTCGCCTCGGAAACCGCGGCGCTTTGGCGATCATTCGTCAGACTTTTCTGATTCTAAATTTCTCCGGGCCTCGATCTCTTCGCGGTCCCGTTCCAGTTCCTGCCGCAGTTCCTCCTCCGTGGGCAGCACCATCCGCCAAATGTGACCGTCGCCTACGGCCTCTCTTTCGACTTTTTCACTTTGGACCGGCATCGCCTTCCGGAAGAAATCGACCCACTTCCTGTCGACAGCGCAGTAGCGAAAGAGGAGAAATACCACGCGCCGACCAAAGATGAGGTTTAAAAGCCTCTTATTTTGCGTAAGGCCTGAAATGTAAAATTGCACCTTCCTGAATGGGGCCTTATTTTGTCGCCCCTAAATATGGCAGCCAACGACAGCAATTTAATTACGCGAGCTGGCACTTTCCTTAAACAGCCAGGAGGATATCGCGCATTCATCCCAAAAGCGTTGCCTCCTGATCCGCCTCTTGAAATGGATTGGGAGACGGTGCGACTTCTCGCAGAAGCCAGTCTTGAACTTGGCCGATTGGATGGCGCCGGGGCGCTCGTCCCAAACCCAGATCTATTTGTCGGGATGTACGTTCGTCAGGAGGCTGTGCTTTCATCGCAAATCGAAGGCACCCAATGCACCTTGGAAGACGTCCTTCGCTTTGAGCTCGATGCGTCCGCCGTCTCGGAACCTGAGGAGATTGCCGAGGTGGTCAATTACGTCGGAGCGATGAATTACGGGCTCGAACGTCTCGAAGACTTTCCGCTCTCTTTGCGTCTGATCCGTGAAATTCACGAAAGACTCATGAAAGGTGTGCGAGGTTCGGCCTTAACGCCCGGAGAATTTCGTCGCACTCAAAATTGGATTGGGCCTGCCGGTGGCACGTTGCTGAACGCTTCTTTTGTCCCCCCGCCGGTGCCAGACATGAACGACGCGCTGGGCGACTTGGAAAAATTTCTTCACGAGACAGAGCGATTGCCCGCTCTCATTCATTTTGGCTTGGTGCACGCTCAGTTTGAAACGATTCATCCTTTTCTGGATGGCAACGGGCGCATCGGACGTCTGCTCATCGCCTTTTTGCTCTGCCATCGGAAGATTCTTCGGCGACCGCTTTTATACCTGAGTCTCTATTTCAAACAGCACAGGCAGGAGTATTACGATCGGCTTACGGCTGTGAGGAACGATGGGCAATGGGAGCCATGGATCAAATTTTTCCTGAAGGGTGTTGCTGAAGTGAGCCGGTCTGCAACCAGCACCGCACAGGCAATCCTCGCGTTGCAACAAGAGCACCGTCAGTTGACGCTTCAGAGAGTTTCAAATGCCGCGCTCAGCCAATTGCTGCTGGACCTTCTCCTTCAGTATCCCCTCATCAGCGTTCGCATGGTGGAATCACGGCTCAACTGCGCTTTCGTGACCGCGAACAAGCTCGTGGAGCAGTTCACTGGCCTTGGGCTTCTCAGGGAGATCACCGGTGGCCTGCGCAACCGGCAGTACGAGTACAAGCCTTACCTTGAACTTTTTGAGCGCTAGGCTCTTCGAACGCCGTTGGTCGACCATCACCGGAATACTCCCCCTTCGCCATCCGGTTTGAGATTGTGCAGGCGCGACATCGGATCACGAAACGCAGAGTGGTGCGAGCGATCCAAGGCCAGAGTTCGGACATTTCGACAATCCAGCGAAAGTTCATTCCAGCGGGAATTGGTAACGCGACTGGGAGCGACGCTCTGCTTCGCAGGGCGGTGAGTGTCTGCGGGTGGGATCTCCAAAAGCCAACTCCGCGCGAAAACCCACGGAAGTCAGAGGTTTGCCCCACAGTCCCATAGGCGTCTCGCAGACTCGGCTTTCGACTCCGCCCATGCTTCCTCGCTCCGCTCAGGATGACAGGTTTTTTTTGGGGCGCTTCGCGCATCTATGCCTCGCGTTCACCGTCAGCGGCAGGATGCGCGCTGCCACTTTCCCCCACTCGTCGCTTTTTGAGCGCCGAAAGGGCCCTTTCAACGGGCGGCGTGGCAGGCCGAAAACCGGCTATCAATTGTCCCCACGGCACCACGGACCTGTCGCTTCGCTCCAGTATCCACTCTCCACTATCAACTTTCTTCCCACGATGCCGGCTTTTCTTTTCGCCAGCCCGCGTTAGGATTCACGGCTCGCCTTGAGTCAATCTACGTCACTTTCATCCCCGCCTGCCTCCTCCGCCGCCTCTCTCGAACGCCGGCGGGCCCGGCGCCGTCTCCGTCCGGTCCGGCTGGCTTTCCTTCTGCTCATCGTCTGTATCGTCGCCCTCTTCGTGCCCGATAGCTTCCGCTTCATTGCCCGGGAGCTGATCACGATCGAGGCCTGGCGCGCGGGCATTTCCGCCCACCTCGGCGAGGTGGATGGCAGCCTGCTCGAGCCCATTACCCTGCGTGATTCGGTCTGGATTTACGAGAGCGACACCGGCCCGATCACCCGGGTGGAAATCCAGAGCGCCACGGCGGAGTTCGACTGGCACAATCTGCTCCCCCGCTCCACCGGCCATGTCTTCCAGCGGCTCATCCTGCACGGGGTGAGCGGCAAGACCCAGCTCCCGCTGGGCGCGGTGACCGCGACTCCGGCCCGCTTCGCCGCCTTCAAATGGCATCTGCCGCGGCCTTCCGGCAACTGGCTGCCTCCGCCGGAGCGCATCGAGGCGCGGGACGTGGATTTCGTCTTCCAAAGCAACCAGGATTTCGTGCGGCTGGCCGATACCGATTTCACCTTGAGCGAGCAGGAAGCCGGGACCATTCACGCCGGGCAGATCGTGCTCAAGCAGCCGTGGATCAACCGCGCCTTTCGCAACGTCCGCGGCACCACCGCGATCCAGGACACGAAAGTGGAGATCGCCAATCTCGCCCTCGATCCCGATGTGCAGGTGCGCAGCCTTTCCGCCGAGCTCGACGATCTCGCCCGCGGCCGCCTGAATCTCGACATGCAGGTCGCGGCCTTCGGCGGCAATATCCGCGTGGCCGCGCAGGCCCTGGGCGATACCCGCCCCCTGGTCTTCGAGGCCACCGGCACCTTCTCGCAGATCGGCCTGGCCAAGCTCGCCCCGTTCCTCGGTTACAACGACGCCGCGGGCGGCACGATCAAGGAAGGCAAGTTCAGCTTTCGCGGTCCGCCGCAGCGGCTTGCGCAGGCCACCGCTTCGTTGCGCTTCGAGGCGACGAATTTCCAATGGGATTCGCGCCAGTGGGATTCGCTGGTCCTCGGCGCGACGCTCATGGAGGGACGCGTCCAGGTGCCCGAGCTGTCCCTCACCCAGGGGCACAACCGGCTCAATCTCAGCGGCGAGATGCCGCTCCCGGCGCCCGGCGTGGAGTGGTGGCAGACGGAATTCAACGTCAACATCGCGGCCAAGATCGACAACCTTACCGAGCTCTCGGCGCTGATGTTGCCGGATTTCCAATACACCGCCGGCAAGGCGAACATCGATGGTTCCATCCGCGGCAAGGACCAGCAGTTTCACGGCCAGCTCATCATCTCCGGCTCGGACCTGAAGTGGCACAATGCGCCGATCGAGGAATTGCAGGCCGGGGTGAAGCTGAACGGCAACGAGTTCCAGTTCACCAACGTCTCGATCTTCAACAACGGCGATTACCTGCGCGGGCACGGCGTGGTGAACATCCTCGGTGACAAGCAGTACTGGGGCGAGTTTCACGCCTCGATCGAGGACCTGGCGAAATACGCGGCCATCCTGCAAAAGCCGATCGTGCCCGAGCCTCTGGCCGGCGGCGCGGTCATCGACTGGAGTGGCGAGGGCTCGGCCAAGGGGCATAGCGGGCAATTCTCCGCGCGGCTGCGCAAGCTGCGTTCGCTCGGGGCCAGCGCCTCGCTGTTGCACCCGATCAACGCCGATTTCGAGGGCAACTACGCGCCGGGCATGATGCTCTTCGACCGCTTCATGCTGTCGGATGACGATTCCTCCTTCACCGCCAACATCGGCATCGGCAACAAGGCGCTGAGCCTGCAGGGCATCCGTCTCATGCATCGCCAGACGCTCTGGCTGGAAGGCGACGCCATCCTGCCGCTCGATGTCTGGAATGCGTGGCCGAATACTTCGCTCGCGACGCTGCTCGACGATCACACGGTGAGCAAGGTGAACCTGACCGCTTACGACCTCAACTTGCACGACGCCGCGCTGCTCACCGGCCTGAACTTCCCGATCCAGGGCGTGGTCCGCGGCAACGTCACCGCCGAGGGTCCGCTCGGCGCGCTCAAGACCGGCGGCAAGCTGACCTTGAACAAGGGCCAGATCCCGATTGGTTGGAGCGGATATCTGCTTACCGTGGTGCAAGGGGAAGCCGCGCTCGATGGACAGACGCTGCAAATCGCCAAGCTCACCGGCTTGCATCCGAGCGAGGATTTTTCGGCCACCGGTCAGGTGGATTTCACCAATCTCCGTGATCCCGCCTTGAAGCTGGAAGTGGCGACGACGAAGTCGAAATTCGATTTTATGACCGGCAGTCTTGCTGCCACTACGGCGACCGGCGGCGGTAAATTTCAGATCACCGGGCCAGTCAGCGCGGCGACCATTTCCGGGGATGCACAAATCTCCTACCTGGAAATGAATGCGGCCTTGGAGAATTCGATCCTGTCCTTTTTCGCCGAAGGCGGAGTGAGCGAATTGCCCTCTGTTTTCGCTTTTAATGAAAAGCCGTGGTGTGATTGGAAATGCGATGTCGCGGTGCATGCGTCTTCTGCCACGGTTGGGACGCAACGCAGTGTGCGGTACACGATGCTGGATGGCACAACGGCCAACGCGGATTTGAAACTGCAGGGTTCCGGGCGCACTCCTGAACTTCTCGGCAACCTCACGTTCCAAGTTTTGAATCCGAGGGTTTCCATCAACACCAGGGGTGCGGAGGGGCCCCTGACTCTGGAAAGCGCCAAATTCGAATTCCGCGAAGGGCATACTCACGATCCCTCGTTCGACCTGAAATTGGACGGCTCTGTGTTCGACAAGAATTTCGCTGCTTACGGCACCGGGACATTGCAGCACCCGTTCCATTTCTTCGTCTTCGAGCCGCCCCTCACGGAGAAGATCATCGTCTCCGCGCTCAACGCCAGCCTCACCCACCAGCTATTTGGCGACCCTATTTCCGGGCTCCGCGTTCCTTCGCCTTTCTACGATGGCCTGGATGTGGTCGACTGGGCGACGATTCCCACGCCGCCCCCCGCCCCGCCGGCACCCGCTCCGGCGCCGGAATCTGCCACACCTGCCCCTGCGGCTTCCGCAGCTCCGGCCCCTCCGACGACCACCCCCGCGGTTCCCACTCCCGCAGCGGCGCCCGCTTCGAGTCCCGCAGTTCCTGCTCGCGCCCCGGCTGCCACCGCCAAGGGAGCTCCCGCTCCACCGCCCTCAGCTCCTGCTCCCGCCCCGGCCGCCGCCAAGGGAACTCCCGCTCCGCCACCTGCAGCCGCACCTGCCGCTACTGCCGCTACTGCCGCACCTGCCGTTCCCAAGACGGCTCCGGCTCCAGCGGCTCCTGCGGCGACTCCTGCAGGGCCAGCGACGCCGCCAACGGCGAATCCTAAGCAATGAGCAACGGAGACGCGCCCGGCCGACGTACCGGACTCTATATCGGCCGCTATTTCGGAATCCGATTCTACCTGGATGCCTCGTGGTTTCTGATCGCGGCGTTGGTCACGGGTGCGCTGGCCTTCGATGTCTTTCCCACGGAATTGCCCGGCCGGCCGCAACCGGTTTATCTCGCGCTCGGCCTCGGGGCTGCGCTGCTCTTTTTCCTGAGCATTCTTTTGCACGAGCTCGGCCACAGCCTCGTCAGTCAGCGATGTGGCATTCCCGTGCCGCGAATCACGCTGCTCTTCATCGGCGGTCTCGCGGAGATCTCGCGGGAGCCGGATGACGCGCGCTCGGAACTCAAGATCGCGCTCGGCGGGCCGATCGTCAGCATTCTGCTCTGCGGCGTCTTTGCCGCGCTGAGTGCGGGCGCGGAAGCATTGCACTGGCAAGCGGCCGCGCATGTGGCGGGCTGGCTCGCGCTCACGAATGGCATGCTTGTGGTGTTCAATATGTTCCCCGGCTATCCGCTCGATGGCGGACGGGTGTTGCGCGCGTTGATCTGGGCGAAGACCGGAAAGTTGCGGCGCGCGACTTACATCACGTCACGCATCGGCGTGGCCTTCAGTTGGTTTCTGATTCTCGCCGGCGCGGCCATGCTTTTCATCTGGCATCAACTCGGCGGCCTGAGCTTCATCTTCATCGGCTTCTTTTTGAAAAGCGCGGCGGATAGCGGTTACGCCAATGCCATCCAGCGGGAAATCCTGGCCGGTGTCCGCGTCCGCGACTTGATGACCGCCAATCCGGCGTCGATCCCGGATACCCTGCCGCTCAACCTCGCGATCGACGATTACTTTCTCAACGGCCACCACGTGACCTATCCCGTGTGCACGGCCGACGGAGAATTTCGCGGCCTGTTGCGGTTGGATTTTCTCAAGGAAGTGCCGAAGGAAAAATGGCCTTACGTTTCCGCCGGCGACCTCGTGGCCGAGAAGAGCGCCGAGAACCTGCGCATCGGCGTGAATGAGTCCGCGGCGCGCGCCATGAAGCTGCTCCTCGCACCCGAGCTCAGCCGCCTGGCCGTCGTCGAAAATGGCCGCCTCGTCGGCATCGTCACCCAGCACGACATCCTCCATTTCATCGAGATCCATACCGAGCTCGAGGGGTGAGCCTTTTTCCTCGGCGAGTTCAGGCGAACCTGGACGAGCGGTGATCAGACGGGCTGGATCATTTTAAACAAAACTGTAGCCGCGGCTGATTTAAGCGCAGAGGACGCCGAGAACGCAGAGGGCCGCAGAGGGCTGAGGTGGAGGGGCATAGCGGTGGTCAACGGGCGAGCCGCAGAGAGAAGAACTCCGGCGGAGGCGCCCGCATCTTTGCGCGGTGTTTGGACGTCGAAGGAGATGGCCCCACTGGGAGCGGCGACCCCGCCATGGCGGGGTCGCTGACCGAACCTACGCGCGCAGCGCCACTTTCTCAGGGGCACTGCTCCGCAGTGCAGGGCGACTGGAAAGTCGCCCCTCCCAGTGGGCCGCAGCCGTATAACCCCGGGTCCCAAACCGCACCTCTTTGCGTGGTGTTTGGACGCCGAAGGAGATGGCGCCACTGGGAGCGGCGACTTTCCAGTCGCTGACCGAACCTACGCGCGCAGCGCCACTCCTCTGAGGTCACCGCTCCGCAATGAAGGGTCTTTTCCAGGAAGTCGCCGCTCCCAGTGACTTGCGCTTTTGCCATGCGCTCACCTATTCTCAAGCTCCATGGAGGTTGAGCCGCGTTTTCTGGATCCACACGCCGAGGTCGCTCAGCACACTAATCGCCTTCCTCACTGGCAGCAGGACGAAGCCACTTATTTCGTCACGTTCCGTCTCGCGGATTCTGTGCCGACCGAACTTTTAAAACGGTGGGAACAAGAACGCGAAGCATGGATGCGATGGAATCCTGAACCTTGGTCACCGAAACAGGAGCGTGAATACCGCGAACGGTTTTCCATGCGCATGGAACACTGGTTGGACGCCGGTCATGGCGAATGTCTTTTGCGCCAGCCGCCTTTGGCGCTGATTGTGGGGAACGCCCTGCAGCATTTCGACGGCGTCCGATACAATCAGCATGCGTGGGTCGTCATGCCGAATCATGTCCACGCGCTCTTCTCAGCGCGAGGCGAGACAAAGCTACCAGTGATTGTGAAAAGTTGGAAAGGTTTCACCGCATGGGAAATCAATCGCCACTTCGATCGAACGACACCTCTCTGGCAGAAGGATTATCGAGACCGGATCGTTCGAAATGCCAGGCACTTCCTCAATTGTGCACGGTATATCCGCAACAACCCTTTGGAAGCGTCTCTTAAAACCGCGGAGTATCTGCATTACGAAAGCCAGGCCGTGCGAACGCTCTTGGAAGCAGAGGGTTAGCAGAAACCTGGGAGCGGCGACTTTCCAGTCGCTGACCGAACCTACGCGCGAAGCGCCACTCTTCTGAGGGCGTCGCTCCGCGACGCAGGGCGACTGGAAAGTCGCCCCTCCCCAGTGGGCTGCAGCCGAATTCCCGCTGCCCCTAAACCGACAAAAAGATGTGGCTACTGCTGAGGCAGCAGCTCAGCACCAAAGACGCCAGCGTGACGCGTCGCTCAGCTCAATTTGCCTAAAACAGCTCGCCTTGCTGATGAGACGGTGCGGGTGCTACGGGTGCTACGGGTGCTGCAGGCGTCACAGGCACAGTGGGTACCACCCCGAACGTCGCCGCCTCCGCGCGCACTTCGGCGAGCAACGACTTGAACTCGCACTTCTCCAACTCGGCGATGAGGTCGTTCCAACGTGGACGGATCGCCAGGGCATCGAGCGGTTCGGGCAGTGGGAGGTCGAGATCGAGGCGGACCATCTCGCGGTTCTGCTCGATCTGGGCGCGCGACGCTTTGAGCTTCTCCCGGGTGCGCTCGTTTTTGACGGCGTCGAGATTGGCGAGCAGCGCGTCGAGCGAACCGTGGGTGTTTAGCAAGGTCGCCGCACCTTTGGGGCCGACGCCTTCGACGCCGGGGATGTTGTCCACGGTGTCACCGATGAGCGCAAGGACATCGCCAATCTGTTGCGGTTCCACGCCCCACTTTTTGCGCACGGCATCGATGCCCAATAGCGCGTGGGTATCGGACGGCGCGGCGAGATCCGTTTTGTTCGTCGAGTAGACCTTCACGTTGCCGTTGACGAGTTGGAAGAGGTCTTTGTCATTCGTGGCCAGCACGACGTCATCCCCCCGCGCCCGCGCGGCCACCGCGTAGGTGCCCATGAGGTCGTCGGCCTCGGTATCGGGCAGCCACACGCTGGCAAAGCCCAGCATCGGGACGAGGTTTTGGATGAAAGTGAGCTGGGGCCGCATGAGGTCCGGCATCTCCGCGCGCTGCTGTTTGTAAGCCGGCTGCAGGGCCACGCGGCGTTGCGGCATGCCCATGTCCCACATGATCGCGCCGAGGTCGGGCTGGAGGTCCTTGACCATGCGGCGCACCGTCTTGATGAAGCCGTAGATGGCGTTGGTCGGCTCGCCGCGCGAGTTACTGAGTTCGCGGATGGCGAAGAAGGACCGATAAACGTAGTAATGACCGTCGATGAGGAGAAGCTTCACGGGCGCAGGAAAATGGAAAGGCAGCTTCGCTCACACCCTCCACCCGGCTCAACTCCCAACTTCACCTAGATAAGGGAATGGATGGCCACAAAGAGGCACAAAAAGTACAAAAGCATGTCCTTGCAGAATACGGCTGTTTCACCCGCAGGGTGTCGATGAGCGCGACCTACTGGCCCAAGGAATATTTTCTTTTTGTGCCTCTTGAGCCTTTTTGTGACCATTTCCAGTTCCGTTTTTAGGCTTCACGATCCTGCTGCTCCAACGGCAACGGAAGTTGCCGCAACGGCACGCGCCGCTGACGCTCGCGGTCCCGGATCTGGCGACGATACAGCCAGATGAACCACCCGACGACGACACAGAATTCCAGCGCCAGCGCTATCACGACAACCTTTCGATTAATTGCGGTACTTGCGGATCAACGCCACCAGCACCCCTTGCACACTCAATTCGGCCATTGGCATCAAATCCGGAAAGTTCGGATTCTCCGCTCGCAAATAGTAACGTCCCCGCTGTTGCACCAGTCGCTTGAGCGTCGTCTCGCCATCGATCAGCGCCGCGACGATGGCGCCGGCTTGCGGTTCGCGATTCTCGAGAATCGCCAGGTCGCCGTCGTTGATCGCGGCGCCGATCATGGAATCGCCGCGCACTTTCAGCGCAAAGACCCGCTTGTTGCGTCCCAGGCCGAGCGTCGCGACATCGATGGAAACGGTCCCCTCATCCTGCTGATCCGTCGTCTCGGCAAAACCGGCCGCGATGCTACCATACACCGGCACATCCACGATCCGCTCCCGCCGCAACTGCGAAACCACCGCGACCGCCCGTGCCTTGCCCGGTTGCCGCTGGATCATGCCCTTCTTCTCCAAGGCGCGCAGATGATTGACCGCGGCTGTTTGACTGGCAAAACCGAAGTGCTCCTGAATCTCTCTCGTCGAGGGCATCACGCCCGCGGTGGCCTGCATGTGGGAGATGTAATCCAGAACCTCTTGTTGGCGCTGCGTAAGAATCATGTTCGCCAGAACACTGCGTCTTTCGAAGAGTCAACGCAAGCAGCATTTTGCATGGATTCTCCCGAATCCGCTCTGGACACAAGATGCGTATCTGAGGCATCAAACCGCGCTCCATGAACATCCTCATCCTCGCCGCCGGCTACGCTACGCGCCTCTACCCCTTGACGCAAAACAAGGCCAAGCCGCTGCTCGAAGTGGCCGGCAAGCCGATGATGGAATGGGTGATCGACAATCTCGCGCCGATCGAGGGCATCGAGAAGGTTTATGTGGTGACGAACAGCAAGTTCGCCGCTGATTTCCAGGCGTGGGCGGATCATTACAATCAGACGCACGCCAAGCTGGCCTTCGAGATCATCAACGACGGCTCGACCAGCGACGCGGACAAACTCGGGGCGATCGGTGACATCAATCTGGTCATCAGCCGCGCGGGTCTGGCCAGCAGCGACCTCATCGTGGTCGCCGGCGATAACCTTTTCAACCAGAGCCTCCAGGACTTCGGCACCTTCTGCCAGTCGAAGCAGCAGCCGGTGCTCGGCGTTTACGATGTGGGCAACCTGACCGAGGCGAAGAAATACGGCGTCGTGGCCGTGAATGGATCGGGCGAAATTAGCAGTTTTGAGGAAAAACCGGCCGAGCCGAAGAGCACGCTCATCGGGATCGCCCTGTACTATTACCCGGCGAAAGTGGTCGCCGAATTCGTCACCTACCTCGCGGCGGGCAACAACCCGGACCAGCCGGGACGGTTCGTTCAGTGGCTCTACCAGCGGACGCCGGTGCAGACGTGGCAGGTGCCGGGCACGTGGTTCGACGTGGGCAGCAAGGAGACCTTGGAAGAGGCGAATCGCATTTTTGCGGAGTTCAAAGGTTAAAATACGGTCAATTTTGGCTGGATAGAGCCAGAATCGGTGTGCCATGCTGGCCTGCGTGGTGGCACGACCCTTGGTGATTGCAGTCTGCGGCAGTCAATCGGCGAGGCTTGTACCTGACATCACGCAGGGCGATTCGCTGCTGAAGCGAAGGGAAATTCCTCAACAAAAGGCGCTTACAGACGCCACACCCACCGGTAACCGCTGATCCCTATTTCGTGTCATTTTTAAGAGAATCTACTCCAAGGCATGTCGGATGCTTCAAAGTCCTGTCCGTAATACTACCAATGGCTTCCGAACTTCGCCTTCCGTCGACCAATTGCCTCGCATCGGCGCATCCCTACCGCTTACTTTGTGCGTGATGTCTCAACGTCGCGCTCCCAGTTCGCATTTTTATTGCGCACTGCGCTGCGGTTGGCTTGTCGTCTGGATGATCCTGATGGTGGCTACAGCCCTGGCGCAGCGGCCCGGCGACGTACGCGAATTCCAGAAGAAAGCCGAGTTCATCAACAGCTTCACCAAGTTCGTGGAATGGCCCGCACGGAAGTTTGCACAACCGGATTCGCCTTTTGTGATTGGCGTTTACGGAGCGGACAACATTTCCGCTCTGCTCCAGGAATCAATTCAGGAGCGGCTGATCAAGGGCCGCCCGGTAGTGATCAAACATTTGCTCAACAAAGAGGAACTGCACAGCTGTCATGTCCTTTTCATCAGCCGCTCGGAGCGCGATCGCCTGGGGCCGATCCTGGCCGAGGTGCGGCGCGAAAATGTGCTCACGGTGGGCGAATGCGACAACTTCCTCGAAAAAGGTGGGGTCATCAACTTCGTCACCGTCGGCGGCCAGGTCCGTTTTCAGATCAGCACCGATGCAGGCCGCGCGCGAGAAGCTCAGCGTCAGTTCGCATCTGCTCCAACTGGCCTTGCCATTGATGCGGTTTATCGACGCCCCCCGCTAGGCCCTGCGATGAATACCCGCCTCCGGAGTTTTCCGATCCAACGCAAGCTGCGACTTGTCGTGCTGGCTACTTGTACGGCGGCGCTCTGCGTGGCGTCGTCGGCGCTCTTCGCCTTGCAGTTCTACTTCTTCCAGCGCGACTTCCGCCGGGATCTCGTGGCGGTGGGTGAAATCGTCGCCAGCAACAGCACGGCCGTCCTGAAATTTGCCGATGAACAGGCCGCGCGGGAAAATCTGGCGGCGCTCAAGGCCAAGCCGAACATCACCGGTTCCGCATTGGTGCTCAAGGATGGCACCGTCCTGGCCAGCATCGGGCGGGTCACCATTCCCTCCGCCGGCGAGGCGAATCCTCCCCTCGGCTTTCACAATCAGGGAGAAGATATCGTTTACTCCCAACCGATCCTGCTCGAGGGCGAACGCCTCGGCACCCTGATCCTGCACGCGGACTACAGCCGGCAGGCCAACAAACTGCACCGCCTCTACGCCAGTATCCTCGTCGCGGTGCTCTCGATCTCCTTCCTCGTCGCCGTGTTCGTCTCCTGGAAACTGGAGCGCGTCATTCTCGACCCCATCCAGAACCTCGCCGACACCGCCCGCCACATCATGGGGAATCACGATTACTCGGCGCGCGCCGCCAAGGTGGTGGACGATGAATTGGGAACGTTCACCGACTCCTTCAATAGCATGCTCGATCAAATCCAGGCGCGGGACACCGCACTGCGACACGAGATCGCGGAGCGCAAACGCGCGGAAGAAGAACTGCAACGCGCGCAGCAGCAGCTCATGGACGCCTCGCGCCAGGCGGGCATGGCGGAAGTCGCCACCGGCGTGCTGCACAACGTGGGCAACGTGCTCAATAGCGTGAATGTCTCCGCCACGCTCATCGCCGAGCGCCTTGGCCAATCGCGCACTTCCAATCTCGCCCGCGCCGCCGCCATGTTGCGCGACAAGAACGGCGAGCTCGCCGAGTTCCTGACCAGCGATCCGAAGGGCCAGTTGCTCCCCTCTTACATCGCCGACCTCTCGCAGCATCTCGAAAACGAGCGCCTGGAAGCGCGCGCGGAGATCGATCTGCTCACCCGCAACATCGAGCACATCAAGGACATCGTCGCCATGCAGCAGACCTACGCGCGGGTCTCGGGTCTTTCCGAGGTGCTACCGGTCGAGTCGCTCATCGAGGACGCTCTGCAGCTCAATATGGACAGCTTTGCGCGCCATCGCATCAATGTCGTGCGCGAATACGAGCAGGTGCCTCCGGTCTCGGTCGACAAGCACAAGGTCCTGCAAATCCTCGTGAATCTCCTGCGCAATGCGAAGCACGCCATGGACGATAGCGAAAACGAGAAGCAGCTCACCCTGTGCGTTCGGCGGCAGAACGACACGACCGTGGCCCTCATCGTCACGGACACCGGCTGCGGTATCGCCCCGGAGAATCTGACGCGCATCTTTTCCCACGGCTTCACCACCCGCAAAGACGGTCACGGCTTCGGTCTGCACAGCGCCGCGCTGGCCGCCCAGCAAATGGGCGGACGCCTCCTCGCCCACAGCGACGGCCCCGGCCTCGGTGCCACCTTCACTTTCGAACTGCCCATGGCAGCGCCCGCTACCACGACATGAATCTCCCGACGAACAATCGCATCCTTCTCGTCGACGACAATCCCGCCATCCACGAGGACTTTCGCAAGATCCTGCTCGGCACGACCAAGCCGAGCACCGAGCTCGACGCGATGGAATCCGTGCTCTTCGGAACGCCGCACGTGCCGGTCAATGTCGCCACGTTCGAGCTCGAGTCAGCTTATCAAGGCAAGGAAGCGCTGGAAAAAGTAACCAAGTCCGTCAAGGATGGGAACCGCTTCGCGCTCGCTTTCGTCGACGTTCGCATGCCTCCGGGTTGGGATGGCGTGGAGACCATCGAGCGCCTCTGGCAGGTCGATTCTTCGCTGCAAGTCGTCGTTTGCACCGCCTATTCCGACTATTCGTGGGAGAAGATGACGGTGCGCCTCGGCGTCAACGACAACCTCGTCATCCTGAAAAAGCCCTTCGATAACATCGAAGTGCTGCAACTCGCCCACGCGCTGACCAAGAAGTGGTACGTCACCGAGCAGGCGAGTGTGCGCCTCGAAACGATGGACAAGATGGTGCAGGAGCGCACCAAGGCGCTGGAAGACAGCAATGCCGAATTGCGGCGTTCGGAAGAGCGTTTCGGCAAGGCCTTCCGCGCCAGCCCCATTCCGTTCGTCATCCAGACGCCGCGCGAGAATCGCTTCATCGACGTCAACGATGCCTTCCTCCAGATGACCGGTTATACGCGGGAAGAGCTCATCGGCCATACGCCGCTCGAACTACGCTTCTGCCTCGATTACAATCAGCCGGCGGCCAGCGACGAGAAGCCGCTCCATCATGTGGAAGCGCAGGTCAGCACGAAATCCGGCGAGTTGCGCAACACCCTGGTCTCGCTCGAGCGCATCACGATTAGCGGCGAACCGCATCTGCTGCTCATGGTGCTCGATATCTCCGAGCGTCTCAATCTGGAAGCCCAGCTTCGCCAGGCGCAGAAGATGGAAGCCATCGGCCAGCTCGCCGCCGGCGTTGCCCACGACTTCAACAATCTCCTGACCATCATCCAGGGGCACGCCAGCCTGCAGCTCACCCTGCCCGGGCACGACGAAGACGCGGTCGATTCCCTGCAGCAGATCGCCCTCGCCTCGGAGCGCGCCGCCGATCTCACGCGCCAGTTGCTCGCCTTCAGCCGCCGGCAGGTCATGCGCCCGCGCGTGTTGTCGCTCAATACCCTCATCCGCGACCTCACCTCCATGCTGCGCCGCCTGATGGGTGAGCACATCGAGCTCTGCTGCGCCTTCGGCGAAGAACTGCCGCCCATCTGGGCCGACCAGACTGGACTCGAGCAGGTGCTCATGAACCTGACGCTCAACGCGCGTGACGCCATGCCCAAGGGCGGCCGGATCACGATCAAGACGTCCGAGGTGGAGCTCACCATCGCCGATACCGAAAAGAATCCCGAAGCGCGCCCGGGCGATTTTACGGTGCTCAGCGTGATCGACACCGGCACCGGCATGGACGAGGCCACGCGCAGCCGCATCTTCGAGCCCTTCTTCACGACGAAGGAAACGCACAAGGGCACCGGCATGGGTCTGGCCACCGTCTACGGCATCACCAAGCAGCATGACGGCTGGATCGAAGTCTCCACCGCCGTCGGCAAGGGTTCGGAATTCCGCGTGTATTTCCCGGTCACCGAACGCCTGGCCGAACCGCTGGAGACCGACCATCACGACACTGCGCCCGTCAGTGCCGAATCGACCATCCTCATCGTGGAAGATGACGAGGCGGTCCGCAGCCTCGTGCGCGAAGTGTTGGATCACAGCGGCTATCGCGTGCTCGAGGCCGAGCACGGCGACGCGGCCCTGGAGGTCTGGAAAGAGCACTCGCACGAGATCGATCTGCTGCTCACCGACATGGTCATGCCCGGCAGCGTGAACGGTCTGGAGCTCTCCCAGCGTCTGCTAGCCGAGCAACCGGATCTCAAGGTCATCTACACCAGCGGCTATAGCGCGGAACTCTTCGGCAGCGACGTGCGCCTGGAAGACGGCCGCAATTACCTGCCGAAGCCGTACCTTTCCGCGAAGCTCACGAACATCCTGCATCGCGCCCTCCATCCCGAGGAAGAAAAGCAACCCGCGGCGCAGACGGAGTTTTAGTCGGCTTTCACCTCCAGCATCCCCATCAGTTCCTCAAAACTCTTCGCCTCGCGAATCGCCGCGTTGAGGCGATCCAATCCCGCATGGTGCGCGGGATGGGCCAATTCGACATTTCGCTTGAGCGGCCCTGAGCCGAGCACGATCTCGTCCCACTGGATCGACTCGATCTCGCGGTTGAATCGCGCGACGGCCCGCCCGCGGAAAAAGGCCCGCGTCGTTTCCGGCGGCTGGAAAATGGCCCGGCGGATATCGTCCTCGGAAACCAGCCGCTTCATCTGATTCTCGCGCATCAACTCGTAATAGAGCCCCTGCTCCAGGGACACGTTGTGATACTCTAGATCGATCGATTGCAGCCACGGATCGTCCCACTCCAGTCCCTCACTTTCCTGGAAAGTGGTCAGGAGAAATTTCTTCGCCACCCAATCCACCCGATCGCGGCAACGCCAATAATCCGCCGCGAGGTCGTCGAGCACCAACTCCCATTCGGCGAGCACCCAGTTCGTCTCTTCCGCTTCGTGACAATGCTTGCGCGCGGCAGCTAGATACAGCCGCTGCACATCGATCGCCGAAATCTTTCGCCCATCCTTGAGATCGATCAACCATTGCAACGATTGATCGCGGCTCAACAACTTGGTCGCCTCGATCGGATTGGCCAGTTCGAGCTGCGGGGCATGCCCCGTCTCGATCAGTTCCAACACCAGCGCAGTCGTCCCCAGTTTCAACGCCGTGGCGTAATGGCTCATGTTGGCATCGCCAATGATCACGTGAAAGCGACGGTATTTCTCCGCGTCCGCGTGCGGCTCGTCGCGAGTGTTGACCAGCGGCCGCCGGTTCATCGTATCGATCGAGCACAGCACACTGAAAAAGTCGGAGCGCTGGGCGATCTGATACACCCCGGGCTGCCCACCGGAGTCCTCGCCCTCGATCCCCATCTTGCCCGCGCCGGCGAAAATCTGTCGCGTCACCAAAAAGGGCACCACGTCGCGGACCAGCCACTCCCACGGCACATCGCGCCGCATGAGATAGTTGTCATGGCACCCGTAGCTGTGGCCGATGAAGTCCGTGTTGTTCTTATAGAGCCGCGCCTCGCAGCCTTCCGGCAGATGCGAGTTCCGGCGCCGCGCACACTCCGCGAGAATACGTTCCCCCGCTTGGTCCTGCGCCACGATCTCCCGCAGTGTGGTGCATTCCGGCGTCGAGTATTCCGGGTGCGCGTGGTCGTTGTAAAAGCGCGCCCCGTTGCTGAGCACGAGGTCGCTCTTGATCTCCTGGAAACTCAGCGGCCGGTTCTTATCGAGTTCGTAGTAGGCCGCCTCGTCGGTGTCCTGCAGCAACTCCTCGGCGCGAAAGCCGCGGGCATCCTGGTGCGGGTCCTCGAGGTTGTAATCCCATTTCATCGACGCACCGTGCTCAGTGTAGCTGCGCACGATCTCGATGGATTCGCGCACTACATCCAGGTCGGTTACGCCGTCGACAGTGATACCGTATTCCGTTTCGAGACCGAAGACGCGTTTCATGTGCGGCAATGTCCCGCAGGCGGTGCGTCCCTGCAAGTACCAGCCGCTATTTCTCCAACCCGAGCTTGCTGAAAATCGGCTGCAAAGTCGCCGTCCACTTCGCATAACCGGTGGCATTCGGGTGGAGCATGTCGGGAAACTCCTCTTTCTTGCATGAGCCGTTGCCATCGTCGAAAAGCGACCACGTATCGCAGAAGGTCACTTGTTTATCGCTCTTGAACGCCTCTTCGTAGAGCCCATTCAACTGGCGAATTTTCTCCGGAAAAAAGCCCGGCTTCGGCCCCCGCGGCATGACCTTGTTGATCACAATCGGCATCGCCGGATTCGCCGCGTGCAGGGCGTTGACAACCGCTTTCAGATTCTCCACGACCACTTCTGGTTCCGCGCCCTGGTCGAGATCGTTCGTGCCGATGAGAATCGAGACCGCCTTCGGGTGCAGATCGAGCACGTCCCCCTGCAGACGAGTGCGCAAGCCGCGCGTGGTGTCGCCGCTAATCCCTCGGTTGGCCACTTTCAGCTCCTTGAAGTCGTTCGCCAGCGAACCCCAGCCTTGGGTGATCGAGTCACCGAAAAAGACCACCGAGTTCGCCTCGGTTTCCTTCATCTTCGACCACTGCTCGCGCCGTCCTTTCCACAGCGTGCGGAACCACAGCCCCGACTGCATCGGCCCCGCGCCGGGGCAGAGATTCGACGGCGGCTGCGAGAAGGGCCCAGCAATCTGCTCCCAAGGCACCACGCTCCCGCGCTTCTGGGCAAACATCCACGGCAGCAACTCCGGCTCGCCATAGGCGATATTCCAAGAGTCATGCTTCGCGTAGGGATACTCGCTGTAGAGCGGGTGACCGCCAGCGGCTTCGAGTGCGGCGATCATCTCGCGGCTGCGCACCACCGGCACGGTCGGGTCGAGCACACCGTGAAACGCCCACAAGGCTACGCCCTTGGCCGGTGCAATTCGCGAGACATCACCCCCGCCGCAGATCGGCGCCGCAGCCGCCCAGCGCGTGGGCTGGCGGGTGATCAAGTCCCACGTCCCATAACCGCCCATCGAGAGACCAGTGACATACTGCCGGTCCTGGTCGATCGGAAATTCCTTCAGCGTCGCGTCGAGTGCGGCGAGCAGCAGCTTCATCGGCGCGGTCGGCTGGTCTTCGTAAGCATTCGGCCCCGTCCAGCCTTTCACCGCCGACCACGTCTGATCCGGCGGACACTGCGGCACGACGACGAAACACGGATACTTGTCGCGCACGTCCGGCTTGAGGAAAAGCGGCGCGCCATACTTGAGCTGCGCGGCATTGTCCGTCCCGCGCTCGCCCGCGCCGTGCAGGATCAGCACCAGCGGATACTTCTTCGCCGCGTCGAAATTCTTCGGCTTCAGCAAACGGTAACCAAGCTGCGCTCCATCTGCGGAAAAGGTCCGCGCTTCGTAATCATCCGCGCGCAGCGGCGCGCAAAGGATCATCGCGAGAAGTGCGAAGAAAAGGATCGGGAGGATTTTCATGACGTCGGGAATGATTGCGGAAAGTTCTTCGAGGTCGATGCGTTATTTTGCCGCCGGCACGGTGAGCTTGCCGCCGGGCAATGCCTTCACTTTTTCCAAGCCGGTGACCTCCATATTCCAACGAGCCGTATCGCCGGCTTCCACATACAACTTGCCGTCGCGCGCTTGGGTCAGTCGGCCATTCTGCGGAGCCCCTGCGTGAGTCATTTCCGCCCCCGGTACGGCCGCTTTCGGCCAGTGTGGCTGCTCCCCGCTTTTGGCAAAGAAATGCGCCAGGTTAAATCCATCCTCCGTCCAAATACTCCAGTCATTGTTCTGAAAGGTGACAAGCCACGCGTTGTTCACCGGCGCCAACAAGCGGGCACTCCCAACGATCTTCGCCGGGATGCTTTCTCGGAGTTGCTGCTCAGGGATACTCCAATGAAGCGTTTTACCCCAATCACCCCCGACGCAGGCCAGATCTGTCCGCATAACCAACGCCATTTGCATATCTGGGCTTGTCTCTGCTGCCCGAATGGCAAAGGCGCTTCCGAGAACGGCGAGTCGGGTTCCATTTTTAAAATCGTAGCGGGGTGCGCCGCAGGCACTCCATTCCTTTACGGTATGAATGATCGTCGGTATGGGGGCGTCCGTGGCCGAGGGCCTCGTCCGCACGGCGAGATTCGGACCCGCTGGCCCCACCTCCAGCCCGACCGGCTCGTTATAGATCGCGATCGTTTCATTGTCCTGCATCTTGCCATCTCCGTTTTCATCCACCCACATCACTGTCTTTCCGACAAATGCCGGCGAGTCCGATTCGGTTGCTTGGAAGAATCGGGTACGGAGCTTGTAATCGCCCTCCCCGATTCGCTCGTAAATATCCAAGGAGGTTTTTTCCGCGGCAGACACGATCAAATAGGCGTGCCCATTCTTTCCGACGCCATAACGTGCTGCTCGAGCCGGCTCGCGAGTCACGACACCAAGGCACTTCGCCACGCCCGTCTTGCGATCGATCCGCCATTCGCAGCCTTGAGCAAACATCACATCCGGATCGAGCGGGTTGATCGCGCTTCCCGCGGCATCCTTGTCCATCGGCCCGAAAAACTCGTGCACCAGCTTGCCTTCCTTTCCGGTCGTATCCCACACGCTGAAGCGCTTGGGATAGGCGTCGCTCTCCGCGACCCACAACTTTCCATCCGGGGCCATCGCCACTCCGCGGATCGAATGCAATCCATCCGCCTGCCAGGGACCGAGCAAGGCACGACCGCCCCGCCGCCCCGCAACCCAGGTGGGATTCTCGGCATCGAGCAGCGGGCGCGCTTCGAGTTGATTGACCGGCGCGCCAAAGCCGAGGAACGCCGTGCGAGCGTGAAACTTGGCGCGCTCACCAACCACGGTCAGAGCTGTCACCGGCGCATCCGTCTTGAGTCCCGCCATGTCACTGGTGATGACCCAAAACGGATCATGCGCAAAGAGAATGCGCCCGAGGACGGAATAGCCGGGGTCATCCTGGCTGCCCACTCTCATCCGGAGTTCCGGCGAGACGCGGATCGCGATGACGCCGAAATCCGCATCGGCCATTTTGCCCGGTGCATCGGGCAACTCGGTCTGGGTAGGCGCGATATCGATCATGCCGGGCGCAGCGCCGACCACAGTTTGCAAATAGGCTCCGCTCTTGGCATCAAGAACGGTCAGGAATTGGGAATTCGTGAAGCTGAGATAGATGTGTCCGTGACGCACCGCCATGGCATCGGCCACGTCGGGATTCGACTTCGTATCCGCTGGCCAGAACGAAAAGATCTTCAGGTCGACCGATCCGTTCGGCCAGGGAACGGGTTTGCCGTCGCGGGCATCCAGGCGATAGATCGCTTTGCCTTCCGCACCTTCTTTGTCCAGGCCGCCCAGCACATAGACGAGCCCATCATCCACGGCCAGCGCCTTGCAACCGGAAGGCCCCTCACTCCGGCGGTGTCGCCAGACCACGTGTCCGCTGGGATCGCAGGCGACGACCGCATGGCCGTCTTCCGCGAGCGACCAGCCAAGATAGACGTGCGTGTCATCCGCCGTGACCGCACTGGGCACGCCGCGGTCTCCGCCCCATCCCCCTTCTCCATCCGCCGTTTTCCAAGGCAGATCTGCGCCACTGCCCACCCAGCCGCGCAGCTTCAGCCCGATGCCCTCGTGAAAGAGTCCTTTCCACGTGTAGTCGCCGGGTTCCACCATCTTGTCGTCGTCCGAGAGTCCGTCCCAAGTCAGATCGTGTGCGCCCTTGGGCATCGTCTTTCCCGGCTCCAATCGGCGCACCAGCGTGCCATCCGCGCGATAGATGTTCACCATCACGTAACCCTCCCGCGGCGTGCTGAAATGCACGTTCATGCCATTGGGCACCGCAGCTTTCCCGGCCGCACCCGCGGCCAGCGGCGCCAACGCCAGACACAGCGCGACGAAAAGACGCTTGAGCGGCGAGTCAACCGGGGCGTGACGGTGCGGGAATTCCATCGGCCCATAGAGCCTCAGGGAATGGTCCGATTAACAGCCCGAAATCAATCCGCGTCCCGGCTCCCCGCATTCGCCTCTTCTTTTTCGCTTCTCTCTTCAAAGGTACCGCTCCATTTCTGGTCATCGTCGGAAAGCAAGCTCTCCCCTTTTCGTCTCCCCCTCACCCCATGAAACCCCTGCGCTTCCTCTTCTCCACCCTCTGCCTGCTGGCCGGCGCTGCCCTGGCCGCGGACAAGCCTAACTTCATCATCATCAATATCGATGACATGGGCTACGCGGACATCGCGCCGTTTGGCTCGAAGCTCAATCGCACCCCCAATCTCGATCGCATGGCGCAGGAAGGCCGCAAGCTCACCTGCTTTTACGGGGCGCCCGTCTGCTCGCCTTCACGTTCGGCGCTCATGACTGGTTGCTACCCGAAGCGCGTGTTGCCCATTCCCAGCGTGCTCTTTCCCGGCGCTGCCGTCGGCCTGAATCCCGCCGAGCACACGGTCGCGGAGTTGCTGAAGAAGTCCGGCTACGCCACCGGCTGCATCGGCAAATGGCATCTCGGCGATCAACCGGAATTTCTCCCGCCGCGCCGCGGCTTCGACTACTACCTCGGCCTGCCCTATTCGAATGACATGGGGCCAGGCGAAGACGGCTCGAAGAGCAGCCTCGGCGATCCAATTCCCAAACCGAAAGCCACTCCGAATCCTTCCGCACCCATTCCCGAAACCGGCATCACGGGGAATCAACCTCCGCTGCCGATGCTCGAAAACGAGAAGGTCATCGCCCGGGTGCGCCAGGATGAGCAGCAAGGTCTCGTGGACCGCTACACCAAGGCGGCGGTGAAATTCATCACGGAGCACAAGGACAAACCCTTCTTCCTCTACCTCCCACACAATGCGGTGCATTTCCCGATCTATCCCGGCAAGGAATGGGCCGGCAAATCGCCGAACGGCTACTACAGCGATTGGGTCGAACAAGTGGACTGGAGTGTCGGCCAGGTGCTCAACACCCTCCGCGAGCTCAAGCTCCAGGATCACACCTTCGTCCTCTTCACCTCCGATAACGGCGGCACCCCACGGGCGGTCAATGCTCCGCTGCGCGGCTTCAAGACGACGACATGGGAAGGCGGTATGCGTGAGCCGACGATCGCCTGGTGGCCGGGTAAAATTCCCGGCGGCACTTCGTCCGACGAAATCACCGGCATGTTCGACATACTGCCGACCCTCGTGAATCTAGCCGGTGGCGAGGTCCCGACCGATCACAAGATCGATGGCGGCAATATCTGGCCGGTGCTCGCCGGTGAAGCCGGTGCGAAATCGCCGCACGAGGTGTTCTATTACTTCAACGGGCTGCGGCTCGAAGGCGTGCGCACCGGTCCGTGGAAGCTGCGTTTCGGTTCCGCCGGTTTGGCCGAAGGCAAAGGCCCGGTGAAGAAACCCGCCGCTCCCATTCCGGATCAACTCTACAATCTCCAAACCGACATCGGCGAAACGACCAACGTGGCCGACGCGCATCCCGACGTGGTGGCCCATCTGCGCGAGCTGGCTGACGCGATGAAAGACGATCTCGGCCGCGATGGCAAAGGCCCTGGCGTGCGTCCGCTCGGCCGGGTCGAAAATCCCCAGCCGATCATCAGCCGCGACGGCACAATCCGCGCCCCCTTCGCTCCGAAGTAAGGCGGCTATCTCATTTGTTCACCATGCCGACGCCGTGGGTCAGCGTCTTCACGCGGCAAATGAACATGTTTGCGCAGATGTAGAGCGTCGAGCCGTCGTCGCCCCACGCGCAATTGCCCGTCTGCTGATTGGTGACAATTGTGCCGAGGTGCTTGCCCGTCGGTGAAATGACGAGCACCCCGCCCGCGGCGGCGCACCACAGATCGCCCTGCGCATCGACTTTCATGCCATCGGGCAGGCCCACACGCTTGTCGCTGACCAGCGGGCCCGCGTCGAAGAAAAGGCGCTTGTTGGCCACGGTGCCGTCCGGCTGCACGTCGTAGACCCACACCTTCGCGGATTGCGGATCGCTCACGCCGACGTAGAGGAGTTTTTCATCGGGCGAAAACGCGAGGCCATTCGGGAAAGTGAGGTCCTTGATGATCGCCGTGGTCTCGCCGGAAGGCTTCACGAGGAAGACGCCGTTGAACTTCAGCTGCTTGAGCGGCGAATCATTGAGCCCCTCCAACCCATAAGGCGGGTCGGTGAAATACAGATTCCCGTTCTTCGAATAGATGACGTCGTTCGGACTGTTGAAATGCTTGCCCTCGTAGCCATGGGTCAGCGGCACCTGCTTGCCATCCGGCTCGAGCCGGGCGACCCGCTGTGTGCCTTGCTGGCAGAGGATCAGGTTGCCCTTGGCATCGAGCGTGAGGCCATTCGAACCGGGCTCCTTGAACGCCGGAGTCGATTCCATGCCACCCGCTCGGCTGGGAGGAAAAACCTTTGGCGGCTTCTTTCTCACCCGGCTGCCCAGCGGTACAGCTTGTTCTTCCGGCACATCGGAAAAAATACAGCGAGCCGTCCTTCCACACCCGGTCCTTCCGACCAGTGAAACCCCTTCGGCGAGTTTTTCGATCCTGGTCCCTGGGGCAACGAGCTGGTCGAAAGCCGGGTCGAACCGTTCGATTTCAGGTCGGAATCCTGCGCCAGCACGAGGACCGGCGCGAACAGCAAGGGGAGGAAGCGTTTCATCGCCGCCATGAATGGCCCTTCCGCCAAGGAATGTCAAACCGAAGACAACGCTGATGTTCGCCTCCGGCTCCTACGTCAAAATCCCATTCACAATCTGCCCCTCATTCGTCGGACCAATGAGCCGGTTGTTCAGCCCCTGATAGCGGAAGGCAAACTTGTAGGGATCGAGGCCGAAGAGATGCAGAATCGTGGCCTGCAAATCGCGCACGGTCACCTTGTCCTCCGTGACGAAATAGCCGAGCTCATCGGTCGCACCAAAGTTCAGGCCCTTCTTGATTCCCCCACCCGCCATCCACAGCGTGAACGCGTGCGGATGGTGATCGCGGCCGAGGAACGTCGAACCACCGCGCGCTTCATTCATCGGCGTGCGGCCAAATTCACCGCCCCAAACGACCAGCGTCGAATCCAGCAACCCACGTTGCTTGAGATCCTCCACCAGCGCGGCGCTGGCCTGATCGACATTCCCGCACTTCTTCGGCAGACCGTTGAGCAGATCGTTGTCCTTGCCCGTGCCGTGCATATCCCAGCCCCAATCGAAGAGATGGACGTAGCGCACTCCCTTCTCCACCAGCCGCCGCGCGAGCAGGCAGTTGTTGGCAAAGGACGCCTCGCCCGGTTTCGCGCCATACATCTCGATCGTCTCCGGCTTTTCCTTCGAGATATCCATCACTCCCGGCACCGACATCTGCATGCGGTAGGCGAGTTCGTATTGCGCGATACGCGTGACCGTTTCCGCGTCACCAAATTGCTTCGCTTCCGCTTCGTTCAAGGTCTTGAGCGCATCGAGCGATTCCCGGCGCGACTCCCGTGTCATCCCCGCCGGATTGTTCGCATATAGAATCGGCTCGCCCGCCGCGCGGCACTGCACCCCTTGGTAAACGCTCGGCAAAAAGCCCGAGCCCCACGTCGCCTTGCCGCCCGTCGGATCCGTCCCACCGCTGAGCAAGACGACAAACCCCGGCAGGTCCTGATTTTCCGAACCCAGCCCGTAGGTCGCCCAGGCTCCGATGCTCGCCGAACCGGCCAGCATATTGCCGGTGTGCAAATACAACTCCGCCGGCGCGTGGTTGAACTGCGTCGTGTTCATCGAGCGAACCACGGCGACATCGTCGACGATCTTTTGAAAATGCGGCAGATGCTCGCTCACCCACGTTCCGCTCTGGCCGTATTGGGCGAACTTCGCCAGCGTTCCGAGCAGCTTCGGCGTGCCCTTGATGAAGGCAAAAGTCTGCCCCTTCAAAAACTCCGCGGGGCACTCCTGCATGTGGTGCTTCACCAACTCCGGCTTCCAATCGAAGAGATCATGCTGCGGCGGCGCACCGCTCATCGAGAGATAGATGACGGACTTGATTTTCGCGGGGAGCGGCGGCGCTTTGGGCGCGAGTGGATTCACCGCCTGGGTGGTCGCGAGGCCTTTTGCTAACAGGCCTTCCAGCGCCATGGCGCCCAGGCCGAGTTTGCCGCCGCGAGAGAGAAATTCGCGCCGGGTGACCGCGCGAGCGTGTTCGAGTCGGAGATTCATGGCATCAATTCTTGGTGAGGAAGGAGTCGAGATTGAGCATTACATTAGCCACCACGGTGTAAGCCGCCGCTTCGGAGGCTTCGCAATTTTCCGGCAGCGCACCGATCGGCTCGGTGGCCAGCTTCAAGGCGCCGTCCTTATCGGTCTGGTAAATGGACAGTTCCTTTTCATAAAGGTCGACCAGGGTCATCACCTGCGTATCCGTGGGCGGACGGTCGAGGCAAAGACGGAGCGCAAAACGCACCCGGGCTTCCGGATCATTCCCGCCTTCGTGCATCATCCGTCGACCGAGCGCCTGCGCGCATTCGACGAAGACGGGATCGTTCATCGTCACGAAGGCTTGCAGCGGCGTATTCGTTGGGATGCGGCGCAACGTGCAACTCTCACGGCTGGGCGCATCAAAGGTCGTCATGTCCGGCGGCGGCATGGAGCGGCGCCAGAAAGTGTAGAGCCCGCGCCGATAGCGGTCCTCCCCTTTCGATGTCGGGTAGGCATTCTGGCCGCCGTTGAAAGCCACTTTCCACAAGCCATCCGGCTGCGGCGGATACACGCTCGGGCCAAACATCTTGTGGCTGAGCAGGCCGCTCACGGCCAGCGCCTGATCGCGCACGGTCTCCGCCTCGAGTCGCCGTCGCGGCGCGTAGGAGAGCAAGCGATTGCGCGGGTCTTTCTCCAACGTGTCCGGATTGACTTTGGACGCCTGCCGGTAGGTCGCGCTCATCACCATGAGCTTCAGCAGGCCCTTCATATCCCAGGCGAGCCCGGGGTGCGCGGGATCATCCGACTTCGGCGACATGAACGTCACCGCCAGCCAATCGAGCAACGCGGGATGCGTGGGCAGCGCGCCCTGCGAGCCGAAGTCTTCCTGCGTTTCGACAATGCCGAGGCCGAAGAGCTGCGCCCAAAAGCGATTCACCGCGACGCGCGCGGTCAGCGGATTCTCCGGGCTCATCAGCCAGCGCGCGGCGGTGAGCCGGTCCATCTTTGCATCCTTCGGGACAAACGAAGCAAACTGCGAGAGCAGCCCCGGCTCGACCTTGTCCATGGGGACGAGGTAGTTGCCCTTGTTGAGGATGTGCGTCTCGCGCTGCTTGTCCGAAGGGAGTTCGCGCATGATCGGCAGCAGCAGCGGCTTCACCGCCGCGAGTTCCGCGCGCTTCGCCTCGAGTTGCTTGCCCAGACCGGCGTACGTCTTCGACAGCGGGCGGAAATAATTCATCACCTCGGCCTGCTGTGCCGCGCTCCGCGATTCCGCGGCCACGGCAAGGATTTCCTTGATGTGCCCCGGTAATTCCCGCACCGGCTGCGCCTGCGTGGTCGCGAGCAGGCGGAAATGCCCGAGCGTGTGCTTCTGCCCGTAGTTCTGGTCGAGCGTGAACTGCAAAACCGCCTCCTTCGCCTTGAGCGGCTTCTCCGTTTGGAAGACCGCCGCATGCGCGTGTCCCGATTGCGGCGCAAAGGCCCAGCCGCTCTTCTCGTCACCGTCGATCGCCTTCGAAACCGGCCAGCCTTCCTGATTGAAATCTGCCGTGGCGTCGCGCAGGGCGATCGTCTGGCCATCGGCCGGCTTGAGCGCGATACTCGGACTCGGTGCCGGCACGACCACCTGCTCCCACACCGGCTTGCGCGCCTCGTCGAGCACGCTCACGTGGAAATTCGCGAGCCGCGCGCCGAGATTGCTGTCGGTGCGATTCCAGATGGCAATGCGCTCGATATCTACGCTGCTCCCGAGGTCCACCTCCCACCACGGGTCCTTTTCCTGGTTGGTATGCGAGACGGACTGCGCCTTGAAAAAGTCGCCCTCGGTATTGCCATCGATCGCCCGCTTGGAGTCACCGCCGTAGGCCGTGCTCGATTGCTTCGCCGTGCCCTTGAGCGCCACGTTCTCGCCGTTGCTGAAGACCTGCACCTCGGCCAGGGCGAGGAGCTTTTTCACGCCCGGCAACGAGACGCGCACGAAGCGGCCGCGCGGCAGCTTCGAATCCGCCGGCAACATTGCGACGTGAAAATTGGTCAGGGCTGCATTGCCGTTGTCCGCCCGACCGGGACCATGCGCGGGCAGCGAATCGTCCGGCAATGCCTCGAGGCGAAACGCGGTGATGCCGGGCAGATCCGTGCGCACCTTGATCGTATAGGTGTCCTTCTCCGGCATCTCCCCGCGGGCGAGCAGCGAGCCATCCGGCAGCGTGTCAAAAGTCGTCTGGCTCGCCGCCTTGATCTCCGCCGCTTGGAGCGGTTGCCAGGCGATCGGCTTCGCCGCTTCCTTTTCCCACGCGACTTCCTCGCCTTCCAGTTCCGGCGAAGTCGTCTCTTTCAATTCCGCTTCGATCTTCGCGATGTCGTCCTTCAGCTTCGTCGTCTTCGCCGTTTCCTCCGCCGTCGGCAGCGGCATCTTCGGCTCCTCGTCGTTGCGGTCGGCGTCTTCGCTCTGATTAAAGACGCCGAAGAAACTGTAGTAGTCCGTTTGCGAGATCGGATCGAACTTGTGCGAGTGGCACTGCGCACAGCCCACGGTCAGCCCCATCCACACTTCACCCGTTGTGGCGATGCGATCTTTCACCGCGGCGACGCGAAATTCCTCATCGATGGTGCCGCCTTCGAAATTTGTCATCGTGTTGCGATGAAACGCCGTGGCCACGAGTTGCTCGGTGGTCGGATTCGGCAGCAAATCGCCGGCCAGTTGTTCGATGGTGAATTGATCGTAGGGCAGGTTGCGGTTGAAGGCATTGATCATCCAGTCGCGATAGGGCCAGATATTCAGCCGCACGAAATCCGAGCCATAGCCGCTGGAATCCGCATAGCGGGCGAGATCGAGCCAGAGCTTCGCCCAACGCTCTCCATAAGCCGGTGAGGCCAGCAACCGGTCGACCACTTTCTCGTAAGCATCTTGGCTCCGGTCGTTGACGAAGGCTTCGGTTTCTTCCGGGGTCGGCGGCAATCCGGTGAGATCGAGCGCGACGCGGCGGATGAGCGAATAGCGATCCGCCTCGGGCGATTGCTTCAGCCCCACGGTGGCCAGCTTGGCGGCGATGAAATGGTCGATCGCATTGTCGGCCCGCGCCCCGGCTGGCAAGGGCGGCACGTCGGCCCGGGTCGGCTTGACGAAAGACCAGTGCGGCTTGTACTCCGCGCCTTCCGCGATCCAGCGGCGAAACAGGTCCACCTCCTGCGCCGTCAGGGCGTGCTGCTCCTTCGGCGGCGGCATGATGTCATCGGGATCCTTGGACAGGATGCGGTTCATCAACTCGCTCTTCGCCGGGTCGCCCGGGACGATCGTCACTCCGCTTTCGTGTTCCTTGACCGCGTCCTCCCGCTTGTCGAGCCGCAGCTTGGCCTTGCGCGATTTTTCATCCGGCCCATGGCAGTGGTAGCACTTGCTGGAAATCAGCGGGCGGATGTCGTAGTTGAAATCCACTTTGTCCGCGGCCAGCGCGACGCCAGCCGGCCACGGGCTCAGAATTGAGAGTAGAGCGAGGAGGGAGCGGCGGAGGGCGAACATGTGAAGAGCTATGCTGCCGGGACAGAGGAAACTGCGCAATTTACGGGTCGGCGTAAGAAGAACAGCGAAGGGATACGTTCCTGCGTGTTCTCCCATATTTCCGTCATTGGAAAACGCACAGGAACGCATCCCGTCGCATCGGCGGCCCCGCCTCCAGACGCTGGTAAGGAGCAAAACGCTATCGATGGTGACTCCGGTGGGCAGCTGAGCTTTATACAAAAGTTGCAATATCCGACCGCTGTTGCCCCGCGAGGCCGCTCTCTCCCCGTGGTCATTCTGAGCGGAGTGCCCCGGGGCCAGGCGGCGGCGGGGCACGCAGTCGAAAGCCGAGCTTGCGAGACGCCTACGGGACGGCGGGGCAAACCCGGTCGAACAACCAGCGAGACGCCTATGGGACTGCCTGGCAAACGCGCCCGAACAACCAGCGAATATCGCACGTAAGCGACGGGGTTTGCCCCGCAGTCCCATAGGCGTCTCGCAGACTCGGCTTTCGACTGCGCGCTCCCCGCTGGCCCACGAGCGCTCCGCTCAGGATGACACCGGGGATGGCATAAAGATCCGGTGGGCAGTTCTGCTACGGACTGGCCACTGGCTTACCGACTACTTTGCCGGCGCCGGCGCCGCCGGGGCCTTCGGCTTCGGCTCCTGATACGCCGGATTCGTCAGCGCGCCGGGCGTCACCTTGTCGATGTTCGGCGTGATATCCGCCTGCACATCGCCCAGCGCCCAGCTAATGCCGCCGGTAAGCACGTCCTGGAAAATGGGATTCGTCCACACATCTTCGCGATGCCCCATGGAAGTATAGAACACGCGGCCTTTGCCGTGCGGACGCGCCCACGTGGCGGGATACGCCGGACGCTGATACATCGGCCCTTCCATCGATTCCGTTTCCTGGACGAGCAGCACGTGCAGGTCCTTGCGGAAATCCTTCAGCGAATACCACTCCTCCTGGAAGGCAAAGCCATCGGCATGACTGGCCAACCCCGGGAACTTCGGGTCGGCGCAGCGCATCTTCGCCACCTGTTGCTTGCCGTGAATGATGAACTCCCCGCCGAGCATCTTGATGTACGGATCGGCTTCGTCACCGTGATTCTGGTAACGATCCGGCCCCTTTTGCGCTTCGTCGTTCGTATGGAAAGTATCGCTCGCGCTATGCGAGCCGATGAAGCCCTTGCCGCTCGCCACGTAATCGAGGAAGGCCTGCTTGCCCTCGGGGGACATCGGCGGATTCTTGTCCGTGCCCGGCGCGCACAAATTGCCGGTGGTGTAGAAAAAGAGCGCGTCGAATTGCGCGAGGTACTGCGGATTGAACAGCGAGCCGTCCTTCGAAAACGTGAACTCCCAGTTGTTCTTCGCACCGAGTTCCTGCAATTGCTTCTCCGCAAAGCTCGGCTGCCCATTCTTATAGCTGATCGTGGAATGCTCGAAGCCGCTCGACTTCGAGAAGAAGAGGATCTTGCGCTTCGGCCCAGCGGCGAGGACGGGACGGGAAAGGAGAAAACTGCCGAGCGTGGTGGCGGTGGTGGTGCGGAGGAAGGAACGGCGATTCATGTGGGGTGGAAGATTGGAACGTGGAAGGGTACGTTGCCGCCAAGGGCGGCAGGTTGTCCAGCGAACTCCGCGGCTTGACTCGCCCTCCCCCACTCCGCCATATGGGCGCCCGCTCTTTGCGGACAAAACTTCGTCTTCCCCGAACAAATACACCCAATCCTCAACCACTATGCCTCGCTTCGGACTCAATACCTTCCTCTACGCCAGCCCTTTCACCAACGACAGCGTAAAGCTCTTCCCCAAGCTCAAGAAGTGGGGTTTTGAAACGGTCGAAATTCCCGTCGAGGCGCTCGAGCATATCGATCCCGCGGTGGTCAAGGCCGCGGCGGACAAGGCCGGTCTGAAGATCGGCAGCATCTGCGCGTGCATGGGCCCGGGCCGCGATCTCCGCGGCAGCGTGGCGGAACAAAAGACCGCTTCGGAATACGTGAAGGGTCTCATCGATCAGGCGGTCGTTCTCGGCTGCCCGTCGATCATTGGACCGATCTACTCGGTCGTGGGTCTCATCGGGCCGCATGACGACCAGGAGAAGAAACAGCAGTTCGACCTCGTGGTGAAGAACCTCAAGCCGCTCGCCAAGTATGCCGAGAAGAAAGGCGTGAAGCTTTGCATCGAGCCGCTCAACCGTTTCGAGACCGATTTCCTCAACACCTGCGACCAGGGTCTCAAGCTCATCAAGGCCGTGGGCAGCAAGGCGGTGACGCTGCACCTCGATACCTTCCATATGAACATCGAGGAGAAGAATCAGGCGGCCGCCATCATCAAGGCCGGCAAGCACCTCGGCCACTTCCACGCCTGCGGCAGCGACCGCGGCACGCCCGGCGGCGATCACATCGACTGGAAGCCGATCGTCGCGGCGCTGAAGAAGATCAATTACCAGGGCGACGTCGTCATCGAATCCTTCACCACCGACGTGAAGGTCATCGCCCGCGCCGCTGCCATCTGGCGCAAGATGGAGCCCAAGCGCGACGACATCGCCGTGAAGGGCCTCGCGAACTTGAAGAAGTTCTTCAAGAAGTAATCTAATCTGCACGCCATGTCCGCGGCCCGCCTTCTCTTCTTCCTCACGACGATGATGTTGGCGGGCCTCGGGACATGGGCGGTGGCGGCGGATGCTGACGCCGCGCGCGAAGTGGTCCACAGGGAGACCCTCGGTGGTTTGCGGCTGGATCAACCGGTGAGCGAGGTCATCAAGCTCCTCGGCAAACCCGAGAAGGAAACCAAGCTCACCCTCCAGGCAGCGGATGGGAATTACGTGCAAACGTGGAAGTATCCTTCGAAGGGAATCGAGCTGGGGATCTCGGCGGGCGGCAAACCGGGTGGGAGGAAAACCGTCGCTTCGATCACGGCCGGGGCTCCTTGTAAGCTGGCCACCGGACGCGGCATCAAGATTGGCAGTCTCGCGGCCGCGGCGAAGAAGACTTACGCGGCCTGGATTGATCCTGAAAGCTCCATCTCCCCGGACACTTTCGTCGTCGCTTCCATTTATGACGGCATCATTTTTCAAGCGGAACACGGCAAGGTCACCCGTATCTTTTTCGGTGCCGCTGCCGAATAACCCTCTCTTCCCGCGAACGACCAACTCTGAATTCGCCACCCCCACATCGATTTCCGCTAAGGCCGACCGCTCCCATCGATTCCCCAAAACACACCCATCATATTATCGCATGAAACTCCTCCCTCTCGTCGCACTCACGCTCTTCGCCGCGGCCCAACTGCACGCCGGCGAAAAGAACATCTTCAACGGCAAAGACCTCACCGGCTGGAAAGGTGTGGACGGTTTCTGGAGCGTGCAGGACGGCTGCATCACCGGCGCCACGAAGACCGATCACATGATCGCCGAGAATTCCTTCCTCGTGTGGCAGGATGGCGAAGTCGGCGACTTCGAGCTCACCTGCAAATTCAAGCTCGTAGACCAAAACGGCGAACTGAAAGGCTTCGGCAACTCGGGCATTCAGTACCGCAGCAAGATCGTGAAGCCGGAATACTTCGTCGTGGCCGGTTACCAGGCTGACATGGATCTGGGAAATACCTACACCGGCATGCTCTACGAGGAAAAGGGTCGTGGCATCCTCTGCAAGCCGGGCGAAAAGGTGACGCTCAGCGCGGCGGAAAAAGATCCGGCCAATCCGAAAGCCAAGGACTTCAAGATCGAAGTCACCGGCACGACCGCCACGCCTGCCGAGATCAAGGGCTTCATCAAGGCCGGCGATTGGAATGAATACAAGATCATCGCCAAGGGCAATCACCTCCAGCACTTCATCAACGGTCACCAGACCGCCGACATCATCGACAACGACGCGAAGCACGCCGCCAAGACCGGCGTCCTCGCCCTGCAATTGCACAAAGGCCCGACGGGCATGACCGTGCAGTTCAAGGATATGGTGCTGAAGACGGAATAACTCCGCGCTCGCTTCAAGCTTCGACTCTCGCAACGCCCCGGCCCCACGCCGGGGCGTTTTGCTTTTCGGGTGACGACCTTACGACGCCCCGGGCGTCGGCTTGAGCGAAAGCTTCGGCAGTGGCGGTGGCTCCGGCTTGACGGCTCCGGCCATTCCAGCCGCTTTGGCGGCGACGGCAGCGGCGTGCGCGGAATGTGAGGCGGGCGAAGCAGCTCCAACCGCCGGCGCCGCCTCCTCGTGATCCATGAGCTTGAAGCCCGACGGACCGGAATCCGCAGTGCCCATGTCCTTTTTCGCGACGTCGATCGCTTTGCGCATGTTCGACTTGTTCACGCTGTAGAGAATCGCCGTTTCCTCGGTAATCGTCCCACCCCTGTAATGCCGGAGCAGGCATTGCTCGAAGCTGTTCCAGCCCGCCTGGGCAGCCGACTCGATGATCTCGTGGAAATTGCGAATGTCGTTTTCGCCGAGCAGAATCGCTTCGCGCGTGCGCAGGTTCGAGCCCATGATTTCGTTGACCATGAGCCGCCCGCCGCCCACCTTCGGCACGAGTCGCTGGCTAATGACATAGCGCAAGGTATCGGCGAGACGCTGGCGGATCTGCGGCTCTTCCTCGCTGCCGAACATGCCGATCACGCGATTGACCGACTGCGCGGCGCTGATGGTGTGCAGCGTGGAGAAAACGATGTGGCCCGTCTCGGCCGCGGTGAGCGCAATTTCCATCGTCTCGCGGTCACGAATTTCACCGACGAGAATCACCTTCGGCGCCTGGCGCAACGCGGCGCGCAGGCCGACCTCGAAGCCGGAAAAGTCCTTGCCCAGTTCACGCTGGCTGAAAGTCGCCTTGAGGTGTGGGTGCAGGAATTCAATCGGATCCTCCAGCGTCACGATGTGGAATTCGGACTGCTGGTTGATCTCATTGAGCATCGCCGCGAGGGTCGTGGTCTTGCCGCTGCCCGTGGCCCCGGTGACGAAGACGATGCCGGTCTTTTCCTTGATGATCTCCTTGAAAATCGGCTGCAGGTTCAGCCCGTCACACGTTGGGATCTTCGTGCTGAGTTTCCGCATGACGATGGCGTGAAAACCATTCTGCCGGAAGATATTCACGCGGAAGCGAGCGAGTTCCGGCACCGCGTAGCTGGTATCGCACGAGCCGTGATTTTTCAGATCCGCCGTGAGGCGCTCATTCTCATTGATGATCCGCAGGGCGATCGCCTCGACGTGCTCCGGACGAAGCGTCGGCATGAGGCCTTCGATCTCGACCCCGGTCAGCTTGCCAAAAATTTCCACCTGTGGCGGACGACCCACGACGAAGAGCAGATCGGATACACCATCGCCCGCGCTGACCATCTTGGAGATGATATCGTCGAGCGAAAAGGATTGGACCGGTGCCCCCGGGCGGGCGGCTCCGCCGATATTGGCGATGTTGGGGCGGACCTGGACCTGGGTGCCGGGCGTCGATGCGCTGTTGATCGGAGGCCGGTTGCCGGGAGTTAAATTCGTAGCGGAAGGAGTTTGCATGCCGTTTCGCGTTCCAAACAGAAACAGTTTACGTGCCAACAGCCTCTTTTGGCTGTCGTAAAAACACGATTGTTACAACTTCTCGCTACCGAAGGACTTCACTCAGGAAGGGCGCGGTCCGGCTGCGCTTGTTCCGGGCCACTTCTTCCGGCGTCCCGGCGGCGACCACTTCCCCGCCCTTGGCCCCGGCTTCGGGGCCGATATCGACGATGTAATCGGCATCGGCGATGAGGCTGAGGTTGTGTTCGATGACGATGACGGTGTTGCCATCGTCCACGAGTCGGTGGAGCACCTTGAGGAGTTCCGCGACGTCCGCCATGTGCAGGCCGATCGTCGGTTCTTCCAATAGGTAAAGCGTGGACTTCGTCTCGCGGTTTTGCCGGAGGCGGGCGGTCTGGGCGCGACCGAGGCCGCGGGTCAATTCGCTGACCAGCTTGAGGCGTTGCGCTTCACCGCCGCTCAAAGTCGGGCTGGGCTGGCCGAGCTTGAGATAGCCGAGGCCGGTGTCGCAGAGCAGCGCGAGCGGACGGTGAATCTTCGGCTGCGCGGCGAAAAATTCCGCCGCTTGCTCGAGCGTCATCTCCATCACGTTGCCGATGCTGCGCTCATTGTAGAGCACCTCGAGCGTGGCGGAATTGTATCGCTTGCCGTGGCAATCGGTACACGGCACGTAACTCGTCGGCAGGAAATTCATCTCCACCTTGATCACGCCCTGCCCCTGGCAGGTCTCGCAACGCCCACCTTCGGCATTGAACGAAAACCGGCTCGCGGTGTAGCCGCGCATGCGGGACAGCGGCATCTGCGCATAGAGCGCGCGGATTTCGTCGAAGACCTTGATATAGGTCGCCGGGGTGGAGCGTGAGGTTTTGCCGATGGGTGATTGATCGACCTCGTAAGCCGTTTCCAAATGCTCGACGCCGCTGATGCCGCGGCAGCCGGGCACTTCCATCTTGCGGGTCCGCTTGAGATTCGCGGTCACGGCCGGCTTCAAGACACCGCGCATGAGCGTGCTCTTGCCCGAGCCGGAAATGCCGGTGACGACACTCAGGCGCCCGATCGGGAATTTCACGTCCACGTCCTTGAGGTTGTGCAACGTCGCGCCCTGCACTTCGAGCCAGCGTTTTACGTCCTTGAGACTGCGGCGCTCGCCGCGCGTGGGATGTTTGAGCGGCTCGCGCAAGTATTTGCCGGTCGCCGATTCCTTCACCTGCTGAATCTGCGCGATCGTCCCCTGCGCGACCACGGTGCCACCACGCGAGCCGGCGCCGGGGCCGAGGTCAACGATGGAATCGGCGCGCTTCATGGTGTCTTCGTCGTGCTCCACGACGATGAGCGAGTTGCCCTTGCGCTTGAGGGCCTCAAGGGTGTCGAGGAGTTTCTCGTTGTCGCGGGCGTGCAAGCCGATGGTGGGTTCGTCGAGCACATAGAGCACGCCGCGGAGGTTGGAGCCGAGCTGTGCCGCGAGGCGGATGCGCTGGCTTTCACCGCCGCTCAAGGTCTTCGCCGAGCGGCTGAGCGCGAGATAATCGAGGCCGACCTGGCCCATGAATTTCAACCGCTGCTCGATCTCAGGCACGATATCCTGCGCGATCGGTTTTTTCGCGTTGTCGAACTTCAGTTTGCTGAGCAATTCCAGCGCGCCGCTCACGGAGAGTCCGGTGAACTCATCGATGGTGCGCGACTGCAGGCGGACGTTCCGCGCAATCTCATTGAGCCGGGCACCGTTGCAACTCGGGCACGGCTTCGCTTCGCCTTCTTCCAACCATTCGTGCTGACGCTCCTGCGCCATTTCGATCTCGATGGCGGACTCCAGCTTCGGATCGACATAGGCCTTCCACACTTCGCCAAATCCGTGACACTCCTCGCACCAGCCGTGGGGCGAGTTGAAGGAAAACAGACGCGGGTCGAGCTCTTCGAAGGACTGTCCACAACTGGGGCAGCTCATCTCCGTGCTCAGCACCGTGGCGCGCTTGCGGGCATCGAGCAGCTTCGCCGTTCCCTTGCCGATTTTCAGCGCGTGCTTCACCATCTCGCGGATCTCCTCCGGGGAATCCGGCTCGCCGATCAGCACGTCGATGGTATGCTCGCGGAAACGGTCGAGCTTCTCAAAGCCCTCGACGGCGACGAATTTGCCATCGACGAAGAGTTCGCTGAAGCCCTGCTTCTCCGCCCATTTCGCGACGTCGGTGTGAAAACCTTTCCGGGCTTTAATGAGCGGCGCGAGGACGCGGACGCGATTGCCCCGGGCCAGCGACTCGGCATGCTTGGCCACGGCTGCGTTCGTCTGCTTTTCCACGGCCACATTGCACTTCGGGCAGTACTGCGTGCCGAGCTTGGCAAACATGAGCCGCAGGAAATGGTAGACCTCGGTCACGGTCGCGACCGTCGATTTGCCACCGCCACGGGTGATGCGCTGCTCGATGGCCACGCTCGGCGGCAGGCCGGTGATCAAGTCCACATCGGGCTTTTCGAGCTGCTCGACGAATTGCCGCGCGTACGGCGACATGGAATCGAGGAAACGGCGCTGCCCTTCGGCGAAGAGAATATCGAAGGCGAGGGTCGACTTGCCGGAGCCGCTCAGGCCGGTGATCACGACCATCTTGTCCCGCGGAATTTCCAGCGAGATGTTCTTCAAATTGTGCTCCCGTGCGCCATGCACGGCGATCGCCTGTGAAGTGCGCACCGCATAACCCGGCGCCGGCTCTTCCGCTACGCGGGCGCTGGCCTCTTCTCCGCCGAGGCCATGCTTGCCATTCCGCGAAATGCCGGATTCCAAGGCCTCACGCAGGAAGCGACCGGTGTGGGATTCCTCGATTTGGGCGACCTCCTCAGGTGTGCCGGTCGCGACGACCAGGCCGCCGCCATCACCGGCTTCCGGTCCGAGATCGATCACCCAATCGGCGCACTTGATGACTTCGAGATTGTGTTCGATGACGAGCAACGAATTTCCCCGCTCCACCAGACGATCGAAAACCCGAACGAGCAGCGCCACGTCATCGAAATGCAGACCGGTGGTCGGTTCGTCGAAAATGAGCAGCGCTTTTTCTTCGCGCTGATTCACCAGCCGCTCGACCAGCTTGAGCCGTTGCGATTCACCACCGCTGAGCACGTTCAACGGTTGGCCGAGCGTAAGATAACCGAGGCCCACCTCCTCCAGCGTGGCCAACGGCGCGGCCACACGGTCTTCGCCAAGGTCGCGGAAGAACTTGATCGCCTCCGTCACGGTCAACGAGAGCACATCGTGAATGCTTTTTCCGCAGACGTGAATATCGAGAATGTGCGGTTGGTAACGCTTGCCGTCGCATTCCGCGCAGCGAATGAAAACGTCGCTGAGGAATTGCATCTCGATCTTTTCGTAACCCATGCCGCCGCAACGTTCGCAGCGGCCGGCCCCGGAGTTGAACGAGAACGCGCCGGCGGTGAGGCCTTGCGCCACAGATTCCGGCGTGGAGGCGAAGAGCTCGCGGACACCGTCGAAGACACCGAGATAGAGCGCAGGGCTGGAACGCGGCGTGCGGGAGAGCGGCGACTGATCGACCATCACCACTTCTTCCACCTTATGCGCGCCGAGCAGCTTCTTCAGCGCACCCGGTGCTTCCTCGCTGATCTTGCCACTCGCCGCCTGCAAGTTGGCGTAGAGGACATCGTGGACCAAGGTGCTCTTCCCGGAGCCGGAGACGCCCGTCACGCAGGTGAAGACATCCAACGGGAACTCCACGTCGACATTACGCAGGTTGTGCTGACTCGCACCTTTCACCGAGATGAAATTGCGAGCCTTGCGCCGCTGTTTCGGCACGGGGATCGATTTGCGGCCGATCAAGTAGTCCGCCGTGAGCGAGCCCTTGCCGCGCTTCTCCAGCGCGCCGAGGGAGCCATTGAAAACGAGTTCACCGCCCGCGGCGCCGCGGCCCGGGCCGAGTTCGATGAGATTGTCGGCCGACCGGATCACGGCCTCGTCGTGCTCCACGACGAGCAGCGTGTTCCCCTTGTCCCGGAGCTGTTGCATCACGCGGATGAGCCGGCTGGTGTCGCGCGAATGCAGGCCGATGCTCGGTTCATCGAGGACGAAGAGCGTATTGACCAGCGAGGCGCCGAGACACGTCGTGAGATTGACGCGCTCGACCTCACCGCCGCTGAGCGTACGTGTGGGACGATCGAGCGAAAGATAGGCGAGCCCGACCTCGATGAGGAAGCCAAGGCGCGAGGCGACTTCACCGATCAGCATCAGCGTCGAGGCATTGTTGTCCGTCCGCTTTTTCTGTTCCTGGATGTGCGCGCTCAGGTCACTGATCGAAGCCCGCATCAACTCCGGCAGCGTCTTGCCTCCGAGACGGAAATTCAACGTCGCGGGCTGATAGCGGCCGCCGTGGCAATCCGGGCAGAGCGTGTAGCTGCGATAGCGGCTGAGCAGCACGCGGACATGCATCTTGTAGCTCTTCGTCTCGAGCCAGGCGAAGAAGCCCTTCACACCATACCACTGCCCGCTCTCGTACAATTCCTCCACTGTCCCGCCGCCGGAGCGTTCGCCGTAGAGCACCCAATCCTGCTCGGCCTTCGACAGTTCGGCAAAGGGACAGAGCGTGTCGATATCCTTGGCTCGTGCGCAACGCAGCAGGTCGCGCTGGCACTCCTTGCCGTTCTCCGTCTGGAACGGCTTCACCACTCCACCGGCGATACTGATGTTCCGATCGGGAATCGCCCGCAGAAAATCGATGGCGATCGTGCGCCCGAACCCGCGGCAGGAGGGACACGCCCCGTGCGGATGATTGAAGCTGAACAGTCCCGGAGAGGGCGGCGTGATATCGAGATCACAATGCGCACAATGCCAGCTGGTCGAAAACGGCAGGTGCGTCTTCTTCGCCGCTCCATAGACAGCCACCTTCCCCTTGCCATAGCGAAGCGCGATTTCAATCGCCTCGGTGAGCCGCGAGCGTCCCTCGGCGTTCACCGTCACGCGATCCTGAATGACCGGCACGACCGCCGGCAGTCGCGTGATCTTCCCGGGCTCATCGACCCGCACCGTCTGGTCATTCAGCAACACGCGCAGGTAACCCTGCTGCTTGAGAAAATCGAAAAAGTCCGCCGGCTTCGTCCCGGACGGCACCGGCACCCCGAAAGTCACGATCACGGTGTCCTCCGCCAGCGCCTGGAAGATCTCGTCGACGATCGATTTCGGCGTCTCGGGCCGGATCTCTCGCGAGCAATCCGGGCAAAACGCCTGCGCCAGGCGCGGGAAGAGGAGCTTCAGGTAGTCGTTGATCTCCGTCATCGTCCCCACGGTGGATCGCGTGGTCTTCACCGGGTTCGACTGCTCGATGGCGATGGCCGGCGGGATGCCGCGGATCTCATCGACCTGCGGCTTGTCCATGCGATCGAGGAACTGCCGGGTGTAAGGCGAGAAGGTCTCCACGTAGCGCCGCTGGCCTTCCGCGTAGATGGTGTCGAAGGCGAGCGACGACTTGCCGCTGCCGCTCGGGCCGGAGACGACGTTCAGCTTGCCCAGCGGAACATCGAGATCGAATCCCTTCAGGTTGTTCTGCCGTGCACCACGGATTTCAATCACGCCAAGATCAGGAACAACAGTCAGCTTCGGTTTCTTCATCGACAAAGGGCGTGAATGCTCGCCCTGCAGCGGCACGATTGCAACCAACACAACGCACTTTCGTAAGAAATTCTTGCGCAATCCCGGTCAAACCTTCGCCAAAAGATGGAGAGCGGGAATTTCTACAACGGCGTTTGCTTCGTCGCAATGACACCGCACGGGTGTGCGGTGTGAAAAATCACCTCGATATACCATGACCTACCTGTTCTGCCTTTTCGGTTTCAGCCTCGGCCTTTTCTGCGCCGCCAGCGTGATCTACCAGATTTCGAAGTCGCACTGATTCCTACGGGACACGCGATCTGGCAGCGCCTTTGAACGGACGTCGGGCACACCGATGCCTGTGGAAACCGCCCTGCCTTGCAACGCTCCTCGAAAGGGTCGAACGATCAAGGGACGCCGAAAGCGCTCCCTCATCAGGAGTGAAAGAGGACCGAGATCCGCCCGATCTCCAGCGACGTGATCGCCGCGGTCGCCGGCCAAACTATTTGGCCGGAGTCTCGCGCTTCAAGACAGCGGAGAGCTTCGCCACTTTCTGGCGCATGATCTTGCCGGACTTGAATTTCACCGTGGCCCGCGCCGGAATGACGAAGCTGCTCCCCGGTTGGTTCGGGTTGCGGCCGACCCGCGGTTTGGTGAGCTTCACTTCGAGGATGCCGAAGTTGCGCAGTTCGACTGTGTCGCCTTGGGCGAGCGCGTCGGTGATATGATCGAGTGTCCGTTGGACAACATCGAAGACCTGGTGCTGAACCAAGCCCGTCTCGTTGCTGATTTTAACGACGAGTTCCCTTTTCGTTAATGTTCCCATAAATATGAGCGGACAATTAGCGCGTCTCATGTTTGCGGGCAAGGACGGTTTGGTGAAAAATGAATGGATATTCAGGTTTTTCCGTTGAATCCCAGCGTTTTGCGTCATTCCCCGTCCGGCGGACGGGGCGGGAAAAGTTCGGGCGCCAGCTCGCTGGCCGTCTTGAAATGCGTCTTGGCCAGCTGGCCGAGCACTTCCTGGCCGCGTTGGGCAATCAGGCCGCGCCCGACCTGCTTCACCAGCGCGGAGGCGCCGCGGGGCAATTCGATCTGGAATTCCCGGCCTTTATTCCGCAGCCAATCGATAAATGCCTCGCGGGCTAGAATAGACGCCGCGGCTACCGCCACGTCGCTCTCCGCTTTCGTCCGCTGGTCGAGCTGAATGGCGCGACCTTTTTCCAGGAGAGCGCGCTTGATCAGCGCGGGATTGGCAAACTGATCCGACAACGCCCGCGGGCAATCGGGCCGGATTTCCAATAGGTTCTCGATGACCCGTGCGTGGCCCCAGGCAAGGAGCCGGTTCAGGTTGCCAAACTTGGCATAGAGCTGGTTGTAACGCTCGGGCCCGATCGCCACCACGCTATGCACCGCTCCTTGGGTCCGCTTGATGATGGCTGCGAGATCGCGGATCCGCTTGTCGCTGCCGATCTTCTTGCTGTCCTGGATACCCGCTTCCATGAGCGTGCGAGTAATCCCACGGTCGGTGTAGCAGCCCGCGATGACCAGCGGTCCAAAGAAGTCGCCCTTGCCACTTTCATCGACGCCGAAATGCGGCGCAAACATCTCCGGGTTGAGCACGTCTTCGTAGCCGAGCCTGGCCTCGCCGAGCACCTCGGGTTCGAGACGGAAAGTGATGAAATCCTGCGTCCCCTTCCCCTGCAACACAACCTTGGGCCCCTTCTCGTAAACGGCGACGTTCAGCTTGTCCTTCGCCGCATAATAGAGCGTGTAGGGCTTGGGCTCGAATTTGTAACCATCGGCCACGAGAATGGCGCGCAGCTTCTCCGCTTGGGCGGCTGTGAGCGGTGAAGTGTAGAGCGTAAGCGGTTTTTCGTTTTCGGGCATCGGGTTGGCGATCAAACTGCGCGCCTTGGCTGCTAAAATCCAAATCGAAAATCCGAAATCGTTGCGGCAGAAGCTGGCCCGCTGGTTTCGCCAGCATGGCCGCGACCTCCCCTGGCGGCGCACCCACGATCCTTACGCCATCATGGTCTCGGAGTTCATGCTGCAGCAGACCCAGGTCGTGACGGTGCGCGATTACTACGCCCGCTGGCTGGAGCGGTTTCCCGATTTCAACGCGCTCGCCGCCGCCAGCGAGGCGGATGTGTTGCACGTGTGGCAGGGACTCGGTTACTACGCGCGTGCGCGGAACCTACATCGCGCCGCCAAGCAAGTCGCCGATCTGCACAGCGGTCAACTACCGAACGACCTCGTCGCCATTTCCGCACTGCCCGGCGTGGGCCGCTACACCGCCGGCGCTGTCGCGACTTTCGCCTTCGATCAAGCCACTCCCATCATCGACGCCAATATCGCCCGCGTCATCGCCCGCTTGCTCGATCTCCAGGAACCCATCGACACCAAGCGCGGCAGCGAAATCCTCTGGCTAACCGCCGAGGAACTTCTGCCCGCGAAGAGCGGCCGCGTGCACAACTCCGCCCTCATGGAACTCGGCGCGCTCCTCTGCACGCCCCGCGCGCCGCAGTGCCCTATCTGTCCCATTCGCGAGCATTGCCGCACCAAAAGCCCCGAATCGCTTCCCCGCAAAAAGCCGCGCCCGAAAACCATCGCCCTCGCCGAAAATTGTGCGTGGATCGTGAACGACGGGAACCTCCTTCTCGAACAACAGACCGGCTCCCGCTGGCGCGGCCTGTGGAAACTGCCGGTCATCGGCGAATCGCACCCGCGCAACAAACTGCTGCTCGCCTTCGATTACCCGTTCACCAATCACCGCGTGACCCTCAGCGTCTACGCTTCGCGTGTCCCCATGGAATCGCGTCCGAACCAGCAATGGGTTCCGCTAACCAGTATCGACAGCATCGCCCTCGCCGCCCCGCATCGACGCGCCATCAAACGCCTCGCCGCCTCGCACAAATAGGCATACATTCTGCGGCGACCATTTTCAATACGGGATGTCGCACGGAAGGCAGCGATAGCGTCGAAACACAAACCCTGTCATCCTGAGCGAAAAGAGGGAGCCTAAGCGACTGACTGAAGTCGAAGGACCTCCAATATCCGCCTTTCTTCACCTGCTTGGTTGCAGGAGGCATACAGTTGCTTTGTAAGCATAGCAGCTCCGCACGAAAACCCGCATATATTGGAGATCCTTCGACTTCGCCCATGCTTCCCCGCTTCGTTCAGGATGACAGCTTTTTTTCGGCGCTGGCGCTAAGTGCCACGCGATAATCTGCATTTAAAACGCTCTAGCAGAGTGCCGTCGGTAAATGTGGCCAGGCACGCAGTCGAAGAGCCGAGCGAAGTGACGCTTCTCATTCCACAGGCTCTCAGGTCGAAAGCGTACAAGTGAGCGACACCGCGGAGCAGTCGGCAGATTCAAACGAGCCGGTCTCGGCCAGATAGGTGCCGGCTTTCACCGGAAAACAATAAACCGTCCCGCCCATGCTCCAATCTCCCTCGGGAACTCCTGGGCAGGATTTGATCGCCATCGTTCGCGTATCTTCACAGGCCCATACGACTATGGCCAGCGGGGCGGTGATCTGAACCGTCGATGCCTCGCCGGCCGGTTTGATCAGCCGAATGCAATCCTGGATGGCAGCATCATCGAGTTCAGCGTTGGCCCAAAACCGCACCAGTTGAAACGACTGCTCATCGGATCGCGTCAAATAAGCGGTGCCGCCTCCCTGGATGTCCCAGACCAGGGCTCGCCCGTCGAGCGACGCTAGGCCGCCGGATCCCAATGCCGAGCACGCCCGCGTGTAGTCTTCCCCATCATCAAAAGCGCCGCTCCAAGCACGCAACGCGTCGGCATCGGCCACCAATAGTGGGCCGCCTTCCGAGCTCACGTATGGCAACGTCGCCATATTTTCCCGATGGTTATTCCCCTCGCGCCGGCTTACGCCAGCGCGTCGCGGCAGTATTTGACGCACTTCGCCAGTTCGGTCATGCGATCGGAGCCGGCCGGGACCTTGTATTCAAATTCGATCGTCGCCTGGATATTCCACTTGTTGTCGCGGATCAGTTTCAGCACGTCGATGATCGGCGTGTCGCCTTCGCCGAAGGGCACGGCGGGGCCGTTGTTGAATTTGCGATCCTTCACGTGCACGTGCGTCACGCGGTCGTGGTATTTCGTAATGAACGGGACCGGCGAGGTGTTGTTGCCGGCGACGAAGTGTCCGAGGTCGACGTTGGCGCCATTGTATTTGGCCACGGCGAAACCCGCTTCCCAGTGCTCGGGCGTGGTCGTGGCGTGACCGTGATAGCCGATCATGAATTCATGCTTGTCGGCAAAGGCGCCGACCCGCTTCAGGTCTTCCACTTTGTGGGAAATTTCCGTGGACATGGCGCGACCGCCCAGCGCCTTGGCGAGCTTGAAGGCGTAGTCGAGTTCGTCGTCCGTCATGCCGAAGACGCCGTCGACCTTCACGATGTCGATCTTCACGCCCGCGTCCTCATACTTGCTGCGGAAGTCCTTCACCTTGTCCAGCGACACGGTCTTGCGCCATTCGCGGGTCTGCTGGGCGATGTCCGCCTTGTTCTTCGCGTGCTCGACGGGCGGCAAGCCAAGGAAGGCTTCCACCGGCTGGGTGCGCAATTCCACCCCGCTCAACCCGAGCTGCAGGCAATTCTTGAGGATGTCGTCCCCGCTCATCAACCCATTGCCGAAGCTATAGGGCACGTTCAAGCCGATCACCACGCCGTTGACCTTCGAGTTGGGTTTGGCATCGGCGGCGGCGAGCCGGCCGGCCGCGGAAAGCAGGGCCGCTCCGGGCAGGAACGAAAGAGCAAATTTGGTAAATTCGCGACGAGTTTGGGGAGGGATATTCAAGGCGTGGAGTATTTGAAGTGGATGATGCAGAAGAAAATTCCGCGTGACTCAAAAAGCATATCACGCAGATTCCGTCCATCGTGAACCCCGAAAAAGAGGCAGGTTGCGGACAAATGCAAACGGCGATTGCCGTGGAAGGCGGGCGGACCTAAGACTGGGCGGAGTAAAAAGTAATCAGTGCTTAGTGCGTAGTGCTTAGTTTCAGTAGCCTGCGGATGACGTTCGATTCCGTCACTACTAAGCACTGAGCACTAAGCACTGTTTACTCGAGATCCCGCCCATCATGAAACGTTTTCTCCCCCTCCCCCTGCTCTTCCTCGCGACGCTCTGCATTGTCGCGTCCGTTGCGCGCGCTGAAACCAAGCGCCCGAACGTGCTTTTCATTCTCTGCGACGACATCCGCTGGAACGCGATGAGTTGCGCGGGGCACCCCGCGCTCAAGACGCCGAACATCGACCGCATCGCCAATGAAGGCGTGCGTTTCGCCAATATGTTCTGCACCACCTCGCTGTGCTCGCCGAGCCGCGCCTCGATCCTCTCGGGCGTCTACGCGCACACCCACGGGGTGACGAATAATTTCACCGAATTCCCCGAGAAACTCGTCCACTGGCCGATGCGCCTGCACGAGAGCGGCTACGAGACCGCTTACATGGGCAAGTGGCACATGGGCGAGGATAACGATGCGCCGCGCCCGGGCTTCGATTTCTTCGCCACGCACAAGGGCCAGGGCAAATATTGGGACACCGCCTGGAACATCAACGGCGCCGGCTCGAAGGTCATTCCCGGCTACTACACAACCATCGTCACCGACATGGCGCTCGATTGGCTGAAGAAGGATCACGGCGGCAAGCCCTGGGCGCTCTGCATCGGCCACAAGGCGCCGCACAGCTTCTACACGCCCGAGGAAAAATACGCGCATGTCTTCGACAACGTCCGCGTGCCGTATCCCGAGAGCGCGTTTCATCTCGAGGACAAGCCGACATGGATGAAGCAGCGCCTCTACACCTGGCACGGCATCTACGGCCCGCTCTTCGAGTGGCGCAAAAAGTTCCCGGATGACCGGCCCGAAGCAGTGAAGGATTTCGAGAACATGGTGCACGGTTACTGGGGCACGATCCTGAGCGTGGATGACAGTGTCGGGCGTCTGCTCAAGTATCTCGAGGACACGAAGCAACTCGACAACACCATCATCGTCTTCATGGGCGACAATGGCCTGCTGGAAGGCGAACACGGCATGGTGGACAAGCGCACGGCGCACGAGCCCTCCATGCGCATTCCGATGCTGGTGCGCTATCCCGGCCTGGCCAAGGGCAAGGTCGAAGAGGGACAGGCGCTGACCCTGGACGTCGCCCCCAGCCTGCTCGAACTCTGCGGCGCGAAGCCGCTGGACAATATCCAAGGCAAATCGTGGGTGAAACTCGTCCGCGAAGGCGACCCGACATGGCGCAAGTCCTGGTTCTACGAATACAACTACGAGAAGCAATTTCCCTACACGCCCAACGTCCGCGCCATCCGCACGGATGAATGGAAGTACGTCCATTATCCGCACGGCGACGGCACGCCCGATCGTTATATTGGCGAGCTCTACAACGAGAAGACCGACCCGAATGAGGACCACAATCTCGTCAAGGACCCGCAACAGGCGGGGCGAATCGAAGAGTTGAAAAAGCTCCTCGTGGAAAAGATGAAGGAAACCGGCCTCACACCCGAGACGGACAAGATGCCGATCGACGAAGGTATCAAGCAAGAGCTGCCGGACGCGAAGATCCGATAATCCGGAGGGACGCGCTCCTGCGCGTTTCACCTTCAAAGGCCAGACTGAATCGGCATTCACTGGAAGCGCGCGCTGGCGATTCTTCTCATCGCGGAGCGATCCTTGCCTGTAGCCGTGGACTTTAGTCCACGGAAACCTTTTTCCAGCGGCCTCGTCGCGGAGCGACGTTTGTCATTTGCTGTTCAGTCGTCGCGGCAAACGTCGCTCCGCGACGGACCACGACGAACTCCTTTCCGTGGACTAAAGTCCACGGCTACAAGCAAATATCGCTCCGCGATTGAAAAGACCGCTGTCGGACGCCTTTACGGAATGTCGATTCAGCCTGGGACGGCGGTTTGCGAAAGAATGGGAACGCGGCTCGCTCATTTACCAGTCACCGCTTGTCCCGTACACCGCCACCTCGGCGGGAGCGAGTCCCTCCGTTCACTGCTGCCGGGCGGCTTTCGCCGCTCGTTGCTTTTGCATGAGCTCCTGAAATTCCGACTCCTTGATAATGATAGCGGAGACATCTACATGCACGACCGCACGCTTGCGGCCGGAGGAACTTTCAAACGGTCGCGGTGAAGCAAGGATGATGATTTTCGGATCGTCGTTCGCAGTATACCCCGGAAAATTAAAATCCGGACCCGTGCTCTCCGGACGCTCACGCAATCGAAACCGTTTCATGACCACCACTCGCGACGGTTTTTCTTCATCCTTCCGCCTTCCTCCTTCATCCTTTTCCTCCACCCGTGCCTCCCGCTCCCGACGAACCGCCAATTACAAAGCCCGCCGCTTCTTCGCCCGCGGCTCCGAAGTCCGAATACTGGCTGACCCGTTTCGTCCTGCTGCGGTTTCTCGGCTTCATCTATTTCATCGCCTTCCTCTGCGCGGTGAAACAACTCATCCCGTTGATTGGCCACGACGGCCTGCTCCCGGCCGATGATTTCCTCCACCGGCTCTCCGAGCATCTCGGATCGAACAGCGAAGGCTTCTTTGAACTGCCGAGCCTCTTTTGGCTCGGCATCTCGGATGACGGGTTGATGCTCGTCTCCTGGCTGGGGCTGATTCTCTCCGTGGTCGTGATGTGCGGATACGCCAACTCGCTCATCATGCTCGCGCTCTGGGCGCTCTACATGTCCATCGTGAATGTCGGGCAGCTTTGGTACGGATACGGTTGGGAAATCCAATTGCTCGAGACCGGTTTTCTCGCCGTCTTCCTCTGCCCGTTGCTCGACTGGCGGCCCTTTCCACGACGCGCGCCGCAGGTCGCCGTCCTCTGGCTCTATCGCTGGCTCATTTTCCGGATCATGCTCGGCGCGGGCTTGATCAAACTGCGCGGCGACGCTTGCTGGCGCGATCTCACCTGCCTCTACTATCACTACGAGACGCAGCCGATTCCGAATCCCGTGAGTTGGTGGCTGTATTTCCGGCCGCACTGGTTCCAGCGTTTCGGCGTGCTGTGGAATCACTTCGTCGAACTCATCGTCCCGTGGTTTGGCTTTTACCCGCGGATCAGCCGTCACATCGCGGGTGTCCTCATGGTGAGCTTCCAGATCATCCTCATCATCAGCGGCAATCTCTCCTTTCTCAACTGGCTCACCATCGTCCCCTGCCTCGCTTGCTTCAACGATACTTTCTGGGCGCGACTGCTCCCGCGGGCCCTGGTCCAGCGCGCCCACGATGCCACGAAGCGCGCCCAGCCTTCCAGCGGCGCGGAATTTGCCGCGGTGTTTCTCTGCCTCGTCATCGCCATCCTCAGCCTCGAACCGGTGATGAACCTCATCTCGCCCGGCCAGGTCATGAACACCTCGTTCAACCGGCTGAGCCTCGTGAATACTTATGGCGCCTTTGGCACCGTCGGGCGTGAGCGCTTCGAAATCATCTTCGAAGGCACCAGCGATCCTTCGCCTCAATCCGCGACCTGGCGCGAATACGAGTTCGTCGCCAAGCCCGGCGATCCCAAGCGGCGCCCGCCGATCATCGCGCCGTATCAGCCGCGCATCGACTGGCAGATCTGGTTCGCGGCGATGGCCACGCCGCAACAGTATCCGTGGACTTTCCACTTTGTCTGGAAGCTCCTGCACAACGATCCCGGCACGCTGAGTCTGCTCGCGAACAACCCTTTCCCGGGTGAGCCGCCCCGTTACATCCGCGCCGAACTCTATCGCTACCATTTCGCACCGCCAGGCACCCAGGATGGCGCATGGTGGACTCGCGAGCGCGTCGGCGAATGGCTCCCGCCGCTGTCCGTGGATCATCCGCAATTCCGACAGTTGCTCCGGGAAGAAGGCTGGCTTAAACCCAATGAGCCCTAATTCATTTTCCGTTCTCCAATGCTCTCTTTACATCAACCTCACCTCTGTAGTGTTGGACACTATTCGCCCGTGGCGTGGTCGTTGAGTGGAGGATTTCGCCACATTTTCACAAGACATTGCGGTTCTCAGTGCTAGTATCTCGGAAACAGTCGAAATTGCGGCAATCGATGGCCCCCAATCCCGTTCCCTCCTCGAAAGAAGATCGCTACCTCCGAGTGATCGCCATTTACACCGTTGGCAAAGGTCTCCTTCTCTGCCTCCTCGCCATCGGTTTCCTCGGCTTCCTGCACAAGGACGTCGACATGATCGTCGGCAACTGGATGAGCCTCCTCGGCTTCAACATGGAAAACCGCCATGTCATCGCCATTCTCGCACGGCTGGACAAGGTGACCGACAAGCAACTGCGCGAATTGAGCGGCATTACCTTCGCCGTGGCGGGTGTGTTTCTCACCCAAGGCTCCGGCCTTCTGCTACGCCAGCAGTGGGCGAAGTATCTCACAGTGAGCGTGACCAGCGCGCTCATTCCTGTGGAAATCGTCGAACTCTTCCGGCACTTCGGCTGGATCAAGGTTGGGGTATTGGCGGTGAATATCGCCATCGTCGCTTTCCTCGTCGTCTCGCTCGTGCGAGAGAAACGGCGGACGCAATTGACCAAGCCAGCGCTGGCTGCCGGACCGCAGCCGGTGGCGGTGAGTTGCGAGACGGTTTAAGGCGCACCGTCGGCACGCGACTCTCATCGCGTGTTTAACACATCTCGATCGATTTTCGTTCGCCGCCGGGTTCTTCCGCCTCGGCCTGTCGATTTCTGCATGCAATCGCACCGATTACGTGGAATGCATCCTGCATCGCCCACTCTGGACCATCTCTCTCACCCCCTCGAAAGTGACCATTCAATGAAAAGTAGGATCGAAACGCTCGTCTCCCAAATCGGACAGATCATTGTGGGCAAGGAAGACGCCGTTCGTCTAGCCACTGCGTGTTTGCTCGCGCGCGGACATCTGCTCATCGAAGACATTCCGGGCGTCGGCAAGACGACGCTCGCCCACACCCTGGCCCGCTCGCTCGGCCTGCAGTTCCGCCGCATCCAATTCACCAGCGATCTGCTGCCCGCGGACATCGTCGGCAACTCCATCTTCGACCGCGAACAGCAGCGTTTCATCTTCCACGCCGGCCCGCTCTTTTCGCAGATGGTACTGATCGACGAAATCAATCGCGCCACGCCGAAGACCCAGAGCGCACTGCTCGAGGCCATGGAGGAAACGCACGTGACCATCGACGGCGTCACGCATCCGCTGCCCTCACCATTTTTCGTCATCGCCACGCAGAATCCGCAGCACCAGATCGGCACCTTCCCACTGCCCGAGTCGCAGCTCGACCGGTTCCTCATGCGCATTGAACTCGGCGTGCCGGGACGCGCCGCCGAGCGCACCATGCTCCTCGGGCAGGATCGCAAGATCATGCTGAAAGAGTTCCGCCCGGTCATGCCGATCGAGACGCTCACCGAAGTGCAGGAGCAAGTGCGCAGGGTCCACGCTTCGCCCGCATTGCTCGACTACTTGCAAGACCTGCTCGAGGCCAGCCGACGACGACATCGCGCCGGGCTTTCCCCGCGCGCCGGTCTCGCCCTGCTCCACGCCGCGCAGGCCTGGGCGCTCATGCAAGGCCGCGAGATGGTCCTGCCGGAAGACATCCAGGCCGTGGGCGTCGCCGTCATGGCCCACCGCCTCGGCCACGACATGGAAGCCACCGAAACTTCCGGTCGCACCCTCGCTCAGAACCTCCTGCGCGAGGTGCCGGTGCCGTAGGAAGAAGTAATCAGTATTCAGTGATCAGTAATCAGTGCGCCGCCGATCGCCTCCGCTCTCTCTTACTGATCACTGATTACTGATTACTGATTACTAATCACTCATCCCCAAAATGGAATCCGCCCCCACAGATCGCGTCTGGGTCTGGCCCAATGGCCGCACGCTCGGCCTCGCGGCGGTGCTGGTCGCGATGTGTTACGCCGGCGCCAGCCAGAGCAATGGCGCGGCCTATCTGCTTTGCTTCATCCTGACCAGCCTGGCCATCGTCTCGCTGGTGCATGCGTGGGCCAATCTCCATGGACTCGGTGCCTCCGTGGAATCGATCCCTCCCGTTTTCGCCGGGGACGATGTCTCTGTGCCGGTCGTCCTCACGGCCAGGAAAGGGGGCAGCCATTTCGGCGTGTTGGTTTCTGTCTCCGACGGCGCACCATCGGCCCACGAAGGCGCTGTTGTTCCCGAGTCACCCTCGCGTCTCGAGGTGCGCTTTCCCTCACCCGCGCGCGGGCACTATCGCGTGATCCCTCTGCGCATCACCAGCGATTACCCGCTGGGCTTTTTCACCGCGCGACGGCGCATCAAAGTCGCCCACGAATTTTACGTCTACCCGACACCGCACGGCGACCTTCCGTTTCCCCTCACCGTCGCTCCCACCCGCCAACCACGCGACGGTGTGCGGCACGAGGGCGATGACTTCGGCGGCACACGCCTGTGGCGTCCGGGCGAATCGCAGCGCCACATCGATTGGAAAGCCGCGGCCCGCAATCCGGTGCTCCTCACCAAACAATGGACCGGCGAGACGGATGAAATCCTCTACCTCGACTGGGCGACGTTGCCCGGGCTCGATACCGAAACGCGGATCAGCCAACTCGCCCGCTGGGTCGTGACCGCCGAGCGCGGCTTCGAGACCTACGAACTGCGCCTGCCGGGAAAAATTGTCCGCGCCAGCCGTGGCGAATCCCATTTTCACGCGTGCCTGCGCGCGCTCGCTTCGTTCGAATCCCCGGCCGCGAATTGACGCCCATGGACATCTTCCGCCATTCCCGGTACTCGAGCAACGTCGCCACGGCCCCGCTGGTCGGCATGATCATCGCCCTGGCCGCGGCGGTCATTCCGATGGGTGAGAAAGTCGCCGGCTGGGTCATCTGCGGCTTCTTCGCCGCCTGTATCGCCCGCCTCATCTTCAACCGTCCCGGCGCGCGCCTGCCCTCGCTGCCCCTCAAGCTCCTGCTTTTCGCCGGGAGCGTCGGTGGCGTCGCCTTCAACTACGGTTCGGCGGTGGGCATTGAGCCGGGCTTCAGCATTCTCGTCGCGCTGGTCGGGCTCAAGTTGATCGAGGCCAATGGGCCGCGCGACTTTCACGTCCTCGGCTTGCTGGCTTTCTTCCTCGCCCTCTGCGATTTGTTTTTCTCGCAGGATCTTCTCCGCTGGCTCTACGTCGCGATCATCGTGCTCCTCGTGCTTGCCACGCTGGTGCGCTTTCATCGCGGTACGAGCCCCGGCAGTTACTCGCGATCCACCTGGCTGGCCATGCGACTGCTCCTCCAGGCGTTGCCCATCGCGGTACTGCTCTTCCTGTTTTTTCCGCGTGTCTACGGCGGCTTCCGTTTTCAGTTCAGCCAGTCGCTCATGAATATCGGCGGCATGTCCGACCGGCTTTCCCCCGGCAGCATGTCCTCGATCGCCCTCAATAGCGACGTCGTCTTTCGCGCGGATTTTCCCGACGGAAATATCCCGCCCATGTCCTCGATGTATTGGCGCGGCGGCGTCCTGTGGCGTGGCGACGAACTCACCTGGGTGCTCGGCCCATTCTTTTCGCGGACGGAATATCAGCCCGCTCCGATGAGTGGCCCGAAGATCCGCCAGCGGATCAGTCTTCAACCGCATGGCGGGCGCTGGCTGTTCGCGCTCGACCGTCCGATGGAAATGCACGGCGCCAGCTACCTGCCGGGTGGAGTGCTGCAAAGCAAGCGCGCCATCCTCAGCCGCTATCGTTACGAAGTCACCTCGCTGCCCGAAGACCGCCAGACCAAGCTGCCAAGCGATCAAATGAGAGCCGCGCTGGATTTGCCCGCGCACCTCAGTCCCCGCGTCAAAGCGCTCGTCGCCAGCTGGAAAGCCGAAAGTAAAAACCCGGCAAAGATCGTCGAAGCCGCGTTGCGCTACTTCCGCCACGAACGTTTCACCTACACCCTCCAGCCCGGCTCCTACAGTGACGCGAACGCGCTCGATGAATTTCTGTTCGAGCGGCGGCAGGGCTTCTGCGAGCACTACGCCGCGGCCTTTGCCACGCTCATGCGGGTCGCCGGCGTCCCCTCGCGCGTCGTCATCGGGTATCACGCCGGGGAGTACAATTCGCTGGGGAAATACGTCATCGTCCGGCAATCCGACGCCCACGCCTGGTGCGAGGTGTGGCTGCAGAATGTCGGCTGGCAGCGCATCGATCCCACGGATGTCATCGCGCCGGATCGCATCTCCTCGAACCTCGAGTCGTATCTCGAGTCGCACACCTCGCAAAGCGACGCCACCTCCGGAGAGCGCTCCCTCGCCGCCACCGGCTGGCGCGAAATCCAGCACGATCTCCAACTCGCCTGGGACAGCCTGAACTACCAATGGGATCTGCACATCCTCAATTTCGATGAGGACGCACAGATGAATTTCCTGATGCTCCTCGGCCTCGGTTCGGTGTCCTGGGCCAGCATTCTCATCTGGGTCCTGATCGCCACCGCGCTTTTTGTCGGCGGCCTGAGTTTTTTCCTGCGGCGCTCCCGCAGCACCGTGGACAAAGTTGGCCGCGGCTATGCCGGCTTCTGCCACGCGCTCGCGCGAGCGGGTCTACCCCGCGAACCGTGGGAAGGTGCCCAACATTTTGCCGCCCGCGCGGCTGCTCATTTTCCGGAACAGGCCGAACTCATCGGGCGCATCTCGCAGCTCTACATCGAGCTGCGTTACGGCCGCGGCGAAGCCAGCGCCGCGCACTTCCTCACCGCTGTCCGTCAACTGCCACGCTTCAGCGTTAAGAGCGGAACATGAAGTAAACCGCGCCGAGCATGCACAGCCCGGCCCAGAGGTAGTCGAGCTTGATGGGTTGCCCCATGTAGAAGATCGCAAACGGCACGAAGACCGAGAGCGTAATCACTTCCTGCATGATCTTGAGCTGCCCCAGGCTGAGCGCGGTGTTGCCGATGCGATTGGCCGGCACCTGAAAACAGTATTCCAAAAATGCCACCGCCCAACTGATGACGATCGCGATGTAGAGCGGTTTGCTGAGAAGATTTTTCAGGTGCGCATACCAGGCGAAGGTCATGAACACGTTGGAAACGATGAGAAGGAGAGCGCTTTTCCAGATGGCAGGCATGATTGCATTTACACCAGTTTCCCGATCCCGTGCGAGCGAAGGTGCGGGTTTGGGCTCCTATACTTCCTATACTTCCTATACTTCCTATTCTTCCTATAGCGCCTATTTTCTCGGCGAGCCATTCGCCTTAGCGATAGGAGATATAGGAAGAAGGAGGTATAGGATCTCGCGAAGCGCCTCTGTTCGTGGGGCAACGCTCCGCGGTGCAGGGCGACCTGGAGATCGCCCCTCCCAGAGTTCCGTGGCTGCGGTGCTATCCCGTAATCTTTACTTCGCCGGCACGGGCGTCGCCGCGGCTTTGGCGGCCGCTTTCGCCGCCCTGGCCTCGGCAGCTTTTTTCGCACTCTCCACGGCCTGCGCTTCGAGGGGCACCCATGCCGCTTCCGCCTTCTTGAGCTGCGCAGCGTCGAAGCCGAAAGCCTGCAATACGCCGGTCGCCATGACCTTGTTGCCGTCGGTATTCATGTGCACGCCGTCGACGGTGAAGATCTTCTGTCCTGGCCGATTCGCTGCCTTGATGCGCTCCTGGAACATCGCGTTCAGGTCGGCCAGCGGCAGATGCTTTTCCTTCGCCAGCTTGCGCAGGAAATCATTGTAGGCCACCAGCTTCTTGTTCTCGTCGTTCCCCAGATTCTCCTCCTTGATCGGCGTCGAGGTGAGGATGACCACCTGCACACCAGCGTGGAGGGCCTTGTCCACGATCTCCGTGATATTCTTCTCGTACGTCCCCTTCGGCGGCTCCATCTCGTTGCGCTTTTGGTAGGTCTGCGCCGCGGCCTCGGCGTCGTTGAGGGGCACGCCTTTCAAGCCGTGCCACACGTCGTTCACGCCACAGCTCAGCGTCATCCATTGCGGCTTTTTGTTCAGCACGTCGCGATCGACACGCGCCAGCATGTCATTGGATTTGTGTCCGCTGATGCCCGCCGGGACCGGGTCGATCTTGATGTCATTGGCATCGAACGCCGCAACGATCAATTTCACATAACCAGCCGGATTGCTCCATCCCTGCGCGGTGATCGAATCTCCAAGAAAAGCCACCTTGTCGCCCGGCTTGACGGGAATCTCCGCGAAACTGCTGGGCGCAGACGCGCAGAACAGCGAGGTGGCAACGGCAACGGACGCGAGACGAACGACGGAGCGGAGGGTGGGAGGAAACATGCTTCCTTTGTTTCAAAGCCGCGCCCGCCCACGCAAGCCCGAACGTGGCGGAGCGGCTTTAGCGACGGTGAAAAGAAGGCCCGCGAATCACGCGAATGACACGAATGCGATGATTTCCATTCGCTTCATCTGTGTAATTCGCGGGCCAGACAACCTCTCTGCAGGTTGATTTACAGTCTCTTAGAACTGCACCGTGAAACCAGCGCGGATGCGATAGTCGGCGGTGGTCTGGAACGACGTCGCGTTCATGATCACCGGCAGATCCACGCTGACCTCGCCGTTGATGCGCCCGAACGAGGCGACGATGCGCGGCCCAACGTAAAGCGCCGTCACGCCGCTGTCAGGATCGGGCACACCCTGGAAGCGATCATAGCCCTTGGTTTCCCCGGCAACCACACACTGCACGCCGAGGGATTTGCCGTTCTTGCGATAAAGATACACGCCGGGGCCGCCGCTCCAGGCGAGCTCGTTCGCATAGCGGAACTGGAAGTCGCCATACCCTCTCACGGAATACTCCAACTCCGCCTGCAGGAACAACGCCTTGTAACGCAACTCAGCCTGGATGCCAAAAATCCCATCGACGGAACCGCTGCCGAGCGCGAGATCGTGCGGTCCGATGCCGCTGTCCGGCGCGCCTTCCACATCCGGCCGGTAGTTCTCCTTCAGCCGATCGCTGTCGCCCGTGGGAAATTTGATGCCGGCCGTGAGGCTGACCGTGGCGCTGAAATCCGGTTCGCCACGCCGCGCGGGCATGACCTGTTTCCCGTCCTTCGAATACGAGGCGGCTTCCTCATGGAAAAGCGCTTCCTTTCGGAAGACGGTCACGTTGGTCGTGAGCGTCAGGTCACCCAGGCCATCGACGTGTCCGCGATCGATATCGAAGCCGAGCTGACGCTGAAAGGCGCGATAGATGTAGGGCACGCTGAGCTGCACAGCGACTCGATCGTGGAAGAAGGAAGCGCCGACCACAAATTGGGTGATGGAGCTGTCGATGTATTCGCCCGCCGGATTGGGTTGCTTCACACCATTGAGACGCTCGGTGCCGAAGTGCGTGAATTGTTCCGCGGCACCGCCGTAGAGGCTGAAGGATTTTTCGTCGACCACCCGGAGAGAGGGCGTGTAGCAGCCGCAAAAATCGCAAGCGAGAGCGGGAGCGGCGATGGAGAGGGAGAGAAGAGGAAGAAGATAAGGAGAAATTTTCATGTGGATTAGATTGATGGAAATGCGGCGCCGCACGTCAGTGTGCGCACGATCCGCGGATGAATGGAGAAGCCCGGCCACGAACAGCGTGGTGGGCAGGGAGCGGTTTGCGAATTAGGCCAACTCGCCTCGAGGAGGCGGGGCTGTCGGTTGCTCCGCACGGGCTTTACCGTGCCATTCCGGGATTTCCAATTTCCACGAGGTTCCCTCCAACCTCACCAAGGTCATCAGCGCCGGCATGACAAACGTCGCCTGGCTTTCCACTTCCATGTTCTGCGCCGGCTGCGGCTCGGCGCTCTTCGAACGTGCTACTTCCTTACACAGCGAACATGGATGCTTGCCGTCGAAGGTCTTCGTCACCGCAGTCACGATGTGACCACTGCGCGAATACGAGAGCAACATACGCGTCCACGCCAGCGATTGCAGCGCCATCCAATGCCCACCCGAAGCCGCGAAAAGCACCAGGAGCATCAGCACCTGGCCAAATCGGAGCAGCGTTGGGGGCATGGGCAGGGTGCTACAGGGGTGATGGAGGAGCTGTCAACACGATATGCCGAAAAAGGCAAATACGGTCGCCGGTCACAGACCTGATCTTTATGCACATCTTTCCTAGAAGGGGCAATGAGTCACGAGAGCACGGGGAGGGGCGACTTCCTAGAAAAAACCCTGCACCGCGGAGCGGTGCCCTTCAGGGAGGGCGCTTCGCGCCGAGGTTTTTCGGTCGGCGACTGGGAAGTCGCCGCTCCCAGTGGCATTCGGAGCGGTGGCATGTTGCGGAGATGTCTCTATAAAGATCAGGTCACAGACCGCCGCTACCACTGCCGCGCCATTCCCCCGCCAGCTAATCGTTGCAAAATTTTCCATTCTCAATTTCCCATTTTCCATCCCAAGCTCCCATCTCGATGGGTCTCTCTTTTCTCAAACGCCGCTCGTTCTGGCTCGTCCTCACCGCGCTGGCTCTTCTCTTCGTCGCTTTCGTCGCCGGCGCCAATTACTGGGTCATTCATAGCACGCGCGAGGCGATCTTCACCGACCTCGCGCTCCTGCCAAAGACCGACGTCGCCCTGGTGCTCGGCACCTCGCGTTACAACGGCGACGGCCATAGCCCAAATCCCTTCTTCCTCGGGCGCATGAACACCGCCGCCCGCCTCTACCATGAAGGCAAGGTGCGCCATCTGCTCGTGAGCGGTGACAACGGCCACGTCGGATACGACGAACCCACGTGGATGCGCGACGCGTTGATCGCCCGTGGTGTCCCCCGCTCCGCGATCACACTCGACTATGCGGGCTTCCGCACGCTCGACTCAATGGCGCGCGCAAAGAATGTCTTCGGCCTGCAACGCTTCACGATCGTAACCGATGACTTTCACATCTCGCGCTCCGTATTCCTCGCGCGCTCCTATGGCCTCGATGTTGTGGGCTTTCCTTCGGAACGGGTCGCCTATTGGTGGTCGAAAAAGGTCCGCACCCGCGAACTCGCCTCCCGCACCGTGGCCTTTCTCGAAGTCTACCTGCTCCACACCAAGCCTCGTTACTTCGGCCCACCGGTGAAGATCGCTGTCGGGACGGACGGCAAGTAGGTTTCTCGTTTCTTGTTTCTCGTTTCTGGTTGTCCCAAGTCGCGACCCCTCAGATTGCGCGGCGCCCACTTGGAACCAGAAACTAGAAACTAGAAACTAGAAACCAGTATTAACCCGCACCTAAGTCCCCGCGCTGCGCAAACTGAGGAAACGGAAAAACTCCGCACCCTCGCGCAAACGCCGTTTCATCATATCCCAATCGCCGAGCATTTCGCCGAGCATGCGGGCGATCGGGCGCGGACGGAAGTAGTACGCTTTGTAGAAGCGTTCGACCGAGCGGAAGATCTCCGCCTGCGTCAGGCCTTCGTATTCCAGCGCCGCGGCTTGCTGGCCGAATTCATCCACGAGATGCGCGTCGCCGGCAAACCAGCCATTTTCCCTGGCCTGCCGGTAAAGCTCGGTGCCCGGATACGGTGCCGCGAGGCTCACTTGAATCGAAAACACATCGAGCGACTTCGCATATTCGATCGTCTCGCGAATCGTCTCCGGCGTCTCGCCCGGCAATCCGAGAATGAATGTCCCGTGAATGGTGATCCCGAGCTTCCGGCAATTCTCGGTGAACTCCCGCGCCTCCTCGATGCGAATGCCTTTCTTGATGTTATCGAGAATGCGCTGCACACCGCTCTCGTAACCGACGAGCAGCAACCGCAGCCCATTGTCGCGCATCGTCTTGAGCGTCTCGTAGTTGACATTCGCCCGTGCGTTGCAACTCCATGTCATCCCCAACTTGCCGAGTTCCCTGGCGATCTCCCGCGCGCGGGGCTGATACGCGGTGAACGTATCGTCGTCGAAAAAGAACTCCTTCACCTGCGGAAAAAGCCGCTGCGCATGGGCCATCTCTCGCGCCACACCGGCCGGTGATTTCGCGCGATACTTATGTCCGCCGACGGTCTGCGGCCAGAGGCAAAACGTGCACTGCGCCGGGCAACCGCGCCCGGTGTAATGCGAAACGTAGGGGTGCTTCAGGTAACCGATGAAATAACGCTCGATCTCCAGGTGACGCGCATACACATCCATGACACTCGGCAACTCGTCGAAGCTTTCGATCATCGCCCGCTCGGCATTGTGCACGATCTGGCCGTCGCGGCGGAAGGAAAGCCCATCGATTTCCGCCAACGGCTTGCCGAGTGCGACATCGCGGCAGGTGAAATCAAATTCCTTGCGCCCGACGAAATCGATCGCCTCGCTCGCGCGCAACGTCTCCTCCGGGAGCACGGCCGCGTGGGCGCCGACCAATCCGACGCGCACATCGGGGTTCTGTAACTTCAACGCCTCGGCCAGTTCGGCGTCGCCGCGCAAGGTCGGCGCGCTGGTGTGGATGATGACGATCTCCTGATCCCGCGCAATCCGCAGGACATCGTCCCGCGACAGATCATGCGGCGGCGCATCCACCAGCTTCGCCCCCTCGATCAGCGCCGCCGGTTGCGCCAGCCAGGTCGGAAACCAGAACGAACGCACCTCACGTTTTGCCTGATAACGCGACCCCGCTCCGCCATCGAAGCCTTGCCACGAGGGTGGATTGACGAAGAGGGTTTTCTGGAAAGAGCTCACACCGAGCTATCTAGCCGCGGAATTCGCGGTTTGCATCATGATTGTGACAATCGCGACAGATTGCATCCCGGTCCGACTGATGCCAGAACAGTGGCCTTTGAACATCGGCCGCCTTCGACTTCACAACCAGCAGATCTCCACGCACCGCTTCACGCGCCCGGCAGAGGTCGTCGCCTGGCTGGGCGCGATGCAGGCCCAGGACTATCCCGGCGCGCTGTGGTCGATCGGACTGCGTCTGCCCGGTGCCACGCAAGAGGACATCGAGCACGCCATCGCCGAGCGCACGATCGTTCGCACCTGGCCGATGCGTGGCACGCTGCATTTCGTCGCAGCAGAGGACTTGCACTGGATGCGCACGCTGCTCGCCCCGCGCATCATTGCCCGCAGCGCCGGCCGGCACCGGCAACTGGAATTGACGGACGCGATTTTTACGCGCGCCGAGAAGATCTTCCTCAAGGCCCTGCGTGGCGGTCAGCAATTGACCCGCGAGGAAATGTTCGCCCTGCTCGAGAAATCGCGGATCAGCACCACGGACCAGCGCGGCTATCACATCCTGTGGCGCCTCGCGCAGGAAGGCCTGCTCTGCTTCGGCACACACCGGGGAAAGCAACCCACCTTCACCTTGCTCGACGAATGGCTGCCCGCTGGCCAACCGCGCGATGCGGAAGCCTGCCTTGCCGAACTCGCTCTCCGCTATTTCACCAGTCATGGCCCGGCCACGATGGACGATTTCGTCGCCTGGTCCGGGCTGCGCATTTCCGAGGCGAAAGCCGGTGTGCACCTGCTCTCCACGAGACTCGCCCGCGAAAACGTGGCGGAGAAAACCTACTGGTTTTCGACCGACACACCGGTTGCGGCGAAGAAATCGAGTGCCGCATATCTCTTGCCTGGCTTTGATGAATTCATGCTCGGCTATCGCGACCGCTCTCCATCGTTGGCACCGAAGCACGCGGACAAGATCTGTCCGTCTTCCAATGGGGTGTTCCATCCCACAGTGGTGGTCGACGGCCAGGTCATCGGCACTTGGAAGCGCATCGCCCAGAAATCCGCGCTATCGATCACTCCCACTCCTTTCGAGAGTTTCGGCCCAACCGTCCGACGCGCCCTCGCTGCACCTGCTCGGCGCTATGGACAATTCGTGGGCAGCAAAGCGACCGTCGTCGACTGACGCCCAATTCGTTTTGACCCGCACAGCTCTCGAAGGATAAAGTCCACGGGGTTCAAAAGGCAGGCCCTCAAACTCATTTTCTCCCCATGGCTTACTCCTTCGCTGCGCGTTGGTTCATCTCCAGCACTTCTCTCCTCCTCTCGGCCACACTCGGGTTCAGCGCCGACGTCCCCGGCAACCTCATCGTCAATGGCAGTTTCGAAGCCGGCATGCAGATTTGGAAAGGCGACGGCAAGATCGTCTTACTGCCGGAAGGCAATCGCGTGTGCGAGATTGAGGCATCCAAGAGCCGGATGAAAGACATCAAGCAGGAGTTTCACATGAAGCAACTCCAGCAGGTGGAAGTCATCTTCCGCGCCCGGTCACTCAATTACACCGGCCCGGGATTGCGCGTCTCCATTCATCAAACCGGCAGTGGTTCGCTGATCTGGAACAAGCAGTTGCCCGAAGATGGAAGCTGGCGCGAATTCCACATCCTCTATACCCGTGCGGGTGGAAACGTCGACGCTCGTGAATTGAACATCGCGACGCTGATCGGCACCGGCAAGGTGCAGGTCGACGACGTGGAAGTGCGGGAACCGAGCAAGGTCGTCGAAAACCAACCGCCGCAACCCGTCGCTCCCAGCCCTGCCGCGACCCCAATGCCGGAAACCAGACCTCCCGCCTCGGCGCCCTTCGCCAGGCCGGCGGCCCCGCCTCCTTCGGCAATTCCCACTTCCCCGCTCCCGGCGGGCACGTTTGGATCGCTGGCGGATGTTCTGAAATCCGTGCCGCCAGATTCGCTGAAGAAGCTCCAGGACGCATCGACCGTGGAAGCCGGCATCACCGAGATCAATCAATACCTGGCTCAGAATGCCAAAGGGAAGCCGGCTCAGTTCCGCGTGAAGATCGCCGTCGCCGAGCCTGTCGCAGAAAAGCGCAACAAATTCCGCGTCCGCATGGTGGACGCTTCTGTCGCCAACGGGACTGGCGATGACATCAACGGGCGCCTCTGGGCTTACTTCCCAGAAAGCTCCGTCCCACCGGATGGCAAGGCCACTGTCGGTAGTGAGATTGTCATTTCCGGCGTCATCGGTCGCTGCGACATCAATAACAAAGGCCACCTGCAATTGAACATCGACTTGCAGGGCTCGAAGCTGGCCAGTCCGTAAGAGGGTGGACCGAAAGCCGGACAAAAGGAGTTTTGACCACGGATTACGCGGATTTCACAGATGAGGCGAGCGGAGCAGATTTCTGTAATCCGTGAAATCCGCGTAATCCGTGGTCACTCTTCATCCCGAATGAGTTTCGGTACGCCCTCTATGGACGGCCAGCAACTCCTTCCGCCTCACTACTTGGCCGGAACAAGTTTCGGCGCGTCGATCGTGTTGCCGTTTTGCGTGTGCACCAGCTTGGTCACCTTGCCGTCCTCGCCCCTCAGGAAGTGGATGCTGGCCTTGACCATGTGCCACTCGAAGCTGTCGTCGGCCGTGGGAAAGATGGGCATTTCGGGCTGCCCGGTGAGTTGGGCATAGAGCTGCCGGTCGTCCCGCCGGATGTTCAACACCGCGGCGGGGCCGTAGTAGTATTTGCCCACGAAGGCATCGAGTTGTTCGGGCGTGACCTTGGTGTCGGTCAGGCGCGGAGCGCGAAAGGTGTTGCCGTTCTGCGAGTGCCGCGCGGCGGTCACTTCGCCTTTGTCGTTGCGTAGAAATTGCACCTGCGCCGACGTGATTTTCCAAAAGAAAACATCCGGTGCTTTCGAGAAAATCTCGTATTTCTCCTGGCCGGTCAGTTGGGCGTATAGGTGATCGTTCTCCAGCGTCACGTTCATGATCGCGCTCAGGTAATCGTAACGACCGACAAAGGCCACGAAGGTTTTGGGATCGACCGCCTTGTCCTCCAACGGCTTGGGCAGTTGGGCGATTTCGTCGGCGAGGAAATGCTTCGCAAACTGGTGATTGAGAGCGGCCGGCTCGAGGCTGGGCTGGGGAGGCAGCGCATTGGCCAGCGCCACGAGGACGACCTTCTGTCCCGGCAGCCAGACCACATTGCTCGACCAACCCTGCAATCCACCATTGTGCCAGATCGCGGGAAGCCCCTCAAAATCGGAGATCACCAGGCCGAAACCATAGTGGGAGGGATCGACCTCGGGCGGCAGCGGATAAGGCGTAGTCATCACCTTCAGCGACTCGGCATTGACCACGCGACCGGCGTGGAGCGTCTCGGTCCAGTGGAAGAGATCGCCAACCGTGGAATAAATCGCCCCCGCCCCACCGGCCCACGACATGTCCCAATCCAGCGCCAGAGTCGCCTTTCCACCCGCCACCGCGTAACCCTTGGCCGCGCCCGCTGGCGAATTCGCATTCACATAAATGCCAGTGTCCTTCATCCCGAGTGGCTCGAAAAACGTGGTTCGGAGGTAATCGGCGAGAGACTGCCCGGAAACTTTGGCCACGATCTCTCCAAGGAGGAAGTAGCCGGAATTGCAGTATTCGTAACGCGTCCCCGGAGCGAAGTTCGGTTTGTCCTTCTGCATCGAGACAATCAACGCCGTGGGTTCGATCGGCTTGGTCACGCCCGCGAAGAAATCGGGCCGCTCGGTATAGCTCTTCAGCCCGCTCGTGTGGGTGAGAAGATTCTTCAAGGTGATCTCCTTCGCATTTGGCAGATCGGGAAAGTATTTCGCGAGCGGATCGCTGATCGCCAGTTTACCCTCCTCGGCGAGTTTCATGATCGCCGAGGCGACGAACTGTTTCGTCACCGAGCCGATGCGAAATTTCGTCTCCGTGGTAATCGGAACCTTCTGCTCCACATCGGCCAGGCCGAAGCCGCCTTGGAAAAGAATTTGGCCATCGCGTGCCACGAGCACGGCCACGCCCGGCATGTCGGGCTTCACTTGAGCGCGAATGTGTTTCTCCGACCACTCCACGGGAGTTTCCGCAAAGACGCGGGGCAGGAGGAAGAGAGCCAGGAGCGACGCGCGGAGAAATACGGTGATCTTCATGGAAGCGACGGTTGGGGAAGAACATCCAACATCCAGCACTGAACATCCAACCTCCAATTTAGGAGCGGCCGAGTTCAAAGCCGACCTCGACGCGGCTCTCGCGGCAAACCTCGCCGCGGCCCACTAGCGATGGCGACGCCGATTACTTCGCCTCAGAACCAACGCAGGCGTTGAAATTCAGCAGATCATCGACAAACCGGAGGAGTTCCGAAGGCGACACCGGCTTCGGCAGTGTGGGCACGGACTCGGCCGCAGCCTCGTCGCGGGTCACTCCACCGGTCACAAAAGCGATGGGCACACCGCGCAGCGTCGGATCCTCCTGAAGCTTCGCCGCCACTTCTTCGCCATTCATCCCGTTGATCTCTTTATCGAGCAGGATCAAATCGGGGCGGAATTCGCGGGCCGTATCGAGCGCCCGGCGACCGCAGGATTCCTCCCGGACCTCATAGCGGCCACTGCCTTCGAGAACGATTTGAAAAATCGTCGTCAGGGCGACCTCGTCATCGACATGGAGAATTCGAAGAGTACTCATCGGCCACGGATATTGCGACGGCGCGGGGGCATCGGCAAACGGATGAACAGCTTAAGGAACAACGCCACACGCGCCGTGTCCAATTGGGATTCGGAATTATTTTGACGGGCAATTTTCATAGACGCGTTTTTGATAAAGCCACGCGCGTGCCCATGCCACCGGGGGCGATTACGGAGAATGCGGGAGGGATACCCCTAACGCAGATCAGGGACAAGCCTGAGAACACAGAGACGATCGATGCCTCGCGCCGACCAGTCACGGTAGTCAGTCCCGCAGAAATCTACTCGTGATTCCGACTCAAGGTCTCCCGAAAGAGCCCGGAGGCCGTCGCGACCTGGAAACGCGCCGTGCTTCCATCCGCCTCCGTCTCCACCCGCCACTGATGTTGCGCCGCAAAGACTGTGATCCGCCGGCGCCGTTCCGAGGCGTCAAGCAGCTCTCCCTCCCACAGCAGGCCCAGGTCCTCAGAACTCGCCACGTAGTAATTGCGTTGCGACAGCCCTTCGCGGATGCGCGCCCGCAGTTGCAACCACGGAACGACGGTCGAATCCGAGGGAGAAACAACCACGGTGCGAGTGTGGCTATGGCTGGAGGACGCAACGGCATTACTCATAAAGAAAATGGGAAAATGGAGTTGGGGACAGTGTCGTCGATGACGTAGCCGAAGCTTCGCGACGCAGCCCACGAGACTTTAGCACAAATATCGAAGAACACACGCTTGCTTTCGCACTTCCCGGTGAGCTTGGATGGGAGCCCGAAGATATTTTTCTCCGCCGGCTTCTCTCTCATGAAAACGATCATCGCGCTTGTCGATTTTTCCGATGTTACACAGCGAGTCCTCGAGCAGGCCACCATGCATGCGCACACCTACGGCGCCCGGCTCATTCTGGTGCACGTCGTGCCCGCCGAACCGGCAGTCGTGGAATTTGGCATCGCCTCCCCAACCCTGCTGCAGCCGCCTTCGGAGAAACGCGTCAAAAAGGATTACGGCCAACTCCTCCAACTGCAGGACTCACTGGCCGAATCCGGGGTCCAGGTCTCCGCGCAACAACTCGAGCAGGCCGATGTCGGCAAGGTCGTGGACCTTTGCCACGGCCTGGAGGCGGATCTTATCGTCGTCGGTACGCATCACCACGGCGCCCTCTACCAGTTCTTCATCGGCACCTACACCGCGGATGTCCTGAAGAAGGCGCACTGCCCGGTCCTCGTGGTGCCGCCGGCGGAAAAGACCGCCTGACAGAACCGCCGCGACTGCATCATCCTCGCGGCTCACGACGCGGCGCGATCGGTGGCACAGGCCCGCTTTTGTGTTGTTCCCGCCGCACGCGGGCATGCGGTGGCTCTTCCGTCGGTATCTGCCGCGCGTTGCACATGCAGCAGCGCCACGGGCGTTCGTCCTCACGACGGCGGAGGAACCACCACGGAATCGCCCACAAACCGCAGGTCACGATGGTGCCCAGCATGTGGCGATAAGTTTCCAGGCCGCGTTTGGTGAAACGCCGCAACTGCCCGCATCGTTCGCAGTAAAAGGAAGTGAAGTGGCGCATCTATTGGGGGCGAAAGGAGGAAACTCGTGCTCCTGCGTATATCTCCAACCATCTTGTGGTGGAAACCTTTACACAAATTCGCTTTTCCCATCAGCCGATTCGCCCCCCTTTCTCTACGCCCGGGGCGCGGCACGGACCACCGCTCGCGGCATCGGGAAAACCTCGGCGCGAAAACCGACATCGGCCTTGATGACCGGATCCCCCGCCGTGAGAGAAGCCGGATCGACCTCGTCCGGCAATTCCAACAGGCCCATGCCAAAGCCGCCCGCCGGATCAGCCACCGGACCGAAGCCCACGGCGTATCCTCGTTCCAATTGACCGCGCCAGTAGCCAGCGTGTTCCTGCATGAGTTGGAGTTCCGCCGGCGTCATGTCCTGCATGAAAGTCGGGCGCGGCGGGAGCAGTTTGAAGAAATAGTATTTCATCGCCCTGGCGTTGTGCCCCGAAAAAGCCGTTCAGGAAAGGATTTCGCCACGCGATAGGAACGCCAATGCTCGCGCAAACGTCAGGTGTTGCTACATTCACCGCCATGAGCGCGCAGTTTCCGGATGAACAGAACGACGACGGCGAATTCGAACGGCAGGAAGATGCCTTTCGCGACTGGGTTTCCTCCGACGGCTCCACAGCTTATCCAGCGGAACCCGGCCGCTATCACCTCTATGTTTCGCTCGCCTGTCCTTGGGCCAGCCGCACGGTCATCGTTCGCCATCTTCTAGGGCTGGAAGAGGCGGTCGGCTGCACCGTCGTCGATCCGATCCGCGACGAACGCGGTTGGGCATTTCGCGATGGCCCCGGCTACAGCCACGACCCCATCGAGGGCTTTAGTTTTTTGAGCCAGGCCTACACGACGACCGATCCGCAATTCCAGGGTCGCGTCACCGTCCCGGTGCTTTGGGACAAAACCACGCGGCGCATCGTGAACAATTCCGAGGACGACATCTGCCGGATGTTTGCCGAGGCCTTCACCGGCTTGGTGGCTCCCGGTGGCACATTGCCCGACCTCTTTCCCAAGGAAATCGAAGACGACCATCGCAAGCTGGCCGAATTCATCTATTCGCGGGTGAACAACGGCGTCTACCGTGCCGGCTTCGCCTCCAGCCAACGGGCCTACGAGAATGCCTTTCGCATTCTCTTCGCTGCGCTCGATGAACTCGACACCCGACTCGCCACGCGTCGCTACCTTTTCGGCTCCAAACCCGTCGAGGCGGACTGGCGTCTCTTTTGCACGCTCGTCCGCTTCGATGCTGTCTACTTCGGGCACTTCAAGTGCAACCTGCGACGCATCTTCGACTACGCGCATCTCGACGGCTATTTGCGCGATCTCTACCAACTGCCGGGCATCGCCGGGACGGTCAATCTCGACCACATCAAGCGGCACTACTACTACACCCACGACGATATCAACCCGACGCGGATCGTGCCCCTCGGTCCCCTGCTCGACTTCACCCGACCTCATGGCCGAGAGAAGCTGAGTGGGTGAGACCACGCCGCAGCGTCCGGCAAATACGCTGAGCGAATCACGACAGCGTCGGTGGCCCGCCCTTTCGTATTGCGGCTCCCGCCCGAACTACTTCGTCTTCGGCGGAACGCTCAGCACCGTCCCGATCGAAAGCTTCTTCTCGTCGGTGATGTGATTGGCCGTCTTCAGCGCCGTCACGGATACGCCGTACTGGCTGGCGATGCCGCCAAGTGTTTCACCCTTGGCCACCGTGTGTGTGGTATGGAAGCCACCCACCGTCGCAGCCGGCTTCTTGGGCGTGTAGGGTCTGGCCACTACCGGCTTGGGCGTGCTGACCGGTTTCTCCGGCCCAGTCCCCCGGTGATGGACATAGTCGGCCAGCGCCGGGTCGATCTGGATGATCTTCGCCTCGAGCTTTCGGTCAGCCTCTTCATAAGCCGCCCGCACCTTCGGATCCCGCAGCGCGATCGTGCGCTCCTGCTGGTATTCCTGTTCCAGGCTGGCCGAGGAAGTAGCGTGCAAAACAGGCGAAGCGAAAACGGCAACGGAGAGTGCGAGGACAGCGTATTTAGGGGTCATGGCCATCGCATAACCGACCGAGCCACTCCACCGCAAGCTCAGCTTGAGAATGTAGACGAGCGGCCACAAAAAGACGCAGCGGGCACAAAAATTTGCCGGCCGAAGCCGACCGTCTTTTGCGCCTTCTGTGCCTCTTCGTGGCTACCCTCTGCCGATTGCGGCCCGTTACGACCGCATCGCAAACGGATGCAGTTGCGGCATCGCCTGCCACACCAGGTCGGCCACGCCATCGGGCGGCTCCGTCCCTACCTCGACGCGGACGATCGAAGGCTCTGCTTTGGTGTCGGGCGGTTCCGCGGCATCGAGCTGCGAACTCAGCAGCGAAGCCGGGAAAAAATGGGTGTGCGCTGCTTCGCGTGCCTCGAGCCGCTGCTTCAAGACCTCCGGCTTCACGTCGAGCCAGGCGATCGCCACCTGGCCGCCCACCATGCGCGCTTCATTCACATAAGTGCGGAAGCGATCCCGCGTGCGGCGCCGCAAGCACGAGCAAGCGATGATCACGCTTTCCCCACGTCGCCGCCAGGCAATCATCCCGCCGATGATGCGCTCCGCCCAATTCTGGCGGTAAGCATCGGACAACGGCTGGCCGCTCTTCATCTGCTCCACTGCCTCGCGGCTGTGGTAATCGTCCGCGTCAATCAGCGGCAGGCTCATCTCCCTGGCCAGGGCCTCGGCCACCACGCTCTTTCCAGAGCCGCTGGGCCCGGCCACGATCAAGGCATACCAACGGTCTCTAACTAGCAAATCCGACATGAATGATTCCTTTCGATGAGGAAGAGAGAGGGGCGTAAACGCATGATGGGCGCCACAGTGCAAAGGTTTGGCCGCGCCTGCCAAGCATTCTGTTGAATCGGCGACCGGCGCCGCCCTTCAGCACGTTCGGTCCTGGACAACGGTTTCCAAAAATTCCAACCATCGGGGTTTTCCCCTATCTACGACGGCACACCCATTGCTGGATTTTCATCCACCTTTTCATGCGCCTACCCCTTTTTTTGCCCATCGTCTGCGTATTATTGCTGATACGCACGACCTGTCTGGCCGATACGGTCATCGAGGGACACGTCACGCTGCCGAAATCGCACGCCGCTCCGGTGATGAACAAGCGTTATGAGATCGTGACGAAAAACGGCGTCGTGGCTACCGACCCACCCCGCGCGGTTGTCTATCTGGAAGGGAAATTTTCCAAGCCGGCCAACCTGCCCGTGCAGCAAATGGCGCAGAAGAACCTCGCCTTCGTCACGCCGCTGCTCGCCGTGCAGGCCGGCACGAAGGTCGAGTTCCCGAATCTCGACGACACCTTTCACAACATCTTTTCCTACTCCCCGGCCAAGCGCTTCGACCTCGGTCGCTACCGGTCGGATGAGCGACCGATCCCCTCACAAGTCTTCGATGTGGCCGGGCTCGTCACGCTGCATTGCGACATCCACGAGCACATGCGCGGGCTCATCCTCGTCCTCGACACCCCGCACTTCACCACCAGCGATACCGAAGGGCACTATCGCCTGACCGGGCTACCCGCCGGTCACTACACGCTCAAGGCCTGGGTGGATAGCAAGACGACCAAGGAACAGCCGGTGGACCTGAAAAGCGGAGGGACGCTGCACCTCGACTTCCCGTGAGCGCGCTGCCGCCTCTTCGCACTCATCACTTTCGGACGAAGCTTCTCGTCGCGATGATGATCATCGTCGTGTCGATCACCGGCGTGGCCTTGATCATCGCGCAGCGCAACGTCGCGGAGAATTTCGAGCGGAACACGCGAGCCGATTTCCAAAGCCAGATTGCCGCCGAACACGCCGCGCGCGATGTGCGTCTCGCCGTGCTCACCGAGCGCTGCCGGCAACTCGTCGAGTCTCGCATCCGTGCCGCCTTCGAGGATGACGCTCCGGATCTGGTCTACCGCACCGCCCAGACGGAATTGCCCGACGCCCTCGCCACCCGCGAAGGCGGCGCCGAAACACCCGGCGCGGTGCTCAACGCCAAATTCTATCGCTTCCTCGATGAGAAAGGCGCCGTGATTCCACCGCCCGCCGAAGATTTCGGCGCGCTCGAGAGAGGCGACAAGTTCGACGAAAGGGATCTCGCGCTGCGCGGTTTACCCGAGGATCACCAGGTCGGTTTCGTCGTCGTGCACAAGGCCGATGGCGGCGAAGCCGTCGACGAAGTCATCGTCACACCGATCTTTTCGCGCAATGCGAACGCCGTCGTCGCCGCGCTGGTCATCGGCTTCAAGCCGATCGCGCTCGGCGGCGATACTCCGGCGCACGGCCGGATCACCGCCGGCCTGTGGCTCAATGGCCGCCTGCACATGCCGGCGCTCTCGCCGGCTGCGGTGGATAAAATCGCCTCCCGGCTGGATGGCCTCCCCCCGCATCTGCTGGCTTCCGGTTTCACCAGTCTTTCCGAAGACATCGATGGCGTTCCGCATCTGCTTTTCCTCAAGCAGACCAATCCCGGCTCGCACTATCCTCCGGCCTACGAAGTCTCGCTGTATTCGCAGGCCGACGCCCTGGCCCGCCAGCGAGAGTTGCGTTGGGAAATCGTGGGTATCGGCTTTCTCGTGCTGCTGGCCGGTCTTGGCCTGAGCCACATTCTTTCCTCCCGTCTCTCGGCGCCGGTCGAAACGCTCGAAGTCGTCTCCGCGGAAAACGTCGTGCAGCGCGAGCGGGCGGAGGCAGCCCTGGAGGTGACCAATGAGGAATTGCACGCGCGCAATGCCGAGTTGCAGAAAGCGCTCGCCGATCTCGAAGCCGCGCAGCAACACGTCATCCAGCAGGAACGTCTCCGCGCGCTGGGGCAAATGGCCAGCGGCATCGCCCACGATTTCAACAACGCGCTCGTCCCCATCCTCGGCTTTTGCGAATTGCTGCAACTGAGCCCCAACGCGCTGCAGGATCGCAAGAAATGCCTCAGTTATCTCGAGACCATCCAGACCGCAGCCAAGGATGCCGCCAGCGTGGTGAGTCGCTTGCGCGAATTCTATCGTGCCAATACCGGCGAGGAGGAATTCGGCCCCGTGCAATTGTCGCGCCTGGTCAATCAAGCCATCAAGCTCACACAACCGAGGTGGAAGGATCAGGCCCAGGCCAATGGCGTCACGATCAGCATCGTCCCGCAATTGAGTGATGTGCCACCGGTGCGCGGCGAGGAATCGGCGCTCCGCGAAGTGCTCACCAATCTCATCTTCAACGCCGTCGACGCCATGCCAGCCGGGGGCACCATCACCATTCGCACCCGCCGCGAGAGTGACTGCGGCGTGTTGGAAGTGGCCGACTCCGGCACGGGTATGACGGAGGAAGTGCGCCAGCGCTGCCTCGAACCCTTCTTCACCACCAAGGGCGAACGCGGCACCGGTCTTGGCCTCTCCATGGTCTTCGGCATCGTGCAACGCCACGGCGGGCAGATCGATTTGCGCAGCGAACTCGGTCGCGGCACCACCTTTCTCATTTCCCTGCCCTTTTTCCGCGAAGAAAAGTTCGCCGTGGTCGCGGCCAAAACCGCGCCCACCAAATCACTCCGCATTCTCGTGGTGGATGACGAAGCGCCCGTGCGCACGCTCCTCGCCGCCGCGCTCCGGGAGGATGGCCACGAGGTGGAACTCGCCGAGCAGGGCGTCGATGGACTGCGCCGTTTCCTCGCGGGCAAGTTCGATCTGGTGATCACGGACAAAGCCATGCCGGGCATGAGCGGCGATCAAATGGCCACCGCGATCAAGCAGGTGTCGCCACACATGCCGATTGTTCTCCTCACCGGCTTCGGTCAATTTCTCGACAAGGAAAAGATCCCTTCGATCGATGTGCTCGTGGCCAAGCCCATCGGCGTTGTGGCCCTGCGCGAAGCCATTTCCCAGGCTTTGAGCCCGGCTCCGGTCGCATGAAGATCGCCCGCACGTTTCTCTACCTGCTACTCGCGGCGACTGTCGAAGCGCGCGCCCAGTCGATCATTGAGCAACTGGACAACGCGCTCACCTTCTCCGCTTTCGATGGAAGCTGCCGGGTGCGGCTGAGCGGCCTGGTCGACCTCGAGGCCTATCACCTCGAGCAGCCTGCGCCCGCGCTCATCGACACCGACCGCCATGCCCTTTTCAATCCGCGCCTCTCGCTCTTTCTCGATGCCCAATTCGGCTCGCACGTCTACGCCTTTGCCCAATCGCGCGTCGACCGCGGCTTCGATCCCAGCGATTCGGGTGGGCGCATGCGACTCGATGAATACGCGGTGCGCGTCACGCCTTGGGACGATGGCCGTTTCAATGTTCAGGCCGGCAAATTCTCAACGGTGGTCGGCAACTGGGCGCCGCGTCACGACTCGTGGGAAAACCCATTCATCAACGCTCCCCTCCCCTACGAAAATCCCACGGGCGTGTGGGATAGCATGGTGCCCGAAGAAACGTACGACCTGCTCCAATGGAGCCACGTGAACGCGACCGACAAGCCACAGGACGTCTACGCGGATAAATACCTGCGCAATCCCATCATCTGGGGACCGAGCTATGCAACCGGGATGTCGGTCTTCGGTGCCTTGGGAAAATTCGACTACGCCGCCGAAATCAAAAACAGCGCGCTCTCCTCGCGGCCGGAGGCCTGGAATATTACGGATGTCGGCTTTTCGCATCCCACCTACAGCGGACGACTCGGCTGGCGACCCGATGAGATGTGGAAGTTTGGCATCTCCGCGAGCGTCGGTCCGTATCTCATGCCGAGCGCGGCTTCGACGGTGCCGCCGGGTCACGGCTTCGGCGACTACCGGGAAATTCTTCTCGGGCAGGATATCCGTTTCGCCTGGCATCACTTCCAGTTGTGGGCCGAGTTCTTCGAAGTGCGCTTCGACATCCCGGGCATCGCCCATGCGGATACCTTCTCCTACTACATCGAAGGACGATACCAAATCACCCCGCAATTCTTCGCCGCGCTCCGCTGGAACCAGCAACTCTTCGGCAGCATTCGCAATGACGATAACGAACTCCAACGCTGGGGTCGCGACGCCGCGCGCATCGACATCGCCCTCGGCTATCGCTTCACCGAGTACACGCAACTGAAGTTGCAATACAGCCTGCTGCGTGAAGACCCGGCGCAGAACCGCTACAACAACCTCTTCGCCGTGCAATTCACCCTGCGGTTCTAGTTCATTTCCGAATCACGACCAACGATTGGCATGGACAGCCAACGTGGTATTCGGGGTGTCCAGTCGCCAGCGAGATCGTGACAGTGCGATTGTCGCCGGCGGTGGGTAACGCTGAGACAGGGATGACCGCCGACTGCTGTCCAGCAGGAATCATAATCCTTCCCGGGAGCGCCTGGAAATCGGTGCCCTCCGCCGCGTCACTCGTGATCGCATACTCCACGTGCAATGGCTCCGCGGTGCTGCCGGTGCGCGTCACCCGCCATTCGCCCGCCTGACCCGATGCGACCACTGCGCGGGAGACTGTCGCCGAGACATAGACCAGCGGCGTGGTGCCGCCGGTAGGGTCGGTGTTGTTGAAATAGTGCTCGATGTTGGCGTAGCCGCCCGAGAGCTTCGCGCTGTCGGTCGCGTCGTTGAGGTTCAGGCCAAATTGCTTCTCCCAATAATCAGGAATGCCATCGTGGTCGCTGTCGACTGGCGCGGGGAGTGCACGATAATCCGGCCAGCGCTGGTCGGCGGGAAGGTCGGTTGCCTTTTGAAGGATGCGGCCGGAACCGTCACGCACTCCATGAATAATGCGCAGGTCGGTGGCATCGCGCGCGGGCAAGGTCGCGCCTGACTCGGCGAGCACCGTCTCGTAGGCTTCCGTCGCGCTCTGCACCTTGGCCGGGAGCTCGGCAAAGGGAGCGTCCACCACCATGGCCGAGCGCTGTTCCGGCGTGAGGTTGCGCAGCTTCGAGCCCCAATCCACAGCGCGACGATTATCCTCGGTGGATGCGTCCGAGCCGTGAATGACATTGCCGCTCGGGTAGACGCGCGCTTCGGGATCGCCTTGAAAGCCAAATGCGTTCGCGCGGATGGCCGCCGGTGTGTCAGAGCCGGGCTGGTAGTAATTGCCCAGCCAATTGACGTGCACGCGCTCGCTGCCGGTGTGCGTGGCGAATTCGGACCAATTGGCGACGACGTTGTTGAAAAGCGTGAGCACCGCCGGCACATCCGCGCCGCCGGTCATCCGCGGATTGCGCAGGCGGTTGTTTGCGTAAAGCATGTGATGCATCGTGGCGCGCCCATCGGGCACCTCGCTCCCCCACAGCGAACCCTCGGAGTGATTGGGCGGTGTCTGCCTGGCATTCGTGTAGTCGAGCCCCTCGGCAGCGATGCTGTAGGATACGGTTGAGCGGTCCGTATGCGTCACCGTGAGGTTTTCGTCGGTGGCCCAGGACGCCGAGCAATGATCGATGACGATATTGGTCAAGCTGTCAAAGGCATGGATGAACTTGCCGCGCGCTTCCTTCTTCGCCTTACGCTTCTCGAAAGCCTCCGTGGTCTGCCCTGAAGCGGCCAACGCCACGCCCTTCGTCGTCGGCTTCACTTCGATGGCATCGCCCGTGTCTTGGTCGCGAACGAAACCACGCCGCGAACGCAGATAACGCACCATGACATTGCTCGCCGAGATTTCCAATGCACCGCCCTTGAGGCAGATACCTTCGCCCGGCGCGGTCTGGCCCGCGATGGTGATATTCGGCTGCGTGATCTCGAGCTTGCCGCCCTTCACTTTATCGCCCTTTGCGTGGGTGAGATCGATGATGCCGGACACGTCGAAGACGACGATGCGGTTCGGCTGGCTGACGGCGTCGGCCAGACTGCCCGGGCCATCGGCGTTGAGATTCGTCACCCGATAAACAGCACCGCCGCGGCCACCGGTGGTGAATTGTCCCGCCCCCTCGACGCCGGGAAATGCCGGAACGGATTCGCCGAATAATGGAGCAGAGAGCACCGGCAGCAGCGTGCAGGCGATGGAAACAGCGAGCGTGGAATGGGGAGAACAGCGCATCGTCCGTCTAACAGCGCGAACGCCGCCAATTCGGACAACACACGCTCATTCCTTCACCGAAAGCGACACGAGCTCGAGCACGCGCCAGAGCGAGTTCGAGGGGTTGCCCTCGAAGAACGGCGTGTTCGCCAGCGGCTTCCAGTTGTCGCGGTCGTGGCTCTGCTCGGGCTGCGGCAGGCCGGTCAGCGCGGGGTCATACTGGTTGTCTTTGCCGCCGAGCTTGTAGATCACGAGATCGAGCGACGGCACGACGAAGAGACAGAAGCCACCCGCGCCGGATTTGAAGAAGGCATCCTTCGGCGCGCCGAGCACGTGGCCGTCCGAATTTTGCTCAAACTGCAGGCTGAACGGGGTGTGCGGATTGTAAGGCAGCATCTTCTGGCACAGCGCGATGTAATCCGCCGGCACGAGTTGCTGCTCCTTCCACTTGCCCTGGTGCAGCAGGCAATAACCGAAGCGCATCACATCCGTCGAGTGCAGCGCGGTGCTGCCAGCGCCATTGGCGTGCGGCATGAGAAAATCGCCACGGTGCAGGCAATAGCCCCACGGTCCCCAGCCCATCGGCTTGGCGAGGCGTTCGTTGATATAGTCCGGCAATTCCATGCCGGTGACGTGGCGAAGCACGATCGACGCGATGTGCGGCGACGGCGACGAGTATGAGTAGCCCGCACCCGGGTCCGTCCACAGCGGCACGTGCAGCGAAGAGCCGTCGATGTCGTGAATGTCCTGACCCTTCACCGGCTTGAGTTGCTGCACCTTGCCCATCACCATCCCGATCGGTGTCTGCCCTTCGCCCCAATAGCCCGCGCTCATGCTCAGAAGCTGGCCGAGAGTGATGTTCGCCTTGCGCGGATCATCGAGCGGGAAGGCCTCGGGCAGATATTTTTCAGTAAAAACCTTGGTATCGAGGCCCTGCGGAATCTTGTCGTGAAACTCGTGGAGCATGACGCCGCAGGCGATACTGGTGAAGGCCTTGCCCGTGGACGCCATATCCGGATTGGCGTTGCGGCTCGCGCGGCCAAAATACTTTTCGTAAACGAGATAACCGTGCCGCACGACCAGCAGGCCTCCATTGCCAGTGCTGCGTTCGGTGACCGTATAAGCGGCATCGAGCACCGACAAATCCATGCCAGCCTTCTCACGAATCTCCTGCGCCGTCTTCAGCGTCCGCCATCCACCATCGCTATCCGGCGGCGGAAAATAATCCGCGGCCAGCGCAGACACGCCGCAAGCCACCGAAACGAGAGAAGCGAGAACAGGGGAAAACGGAAATTTCATCGCCGCAGTCTGTCGATCAACGCACGAAGGGCAATAGCGATTTCGGCAGAGCGCGCGTCCTACATCAAACACGCCGCGGAGCGGCCACTTCCACGGCCGAGCGGCGGACTCTCAACTCTCAACTCTCAACTATCCACTTTCCCCGCTACTCCCGATCCTGCACCCAGCGAATCGCGAAGTGCAGTAACTCCGAGGCGTTGTTGAAATCCATCTTCTCCTTGATGCGTGCGCGATAGGTATCGATCGTCGCGATACCCAATTCGAGCTTCGTCGCAATCTCACGCGTCGTCCGCCCACGCCCGATCAATTCCAGCACTTCGAGCTCCCGATCCGTAAGCCGGTCCACCGAACGCGGTGCGCTCTTCACGCCGGTCGAAATGCTCCGCAAAAACTCCGACGCCATCTTGTCCGAAACATAGACATCGCCGCTCAGCACTCGCCGCACGGCCGTGAGCACTTCCGCCGGTTGCTGATGTTTCGTGATGTAGCCATTGGCTCCGGCGCGCAGGACACGCTCCGCGTAAAGCGATTCCTCGTGCATCGAAAGCACCAGGACCGGCAGCGTCTCCGAGTGCAGCCGGATGCTTTTGATCAGGTCCAGGCCGCTGGAGTTCTTCAGCGTGATGTCCACGATCACCAGATCCGGCGCTTCCAGGCGGATGGTTTCCATGGCTTGCTTCGCGTCCTCCGCTTCACCACAGACCTCCATGTCGGGTTCGTGATTGAAGATCTGCGCCAGGCGCTCGCGCACCAACGGGTGATCGTCGACGATCATGACACGCTTCTTGATCATAGCTCGTAACTGTCGCTGCGAAGTTCGCCAGGGTTCATCTTATGAATAGTACACGTTACTACTGTTCCGGTCGGACTGTTCGGTTCAATGTTCAAATCTCCGCCTTTCACATGCGCCCGGTAGCGCATGGTGTTGAGCCCCATCCCCCGCTTCTCGACTTTGGCCGGATCAAAGCCGATGCCATCGTCGCTGATCCGGAGAGCAAGTTCGTGGTCGGTCGATTCGAGGGCAATGATGACCGAGCGCGCGTGGCCGTGTTTGACCGCATTGCTCACCGCCTCCTGCGCGATGCGATAGAGATGAATCGCCTGGGCGTTATCGGGGATCGATACCGATTTCGGATAGATGACGAAGCACGAGACGCCCATCAGCTTCGTCGTCCGTGAGGCCAGGGCCTCGAGCGCCGAGGCCAGGCCATCGACATCCGAATCGACCGGCGAAAGGCCGCGCGCCAGATCGCGCGTGCGCACCACGGCATCCTGCAGCAGGTCGGCGATCTCCCCCGCTGTGGCCGCCTTGGCGGAAGCCTCGCGCTCGAGATCCTGCTTCAAAAGTCCGGCGGTATAAGCGATGGCCACGAGGTATTGGCAGACGCCATCGTGCAAGTCGCGACCGATGCGGACCTGCTCGCGCTCGCTCACGCTGATGATCTCGCGTTCCATCGCGCGGAGCCGCTCGGAAAGCGCGAGCTGTGCGCGACTGAAATCGCGCTGCTTTTTCAAAGCGATACCCGCAACCACCACGAGGAAAAAGAAGAAGAGGCGCACGATGGCCTGCCAGATGCGCAGCCACTCCTGGGAATATCCGTGACCGGCGGCGCGATCCACGGCGTACCACACCATCGCACTGAGCCCGGCGATGAGCACTGCTCCCTTGCGCCCTCCCCACACCACGGCGAGCAGAATCGGGATTGCATAAAACGGAAAGAACTCCACCTCGTAACCGGTGAGAAAATCGAGCACACCGATGATCCCCATCAGCACGATGGCCTCGAAATACAGCCAACCGGGAGATTGCTTCCGGAAGAACTCCGTGACGCCCTGCCAAAATCGCGAACTGCTATCTTCTCGATCGGGAATGGCGGACGGCGGGGCAGTCTTGGTCACGTCTGGGAACTTGAAGGTATTCACTGGACCTGGTCAACGGTGGAAGCGATCGAGCCCGAGTCCACTTCCCGGACTTGCTCCTCGTGGCGGTTCTGGCGAGGCTCGGGGCATGCTTCCCACTCGCAGAACTTTCCTCAAGCAACTCGGCTTCGGCGCGGGCGCCATCGTGCTCGGAGCCGCCTTGGATCAGCGTGCTTTCGCCGCCACGCGCGAACTCCCGCGCAGCACGCCCGAGGCGGAAGGCGTGGCCACCGCGGGCATCGAGGCTTTCCTCGACGCCCTCGCGCAGAGCAAGCACGAGTTCCATAGCTTCATGATGGCGCGGCATGGGAAGATCATCGCGGAAGGTTGGTGGAAACCTTACGCAGCGGAATTGCCGCACACGATGTATTCGATGAGCAAGAGCTTCACCTCGACCGCGGTGGGCCTGGCCGTGGCTGAAGGCAAATTGACCGTCGAGGACAAGGTCACGTCGTTCTTCCCCGATGATCTGCCGAAGGAGATCAGCGAAAATCTCGCAGCCCTCCAGGTGAAGCATCTCCTCACGATGTCCGTCGGCAGCGAACACGAACCGACGCACGACATGGTCGAGCAGGAGAATTGGGTGCGCGCCTTTCTCGCCGCGCCGATCTCGCACGCCCCGGGCAGCGTCTTTCTCTACAACAGCGCCGCCACTTACATGTGCTCGGCGATCGTTCAGACAGTGACCGGACAGAAGGTCATCGACTACCTTACGCCGAAGCTTTTCACTCCGCTCGGCATCGAAGGCATGACCTGGGAAACCTGCCCGCGCGGGATCAATACCGGCGGCTGGGGCTTGAGCATCCAGACCGAGGGCCTGGCGAAGTTTGGGCAACTCTATCTGCAGAAGGGCAAGTGGGGCGGAAAAGAAATCATTCCGGCGGCGTGGGTGGAGGAAGCGACGACGAAGCACATTCAGCAACCCGATCCGGCCAAGCCTTCACGCCCCCATGAGGACAACGACTGGCTGCAGGGTTACTGCTATCAATTCTGGCGCTGCCGGCACAACGCCTTCCGCGGCGACGGCGCCTTCGGGCAATTCACGATCGTAATGCCCGAACTGGATGCGGTCATCGCCATCACTGGTGAAAGCAGCGACCTGCAAGGTGAACTGGACCTGGTGTGGCAGCACCTGCTCCCCGCGATGAAAGACGCCGCTCTGCCGGCCGATAAAGCGGCCGACGCGCGTTTGAAGGAAAGGCTCTCCGGGTTGGCGTTGCAGCCGCCATCGGGTCAATTCGCTTCGCCGATCGCCGCGAATGTTTCCAACAAGACCTTCCGCCTCGCCAACAACCCTCTCGGTTTGCAAAGCGTCGAGTTTGATTTCGAGAAGGGCAACGTGCGCAGCACCTTCACCGGCGCGCAGGATGTCTATGCCATCTCGAGCGGCCTGGGCGCTTGGGAACATGGCGAGACCGCATTGCCGGGCACGCCGCCGCGCATTATTTCCGGAGGCGCTCCGCCGGTCGGCACCCGCGCCAAGGTCGCCGCTGCCGGAGTTTGGAAAGACGAACACACCTTTGAGATGACCTGGCGCTATTACGAGACCCCGCACCACGATACGGTGACGTGCCATTTCGATGGCGACAAAGTGTCCGTTGCCTTCCAAGCCAGCACCAGTCACGGCAAGGACAAGCGTCCCGTGCTGCAAGGACAGGTCGTGAGTTAGCCTCGGCGTCGTTACCGCTTGCGTTTTGGAGTGCGGCGCTGCTGCGCCACTTTTGGAAATCGCGGAGCGATGCGGGCATGGCGTTACGCGAGGAGGACGAGCTCTTGAGGGACAGGGCGGAATGCCTACGGTAATTTGCACTTATCAAAAAGCGGCGCAGCAGCGCCGCACTCCAAAACGCAAGCGTCCATCGCTCACGCTTTCCGAGAACGGGAGCGCGTAAATTAATGTGGACCCTGTTCTTTAAAGAATTTGACGATCACCGCCGGCGCTTCCTCCGGCAACTCGTGAAAACCGGGATGAATGTAGGCGACCACCGGATCGCCGATCTTCGACGGATACAATGTGCAATGCTCGGCCCACGGACGACCGTCGCCGCACTGGTTGATCTTTCGCACCGCATCGATCGTAGTTTCCTGCCAGGCAAAGCGAACCAGCGGATCTTTTTCTCCCGCAAGGTGCAGAACCGGCTTCGGCTTTAACTGTCCGAAGAGATTCAACGCCGCCGCACAGCACGGCGCCACCGCCGCGATTTGGTCACCGCGATTCGCCCACAATAGGTAGGTGAACCCACCGCCATTCGAGTGCCCGGTGACAAAGATGCGTTTGTTATCGACGTGATATTCCTGCCGCAGGCTCATCAGCATCGCGTCGAAGAACTTTAAATCACGATCGCCGTAATCACCGGCCGCAAATTGCCAGCCTGCCCGCCGGCCCGCCGGGTCCGTCAACTTGCCGGCGGTCGGCAATCCCTGCGGGTAGACCACCAGCGCCTCCGGCCACAGCGTGTGATAACTGAATTTGCGCTCCGCATAAGCCATCGTCCCACCGTGCCCGTGAAAGGCGAAGATCACCGGCGTCGCGGTCGATTTTGCATTCGGCGGCACATACACGAGCGCCTCGCGGGTCACGCCATCCACCTTCCATTCGCGTCGGGTCAGTGCATCAGCTGCGGAGCAACGAAGGCTGGTGAAGAGAGCAAGAACGATCGGCAGGAGGTAGCGCATGGAGTCCATCTGCCCCATGAGACACAAAAGCACCGCCGTCGGTTACAGGAACGTCGCGCTCGATTCCTAAACGACCGGTTCGATCATCCAGCCTGCGCGATATCCCTGCGTGAGCAGCCGATGTGCTTCAGGGCTATTGAGAATGCGCACCGCGGGGGCATCCCAGAGGAGCGTCACACCGGGAACTCGGGTGGCGACATTGCCAAGCTGCACGGTCTCCGTCAGCGGCCCGGCATAGTCGAAGTTATCCGTCGTCTGGGTACCATTGAGCGCGGCGTCGACCCAATCGTGGTAGTGGCTGGAACCAGGCACTTCCTTGATCTCGTAGGAGGAAAACTTCTCCACCGGATAAAGCTGCGGCATGGCGTAATGCTTCAGGACCATGGCGCCGGTTTCGCCGATGAATAAAGACCCGCCGGACGGCAACTCGGTGCCCTCCGGCATCTGCGCGAGCGCGCGGTCCGGCTGACGTCCGCCGTCATACCAGTAAGCGGCAACCGCTCTTCCACCGTCCACTTGGTGGCGGGAAAGACATAGCTGATCGTCTCCGCGGCAGGCCATGTCTGCGGATTCGCACCCACGTTTTCGGCGCGAATGCTAATCGGCGCGGTGAGTTCCAGAGCGGTAAAAACCGGATCGAGAATATGGCAGCCGAAGTCGCCCATCGTGCCGGCGCCGAAATCCTGCCAGTCGCGCCACTTGAAAGGATGATAGACATCCGGCGCGTACTCACGGTACGGCGCGACGCCGAGCCACCAATCCCAATTCAAGGACGCCGGGATCGGGCCAGGTGCGGGCGGCGCGGTGAGCTTGGTATAACCATTCCCGGGATTCTTCTGCCACGAGTGCACGGCCTTGATCTTCCCAATCGCACCATCGCGCAGGACCTTCACCGCGGTCCGGTACTCCTTCGCGGAATGGATCTGGTTGCCCATCTGCGTGATCACTTTCGACTTCCCCGCCTGCAGCTTCATCTGCCGCGCCTCCCACACGGTATGCGAGAGCGGTTTCTGGCAGTAGAGATGTTTGCCGCGCCGCATCGCATCGAGCGAGATGTAGGCGTGCATATGATCGGGCGTGGAGACCGTCACGGCGTCGAACTTGTCACCGAGCTTCGCAAACATATCGCGGAAGTCCTGGAAATGCGGGACCCCGGGAAACTTCGCGTCCGCCTTTTCGAAATGGGTCGTGTCCACATCACAGAAGCCGACAAACTTCGCCTTGGGATGCGAACCGGTTTCCGTGATATCCGACAACCCTTTGCCGGAGCAGCCGACGGCGGCGATCTGCAGATTGGAATTGAGATTGGCCGCGCGAACGAGGGCTGGAAAGCCAAGGATCGCAGTGCCCGAGGTCTTGAGGAAAGTGCGGCGCGTCGTATTCATGGGAGTTCGAAGTGAGCTTGGGTGGGAGTAATTTCGGGAACGATGATGTGGGACGGATGCGTCTTGTCGTGCCAGATGGTGTTGATCGCCGGCACGGCGTTTTTCATCCAATCCATGGTCTGCCGGCCACCGGTCTGATTGTTCGGCTCGTAAAGCGGAGCGCCAGTGCTGGCGATGGTCACACGGATGCGATGACCTTTGTTCAAGATGATGCTCGTCCACCCGATGTGCCAGTCAAGTTTGGCCGGTTTGCCGGGCGTGAGGAGCACTTCCTTGTCGAAGCCGTTGCGGTAGCGCGCGCGCAGCGGGTAATCCATGAGCAGCATGCTGCGACCATCGGGATAGACGTCGCTCACCCGCAGGATGAAGTCGGTGTCCTTCGCCGTGGAGCTGGCGTAGATCTCGGCCTTCACCTCACCGGTCCACTCGATTGGCTGGACGAGCGGGTCTGTCGTCCACGTGCGCACTTCGCTTTGCTGCTCGAAGGAGCGCGCATCCTTCGCCCCGGGAAAGGACGCCCCGGGAATGTTCATCGGCTGCCGCGGATCGCTCGCGTAACTCGTCGCGCTCGCCGCTTCCGAAGGCGAGGTGTGTTTCAGTTCTCCATCCGCCCGGAGGTAAAGCGGCGTGCCGCCCACGTGCGGCGGAAATTCCTGGGCTTCACGCCAGAAGTTTCCCGGAGCTTCCGGTTCGCCAGCCGCGCCCATCACGTAATAACGCACCGTCGGCACTTTCTCGGCGCCATTGTCCTCCCCCTTGAGATAGTGGTTGAACCACTTCGTCATGTCGCCGTAGACGTCAAACATCGCATTCTCCGGAAAGACGAGTTCGCCGATCTTGTTCGATTTCGGATAGCCGCCGTGCAGCCACGGCCCGAGCACGAGATGCTGCTGGCCGCGCGATTGGGGTCCGCCGTGGTCCTGCCGGCCATTGAAGCTGGCGATCGAGCCCTGGATCATGAAGTCGTACCAACTGCCGATGGTGAAACACGGCAGATTCATTTTGTCGAAGTGCAACGTGCAGTCTTCGTCTCGCCAATAGTTATCGTAATCGGGATGTTGGTCCCACTCGCGCAGCAGCGCTTCACTGTCCGCCGGATCATGCGCGACCAGGCCCATATTGGCGAAACGCAGGGGACGCGTCACGCCGCCCATGCGATAACCTTCCTGAAAAAGGCTCAAGCCGGTGTCGGTCATGTATTGCGCCACGAGGTGCGGCGGCTGGGAGGGGGCGAGATAATTCTGCGCGTAGCCGGCTTGCGAACCACCGTAAGTGCCGATCTTGCCCGTGCACCACGGCTGGGTGGCAAGCCATTCACAGACATCGTAGCCATCACGCAACGGACCCCACTCGAGCCCCCGATAACCGCGCCACTGGCCTTCGCTCTCATGCGTGCCGCGGTAGTTCACGACCACGATGACAAAGCCGCCGCTCCCGGCCCATTTTGCCGAGGCTTTGCGCGAACCGGCGCTGGTGATATCCGCATAGCGTTGCTCGAAGATGGCGGGCCATTTTTTCCCCCCGCCCGACGGGATATAAGCGTAGGCCGAAAGCCGCTTCCCGTCGCGCATGGGAATCATCAGATGCTCTTCGCGGACGTTGCCGAGATCGACCTTGGGTAAATCCGCGGCGAGAGCGCTCAAGGTCAGCGCCGCTGTGGTGAGAAGGGAGATACGGAGACAATTCATGGGGTTTTGGGTGAGGGTTTGAGGAAGTGCTCGAAGAAGCGGTAGATCTGCTCGTTCGACTCGGGGGTGGGGTCGTGCTTCGGCCGCGTGGAAAGGCCGACCCGGTGCTCGAAGCCGAGCAGGCGATTCACGGCGATGGCGTGATTGAGCGCCGGCCATTGCGCGAGCGTGTCTTCCGCGCCGCCGGAAACGAGGAAGGGCCGCGGCGCCATGAGCGCGTGCAATTCGGTGAGGTCCATCCCCTGCTCGATCATGATCTTGTAGGCGCCGGTCCGCGGATGAGCATCATCCGGCAAGCCCACGGGCCGCAGCGGACCGGGCTGCAGGCCGAGATACCATGGATCCCAGTAATTCACGTTGGACCGTTTTTCATTGAAGACGATTCCTGGATCGGACCACGCCGCGCAGGCGAAGATCTCGCTCAGGCAAGAGGCAAACATCGACCACTTCCCGCCGTACGAATGGCCGACCACGCCAATGCGCGTCGCATCCACCTCGGGCAGATTGGCGAGGGCTTGCGCGCAATTCGTCGCGATGTAGGCGAGATACGAGAGCGGCTGGCATTGCGCGTCGCCGATGTCCGGCTTGCGTGCATCACCGCCGGGCGAACCGATGGCCATCGTCACGAAGCCTCGCCTGGCGAGTTGATAGGCGAAGTCGCGCAACTCCTTTTGCAAGCCGACGCTCGTCTCCGGATCGTAATAGGGAACGAAGACCGCCGGGAATTTCGGCTGACCCGCAGGGATCAGCAGATACCCCGCCGACATGCGCCCCGGCGCAATCTCCACCTCGATGCGGCACTGCGTGAAGTTCTCCCGCGGCGCCTTTTCGAGAATCGTCAGTTTGGGCGTTTTCAACAGCGGCGGCCACGGCCCCATGACATCAAACCAATGCTGACGGATCTCCGCTCGTCGCCGCGCCCAATCGGCCGGCGTCTTCACTTCGCTGCCATCGGCAAATTTCAGCGGCGAACGAAAATTCCCGTATTGTTCGACAGCATCCGCCGGCGGTTGAAAAAGTGGCGCCAAATCAGCGGGCAACGGATTCGCCGGTTCCGCGCCCAAGACGGCGGACGCGAGCAAACCAAGGAGACAAGCGGTGCGAGGGAGGGAGGAAAAGCGGAGCACGGTTCTGGGGCGCGGGGACATTGCAGTAAATCCGACTGCCATCGGAATTCTTTATCGTTTTTGGCAAATTTTTTCACTCCTTGTCCAGACCGCCGACGAACAGGGCGTGACAACACCGGGACAAATGCCGCAAATCGAGTGATCGATGGAATCCGCCCTACTGCCCTTGCTCATCACCATCACCGTGCTCTCGCTGGTGGCGGTCGGGCTCTTGCTGGCGCTCCTCTTGCGCGCACCCAAGGATGTCCTCGGTGAACGACTGCGCGGTGAGGTGGATCGCGTGAATGACGTCGTGCGCAACGAACTGCAGGCCGGACGCGGCGAAAACCTGGCCGCCGCCCGCGACACCCGCGAAGAGATCGCCCGCGCCGTGCGGGAACTCGCGGATTCCCTGCAGCAACGCCTCGAGGATCTGCGTGGCACTCTCGACTCGCGGTTGCAGCAGATGGCCGAGGCCGATCGCGCCGCCGATGCACAAAACCGGACGGAATTGCAGAACGCGCTCAAGGATTTCCGCGAAGTGCAGGCGAGGCGGCTGGACGACTCGACGAAGAATCAGGGCGAGCGCTTGCAAGTCTTCGCGCAGCAATTGACCGACCTCGGCACGCGCAACGAAGCGAAGCTCGAAGCCCTGCGTACCACGGTGGAGACGAAGCTCACGCAATTGCAGACCGACAACGAGGCGAAGCTGGAACGCATTCGCCAGACGGTGGACGAGAAGTTGCACCAGACGCTGGAGCAGCGCCTCGGCGAATCGTTCAAGCTGGTCAGCGAGCGACTCGAACTGGTGCACAGCGGGCTCGGCGAAATGAAGTCCCTCGCGGTGGGCGTGGGCGACCTGAAGAAGATCCTCAGCAATGTGAAGACGCGCGGTACCTGGGGCGAAGTGCAGCTCGGCAATCTGCTGGAGCAAACGCTCACCCAGGAGCAATTCACGCGCAATTTTGCGCCGAGCGAGGACAGCACCGAGCGCGTGGAATTTGCCATCAAGCTCCCCGGTCGCGATGCCGATGGCACGCCGCTCTGGCTGCCCCTCGACTCAAAATTTCCCAACGAGGAATACCAGCGTCTCGTCGAAGCCCAGGAGCGAGGCGACGCCGCGGCCGTGGAGATCGCCAGCGCGGCGCTGGAACAGGGCATTCGTCTCGAGGCGCGCAAGATTTCCGAGAAATACATCGTCCCTCCGACGACCACGGATTTCGCGATCCTATTTCTCCCCACGGAGGGCCTTTTCTCCGAGGTCCTGCGCCGGCCCGGCCTCTCGGAATCGTTGCAGCGGAATCACCGGGTGGTGGTCAGCGGACCGACCACGCTCACCGCGCTGCTCACCAGCTTGCAAATGGGCTTCCGCACCCTCGCGATTGAAAAACGGTCGAGCGAAGTGTGGAAGGTGCTGGGGGCGGTGAAAGCGGAGTTTGGCAAATTTGGCGACACGCTCGACAAGGTGCAGAAGAAGCTCACCGAAGCTTCCAACAGCATCGACTCCGCGCAGCGCCGCTCACGGGCCGTCGTCCGCAAGCTCAAGCCCGCGGAGGAATTGCCGGCGGTCGATGCCGCGGCGCTCCTCGGCCTGGAAAATGGCTCTGCCGCCGAGGTGGAAGACACGGAAACGCCTGAGGAAGAGGCATAAACGGCTGGACTGACGGCCAGGCGAAGCGGCCGCGTCTCAGGCACGTCCCATGCTAAATAATTCACCATGCCCACGCTCACCCCCACCGTCCCCCCGATGCTCACCTACCTTGCGATGGTCATCGACCTCCGTGAGGAACGTCTGGAAAAGACCACCATCCCGTTTTTGCAGAAGCAGATCAGCGTCGAGTTGGAGCGGCTTCTTCAGCGTTTCGAAACCGAATATCGGAACTATCTCGCGGTCTCCGGCAACGCCGACCCGGTCTCCCTGCTGAAATCAGCGGCCTGAGTTTTTAAAAGCATTTAAGAGAACACGTTCCGGAGCAGGATTGGGGCGCTCAGGCAGCGTAGGATTCGGGACTTGGGACCGGACGGAAAATGTCCGCGGTCATTGCCGAGGCGAACGCCTCCTCGAGAGCGGCGAGCAGAGTCCCAGTGGTGAATGGCTTGCCGAGCACCCGGCTCACCTTCAGCGCCTTGAGTTCTTGTTTGCGGCTCTCTTCCGCCGCCCCGGTCGCCGCGATGATCCGCACCTCGGGATTCATCTTCCTCAATGCCCGGCTGAGAGCCACACCATCGACCAGCGGCATCATGACATCGGTAAAGACGGCGTCGATCGATCCACCTCGCTCGGCATAAATGGCCAGCGCTTCCACACCGTCCGCGGCGGTCACGGTGCGATAGCCGTGCTGCGCGAGCATGATCTCGGTGGTTTTGCGCACCGCGACTTCATCATCGACGATGAGGACCAGCTGGCCGCGCCCACCGATATTCTCCGGTTTTTCCTCGAGGGCCACCGGCGCCGGTTGTGCGGCGGCCACGGGAAGAAAGACTTCGAAGGTGCTCCCCTTGCCGACTTTGCTGCGCACATCGAGGAAACCCTCGTGGCTTTTGACAATCCCGAGCACCGTGGACAGCCCGAGGCCGGTCCCCTTGCCCAGCGGCTTGGTGGTAAAAAAGGGATCGAAGATCTTGTCGATGACCGGCTGCGACATACCCGCGCCCATATCCGAAACACGCAACCGGGCATACTGACCGATGCGCGTCCCCGGATTCGCCGCCGCATAAAGTTCATCGACCTCGAAAAGATCCGCCTCGATCCGCAGCGTGCCGCCATCCGGCATCGCGTCTCGCGCGTTCAGGGACAAATTCAAGAGCACCTGCTGGAGTTGGGTCGAGTCGCCCTTGATCGGCGGCAGGTCACCGGCAATCCGCGTCTCGAGCTTGATCTGCCGTGGAAAGGTCCCGGCCACGATCTTCTCGATCTCACGAATCAAGTATTTCGGCTCCAGTGGCAAACGTTCCCCCTCCACTCCGCGGGCGAAGGTGAGCACCTGCTTGACCATCGAAGCCGCGCGTTGGGCGCAAGTTTCGACCGTGCCAAGCAATTCCCAGGAGGCCGCCGGCAGGCCGACCTTGAGCAGATCGAGCGAAAGCAGGATCGGCGAGAGCATATTGTTGAGGTCGTGCGCGATTCCGCTGGCCAGGGTGCCGATGCTCTCCAGTCGCTGGGCACGGAGCAGTTGTCCCTCGGCGCGCTCGCGTTGCTCCATTTCCGCCTGCAAACGGCCATTCGCCTCCCGCAATTCCCGGGTGCGTTCCTCCACGATCCGCTCGGTCTCCGCCAGGCGATCGCGGGCTTCCTGGGTCAGCCGCCATTTCTCGCAGAGCGCGCAGGCCAGTTGCAGAGCTTCGACGGAAGAAAAGGGCTTCTTCATTACCAACAACCGGTCGCGATTGCCGAGGCGCCCGATCATTTCCTGCCACGAATAGTCGGAGTAAGCGGTGCAGATGACGATCTGCAGTTCGGGGCACAATTGCCAAAGCATCTCGGCTGTCTGAATGCCATCGGCGCCGGGCGGCATTCGAACGTCCAGAAAGGCCACCGCGTAGGGCCGGCCCTCCTTGAGCGCCTGGCTCACCGCGGCCACGCCTTCGGCGCCTTGGTAGGCGGAGTCCACCTCGAACTGAGGCTGTTCGGAAATCGGCAGGATATCGCCGAAAAACTCGGCTTCCGCGTCGTCGATATCGCTCCGTTCCGGACAGAGGATCTTGCGAAAATCGTCGTGGATGGCCCGGTTGTCATCGACGATGAGAATACGGCGGTTCGTGTGGCTCATGATGGGTCGGCTTTTAGCGGGAGTTCGAGGATGAAAGTGGCGCCAGTGCCAATGCCATCACTGTGCACACGTAACGCACCGTTCATCTCCTGTGCGGCGAGGGCGCTGCTGTGGAGGCCGAAACCGTGGCCATTCTTCCGCGTGGTGAAACCGTGCTCGAAGATGCGGGCCAGATTTTCCGGCAAAATGCCCACCCCGTTGTCACTCACCGAGATCGTCACGGCGCCGGTCTCGGCGAGACCTGTGCGCAGGGTGATGCATTTGTCGGGACGGCCGCCCTCGTCGCAGGCGTACTTGGCATTGCGAATGAGGTTCACCAAAATCAGCAGGATCTTGTTCCGATCGATCGGCATCGGCGGCAGCGTCATATCAAACTCGCGCACTACCCGCGAACCATGGCGCTCGAAGGCCGCGGTATTCATGCGCAACGCGTCCTCCACCACGTCGGCCAGCGGCAGCACCTCGATCACTCCGCCCGCGGTGGCGTAATGCTGCTGCATCGCCACGATCTCGTTGATGTGCTCGAGATTCGACTGCAGCGAAGCCAGCTCTTGCAAGAGCGTCTGTTGCTCGGCCGCGAAATGTTCAGCGAGCTGGCCGAGGAATTGCGGGATTCGCGAACCTTGCGGGTGGTGCGTGAAAAAGGCCGGCAGATCCGCCGCGTGCTCGTTCAGCATGGAGGCCAACCGGCTCAAGCTCGTGATCTTCAAGTGGTTCACTTTCTCCGTGGCCAGGCCGATGGAGACGTTCACGCTGTTCAATACGTTCCCCACATTGTGCAGGACGCTGGTCGCCACTTCGGCCATGCCGGCTTCGCGGGAAAGCCCCACGAGTTGCCGGTTCAAATCTTCCGCTTCCGCCTCCGCCCGCTTCCGGTCGGAGATATCCCGGAACGTCCAGATGCGGCCGTAGTAGGTTCCATTTTCGCCGAAGACCGGGGACGAATATCGATCGAGAAAGCGACCGTCGGTCAGGGCGATCTCATCGCGGCTGACTTCATTGGGATGCGCATAAAGATACTCGACCCTTTGCAGAAACTGTTCCGGTCGCACAATGGTACCGAGGACGTAGCGCAGCATGGCCCCATCCTCTTTCTGATCGACGATCTCCTGCGGCAAGCGCCAGACCTCGGCCATTTTGCGGTTGTAAAAGAGGGTCTTTCCATGCTCGTTCACGACGAGAATGCCGTCGAGGTTCGCATTCGTTTGCGCTTCGAGAAAGGCGCTCTTCCAACGTAGCTCTTCAGCGGTGCCGATACGCTCGGTCACATCCAAGGTCACGCCCCGCACACCACACGTCTGCCCCGCCTCGTTGCGCACCGCCACGAGGTGCGTTTCCCCCCACACCGTGCGTCCGTCCTTGTGCAACCAACGAAAGACCTGCCGGCTTTCTTCCCGCCGGCCGGCGAAAAGCTCGGAGGCGTCCGCCATCACCCACGGCCGGTCTTCCGGATGGATCCGGCTGGCCCAGAAAGTCGGCGTTACGAGCCATTCCTCCGACGTGAAACCGAAAAGCTCTTCGACGTAACTGCTGATAAAACTCCGCCGGCCCGCCGCATCGTTCACCATCCAGTGCTCGAAAACCACCGCTGGCACACTGCTCAGGATTTCACGGAAACAGCGCCGTTCGTCGGCGAATTCCGGGGATGCTTTACTGGTCAGCGCGGCAGGGATTTCACCTGGCGGTAGGAATGAACCATCGCAGGGGGGAATCGGCTTTGGCAGGGGGGCTATGGTGGCGATCATTCCCCATCCATTTGAGCAGGATGTCGACCGGAGTCGTGGGGACTAGTCCGTATTTCCTCTCCTGATTCCTATGTATCCCCAATCCGCGCCCTGGCGGCAGATCGCCAGACGCCTGTCCCTCTCTCCTCGGACAAACTCGACAGAATCGCCCTGCAAGGTCATTCTCCCCTCCCAAGCCACTATGAATCCGCCCTCCCGCCGGACTTTCGTGAAGGCATCGGTCCTCGCCACCCCTCTTCTCTTGGCGCAAAGCCCAACGCTCATTGCCGCCGCAGAAACGGCGAAATTACCGCTGCGTGTCGTCTGCGTCGGGGCCCATCCGGACGACCCTGAATCGAGCTGTGCCGGGACGCTGGCCCTCTATGCGCAAGCTGGGCACAAGGTCAGCATCATTTATTTAACGAAAGGCGAACGCGGCATCCCGGGCAAATCCGAGGACGAGGCAGCAGCCATCCGAAGTGCCGAAGCCGAGGCCGCCTGCCAGATCATCGGCGCTGAAGCGCTCTTCGCCGGACAGATCGATGGGGCCACCACCATCGATTCCGCCCGGACCGACGAAATGGGGAAGCTCCTCTCCTCGTGTCGTCCGGATATCGTCTTCACGCACTGGCCAATCGACGCCCATCGCGATCATCAGGCAGCGAGTGTCCTGACGTTTCGCGCCGTGCAGGCGATCAAGCCGCACCCACACCTCTACTATTTCGAGGTCGACACCGGCAGCGAATCCCAAGGTTTTCCGCCCAATACCTACGTCGACGTGAGCTCCGTCCTCGACGCGAAGAAAGCCGCCCTGTTCGCCCACCACAGCCAGCACGGCGAAGTCATCTGGTCGAAACATCATGAACCCATCGCCACCTGGCGCGGACGCGAAGCGGGCGTGCCCATGGCGGAAGCTTTCTTCCGGTTAAACCGAGGGCCTCTCGCGAAAACTCTCCCGGGAACATAGACCCAGTCTCCTTGTCCTCCCCCTCTGCGTCTCCGCGGCCTCTGCGTTTAAAAACTCTTTGGTTGCGGCTCTGCCGCGCTGCGTCACTCGCTACTTGCCGTTGGCGTTCGCCTTGGCGCGCTGGCGGATCAATGGCGCCAGATACCGCGCGGTCTCGTCGGCGATGACGTGGTACCCGGCAAGATTCGGGTGCCGGTCCCCAAACCAGCCCGGCAGATTTCCGAAATGCGCATCGAGGCGATTGTCCAGCACCACCACGGCCGGGTCTTTCCCATCCATGACGTATGGCTTGGCCAGTTCACGATCCTTCTCCGGAATCCTGGCCAGCGGAAATCGGCGATAGTTGAGCATGTTCGGGCCCTTGGCCTGCTCCTCGGCGTAGCGGGGATAGATATCGAAAACATCGAGCTTCTCATCGCTCGCGACCTGCCGCACGAGATCGTTGATGCGCTTGGCCTTCGGTTCGTCGGCCTTCAAATCCGCCGACCATGGAATCACGGTCATGGGAATCAGGACCGCGCCGGGATGATCCTTGCGCAGTCGCCCTAGCAACTCGTGAAAGTGCTGCGGAAACGCGGTATCGAAATCCGGGACGCGCACCACGTCGTTCAGGCCGTAGCGGATGAAAATGTAATCGAGCCCGGGCAGTTTCGCGACGTCCTTATCGTAACGCCCGGAATCGATGAGGCGGCGAATGAACTCCCCGCTCACTCCGGAATTGATGACGTTCGTCGGTGGCAGATCGCCCTCCGCGGCGAGCAGGATGCGGACGATGTCTTCGAACTGTGGTTCCTTCGGCGCGACGAGCTTCGGAATCTTCGCCTCCGTCGTGCTGTCGCCGAGCAGCAGGATTTGGATTTTTCCGTCGCTCTCGGCGTAGAGATGCGCGACGAAGAAAATGAGAACGACAAAGAGGAGTCGGAATTTCATGGGGAGGCCTGTTCGAATCTGAAAAATCCGCCGTTCAATCAAGTCACAACCCGTTGCAAAAAAATTAGCGCCGTCTTCGACTTGAAACGCGCGGGTTTGACGCTATCGTCCGCCGTTCATGGCCAAACGAAAACGAGAAAGAGAATCCGAGTACCTCCGTTTTCGTCCCTACCACGCCTTTACCACCCCGCCTGCCGCTGAGAACGCGGGGCGTTGGGTATCCGTTTGGCGCTTCGCGGTCGCCGTCGGCGCGGTGGCCTTGGTCACCTTTGCGGCAATGCACTGGAGTCATCGCTAAGCCCCTCTCGCCGTGAGCGCCACGCCTTCGCGGCGCGGTTCCTCTCAATCCACGGACGATGAATAAGCAGGCGGTGATGCAATTGGTGATCGAGCAGATCGTCCGGGATTTGCATGGGCTGATCTCTTCCGCCAAGTCGACCCACGAAGAAGCGACTCACGAACAGAACAAGCCGGAGAATAAATACGACACGCGCGCGCTCGAGGCATCGTATCTGGCCCGCGGCCAGTCCCGGCAACTGATTGAACTCGAGAAGGCGAAGCAGGAATTTGAATCGCTCGACTCTGCCGACTGGCCACCCAAGACCCCAGTCGAGATCGGCGCTTTGCTGACCTTGAAAAACGGCCCGGCGGAAGACGTCTACCTGCTCGGACCGCGAGCGGGCGGTATCGAAGTCGTTTGCGAAGGCACTCCCGTCACCGTGATCACGCCGCAGTCGCCGATCGGCCAGCTGCTCATCGGCAAAGTTGCCGGCGACTCGATTGCCCTCCCGCAGGGGCGCGAGCAGCGGCGATTCAAGATACTCCGCGTCCAGTGAATGGCGATGCCTGACATCACGGTCCAGCAGGCTTCGGCCCTCGCCGCTCAACACTACCAGGCGGGAAATCTAGGACAGGCGGAAACGCTCTGCCGACAAATCCTGTCGGTGCAACCGAACCACGCCGAGGCGCTTCACCTCCTCGGCGTGCTGGCTCACAACGCCGGCCATCATGACGACGCCGTCGCTTGGATCGAGCGCGCACTGCTCCACCATCCGACCAATCCGTCCGCTCATTCAAATCTGGGCGAAGCCTGCCTCGCGCTCGGCCGCACGACAGAAGCCATCGAACACTACCGTCGAGCGCTTGCGCTGGACTCCCGATTTGCGATCGCCTCTTACAATCTCGGCAACGCCTTTCGGGCGCAGGGACGACTGGATGAGGCCGTCGCTGCCTATCGTCGTGCGCTCCAACTCGACTCGAACGATCCGAAAGGCTACAGCAACCTCGCAAGCACGCTGGCCGTCCTAGGGCGATTGGACGACGCCATCGCCGCCTATCGAGAGGCGATCCGGCTCATGCCGCAAGAGCCGTCGATTCAGAGCAGTCTGATCTGCCTCCTTCGGCTCCATCCGGGCAGCGACGAGCAAGCGATCGTCGATGAACATCAAAACTGGAATCGCCAGTTTGCCGAGCCGTTGCGGCCTTCTCTCCGGCCACACACGAACCATCGCGTTCCCCATCGCCGGCTGCGTATCGGTTATGTCTCGCCGGATTTCCGCATCCACGCCGAACTCCTCTTCCTGGCGCCGCTGTTTGGCGAACACGATCATACCCAGTTCGAAATTCACTGCTACTCCAGCGTCGTCGCACCGGATGCTGGCACCGAATTTCTGCGCGCCCGCGCCGACGTCTGGCATGACGTGCGCCATCTTTCGGACGCGGAACTCGCGACGGAGATCCGGGCCGCGCAGATCGATATCCTCGTCGATCTTTCGATGCACACGGTAGGCAATCGCCTGCCACTCTTCGCCCGCAAACCGGCTCCAGTACAAGTCTCCTGGCTGGCCTACCCCGGAATCACGGGCCTGGACACCATCGACTACCGCATCACCGACCGCTATCTCGACCCCTCGGCCGATCTCGATTTCACATCCGCGGAGAAGCCCATCCTCCTTCCCGATTGCTGGTGTTGTTACCATCCCTTCACGGACGAAACCCCCGTCAATCCCGTGCCCGCGCTCTCCGCCGGACGCATCACCTTCGGCTGCTTCAACAATTTCTCGAAGTTCAACGAAGAGACGCTGGCGCGCTTCAGCCGTGTCCTGCACTCGGTGAAAAATTCGCACCTCGTCCTCCTCGCTCCCGAAGGCTCCGCCCAACGCCATCTCTCCGAGAGATTCGCCCATTACGGAATCGCTGGCGATCGTATCGAGTTCGCGGCCACTGGTTCGCGGGCTGACTATTTGCGGCGTTACCACCGCGTCGACATCGCCCTGGACACCCTGCCCAGCAACGGCATGGCAACCACCTGCGAAACGCTCTGGATGGGCGTACCGGTCATCAGCCTGGTCGGTGAAACATCCGTCGGCCGCGCCGGCCTCGGGCTGCTCTCGACGATCGGGCTTCCCGAACTCGTCACGCGCACTCCCGACGAGTTCGTCAGCACGGCCACGCAACTCGCCACCGACCTTCCCCGCCTCGCCGACCTCCGCGCCACCATGCGCTCGCGCATGGAATCCTCGCCGCTCATGGATGCGCCGCGTTTCGCGCGCCATCTTGAAGCGGCCTATCGGGAAATGTGGCACCGCTGGTGCGCCACGCCCGCGCGCTGAAGACTGCGCTCGACGATTTGCTTCCCAAATCGATTGGGTGCCGCACAGTGGCGCCATGGCACTCAAGGCCACCATCTACAAAGCCACCGTCCAACTCGCCGACATGGACCGCAACGTCTATGCGGATCATGAACTCACCATTGCCCGTCACCCATCGGAAACCGACGAGCGCATGATGGTTCGCATCCTGGTCTTTGCCTTGAACGCACCGGTCGATAACGATCACGGCGCGCTGGAATTTGCCAAGGACATGTGGGACAGCGAAGAACCGGCCCTTTGGCAGAAAGATCTTACCGGCCAGATGCTGCACTGGATCGAAGTCGGCCAACCGGAAGAGCGACGTCTGCTCCAATGCAGCGGACGCGCGCGCCGGGCGAGCGTCTACAGCTTTGCCTCCAGCACCTCGCAATGGTGGAGCGGAGTAGCGGACAAAATCAGCCGCGCGCGCAACTTGAACGTGTGGCAAATCCCCAGCGAACAAGCCCGTGCCCTGGCCACCCTCGCCGACCGCTCCATGAAACTGGATGTCACCGTGCAGGATGGAACGATCTGGGTCGGCAACGGACAGCACTCGGTGGAAGTTTCTCTTCAGCGGCTATTCGGCAATTCGGAGAAGTAACGCCACGCCATACCACCGGTGAAACACAACTTGATCCAGAATCAGTGCTGAACCGCCGTGTCTTTTGGGATCATTTTCTGCTCCGCCAGCCACTCCATCGATTGAATCTGCCAGGCATCCCAACTCGGGCCTTTGTATCCGTTGAGCCCATGTCCACCGCTGGGCAGTTCGAGCAATTTCGCCGGGACTTTGTGGGCCTGCAAAGCCTCAAAGAACATCCGGCTATTTTCCACCGGCACGACCTTGTCGTCCACCGCATGCGCGAGAAATGTCGGCGGCGTTTCGGCTGTGACCTGCTTCTCGTTGGAAAATTGATCGACTAACTCCGGTGTCGGATTACTTCCCAACAGATTGTTCCGCGAGCCCAGGTGCCCCTTCTCGCCGAAAGTGATCACCGGATAGACCAGGATCGCGAAATCAGGACGGCAGCTCACACGATCCACCGGATCACTGGCCTTGGCATCGCCCGCATCGAAATGCGTGTCCGCGGTCGAAGCGAGATGCCCACCCGCCGAAAACCCAATGATGCCGATGCGATGCGCATCCATCCCCCATTCCGCGCTGTGCAGCCGAACCGTGCGCAGCGCTCGCTGCGCATCCAGCAACGGCACCATGTGCCGCCCTTTCGGCAATCGGTATTTGAGAACGATACCTCCGACTCCATGCTGATTCAGCCAATGCGCAATCCCGTCCCCTTCCGCTCCCATCACGAGCCGGGCATATCCCCCACCCGGACAAATGACCATCGCCGCGCCATTCGGATGAGGAGCGCGATAAACCGTGATTTCCGCATCCTCGGTATCAAATGTTCCGTCCCCCACGGGAGCATGCCCCTTCCATAGCGAGAGGGGCTCGGGCTTTGCAGCCTCTTCGTCAGCCGCAACCATCCGCGGCAACATGGCCACCAATGCCGCGACCAAAAGCGACAGACCTTTCGCGACCGAAGAACTATTCCAAAGAACGAAACCGGCATTTTTAAACATGGCTGATTTATTTCGTCCCACTCTTTGCCTCCATCCACACCTTTGGTCAATCGCGAGAATACCTTCCCCCTCGTGAGCGTCCGCCGCCGCGCCTATTGACAGGGCTCTCGTAGACTCTGATTTCTGAGCGTAGATGTGTAGAGTAGGCGGGAAGCGACGGATTGAGAGGCATGGTAGCCAATGACCGCCTGCTTCCCGCCCCTCATCAAACCGGACGGGCGGTTTTACCGCATCCGGCTTTCCGAGTTCCAGTTACGGTTACGAAGTCTCATTCGACCAACGTCGGGAGCTGGTAGAGTCCATAAGTCGTGAAGAGTTCGTAAGCGTCCGCTGGAGCACCTCTAGCGGAGATGGCCAACGATGTCAGACCATCGGCGTCGATGACATCTACGACCGGGACAGACAAAGTGCTCAAGCAGGATCGACGCGGACGGGTGCGGGTGCCGAAGGAGCGGCGGGAGGCGCTGCTGGCAGAGTTTGCCGGCAGCGGGCTGAGCGCGTCGGCGTTTGCGGCCATGGCCGGGATCAAGTATCCGACGTTTGCCAACTGGCTGCAAAAGCGGCGCAAAGCCGGAAGCCATTTGGCTGGAGCACCGGTGGAGGCTGGGAATGGCGGCGGCCCGATCCGGCTTTGGGAAGCAGTCGTGGAGGAGGCGGCCACGCGCACTGGCGGGAACGGCGCGGGTCTATCGATTGAACTGCCGGGCGCCGCGCGGTTGATGGTGCATTCGCCGGCGCAGTTGGCGATGGCCGCCGAGTTACTGGCACTGATCGCGCAACGGAGCCGCGGATGCTGAGCTTTACCGGAGGATTGAAGGTGTTCGTGGCGCTGGAGCCAGTGGACTTGCGCAAGAGCTTCAGCGGATTGGAAGGGCTGGTCAGCGAGCGACTGGGCGAAGACTTGCGCCAGGGAGCGCTCTTTGTCTTCACCAATCGGCGGCACACCCGGTTGAAGATCCTTTATTGGGATGGCAGCGGACTGTGGCTGCTCATCAAGCGGCTGGAGCAAGGTACCTTTTCGTGGCCCAAGAGCATCGAGGCCGGACGAGTGAAGTTGAAACTGACGCCGGAAGCGTTGGCGCTGTTGACCGATGGGATTGATCTGCGCGGAGCGAAGCTGCGCCCTTGGTATGAACGCGAGTAGCCGGTCCAAGAAATTAAGTTGGCAAATCATCTAACATGGGGGACCACGCTGAGTTATACCAGCGTGCCGGAGCCAAGCACTGACGATCCCCAAAACCTGCGCGCGGAGAACCATCGTTTGCACGAGCGCCTCGAGGAAGCGCGGCGCGAGAATGCGCTCCTGCGCGAGAAGCTCGATGCGCTGGCCCGACGGCTCTTCGGAGTCAAGAGCGAGAAGCTCGATCCGGCACAGCTGCATTTGCTTTTGCAAGGGCTCGACGAGCCGGGAAAAGCTCCCGAGCCTGTGGAAGCGGAGGCTTCACAGCGCTCGAAGGTTCCATCGCCTCCGCGCTCACGAACTCCGAGGCTCCCGGAACATCTGCCGGTCGTTGAAGAAATCATCGTGCCCGAGCCGGTGCAGGCCGCTCCCGAGCAGTGGCGACGCATCGGTGAAGAGGTCAACGAACGGCTCGACTACGAACCCGCCCGCTTCCTGCGGCGGCGTACGGTGCGGCCGAAGTATGTGCGGCGCGGGCTGCTCGATGCGGTGCCGGTGATCGCGCCGTTGCCGCCCGCGATCCTGGAGCGCAGCATCGTGGCGCCGGGGCTTTTGGCGCAAATCGTCGTAGCCAAGTATTGCGACCACCTTCCTCTCTATCGGCAGGAGTCGATCTACTGGACACGCCACCAAGTCTGGCTGCCACGGCAGACGATGGCCGAATGGATGGGCTTGGCCGCCGACTGGCTCAAACCCATCTACGAGCATATCCGCAGCGAGGTGCTCAGCCGCGGCTATGTGCAGGTCGACGAAACCCCCATCCGCTATCTGGAACCAGGCCACGGCCGGACCAAGTTGGGCTACCTGTGGACCTGCCATGCGCCGCGTGGCGACGTGGTCTTCCACTGGCAGACCAGCCGCGCCGCTTCCTGCCTGGAGAAGATCATTCCCGTAGACTTTCGCGGCACCATCCAGTGCGACGGCTACGAAGCCTACGATTGCTTTGCCAAAGGCCGTGGAGAAAAGATCGTGCTCGCGGGATGCCTGGCTCACGTCCGGCGCAAGTTCTACGAAGCCAAAGAAACGGCACCGAAGGTGGCCGGTTGGTTCCTTCGGCACTTTCAAAACCTATACGAGTTGGAAGCCCAACTGCGTCAGTCGCGAGCCGGCCCCAGACGACGACATGCCGAGCGAGCCAGCTTGAGCCGATCCGTACTGCTCCGACTACACCGTGCCTTGGTGCGGTTAAAAACCGTGCGCCGTTACCTGCCCAAAAGCCTCATGGGCAGAGCGATCGACCACGCCCTCAATCAATGGCCCGCGCTCTTGGTCTTCCTCGAGGACGGCCGCCTGGAGATCGACAACAACCTGGTCGAAAACGCGATCCGCCCCACCGCGATCGGTAAAAAGAATTGGCTCTTCTTTGGCGAGGCTGCCGCCGGCGAGCGCAGCGCCATCCTCTACACGATCATCGAATCCTGCCGACGTCGGGGTATCGATCCTTTCGCCTACCTGCGAGACGTCTTCACCCGACTGCCATCGATGACCAACTGGCAGATCAAGGACATCACTCCCGAAGTCTGGGCCAAGCAGCAATGCCGCACCGCTCAACGTGCCGCAGCGTAGATGTCATAGGCCTACGCCTATGACGTCTACGACTTGAAACCAGAATCTACGAACGCCTTGTCAATAGGCGCTGGCGCGGACGCTTACAAGAGTTCACGCTTCGACCATCGAACATATTTGGCCACAGGATTGCCATGTTTGCGCCATAACCATTGCCGGAGCCGATGGCTGATGAAGTAGTTCATTTGCCGAAAGCTCCGGTGGTAGTGGTCCAGAGCGAAGTAGTTGCTCCATCCACGGGTCACTCGGTTGATTTCGTTGACGACGGCCTCGGTTGACTTCCAAGTGGTGTGCCGGCGTGTCATCTCGCGCACGCAGTCCCGAAGCGATTGTTTGGACGCTGGACTCGGTTCCACATGCACGTAGGACGTTGCGTTCTTCGATTGCTGCCAGCGGAAGGAGAAGCCAAGGAAATCAAAGCCATGTTCACGGCTCTCGATTACTCGGGTCTTCTTTTCATTGAGGGTTAGTCCGCGACTTTGCAGCCAGCAGCCCAACCGTTCTCTTATCGCAATGCCTTCGCCGGAGTGACAGAGGATGACCAGATCGTCTGCATACCGGATCATTCGCGGCTTGAAGCCGCGCTGATCGCAACACCGATCATTCACCGCTTCATCCAAGGGATGAAGGTAGATGTTGGCCAGCAGCGGAGAGATCACGCCGCCTTGCGGCGTGCCGCAAGGATTGGCCTCGATCTTTCGCCCGCCACCTTCCTCTTCTTCGAGAATGGGCGCGCGCAGCCAGGCTTTGATGAGTTTCAGGATCATTCCATCGCTCACCCTCCGGGCTACTCGCCGCATCAGTTTGTGGTGGGGGATCGTGTCGAAGTATTGCGCTAAATCGGCGTCGACTACTTCGGTCTTGCCCATCCGCAATGCTTCTCTGATTGCCTCCACTGCCTGGTGCGCGCCGCGTCCGGGCCGAAAGCCGAAGGAGAACGGATGGAAGTCCGCCTCGAAGATCGGCATCAGCACCAGATACACGGCCATCTGCACCACACGGTCTTTGACCGTGGGGATGCCCAGTCCTCTAAATCCTCCATTCGCTTTCGGAATCCTCACCCGACGCACCGGCGCGGGCCGATAGGTCTTTTGCTGAAGTTCCTCTCGCAATCCGAGGAGCCACGCTGCCTCCACCTGAGCGTCGGCGGCCAGTTCCTCGATAGTAACACCATCGACTCCTGCCGCTCCTGCGTTCGCCTTCACTCGCCGCCATGCTGCTGCCAGCACATCGGCGCGTTGCACTTCTCCATACAGACTCCAAAACCGATATTCCGGTTTGGACTTCGCTTTCCGATACAGGGTGATTTGCAGTTGCCGGACTTTATCGGGTGCTGGTAGCCCTTGCGAGCCGTCACCACATCCTTCCCTGCTCTTCTCTCCTGCGGAACAAGTGGCGTCCCTTGGCTCCGCCGTGTTTTGCCCAAACCAGAGGTCTGGCACAGCCTCATCGCTACTACGAACGCCTCCGACTCCTGCGCTGGCCCGCTCGGTCTTCCCCTGTGGGGTTGTCCCGCCGGTTGAGTCTTGCCTACTCGCCATCACAGGTCTCCCCGCTTATCTGATTGCCACTTCCCGACATGCCACCCACGCAGACCCCGCCGGTCCATTGCCAGAGCCCACGACGGTTGGTCCAGGACTCCGACTCTGCGGCCTTCGCCATGCTATGAATGGCTCGGCTGCCGGTTGTCACTTTCGAGGCTCATATTTGTGGTTCATGTGCATTGCGGCCTGTCGGTTCGACTCCATGCCTGCTCCCCACCCCGCCTCGCGGCAACGCAGTTGGCACGTAAGCGTTATCCGTAGCGCCATCGGAACGGGGTAGTTTCGTAGATTGGGTAGGAGCTACGCTATGCAATCTATGGAGCAGGCCGATCAAGTATTGAAACAGGACGCCCGAGGGCGTGTGTGGACGCCAGCGGAGCGGCGGGAGGCGGTGCTGGATGAGTTTGAAAGGAGCGGGTTACCGGCGGCGCAGTTTGCCGCCCATGTCGGAGTGAAGTATCCGACCTTTGCCAGTTGGATGCAGAAGCGGCGCAAGGCGCGTGGCGAAGGCAATGCGCTGCAGAAGCAGAGGCCCACGGTCCCGCGGTTGGCGGGTTGGGTGGAGGCGACAGTAGAGAATGTGGCCAAGGACAGAACGCAGACGTTGGTCGTGCATCTGCCTGGCGGGGCACGCCTGGAGGTGAACCATGGCGGCCAAGTGCTGTTGGCGGCGCAATTGTTGCGGGCGTGGAGTGAAGGAAGCCGGACATGCTGAGCTTTCCCGGCAGCGTGCGAGTGTTTCTGGCGGTGGAACCTGCGGACATGCGCAAGGGCTTCGAGGGGCTGCATGCGCTGGCCAGCGAAGTTTTGCGCGAAGACGTGCGTTCGGGTGCTTTGTTCGTCTTTACCAACAAGCGCCACACGCGGCTGAAGATGCTTT
>NZ_ABVL01000016.1 GCF_000173075.1 Chthoniobacter flavus Ellin428
CGAACCCGTAATGTTCCTTGAGGCGCTGGCCGCATTGCCGAAAGGAATGCTCCGCGCCAAAATCGCTCAAGACCCGCTGTAAACGTCGGGACTTGCCACGGGCCGTGATGGCCGTCCGGCCCAAAAAGGGTCGCAGATAGCTCTGCCCTGGAGCCTGCCAAATCCGCTCCTGCAGGCAGACCGCTCCAAAGCTGCACCACCAACTCAGGGTCTTTTTTTTCGCACTCTCGCCCTTGGCGTCTTTTGCCGAAGATCCTCCGCCGCTTGCTCTTCGGCGCTCTGCGCCCAAGCCTGCATCGCCTTGTTCCCCAAGCGCCGCACTTCGGCGACCAACCACTCCTCAATCTGGTCCGCCGTGCCGCTCGGGGATTCCGTCAGGTCCAGAATCGCTTCAAATCGCTCCAGCAATTCAGGGTGACTGCGCAGTTTCTCCAACAATTGTTTCTCCCGCTGGGGATCGGACGACTGGCCATGAGTTGTTTGCATGGACGATCACATTTAAGCACCTGCACGCAAAAGTACACATCATTGTCAGGATGCCCAACCAGCTGGCACCACTTTCAATCACACCCGGTCATCTCCGGTCATTCCTCGAGTTGCTGCGGCTGTATTTCGAAGGAGAGGGCGTAGTCGGTATAACCGATCGAACGCCAGAAGTGGATGGCCCGCTTGTTGGCGATGAGGGCGGCGACGGTCAGTCGCTTGTTTTTCGGCCACAGTTGAGAGCGCAGAATCTCCACGGCGCGTCGGCCGATACCGCGGCCTCGATGGCAGGGAACGACAAAGAGCTGGCGAAGGTAGACCTCCTGCGCCTCTTCGCGATAGAGCACGTAAGCCACGATCTGGTCGCCCTCTTCGAAAATGACCGCGCGATATTCATGGGCGATCCAACTACGCATTCGCTCCTCGAGTTCCGGCAGGGTCATGCGGTTGCGATGCCCCTCGTCGCGGATCAACTGGTGATTCAGTTCCGCGAGGCTCGGACAGTCGTCTACCGTCGCGATTCGATGGTTCAATGACACTGCTGGCGAATCCTCCGATGCGGAGTCCGTGAGGCTTTTCGTGAGAAAGAGCTTTCGATGTCCGCGCGAATCCCAGTCGGGAATTTCCCCAGAAATGCGATAGCCGCGATTCGTATAAAAGCGTGGCGCCTGATATTCCATCGTATCCACATGGGAATGCCGGCAGCCGCGGGTGATGGCCTGCCGCTCCGCCTCGGCGAGGAGCGCGGTGCCGACGCCTCGCGAACGGCTATCGGGCCGCACCGCCATGATGGCGATGCGAAGCCACGCCAATCGCGTCTCCGCAAAGAGTCCGCCGACTACCCCCTTGTAATCTCTCGCTAGCAGGATCAACGACTGTGCGGCATTTTCCGTGCGTTGCAGATCCTCCATGAAGTCTCGATTGGCGATCCAATTGTGGTCGCGCAGCCATTGCCGCACGAGGCTGCATCCGGCGGCAGAAGTGTCTCCGACCGCGGTAATTTTCAACGTCGGCGTGAGATTCATGGCCTGGCGACAAAACCGGTTTTCTTGCGTAGCGCGGTGAATTAGCCGTGATACGCCCGCTCCACGCGGCGGCCCACGCCGGTGAAAATCTCCCACGGGATGGTTCCGGATTTTTGCGCGAGTTCGGCGGCGGAGATTTCCTCGCCGCCCTGGCTGCCGATGAGGACGGCTTCGTCGCCGGCGGTTACTTGCGGCAGGGCAGAGACGTCGGCGAGGATTTGATCCATCGTCACGCGACCCAGCACCGGGCAGCGCTGGCCGCCGATGAGGACATCCGCGCTACGATTGGAAAGGTGGCGTTGGTAGCCATCCGCATAGCCCACGCCGAGAGTGGCGATGCGCATCGGGCGCGGGGTGATGAAGGTGCGGCCGTAGCTAATGCCGTGGCCGGCTGGCATCTCGCGGACGAGGGTGACGCGTGTCTTCCACGTCATCACTGCGCGCAGCTTGGGCTGAAATTCCGGGACTGGTGAGCTGCCATAGATCATGAGCCCAGCGCGCACCATGTCGCCTGCCTGTGTAGGATAGGAGATGATGCCCGCACTATTCTCGACATGCACGACGGGTTGGGAAATGCCGAGCGAGCGCAATTGGCCGACGACTTGGTGAAATTGGGCGAGTTGTTCGCGGGTGAAAGCATCATCTTCATCCGCCACGGGGAGGTGCGAAGCGAGGCCGGTGACTGTCAGACCGCGTAGGGAGAGAATCTCGCGAGCCGTGGCTACCGCATCATCTTGCAGGATGCCGACGCGGCCCATGCCGGTGTCGATGAGCAAATGCACGGGGAGCGGCTTCGCCCCCGTGAGCGCTGCATAAGCGCGGGCTTCTTCCACGGTGGAAATCGCCGGGATGAAGCATCCGGTCACGACGGGCAGCCGCTCATCGGGAAGCGCCGGGCCGAGAATGAAAATCGGCGCATCCGGGACGTGACTGCGCAATTCCTCCGCCTCGCCGACCGTGGCGACGCCAAACATTTCCGCATGTCCCACGAGTGCTTTCGCGACCGGGCCGAGGCCGTGGCCGTAAGCGTTTGCCTTCACCACGGCCATGACTTTTCCGCCGGGTGCGAGTTGTCCCCGCGCCGCGGCTACGTTGTGCCGCAATGCTCCGAGGTCGATCTCCGCCCAGCAACGGCGCGCTGTCCATTCGAGACTCACGCGGCGACTTCCTGGGGTTTGTCCGACGATTCGACCAGCGTTTTGAGATTTTCGAGCCCGGCGGCGTAGTCGCGGCGCATCATCCAGCGCATCAGCAGATCGAAATACCGCCGGTAAGGATTCTGCGCGAGATCCCACGCGCACTTCCACACCAGCCGCGTGCAGGCGCCGTCGGGTTGCAACTCGATGCGGCCAACGAGTTGATAGGCGCCATCGCCGATTTCCAATTCATAGTCGATCCGTTCGTCGCTCTCACTTTTCGTGATACGCAACAGACCGCTCATGCGGCTATTGGCCCAGCACTGCACCGCACCTTCACCGGCCGTAACGTCACCATACTCGTAGTCGATCTCCTCGCGCTGGCCCCACACCGTCCATAGGGGCCAATTCCGGAGATCATTGAGAAAAGGGAAGATGGAGGAAGGCCTGGCGAGGATCGTGATCCGCTGCTCGACCCGCGGCCGGCGGCGCAGAAAAAATGGAAACACGAGAAAAAACGTGGCGAGGACGAACAGGCGGGAGCGAAAGGATTTCACGAGCGCACAGGGTGTGGATGGTTGATTTACGTGTGGAAGGCGGAGCTGTCGAACGAAATGCCGAATGCGGAATGCGGAATGTGGAATGCGGAATGTGGAATGCGGAATGCGGAATGTGGAATGTGGAATGTGGAATGTGGAATGTGGAATGTGGAATGCGGAATGCGGAATGCGGAATGCGGAATGCGGAAAGAGCCAAGAGCCAAGAGCCAAGAGCCAAGAGCCAGTGGCGCCATCCAACATCCATTCCCATCGAGATAGTGCGAACGCCACCGCGCTTGCGCCATTGGATGTTGGGTGTTGGGTGTTCTGCCTTTCATTCGTCATTCGCCATTCGTCATTCCACATTCCCCTCCGCCCTTCCCGCTCGACAGATTTTGCCCGAGACGGCAAAGTCCCCGGCTTACCTTTGTTCCGAACCATGCCAAAACCTTTCTCCATCCTGTCCACGGTCGTTGCCATGAGCGCCTGCGTTGCGCTGGTCTCCGCCGAGGAAGCGTCGCCCACGGTGTCTACGCCGACCACCGCAGGTGAGAAGAAAGCGGAATCCGCCACCAAGTCCATCGATGTGCAAAGCGGGCCCAAGCTGGCGGCGGCTTCCACCAGTTCCACGCCTGCTCCTGGGGCCGCGGTCAGTTCGGAAACCGACGCAGCGTCGACGCCCAAGCCGAAGCGTGGGTTCTGGGGCTGGCTGAAACCACACAAGAAAAAGGAGACGCCGACTCCGACACCTTCCGCCGAAACGAAGACCACGCCGACGCCGACGCCGGCCCATCACACGACGCACAAACCTTCGGGCACGTCGGAGCCCGAGGCGGAGCATGCCGCAAGCGGCAAGGCTACGCCCACGCCGAAACCGACTCCGAAAGCGGAAAAGCCGGGCTCGACGCCCAAGCCGGAGAGGGTTGAGAAATCTGAAAAGCCATCGACGCCCAAACCGGAGAAAACGGAAAAGTCGGAGAAGGAGAAGCCGGAAAAGACTTCCGGAACGACGTCAGGAGAGACCGCTCCCGCGGCGACGCCGTCTGGCCGCAAGGGCCGTAAGTCTTCCACGCCCGCGCCGAGTGCGAGCAACCAGTCTTCCCAACCGGGAGCCGATGTGGATCCCGAGACGAAGGAAAGAAACCATTTCGAAGCCGCCAAGACGAAGGCCGAGGCCGACGAGCGCATCAAGGCGCTCAAGGCGAAAGCCGACGAAGCGACCACCGAGGCGGATTCCAAGACCACCCTGCGCGCTTACAACAAGGCGCTTTTCGAGAAGATCAAGAAGATCGATCCCAGCGTGAGCGAGTGGTCCGATCGGATGGAAGCCGCGATCATAAAGCGGCTCAACGAGTAGTCGACAAACATCGGAGGGACGCGCTCCCTCACTTCGGCGTTTACGAACTGCTTGTGCAAGGCATTCGCGACAGCGTTTTGGAGTGCGGCGCTGCTGCGCCGCTTTTCGATAAGTGCAGGGCGATTCCCGCATCTCGCCGTGCCCTCAACAGTTCGTGTTGCTCGCGCAACGCAATGCCTGCATCGCTCTGCGCTTTCCCAAAGCGGCGCGGCAGCGCCGCACCAAAACGCAAGCGTCGATGGCTTGCTTTTCTTAAGAATGGGGAGCGCGCTCCGATCACCGGTCCGCCGCGGCCGCGACGGTCGCTGGCGATGACGACGGCTGCGCGGGCTGCAATGGCCCGCGTTCCGAGATGATCGCGTTGGCAATCGCATTGGCCAGGGCTTCGCGATAGGTCGCCGTGGCGCAGCGCGCGGCTTCCTTGGGATTGCTGAAGAAGCCGCCTTCGATGAGGACGGCGGGGTATTCGTTGTTGCGCAGCACCCGGTAGTTCGCGGTCTTGACCCCGCGCGAGGCCACGCCCGGGAGGGACGTGACCGTGCTCTCGATGCGATCGGCCAGCTCTTGGGCGAAGGGGGAGTGATAGTATGTTTCGACGCCGTGGGCCTTGCGATTCGGGCCTTCGTTGAAATGCACGCTTACGAAGATGGCGTTTTCCTGGCTGTTGGAGATGTGCGTCCGCCCGTCGAGCGGGACAAAGTAGTCTCCGTTGCGCGTCAACACGGTATTGAAGCCCGCGGCGCGCAGCTTTGGGGCGATGCGCAACGCTGTATCCAGCGCCGCGGCTTTTTCCGTTCCGCCCCAACGCGAGCGCGTGCCGTTATCCTGTCCGCCATGGCCGGCATCGACGACCACGGTGCGATAGGTGTGGCTCGTGTTCTTCACCGTTGCCGACGGCGTTTCGCAACCCGCGAGCACGAAGAGCGTGGCGAGGGGTAGGGCGAGCCAGAGCGGACGCAGGGCGTGTGGTGCCCGCTTGCTTTCCGCGGAAGCGTTGTCGAAGCTGCGTGTGATGCTGCTCATGAAAAAACTCCAGAGGTGGACTGTCATGGCTTTTCTCAACGCAGCAGCGATCTTCTGTCAAGCCGCTGAACCCAATTCTCCCGTGACTCCTTCCGAATTTACCAACCGTCTCGCGCACGAAAAATCGCCGTATCTGCTGCAGCATCAGCACAATCCCGTGGACTGGTATCCGTGGGGCGAGGAGGCCTTTGAAAAGGCGCGCCGTGAGCACAAGCCGATCTTTCTCTCCATCGGCTATTCCACGTGCCACTGGTGTCACGTGATGGCCCACGAGAGTTTCGAGAATCCCGCGACCGCGAAGCTCATGAATGAGAATTTCGTGAACATCAAAGTGGATCGCGAAGAGCGGCCCGATGTGGATCGCGTTTACATGACCTATGTGCAGGCCACGACGGGCAGCGGGGGCTGGCCGATGAGTGTCTTCCTCACCCCGGACCTCAAGCCTTTCTACGGCGGTACTTATTTCCCGCCGGAGGATCGTTACGGCCGGCCCGGGTTTCCGACCATTCTCCAGCGTCTCGCTGAGGCGTGGAAGGATGATCACGAAAAAGTCCTCGGCGCGGCGAACGATGCAATTCGCGCGCTCAACGATTACACCGCCAGCGGCCCGGCGCAGAGCACCGCCGTGGGCAAGGAAGCAATCGCGTTGGCGCTCAATCAGCTTACGCGTTCCTTCGATGATGAACTCGGCGGCTTCGGCGGCGCGCCGAAATTTCCCCGGCCGGTGACGCTGAATTTTCTTTTCCACGTCTTCGCGCGGGAAGGTCACGAGAGCCGCGATGGCAAGGCGGCCCTCGGCATGGCGTTGATCACCTTGCAAAAGATGGCCGACGGCGGCATGCACGATCATCTCGGCGGCGGCTTCCATCGCTACTCGGTGGACAAGTTCTGGCACGTGCCGCACTTCGAGAAAATGCTCTACGATCAGGCGCAGCTCGCCAGCTCGTATCTCGATGCGTTTCAAGTCACGCACGATACGGTGTACGAACGGACGGCGCGGGATATCTTCGATTACGTCCGCCGCGACATGACAGATGCCGGCGGTGGTTTCTATTCCGCGGAAGATGCCGACAGCTTGCTCGAGAAAGGCAAACCCGAGCATTCCGAAGGCGCGTTCTACGTCTGGACGAAGGACGAAATCGTCCACGTGCTGGGGGAGGATGCGGCGGCGGTGTTCGATCGCGTCTATGGCGTCGATGCCGAGGGCAACGCCCCGGAGGGCAGCGATCCGCAGGGAGAATTCCGCGGCAAAAATATCCTCATCCAACGGCTGGCCATCGCCGATGCCGCGAAAGTTCTTCCGCAAAAGTGAAAACGATTTCAACGCTTCGCTCGCCGACTCGCGGAAGAAGTTGCTCGCCGTGCGCGACCAACGTCCGCGTCCGCATCTCGATGACAAGATCATCACTTCATGGAATGGGCTGATGATCTCGGCCTTCGCCCGCGGCGCGCAGGTTCTCGATTCGCCGGAGTATCTCGCTTCCGCGCAAAAGGCCGCGCACTTCATTCGCGAAAATCTATGGAAGAACGGGCAACTCCTGCGCAGCTACCGTCAGGGTGCGAGCGACGTGAGCGGCTTTTGCGATGACTACGCGGCATTGATCCAGGGGTTGTTGGATCTTTACGAGGCGGACTTCGACATTGCGTGGCTGCAGTGGGCCGTTGAGTTGCAGGCGAAGCAGGACAGTCTCTTCCTCGATGTCGAGCACGGCGGTTACTTCAGCGTGACCAAGGATGCGCCGAATATTCTGCTGCGCATGAAAGAGGATTACGATGGCGCCGAGCCATCGCCGAACTCAGTGGCGGCGGGTAACCTCCTGCGCCTCGCGCAAATCACCGGGCAAAAGGAATACGCCGCTCGGGCAAGCGCCACGCTCGCGGCCTTTGCCGATCAGCTTTCCCGCGCCCCCACCGCGCTGCCGCAGATGCTCGTGGCGCTCGACGCGTCGCTCGCCAAGCCGCGGCAGATCGTCATCGCCGGCCCGGCTTCGTCCGAGGCCACCCACGCGCTCTTGCGCGAAGTGCATGCCCATTTCATTCCGAATAAAATCGTGCTCCTCGCCGATGGTGCCGCCAGCCAGCGATGGCTCTCCGACCGCCTCGAGTTCCTCAAGACCGTCGGCCCGCTGGATGGCAAGCCCGCCGCCTATGTCTGCCAGGATTTCGTCTGCCAGTTACCGACGGGCGACGTAGCCAAATTGCGCGAGTTGCTGAGCAAGTAGCGCGACGTCCTGGCGGCGCTTGTCGGAGGGATGCGCTCCTGCGCGCTCCCCATTTGTGCCGGCCGACGACTTGCATACATCTGTAATACAGACGTATCTTCAAAGCCTATGAACAAGACGTCCCTCCTCGCTATTGTTTCTGCCCTGACCCTCAGCGCCGCCGCCTTCGCCGCGGACGCCAATACTTATCAAGTGACCGGCCCGATCCTCGAGCTCACGGACACGAAGATCGTGGTGCAAAAAGGCAAGGATAAGTGGGAACTCGCGCGTAACGCCGACACCAAGGTAACCGGCGAACTGAAGGTCGGCGCCAAGGTCATCATCCAGTACAGCATGACCGCGCAAACCGTCGAAGTGAAGGAAGACAAGAAAGCCGCCAAGGCTGCGGACAAAGCAACTCCCGCCGCCAAGCCGGCGAAGTAAGTCTGACCCAGTGATTTGAAAACCTCCGCCGGATGTGTCCGGCGGAGGTTTTGCTTTTAGGGGATGCGGCGATTTTCGGATTTGGCTTCCGAATGAGAGCTGGAGGGAAGCGCTCCGTCGCTTCCTTGTTAACGCGTTTCCCCGGCACGGACGGATCCTAAGCATTACCCACATCTTTGCTCGGTGTTTGGACGTCGATACATAGCGACTTGGGAGCGGCGACTTTCCAGTCGCCGACCGGAACAAACGCACGGAGCGCCATCTTTGGGGCGTCGCTCCGCGACGCAGGGCGACTGGAAAGTCGCCCCTCTCAGTGAGCCGCAGCCGAATTCACCGCTGTCCCCTGGACCGACAAAAAGATGTGGGTAATGCTCAGGACGGATCGGCGCCCCCCAGTTCCAATTCGAGAGCGCGTTTTGACAGCGGCTCTACTCCGGCGACGGAGGTTTGGCGCTCTTCACGGCGGCGGGTTCTTTGCCATGCGCGATCTCCGGCCAGAAACTGGCGTAGTCAAAAGGCCGGCTGAATTCGCCGTGATGACATTTCTGGCAATCGCCGGCGCCAACCGGGCGAAAGTGCACGTCAACCGCGCCGCCGGCGCTACGCAATTTCACATGCTCTCCGCCGGGTCCGTGGCAACTTTCGCAGCCAACATCGATGAAAGGGCTCTTCGCACCGGCTTCGCGCCGATATCCGGTCGCCGTACCAAAGCCCACGGTGTGACAGGAAATGCAGTTCGGATCAGCGTCCGCCTGGCGGTTGACCAGCGAGGCAAACGCCTGAGCATGGCCGCTCTTGAGCCAAATCTTCGCGGCGTTGGGATGACACTGCGTACAGCTTTGCGTGCCGGCATAGCTGTTATGCGGTTGCACGCCGGGCACCATGTCTTCCCGTAACGTGGCTGGGTCATCGATCGCCAGCTTGGTGCGACGTATTTCTTCGCGATAGGCAGTCGCCAGCGCGGCGATGTTTGGATCCTGTGCGACCTGGTCACTCACGAGTTGCACTTCTCCTTTCAGCGGGCCCAGCAGGTGCGGTGCGCGCCAGGCGACTTGCAGCATGCCGACGGCGCGCGCTTCGTTCGTCGTGGCGAGAATGAGACTGCGGTTTTCCTTCAGGAGTTCCTGCGAAGGTTGGCGGACCTTGCCGCCGAGGATCACGTCGAGTTCATAGAATTGTCGCGCTAGATTGGTCAGCGCGGCTTCATCCGCGAAGGCGAGGAGGATGATGAAATCGGCGCGCCCCTTGAGTTGTGGAAGCAGGCGGCCGAGCGCGACATCCATGTCTTCGATGGCGAGCCCTTCGCCCAATGTGTCGCCGAGGCCGCGGCCATCGAGCACGCCGACGAGCGCGACGCGCCAGCCGTTGCGCTCGATGATCCGGTGCGTGTCGAAGAGCGGTGCACCGGTGGATCGGTCGATGAGATTGGCGCTGAGCATCGGGACCGGAGAGTGCGCCTTGAGTTCGCGCAATTGCGTGGCGCTCAAGCGCGCTTCGCGTTCGCCTACATTGAGGGCGTCGTAGCCGAGCTTTCCGAATGCCTGCTGAATGTAACTGTAAAGTATGCGCTCGTAGTCTGCGGTGCCGGAGAGGGCGTTGCCGGCATCGACCCGGATCTGGTCGGGCGAAGCCGGTCCGAAGAGCGTGGCGATGCGGGTGACTCCGCCCAGTTGTCCGGAGAAACAACCGCAGGGAACGAGTCGTCCATCCACGTCACAAGTGAGCAGGAGGGTCAGCGGCTGGCCCGGCGCCTTCGGGTGCGCGGGCTTCAAAGTCAGCCACGCTCCCGCGGCCAGAGCCACGAGCAGAGTGAACGAAAGCCACCACGCGCGCCGCATCTAGTAGAGCAGGGCGTAGGTGAAGACGTTGACGTTCACGAGCACGGCTTCAGCGATCATGTTGCCGCCGCAACAGCAGCAGCCCCGCGCGTTCGAGACGTCGTTCAGGCCATCCTTCGAATAGACCATTACGAGGCGGCCATTGACTTCCATGCCCTCGATGAAAGCCGACCCGCCGTGTTTGTCGGTGAGCCGCGGAATTTGATTCACGATGGAAAAGACGGGGTGCGACATCGGAAGCTTCACGAGCTTGGACTCGGGAAAGATGAGTTTCAGCTCGCGGCGCAGCGCGGTGTCCCAGCGGGGATCGGAGCACCCCGGGCTGCTCAAAATGAAGCCGCCGTTGAGCAGATACTTGCGCAGATTCTCGCGCTCCTTCTTGGTCAGCGTGAAATCATCCTCTCCGGACCAGACACAGAACGGGAAGTCGAAGACATTGTCTGCGCCGAGACGCACCGGGACGAAAGTTTTGCCCACGTCCAGATTGGTCTGCGTGGCGACATCGCTGAGGAATTTGTCCGCGAAACAAATGGAACTCTTGTCCCCGGCGTAGACGAGATTGCCGCATTGCAGCTTCGTCAGATCGGCCTTCGGAGCGTCCGCTGATTTCACGACGGCTGCTTCCATTTCTTTCTGTTTTTGCTCATCGGAAACGCCTGCGCCCACACCAAATGCAGAGATGGAAATGAGGCTCGAGATGCCGACGGTGAACGCGACGGTGCGAAGGAGTTTCAATGCGAATTGTTTCATGGCCTGGCCTTCGGTTTCGTTTCTTTCTTCGGGTCCTTGGTGAGGGCTTTGAAGTATTCCTCCACGAGGCCGCGATATTGCTGGATGATCGTCTCGCTCTGCACGGCCTCCGATTCGCGATTGACGGAGTTCAAGTCGTGCACCACGTCGCTCTTGTCGAGCGTGACCGATTGCCCGGCGTTCTGGGGCATCCGGCCTTTGGTATCGCCATTTTTCTGCACCTTGGCGGCGTTGCCCGGCAGCGCTTCGTTGCCGAGGACATGGGGATTCTGCCCGCTGATGATTGCGAACCCATTGCGCCCACTATAGCCCTGTCCCATGCTGCCGGTGAGGCCGCTGCCGAATTTGTGGCACTGCATCATCTGGCGGAAGTTCATCCCCGGTTTCATGCCATGCTGGAAGCCGAGATACTGGTCGAGTTCGTTGCTCATCGGTCCGTCCTGGGCCTGACATTGGGAGAAGAGCCTGGCCATCTCGGAACGCAAATTTTCCGCCAGCGCGGCGGCGCCGCCGCCATTGCCATTGACCATCTCGCGACTGGTTTGGTTGGCGAGCATCTGCAGCTTGAGATCGCCCATCTTGTCCGCAATTGATTGGGCGCTTTCCGCAGCCTTGGGGAATTTCTCCTTAGTGGCCTTGCCGTCTTCCCATAGCTTCTGCTCGAGCGCATCGAGATCGTCGCCGATGGCTTTCTGCTGTGCGGCGAGGTTCTTGAGCGCGAGCTGGTCCTCGCGGCTCAAGGGCGCCGGCCGATTGTAAGCCTGTGCTTGCCTGGCGAGTTCCTGCTGCGCGGCGTAGAGGTCTTCGTAGCGGTTCAGGTCCTTGATGATCTCCTGCATGAGGCTCATGTCCTCGAGCGGTTGGATGACTTCGTCGGCGACCTGCTGTTCCGTGGCACCAAGTCGCTGCAATTGATCGTCGGAGGCGCGTTTGAAATCGTCCAGCATCGCCTGGCTCGGCGCCTGTGGCGCGTTCGCTCCGGGCTGGGCGATCTTCTTGAGATCTTCCGCGTTCGTCTGTGTGGAATCGCGAATCTGCTGCGCCTTTTCGGCGAGCGTGTCTTTCAAGTCCGATTCGATGTCGTAAAGCGGCTGGTCGCGCACAAGATGCTCCATCGTCTTGGCCAGTTGGTTGAGCTGGGCGTTCAGCGCATTTTGTTTGGCCAGCAAGTCATTGAGCTTTTTCTGCACTGCGGCTTTTTCGGCATCGGACTTGGCCGCATCGAGTTGCTGTTTGAGCGCGGCTGTCTCGTCACTGAGTTTTTTCTGCTGCTCGACGAGATCGCGCATGTCGTTCAGCAGCTTCGTGTATTTGGCCTCGATATCGCTGATGTCCGTCTGCTGGCGCAGGAAGTCGTTGTATTCCTGAGTGCTGATCACGGTCAGCGTGACGGTCTTGCTGCGGGCGAGATGCGGTTGCGGCGCGTTGTCAATCGCCTCGGCGAAGAGCGAAACGGTGTCGCCGGATTGCAGGTTCAGCGATTGGAAATCAAGCGGCACCACCTCGTGCGCATGCAGGGTGATGTGGTCGTAACTGATGATCTTCGGTTCGCCGAAAACGCCATTATGAGCGGTGTGAATGCGCAGGGTTTTGAGCCCGTAGTCGTCGCTGGCTTCGATTGCCGGCTCGGCCTGGTAGTCCATGGCCACGAAGGCGTCGCTGCCTGGATTGGCGACTTGCACATCGGGTGGCAGATCGTGCGTCACGGTAAGCGTCGCTTCCAACGTATCTTGCGAGGAGTAGCCATCGCGGTCGACGAAGGAGAATTTCAACTGCGCCGGTTTCTTCGCCTCGAGCTGACCGACGACCTGGTTTTGTTCGCCTCGGGTCATGGTCACCGACTCATTACCGCTGTCCGTCGAAACGGAAATGCGTCCACTGGCCAGCGGACGATTCGAGGCGAGGCGAAAGGCGATGGTGCTTCCCTCCAGCGCTTTTACCGTCTTGAAATCGAAGAGCTTTTCGGTGGCCGCGAGCCCGGTGTAAGCCGGCGGTGTGATTTTCACCCACGCCTTCTCCAGCCGCGGGGTGAGGACGACACTCACCCGGCGCTGTTTGCTGATGGCGTGCTGATTCTTCGTGTGCACGAAAACCACCAGGTCGCTTTGGACATTCTCCACTTGCTGGGCGAACCCGTGCTCGCCGCGGTCGAACATCGGCAACGTCGACGTCTGTTCCGGGTGCCCGGCCGGGAACCAGCTCAGATACAGCTCCGCCGGCCGATGACCGGACGACCTGGCGGTGACGACGAGGTTTTCGTGATAGACGACCTGGGCGCCATCGTAACCGGGATCGGTGATCTCCAATCGCGTGAACGAATAGGGCGGATGATCGCCGAACGGATCGAGAAAGCGTGGAAGCTCCGTGCGCGTGATGTCGAAAGAAATCGCGAGCAAGACAACGAAGCCGAAGAATCCGAAGAGGGCGTATTTGGCCTCGGATTCCACGCGCGCGGTTCGGGCCAGTTGCTCGATGGGTTCGTTGCGCAGTTCCTCGGCGTAGCTGCCGATGGCCAGGCCGGCGAGTTCGCGGGTCAGCGGTGCCAGCGTCGGATCCTGCGTCTGCGAGCGGAGCTGGAGAAGATTGATGAGCTTGGAGCCGAGGCGCGGATGCCGGGCCTCGAGCGTGCGCGCGATGTGCTCGAAGGAATTGTGTTTGCCCCAAGCCAGCCATCCGCACCATGCCGCGTCGAGGAGGGCGAGGAAGGCGAAGGCGAGATCGATGCCGAATCGCGCGCTGCCGGAAAGATGGAGCACGACATCGGCAATGATGGCAGCGACCACGGCGCCGAGCGCCCACGGCCAACTGCGAAAGAAAAGGATCGCCCCGCGCTCTTTTTGCAAAATGCGATCCGCCGCATTCAGCCGTGCCGCCAGCAGGCCGAGCGGATCGAGCCCTGTTTGGGGGCGGGGCGAGGAAACGGGTGCGGCCGCGCTCATGTCGAACAGGATAAGCCCTGCCGGCGCCCGGGCAAGCCGCGTGTGAAGCGGCGATTAACCGAGTGTTCCTAAAAGGCGGTAAAGAAGTGCCCGCGAATCACGCAAATGACACGAATAGAAGGACTCCCATTCGTGTCATCCGCGTGATTCGCGGGCAGTTGGTTCGCAGCTTCTTAGTCGCCGAAGCTAATCCCGACGTCGCGGCAGGTCTTCACCATCTGGCTGTCGGGTTGGACCACCTTGATCCGATGCACCGCATCGGCAATCGGCACACTCAGTACCTGGTAATTCTGGTAGCTGACCATCTCGCCAAATTTGCCTTCGGCGATCAATTCCACGGCTTTGACGCCGAAGCGCGTGCCGAGAATGCGATCGAGAGTAGTCGGCGCGCCACCACGCTGCAGATGGCCGAGCACACAGGTCCGCGTCTCTTTGCCCGTCCGCTGGCTGATTTCGTGGGCGACGATTTCGCCGACGCCACCGAGCTTGACTTCACCCGATGTCACGGTGCGCGCGTGCAGGTGACCATCTCTCTCGATGGCCCCCTCGGCGACCACGACCAGCGTGCTCAGACACGAGTTGGCATCCCGTTTCCGGACGGCTTCCGCCACTTTCTCGTGATCGAACGGGATCTCTGGAATGAGAATGATATCCGCGCCGCCGGCGAGGCCGCCGTAAAGCGCGATCCAGCCGGCGTGACGGCCCATGACTTCGATGACCATGGCGCGCTTGTGGCTGGAGGCGGTGGTGTGCAGACGATCGAGCGCATCGGCCACGCAGGCGACGGCGCTGTCGAAGCCGAAAGTCATCGAGGTGGCCTCGAGATCGTTATCGATCGTCTTCGGCACGCCGATCATCGGTATACCCGCTTCCCACATTTGCTGCGCGGTGGTCAGCGACCCGTCGCCGCCGATGGCGATGACCGCATCGATCTGTAGCCGCCGCAGTGTTTCCCGTGCCTGCTCGATGATCTCCTGCGGGATGACCGCCTTGGTGCCTTCGCCCACCTTTGCGACGAAATGCCCGCGATTGGTCGTGCCGATGATCGTCCCGCCGAGTTGCATGATCCCCGCCGTGCGGGCCGTCGTGAGCGGAATGAAATCACCGGGGGGGAGCAACCCCTCGAAACCGTCGATGAAGCCGAAGACTTTCCAGTTTCGATTGGCCGCGGCGCGAACGACTCCGCGCAGGACGGCATTGAGCCCGGGACAATCGCCCCCGCTGGTTAATACACCGATGCGTTTGGGCATTTCCATAGGCTTAGCGAGGCGCCTTCCATTTAGCCGGGCGACCGGCGGCGGCCCAGGCGTCGTAAAGTTGCCACCCGCGCGCCAGCAAAGCCTGTGCGTTGGCGAAGCGATTGGTGGCGCCGAGCACCACCACATTCAGGCGGCGAGGTGTGATGACGTGGGTCTCGCCTTCCTGCCGGCTCTCCGGCGTCCTGGCGGCCGAGATGATGACGCACTGGCCGGCGCGAGCCGTGGTGCCGGTCTTCACGCCATCGATGGAATTGATGCCGAGCAACTCGTTGGTGTTGCGCAGGAGATAGGCGCTCTGGCCACCGGTGCTGAAGCTGAAGATGGTGATCTTGCGCTCGCGCTGCGACACATAGAAGCGGAAGGCGGAGTTCGCCATGGCGTAGGCGGTGAGCTTGGCAAGATCATCAGCCGTGGAATAGGGGACCGAGCGCTCGAGGTTGTCGAGGCCGTGAGGGTTGAGGAACTTGGTATTCCGCATGCCCTTGGTTCGAGCGAGGGCGTTCATCTGCGCGACAAAGTTTTTCCACCGCGCCTGCCGCCGCCGCCGATGGCTTGTCCCCACGTGGTCTCCCCAGGGGTGAGGGCGGCCCACATTGTCGGACCTGCATGAGCGCGGCGTAGAACAGGTCGCGCAGGGTCACGCGGTCACCCGGTTGGAGATTGGTGCCCTGGCTGGAGGCGATCTGGGCGGCGTCTCCCCGGGACGGTGGCGACTTGGTCCAGGTTGGAATTACTGGCCGCACTCCAGTCGAGCACCACCATGGCGGTGGCGACTTTGGTCAGGCTGCCGATGGGCAGCTTCTTGTCACCGCGATACTGATCGAGCACGAAACCGGTGGTGCTGTCCGTGACGGCATAGGCGGCGGCCTCTTCCGCCCGGCCAGGAACGGCGACTGCGAGCAACGTGAACAGAAGCGCAACGAGCGCGAATTTTGAAGGTACCATGAGTGCGGAGGCATACTAGCGGGCAGCCTCCGCTTGGCAAGAGGGAGGTCCGGGACGGAAAAGAGAAAATCTGCGCGAGCCATCCGTTGTTTTACGGGGTTTCTCTCTCAACTCCTTCTTCCCATGAACCACAAAATCATCCTTCCTCGCTGTCATCTCGCTGGCCTAATGACCCTCTGCCTGGCCTCAGTCTCCGCCCTCCGCGCCGAAGCGCCCGCCACGCCGGCGCCGCCGAAACTTTCCGGGCCGCCCAAGGTGCAGGTGCTCGTGCGGGAGAATAGTGTGGCCACGGCCGTCGGTGGATCGAGCGCGGCCACCCCAGCCCCAGGTGGCGCCAAGGGTGGTGGAAAAGGACAAACGCCCAACCCGGCGCAAGCGGCCGCGACTGCCCTGGACGCGGAGAAGTTCACGCGAACGACGAAGAAGACGCTCACCGTGACGCTCGTGGATGTCACCGGGGCGAATATGGACGTCAACGTGAAGACGACATTCCTGGGGAGGGACGAAGCCGGCAAACACGAAGTGGTCGAGGAAAAGACCGTCGAAAACAAGGTGACGCTCCAACCGAGGAAAGCGCAGGATTTTACCACGGAGGAAGTGAGCTTCACCCACACCACCGCTCACCACGCGGCGATCAAGAAAGGGAGTGGTGGAGCGGGGGCGGGTGGAAGAAATGCGGTTTCGTCCATGATTCCCGCTTCGGGGCACGCCTACTACGGCTACCGGGTGGAGGTATTCCAGGGGCAGGACCTGGTGGGCATGGCGTCCAGCGAGATGCACTGACCTACCGCGGCCCCTGGGCGATTTCGATTTTGTGGTATTTCTTTTTCGTCGCGCGCGTGGAACGGCGGGATTTCGCTTCTCCTGCGGCCATGGCCATGAATTCCGCCTGGCTGTTCCGCTGAGAGGCTTCTTTTTTCACCGTGGGGCGTGAATAGGAACCATCACTGCCCAAAATGCTCGCCTTGGTGTTATCCGCGAGCTGCGTGGCGAGAATGGTATTCACGACGCGATCACGCAGGGCGGGTTCCTCGATGGGGAAGACGATCTCGATGCGGCGGAAGAAGTTGCGTTGCATCCAATCGGCGCTGCCGAGAAAAAGTTTCGGCGTGCCACCATTCTCGAAATAGAAGACGCGCGAATGCTCGAGGAAACGGCCAATGATGCTGCGGACGGTGATGTTTTCGCTCAGTCCGGCAACGCCCGGTTTCAGGCAGCAGATGCCACGGATGATCAGGTCGATTTTCACCCCGGCGCTCGATGCCTCGTAGAGAGCCTCGATGACCTCGGTATCCACCAGCGAGTTCATCTTGGCGATGATCCGCGACGGCTTTTTCGCCTGGGCGTTTTCCGTCTCCTTTCTGATCAGTGCCATGACGGTGTCATGGGTGGTGAAAGGCGAGATGATGAACTTCTTCGCACCTTGGAAATGGGAGATGCCGGTGAGCAGGTTGAAGAAATTGGTCGCGTCTTCACCGAAGTCGGGCTGGGCGGTGAAGAAAGAGAGATCGGTGTAAAGCTTGGCGGTGCTGGGATTGTAGTTGCCGGTGCCGAGATGCACGTAGCGGCGCAATCCGTCTTCGTCACGGCGGACGACGAGCGCGATCTTGCTGTGCACCTTGTGGTGGACGATGCCATAGACGACGTGCACGCCGGCTTCCTCGAGGCGTCGCGCCCAGAGGATGTTATTGGCTTCGTCGAAGCGGGCCTTCAGTTCCGTGACGGCGGTGACTTGCTTGCCGTTCTTCACTGCGTCCATGAGCGCGCCGACGATTCGCGGGTCGCCACCGGTACGATAGAGCGTCTGCTTGATGGCGAGGACGTTGGGGTCTTGTGCCGCTTGCTCGAGGAAATCAACGACGCTGCCAAAGCTTTCGTAGGGATGATGGACGAGCACATCCCGCTGGCGGACGACCGAGAAGATGTCCTGGGCGCTGCGGAAGGCGGGCGCGGTCGGGGCGAAGAACGGCTTGTCGCGCAACTCCGGGGAGTGGTCGCCGGCGTAGATGACCATCAGCCGCGTGGGATTGAGCGGCCCGTCGATGAGATAGAGGTCTTCCTCAGTGAGTTCGAGGGTCTCGAGGAGATACTGATAGATCTCCGCCGGGCAAGTCGCGTCCACTTCGAGGCGTACCGCGGCGCCGCGCCGGCGATTATGCAATTCATTCTCCACCGCCTTGAGGAGGTTGCCGATATCTTCCTCGTCGATGTAGAGTTCGCTGTTGCGCGTGACGCGGAAGTGCCAGAAGCCGAGGATTTTCGTCCCCGGGAAAAGATCCGCCAGATAGTGCCCGACGAGGTGGCCGAGATAGATGAAATCCAAGCGCTCGTCTTCGCGCGGCAAGCGCACCAGGCGGGGCAGCACGCGCGGCACCTGCACTACGGCCAGGCGTCGCTCGATCTCGCCTTCGCGCTCGATCTCGACCTGCACCACGATGTTCAGGGACTTATTGAGGAGCTGCGGGAAAGGGTGCGAAGGATCGATTCCCAGCGGGGTCAGTACCGGCCGCACATTGGCGCGGTAGTATTGCTCCACCCAGGTGCGGTCGGCATCGCTCAGGTGTTCGTAGTCCAGGATGTGAATGCCGTTTTTCGCCAGCGCCGGCAGTAACTCCTCCCGCCAGCAGGCGTACTGCTGATCGATCATTCCCCGGACCTTCTTATGAATGGCCCGCAACGTTTCGGTGGCCGTTTTCCCATCGAAGCTTCGCTCCACGATATCGCTTTCCACCTGTTGCTTAAGACCGGCTACGCGCACCTCAAAGAATTCATCCAGGTTGGATGAGGTGATGGTGAAAAATTTCACCCGCTCCAGGAGCGGATTGGCTGGATTGAGCGCTTCTTCCAGGACGCGTTGATTAAAAGCCAGCCAGCTCAGCTCGCGGCTGAGGAAGTGCGAGGTCGCGAAAGTCTTCATCGGGGCGCCGAGGCTAGCCAGCCAGTCCCCGCACGGAAAGTAACAATCTTGTAACGGGCGGCCTCAATAGTGATCGAACTGCCGCCCCGGCCCTGTCCTTTCCACAAAAAAATCGGGAGGGCGGAATTCGGCCGGGCGGCGACTCTCAGGTCACCATCGCCCGGCGGAAGCCCGCCCTCCCGGAACCACCAACAAAGTTTCGGTTGGCGCTTACTCGGTGATGCTCGGGGTCGTCCGCGTGCCGTACCGTTGCGGATCGATCGTCAGAGCATACGCGATGCGTTCGGCGGCATTCTTGTAGTCAAACTCTTCGGCGCTGCCGAGGCCGGGAGCGTAGGTCGAACCGAGCGCGCCGGTGTCGCCGCTGCTGGCTTTGACATCGAATTCGTAAATCACATTGCCGGCGCCGACGCCGCCCTTGCTCATATCCTTGTCGCCCATCGCGACGTAGTGGCCACCGACATCGGTGATGCGCACGTGGATTTTCACGCAAGAATGACCAGCCTCAAAGTTGCCAAACAACGCCCGCAGCACCGGGCTGCCGGCGTTGGCATATTCGATATCGCTTTCCACGAGCCAGCCGGTCGTCGGCTTGTCGTTGTTGTCCAGCACCATCGCCGGCGCCAGCTTCTCCATCTCTTCCTTGAGCGCGGTCGAGAACGCGGCCGGAGCCAGCGAACGCCGGATCGCGTGTTCGCCTACGCTATCGCCATGGTGGCCTTTGAACGGCGCATTCTCGGCAATATAGGAGCGAATGTAGATGGCCTTCGGCTTATACGCGCCGGACGCGATATCGGTGTGGGTGATGACAGCCCCGGCGCAGCCGGAAAGGACGCAAGCAGCGCCCGCAGCGCTAAGGAGGAGGAGGGTGTTTTTCATAGTTGGCAAAGGATTCTCGGTTGAAGGATGCAGATTCCGTGCCTGAGCGAGTGCCAAGAGCCAGGTAACGAGATCCAAGTGGGGCACTATCTGGCGAGTGGCCCCGAACACTTGGCTCTCGTATCTTGGCTCTTGGCACTCATTTCATTGTCCTGGCAGGGAAATGCCCCGGATTTTCTTAAAGAGGGACACGGCGTAAGTATCGGTCATTCCGGAGACAAAGTCGATCATTCGCAGGAGCCGCTGGTAGGGGTTGCCGTCGGGTTCCTTGCCGGGGCCGAGGGATTGTTCCGGGACGAGGCGCAGAAGCTTGCGGCTGCGGGGGCTGGCGTGCCTGGCGCCACGGCGGGCGACGTCGCTTACGGCGGAGACAAAGTCATCCAGCAACCCGCCCAGGACGGAAAAGCCGGCGGCCTCGATTTCGACCCCGCGGGTGGTCGAATAGATCGTCTCCACGGAGCGCTGCTTGATCGTCTCCAGTTCGTCGCCGGCGGCGATGTGATCGATGAGCGGTGCATCGAAATCACCCGCCAGGATGGCGTCTTCCTTTTCGAGAAAAAGCCCGGCAGCCTGCTGCACGGCGGTGCCGATGGCCAGCGCGCGGAGGAACTCGATACGCTCCTTTTCCTCCCGCATCGCTTCCGACCGCTCTCGCAAAGAGGCGTCGCCGATGACACTCAGAAAACGGTCGCGCACTTCTTCATAATCGAGATAACCGAGCCGGAAGCCGTCCTCGAAATCAACCAACCGGTAGCAGATGTCATCCGCCGCTTCGACGAGGAAGGCGAGGGGATGCCGCGCCCACCACGAGTGCAGCGGCGAGCGGCGGATCAGTCCGCAGCGAGTGGCGACGTCGGCGAAGAACTCACGTTCGCTTTGGAAGAAGCCGAATTTCTTGGTGCTCGCGCCTTCGTGGACGCGCGCCTTGTCCGGGACGAGTGATTCGATGGGATACTTCGTAAAAGCCCCGAGCGTGGCGCAGGTGAGCCGCAGGCCGGGATTGTCCGGCATCTGTAACCGCGTGATGAGCCGGAACCCCTGCGCATTACCTTCAAAGCGGGCCAGGTCCTCCTGTTCGTTCTTCTTCAGCATCGTGCGGGCGTCCTGCGCGACCTTCGAAGTCTCGAACCACACGCGGATGGCGTCTTCGCCCGAATGACCGAAGGGCGGATTGCCGAGGTCATGAGCCAGCGCCGCGGCGGAGACGATCGCGCCGAAGTCCGAGGCGTGAATGCCAGGCAACTCCCCGCGCTCGCCAATCGCCGTGCCAACGATGGTGCCGAGCGATCGGGCGACGCTGGCCACTTCCAGGCTGTGCGTGAGGCGCGTGCGCACATAGTCGTTGTCGGCCAGCGGGAAAACCTGGGTCTTGTCCTGGAGGCGCCGGAAGGCGGACGAGAAGATGATGCGGTCCGAGTCACGCTGGAAGGGCGAGCGTTGCGGTTCTGCACCGGCGGGGCGGCTGCTGCCAAGGCGGTCGGCACAAAGTAACTGGGGCCATTGCATGCTCGTCATGATTGTTTATTCGCGGTGCGGAGGAGAAAGAGTTGAAAGAGAAGTTCAATCAGCAGCAGGGCTACCGCGGCGAGCACGAACCAATGAAAAATCGGCTTCCCGAGAATGAGATTCTCGAAGTCCTCGTGACCCTGCACGAAGAAACCGGCCTGGCCTTTCTCGCTCAATTGCTCCGGCAATAGCGCGCGGTCGATCGGGCGCAGGTCGCTTTCGTCCGGCGGCGGGTTAACCGCGTAGGAGTGCAGCAGCTTCGGCCCGCGCATGGTGTAGAAGCCCGGTTCGTCCGGCGTGAAAGTGATGCCGATCCGCTCGCCGAGCGGTTCCGTTTTCACATCCGCCAGCTCGCCGCCCGGCTTGCGCAGCGCATTCTCCGCCAGTTCGCTCTTCCATATCTCGTCCGAAACGGTTTCGCCCACTTGCGTGGAGAGGGGCAGCGGCTCGTCGCTGGTGAGGTTTTTCACGATCTCCTGCATCCATGCGGGGAAGATGCGTTGCCGCGCGAGGTTGCTGGAAAATTCGCTGACCGAGAAATTCATGAACAGCATGGTGCCGAGCCCGTGATTGGCGCTGGCCATGGCCGGGGTGTCGTCGGCGTAGGTGAGCAGGACCTTTCCCGCACCGGTCGCAGCGGCATCGTCGATGTCGTAGAACTCGAGCAACGCGAGATTCTGCCGATTGGCCTCGCGAAAGAGCCGGAGATAGCGCGATTTGAAATCACCGCGAATGATCTGCTGCGCCGCGGCGCCGACATTTTTCGCGATACGGCGAGCGCCGAGTTGCAGCGGCAGGGTTCCGGGGCCGGTCGCGCGTTCCAGCGCGGCGAAATTGGCCACGTCGTTCTCGCCGTCGAGGAAATAGCAGATGCCTCCGCCGTGGAAGACGAAGTCGGCTAATAGCTTGCACGTGGCCTCGTTTAGCGGGCCGGTGTGGGTGAAGAAAATCTTCCGCACCGCGGCCAGTTTCGCGCTCGTGAGACCGGCGGCGGGAATCTGTTCCGGCAGCAGCGAGCCCGCATGGTCTTCATAAGGATTTAGGGCCGTCTTGAGGAAGAGGACCGCATCGCGTTTCGGGTCGGGTGCGTCGGAGACGATAAGAATGCCCTCCTTTTCCAAAACGGGGATGGTGAGGAAATAATGGTCATCCAGCGGGAGGTCATCCGGCGGGATGCGGATCTCGCACTGGTGCAGGCCCGGTCCGCCCGGCGGCACGGGCAGCGTAATTTTCGCCGTACTCCATGGGGCCACGGAGACTTCCTTTTCGAAGCTGCTACTTCCATCGATCATCACCTTCACCGGTTCCTGCATGGGCTGATTGCGGAAATTACCCACCTCCACTTCCAGCGTCACCGTGTCGCCGGCGAGGACCTGTGACTGACTGAGCGTGGCGCCGAGGATGGCGCGATTGTCCGGATGCGGTGGCGCGCAATCGACAAAGAACAGCCGCGCCGATGGCGGCAATGCGGTGAAGTCGACGTTCGCCCAATTTCGGCGCTGGAAATCGGACAAATAGTAGATCTCCGGCCGACCGCTACTCTGCGCCAGGAGTCGGGCGGCGACGGTATTGGCCCGGCTGAAATCGGCGCGGCTGTAGCCGGGCTTGATGGCCGCGAGGAAATGCTTCGCGTCGGGATGATTGCGCGACATTTCGAAAAAGCACGACTGCGCGGTCTGTCCGGCGGTGACGATATTCACGCTGTCCTCCGCGCCGAGCGTGGCGAGGATTTTTTCCGCTTCGTTTTGCGCCCGCTGCCGGCTGCTGAGGCCGCCACCCTGGTGTTCCATGCTCAGCGAATGATCGATGACGATGAGCACCGCCCGTGGTGCTTTCCGGTCGGCATTCGAATTGAAGCGCCGCAGGAGCGGTTTCAAAAAGGCCAGCAGCAACAGGGCGATCAATGCCGTGCGCAGCAGGATCAAAAGCCAGTGACGAAGGCGAAAGATGCGCGACCGCTGGGCGATGGTCTCGCGGATGTGTTTCACCGACGAGAATTCGAAGACTCGTGGGAAACGTAAATTCAGTAGGTGGATGACCAGCGGCAGGAACGCAAGCAGGACCAACCCGGGGAGCAGGGCTAGATTGAGAAAGCTCATGGCAGGTCCTCGGAGAGTTACCGCTGGCGCTCATTTCTGCCTCGGAAGCCGAGATAGGCTTCGATGGCATCCAGATACGGTCGCTGGGTGTCCACCAAGCGGTGCTGAATTCGACGCAGGTCGGCCTCGTGGGCCAGAGTATCAATGTGCTGCTGGATGTGAGCCCGATAGCTCGCGCGGATTTCGTCCGGGTCGACCTGCACGGTTTCCGCGGTTTCGAGATCGATGAATTTGGCGGCGTTGAAGGCCGGCAGGTTTAGTTCGTCGGGATCGACGATCTGCAGAAGCAGGATTTCGAATTTGCGATGGACGAATTGGGCCAGCGCATCGAAGAGCGCTGTCGTGTCGTCGAGAAAATCGGACAGGATGACGATGCGCCCACGCTTTTTGAAAAGCGCGTTGCATTCCTGCACCGCGCCGGCGATGCCGGTGGTCAGCGCCGGCCGCACTCGCTCGAGCTCGGTGACGAGGCGGTGCAGATGCCGCCGCGTTCCGCCGGGAGCGAGGAATTGCATGACCCTTTGCGCGAAAAGTACCAGCGCGGCTTTGTCGCTCTGGGCCATCATGAGATAAGCGAGTGCCGCAGCGATCTTGGCCGCGAGAAGGTATTTCGAAGGCCGCTTCTCGCCCGCGTAGCGCATCGAACCGCTGATATCGACCATCAGATAGACGGTCATATCCGTTTCCTCCTCGAATTGCCGCAGATACAATCGCCGCGTGCGTCCATACACGCGCCAGTCGAGCCGGGAGAGTTCGTCGCCTGGAGTGTATTCCTTGTAATCCGCAAACTCCGCCGCCGAGCCGCGATAGGGTGACTTGTGCTTGCCGGAGAAATAACCTTCCACCACCGCCCTGGCGAAGAGCAGCAGGTTCTCGAATCGTTCCAGCTCCTGCACATTGAGCAGCGACGGCGACGGCTCTTTGGCCCGAGCCTGCCGGCGCAATTGCAACAGGCTCAGCGCCGCGCCGGTGCCGGTCGGTTTTGGCAGCGGAGGCGGCGTCGAGGAAGACATGGCGAACGCTAGTAGTTTTTTTCCTGCACTTGGGTGAGAAGTTCGTGGATAATATCCCGCGACTTCTTCCCCGCGCCAGTGGCTCGGTAATTAGTAATCACCCGATGCTGCAATACTGGCAGCGCGACTTCGCGCACGTCGGAGGTTTCCGCGGCGATCCGGCCGGCCAGCAGGGCGAGCGCCTTGGCACCGAGGATGAGATATTGCGAAGCGCGCGGGCCGGCGCCCCATTCCACGAAATCGCGGGTGATCTGTGGCGCTTGCCCATTACCCGGTCGCGTCGCCGCGGCGAGTCGCACGGCGTAGTCGATGACGTGATCGCTCACTGGCGCGGCGATGACGAGTTGTTGCGCGGCGAGGATTTGTTCGAGCGATACGACGGCGGTGAGTTTTTCGGCCATGCGCAAGGTCGTGCGGCGGACGATCTCCATTTCTTCTTCGTGCGCGGGGTAGTCGAGATTCAGCGAAAACATGAAGCGATCGAGCTGCGCCTCGGGCAGGGGATAGGTGCCCTCCTGTTCGATGGGGTTTTGCGTGGCGACGACAAGGAATGGATCGGGCAACGCGCGCGAGGCACCGGCCACGGTGACCTTGTGCTCCTGCATCGCCTCGAGCAGCGCGGATTGCGTCTTCGGCGGCGTGCGATTCACTTCATCGGCGAGCAGCAAATTGGCGAAAATCGGGCCGGCGAAGTACTCGAATTCCAGTTTGCGATCGCGCTCTTGCAGCAGTTCCGAGCCGAGGATGTCGCTCGGCATGAGATCGGGCGTGAACTGGATGCGCTTGAAACTGAGCGTGAGCGTTTCGGCAAGGCTGCGGACGAGGAGCGTTTTGGCCAGCCCCGGGACACCAATGAGCAGGCAATGCCCGCGCGCAAACAAACTGACCAGCAACAGGCGGATGATCGACTCCTGCCCCACCATGATCTTGCCGAGCTCGGCGGTGATACGCGCATAGACGTCCTTCACAGCCTGCGGGGAAATGTCGCTCATAAGGATGCTCCTGTCCGGGGACGCTAGCGGAGCGGGTGGGGATTGCCAATGGCCGTTTGCTCGGGGGCGCCGTTGGCACGCAGGAAGAAAATCGCTCGAGACGGTTTTGTCGTGACATGCTCAACACCAAACACTGTATTTGCACTTACAATCCTCCGTGCCTTGCTTCTTGTTCAAGGCACGGAGGATGCCTTTTTCCTATTCGCGAGTAGCCCGTCTCGCGAAAGCAATTTCCGAATACCGGACGGTTTAACGTCCAGTGCCGAGAATCTCCAGCAATGGCCCCAGCACGGGCTCGTAATGCCGCCAGCGCTCCAGCGAGCGCTTGTAAATCGGCTGGCGCACTTGCGTCACGCTGGCCGTGCGCACCAGGCGCTCCGTGCGGTGAAACTCCAGGCAGGCGTCGTCCCAAGGCAGGCCGACAAAATCGAGCAGGCGCCGCGTCTGTCCCGCCTGGTCCGCGACCGTTTCCTCGTAATCGATCTCCAGCATGGGCACCGGCAAAACCTTTCGCCAGTGCTCCATGATGCGCTCGTATTGCAAGATCCGCTGGCCGATGTGCCGCAGATCGAAAGCCCAGCGGATTTCCTTGAACGGCGTCATCCAGCACGAGACGGCGACATCGCGCACGTCGCGCCGGCAGTGAATGATGCGGGCTTTCGGAAACGCCGTCACGATCCAGCCGAGCAGGCTGTAGTTATCGGGCATTTTGTCGACAATCCGCTCCACGCTTTTCGAGCCTCCGGCTTTTTCCACCAGCGTCTGCAATTGTTCGAGATGCCAGTCGGCCAATGCGCGGATTTCTGCGGCGCCGACGTCAGTGAGGCACTCGGCAGACTCCGTGGTGCGGTCCAGCAGCGCGGGCAGGCTGTGAAAAACCCGGCCGGCAAAATTGCGCTCCCCGGCTCCAAAGACATGCGGATGGCTGGCGAGAATTTGTTCGGTCAGCGTGGTGCCGCTGCGCGGCATGCCGACGATAAAAACGGGCGCCTCGGAATCACGGCCCATTCCTTGCGTGCGCCGGAAGAACTCCGGGCTAAAGGCGCTGATGAGTTGGCCGATATGTTGTTCGTACTCCACGGGCTCGTAATGCCAGCCGCGCTCGCGCTTGAATTCACTATGCAAGGCATTGGCCGCCACCGCATGCTCACCGGCCCGGACGTATTCCTTGCGTCCATCCCAGTAGTGGGCGAGCCCGAAATGCACGGAGGCGCGCGCGCCTTGCCGTGGCCACTTGGCGGCCAGCAGATCCTCCATGGTGTGCGCATCGGCCTCGGGCAACTTGCCGCGTAGATTGAGCGCGAGATTGGAAAGCGCCGGGATGCATCGGGGATTGATCGCCAGCGCCGCGCGGTTGCTGGCATTGGCTTCCTCCACGTCGCCCGCGGAGGCCTGGATCGAAGCTAGACTGGCCAGCGCGCCTGCGTTTTCCGGGCGCAGAGCGGCGGCCGCGCGCATGGCGGCGACGGCCCCTTCGGCTTCGCCTTCCTCCCACAGCGCATTGCCCAATCCCAGTTGCGCCTCGAAGCTCTCGGGATGCTCGGCGACGATCTGGCGAAACTCTTCCACGGCTGCGGTGCTGTCGCCGGCCGCGGCAACGGTGGAGGCGAGCGCACAGCGGGTTTCCAGGCGGCCCGGTTCCGCTTCGAGCGCTTTTTCGTACCAGCTCTCCGCCTGGATCAGATCGTCCGTTTCCTGCCAGATGCCACCAATAAGGGTGCAGAGCTCGGCGGAATCCGGCATTTTTTCCTGCGCTTGCGCAAAGGCGTCCATCGCTTCCTCCAGCCGGTCCAGCGACCTGAGGACGTTCCCCAGATTCATCCAGGCAGTTCCCGAGTGCGGTTCCAATTCCGTCGCCCGGCGGGCCAGTTCCACGGCGCGCTCAGGCTGGCCCACGCCCAACAGGAGGAGACCAAGATTGCCGACGGCGTGAGGAAGATCGGGATCGATCTCCAGCGCCTCTTCGTACCCGTGAATCGCCTCCCGCAGTTGGCCAAGCTCACGCAGGGCGTCTGCCCGGTAGGCTGGGGCAAGCGCGTTGGCGGGAGAGATTTCGATGGCGCGATCGAAAGCGGCGAGAGCCGCCGCATAGTTCTTGGTGGCGAAATAAGCGCTGCCGAGATTAAGCGCTGCGGTGAGGTAATCCGGCTTGAGCGCGAGCGCCTGGCGGAAGCTCTCGATGGCTTTGTCCATCTCCTGCAAGGCCCTCCGCGCCTCGCCGAGATTGCAGTGGTAAATCGGCTCCCGGGGATCGAGGCGAATCGCGTGCTCGAGATGCTGGGCGGCTCGCTGGGGAGCCTGCTGATCCAGCGCGATCAAGGCCAGCAGGTTGCGCACGCCGGCATGGTCCGGAAACGTGCGCCGCAACCCATCGGCTGCCTGCTGGGCCTCCTTGGTTCGCCCCGCGCGCAAATCCTCGAAGGCTGCTTCGAGACGCTGGCGCGGGTCAGGAGTAGGGTGTGTCACTCGAAGAGGCAGTCAGGGACGGTGGAGATGCATTCGTCCCTACCACCACTGCGGGGTGCGATCCACCCTAGAACGCGATGCGGAATCCGCCGGTCACGCTGCTCGACTGGTAATTCGTCCGGCCCAGCTCGCCATCGTAATAGAAGTAGGTGGACATGCGCTCGTTGAACTGCACGGCAAAGCCGGCGCCGAGCAGCGCGCTGTCGCGTCCCAGTTTGGGGCCATTGACGAGGAAGGAATTGCCCGCGCCATTGGCAAAGCTGGAATCGATGGCATAAGCGGAGTCGCCGTATTCGTGCTGCCAGGAGGCGCTGAGCTCGGGTTTGATCAGCACGCCGCCGACTTTCCAGTCGTAGCTGGCCTTGAAACCAAACGCCGAGCGCAGGGATTCGCCTTTGCCGCCGTGGACGTTCAGCGGAGCGAGGGAGCCATGCTCGGTGAATTCGCTGGTACCGAGGTAGGTGTAGTTGAAGGTCGCGGTGGGACCGAAGGTCAGGTTGCCTTTCTTGAAGTCGTAACCGGTGCCGAAGAGCACGTTGAGTTCGCCGCCATCGGTATCTCCACGGGCCGTGCCCTGAAGTCCGCTGCGGTGGGTATCGTAGCTATTGTAGCCGCCGAAGGCCGCAAAGTCGGCGTAGAGCCCCTTGGCGACGCTGGCGGCCGGCGCTTGCACTTCCTTGGAGTCCTTGGACGAATCTTTCGACATCGTCGGCGCCGCGGCCACCGGCTGGTTTTGGTAGAAGGTGCCGTAGAGCCCCAGCTTGCCGCCGTTGACGTGAATCCGGCCGCCATCCACCAGATCGGCGGTCGTGCCGGTGTAACCAGCCGCCAGACCGATGGCGAAATTCGGCGTCACCTTGTAATCCGCGCCGAGAGTGAATCCTCCGCTTTCCAAGTCGTAGCCACGCGCGTTGTCGGTGTCGCCCACGCTGACCCATTCGCCGGTGCCGGAAAGGAAGGCGCCCCAGCGTTCGTCGGTCAGCGGCACCGCCCGCATCTTGCTGTCTTTGTCGTCACTGCCGTTCGGGCCGGCGACGCCGCCGCGGTTCATCGGTCCGCTGAAGCTGGGACCGTCGCCATTGATGGCGAAACCGGCGGCACTGAAGCCGCTCAAGCCGCTGCGGATGTCATCGGTGCGGCGCTGGATGTTCAGCGACTGCACTTTTTCCAAGGCCACGCCGATGGTGTACATCGAGGTGAGTTCCTCGGGAGCGATCTTCACAAAATCGCCGGGCAGCTTGGGCAGCGGGCGGTTGTCGACGTAATTGGTCAGCTTGTCGGCGCGGCTGTCGTAATTGATGCTGTCCAGTGCGCGGGCCACCGACTTTTGATTCGGCGTGAGGTCCCAGGCGTTGGCGAAGTCCTGGAAGGTTCGCACCTCGAGGCTGACGCTCTGGCCGCGGTAGACGAGTCGGGGATTCAGGATCGTATCCGTGACGAAGGGGTTAACGACATCGGCGAACTTCCCGGAGATCCCGCCGCCGGCGGTGAGGAACTGGAAGTTATCGCCGCGGCGCAACTTGAACTTGTCGAGGGCTTGCAATTGCAGCGTACCGTTGAGCTTCGCCGATCCATCCACGGAAAAGACATCGAATTGGCCTTTGCTATGGCCGGCGAACTGGATGACCAGCGTGCCCGTGGGCCCCTGAACGAAGTTACCCGTGAGGTGAATCTGACCGGGAGAATGGCCCGGGCTGATGGTGCCGGCGTTGAAGAGATTGCCGAAGATGGTGCCGTTGCCGCCGAGGAAGCCGCCGAAATCGATGTTCAGTTGGTTGACCTTGAACGTGGCGTTTTCCAAGTCGATGCTCGATCCATTGACGAGCTCCACGGGACCCGTCGTGACGGTAAGCGTATTGAAGATCTTCAGGGAACTGCCGGACAGGAAGGTGAGAGAATTCACCGTGTTGTTCCCGCCACCGGTGACGACTGGGCCGCCGACGAGGAAGTCGGCCGTGGTCGGGATGTTCACGGGGGCCGAGTTCTGGAGAATCGGACCGGTCGAGATGGCCAGCCAGTTCTCAATCTCTGCCAGATCGGACGCGGACAATCCTGAGAGCAAGCCGGCGGAGGTCAACGCGCTCAGGCTGGCAAACGTCGAGCTACCCGATAGAGCACTGGCCAAGTCCGGATTCAATTGAACGAACCACATCAGCTCCTCGGTCTGGCCGGGTGCGAGCGTGAGGCTCCATTCCTCGCCGATGATGTCATTTCCGTTTTGGTATGCACCGAAGAATGGAGTCTTACCTCCGGGGCCGAAAAAGACCCACGTCTCATGCGGGTCGTCACCCAGGTCGCCTGTTTGACCCTTTTGGTGGCTGATCACGTAATTGTCCTGAGTGAGACTCAGCGTCGATCCCCCGCTGGCGTAGCGGAGTACTTCGGTGTTGCGATCCGAGCCGAGATTGCCTCCGACGCCGACATTGATCGTGAGGGTGGTGCCGGTGGTGTTAGTGAACACGCCCACGGCGCGGACTGTAGATCCCGTGCCGGTGAAGAAGTAATTCAGGCTGGTGTTGACCCCACCGATGTTTTGCGGGGTGACGATATTGACGAAAGTGCCTGCCGCGGTGGTCGTGAGGTCTACCTTGCCGGCGGGAGGGATGAATACTTTGCCGTTCACCGAGATCCCGACCGCTCCGTCAAAGCCGTCAGTTCGGGACGGAGAAATGAGGTGCGCTTCCGAAATGCCGTATCCCGAAGAAGGGCGGCCGGCGTGGGTTCGAAGGCTGCCGGTGGATTGGCGGATCCACCACTTCGCATTCCCGGCAGTGACGGCGAGGGTATTTCTATTAGTCAGTGTGAACACGCCGCCCAGCGCCCGCGCCGCCAGGCCGATACCTCCTAGAAGGCAAGCTGCCGCCGTGCGACGCGCTGAAGGGGGGAGTCTCAGTTTCTCGAAAGACGATGCCATAGCCATATGGCGCGAAGCCTGTAGTCTTCATTTCTCTGTGCGACAAGCGTAATCGCACGTAGATTATGAAAATTATATTTACCGACTAGCCCTGCGCACTATCAGGTGAGAAACGTGCGCCGAGGAATTCAAGCAACGTCCGAATGCTTTCGCTCTCGAGTTGCGTGCCGGTGGAAAGCACGATTTCTGCGTGTTGCGGCGTTTCATAGCCGGAATCAATGCCGGTGAATGCTGCCAGATTGCCGGTCCGCGCTTTCTTATACAATCCCTTCGGGTCGCGCCGCTCGCAGATTTCCAGCGGGCAGTCCAGATAGACCTCGATGAAATCGATGCCGCTTGCCGCGGCGACGCTCCGGGCCTGGTGACGGTCTTTGTGGAATGGGCTGATGAGTGCGACGACGACCATCAGGCCAGCCTGGGCCATCAGCCGGGCGATTTCCGCCACGCGGCGAACATTTTCGGCTCGATCTTCCGGAGAAAACCCGAGATCGGAGTTCACGCTGCGCCGGAGTTCATCGCCATCGAGCACGCAGACTCCGCGGCAAGCCTGGCGAAGCGCTCTTTCCAGGGCGGTCGCGATGGTCGTCTTTCCCGACCCGCTGAGACCGGTAAGCCAGATGATCGCGCCGGTGGAGGGACCGGACGGTGAGGGAGGGGAGATGTCGGACTTCAAGCCGAGGATTCTTGAAGCAGAAATCGAATCCACGGAAGCATCCATTTTGCCCAAAACGGGGTGACGAGCGATTCGTTCAGCGGGTCGGCGTCTTTTCGAGGAAGGCGACGAGGCGGACGACTTCCGCCTTCGCGCGGCCGGTAAGCGGTTCGGGGAAATGGGCCCACAGATCGAGCATCTGCGTACGTTCATCCGCGGAAACCGGACCGAGGCGGGCGAAGATGGAGCGCGTCAATTGCAAGGCGGCGAGTTGCTGCGGTTCGTTCATTTGCTCGATGCCCAGCGTGGTGATCTGCTCGCAGAGGTGCGGCGACAGGGCGGCGGCCTGCGGTTGAGGACACGCTTCGATGAGCGCGCGAAGCGCTTCCAGCGAGGCCCACGGTTTCTTTTCTTCGAGGGCGCGTTGCTTCCAGTTCTCGAAGGGTTGCGCCTCGATGGCCTGGCGCGCGACTTCGCGCACCGCACAATCCGTGGAGTCCAGGTAGGGCCACGCGATGTCAAGCGCCCGGGCATCGACGCGGCCTTGGAATACCGCGAGTTTTTCCCGTGCCGCCTTGGCGGCTTCATTGACCGGAGCTTTGGGAGGAGGGGTGGCGCCAAACGCCAGAACGGCGGCAATGCAGAGAGGGACTAGGACATGGACCACACGCAAATTCCTGTTCATCGCCAATAACCTGCCTAAAAAGGGCGCTTCATTCCATGACCAAATCCGAAATCATTCAACGGCTCCTCGATCCCGGCATCATCGCGATCATCCGTGCGGATTCTTCGGAACAACTCCTCGAAGCCGCGGGCGCTCTGCTCGCCGGCGGGGTCACGGCCATGGAAGTGACGATGACGACGCCGAATGCGCTCGAGGTCATTACTGCGGTGACGCAGAAATTTGGCGAGGCGATCCTCATGGGCGTGGGCAGTGTGATCGACCCGCGCACGGTCTATGCCGCGGTGGCCGCGGGCGCGGAATTCATCGTCACGCCGGTGACGAAGCCGCAGGTCATCGCCGCCGCGCAGCATCTCGGCAAGCCCATCGCCAGCGGCGCCTTCACGCCCACGGAATGCCTGCTCGCCCACGAGAGTGGTGCGGATTTCGTGAAGCTCTTTCCCGCTGATCTCGGCGGCCCGACTTATATCAAGAACGTCCTCGCCCCGCTGCCGATGCTTCGCATCGTGCCGACCGGCGGCGTGACGCCCGACACCGCCGCGGCCTTCCTCAAGGCCGGCAGCGTGGCGCTCGGCGCTGGTTCCTCGCTCGTCTCGAAAGAGATCCTGCAAAAGCGCGATTGGGTGGAGTTGAAGAACCGCGCCGCGACTTTTGTGAAAGCAGTGCACGCGGCAAAATTGTAGCGGCGCTATCCTCAGCGTCGGTGGTTTCGCGAAAAGTGCTGGCATATTAAATATGTCGATGTATTGTCGGCGGCATCAAGGCGCTGGGTCGGTATGAGTGGTGGCTTCCGAATCGCGCCTAATTTGTAAGTTCAGTCTTTTATCATATATCCGCGCTCTGCTGCTTTTTGGATGGAGTTTGTTCCCATGGCATGGGCTTCGACGGCAGCAAGCAGAGTTGTTAGGATCGGCTCGCACGATTCTCCTTCCGCGCGCATTACCCTCATCCCTCATTCCCCATTTTTCACATGAAACGTAATAAGAAACAACCAGACCAAGGTGGTCTGAAGGAGCGCATTCGGCAGCTCCTCCGTAACCCGAACTACCGTCCGCTTGACAAGGTCGAGCTTTCCAAAGCGCTGCGCTGGCCGAGCGACCAGCGCGCCGAATTACGCGAAGCCCTCCGCGAACTCGAAACCGCCGGTGAGATCGCGCGCATTCGCAAGGACCGCTACGTCCTGCCGCAGACCGCCGATCTCGTGACCGGCATCCTGCAGGTCCATGCGAATGGCCACGCGCATCTGCTCAGCGAAACGCCGGGCGTGAAGGACGTCTTCATTTCTGCGCCCAATCTCGGGACCGCCATGCACAGCGACAAGGTCGTCGCGCGCTTGATGCACGAAGGCCGCGAGCAGCGCCGTGGTGGCGCCCAGGAAGCACGGGTGATCAAGATTCTCGAACGGGCCAACGACACCATCGTCGGCACGCTCCAGTCCTCGAAGAACTTCTTCTATGTCATCCCCGATGACCCGAGGCTGCAGCACAATATCTACGTCAAACCCGAACCCAAGGGGGCGCAGGTCGGTGACAAGGTGGTGGTGCGTTTTGAGGAATGGGAGTCGCGCCACGTCAACCCCGAAGGCGAAGTCATCGAGGTCCTCGGTCCGGCCCACGCGCCGGGTGTGGACATGCTTTCGATCATCCGGAAATACCAGCTTCCGATGGCGTTCCCGGATGCCGTCGAACGCGAGGCCGAGAAGATTTTCGAGACCGTTCATCCGGATGAAATCGCGCGCCGCGAGGACTGCCGCGGACAATTCATCGTCACCATCGATCCCGATGATGCCAAGGATTTCGACGATGCCATTCACGTCGAACGATTGGCGCGCGGCTGGCGGCTCGGCGTGCACATCGCCGATGTCTCGCACTACGTGCGCCCTGGGCATCCGCTGGATCGCGAAGCGCGCAAACGTGGTAACTCGACCTATCTCGCCGATCGCGTGATCCCGATGCTGCCCGAGCGCTTGAGCAATGGCATTTGCTCGCTCAAACCGGGCGTCGAGCGGCTCACCTTTGGCGCCTTCATCGATTTCGACGAGAGCGGCAAGATCCGCAAAGCGCGTTTCGCCAGGAGCGTGATCAAGAGCGCGGCGCGGCTGACCTATCGCCAGGCGCTGGCCATTCTCGAAGATCGGCCCGTGCCGGCCACGCCGAACTACGAGCGCGGCGGAAAAGTGCATCTCGATGCCAAACCCGTGCCGCTCAATGTCACGCCGGAATTGCGTGAACGCGTGAAGCTCGCCTGGGAACTCGCCTCGCTGCTGCGCAAGAACCGATTCGCCGCAGGTTCGCTCGATCTCGATTTCCCCGAAGTGAAAGTGTGGCTCGACGACCAGGGCCGCGCCGTGCGGCTGGAGAAAATGGACAACGACATTTCGCATCAGCTCGTCGAGGAATTCATGCTCGCGGCGAATGAAGTCGTGGCCAAGGCGCTCAAGGATCGCAAGATCCCGACGGTCTACCGCATCCACGAAGACCCGGACCCGGATCGTCTCGCGGATTACCGCGAACTCGCCATCAGCTATGGCTTCCGCGCCGGCGACCTCACCCAACGGCGTGAATTGCAGCGCCTGCTCGCCGCCACGCGTGGCAAGCCGGAGGAATATGCGCTCAAGCTGGGCTTGCTGAAGAGTCTGAAGCGCGCCCGTTATGCCACCGACCCGGTCGGGCACTACGGTCTCGCCAAGGTGAATTACACGCACTTCACCAGTCCCATCCGCCGGTATGCCGACTTGCTCGTGCATCGCGCCCTGGCCGGGGAGAAGCTCGGCGGCGTTGGCGCCGTGGGCGAAATCGCCGCGCACATTTCCACCACCGAACGCACTTCCGCAGATGCGGAGCGGGACAGCACGATGCTCAAGAAGATGGAGTTCTTCCAGCGCCAGCTCACCGCGCGTCGTCCGGAGGAAATGCGGGCCATCGTGGTCGATGTGCGTAGCTACGGGCTGGTCGTGGAATTACCCGATTGCCTCATCACCGGCCTCATTCACGTGAGCTCGTTGCCGGATGACTTCTATCAATTCGACAGCACGCGGCTGCGTTTCGTCGGCCGCCGCAAGAACAAAACCTACCAGATCGGCGACGTGTTGCAGGTCATCGTCTCCCGCGTCGACGCCTACAAACGGCAGATCGATTTCGTGCCCGTGAAGTAAGGGGAAGGAAGAGCAGAACATCCAACATCCAATGGCGCAAGCGTGTGCGATCGCGCTTCTTATGTTGGGTGCTGGGTGTTGGGTGTTGGGTGGAGGTCTCTGTCTTCAGCAAAGCGACACGCTCTCTGACACGCGTAGGAGCGTATCGTAGTAACTTTCCTTCTCCCCTCTGCGTCTCCGCGTCTCTGCGTTTAAAAATTCCCTTGCATTGACCATGGAAACTTAGAATACTGTTTTAGTTTCCAGAGGTTATGCCCGCTCATCCATCCATCCTCAAAGCCGGCACCGACGTCCGCCCACCGGCGGAAGCCGCCCGCCGGATCATCGCCGGCGCCCGCCGCTACTTCTTTTCCCACGGCTTCCGTGGCGTGACGATGGACGACCTCGCCGCCGAACTCGGCATGAGCAAGAAAACGCTCTACGCTCATTTTGAGAGCAAGATGGCTCTCCTGCGGGCAGTGATGGACGACAAGTTGAGCGCCGTTGAGGCCGATCTGGAACAGGCCCTGCAGGAAGCGGGTGGCAGTTTTCCCGAACGTTTACAAGCGCTGCTCTCCTGCATGCGCATGCACACCGAGGAAATCGGCGCCGCTTATGTCCGCGATGTCCGCCGCGAAGCCCCTGAGCTCTTCGCCCAGGTGCAGCAACGGCGGCGCGAATTGATCCAGCGCTTCTTCGGCAAGCTCATCCAGGATGGTCGCAAGGCCCGGCATGATCCGCAAGGATATCCCCCGCGGTGATGTTGATCGAGATGCTGCTCGGCGCGGTCGATTCGGTCGTTATCCCCCACAAAAAATGGATGAGCTCCAGACGACACCTCGCGAGGCGTTCATTCAAAATCATCACCGTTTTTCCTCGAAGGCGCGCTGACCGATGAAGGGGAGAAAGAAAATGAAAGATGGCGCTTTTCCATTTTACGCACGTGCGCGCTGGCTCTTGCCTGGCCGCTTTCACCGGTTGTCATCGGCAATCATCCAATCGCTTCCAAGGCTATGTGGAAGGCGAATACGTCTACGTCGCGTCGCCTTTCGCCGGACAGCTCGAAACGCTCTCGGTGAAGCGCGGGATGCGGGTGAAAACCGGTGACCGGCTTTTCGCCCTGGAGTGCGGTTTGGAAACGGCCGCGCGCGATGAAGCGGAGCGCAAATTGGTGCAGGGAAAGGCGAATCTGGAGGACGCGAAGAAAGGCAAACGGCCTCCGGAGATTGAATCCGCCGAATCTCAATTGAAGCAGGCGCGCGCCGCCCTGGTGCTCTCGGAAAAGGAATACAAACGTCAGGACGATCTCCATACCCGTGGCGTCACCTCGGCCGAGGATTTCGATCGCGCCCGTTCAGCGCGCGATCAGGACCAGCACCGTGTCGCGCAACTCGAGGCCGATCTGACGACCGCGCACCTCGGTGAACGCGAGGATCAAGTCGCCGCCGCCGAAGCCAATGTGCGCGCTCTCCAGGCTGCGCTCGCGCAGGCGGATTGGAACCTCTCGCAGAAACGCCAGGACGCCCCGGGGAATGGCCTGGTGTACGATCTATTGTATCAGCAAGGCGAGTGGGTCGGCGCGGGCAAGCCGATCGTCGCGTTGCTGCCGCCGGAGAATGTAAAGGTGCGGGTGTTCGTGCCCGAGGTGAAAGTGGGCGCGGTTCACCCGGGAGAACCGGTGCACGTTTTCGTGGATGGCGTCGGCGAAACTTACGCGGGGAAGGTGACCTATATTTCGCCGCAGGCGGAGTACACACCGCCCGTCATCTACAGCCAGGAGAGCCGCGAGAAACTCGTTTTCATGATCGAGGTTCGCTTCGACACGCCGACCGCCGCGAAGCTGAATCCCGGACAACCGGTGGACGTAACGTTTCAGTGACCTATGAACGGCGAACTAGCCATCGACGTACGTGGGATGACGAAACGCTTCGGCGATCGCACCGTCGTCAATGACATCGCGCTGCAAGTCCGGACCGGCGAGATCTACGGCTTCCTTGGCCCGAACGGCAGCGGCAAGACCACCTTCATTCGCATGCTCTGCGGATTGCTGCGCGCCGATGCGGGCAGCGGCACCTGTCTCGGGCACGATGTCATTACCGAGAGCGAGATCATCAAGCGGCAGGTCGGCTACATGACCCAGCGCTTCAGCTTCTGGGAGGATCTGAGCATTGCGGAGAATCTCGATTTCGTCGCCCGCATGTATGACGTGAAAAATCGGCGCGAAGCCGTGCAGCGCAGCCTCGAACAACTCGGCCTCGCCGGCCGGCAGAAACAACTCGCGGGCGAACTCTCCGGCGGCTGGAAGCAACGCCTCGCGCTCGCGGCCTGTCTCATTCATCAGCCGAAGTTGCTCCTGCTCGACGAGCCAACCGCCGGCGTCGATCCGAAGGCGCGGCGCGACTTTTGGGAGCAGATTCACATCCTCGCCGGGGAAGGACTGACCTTTCTCATCCACCACGCACTACATGGATGAAGCCGAGCGCTGCCATCGCCTCGCCGTACATCGCCTACGGCAACTTGCTGGCCAACGGCACGGTGAAGGACGTGATCGACCAGGTTGGCCTCGTCACGTGGGCGGTCAGCGGCCCCGATCTGCTGTCGCTCGCGGATCAGCTTCGCCACGCGTCCGGCGTGCAACAGGCCGTGGCTTTCGGCACCGCGCTGCATGTCAGCGGAGAGGACGCCGCGGCACTGGAGCGGGCCATCGAGCCGTTTCGCAAGGAACCTTACACGTGGCGGCAGATTCCCTCCGGGTTGGAGGACGTCTTCATCCACCTCATGGATAGCGCCCAGGATAACTTTGCCGCCGACGAGCACGCGCCTGCAGCGTCTCACCATCGCGAGCCGTCATGAGCCGCCATCCGAAATTCTCCTTCTCGCGCTTGGTTGGCATCATCGTGAAAGAGTTCACGCAGATGCGGCGGGATCGGCTGACCTTTGCCATGATGCTCGGCATCCCGCTCCTTCAGCTCACGCTTTTCGGCTACGCCATTAATTCCGATCCGCGCCATTTGCCCGCGGCGATCCTGCAAGCCGACCGCGGCCCGCAAGGCCGCACGCTGCTCTACGCTTTCAAGAACAGCACCTATTTCGATTTCACTCGTGAGGTTAAGACCGAGCAGGAAGGACACGATCTGCTTGCCCAGGGGCGGGTGCAGTTCGTCGTCAATATCCCGGAAAATTTCTCGCGTGATCTGCTCCGCGGCGACCGCCCGCAGCTTCTCGTGGAAGCCGACGCCACCGATCCCGCGGCCACCGGCTTCGCCCTCGGAGCGCTGGGCACGCTCATGAACGGCGCCCTGAAAAACGACCTCAAGGGCCCGCTCGATTATCTCAATCAGACCGACAGCCCCATCGATCTCCGGGTGCACTCGCTCTACAATCCGGAGATCAATACGCAGTACAACATCGTCCCCGGCCTCATGGGCGTGATCCTGACGATGACGATGATCATGATCACCGGTCTGGCCATCACCCGCGAGCGCGAGCGCGGCACCATGGAAAACCTCCTCTCCATGCCCACGCGCCCGAGCGAGGTGCTCATCGGCAAAATCGTCCCCTACATTCTCGTCGGCTACATCCAGGTCGCCGTCATTCTCATAGCGGCGTACTTCCTCTTTCACGTGCCGATCCACGGCAGCATCCCACTGCTCCTCGTTGTTGCGCTCATCTTCATCGCGGCCAATCTCGCCATGGGCATCACGTTTTCCACCGTGGCCAAGAATCAGCTCCAGGCGATGCAGATGACCTTCTTCGTCTTCCTGCCGTCGATCCTGCTTTCCGGTTTCATGTTCCCGTTCCGCGGCATGCCGGTGTGGGCGCAAACGATCGGCGAAGTTTTTCCGCTCACGCATTTCCTGCGCATCGTCCGCGGCATTCTGCTCAAGGGCAACGGCCTATATGACGTCTCGCGCGAGCTCTGGCCGATCGCGCTCTTCGCGGCGATCATGCTCACGGTGGGAGTGAAGCGATACCGGCAGACGTTGGACTGAGGAAAAGGATGAAGGCGGAAGGATGAAGGATGAAGAGACGTTGCGCGTGATCTCCGAGGTTGGGCGTCTTTCCGAACCGCAAAGCGTAAATGACTTCATCCTTCATCCTTCATCCCTCATCCTTTTCTCCATGCGCTGGACCATCTTCGCCATTGGCAAACCCAAGCTCGATTTCGCCCGTCTTGGCATTGACGAGTACGCGGCGCGAATGAAGCCATTTGCCCAGATTCGCCTCGAATATCTCAAAGTGGGCGATCGGGAGGACGAAAGCCGGTCCTTGCTCGAGCGCAGCAAGAGCATGTTTCGGGTGGTGCTCGACGAACGTGGCGACCATGTCACCAGCCGCGAACTGGCGAAGAAAATTGAGACCTGGGAGCAGCACGGCCCGCGCGATTTCGCCGTGATCATCGGCGGAGCCGACGGCCACACGGACGAACTCCGCAAGGCCGCCGGTTGGACATGGTCCCTGAGCAAACTCACCCTGCAGCACGAACTCGCCCTCGTCGTCACGCTCGAACAGCTCTACCGCGCCTATTCGATCAAAGCCGGCCTGCCGTATCATCGCGATTAGATCGTGTTTACGAATTGAGCCGGGCGGGGTATTTCGCGACAGCGTTTTGGAGTGCGCCAGTCCTCTGGCGCTCTGAGAGCCGATTCTCGAAAGCGGTAGGGGACTCTAAGCATTACCCACATCTTTGCTCGGTTTAGGGACAGCGGAAATTCGGCTGCGGCTCACTGGGAAGGGCGACTTCCTAGTCGCCCTGCGTTGCGGAGCGACGCCCTCAAAGAGAGGCGCTGCGCGCGTCGGTTTTTCGGTCAGCGACTAGGAAGTCGCCGCTCCCAGTGGCGTTATCCGTATCGACGTCCAAACACCGAGCAAAGATGCGGGGAATGCTTAGAGGGGACTGGCGCACTAAAACGCGGTCGCGCCTTACCTGACCCAACGTAATCGTAGACATCAACTCGAATCGTTTTCGATTCCGCCGCAGGCGGCTAAGAGGAGGCCGGGAAAAGGATTGGTCATACTAGCGTCCCGGCCCCCCATGATCTCTATTTTCCGCTGCATACTCTTTCTCGCCTGTGCATTGCTGTGCGCCCAACTGCAGGCCGATGAACTCAAGGTGGCGGTCTTCGATGTCGACGCCACGCCGCCGGTGGGGTCGATGATGGCTTACGATCCGGTGAGGGTGCAGGGCGAACTGGGGCTGCGCGCGCGGGGCCTCGTATTGCTCGGTGCTGGCGAGCCGATTGTTCTCTGTGCGGTGGATTGGCTCGGGATCGGCAATGAAGGCAATGACGTCTTCCGACAGACCCTCGCAGAAGCGGCGGGAACGACGGCTTCGCGGGTCGCGGTGCATACCCTGCATCAACACGATGCGCCGGCCTGCGACTTTTCGGCGGAGCGTTTGCTCAAGGACGTTAACGCTCCGCTGAATCGTTACGATGGCGCTTTTGCCCGCGTGGTGCTCGACCGGCTTCGGGCGGCAATCCAGGCCGCGCTGCCGGCGGCAAAACCGGTCACGCAGATCGGCCTCGGCCATGCTGAGGTCAAGGAAGTGGCGTCGAACCGGCGCATCCTCGGGCCGAACGGCAAGGTGCGCGTGACACGCTACACCGCGACGAAGGATCCCGCCGTGCGCGCCGAGCCGGAAGGCACCATCGACCCGGAGGTCTCGCTCATCAGCTTTTGGAACGGCGAAGCGCCCGTGGCGGTGCTCAGCTATTACGCCTGCCATCCGCAGAGTTACTATCGCACCGGTGTCGCCAATCCCGACTTTCCCGGCGTTGCGCGTTACCTGCGCCACCTGGAAGTGCCCGACGCGCTGCACGTTCATTTCAATGGCGCCGGGGGCAATATCGGCGCGGGCAAATACAACGATGGCTCGCACGCCATGCGCGGGGTGCTCGCGCAGCGGCTGGCCGATGGAATGAAGCGGGCCTGGGATGCGACGGAGAAATTTCCGATCACCGCGCAGGATGTGGGTTGGAAAATCGAGCCGGTGGCCGTCCCGCCGGCGACATTTCTGAGTGAACAGGAATTGGAGACGATGTTGCACGCGGCCAATGCCGATACCGTCAACGGCACCGCGGCGACGCTGGCTTGGGTGCAGCGTTGCCAGGCGGGGCACAAGATCGAGCTCAGTTGCCTGCGGCTGGGCAAAGCGCGGATTCTACACATGCCGGGAGAATTGTTTGTCGAGTATCAGCTCGCGGCGAAGAAAATGCGGCCGGATCTTTTTGTGACGATGGCGGCTTACGGGGACTACGGGCCTGGTTATATCGGGACGACGATCGGCTATGATCAGGGCGGCTACGAGACCAGTCACGCCGCCTCGCACACCGCACCGGGTGTGGAGACGGTGTTGACGGAGGGGATGCGGAAGTTGCTGCAGGACGATTAAGCGTACCGAAATTTGGGACGCGCGGGAGCGCATCTCTCTATGTGTGTCGGGCGCTGCCGCTATTTCGCGGTGTATTCCAGATCGTCGAAATAGATCTTCACTTTCGAACCACCGACGCCGGGCGAAAACAGCCCGAAACGGTCGAACTGCACGCTGCCGGTATCCAGCTTTTCAGTCAGATTCAGCGTCACTGTTTCGGCGTCGAGGGTCACGGTGACCGCGCCGAGGCCGCCGTTCGCCGCGGGATCGTAGGTGCAGCTCCAGTTGTGTGGCTTGCTGTCGGGATGCAGCACGGGACCTTGCTTGGCCAGGGCGCGCCGGCCGGCGGCATTCACCATCGGACGGAAGTAATGACCCACGCGTGTCGGTCCGCCGATCGACACGCCGATGAAATCCCGTGCCGCCCTTTTCTCACCTTCCTGCGCGCCGCTGCGGAACCAGCCGATGCAGGCGTCCGAATCCGGATCGGCTCCGGTGAAGACGACTTTTCCTTTCGCGATCAATGGTTGCTTGAGCGTGACCGGGCCGATTCGATCGGCGTAACTGGCGAAAGGCGAGCGCCAGACAATCCCCCCGATCTCGCCATTCTGGCCGCCGGCGAAGTTGGTCCGCGTGTAGCCGAAATCCTGTGCGCCGCGGCCCTCGGTTTCGGTGAAAGTCGTGCGATTGCCGACGCCGTCCCATTGCGGGTCGGAGGAGAAATCCCATTTCTGGGCGTCGACGGCCAGGTCATCCATATAGACGGCGAGGGTGCCGCCGGCTTTGCGCATGTTCATCATGCCGAAGCGATTAAACGTGGCGCCCGTTTGTTTGAAGCCCGGCGGGAGATCGACGGTGATCGGGCTGTCGATCGGATCCTTTTCGCGATCGTAGCCGGACAGCGCGTAGGTGAATTGTCCGCCGCCGTTGTTCGCCTGCGGATCGTATTTCAGCGTCCATTCGTAGCGCTTGCCTTTGACCAGGGGCGTCGGGCGGAATTTTCCGGGGATGAAGTGCGTGACGAAATGGCCGCAGCTTTCGTTCTTGGCGTTGATCATCCGCACGGCCAGTCGGGCGCCGGATTTCTCGCAGTCGAAATCCATGCCGAGGGAATTCATCGGGCGCGCGGTATCGTTTTGCGTGTCGTTGAAGAAGCCGATGAAGACGCCCGCGCTGGCCATGGTCTCGGTGAAGGTAAACGCCCCCGAGGCGGAGAAGGGCTCGTTCAGCGTGTGGGTGGGGATCTTCGCGCCGTAGTAGGCGAGGCGGCTGGTGCGGGTGATCTTGCCGCCGATTTCACCCGGCTTGCCGCCGGCGAAACTGGTCGTGGGGCTGAAGCCGAAATCCTGCACTGTGGTGCGCGGATGCTCGAGGACCACGCGATTGCCGATCTCCTCCCAGCCCGGATCGTGGTCGAAGTTTTCGTGCTTCAGGTTGGAGTCGGCGGCGCGGAGGAGGGTCGCCGAGCAGACGAGTGGGACGAGCGCGAGAAGGAATTGGCGATTCATACTGGGGGTAACCCAGACAACCCCGCTCATGGCGGAAGGTTATGGGAATGTTTGTCTCCCCACGGGTCCCCTCCAGGCCGTGCTTACGAATTCGAACCGGCGAGCGCGATTTTACTTCAGCCGGACGGAAACTACCGTGCTCAACCCCGGACGCAGGCGGTCTTCAAATCCGCGGATGCTTTCCGGGTCGAGGTGGATCTTCACCGGCAGGCGTTGCACGACCTTGGTGAAATTGCCCGTCGCGTTGTCGGCGGGCAGCATGGCGAATTGCGCGCCGCTCGCCGGCGAAAAACTCTCGACGGTGCCGGTGAAAACGTGGCCGGGCAACGCGTCGACGGTGATCTCGGCGGTCTGGCCGACTTTCATCTTCGCCAGCTGCGTTTCCTTGAAGTTTGCCTCGATCCACACATCCGGTTCGACCACCGAAATCAGCGTCTGGCCAGGCTGCACATAGGCGCCTTTTTCCGCGGTGCGCTTACTGGTGTGGCCGGTGGATGGAGCCACGATCGTGGCGTAGGAGAGCTGCAGCTTCGCGTTGTCGAGCTGGGTCCTGGAATTCTGGCGCTGTGCCTCGGCGACGAGCATGCCGGAGCGCATGGCTTCTGCCGAAGCCCTGGCCGAAACGAGACTCGCCTTGGCGGATTCATACGCCGCCCTGGAGCTGTCGAATTCCTGTTTCGATACCACCTTGGTCTTGGTCAGTTCCTGCACGCGGGTGAAGTCCGCTTCGGCCTTGGTGTATTGCGCCTGGGCCTGGTCGATTTTCGCCTTCGCGTCGGCAATCTCGGCGGTAGCGTAATCCATCAGGGCATTCGACTGCGCGAGCTGCGCCTCGGCCTGGTCGACCTTGGCCTGGTTGTCGCGCGGATCGAGCTTGAAGAGCACGTCGCCGGCTTTCACGTCTTTGTTTTCCTCTGCGAGCACTTCGGAGATGGTGCCACCGATGTGGGGGGTGACCTGGTGGACGTAACCGGTGATGTAGGCATCATCGGTCTCGGCGTGGGTAAGCATGTGCGAGGCATAGCGCACGGCCCACACTGCGCCGGCGATGAGCAGCAGGATGACGATGATCATGCGCAGCGGGTTGCGCCGGGGCGTCCTGGTCGTGGGAAGGTCCACCAGCGCATCGGGGTCGAGCGCGGAAGCGGTGTCACTATCAATGGTGGCGGTTTTGGCGGCTGAACTCATGGCTGTGAAGACTGAAAACTAATTCCTGAAAACTAATTACTGATAACTGATTACTGATAACTGATTACTGATAACTGATTACTGATTACTAATGGCCGTAACTCCCCTCAGTGCGCCTCAGCGGCGGCGGCTTTGTTTTCGCCGCGACCGAGGAAGAGGATGAGAGGCAGGGTGATGAGGAAAGCGATGCCCACGTAGGCGAAGAGATCGTCGAACGATTTTCAACGCGGCCTGGCCGTGAGAATCATGTCGATGGCGCTGAAGGCGCGATACTTGGCATCGTGGGCGCTGGCGCCGAGCCGCTGGAAAAAGCCGGTGAGCGCATCGATGCGGTGCATGGCTTCGTTGCTGAGCGGCGAGACGCGCTCGACGAGAGACGCGCGGTGGACGGCCTCGCGACGTGAAAAGCATGGTGGTGAGAATGGCGATGCCGAGGCTGCCGCCCGAGTTGGCGGGTGAGATTGTAGAAGCCGGAAGCCGCGGGCACTTCGTGTTTCGGCACCGAACCCAGCGTGGCGATACTCAGCGGCAGGAACATCATGGCGCTGCCGAGTCCGCGGAAAACGAGTGGCCAGAAAAGATCGCCCGCGCCGGTATCGGGATTGATCGTGGCGAGCGAAAACATCACCCCGGCGGTGACGACGCTGCCGGCGGCGATGAGCAGGCGAGGGCCAAAGCGACCGATCAACTTGCCGGTCAGGATCATGGCCACGCCGGAGGCGATGGCGCTGGGAATCATGAGCTCGCCGGTTTGTTGGGCGGTAAAACGCAGATTGTTCTGCGCAAAGATCGGGATGGCAAAGAGCGCGCCGTAAAGGCCGGCGCCGAGGATGATGGAGTAGGCGCTGCCCGCGGCGACGGATTGATAGCGGAGCACGCGCAAGTCGACCGCCGGGTGCTCGATATGTAATTCCCAGAAGGTGAAGGCGATGAGCGAGAGCACGCTGGTCGCCGCCATGATGCAGATGAAACGCGACGCGAACCAATCGTCCTGCTGGCCTTCCTCGAGGATGACCTGCAGTGAGGCGAGGCCGGCGGTCATGAGCGCGATACCGATCCAGTCCACGGACTTGTGCTGGTGCGGAGTCTGATCGTCGAGCGGCAGAAAGGTCACCGCGAGGATCACGGCAATGATGCCGAAGGGGATATTGATGAAGAAAATCCAGCGCCAGTTCAGCGCGTCGGTGAGATAGCCACCGAGCGTGGGGCCGATAGCCGGGCCCATGATGACGGCGAGACCGAAGGCGGCTTGCGCGGCGCCTTGCTCCGCCTTGGAGAAGGTTTGGAAGAGAATGGACTGCGCCTTGCCAAGCATACTGCCGCCGCCGAGACCCTGGAGCACGCGGGCAAAGATGAGCATGGGCAGGCTGGTCGCCAGACCGCAGAGGATCGACGCGAGGACGAAGGCGATGAGGGAGAAGATGAAGTAGTTCTTCCGGCCGAAACGATCGTCGAGCCATGCGGTGAGCGGGATGATGACGACGTTCGCCATGCTGTAGCCGGTGATGACCCAGCCGATTTCCGAGAGCGTGGCGCCGAGGTTGCCCTGCATGTGCGGCAGCGCGACGTTTACGATGCTCACGTCGATGACTTCGAGGATCGCGCCCAGCGCCACGGTGATGGCGATGGCCCATTTGATCCAACCCTGCTGGGCGGCGCGCTCGGCGAGCGGTGAACTGTAACGAAGATGGGCGAGGGCGGAGCTCATGCGGACTGGGCCTTGGAAAGCGGCTTGTCCGGGGAGGGGGTGGCGGCGATGCCGCGGAGAAAGAGGTCGACGACGGTGTGAAGATATTCGTCGGCGGAGTAGTCGATGTAGCTCTTGAAGCTGGTGCGGCGCAGCATCCCGGCGAGCAACATGCCGGTGAAGGCATCGAGAGCGGGGCCGAGGTCGACGTCTTCGCGGACAGAGCCGGCATTTTGTGCGGCGCGCAGATAGTCGATCAGGCGTTCGCGCAGGGAACGTCCGGCTTCGCACATGACCTGCCGTGCCTGCTCGGGATGGCGCTTGGCTTCCCCGAGAATGGTGCGAATCAAGGCCTCGTTGGCCGTGAGCATTTCATGGTAACGCAGCGCATAGCGGAAGATGTCGCGCTCGAGATCGTGGGCGTCGACTTCGGTGATGTTCAGCGATTCGGTAAGGTTGGCCAGGACATGCTCGAAGAGGGCGGCGATGAGCTTCTCCTTGTTGCCGAAGTGGCGGAAGAGGGTGACCTCATTGACCCCGGCGACGTCGGCGATTTCCCGAGTGGTAGCACCGTGAATTCCCTGTTCGGAGCAGACACGGAAGGCGGCATCGAGAAGACGCTGACGGGTAGGGCTGGTGAGTTCGGCTTGCATGCAAGTGCTTACTTGCATTGTCGCCGACGCCGAGAGGTCTGCAACGGGTTTTTGGAGAATTTTTTGAGAGGCGTGTTAACTGGCGATAAACTTCAGTTTACCTCAAAAGCGGGAGTAGGAATGGCCGCAAAGAGGCACAAAAGGCGCAAAAACAGGCCTTGCAGACACGGCAGTTTCACTCGCGGGGGGCGATGAGCGCCCCCCCACTTGCCCGAGGAACATATTTCTTTTGTGCCTCTTGTGCCTTTTTGTGGCTATTCCCAGGCCCGCGTTTTTACTCAATGGTTCCACGGCGTAACCTTGACCGTGGCCTTCGGGCTTGCTGTGCTGGTCCGGAATCCCTCCACCATCTGCAATGAGCAACGCCCGATCAACCGAACCCATTACCATTGTGGCTCCGCCGAGCCGCTGGGCTCGGGCGATCCAGGGGGACAACGTGGCCTACAGCGAACTGGGTGGCAGCTATTGGTATCCCGCGTATGCCTGGTGGCGGCGCTCTGGACTCGAATCGGCTCAGGCCGCAGCCGCGACGATTGCCGCGTTTACGCGTAGCGCTGGTGCTCCGGCGCTGGATGCTTCGCATCCGAAGGCCGCCCGCATGCGGGAATGGTTGCTCGCGCATCTTGCGGGGATGGCCGAGCGGGGCGTGGAATTCGAGGGGCAACCGGCGATCGAAGTGGACGCGGCGTGGGCCGAGGAACGCTATGCGAAGGAGCCCGAAGGGTCAGCGGAAGCGATCTTCCAGCGGCGCTGGGCCCTGACGATGATCGAATTCACGCTGGAGACGCTGCGGACGGAATATGCGGCGTCGGCGAGCCAGGCGTTGTTTGACGAACTCGCGCCCTTTGTCGGCTTTGATCGCGGCGAGGAGGAGCGTTACAGCGATCTCGCCATGCGCTTGAAAGTCACCACCGGGGCGGCTCGCAAGGCGGTCTTCGATTTTCGCTACCGTCACCGCGAGATCCTGCTTGGCCTGGTGGCGGACACCGTGCTCGATCCGGCTTCCATCGATACGGAAATCACCGCGATGCTTTGTGCCTGCGACGAGACCGGCGCCGCTGGCGTGGCCGCGGGTCCGCTCCCGACGCAGATTGGCGAGCTCAAGCCGGATGAAATGCTCGTGCGCGCCATGCGCAGCGTGCGCATGACCGGCAGCGGAGGGGGCCTGTGGGTTCCTCCGACGGACGAAGAAGTCGCGCGCCTCTTCCCGCAATACGAGATGCTGGGCATGATCGGACGTGGCGGGATGGGCGCGGTTTACAAGGCGCGACAGATCTCGCTGGATCGCTTTGTGGCGATCAAGCTCCTGCCGCTGGAGGTGAGTGTGGATCGCGAGTTCTCGGATCGTTTCGTGCGCGAGGCGCAGACGATGGCGCGGCTCAATCATCCGCACATCATCGCAGTCTACGATTTCGGCAAGACCATGGAGGGGCACCTGTATTTCGCCATGGAATTCGTCGATGGAGTCAACCTCCACCAGATGATCCACGGGCCGGGCATCTCGCCGACGCAGGCGCTGGAGATCATCGCCGGAGTATGCGACGCGCTGGAGTATGCGCACAGCAAGGGCGTGGTGCACCGCGATATCAAGCCGGCCAATGTGATGGTGAATACCGAGGGCTGCGTGAAGGTCGCCGATTTCGGGCTGGCGCGCCGGCTCGATGCGGCGTCGAATGCGCACGGACATACCACGGTCGGCACCGTGCTGGGCACGCCGGACTACATGGCGCCGGAGCAGATGCGGGGCATCGGGGTGGACCATCGCGCGGATGTCTACAGTCTCGGCGTGGTGTTGTACGAGATGCTTTGCAAGGAAGTGCCGCGCGGCTTTTTCGAGCCGCCGAGCAAACGGATCGGCGTCGATCCGAGCATCGATGAAGTGGTCAAGAAAGCGATGCAGCAACTACCGGAACGCCGTTTTCAACGGACCTCGGAGATGAAGAGCGAGGTCGACCGGATCCGGAAGACCTCGCTCATGCTCTCGGCACACGGCACGAGCGAGATCAGCCATTATTCCTTTATGCCGAAGGTGACACCCCCGCCGGTGAGCGGGGCGAATGGGCCAGGCAGCGCCGTGGAAAAACCACAGGAGACGGCGCCGCCGCCGCAATCTCCCGTGCCGCGAGGAAAAAAATCCCGAGGCGGGTTGCGGGTCGTGTTGCTCGTGATCCTGCTGGTCCTCGTCATCGTTGGGTTGGTGCTTTGGAAGTTCATGAAGTGAGCGGGGAATAGGGTCTATGAGGCGCATGGGACCCATGGGTTGGCGGCCTCGCTGAGACGGTGTTTTTGGGTCTCGCTGCCGCCCGGTGGCTTCCTTTTTCCACCGTGCCAAAAAATCGCTTTCGCCCACGCGTCGGGTGTGGCATAAAACGCGGCTCTTTTCCCCAGACCAAATTTTACCCAGTCCAAGGGCCCCTATGGATAACATCATTGCCAGTCGAGAGCTCCAGGTGGAGCGCAAGCATTACTATATTGAGTTCCGCGAAAATGAGCGCGGGCGGTTCTTGCGCATCACCGAGGAAGCCCACGGCCGGCGCAATACGGTGATCGTGCCGAGCACGGGCCTGAACGAATTTAACGCAGCCGTCGACGCGGTGATCGTCGCGGCCAACGCATCGAACAACGCCACGCCCGCCAACTAAAATTGCGGCGCGAGCACACTTCACCACCACCTCTACATGCCTACCAAAACCAAATCCGCAAAACTCCCGCCCTCGCGGGCCAAAGTCAGCAGCAACGGCTCGGCCGCCAAATCGGCCGGTAAAGGAGCCGGCAAAGCCGCCAAGTACGTCTACACCTGGGGCGCCGGAAAGGCGGATGGCGACGGCAGCATGAAGCCGCTCCTCGGCGGCAAGGGCGCGAACCTCGCGGAAATGACCCGCATCGGCCTGCCCGTGCCTCCCGGCTTCACCATCACGACCGACGTCTGCACCTACTTCTACGCGCACAAGCGGTCCTATCCGACCGAGCTCCAGAGCCAGATGGAAGCGGGCATCCGCAACATGGAAAAGATCATGGGCTGCAAGTTCGGCGACGCCAAGGGCATGCCCCTCCTCGTGGCCGTCCGCTCGGGCGCCCGCGACTCCATGCCGGGCATGATGGACACGATTCTCAACCTCGGCCTCAACGACCAGACCGTTATCGCCCTGGTCAACGCCACCAAGAATGAGCGTTTCGCGTGGGACTGCTATCGCCGCTTCATCCAGATGTATGGCGATGTCGTCATGGGTGTGCAGAAGCGCGCCGGTGAAGAGCACGAACCCTTCGAAGTCGTTATCGAAGAGGTCAAACACGAGCACCACGAGGAAAACGTCGATGACGCCCACCTCACCGTGGAGGACTACAAGGAGCTCGTCTCGCGTTTCAAGAAGCTCGTCAAGGAGCGCACCGGCAAGAGCTTCCCGAACGATCCGTGGGACCAGCTCCGCGGCGCCGCGGGTGCGGTGTTCGGTTCGTGGATGAATGATCGCGCGATCGTCTATCGCCGCAAGTACAACATTCCCAGCGAGTGGGGCACGGCTGTGAACGTCCAGGCGATGGTCTACGGCAACACCGGCGAGAACTCTGGTTCCGGCGTGGCCTTCACCCGCAACCCGGCGAACGGCGCCAACGAATTCTACGGCGAATTCCTCATCAACGCGCAGGGTGAAGACGTCGTCGCCGGCGTTCGCACGCCCGAGCCCGTGGCCAATCTCAAGAAGGAGATGCCGAAGAGCTACGCCGAGTTGCTGAAGGTTCGCGCGACCCTCGAGAAGCACTTCAAGGATGTGCAGGACGTCGAGTTCACCATTCAGGACGGCAAGCTGTTCATGCTCCAGACGCGGAACGGCAAGCGCACCGCCGCCGCCGCTCTGAAGTTCTCCATGGACATGCACAAGGAGAAGCTCATCGACTGGGAAACTGCCATCCTGCGCAACCCGGCCGATCAGCTCGAGCAGCTCCTCGCCCCGATCTTCGACCTCGCCGAGATGAAGAAGGCCAAGGAACTCGCCAAGGGCCTGCCCGCCGGCCCCGGCGCCGCTTCCGGCAAGATTTATCTCAATGCCGACCGTGCCGCCGCCGCCGCCGACAAGGGCGAGCGCGTGTTGCTCGTCCGCAATGAAACTTCGCCCGAAGACCTCCGCGGCATGATCGCCGCCGAAGGCATCCTCACGGCCAAGGGTGGCGTCTCCTCGCACGCCGCACTCGTCGCCCGCCAAATGGGCAAGGTCTGCATCTGCGGTGCTTCCGCGGTGCTCATCGACTACGACAAGAAGACCGTGACCATCTCCGGCGAAGTCTTCAACGAAGGCGATTACCTCTCCATCGACGGCACCAGCGGCACCGTTTACGGCGGCCAGCTCAAGACCTCGCCCAGCGAGATCATCACTGGCATGGTCAACGGCGACAAAGCCGCGCAGAAGACGGAAAAGTTCAAGAGTTTCCAGCAGCTCATGAAGTGGTGCTCGCAGGCCACCCGCCTCGCGGTGCGCACGAATGCCGATAATCCGGAGCAGACCGAAGAAGCCGTCGCCTTTGGCGCCACCGGCATCGGCCTGACCCGCACCGAGCACATGTTCTTCGAGGGCGACCGCATCGACGCCGTCCGCGAAATGATCCTCGCCGAGACCGAAGAAGGCCGCCGCGCCGCGCTGAAGAAAATCCTGCCTTACCAGAAGGAAGACTTCATCGGCATCTTCAAGGCCCTCAAGGGCTTCCCGGCCACCATCCGCCTGCTCGACCCGCCGCTCCACGAGTTCGTCCCGCACGAGCCCGCCGCGCAGGCCGACCTCGCCAAGAAGCTCGGCATCAGCGCCGAGAAGGTCGCCGCTCGCGTGCACGCGTTGCATGAGTTCAACCCGATGCTCGGTCACCGTGGCTGCCGCCTCGGCATCGCCTATCCCGAAATCACCGAGACCCAGGCGCGCGCCATCTTCGAGGCCGCCGCGGAGGTCCAGAAGAAGGGCATCAAAGTGAAGCCCGAAGTCATGATCCCGCTCGTCGGCTTCAAGAAGGAGCTCGATCTGCAAGTCGCCATCGTCCATCAGGTCGCGGCGGAAGTGCAGAAGGAGAAGAAGGTGAAGCTGAACTACCAGGTCGGCACGATGATCGAAGTGCCGCGTGGCGCTTTGACCGCTGACGAGATCGCGCAGACCGCGGAGTTCTTCAGCTTCGGCACGAACGACCTCACCCAGACCGGCCTCGGCATCAGCCGTGACGACATGGGCAACTTCCTCAACGCCTACACCGAGAACGAAATCTTCAAGAAGAACCCCTTCGCCAGTCTCGACCAGACGGGCGTCGGCCAGCTCGTGAAGATCGCCGTGGAGAAGGGCCGCAGCACGCGTCCCGACATCAAGCTCGGCATCTGCGGTGAGCACGGTGGCGATCCGGACAGCGTGAAGTTCTTCCACAAGGTGGGCCTGAACTACGTGAGCTGCTCCCCGCGCCGCGTGCCGGTCGCGCGCCTCGCTGCCGCCCAGGCCGCGATCGAGGAAAAGCGCGCCGCCGCTGCTTCGAAGAAGAAGTAAGGCGCTACTCGTAGCGGCGGTCTGTGTCCGCCGCGCAACGCAACAAATCAACAAAGCCGCCTCGGGAAACCGGGGCGGCTTTTTGCCGCAACGAAATGGAAACCGGATCGTCAGGATTCGCATGGCTTTCGTGAGGCCCCTCCTTTGATCGCGTAGCGATCCGTGCCGGTAGCCAGGGCTTTCAAGCCCTGGATTTGTTTGAAGGAAGTCCGTCGCGTAGCGACGTTTGCTTGGAACAGCGCCGATCCTGGCAAACGTCGCTACGCGACGATTTCCGTAGAGGGAGGAGTTCCAGGGCTTGAAAGCCCTGGCTACCGGCAGGCATCGCTACGCGATTGATTGAACCAAGGCTGGCGTCGCGACGTTGCCGCTTCCCTCGTGGTGCGTCGAGTTGTGACAAGTTTGTGCATTGCCCCGCGGCGCCACCGCGTTTTTAGTTCGCGTATGATCATCACCGATCGCATGAGCGCGCAGATGGATGGGCCGTTTTGTGTTTTCCTCATTGGGATGCGGATCAATCGGCCGTGGAAAGTGCATCGATGGCTGCCGGTATTTTTCGAGATGCCGCGAATGCTGGCCGAGCTCAAGCGCCAGCCCGAACTGGGGATGCTCGGCGGGCACTTATGGTTTGGGCGCACGATCATCCTGCTGCAGTACTGGCGCTCGTTCGAAGCGCTCACCGCGTACGCGCGGCGGCCGGATTTGCAACACCTGCCGGCGTGGGGACGATTTCGTCAGCGAGTCGGCACCAGTGGCGATGTGGGGATCTGGCACGAGACCTATCCTGTCTCGGAGGGGCAATACGAAAGCATCTACGCCAACATGCCACCCTTTGGCCTCGGCAAAGTGGGCAAGCTCATCCTTTCACGGGGCGCCACGAGACGGCGGCCCAAACGCATGGGTATGCCGGCTGTCGATGGCCCGGCTTAATCGCCGACGGACATTGGCGCTGGCGGGGGGGCGGATGGTGGTTTGGGAGGAATTGGTTCTGGAGCGGGCTGTAAAGGAGGAGCGGGTGGAGTGGGAGGGTCGGGGGCCTTTGGTGGCTGCGGTGGAGCGGGTGGGATGGGGGGTGGCGGCTTTGGAGGATCGGGCGGCTGTGGTTTAGGCGGTTCGGGTGGCTTGGGTGGCGGCGGAGGCGGAGGTGGCGGCGGCGGATTGGCGTCGGCTTGCGGGAGCCACTTGCCGGGCGTCCCGGAGTGGCCGGTGGAAGCCTGACAGATCGGCGTGGTGATGACGGCGAGCCCAAACGCCACGGTGGTGAGATGGCGCATCTTCATACCAAGGATTCGCCGCGCCTATCGGCCATGGTCCTGTTTCCCAAACATCCACAAGGTAGCGTCCGCCATGGCGACGACGCCCTCGACGCTCGCCACCAGAGAAGTCTGAGCTCTCGACGCATTCTCCGGTTGAAAGGGTCGCTGAAAGGATGTCGGATACCGCGTAACGAGGAACACCGTTTACTCTTGCTGTTCGGTTTAGTTAGGTGGTGACGCTCGGTGCGGATAGCAATCGCCTGCTTATCTGCACCGAGCGTTAACTTTTAAGCTAACAACCGATGCGATGGGGTGGCGCAAATTGCCCATCCTGTTCGGGTATTAGCAGCGCAGGAGAAAAATGCTGGCCTCGTGGGTATCGAGGAACCGGGAACCGAATTTTTTTTGCGGACGGACCTCCCGCTTGTCGCCTGGAGCTAACTACGTAGAGCGGCCCGCACCACAGAGAAACGCACAGCAGTTTGTAATAAATACGATGTTATGATTCGCGCCACGTTGCAGGGTATTGTGCGATCTGCGTAAACACGGACTTTCAGTTGCATGGCAGCAAACCTGCTTTCTATTCGGTCCCATGATTCGCAAACCGCACATGGGATTCTCGGTGGTCACATTGCTCGCCACCTTGATCATCTCCGGCCACGCTGAGCCGCCCCCACCCAGCACCACCGACAAGACGGACGATACTGCTGAATTGACGCGGCAACGCGATCACCTGCAGCTGGAAAACTCGTTGCGCGATGAGAAACTGCATGAGGAGCTCGCCTCTTCCCAGGAAGAATTGGCGCGGCTGAAAATGCAGAACGATCTGCAGAAAGCGAAGGCCGACCAGGTGCTCGCGAAGAGGAAGATCGAGATCGACGCCGCCAAGGTCGAAATGGAAGTGCTGAGCAGCAATGCCGCGCTGGAGAACGCGCGCAAGCAGGCCGAAACGCAGGCCCAACTCATCGCCCTGCGCGCCCAGCGCGACCGCGCGGAAATCGAGGCCGAACTCGCCACCGCGGAACTCACCAAACGCCAGAGCGCCTTCAAGGCTACCGAGCTCGAATGGAACGCCAAGACTTCGGAATTGCGCGCCAAGCTCGCGCAACGCGAGAAGGAAGAGGAAGCCGATTCCTACGCCGACGAAAAGCCCGTCTATCTCAAGAACCCGGTCACGGACGATGGCGAGTTGGTGCTGACCGATCGGCGCATTCCACTCAATGGGCTCATCTCACCCGCGACCGCGGATTTCGTTTGCTCGCGCATCGATTATTTCAACAACAAGAACAAAGATTGGCCGATCTTCATCGTCATCGACGACTCGCCGGGCGGCTCCGTGATGGCCGGGAATAAGATTCTCGAGTCGATGCACAGCAGCACCGCGCCGGTGTATGTGGTGGTGAAGACCTTTGCCGCGAGCATGGCGGCGACCATCGCTACGCTAGCCCCGCGTTCCTATGCGTATCCGAATGCGGTCATCCTCCATCACCAGATCTCGAACGGCATGATGGGCAATCTCACCGAGCAGCGCGAAGGCCTGAAGAACCTCGAGCAATGGTGGAAGCGGATGGCCACGCCGATTGCGGCCAAGATGGGCATCTCCACCGACGATTTTGTGAAGCAGATGTATACGCACGCCGCCTCGGGCGACTGGCAGGAGTTTGGCGACGAAGCGGTGAAGCTGAAGTGGATCGACATGGTCGTGGGCCGTTGCCGCGAGACCGCGTGGCGCAAGAACCCGGACAGCGCAACTGCCAGCACCGGCCAGCAGGTAGCCACCGCGGATCACAGCGCGACGAGTTCGGAAAAGGTCGACGCCAAGGGCCACCCTTACATGGTGCTCCCGCATCTGAACCCGATCGATTGCTATTACCTCTTCAATCCGGACGGTTATTACCGGACGGATAACTAGGAAAGTTACTCGTTCCTCGACTCTCGCCGGGCCGCTCTTCCGCAGCGGTCCGGCGTTTTGTCGTTTTGGAGAGGGGAGGCTTCGCACCGCCTCCCCGCTACTCCGCGTGCCGCTTCCCGCGCCAGCGCACGTTGGAGGCGCACAGGGCCAGCGCACCCGCCGCGAGCAGCCATGGACCGGGTTGGGGGAGCATCGTGGAATCGGCGTTGAGGTCGGTCTTCCGCGCTGGCTTTAAGGCCTTCCCGCTTTCGGCGTGGAGTTGGCCCGAAACGATCAGGAGCGCGAAAGTACAGGTGAAGAAAGCGGCCGTGGGGAGCGGCAAATGGAATTTCATGTCAGTAATCCCTTTAAGCGGGTTACTCCCAAGTCTGGGGGGACGGGAGGCGCGGAACGGAATAATCGAAAGCGTGGTCTTTCGCCTCCTACCCGGCAATCACATTTTGAGTGTAACTATGGCAATTGGGGGAATTCCGGGATGCGGAATGCGGAATGGGGGAATGCGGAGTGCGGAATGCGGAGTGTGGAGTGCTGAATTCGGAATATCGAGCGCTCCGCATCTGGACGCCGCCGCTTTCATTCCGCATTCCGCCATTCCAGCATTCCGCATTCCCCCTACGGCATCACCGCTGTCGGCACCATGATCGCGTCTTTCATCCCGTGGAGCAGTTTTTTGTCGGGAGGACAGACGGTGGCGAGGGCGCCGCGCAATGCGGCTTTGCCATCGATGACGAAATAGTACGGACACAACCGCACGCGGCCCCGCATCGTCTCGATCTGCCCTGAGGCGTTGAGGAAACGCTGGTCCACGAGGCGGCCCTTGTGGAAACGCTGGAGGATGTAGGGATGCGCGGAAAATTCGGTGAGCGCTTCGGTGAGCGCCGTCTCCCACTCATGCTGCGAGGCGTCCGAACCGAGGACCACGCTGCGGCTGCCCCAGGCGGTTTCGTGAAAGCCGCTGATCTTGAGGATGAGCTCGCGTTGTTTCTGCGAGAAATGTTTCAGCTCTTCGAAGGACTGGATCTCCAGGCCGGGAATGACCGCGTGTTGCGGCAGCGCCTGCGGATCGAGGATCCACGTGTAGGGAATGACCTTTTGCAGCTCGAGGAAGTGCTGCTCGCTCAGTTCGCGCCGCCAGAATTCGCGTAGCGGCCGCAGCCAGAAAAGGGCGAACCACATTTTCTCTTCGAGGTACGGCTTGAAGGGCGGGGTGATCTGCGCCCGGCCATCGGCCACCGCTTGCATGATCGCCGGTGCGGTGGGGATATTGGGCAGATCAAAGTGTTCGAAGAAACGATACAGGGAATGCGGAGTTGGGAATTCGGAATTCGGAATGTAGGACTCCGCTTCGCAAACCCGGAAAGTGTCTCCGTCATTCCGCACTCCGCCTTCCGCACTCCGCATTTCCCGCGCCAGATATTCCATCTCCGGCCGGTAAGTTGCGGCCTCCTTCGAGACCAGAATGTCCGCGCGATCGCCGACGAGCGTGCGGAAACCTGCCACCATGCCGTTCGCGCCACCGAGCAGATCGTGCGTGCCGAAGCTCGCGTAAGTCGTATTCAGCCACGCTGTGAGGCCGATCCCGCCGGGGACGGTGTCGAGCTCGGCGATGGTGAAACCTTCCTCGGTGAGAACGAGATCGGGCCGGATGACGCGCGGCAGGTCGGCGCGGAATTGCTTGCGGCGCGAAAACTCCACGAGCTCCGGCGGCTTGCCGCGATCGAGGTAATCGGCGATCCACGGTGGTTGCTTGCCGGAGACGCTCCGCTGGTAGAGTTCGTTGCAGGCGCGGTTGAAGAGATTCAGCCGATGCCCGAGCTTGTTGAGTTGCTCGGCGAGTTTGGCATCGATCACGAACGGCTCGGGCGAGATCAGCCAGTCCTTGTCGGCAAAAAGTCCTTCCGGCGGAAACGCCGCGCGAATCGCGGCGATACGATCAAGCGTGGCGTCCATTAGAGAGGTCAGATAAAACGGGAGTCACAGTAAAAAGCGTGGTAGCGGAGTTCCGGGGAGCGCACCCGTCCCGGGTGCTGGCGAAGGCGTCTCGCCTTCGCGAACTTAGAAAAATTGTTCAACTGCTCTCTTGGGTACGTTGCGGGGAAAAAGTTCGTTTCGGCGGGACACCGAAACCAGCACTCGGGACGGGTGCGCTCCCCGGAACTTCGTCACGCGCCAACTTTCTGTTGGCCACGGTGTTCCTCAAACCGTTGTGAAAGAAATGTGAAGACAGCTGCAGACTCATTGCGAATGATTGGCGAGAATACGGACGTGGCGCAGTGGGTAGCTGTAGCCGGGTTCGGTGAACCCGGTCAAATGAGCGCTGAATTCGCCGGGAATGCCAATGAAATGTACTCACGGTGTGGCGGTTACAAGAACCGCGTCGTGGATCATGCCAGAGTCAAGATAGACGACATTTACACCCCGCAAATCGAGATAGCTTTGATGAAGACTCCACAGGATCGGCAGCGCTCGCGAATGGAGGAGCGGATCGTAAAATCCTTTGATGGCCTTCGGCGGATGTTGGGCTCGAGAGACATAGCGGAGTGCGGGCCCGCTACTCACGAAATACAGGAGCGGTGCGGTCACGAGCACAGCGATCGTTTGGACGAGGATCTTGCGGTCTTTGGCCACACCCAATCACTCCACTGGGCCGGCCTCTTTGGCAAACTGCGACATATCATAGACCTGCAGCCGGTAATATCCGCCCCACCATGCGAGGTATTTTCTCCAAAGCCCATTCGTGTGCGTGGCGGTCGTAATCTCATCGAGCGGCCTGTAAATGGCCTCGAGAAAGGGCCGGGCCGGTTGGCCGAGATTGACGCGCAGCAGCGGCCCGCTGCCCGCCACATACAAAATCGGCAGCGCGAGAAAAACCGCCGCGATTTGTGCGAAAAGCCTGCTGTCGATTTTCACATCGGCGATTATATCAGAATCTTCAGCGCCTGCCGGACGAGATCTTCGGTGGTCATTGCTGGCCCGCCCTTTTCCTGCACTTGCTTCACGGCTTTGTGGGCGTCGACTTGCTTGTAGCCGAGGGCGATGAGGCCGAGCACGGCGTCGGTGACCTTCGCTTCCTCCGGCGTCGGCGCGTGCGAGGCGCTGGCCGCTTCCCAAGCGGCGGCGATGCCGACCTTGTCCTTGAGTTCCACGATAATGCGTTCGGCGGTTTTTTTGCCGATCCCCTTGGTCTTGGCGAGCAGTCCGGCGTCGCCGGCCACCACCGCCGCCTTGAAATTCGTCACCGTTGTTCCGCTGAGGACATCGAGCGCGGTCTTCGGGCCGATGCCGCTGACGTGGGTGACGAGCAGGCGAAAGAGATCGCGTTCGGCGTTCGTCATGAAGCCGTAGAGCACGTGGGCGTCTTCGCGAATGGCGAGGTGCGTTAAAATCTTGATCGAGGCTCCCACCGCGGGAAGCTTGTCGTAACTCGAAAGAGGAATCTGCACATGATACCCGACTCCATGAACATTGACGACGACGTGCGTGGGCAACGCCTCGGCGAGCGTGCCTTCGAGAAAGGTGATCATTGGGGAGAACATCCAACATCCAACATCCAACATTCAACCTCCAATGACTGGCCGGCCTTCCTCGGTGCGTTTATTTCATTGCTGACGTTTTTGCCGGCATGGGCATTCCGGTTTCGTGAGGCAGCCCGTCCTAAGCGGTGCAGCAGCACCGCACTCCAAAACGCTCCCGCGCGGGCGCTTGCGCCATTGGATGTTGGGCGTTGGATGTTGGATGTTGGATGTTCCAAAATTCTCGCCGCAGTTTTCCTCCTGGCCCTGAGCTGCAACCTATTCGCGGCGGACGCTCCTCCCGCCGATTCCTGGCGCGTGATCCTCGAGCCGAAATCGATGCACCGCGAGGTCACTTGGGAGATCCCCGGGGCAGGGCGCACGGTGATCGCGCCGGTGGAGTTGGAGGGGGACCAATATCGCTTTCCATCCCGCAAGACTTGGGACGAGTCGCACTTCGCCCCCGCGGATATTCAGCGCCGGGGAGCGATTATGGCCGCGGCCGATCTGGCGACGCTCAAGCCGAACTATCATCGCGACCGCAAGCAGGTGATCCAGTATGCCGAGCTCACTTCCGATCGGCCGATTGTCTGCAGTGCGGTGCTTGCGCCGAAGTTCCTCGATCTCTTCCGCGACACCCTCGGCGACAAGGTGATGCTGGTCGTGCCCAATCGGTTTACCGCCTACGTCTTCCCGGTCCTGGCCAGCAATTACCAGGACTACTATCCGATGGTGCTCGACGCCTTTGACTCATCGACCTGGCCGATCAGCGTCGAGGTTTTCGAGCTCAGCGACAAGGGGATGCGCACCGTCGGGGTGTATCAATCGCCGTGAGAGCCCCTTTGAAATAAACTTCGCACCGGCACAATTTCCGCATTCATTGGCGGCCGAAACCTTATGAAGAAAGTCATTCCGGCAGTCATCGTCCTCGCGGCTATCGCGACGGTGACGTTCCTGTATCTCAACAAACAGACAGTGCATCATGTGCCGGCCACCGAACTCGCGCCGGCGGAGACGATTTTCTTTGCGCAATTGCCCGACCTGAAGCGCACCGCCGAGCGCTGGCCGAAGACCGCGGTGGCGCAGATCGGCGCCGAGCCCGAGGTGAAAGCCTTTCTCGCCAAGCCCAAGGCGAATGCCCCGCAACTGAAACTTTGGGACGAGAAGATCGACCAACTCCAGAATGTGAAACCGGGTGAGGCTTTCATCGCCGTCACCTCCATCGAGGGCAATGCGCCGCGTTTCATCGGCGGTTTTTCCTTCCACGGCAACAAGAAGGATGTCGATGCCCTGCTCGCCGAGCCGCGGGCAGAGCTCAAGCAGAACTGGCCCACGGGAAAGTCCGACGTCACCATGCAGGGGAAGACGGAGATCGAGACCTTCAGCTATCAGGACACGACGATCGGCGAGGCTTTCTGCGAAGACTGGTATCTCGTCTCGAACGACATGGAATTGCTGCGCCACACGATCGATATCGCCGGCCGTGGTCTCGGCGAAAAAGCGCTCGGCGCCAACGATCTCTATCGCAAGAGCACCACACACCTGCCGGCGGATGGCGAACTGGTGATGTTCGCCCGCGTCGGCACGATCTCGGACCGCATCATCTCGCTGCTCACCGCTGCCGGCCAGCCGCCGGACGCGAAGCAGGTGGCGGATTGGAAGAAGATCCAGGCCATCGCGATGGGGACGAAATTCGAGGATGCGCTCATGCGCGACACGCTCTTCCTCTACAGCCCGGGCAATGCGCCGGAGGCTCCGCTTGCACAGAGTTCGCTGGCCTTGAGCGATCCGGATACCTTCCTCACCTATTCCACCTTGCTGCCGGCGACGCTCGATCTGGGCGACGCGTCGATGGGCACGTTCCGCACGGCGGTCCCGGGCTTTCTCAATTTCGAAAATGCGCTCACCGCCAAGGGGCTGAAGCTGGGCGATTTCGGCAAGGCGTTCGGTCCGGAATTTGGCACGATCGTCGATTGGTCGGCCGGCGCCGCGCAGCCCTCCACGCTGTTCGCCGCGGATGTGCGCGATGCGGGCGTGGCGAAGAATTTCGTCGAGGCGCTCACGGGGGAGCAGGCCGGTCCGCAACAGTGGACTCGTGAGGAAAAAGATGGCGTCACTTTCTACCAGAGCCCGCCGCCGCAGGGACTGTTCTCGTTTTCGCCGACCGTCGCGGTTACGGATCATTTCCTCGTCATCGGCTTCAGCCAACCGGCGGTGCTCGCCGGTCTCGCGCAGCTCAAGAGCGGCAAGGCGGCGATCGCGGCCACGCCGGCCTTTGTGCAAGCGGCGAAGTCGGTCAGCGCTCCCACTTCCGGTTATGGCTATCTCGACCTTAAAGCGTTTGTAGAACGCTCTTATGGAACGTTGCGACCGTTCATCGCCATGTCGCTGGCCTTCTCGCCGGATTCCGGCAAGTACCTCGACGCGGGCAAACTGCCCGGTACCGAGGCGATCAGCAAACACCTCTCGCCGGCGGTTTATTCGCAGTCCGTTTCGGCGGATGGCACGCTCATCGAATCGGTGGGCCCGTTGACCTTCAATCAGGTCGTTGGCGTGACCCTCGGGGGAGCGCTCGTGGCGGCGTACCCGATGATCGAGAGCACGCTTTCCGGCGGCTTAAAGCTCGATCCTAGTCTGTTGCAACCACAACAACCAAAGCCGGTTCCGCCGACGGATCAGCCGCCGAAGACTGAATCTGAGACCGTGCCGTCGCCCGCCCCGTCTGAGCCCGCGAAACCCGCTTCGGCCCCGGCGCCAACCTCTCAGTTATAAGCAAAAATTGCGGGAAGGCGAAAATTTCGTTCGTGATTCGGGCGGGATGTGCTAAACTACGCTTCCTATGCCTATTCACAAGAAAACCGCTTTCTCCCGTCGGCTTCCTGATCTGGTGACTGAGGAATTGGCCTCCGTTCTTTCTTCCAAGAGCCAGTACGAGTTTAAGGAGCTGTTCGATGTGGTCCATGAAAATCTTCGGGCCCGCAACGCGGCGAGTGGCGGTGAAGAAATGCTGCGCCTGCGCGCTTATGAAAAGCTTCAGAACCTGGTTGCCCGCGGCATGGTGAAAAAGGACGGCAAGAAGTACAAGGGCATTCCGAAGCAGCTCGCGACGCTCCAGACCACTCCTCCTCCGGCTCCGGCTCCGACTCCAGCCGCCGCCTGATTTTCAGAACGTTCACAGCCGGTCTGAATTTTAGGGTATGAAAGAGTATCTGCCGATCTTCTTGCAGGTGATCGTAGCCATTGGCTTTGCCGCGGCGGCGCTGATTTTCAGCGTCATCCTCGGCAAGTCGGCCAAACGGAATAAAGCGAAGGACTCCGCTTACGAGTGTGGCATGCCCGCCGTGGGCGAGGCCCAGCCGCGCTTCAGCGTGAAGTTCTACTTGGTGGCGATGCTTTTTATCCTTTTCGATATCGAGATCGTCTTCATGTATCCGTGGGCGGTCATCTATCGTGAATACATCGCCCATCATGGCGCGGACATCTTTCTGGTACATGCTCAGCTTCGTCGCTGTGCTCACCGTGGGTTATGTCTATGCCATCATGAAGGGCGCGCTGGACTGGAAGCGCTGAACCAGCCGGCGCGGCGCGGCTGCGGGTGCGGAAAAAGTTTTTCGCACTCCGTCATAGCCACGCCCGCGTATTTCTGAGCAAATCCAACCCGCATGGTTCACACCGTCACGCTCTATAAACTCCAGCCCGAGGTCGGTCCGGCCAAGCTGGAGCAGCTCATGTTTTCCACGCGCATGACGTTGCTGAAGATCCCCGAGATCCTCAGCGTGAAGTGCGGCAAGAATATCGATACCAAGTCCGAATGGCCTTTCTTCATCGCGCTCGATTTCGAGTCCCTGGAGAAAAAGGCCATGGTCCACGACGAGGCGATCTATATGAAGTTCGTGGCAGATGTGATCAAGCCCAACACCGTCGCGGCTCTCTCGCTGGATTACGAGATGGAGCCGGGCAAGAGCGTCAAATACTCCTGAGGCTTCGCCGCGACGAAGGAGGGCTCTTCGTCGCGCATGGAGAAGGGCGGGGGATATGGATGGCGGCGCGCTGCAGATGGAGAAGTGGGCGCTGAGGGACCTAAGCAATCCCTGCATTTTTTCTCGGATTTAGGACCCCGGGGGAATACGGCTGTAGCTCACTGGGAGGGGCGACTTTCCTGTCGCCCTGCACTGCGGAGCAGTGCCCTGAGAAAGAGTGGCGTTTCGCGCGTTGTTTCGGTCAGCGACTGGAAAGTCGCCGCTCCCAGTGGTGCCATCTCGACGTCTAAACACCGCGCAAAGATGGGGGTAATGCTCAGGACGGAGCAGCGCCCTCCAGCGCTCAGCTCTTGCCGCGCAGCACACGCGTGTAGATTTCCTCGTAGCGCGGCACGGCCGAGGCCCACGAGAAATCGCACGCCATCGCCCGCAACTGAAGTTGCTTCCAGCGCTCCGCGTCCGTGAAGTAACTGCGCATGCGCATGATCGTGTCCCAAAACGCGTCCGCGTTGTAGTCGTAGAAGAGGAAGCCGTGGCCGCTGTTGGCGGTCGGGTCGTAATCCTGGATGCTCTCGTAGAGGCCGCCCGTTGCGTGGGCGATCGGCAGCGTGCCGTAGCGTAGCGCATACATCGCGCTCAACCCGCAGGGCTCAAACTGCGAGGGCATGAGGAAGACATCGCCGCCGGCGTAGATGAGATGCGAAAGCTTTTCGTCCGTGTTCGGCCGGAAGGCGAAGCGGTCTGCGTGACGCCGGCTGGCCAGCATCAGCTCGCTTTCGAAGCCGAGATCTCCTTCGCCGAGAATGACCAGCCGCACGTCGTCGGCCAGCAGGCGGTCAATCACCGGGAAGAGCAGTTCGATGCCCTTTTGTTGGGTCAGGCGCGTGACCATGACCAGCACCGGCCCAGTGGGGTCCGGCGCCAGGCCGAGTTGCTCGAGCAAGGCCTCACGGCACTTCTCTTTCCCGGCCAGGTTCTTCGCCGAATACTTCTTCGGCAGCATTTCATCCGTCGCCGGATCCCAGACCTCGTAGTCCACGCCGTTGAGAATGCCGGTGAGCTTGTGGGCGTGCTCGCGCATCACCGCATCCAGCCCCGCGCCGCCTTCCGGCGTCTGGATTTCCCGCGCATAACGCTCGCTCACGGTGGTGATGGCATCGGCGAAAACGATGCCGCCCTTGAGCAGGTTCAGGTTGCCGTAAAACTCCACGCCGGATGCGCCGAAATAGTGCCCGGGCAGATTCGTCAGCCCGAAATCGAGCCCCCAAAAGCTGCCTTGGTAAGCGAGATTGTGAATCGTCAGCACCGTCTTGAACGGCAGCTTCTTCTCTTTCACCAGCGCCGGGATCAGCCCGACCTGCCAGTCGTGCACATGAAGGATGTCCGGGGGAGGCATCGCCCGCCGGGCCAGCTCCACTACCGCCCGGGAAAAGTAGATGAAACGCTCCGCATTGTCCGGGTAATCGTGCCCTTCCGTCCCGTAGAGCCCTGTCCGATCGAAGAATTCGTCCTGCTTGAGGAGAAAGACCTGTACGCCATTGGGCACCGAGCATTCGAGGACCTCGGCCGGCAACCGCTTGTAGCCCACCGAGACCGAGATCTCCACGCCGGTGCTCTTCACATTCAGATCCTTCCTTTCGGGCAACCCACGGTAGCAGGGCAGCACCACGCTGACCTCGTGGCCATCGGCCGCCAGGGCGGCGGGCAGCGCCTCCAGCACATCGCCCAAACCGCCGGTGCGTGCGAGCGGAGCCATTTCGCTCCCGGTAAAAAGAATCTTCATGCGTGCGAGAAATGGCGGAAGCCCCGACGTGAGGCGAGAAGGAATTCGGATTTTCGATTCCAAGGTGTCCCGCGGTGGTCGATGGTCCATCATGGCCGGTTTTCGATTGGCGATTGCCGATTGGACGTAGTGCCTCGGGGGCGCCCTTGTGGGCCCGACCGCCTTCACCGGATCATCCCTCCCACGGGCAGGCGTCCAAATCTCGCTTGTCAACGAAAGCTTCATTGTTAGAGTCGGCCACCCCTTCCCAAGGGCTACTCTTTCATCAATGACGCTCGGTAATCTACTCACTGTCGATCAGATCCTCCCGGAAATGAAGTCGACCGAACGATGGAGCGCGATCGTTGAACTGGTCGATCTCCTCGTCGCCCAGAAGCAGGTCAAACCTGCCGACCGCGATATCGTTTTGGGAGCCCTGCGGCAACGCGAAGAAACCATGAGCACGGGCATCGGTTTCGGTATCGCCATCCCGCATGCTTCCTCCGATCGCGTGGACAAGGTGGTCGCCGCCTTCGGGCGCTCGATGACCGGCATCGAGTTCGATTCCCTGGACAACGCGCCGGTCAAATTCATCGTCCTCTTCGTGGTGCCCAAGGACCAGTTCCAGACCCACCTCCGCACCCTCGCCGCGATCGCCAAGTTTTTGAACGACCGCAACGTCCGCGAGCGTCTCGGCACCGCCGTCTCCGCCGGCGAAATCCTGAGCATCTTCGAAAACGACGGCGCTGGGAAACCCTGAGCCGTCTTCGCGGTGCGGAGCGGTCGGGACGGCACGCCGCCGCCGTCCTCACTCCAAAGTTTGACTCTCTCCCAAAGGACGCCGCGGCGCGGCATCCCTACCTCATCCGGCCTTCGTGGCCCCATTCACCATGACCATCTCTGCTCTGCTCGAATCGAAACTCCGCTCAGCCACCGCCAGCTTCGGCCCGGTGGAGGCCAGGGTGCAGGCGGCGAATGACGCCCGTTTCGGCGATTACCAGACGAACATCGCCATGGTGCTGGCCAAGCAGCAGAAGGCCAATCCGCGCCAGGTTGCCCAGCAGATCATCGACCAGCTCGACGTCGCCGACATGTGCGCGCCCCTGGAAATCGCCGGCGCCGGTTTCATCAATTTCCGCCTCAAGCCCGAATGGCTGGCGAAACATTTTACCGGCTTCCTCAGCGACGCCCGCCTCGGCGTCCCACAGCCCGAGCACGCCAGGACGCTGGTCATCGACTTCAGCTCTCCGAACGTCGCCAAGCCGATGCACGTCGGCCACATCCGCTCGACCTTCCTCGGCGACGCCCTTTCGCGCATCGCGGAATTCGTCGGCCACAAGGTCATTCGCGACAATCATATTGGCGACTGGGGCACGCAGTTTGGGATGATCCTCCTCGGCTGGAAGACTGAGCTGAACAAAGAGGCCCTCGCTGCCGACGCGTTGCTGGAAATGGAGCGCATCTACAAGCTCATCTCGGCCCGGTGCAAGGCAGACCCTGCGACCCTTCAGGCCGCGCAGCAGGAACTCGTGAAGCTGCAGTCGGGAGATGAAGAGAACCTCCAGCTCTGGCACGAAATGATCCGCCTCTCCCAAGCGCAGTTCGATGCCGTCTACGCCCGGCTCGGTGTGCGCTTCGACGTCACGCTCGGTGAGAGCTTCTACAATCCCCAGCTCAAGGATGTTGTCGTCCAGTTGCGCGACCGAGGCATTGCGCGGGAGAGCGAAGGTGCGTGGTGCGTTTTCAGCGACCAAGTCGGCAAGCCGGAAAACGATCCCTTCCTTATCAAGGACAAGGACGGCTGGCGGGATAACCCGGCGATGGTGCAGAAGAGCGACGGCGCGTCGAACTACACCACTACCGACCTTGCCACCCTAGAATATCGGCTCAAGACCTGGTCTCCCACCGAGATCGTCTACGTTACCGATGGCCGCCAGCAGCTTCACTTCCGGCAGCTCTTCGCCATCTTCGGCCGTTGGCACTCCGAACTCGCTGCCACCGTGCGCCTGGCCCACGTGTGGTTCGGCGCTGTCCTCGGCGACGACGGCAAACCTTTCAAAACCCGCAGTGGTGACACCGTGAAGCTCGTCGATCTCCTCGACGAAGCCGAAGAGCGCGCCTACGCGCTGGTCACGGAAAAGAACCCCGAAGCCTCCGAAGCAGACCGCCGCGAAATCGCCCGGGTGGTTGGTCTCGGTGCTGTGAAATACGCCGACCTACTCCCGAACCGGCAGAGCGATTACGTTTTCTCGTGGGAGAAGATGCTCAGTTTCCAAGGCAACACCGCGCCATATTTGCAGAATGCGTATGTCCGCATCCGGGCCATCTTCCGCAAGGCTGGGGAGGCTTTCGAGGTCGGGAACACTGCTGTCGAGTTGGTCGAGCCCGCTGAGCTCTCGCTCGCGAAGAAGCTGCTGCAATTTGGCGAAGTCCTGCCCTTTGTGTTGGAAGATTACCGTCCCAACCTGCTGGCCAATTACCTCTTCGAACTCGCGACCATCTATCACGGCTTCTACGAGTTCTGCCCCGTACTGAAATCCGAAGGCGCCACCCGCACCAGCCGTCTGGCCCTGTGCGACGCAACCGCCCGGGTCCTCAAGCAAGGCCTCGGCCTCCTCGGCATCGAAGCGCCGGAGCGGATGTAGGCTGATTTCGCCTCGCGCTCGAAACGGAAATCCGCCTCTCAGGGCGGCCCCAAAAAAACGATGTCATCCTGATCGTAGCGGGGAAGCACGGGCGGAGTCGAAGGACCTCTGACTTCTGTGGGTTTTCGTGCGGAGCCATACAGCGGTATAGGTGTCGATGTGTCTCGACTATTCGTTTCGTCCTGCTTTGGCGGAACTGGCGAGGAAGAAGGATATTGGAGATCCTTCGACTTCGTTCGGTCGTTAAACTCCCTCTCTTCGCTCAGGATGACCGTTTTTTTGGAAGCGCTTCGCGGGCTCCGCTCCTCACACCTCAAACTCGCTCCGCTCCCCCACGTATGGATTCGTCTCCCGCTCGATCCCGATCTTCGTCGCTGGCCCGTGCCCCGGCAGCACGGTGACATTATCATCCAGCTTAAAGAGCTTTTCCCGGATCATCCGAAACAGCAACTCTCCATCCCCCCCGGGCAGGTCCCAACGCCCAACCCCGCCGGCGAAGAGCGTGTCCCCGCCATAAAGCAACCCAGCCTCCTTATCCAGAAAGCATAAACTCCCCGGGCAATGCCCCGGCACCAGCAATACCTGGAATTCCCGTCCTTCGATCTGCATCGAAGCACTCTCCTCCAGATGTTCGCCGGGCGTGGCCAGCGGCTCAATATCCCACGCATACCCATAGCTCCGGAAGAAGTCCCGCTCGGTCACCATCTGCTCGGTATCGGCATGATAGGCCACCACGTATTCATGCTCCTTCTGGATCCGGGCCGCGTCCCACACATGGTCGATATGCCCGTGTGTTAACAAAAGGGTCGACACCCGATAGCCCTTTTCCTGCAGCCAATCGGCCGCATTTTGCGGCGCATCGATCAGAATTCCGTGATTGAGCAGAAAGAAACAGTTGGTGTCAAAGATTCCGCCGGTGAATGAGTCGAGTTGCATGGGTAAGCACGGTTATCAACAACCGTAAGTTCGCCCCGTGACGAAGCAGTAATGAGCTCCAGGCTGCAAGTTTATGAAGTCTGGTTTGCTCTTTCGCTGGATTCTGTCACCTTGTTCAGCCGTTTCCCAAGACCAAACTCCGTTCGATGAAACATCTCTTCGCCTTTTGCGCGCCATTGGCTTTCTCCATTGCGCTCGCTGCCACCCCCCTTCAGGCCGACACTCCGGATCCGGGACAAATTGAGATCTCCGTAGGTCGATTGCTCGAGCAGGGCCACTACAGCCGGATGAAGCTCGATGAGAAGGTCTCGCAGCGCTTTCTCAAATACTATCTCGAGGGTCTCGATTACAACCGCCTCTACTTCACCCAAAAGGACGTCGATCTCCTCACTGCGAAATACGGGAATTCGCTGAACAACGACGTCCTGCTCGGCAACCCCGATCCGGCGTTTACCATTTTCAATATCTTCAAGAAGAAGGTCGAAGACCGCATCGCCAAGATCAAGGACCTGCTCAACCAGAAATACGACTTCACCAGCAACCGTAGCGTCGAGGTGAATCGCCAGAAGGCCCCGTGGCCGAAGGACGAAGCGGAGGCCGATCTGCTCTGGCGCGATCGCATCGAGGGGGAACTGCTGCAGGAGACGCTGAACAAGCACGCCACCGATACGCCGGTGAAAGTGCTCACCCGCCGTTACGACCAGGTGCTGCGCAACCTGCACGAGCAGACCAAGGAAGACATCGTCAAGGGCTTCCTGACCACGCTCGCTCAGACCTACGATCCGCACTCCGAATACATGAGCAAGAGCGAGCTGGATAACTTCCAGATCAACATGCGCCTCTCGCTCGTCGGCATCGGCGCCGTGCTCCATTCCGAAGACGGCTACGCCAAGATCGCCGAACTCGTGCCTGGTGGCCCCGCTTCCAAGGATGGTCACCTCAAGGTTGGTGACAAAGTCGCCGGCGTCGCCCAGGGTGACAAAGATTTCGTCGATTGCGTGGACATGAAGCTCGACAAGGTCGTCGAGATGATTCGCGGCAAGAAGGACACCATCGTCCGTCTGCAGGTCATTCCGGCCAGCGCCACCGATCCGTCGGTCCGCAAGGTCATCGAGATCAAGCGCGACGAGATCAAGCTCAAGGAACAGGAAGCCAAGGCCGAGATCATCGAGCGCCCGGGTCCCGATGGGAATCCGATCCGCCTCGGCTGGGTCATTCTCCCGTCCTTCTATGCGGATATGGAGCACAGCGGCGCCGCGGGTGCGAAGAGCACCACCAAGGACGTGCTCGCACTCATCAATCGTCTCAAGCAGGAACACATCCAGGGCCTCGTCATGGACCTCCGCAAGAATGGCGGCGGCTCGCTCGAGGAAGCGGTGAACCTCACCGGCCTCTTCATCAAGCGCGGCCCGGTCGTGCAGGCCAAGGATAGCAATGGCAACATCCACGTCTCCAAGGATCGCGACCCGTCGGTCGCTTGGGACGGACCGATGATCGTCTGCACGAATCGCCTCAGCGCCTCGGCCAGCGAAATCTTCGCCGCCGCGCTGCAGGATTATAACCGCGCCGTCATCGTTGGCGACAAGAGCACCTTCGGCAAAGGCACCGTGCAGACCATGCTCGAGATCGGCCGCATCATGCCGTTCCTCGGCAGCGGTAATAACGAAGCCGGCGCCCTCAAGCTCACCATCCAGAAGTTCTACCGCATCGCCGGTGGCTCCACGCAGCACAAGGGTGTCGAGTCCGACGTGCACCTGCCTTCGCTCTTCGATCGTCCAGAGATCGGCGAGAGCGCCCTCAAGGGCCCGCTGCCGTATGACACCGTCCCGCCGGCCGAATATGACAAGTGGGAGCGTCCGCTCTTCAAGAATGACCTCCGCCAGCGTTCCGCTGCGCGTGTGGCCGCTGATGCCGAGTTCCACTACATCAATGAAGATCTCGCGGAAGTGGAAAAACACATCGCGGAAAACCGGGTCTCGCTGAACATCCAGGTGCGTCGCACCGAGATCGATGAGGACAAGGCCAAGCGCGACAAGCGCGCCGCCGCTCGCGAGAAGGTGAAGCAACCCGACGCGAAGACCTACGTCATCACCCTCGACAACGTCAACAAACCCGACCTCCAGCTCGTCACCTACGACACGAAGGACAAGAAGGTCGCTGACGGCGCCGCCCCGGCTACCACCAACGAGGACGACAACGCTGCCGATGACGAGGACGGCACCAACAAGTCGGAGCGTTTTGACCCGATCAAGAGCGAGACGCTGAACATCCTCAACGACCTTATCGACCTCTCGCGCAACCCGAAGACGGCCACCGCGAGCACGGCGAAGTAAGGCCGGCGGGATTTTTCAAAGCAGTATTTCAAGAGAGCGAGCACGCGAGTGCTCGCTCTCTTCGTTTGTGGGCGCTTTCGCCCCCGCGAACATCCTAAACCTCCTATAGGTCCCATTCTTCCTATTTCTCCTATCGTGATACGCGAGCCATCCGCCTTGGCGGACAGGGAATATAGAAGAAATAGGAGCTACAGGAAACCCACCGTCTACGCTGCGCCCCCAAACCGCGCCTGGATCTGCAGCGCCGGACCCACCACCACCTGGATATCCCGCAAATGCAACCCGCTCGGCAAAATGGCCAGCAGAGGAAACACCCGCCCCTCGAGTTGCTGCAGCCGCGGCTTCAAAAAGCCCCCCGCGAGATTGGTCACCATGGCATCGCCATCCAGGCCCAGCGAAGACAGCCGCGCATTGAAGTCATCATCAATCTCCAGCTTCCCGGTCAGCGCCAGCGCCGCGCTCATGATGAACACCTTCGCCGTCACCTCCGCGCGGAAAGCTACCGCGCGCGGCCCTTCCTGCGTGAGCGTGAGCTTGGTCTTCTTCACTTCGATCCCTTGCTTCGATGCCGCCTCCGCGGCGAGCGATTGCAACAGCCCCTCCAGAGCCTCAATCGCCGCCTTCACCGACACCGTGCCTGACTCCGCCTGCTTCAGCACGAGACTGCCTACCTGCGGATCGCCCGTGAGGCGCATCTCCACGCTTTTGCCCTCCAATCGCGCCTCCACCGCCGCCTTTTCGAAATAGAGCGGCTCCCCGAACATCTCGAACTGCTCCGCCGACACGATCCCTGAGTCCGCGCCGCTGAAGGAGCGGAGGCGGTCATCGCGCGTCAATTGCGCCCCGGTGAGGTCGATGCTCAGTTTGGCCAGTTGGGGAAACGCGCCTTCCGCCACGATCGCCCGAGGCGTCACGCCCCCTGCGTCGAACCCCCGTTTCAAGGCGGTAGCTAATTCATCGGCAGTGGCAGGAAACGTTTCACCAGAAATCGGAAGCATCGCGCGACCGTCGAGGGCCAGCCGCTCAGCGTCAAGCTTTCAGCGGAAGAGCCAAGGAGCCCAGTGGCGACACAATCTGCGTAGGGCAGCGGAACACTTGGCTCTTGGCTTTACTTCAACATCTTGAGCAACCCCGGCCGTGCCTGGGGCAACCGATGATACGCCCGCCCGATTGCCACCGCCGGCGTGACATTCTCCTGTCCGAGGATGCCCAGTAACCGCGCCAGCTCTGACTCAAAATGCAACAGCGCCTTCAGCGAAGCCGGCTTCTCATTCAGGTGCCCGAATGCCCGCATCAGCAAATCATGCAACTCTCGCGCCGGATGATCTGGCTCCGTCACCAGTTCAATGAGCTCCACGAAATACGCCGCCAGCGCCACGCGGGTATAGTCCAGCCGCAACCCTTCGTGCGGATTTCGCAATACCACCTCGCGCAAGATATGCAGTTCGCTCTTCCGGCTGCGCATAAACTGAATCTCACAGTCGAAAAACAGATCGAGCAACCCGGCAAACCGGCTCTTCGGCTGCCGCGCCCCTTTGGCCACCGTCTGGATCTTCCCATTCGCCTCCGTAAACCACGTCACGATCAAGCTCGTCTCCGTGAGCTTGGTCTTGCGCAAAAGAATGGCGGTCGTGGTTTCCACCGGGGCAACCTAATGCGGGACCGCCCCCGCATTCGATAGCGAACATCGGCGGCGGACGCACGGAGGGACGCGCTCCTGCGCGTTCCCCAATCCGCTCGGCAACCACGGATGTGCAGGAGCGCATCCCTCCGAGGCGGAATTCCACCACCGCCGTGTCGCTTTCGTCACGAAATTTTACCAAATGCCCCGCCTTCCCATCCTTGACTAAACTCCCTCAGTCCCTAGCATCTCCGCTCCTCAAAATCTATGACACTTAACATTGCTGCACTCTCGCAAGCGGCCAACGAGGCCCGGGGCCTCGCCATGGACGCCGTTCACAAATGCGCTTCCGGTCACCTCGGTCTTCCTCTCGGTTGCGCGGAAATCGGCGCCGTTCTCTGGGGCCATGCCCTTCGCTATAACCCGAACGAGCCGAAATGGCTCAACCGCGACCGTTTCATCCTCAGTGCTGGCCACGGCTCCATGTTCCTCTACAGCTGGCTGCATCTCGCCGGCTATCCGCAACTCGACGTCAAGCAGGTGGAGAATTTCCGCGCGCTCGGCTCGCACACCCCGGGTCACCCGGAATTCCACGAAACCCTCGGAGTCGAAGCCACCACCGGCCCGCTCGGCCAGGGCGTGGCGAATGCCGTCGGCTATGCCGTCTCCCAGAAGATGGCCGCGGCGAAGTACAACACCAAGGATCACACCATTTTCGACAGCCACATCATCGCCCTCGCCGGTGATGGTTGCATGCAGGAAGGCGTCGCCATGGAAGCGATTGCTTTCGCCGGCCACTTCAAGCTCGATAACCTCATCCTCATTTACGATTCCAACGACGTCACCCTCGACGCGATGGCCAAGGAGACCCAGAGCGAAGACGCCGCCCGGCGTTTCGAGGCGATCGAGTGGTCCGTTCAGACCATCGATGGCAACGACATGCAGGCTTTCCTGCACGCGCTGGAGCGGGCCAAGGTCGGCACCGGCAAGCCGCACCTCATCATCGCCAAGACCATCATCGGCCAGGGCATCCCGGAAGTCGCCGGCACGGCCAAGGCTCACGGTGAAGGCGGCGCCAAGTTCGTCGATGCCGCGCGCAAGGGCCTCGGTCTCCCGGAAAACGAGCACTTCTTTGTCAGCAAGGGCACGCGCGAGTTTTTCGTCGAGCACGGCAAGCAACTGACCGCCGATTACGAAGCGTGGTCGAAGACCTATCAGGCCTGGATCAAGGCCAACCCCGAGCTGGCCAAGGAGCTCGACGCTTCGGTGAAGAACGAAGTGCCGGCCGACCTGCTCAGCCGCATCCCGCAATTCGCGGCCGACGCCAAGATCGCCACCCGCAAGGCGGGCAGCGACGTCCTCCAGGCGGTGGCCAAGGCCGTGCCGTCCCTCATCGGCGGCAGCGCGGATCTCTACGGTTCGACGCTCAACTACATCAATGATGGCAAGGACTTCAATGCTGGCAACCCGAGCGGACGCAACATCCGCTTTGGCATCCGTGAGCACGGCATGTGCGGCATCCTGAACGGCCTCGCTTATGACGGCATCTTCCGTCCGAGCGGCGCGACGTTCCTCGTCTTCGCTGATTACTGCCGTCCGTCCATCCGCCTCGCGTCCCTCAGCGGTCTCGGCGTGATTTACATCTTCACTCACGACTCCGTGGGTGTCGGTGAAGACGGCCCGACCCACCAGCCGGTGGAAACGGTCAGCGGCTTGCGCGTCATCCCGAATCTCGACGTCATTCGTCCGGCCGATCCGGAAGAAACTGCCGGCGCCTTTGCCGCTGCGCTCCAGCGCACAAATGGCCCGACGCTTCTCTCGCTCACCCGCCAGGTGCTGCCGAATCTCAATGAAGTCCCGGTGCAAACCCGCCGCGAAGGCGTGCTCAAGGGCGCCTACGTCGCCGTGAAGGAAACCGGCGCACTCAAGACCATCCTCCTCAGCGCGGGCAGCGAAGTGCAGCATGCGGTCGCCGCCGCCAAGCAACTCGGCGAAGGCGTGCGCGTGGTCAGCGTGCCCAGCTTCCACCGGTTCGACGCCCAACCGCAGGCTTACAAGGACGAGGTGCTCCCGCCGTCCTGCCGCCGCCGCGTGGCCATCGAAGCCGGCGTGACCGGTCTCTGGTACAAGTATGTCGGTCTCGATGGCAAAGTCATCGGCATCGACCGTTTCGGCCTCAGCGCCCCCGGCGGCAAGGTCATGGAAGTGCTCGGCATGACCGCGCAGTCCGTGGTCGACGCCGTGAAGTCCCTCTAAGCGACCGCTACGGAGAGGCCCGCGAATCACTCGAATGACGCGAATGGGTCAAATCCCATTCGTGTTATCTGTGTCATTCGCGGGCTCCGATCTCCGGGCATGCCGCCTTGTTTCAAGGCTTCCAAGCCGCTACTCTTGCTGCTGGGTTCGGATCCTTGTGACACAATTCCTATGGATTTGGGGTGGAAAAACCTCGAATCCCGGTGAAGGCTACACGCCCTTTTTCCACTGCTCTTTTAAATCATGACTCCCGACCAAATCGCTCAAGCCAACGCGGAACTCCGCGAAAAGGCCCCGCTCGACATCGTGCGCTGGGCCATTGCGCAAGCGGGGGGCCGCGCCATCGTCTCGACGAATTTCCGTCCCTACGAAGCGGTCATCCTGCATCTCGTGACGCAAGTGCAGCCCAATATCCCCGTGCTCTGGGTCGATCATGGTTACAACAAGCCGGCGACCTACACGCACGCCGAGGAGCTCAAGAAGCTGCTCAACCTCGATATCCGCGGCTTCGTCCCGAAGATGACCGCCGCGCATTACGATGCCGTCCACGGTGGCGCGCCCGAGCCCACGCCGGAGAATGAAGAGCGCATTAAAACCTTCAGCACGGTGATGAAGCTCGAGCCCTTCCAACGCGGCATGCGCGAACTCGCGCCGACCGTCTGGATCACTGCTCTGCGCAAGGTCCAGAACCCGAATCGCGCCGGCCTCGATATCGTCAGTCACGATGCGAATTTCGGCAGCCTCAAGGTGAGCCCGGTCTTCTATTGGAACGACAAGGACATGCACAATTACCTCACGGAACACCATCTGCCGAATGAGTGGGATTACTTCGATCCCGCCAAGGCTGATGAAAAGCGCGAATGCGGCTTGCACGCCGCGTGGGGTGGAAAGGCCGTGGCCAGTGCTTGATAAGATGAGTTCCTACCAGCTCGATCACCTTCAATATCTCGAAACCGAGTCGATCCACATCATGCGTGAGGTGGCGGCCGAATTTGAGCGGCCGACCATCCTGTTTTCCGGTGGCAAGGATTCCATCTGCCTCCTGCGCCTCGCGGAAAAAGCATTTCGTCCGTCGGACATCCCGATGCCCTTCCTCAACGTGGATACCGGGCATCACTTCCCGGAGCTGAATGAATTTCGCGACCGCCGCGCCGCGGAGCTCGGTGGCAAGCTCATCGTCCGCAAGGTCGAGGACGCCATCGCCTCCGGCATCGCCGTGCCGACGCCCGGCGAGATCAGCCGCAATCGTCTGCAAATCCCGACGCTGCTCGCCGCAATCGACGAGTTTCAATTCGATTGCGCCATCGGCGGTGCGCGTCGTGATGAGGAGAAGGCGCGCGCCAAGGAACGCTTCTTCAGCTTCCGCGATTCGTTCGGTCAATGGGACCCCCGAAACCAGCGCCCGGAGATTTGGAACGTCTACAACGCCCGTGTGAACCCTGGCGAAAACATGCGCGTGTTCCCGCTCTCTAATTGGACCGAGATGGACATTTGGGAATATATCAAGCGGGAGAAGCTGGAAGTGCCCGCGATTTACTTTTCGCACAAGCGCCCAGGCGGTGCGCCGCGGTGGTCAGTGGCTGCCGGTGACGGATATCGTTCCGCCGAAGGAAAAAGAGGAAGTGCGCGAGATGGTGGTCCGCGTCCGCACCATCGGCGACATCATCAGCACCGGTCTCGTCGAAAGCCCGGCTACCACGGTCGACGATATCATCGCCGAGATCGCGGCCGCGCGCGTAACCGAGCGTGGTTCGCGTGCGGATGACAAGGCCAGTGAAGCCGCCATGGAAGATCGCAAAAAGCAGGGGTATTTCTAATGTCCGTCCATCCCGTCGAAATTCTTCGTTTCAATACCTGCGGTTCCGTCGATGACGGCAAGTCGACCCTGATCGGGCGTTTGCTCTACGACTCGAAGAACCTCATGGAGGATCAGATCGAGGCGCTGGAACGTTCCGCCGACATCACCGGTGGTGGCCAGATCAATCTCGCCAATCTAACTGACGGTCTCCGCGCCGAGCGCGAGCAGGGGATCACGATCGACGTGGCCTATCGCTATTTCGCCACGCCGCGCCGCAAGTTCATCGTCGCCGATACGCCGGGCCACGTGCAGTACACGCGCAACATGGTCACGGGCGCCTCGACGGCGAATATGTCCGTGGTGCTCGTCGATGCACGCCTGGGCGTGATCGAGCAGACCCGCCGGCACAGCTATATCGCCGCGTTGCTCGGCATCCCGCACGTTGTCTTCGCGGTCAACAAAATGGATCTCGTCGATTGGCGCGAAGAGCGCTTCCGCGAGATCCGCGACGACATCGAAGCCTTTCTGCCGAAGCTCGGCGTGCTCAAGGATGTGAAGTTCATTCCGATCAGCGCGCTCAATGGCGACAACGTCGTCGAGCCTTCGCCGCACACGCCGTGGTATCAGGGGCCGACCTTGCTCGGCCACCTCGAGACGGTGCACATCGCCAGCGACTGGGACCTCACCGCTTTCCGCATGCCGGTGCAATGGGTCAATCGTCCGAACAATCCGAAGGATCATTCGCTGCACGACTTCCGCGGACTCAGCGGCCAGGTCGCGCGCGGCTTGGTGAAGACCGGTGACCCGGTGATGGTCCTGCCCGCCGGGATCAAGACCACCGTAAAGGAGATTTGGACTTACGATGGTGTGGTCCAGGAAGCATTCGCTCCGCAGTCGGTGACGATTCGCTTGCAGGATGACCTCGACGTCAGTCGCGGCGACATGATCGTGGGTCTGGAGAATCTGCCCGGCATGAGCTCCGATCTGCGCGCCCACATTTGCTGGATGAACTCGCGTCCGCTGCAGAAAGGGAAAAAGTATTTCCTCAAGCACGCCACGCAGACCGTTCAGGCCGTGGTGACGAACCTCGATAACCGGATGAACATTCAAACGTTCGAGCCGGAACCGGAACCAGCGGAACTCGCCATGAACAGCATTGGCGAAATCCGGGTGCGCACCGCCAAGCCGCTCATCTACGACGGCTACGCCACGAATCGTCTCACCGGCTCCTTCATCCTCATCGAGCAAGGCAGCAACCAGACCGTCGGCGCGGGCATGCTCCTCCCGCCTACCGAACCGGTGAGGCCCGAGTACCAGGACTTCGCGATCTGATTTAGGGATCCTTGGGAAGCGCTCCCTCCCCGCGGTCATTCTGAGCGGAGTGCCCGGAGGTAAAACGGCGGGCACGCAGTCGAAGAACCCGGCCGCTTTACCAGAGATCCTCGCTGGTTGTTCGGCCGGATCCTTCGACTGCGCGCTCCCCACTGGCCCACGAGCGCTCCGCTCAGGATGACCGCGAGAAGAGGGCGTTCCTCTAATGCCAGAACCGCTCTTGCAGGTGCTGCGCCTTCGCCTTGAGCAGCCCGTTCCAGTGGTGTAACTGCCGCTGCCAATCACTGGCATTTCGCCAACTTTCGTACCGCTTGTAGATGCCGATATCGAAAACCAATTTCCAGCGTTCGGTGATCGTCGCCGGATCACTCTCCTTTGCTCGATTTCGCCCATTGGCCACCATCGTCCGTCGTAACTCCGGTTCATCCCGCATCCGCCGCAACGCCGCAATGAGATCCGGCACCGTCCGCGCCTCGAGATAATCCAGCGGACCCTTACGCTCCGCTTCGTAGGCCGACTCACGTCCCAAAATCGCCGGCACACCGGCATGCCAGGAGTTGAACAGCTTCGTCGGCGGCTTGTTCGCATAGCGATGCTTCCCGATGAAATCCCGAATCGCCACCACCACATCGACCTCGCTGAAGTCATGCCATTTGTCCGGCGGCACATGGCTCCAGTTCAGCTTCAAGTCCCGCAAGATCGACTCCCATTCGCCGCCGCGCATCTCACCGGCAATGCAGGCGTCATCGCCGAAGAAAGCCGCATTCTCCCAGCGATCGCCACGCGTCGGATCGCGAGGAATTAACCCGGCCTGCGGCCAGTGCGGCATATAGATCGACGGATACCAGGGATTCGCCGCGAGCCGATTGATGATGACGTGAAAGTGCGCAAACGGATGCCAGGTGGCATCCGCCCGCAGACAAACAAACAGCACCCCTCGCGGCGGAACGAACTCCCGCGGCACCGACTTGCGATGCGCCACGAGGATACCTTCCTTCGGCAACTGATTCGACAATTCGACGTTCATCCCCGCATCGCGCAACCGCTGAAACGTCTGCACGGTCCATGCATACACCCCGCCGCGCATGTAACCGCGAAAACCGGTCCAATATACGTCCGGCGACTGCGGCATGTCGGGCGGGATCTCCCCCGGCAGATAGAAACGAATGAGCGGCGGCATGGAGGCCGCTTAGCACGCCTGAATTTTCGAATCAGCGCAAGCATCCGCCAGCCGCGACAGCGTTTTGGAGTGTGGTAGTCCTCTACCGCTTTGGGAGCCGCCTCTCGAAAAGCGCCAGAGGACAGGCGCACCCCAAAACGCAAGCGGCTAGCGTTTCGTCAACGGAATCGGCAACAGCTTCCCTGCGACGATCGCCACCGCACGCTCCGCCGGGCGCAGCCGGGCATAAGGCGACATGAACCGATAGCTGCGAATGTCCCCGCCTGCCGCCCAGCGTGAGAAAGCCGGAAGCACGAGAAAACCTTCACCTGCCACGAAACACGGGCACTTCACATGAGACGCCACACCATCAGAAAGCCCAATGGCCGGATGTTCATGACCGAGGATGACCCGGCCTCGCCGTGCCGCGGTCTCGCTCAAGCGAGCTTCCGCCGTGGTCTCGTCTGTGCCGTCGCCGTGCAGGAGCAGGTGCGGGCCAACGACGGCGTGAGTGTCGACCTCGAGGACGATATTTGCCGTGGCTAACGTCTCGGCCAGTTCCCGATCGTGGTTGCCCCCAATCAACCGCAGCCGCGCCCGCTCACCGACATTGAGCGCCAGCCAGCGCAGTTCGGTGTGCAAGGCGGGCACGTCGACGGCGCGATGCACGATATCGCCGAGCAGGATCACTTCTTCCGCAGGATATTTCGCGAGCAGCCGCAGCAAGCGCTCGGTGGAATCTTCGCCGGTATCGACCGGCAGAAGCTGTCCCTCGGCGCGATGAGCCCAGGCATAGCCGAGGTGCAGGTCGGCCACGGCAAGCGTGCGCCATTCCTCCAGCCATACGGCGCGCTCGGCGTCGAGCCACACGCCCGGTTCGAGTTCAAGACGGGTGCGGTCCATTTTCTATTTTTTCCCACCACTGGTGATAAAGTCGTTCCATCGTTTCGTAAGGATCTTCGACGAGCAACGCCTCCTTGATCTTCGTAGCATACATCGCAAAGGACAGCGGCGGCACCATCGGTACCCGACGCAACCGCACCGGCTTCCTGGTTTGGGCGATGAGAAACTCCCGGGCACCTTCCGCATCGATGAAGGTCTGCAAAGCATCGCGGCGCGCCTCTCGCATGAGCACGTGCTCGGGTTCGTGCTGCTGCAGCACATTGAAAATGACCTCGGCCGACCACTGCAGTTTGCGGACGGATTTTTGGCGGTCGAAGTAGTTGCGATAAACCATGAGGCCGGTCTGGGCGGCATTGCGGAAATGATACTTCAACATGTCCGACTGCCGCAGCGCTTCGTCCAGGGCCTCGTCGAAACCTTCGGGGCTGAGGAGTCGCGGAAAGTCCGCTTCCACGAAACGTTGCCGCTTCGCCACAGTGAGCACGAAGCCGTAATCGTGCGGCGTGGCGATGGCGTTGCCGCCGCGAGCTTCGCTGAGCCGGCGGGTGATGACTCGGGCGAGGGCATCGTTCGAGGTTCGGCCGATGAGCGAATGGAAGAAGTAGTGCAGCGCGCCCTGTTCCTCGTCCTCGAGTTCTTCGACGAGCAGGAAATCCGCGGTCGGAATCTCCGAGAGTTCATGCTGGGCGAGATGCGTCTTGAGAAGGATCTCCGCGTTCGCCTTGCCGCAATCGAGGCGTTTCGCGATCCACTTGTCCACGTCCTTACGCCCTTCCTCAAAGGCGGCGCGCAGCTCTTTGCGGAAGGCATTGATCTCCTGCGCCACGCGATTGGAGAGCGGCATCTTGTTGGCATTCCAACGCGGGACCGTAGGCAGCGCGCCATCGGCCTTGGTGACCCACGCTTCCATTTGCGTGATCTTTTCCAGACGCACCGGCCGGCCGGCGATCATGAAGACGTCGCCAATTTTTATTTGGCGGATGAACGATTCCTCCACGCTGCCGAGCAGCCGCGTCTTGGTGCGGACCTGCACCTGGCCGACATTGGGGATGACGCCGATGTTTTGCAGGAACTCGCGGCGCACGCGGCCCTCGCGAGTGCGGAATCCATCGGCATCGAGCACGATCTTGCCAAAGACCTCGCTGTAGCGCTGGCGCAACGAGGCGCCGCCACCGGCGAGGTAGTCGAGCACGTCGTCGAACATCCCGGCATCGAGGTCGCGGAAAGGATACGCCTTCCGGATGAGCGCCAGCGCGTCGGTGCGCGTCCAGTGCTCGGTGCAACCCATGCTCACGACATGCTGGGCGAGAACATCGAGTGGTGATTCCGGCATGCGCACGTTGTCGAGCTGGCGGGCCCGCGAAAGGAGCACGGTGGCGCAGGACTCGACGAGATCGCTGATGTTCGTGGCCATCAGGATGCCGCGGCTGATCGAACGGATGTTGTGTCCGGCGCGGCCCGCGCGTTGCAACGCTTTGCTCACGCCCTTGGGCGTGGACATCATCACCACGAGATCTACGGAGCCGATATCGATGCCGAGTTCGAGGCTGGTCGAGCAAACCACTGCTCGCAACTCGCCCCGTTTGAGGCGGTCCTCGACATCGCGGCGGACATCGCGTTCCAGCGAGGCGTGATGACATTCGATAACGTCCGCGAGATCGGGAAAATTCTCGCGCAGCCAATAGGTCGTCGCTTCCGCTCCGGAGCGGACATTGCAGAAGACGAGCGTCGTCTGGTGCTTGCGGATGAGGTCGCCGAGCTCGCGGATCATCCGCTGCCCGGTGTAGCCCGCCTCGGGATAGGGGTTCTTTCGCAGCGGGGTGTGCACGCTCAGCTTCACCTTCTTCGAGCTGGAGACATCGAGCGTCGCGCAAGTGCCGTGCGTACCGACGAGAAAACGCGCGACTTCATCCAGTGGCGCGATCGTAGCCGAAAGGCCGATGCGCTGAAGCTGGCCGCAATGGTGCGCCAGCCGTTCGATGCTGAGGGCGAGATGCGCGCCGCGCTTGTTCTCCGCGAGGGCGTGGATTTCATCGACGATCAACCAGCGCACCCGCGAGAGGTGGACGAGCCATCTTTCCTGGCTGAGTAGCACGCAAAGGCTTTCCGGAGTGGTGAGGAGGAAGTGCGGCGGCTTCGTGTATTGCCGGGCTCGCTCGCTGGAGGTCGTGTCGCCGGTGCGCAGCTGAACGCGAATGGGAGGCTGGTCGCCATAAAGCTCCCGCAAAGGCTCAAGTAGGTTTTTCTCCAAGTCGTAGCTCAGCGCGCGAAGCGGCGAGACGTAGACGCAATGGATGGCGTCGCGCAGTTCACCGCGGGCGTGGAGTTGCACGAGCTCGTCGAGCACCCCGAGGAAGGCCGCAAAGGTCTTGCCCGTGCCGGTCGGGGAGGCGAGCAGGATGTTCTCGCCCCGAGCGATCCGCGGCCAGGCGGCCTCCTGCGCCGGGGTCGGCGTGCCATATCGGTCCGCAAACCAGGCGAAGGCGGAGGGGCTGGCGGAAGATTCGACAGGCATGAAGGGTGGAAAATCGACGCACTTTGCATACAGTCAACTCCATCGCTTACGCATGAAGATTCCGCTGCTCTGCCTGCTGGTCCTGTCGCTTTTGGTCTCCCCCCTGGCCGCGCAGCCGGAGTTCCGGGGCGCCTGGGTGGCCACGGTCTTCAATCTCGACTGGCCCTCCAAAGCTGGCCTTTCCGAAGCGGAACAGAAAGCCCAACTGCGAGACATTTTCGATCGTGCCCAGCAACTCAAGCTCAATGCCATTCTGCTTCAGGTGCGCTCCATGTCGGATGCCTGCTACGCCTCGAGGCGCGAGCCATGGTCCACCTTCCTTACCGGCAAGCAGGGCGTCGATCCGGGCTACGATCCGCTCGCCTACGCCATTACCGAAGCGCACGCCCGCGGCATCGAGTTGCACGCCTGGTTTAATCCATTCCGTGCCGGGACCAAAGGCGGATCGTCCTGCGCCGCGAATCATGTGACCCGCGCGCATCCCGAATGGATTCGACCCTACGGCAGCCAGCTTTGGCTCGACCCGGGCGATCCGAACGCGCGCCGCTATGTGCTCGATGTCATCCTCGATGTGGTGAAGCGCTACGACATCGATGGCGTGCACATCGACGACTACTTCTATCCTTACCCGGTAAAGGGCGCCGAATTTCCCGACGACGTCACGTGGCAAAAGTACGGCATGGCTGGCGGTAAGTCCCGGGCCGATTGGCGCCGTGACAATATCAACCGCTTCGTCGAGGCCATGTATCACGAAGTGAAAGCCGCGAAGCCATCGGTGCGGGTGGGCATCAGTCCGTTCGGCATCTGGCGCCCGAAAGTGCCCGCCACCATCGAGGCGCAACTCGATGCCTACGCGCAGCTTTACGCGGATGCGCGCTACTGGTTGTCCGAAGGTTGGTGTGACTACCTGGCGCCGCAATTGTATTGGGGCATTCATCCGGATAAGCAGAGTTTCCCCGTGTTGCTCAATTGGTGGCGCCAGCAGAGCACCGCGGGTCGCCCTGTATGGCCAGGCATCGCCACGGAACGCATCGGCAAACCTTACGACGTTGGCGAGATTGCGCGGCAGATCGAGCTCACGCGCCAGAGCCTGCCGGCGAATGGAGAGCCCGGAAATATCCAGTGGAGCATGAAGGCGCTGATGCACAATCAGGGCGGCGTAGCCGATTTGCTCAAGCGTGAAGTCTATGGCGAAAAGGCGGAGTTGCCCAGCCGCTGATTGACTTATGGCTCGCGAACTCTGGCACGCCGCGCTCGATGAGCCCTGTCCCTATTTGGCGGACTTGGGAGCGACGACCGACTACCGGATCCTCACCGAAGTCACGACCGAAGAGCATGAGGAGATGATCCTTCGCGGATGGCGCCGTTTTGGGATGCAGTATTTCCGGCCGCGCTGTGCGGCCTGTTTGGAATGTGTGTCCCTGCGCGTGCCGGTGGCCTCGTTCCGGCCGACGAAGAGCCAGCGGCGCGCGTGGCGGAAGTGCGGTCACCTGCATGTGCGGATGGGCCCGCCGCAGGCAAATGACGAGCGGGTGGAGTTGTTTCACGCGTGGCATGCGATGCGTGAGGAGAGCCGCGGCTGGAAGCCGACGAGCATGACGCTACGGGAATATGCGCTGACCTTTTGCACGCCGAATCCGTGCGCCCGGGAGATGGCCTATTACGATGGCGAGCGGCTTGTAGCCATCGGGCATATCGACGTGACGCCGAAGGCGGTGAGCTCGATCTACTTTTTCTATCATCCGGATGTGAGCGCGTATTCGCTAGGGGTGGCCAGCATACTCTTTGAAATCCAGTGGGCGCGGCGGATGGGGCGACCGTATCTGTATCTCGGCTATCGGATCAGCAGTTGTCCGTCCACGGCGTACAAGTCGCAATATGGGCCGCATGAGTTATTGCACGGGCGACCGGGGCCGGAGGATGCGCCGGTATGGAAGTGACGCTGTCGAACTGGAGCTGGAGGGAAGCGCTCCGTCGCTTCCTCGGCTACGTCTGTTCGCTGCACCGACGGGGGCTCGCCCAAGGACCTGCCACCACTTGTCCCGTACGCCGCCGCCTCGGCGGTGCCCTCCAAAGACGTCAGCTCTTGCTCGCGTCCATGAGGGCGAGGCAGTGCAGCAGGTAGGGCAGGAGCTGCTTCTTGCGCGAGACGACGCCGGCCAGTTCCCAGACGTGTGGGTTGCGCTGCGGGTAATCGATCTTTTGCAAATACGCGTCCGCGCCTTGCACGAGGAGCAGCGACGATTGGTCGTTGATGTCCGTGACGAGGAGCGCAGAGAAGAGCAGGCCCTCCTTCTTGCGGAAGGCATCGAGCGCGGTGAGCAGCGCTTCGCTCTTCTCGTGGAAGTGGGCGAACGAGAGTTCCTCGATCTGCGCAACGCTGAAGCGGTGATCGTTTTCCTCGTATGGCTTGCAGTCGGCGTTGATCGCCTGCTCGGGCGTCATCGTGAGCAGCGGCGAGCCAACGCTGAAGATTTGCTCGGCCAGATCGTCCGGGTCGACCCCGGCGGTCTTGGAAAGATAGTTGAGGAGGTCGCAGTCGGCGGGCGTCGTGGTCGGCGACGTGAGGTTCAGCGTATCGGAAACGATGCCGGCCATGAGCAACCCGGCGATGTTCGGCGGAACGCCGATCCCGAGCTGCCGATAGCACATCGTGACGATGCTGCTCGTGGAACCGACCGGGTTGTTCCAAAAGAGGATCGGCGTATCGCTCGAGAAACCGCCCAGCTTGTGGTGGTCGAGGATCTCGATGATCGGGACCTTGTCCGCACCGCGCACGGCTTGGGTCAGTTCGTTGTGATCGACGAGGATGAGTTGGCGCTGGATGTCCTTGAGGAAGTCGGATTTCGAAAGGATGCCGACGAGTGTGCCCTGCTCGTCGATGACCGGGAAAATGAACGCGGCGCTTTGCGCGGCGAGCTGGCGCGCATCTTCGAGCAGTGTGTCCGGTTGGAAGCTGCGATAGTCGGACTCGATCATGCGCTCGATCCGTACGGCACCACGGGCGAGAAGCACGCTGGTGGCGGTATCGTGCGGCGAACTGATCACCGTCACGCCGGCGGCGCGCGCCTTTGCGCGAATCTCCTCGTCGATCGGCAAGCCGCCGGTGACCACGATGGCGTGGACGCGCGCCTCGATGGCCATCTCCTGGATGTGCGGGCGGTCGCCGACGAAGAGCACGACGTTGCGATTGGCGTAACGCTGGAGGCGCGGGTGAAAGGAATCCTGCGCCATGGCGCCGACCATGAGGAATTGCTCCTCGGTCTTGGCCGAGAGCGAGCCGGAAACCAGCGCGCCGCCAAACGTGGTGACGATATCCGCGAGCGACGCGGTGACGATGCGCGTGCTGCCGGCTTCCTCGCGCGGCGGGAAAAGGTGATGGCTCACCATGAAGGCGCTGAGCAGGCCGAGGCAGCGGTTCTTTTCATCCACCACCGGCAGGCCGCGCAGGCGCTTTTTGTCGATGAGCTGCAGCGCGTCGTAGACCGGCGAATCGGCGCGGACCGAAATGACGCGCGACTCCATCACGTCGCTCACCCGCGGCGAGAGATCGTTGATGAGCACCGGCGCCTCGACGCCGAATTTGTTGAGGACGAAATCGATGCGCTCGTTGGTGTTGCCGCAGCGTGCGGCGACGACACCGGATTGTCCGTTCAGTCGCTTGAGCTCGGCGTAACCAATGGCCGCACAGATGGAATCCATGTCGGGATTCTTGTGGCCAATAACGATCGTCTGCATGGCCGCGGAAGATGAAGATGCAGCAGGGAAACGCAAGCCCCCAGACTTGGCGTCCCGGTGAAAACTGCGTGATTCCGGGAGCGACTAGAACGCCGGAGGGTCGTCGACTCCGTCTTCGAGACCACGTTTTCCGGTCGTCTCCATCCCGGTCAGCCCGTGCTTGAGTTGCTCCATCTTACGGCGATCGACCGAACTCGCGGGGTCATAAGCCGTTCCATTGCGGAAACGGAAGAGCTTTTCCAGGCGCGCCTCGAGTCGGGCGAGGACAGATTGTTTTTCCACCGGTTTCGCCACGTCGACGTGCACCGCGGGTTGTGTCCTCTCGGCGACATGCACCCGCGCCTGTGGTTGGGGCACGCGTTGCGCGACCTCGCTTCGGAACTGCACCTGCATCGCGCTACGCTTCGGCGGCACTACCGCTTTGCCACTTCCGCAACGCGCCGGGTAATGCTTCGCCTCGATGACCTCGGCCTTGCGCCGGCAGTAAAAGGAAATCTGTTTCTCCAGATCGCCGGCCGGCAGCCAGACCGGCAGCGCAGTCCGGTCATCCTTCAGCCACCACGGATAGCCGGGGACTGTCATTGTCACGATAGACCACCGCGGTGCGCGTGCCGACGGCTTCCTCGTAGTGGTTCGTGTAGTAGTGGTACTGGTAGGTGACGACGCAATGCTCCACGCCCTGATCGAGCAACACAGCGTGCAGTTTTTCGGCGTAAAAAGCCGAGGGGTCGGCCTGGAGATATGCGTCTCCGGGGCGCACGCCCACCACGGTGTCCCACGTCTTCGATTTCTCGGATACCTGACAGCTGGTGAGGCCGAGGCAAACGGCAATGGAAAGAGCGAGCGGGTTTTGCATGGGCGGCAAGAACTTAAGAACCAGACGGTTCTGCGCGGGCGTACAAGATTCTGGCTCCCGCCTCAATCAAAAACTGCGCGTTTTCGCGGAGCGACCGGGAGGGGCGCTTAGAGAAGTCCCAGCCGGTTTTTCCAGATCCAGGTCTCGGCTTTAACCGTCAGTTCGGCAGTGTTAAACGGCTTGGGAAGGAAGTCATTGCCGCCGCTGAGGCTGGCCTGCGCCCTCCCGTCGAGCGTATTGGTCACGGTCAGGAAAATGACGGGCGTCTTGCGGTAGGCGTCCTTTTGGCGAAGACGGTCGCAAAGGGTGGGGCCGTTTACGTTCGGTAGACCGACGTCGAGAAGGAGCAGGTCGTAGTCTTCTTTGTCGATCAATTGCTCGGCCGTGCCACTGTCGGAGCAGGTCGTGGTCGGCAGTTGAGCGAGTTCGAGAGTAGCCGCCAGGGTATGGAGAAGGTCGTTATCGTCGTCCACGGCGAGGACTTTCGGGTGCGGCAGGCCTTTGGCGCGGTCATGATGCCGCGGGTCCAGCAGGCTGGAGATCAGCTCCGTGGCTTGGGTGAGAGTCTGGATCTGCGCGGCTGTGGGGCCGTCGGCTTTGCCGATGCATTCCTGAAGCAAGGCTTCCATGGCGAGGCTGATCCGCACGATCGGGTGGTTGCCGAGAGTGGAAGCGGCTTGCGCGAGCTTGGCGCCTTGTGTCGCGAGCTGAGCCCGGGCCCCGCGATCATTACCGTTTGCCTGCAGCCGGTTCAGCGCCATAGCCAGACATTTCAAAGGAGTGGCGATGGCCTGCAGGTGAGGGGGGAGGGGAAGATTGATCTTCTGGGTCGCTTCGGTCGGAGACTCTCCGGGCACGGCTACCGCTATTTTTGCGGGAGTGCTGGGAGCGGCTGCCGGTGCGGGAGCCGCGACAGGCGCTGCAGGAAGCGTCATGGGCGGAGCTGGCATGGAGCCGACCGGCGCGGTATCTCCGGCCGAGGACTCCAGTGGTTCGCTGGAATCGAAATGCACGGCGCTGCCGTTCACTCCTTCGACATCGACCCCGGCCTGCTGTCGCAGCATTTGGAGCTCGCGGCTGTGCGTCACTTTCTCGGCTTGCAGGAGCTCGCATGCCTGGCGGGCGGCGTCGCGCTCGCGCGTCGTGGCGGACAGTTCTTCGCGCAGCTTTTCCAGCTCGAGCTTGAGGCCGGCGGAGAGATGGCGCAGGTCGTCGCGTTCGGCCACGATCGTTTTCATCGTGTCGTTGGCAGCGGCAAAAGGAGTGTTGTCCGCCTTCTTGGTGACGAGGCGGGCGCTGCTCAGAATGTCGATCTGCCGTTGCAGGGCCACGATCTGGCCTTGCAGATCCGCGTTCTCTCCGCGAAGGAAGGCCATGTCTTTTTCCAATTGGGCGTTCGACATCCGCGGCAATCCCGAACCACGGGCGGGGTCGAATTCGCATTCCACCGTTCCAAAAGTGACCCGACAGGGCTGGCGCAGATGGTAATCCGTAATGGGCGAGCCATCCACGAAACTGAGGTTGGTCGAGCCGAGATCGTGCAAGCGGTAATGCCCGTCGTCCGACATGAGCAATTCCGCATGGTGCGCCGAGACGCTGCGATCGATAACCTGGATCGTATTGTCCGGGCGACGTCCGACCGTGACCTTGTCAGCCGTCAATTCGTGTGTGATTTCGCTCTGGTCAGGGAGCTTTATTCGAAGAGTTGGCATGGGCTGGAAGCTGGGTATTCACGGGAACAGTTTATTGAGAGAGCAAAAGTAATGCCGCATGCGTGCAACTACTTGCGTTTAGACGAGATTTGCTCAATGGTCCGACCCCTTTTCTCATGATTGCGGAAATTCAACGTCGTCGCACTTTTGCCATTATCTCGCATCCGGACGCCGGAAAGACCACGCTTACAGAGAAGCTGCTCCTCTATGGCGGTGCCGTCCAGTTGGCGGGTTCCGTAACCGCACGTAAAAATGCGAGAGCCACGACCAGTGACTGGATGGAGCTGGAAAAGCAGCGCGGAATCTCGGTTTCGAGTACCGTTCTCCAATTTGATTATCATGGCTACAGGGTTAATCTCCTCGATACCCCTGGTCATAAAGACTTTTCGGAAGATACTTATCGGGTGCTGACTGCGGTCGACGCCGTGGTCATGGTCATTGATGCCGCCAAAGGTATCGAAGCGCAGACCCGCAAGCTCTTCGAGGTGTGCCGCCGCCGCGGGGTGCCGATTTTCACTTTCATGAACAAGTGCGATCGGCCGACCCGAGATCCGCTGAATCTGCTGGATGAACTGGAGAGCGTGCTGGGGATTGGCGCCTTTCCGGTGAACTGGCCGCTCGGCACAGGGACCAGCTTCCGAGGGGTTTACGACCGCCAGCAGAAGTCCGTGCACCTCTTCGAACGCACCCCGCAGGGCGCCTATCGCGCCCCGGTGCAGGTCGGTTCGCTGGCTGAGCCGTTTGTCCGCGAACGGCTGGACGATTCGGATTATCACCGCGCGGTCGAGGAACTCGAGATGCTCGACATCGCCGGCGTGGAATACGACGCGCAGAAGGTGCATCACGGTGAGCAGACCCCGGTCTTTTTCGGCTCGGCGATGAACAACTTTGGCGTGCAGTTGCTTCTCGACGCTTTTCTGGAGCGTTCCCTGCCGCCGCAGCCCCGCCACGTGGGGGAGAAAGTCATCGCACCCGAGACGCCGGCTTTCTCCGGGTTCGTTTTCAAGATTCAGGCGAATATGGATCCGCGGCACCGCGACCGCATCGCCTTCGTGCGCATCTGCTCCGGAAAATTTAACCGAGATATGACAGTCACGCACACGCGCACCGGCAAACGGGTGCGGTTGGCCAGTGCTCACCGGCTCTTTGGCCAGGAACGCGAGACGGTCGACGAAGCTTATGCGGGCGATGTGATCGGCCTGGTGGGCCATACGGAATTCGGCATCGGCGACACGCTGACTACCGACCCGTCTATCAGCTACCAGGAGATCCCGCGCTTCCCGCCAGAGTGTTTCGCGTTCCTGCACAATCCGAATCCCGGCAAGTTCAAGCAGTTCCGCCAGGGCGTGGAGCAACTCTTGCAGGAAGGTGTGGTGCAGGTCTTCGACTTGCGCGATTCGATCCAAAAGATCCCGCTCCTCGCTGCTGTCGGTCCGCTGCAATTCGAAGTGGTGCAATACCGCCTCGAGAGCGAATACGGCGCGCCGTCCACCTTGGAAAATGCCTCGTGGGACGCCTTCCGCTGGTTGCCCGCCGGCGTGGATGTGAAAGCCGTGAAGCTGCCCACCGGCTGCCGCCTCGCTTACGATGCCGCCGGCCTGCCCGGCGTGCTCTTTCCCAGCGCGTGGACGCGGAAATACTTTGGCGAACTGAACGGCGGGATGGAGCTCTTTGACCTGCCACCGGAAGGGTAGAGCGGCTCGCGCGCAAACGCGCCTTTTGCTACAACGACGCGCGTCAACTCGACATCGCCGTGCCGAATCTTTCTTCTCTGCGTCTCCGCGTCTCTGCGTTTTAAAAAATAAACCCGCCCGCTTACAGCGAGCGGCCGACGGCCTCGGCGACCTTCTTCACGCGGGCGACGAGATCCTGGAACTCATGCGGCAGGAGGGCCTGCTCGCCATCGCTCTTCGCATGCTCGGGGTCGTTGTGCATTTCCGTCATGATCGCATCCGCGCCGGCGGCGACGGCGGCCACGGCCATGCTGGCCACGTGTTCGCGCAGGCCAATGCCGTGCGTGGGATCGACGACCACCGGGAGGTGCGTCTCCTTCTTGAGGACGGGGACAGCGTTCAGGTCGAGCGTGTTGCGGGTGTAGGTCTCGAAAGTGCGGATGCCGCGTTCGCAGAGCAGCACTTTGAAATTGCCTTCGGCGAGGATGTATTCGGCCGACATGAGCAGGTCCTTGATGGTGGCGGACATGCCGCGCTTGAGCATCACGGGCAAGCGCGAACGGCCGACTTCCTTGAGCAGGCTGAAGTTCTGCATATTCCGGGCGCCCACCTGGAGGCAGTCCGCGTATTCCTCGACCATCTCGAGTTGCTTGGTGTCCATGATCTCGGTGATCACAGGCAGGCCGGTCTCCTTGCGCGCTTCGGCGAGGAGTTTGAGGCCCTCGAGGCCGAGGCCTTGGAAAGCGTAGGGCGACGTGCGGGGCTTGAAGGCGCCGCCGCGCAGGATGCTGGCGCCGGCCTTCTTCACCTCTTTGGCGATGCCGATGATCTGCTCGCGGCTCTCCACGCTGCAGGGGCCGCTCATGAGGACGATGTTCGCCTCGCCGATCGTGACGTCGCCGATCTTTACGTGTGAATGGTTGCCGCCGCGGAATTCGCGCGAGACGAGCTTGTAAGGCTTGAGCACCGGGGTGACGCTTTCGACGCCCGGAATGGCCGCCAAGGGCTTCACGCGGATGGCGGCGTCATCGCCGATCACACCGATCACGGTGCGCATCGCGCCCTTACTGATATCGACCTTAAAGCCCCACTCCTCGATACGCTCGACGATGTGGGCGATTTGGGCTTCGGTGGCCTCGGGAGTGGTGACTATGATCATGGCAAGGGGCGAGGACAGTAGCCGGGCCGCTTGGGAGGGCAAACGTTTTCTGGGGCGACATTGGAGGGTGGATGGGGAGTGCTTGATGCCCGGTCCCGGGCGCTTGATTCCTCCGGGGCCGTAAGAGCACTGAGTTCCGAACTCGGATTGTGGGAGATCAGGCCCTTCGTCCATAGTCCAAAGAGTCCAATCGCGAAAAATTCTTATCACCCGGACGTGCACCGGTTGACACCTCAAAAAGATTCTGCTCCGATGCGCCCGTGAAATTTTTCCTCCCCCTCGCCCTGTTTGTTGCTTTCGCCTTTTCCGCCTGCAATACGCTCGAGAATCGGCGCAGTTTCTATTCGAACGAGAAGGTGCACGGGCCGTACACGCGTGAATTGGCGGAAGGCACTTGGGGCAACCCCAAGACGGTGGATCAGCAGTATGACCAGACCCGTCGGGAGGCGCGTCGGCCGAAGCTGACCCAGCCGAAGGCCACGCCGAGTACCACGATCGTGCCATCCGCCGGAGCGGATGCGGTGCTGCAGTAGTTAATAGCCAGCGCTGGAGTGTCGGTGGTGGACGGTCAGTCCATGGGAGGCTGAGCGTATGAACGAACTCATGCTGGCGAAGTGAGCTCCAGCGAAGGCGCGCGGCTTCGATTTTGCATTCGCCCGGGGCGCGACGGGCGACTAGCTTGCGGGCATGAAGATGACCCGGTGCCGGCTGCTGTTGTGTTTGTGGGTGGGGAGTTTGATTACGCTTGGGCCGCCGGGGCGCGCCCTCGACATCCATGAGCATCGGCAGATCGCTTCGGCTCCTTCCCATGGCTCCTACCTTTCCCCTCGCGGCGTTGCGCCTGCAGGTGGCTGGCACGGAACGCCGTGGGGTTGCCGCTGGGTAGTACCGACGTCGCCGTGGAAAGCATTCCCAAGGTGCCGGAGATCGGCTGCGACTATCTCATTACCGTGGCCGACGATTTTATCGTCGAGGTGTATCATAACGGAAAAAGGGTGCCGGATGCGCAGCGGCAATTGCTCGCGGAAATCTTTGGGGCCACGGCGGAGAAGATTCAGGTCGCCGTGCACGAAGGCGACTGGCTCGTCTTTCACGTGGTGCAGGATCGCCTGCGCTGGGGCGGAAGCAAATACTTCGCGGTCGCGGGATGTCTTGCGGAAAATCGTTTCGGTTTCGTTTCCGATCCCGCATCCGGTGCATGGAGTGCGTGCGATGATCCCGCGAAGGTGCACGACTTCATTTCCAGGCGCGATGCCGGCCGGAACAATCGCGCGCGGGTGATCGATGTCCCATGGGGTGGGGGCGACGAGAACATCAAGCGGTATGCCGGGAAGGATTTTCCTGGCAAAGGGCTGTGGGGGGGCGCGCCTTCCACGTGGATCAAGTTTATCGCTGTCGGGCCGACGACGATGGAAGCGAATGCCAGCCCGGATGAAGCGAGCGAATCCGCGGTGCTGCCGAAATCAGTGCAGCCCAAACGCTGGTCGGTGCAAGTGCTCTCCGCCATCTACGGGATCTCCGGCAAGGACGCCGATGTCACCGGGAAAGTGCGGGAGCACGTGGAGAAACTGCGCCACAAATTCTCCGTGAACCCGACAGATCTCGGTGCGGACCCGAACCCCTATTGGAACAAGCGCCTGCACGTCATCTACATGAAAGACGGCGTGCGTCGGGAGCAGTGGCGCAATGAAAACGAAGATATCCTGCCGGAGAGCTTTTACTGCCCGCAGGATGCCGGCGAATTCCGCACGTGGCTGCCCGAGACGCGCTGGTTCGGCGAGCAACCGGATATCCAGTTCCATGCCGACCAGACGTTTACCTCGCCCGGCATTCCCGGCACGCATCGCTGGGAAGCGACCGGTCCCGCCGCGCTGCGTCTTACATGGGACGGCGGCCGCGTGGTGAATTGCAAATTCGATTACACGTGGAGCAGCTTTTCCGAAGTGGGCAACGGGCGAACTGTCTTCCACCTGAGCAAGTGATGCAATCGCTCCGCGGCCTCGTGGCTATTGCCGTCGTCGCTTTGTGCCTGCTCGTTCAGGCGGAGGCGAAGGAGTTGCCGGAAATGATCTTGAAGCGGCTGCCGCAGACGCTCGGAGGTTGCGGGCGAGGAGAGGCGCGGGATTACGGCAACCCGCGGCTCGGATGGTCCGTCGCCTACAATTCAGACGGAGTAGTCATCACTGTCTACGCCTACGATCAAGGACACGAGCATATCGCGGATGGCATCGCTGATCAGGCGATCCGGGACAGTTTCACGATGGCCCGGAAAGATATCCAGATCGCCGCGGCGAAAGGCATGTACTCCGATGTCGAGGATCGCAGCGAGGGAAAGGAAACGTACGAGGGGATGGAGATGCTCTATGCCCGATATCGGTTCACGTTTGCCCAGGGGAAGGTAGTCGGCGTGCGTGCGGCCTCGGAGATCCACATCTTCGGTGTGCGCGACCATATCATTAAGATTCGCGTGACCGCGGCTTTGCAGGACGGCGCGACGCTCGAAAAGGTAATGGAGGAGTTCATCCCTGCGCTGGTCAAAGCGATCCAGAATCCGTGAAACGCGGTGGTTCATCGCGGTCCGGAGGACAGCAGAAATGGAACTTCATTCGCGTTTCAAGCCGGCGCTGAGGACCAGGCGGCGATTCGGTGGTGTTGGGCGCGCAAGGGCAACTATTCGCTAACTGCCCTCCGCTCGTAGCCGGCTGGGCCGAGGGCGCCTTCAGCGATCCAGACAGTTAAGTTATGCGGCGATGTTATCTGTTCTGATCCAGCAGATTGGTGGAGTGGGGGGTGAAAGCGCAATTATTCGCTAACAAACAGCATTTGGCGTCGCGGATTATCGTTCGAGGGACGCATTAGTTATCGAGGGCGACGCATTGATTCTACCCGCGGAAAAAGCATCGTCTGCTAGCGATCTATTAAATTTAAAATGTTTCCATCGCTAATTGTAATGGTTTATATGGATTAAATAGCAGTTATAACATCTATGGAATCCGTTACGTGCGCCACCAACCATGCTGAACTCGATGGGGTATCCAAATACCTCGAAGAACATGCGCTTCTCCAATTTGTCCTCGATCACAGTTCGGACCGCATCTTTTTCAAGGACAAGGACAGCCGTTTCATGCGCATCAGCCGTTCGCTGGCCCGGCGCTTTGGTCTGCACGACGAAGACGAGATCGTGGGCAAAACGGATTTCGATTTCTTTTCGCCGGCGCACGCGCAGAACGCGCTCGAGGACGAGAAGAAGATCATGCAAACCGGCGAACCGATTTTCGGAAAGATCGAGCGCGAGACAATGCCCGATGGGAAGATCCGTTATGCCTACACGACCAAGCTGCCCTTGCGGAATGAGAACGGAAGCATCGTGGGCACCTGCGGCATTTCGACGGACCTGGCGAAGCAGATGAACGATGAGGAAATGCTCGCGAAGAGTTACACGCTCCTCGGCGGCGCGCAGGTGGAGAAGATCATTGTCTATCTCCAGACCGCGCAGCGTCTCGTGAATTCAGCGCACGAGGAACTGCAGCAGAATCAGTTTCGGAACATGTGCCTCGCGGAGGAGCGCAAGAGGGAGTAGCAGCGCACTTACACCCCCAGCGTGGCCCGTTGCCAGGGAAGCATGCGCGCGGTGGCTTCGGCGCCGTTGGCGGCGAGACTTTCGAGCATGCTCTTTGGGGCGATGAGTGACGGGTCGAGCTTGAGCTCGGCGGCCGCGGCGTCCCGCTTGGTCTTGAGTTCCCGGAAGCGGGCTTCCTCGTCGCGCGTGGGGCGCGGGCGCGGTTTGCGGATGATCTTCGGCCATTCGCTCTCGGGCAGGGCCTTGGCTGTTTCCACGGCCTCGTAGAAACGCCGCCGCCGGGGGCCGTGAAGCTGGGAGAAATCGACTTCCTGGTCGCGGTCGAGTTTTGCGGCGGCTTCGATGAGCTGTTCGCTGTGCAGGATGTGGAAGGTGGGGCGATCGACGGCCTGGGCCTCGGCTTCACGCCAGTGCCACAGCGCGCGCAGGATGGCGGAGGCGCGGCCGCGCAGGTCCTTGCTGCCGGTGATACGCCAGACTTCCTCAGGATCGCGTTCCTTGGTGATCGCCGATGCGGCGACGGCCTTATCGCAGCTTTGGCGGAACCATTCCATGCGGTCGAGCCGGGTGAGCTCGGCCTCGAGGATGCCGGCGATCTCGAGCAGGTAGTGGGTGTCCTTGACGGCGTAGTCGGCCATCTGCGGCGACAGCGGACGCCGAGCCCAATTGGCCTTTTGCGAGGCCTTGGTCAGCGCGACGTCGAAGTAGCGCTTGATGAGTGCGGCCAGGCTGAACTCCTCGATGCCGCAAAGGCGCGCGGCGATCATCGTATCGAAGACTGGTGCGGTGACGGTAAAGCCCACGCGGCGCAGCAGACGCAGGTCGTAATCGGCCCCGTGAATGATCAGCTCCTTGCCGGCAAACGCCTCGAAAAGCGGTTGCAGGGAGATGCCTGCGAGCGGATCGATCAGGAGATCGTGTCCGGGGACACTGATCTGGATGAGGCACAGCTTTTCAAAATAACAGTGAAGGCTGTCCGCCTCGGTATCGATCGGGATGCGAGGGTGCGGTGCAAGCAACGGTGGCACCGCTTGCAAAGCCTCGGCGGTGTCAATCAACGGCTGCATGCTAACCGCGCAACCCCGTGAGCAGAAGCTCAGCGTTTGACTTGGTTGACTTCAGCGCGTGGATAAGCACTTCGGTCGCCTCAATGGGCGGAAGCGCGGCGAGCTGACGGCGCAAGACATTCACCTTGGCGAATTCCTGCGGATGGTAGAGCAGTTCATCGCGGCGGGTGGCCGAGTTGATGATATTGATAGCCGGGAAGACGCGCTTGTCCGAGAGGCTGCGGTCGAGGTGCAGTTCCATGTTGCCGGTGCCCTTGTATTCCTCGAAGATGAGGTCATCCATGCGGCTGTTCGTTTCCACGAGCGCGGTGGCAAGGATGGTGAGGCTGCCGCCTTCCTCGGTATTCCGCGCGGCGCCAAAGAATTTCTTCGGCTTCACGAGTGCCTTGGCATCGACGCCGCCAGACATCGTGCGGCCCTTGCCGCCCTGGAGATTGTTATAGCCGCGGGAGAGACGGGTGATCGAGTCGAGGAGAATGACCACGTGCTTGCGGAGTTCCACGAGGCGCTTGGCGCGTTCGCTGACGACCTCGGCCACCTGGGTATGACGGTTTGGACCTTCGTCGAAGGTGGAGCTGTAAATTTCGCAATTCACCGAGCGGCGGAAATCGGTGACTTCCTCGGGGCGCTCGTCGATGAGCAGGAGGATGAGATGGGTCTCTGGCGAATTGGCGAGAATCGACTGCGCGATATCCTTGAGCAGCACGGTCTTGCCGGTGCGCGGCGGGGCGACGATCAGGCCCCGCTGGCCGCGGCCAAGCGGGGAGATGAGATCGATGGCGCGCGGGGTGATCGACTTGTGCCGCGTGTTCTCGAGGATGATGCGCTCCGTGGGATGCAGCGCCGTGAGGCGATCGAACTCGATGGTCTCCTTCCACGAATCCACCGGGATGTCCTCGATGTGGAGAACCCGCTCGATGGTCATGAACTTTTCACGATCGCGGGGCGGGCGAATCCTGGCGGCGACGCGGTTGCCGTTGCGGAGGAAGAACTGGCGCTCGACTTGGGCAGGCACATAGACGTCCTGCGGCAGGGAGCGGAAATTGTAGCGCGGCCAGCGCAGGAAGCCAGAGCCCTGCGGGGCCAGTTCGAGAATGCTCGTCGGCGAAGAGTTCGGTACCGCGCTGGGCGTAGGCGCGGAGGAGATCGAAAACGATGTGGTGCCGGGTCTTGTCGGGATTGATGCGGAAACGCAGCGCGGTGGCGCGTTCGAGCAATTGGTTGACGCGTCTCGCGATGCAGTTCGTCGATCCAGAGTTGGGCGGGAACCGGAATGGGCGGTTCGACTGGCGCCGCGGGCATGGCAGCGGGAGCGGTGACCGCTGCCGGGGCCGTGCCGGGCGTGTTCGCGGCGGCAGCCACGGCTTCCTCCGGCGGCGGCGTGCTGTCGGCTGGATCAGCCATGGAAGCGACGTTGGAGGGCTCCGGCGAGGAGTCGGGACTGTCGGTCGAGACAGGATTCGCTGGAGTCGTTCCAGATGAGGTAGTCGGCTTGCGCGACTTTCGTCGTGAGGTCGAGCTGCGAGGCGATGATGTTTTCGGCAATGTCGTTTGGAAGTTGGCGTTGATCGCGGAGCCGGGCCCGTTGGGTAACGGGCGAACAGGCGACAACAATCACCGCGGCAAAATGGCTTTGGGCGTTGGTCTCGTAGAGCAGTGGAATGTCTGCGCAGAACCAGTGATCGCTGCGCGCCGCATTTTCTGCCTCCTCCATCCAGCGGTCACGGATGATGGGATGGAGTATCTGCTCAAGTTGACGCCGTCTGGCCGAATTGGCAAAGACAATTTCACGCAGCCGCCCGCGGTCAGGTCGTCCGTCAAGGCTGATCACGTCCTGGCCGAAGGCCTCCGCGACGGCTTTTTGGACACCGGCGTCACTCGCGAGGAGCTCATGCGCGCAGCGGTCGGCGTCAAAAAAGGTCGCCGGCAAATGGCGGCGGAGCGCAGCGGAAAAACTCGATTTTCCCGTCGCAACGCCACCCGTTATGCCTAGCGCCGGCACTGCCGCCTGATCATTTCGGCATCAGCGGCAGTTCTTGCGGCTGGATTTCCGGCGGAGTGATCTTGTCGACCACTTCTTCCTTCTCATCCTCGGCACGAACCGGTTCGCCGGCCGCATTGATGAGGCGGGCGGTCACGAAAATGATCAGGTTGCGCTTGATGTGCTGGTCGACGCTCGAGCGGAACAGGCGGCCGACGATCGGGATATCGCCAATGATCGGGACCTTGTCTTCGACCTTCTGCACGTCCTCCCGAATGAGGCCGCCGAGGACCACTGTCGAGCCGTCATAGACGCTCACGCTGGTCGTCACCTTGCGGGTGCTGAAGATCGGCTGGTTGATCACGTTTGGTGTAATGACCGCCTGGGTGGACACACCCGTGATCGGGTTGGTCACCGACGAGGTAATCGGGCTGCCGTAGTTGATGAAACCTTCGAATTCCACGACCTGCGGAACGAGATTGAGGTCGATGGTGTAGCCATCCGGACCGATGACCGGTTCGACTTCGAGCGTCACACCGGTATTCCGGGTTTCGAACGCCGTCGGGGTGGTCGGGGTAACCGGGAAGCTGCCGGTGGTGGCCGCGCCGCCACCGAGAATGCCGGCGCCGGTGTTACCGAAGGTCTGTGGGATCTGCGGCGGGGTGAATTCGGTCGGGTAACGGAACTCGCGAATGATTTCGATGACCGCGCGCTGGCCGCTCTTGGTGGTGACCTTCGGCGAGGAGAGGAGGTCGACACCCTTCTTTTGGTTGAGCGCACGAATGACCAATTGGAACTGCGGATCAGTAAACACGCCCGAGATCGCACCGATGGCCGGCGCCACTTGGGACGAACCGCTGATCGGGAAGAGCAGTGCGTCGATCGCATTGGCGCTGATCGCCAGGTTGCCGCTCCGGTTACCCGCCGTGAGAGGGTTGTTGCCCACCGGGACGCCGCCGTTCACGAACGGGAAATCCGAGGGATTCAGCGCAGGAGCAGTGCCCGAGGTGCCGCCGCCGAGGAACACGTTCTTCGTCGCAGGCGCGTTGAACTGGCCAAGCAGCCAGTCGAAGCTCAATTCCTTGAGGTTGGTCTGCTGAATTTCGACAAACTTGGATTCGATCTCCACCTGGACCGGGCCCTGACCGCCACCGGAACTGATGATGGTGTCGACGAGGTCGAGTTGATCCTGGGTATTGCGGACGATGAGCCGGCTGCTCTTGACGATGTAAATGGCCGAGGCGTTGCCGTTGAAGGACACGCCATTGGCGATCAGCCAGTTCTTCGCCGATTCACGATCGGCGATGCCGCTGCCACCCTTGGTCGCGTCGCTCCCCGCACCTGCACCCGCGCCTCCAGCGACCGGAGCAGCCAGAGCGCTGGCCGCCGCACCGCCTGCACCAGGCGTGCGCGGAATCAGATCCGGCGGAATCTTCCATTCCTTGGTGATCAACACGTCGGTGTTCTCCGTCATCGGGACGACCGAAACGGCATATGGCTCGACCTTGTATTTCAAGTTGGCCAGACCGGTGACGTACTTCAGCGCTTCGATCAGCGGGATATTGGTAAGCGAAACCGTGATCCGGGCGTCCGCGGGATTGCCCAGCGCCGCCGCCGGAGCTGCCGCCGCACCGGGGGCCGCTGCCCCATTGTCCAGGCCGGGAATGCCGGGGATTGCCGGAGCTGCCGCCGGAGCCCCTGCGGGCGCGGGAGCCCCTCCACCAGCGTTCTCCAGCTTGAGCACGATGTTCACGCCCTTCTCACCGGGAGGCGAAAAATCGTCGAGCTCCACGCTCTTCTTCTTCAAGAAATCGATCGCTTCACGAATCGTCGCCTCGCGGAATTCCAGCTTGGGAAGGATGATGCGTTCCAGCTTGCGGCGAATGCGCTCGGTGCTGGCTTGTGGCGAAGTATTTTCAACGACGATCTCGGTCGGCGCATTGAAACGGCGCACCGGGCGCGCCCACGCCATGTCGGTCTTGGCGATGGCGTCCGCACGGGTCTCGTTGTAGGCGGCCACACCGTAGTCGCTCAACGCCCGGTCAACCTTCTCTTCAAACTTGCGGGCCGCGATGTTCGTCGGGTCGAGATTGAGAATCTGCTCGCAACGTTTCTTGGCCAGGTAGAAGCGGCCGGTGTCATACAGACCCTGCGCTTCAATGAACCACTGTTTCACCTGCTCGACGTTCGCACGGAACTTCGGTCCGATGGTCTTGTTGTAGTAATCGGGTTGCTCGAGGCGGGCGAGGATGATGATGGCGTCCTTGCAGCGGGGATCGTAACGCTCGTCGAGCACGACATGCAGGGTGCTTTCCGCATCCGCGTAACGGCCTTCGGTGATGCGCTGCTCGGCGAGTTTCACGCTCGCGTGGCAGAAGTCTTTCAGCGCGGTGTCGTAAAGGGACTGGGAGTAAGGTGCGTTCGGGATCGTGTCGCAGGCCTGCTTGTAGAAGACCGTGGCCTTCTCGTAGTCTTTGTCCTTCATCGCCGCATCGCCACTGGCGATGGCCTCACGTCCCTGCCGCTCGTAATCCGAGCGCCGGGCTTTTTCGCGCTCGGCGGTGCCTTCCACACTGCCGCGGTTGTAGCCAGCGGCAAAGCTGAGAGTCGGCGTGATGATCATCGTGCAGACCAACAGCGAAGAAATAGTGGAAGCGAGTGGGGGTTTGATCATGGCGGGCTGTGTAGGGTTTGAGAGTATAAAAATTTTTTTCGCTGCGCAGCAAAAAAGCGCAAAGAATCTGGGCTTGTAAAGATCTAGTGAAACGGCAGTGAATTATTTACCCGCGTGACGCGGATCCTTTTTCACCGTGTAGTCGCTGCCGTCAGGAAGTTTTATTTGGGCTTCCGTATCGTTGATGTCAATCAGTTTATAGTGATGGGCATCGTCGACTTCCGGCTTCAAGACGAACTCCTGGAGCTTCTTGACCCGGATCATTTGCGGCTGATTCGGATTGGGCCATTCGTATTCGAAATTGGCGTAAACGTCCGGTGAGTCGGTGACTTTGTTGAGCACCAGAACGATGTGGTCGTTCGTAACGGTATCAACCAGAGTCAGTTCCGAAACGTCTTCCTTCTCCTGGATCTTGTCGTTATAGGCTTCCTTGAACTCAAACTTATCCAGTTTGAATTTGGTGTTCGGCACCATGCTGCCGAGGTTCAGGAAGTCGCTGGGTTGCCGGAGATCGAGGGTGTCGATCTGGAAGCTGAACTTGCTGTAATCCTTGGTCTTCTTCGGGTCACCGTCGTAGGCCTTGAAAATCAGGCGGAAGGCGACCTTCTCAAAGCGCTTGAGGAAGAGCTTGGAGACGTAGGCCGGATGGGAATCCTTGTTGTTTGGATCGGTTTTGGCGCGCCATTCGTCTTCGTTGAGGAATCCGTCCTTATCCGGATCCTGGAAAGGCACTTTGGGATCGAGCAAGGGCAAGCCGGCGTCGAGGAACCACGTGTTGGGGATGGGCTCGCCAGTCAGGCTGTCCTTGTAGAGAGCACCCTTGTCGGGTTTCTCCGGGGTTCCGGACGGTCCGACGATATAGAGCTCAGAGACGAAGAGGGAACCCCGCGCGGGTTTACCGTCCGCGTTTTTGGGATCCGTCCACTCCGGGGGATGCTGCAGTTTTTCCTTGGCGTCTTCGATCTTTTCCAACCGAACGGGAGGGACCTTGTTGTTAGGTTGAACGGTCGCAGCGGCCTCGGAAAATTTTTCCGGGAAGCTTTGAACACGCAGGAAAATAGTGATCGCGCAGGCAAGCAACGCCACGGCGAGCACGGCCAGCAGAAGCTGGTCATAACGCTTCTTAATCCAATTCATATGTTACCTCCGGGCTGGGGTTGTTTTGGGGGATGTGGAGGGGGAAGCTTCCGATTCTACTGTCTCACCGGGGTTGCTAAAATCAACTACTTCAAAATGGGCAGAGACTTCGATTAGTTCTGTTCCCACGATGTAGCTGGCGAGTTCCTTGTCTTTTTCCGGTTTGTTAGGATCACCGGCACGGGACGGGCCTTTCTCCATCTGGTTCTGGATCTTGAGACTCCGAAGAACATAGAACTGCGGCGCGTTGGCCGCAGTAATGTTCTTGAGGACATCCCGAAGACCATCCGGCTTGCAAAGGACGGAAAAATCGAATCCATAATACTTCACCAAGCCGCGACGATCGTTGCTATTACCACCGGGGATCCCGGTGCCGCCGCGTGCGGCGCCGCCCGGGCCACCCGCTGTGGGACCACGCCCACCGGGGCCGCCCGTGGACTGACCGCGACCGCCGCGTTGTGATCCGCGGCCGCCTTCTTCGGGAAGGTCCGCACGGTTCAAGTCGGCAATGCCTTTCACTTTCCCGCCCGTTTCGGACAGGAACTGGTTGACGACCCACTCGATGGCCTTGAGTTCCCGACCAAGAGGCGATGCGGCCTCCGTGCTCGGCGGCGTGCTTTCGTATTTTTCGAAAGCGAGATAGAACTAATCCGGAAGGGCGACACCGGCAGATTCGGCCTTTGTCCGAACAGCGGAAACGGAAGCTTTCAGCTTATCCTGTAATCCCGAGGGCGTCATCGGTTCGAGAGGGAAGGCCCTTTTGGCCAGATCCGCTTCGAAAGCATCGATGACCTCCGCCGCTTCTTTTTTCTGTTCATCGTAACTCTCGAGATTCTGCCGGCTCGGAAAAGGCGCCAAGTGACGCAACCGGTTATATTCCGCGGCCTGGCTGGTATACTTATCGCTGGCTTCGTCGTTCGCCGAACTGGCGGCATAAACCTCGTAACCCAACGCGCCAACGCCGATCACCATGACGGCAATGTAACCGGTGAGGAATTTGTTTTCTTTAACCCAGTTCATTTTTCGGTGTTAGCAATCGCGTTGATGGGTTTCAGGATGAGAGGAATGGCCCAATCGTAGGCCCAGTCCGTCTCGTTGGGTGCAGTCCGCACGTTGTGGGAGGGTTCCTCGTCCACGGTGTAGTAGGGCGACTCTTTCAGCTTGGCCTTGAAGTCGTCGACCACCTGGGCACCGCGGCTGTTGAAGAGATACAGACCCCGGAGCATGAGCACGGGACCTCTCGCCTCCGCCCCTGCGGCGGCAGTTCCGGAAGCCTTTTTGGGTCCGAAGCCGGTCGGAGCAGCCGCACTGCGCGGCGTATCTTTGGGCGTTTCGATGCCGAAGTTCGTGACCCACACATATTCGCGGGGCAGACGACTGTTGATGTCATCGATAACCTGGATCCAATAGGTCTTGTCCTCGACGGCATTCAAGTAAGGCTGCGCGGTATCCTGCTGGGCCTTGATGTCGGCCTTCGCTTGATTGATTTTCTTCTCGAAGCCCTGCAGTTCAGTGATCTTGGGATTCAGCGCCGTGGTCGCGGTGACCGTGGTTTTGGCCGCTTGCACGAAATACTGCCACCACGCGACGAGAGCGAGCAACGCGCAGATGCCACCGATGATGAGGAAGGGTCGCTTGACCGCGAGATCATGCTGCCGCACGACTTTCGCCGGGCGGAGATTCAGTTCCATCGGGCAGTCGCTCGTGCCGCGTAGGGCGAGACCGACGAGTTCACCCATGCGATGGGCGTTCCGGCCGATTTCATCGATGTTCAAGCCCGACCCGACGGCGACGTTGCGCAGCGGGTTGAAGAACTCGACAGGGAGCTGGAATTTTTCCTGAAAGAATTCCCGCATGTAAGGAAGTGTGGAACTGCCCCCACTGAGGAAGACGCGCTCGGGCTGATGGCCACCCTGCTGGGCGCGGAAGAAGCCGATCGAACGGGCGATTTCCGCGTGCAGGCGGGTCATCGAATTACGGATCATCTTCGAGACGCGCGCCACATCCGGATCATCGGGCTCGGCGTAAGCGCCGCCCAGGCTCACGAAACCATCGCGCTTCTTGCGTTCTTCGGCTTCCTGGAAGGCTTCGCTGAATTCCTTGGCGATCTGGCCGGTGATGGTGCTGCCACCATTGGGGATGCTGCGGCTGAAGACCTTGTGCGGCTCGATGAAGATGAGGTTGGTCGTGCGCGAACCGATATCGATGACGAGCGAGCACCCCTGGACGTCGCTGTAATTGTAGCGGAAGGCGTTGTAGAGCGCCATCGGGGCGACGTCCACGAGGGTCGTCTTCAGGCCGGTTTGTTCGACGGAATCGTTGATGTCGTCGAGCAGGTCGGCCTTGACGGCAACGATGACGACTTCGACTTGCGAAGCGTCGCCGCTGTCGACGAGCTGATAGTCCCACACCACCTCGTCGATGGGATAGGGGACGTTCTGCTGCGCTTCGAAGCCAACGATTTGATCGACTTGTTCTTCACCGACGGACGGCAATTTGACGAACCGGGTGAAGACCGACTGGGAGGAAACGGCGTAGTTGACCTTGCCGCCCTTGAGCTTGCGCTTCTGCACGATTTCATCGAGCACAAGCTTGGTTTGAGCGAGACGGGTGGCGTCGGCTGCTGGATCCGCGAGCAGTTCCCGCGTTTCGTAGGCCGAAAGGATGAGGCCGCCGTTTTGCCCGGTTTTAAACTCTGCCAGCCCGATGGTTTGGGTGCCTAGGCTGAGACTGAGGATGCGTGTGGATGCTGCCATGAAAGCTCGGGCCTGGTGCTAGTGGTTCGCCTTGATCGCCTCGTAGCGATCGTAAAAGAGCGGCGCGAACGGAGTGTCGTTCTTGTTGAGCAGAAGGCCGGCAACACGGGGCAGATTCGGAATCGCAGCGGGCTTGAACGCGGCCTGACCCAAAATCTGGCCCTGACGGGAAACCGAGACCCAGGCGTTCTGGACGCTGCCGCCGCTCATGGGTTTGCCCCCGAGTAGTTTTTCCAGCGCCCGCGGCGGAATATACATCACGGCGTAGTGATCCTTGCCCTTCGGAATGTTGACGTAGGTCACGCTGCCATCGGCGAGCTTGTTTTCGACCATGACCGTGTAGTTGAAGGTCAGTTCGTCGATGTCCTCGGGAGCGGTCTCGTATTGGACTTCGACTTCCAGCCAGGTCCCGACCTTGTAGCGTTTTTGCGGGCCGCCGGTGATTTGATACTCGGGCGACTTGATGCCGGCGGGTTCGACTTTTGCGAGCTTCACCGAGCCCGGTCCGACAGCCGCCTGCTGGGCAAAAACCTGAGTAGCAAACGTTCCTCCGGCGAGGAGGGAGAGGAAGAGAATTTTCATGGGAGGGATTTCTTAGGACTTTCGCGTCCGAGAAAGTGGGTGATCTTGTTGATTATTTGTTTGGGGTTGGGAAGGAAAAAGTTGCCGATTTCTTCTGAACTTCAATCCAGGCGGGTCCGGAAGTAGTCAATGGTCTTGCGGATACCTTCGTCGAAGTCCACCCGAGGTTCCCAATGCAGCACGTTCTTTGCCCGGGTAATATCGGGCTGCCGAACCTTCGGGTCATCCACGGGCAGCGGACGAAAATCGATCTCCGACTTGGCGCCGGTGATGCGGATGATCTCCTCGGCAAATTGCTTGATCGTCATTTCCCGGGGGTTGCCGATATTCACGGGTTCGTGGAAGTCGGACTGGGAGAGCTTGAAGATACCGTCGATCAAGTCCGAGCAATAGCAAAAAGAGCGGGTCTGGGAGCCATCACCGAAAATGGTGAGCGGCTCGCCGCGCAAGGCCTGGCCAATGAAAGCGGGCACCACGCGACCGTCGCGCAAGCGCATGCGCGGGCCATAGGTGTTGAAGATGCGGACGATCTTCGTGTCCACCTGGTGGAAGCGGTGATAGGCCATGGTCATGGCCTCGGCGAAGCGCTTCGCTTCGTCGTAAACGCCGCGCGGTCCGATGGGGTTCACATTGCCCCAATAATCCTCGCGCTGCGGGTGGACGAGCGGGTCGCCGTAGCATTCGCTGGTCGAGGCGAGGAGGAAGGTGGCTTTTTTCGCCTTGGCGAGGCCAAGGGCGTTGTGGGTGCCGAGCGAGCCGACCTTCAGGGTCGGGATGGGGTGCTCGAGGTAATCAATCGGGCTGGCGGGGGAGGCGAAGTGGAAGATGTAGTCCACGTCGTCGGGCAGGAAGATGTAGTTCGAGACGTCGTGTTTGATGAACTTGTAGTTCTCGTTGCCTGCGAGGTGCTCGATGTTGGCGACGTTGCCAGTGAGAAAATTATCGATGCCAATGACCCGGTGTCCTTCGGCAAGGAGGCGATCCGTGAGATGCGAGCCGAGAAAACCGGCGCCGCCGGTGACAACAGAAGTGGGACGCGAGGAAGGCATGGGCCGCGTCTTCTAACGGCTGAAACGGGCGGGTTGCAAATGAAATGACTTAAAAGAGGCAAAGATTCTGCCGGAAAACGGCTTTAGATAATCTTTTGTCGTCATTTCCACCTCAGAAATCCTACAACCGCGGGCGCAGACCTCGCGGGAGCTTCCCCGCGGGCAGAAATTACCGTGCACCGAAGCCGAGAAGCACCACCGGAATGGTTTTCAGCATGATTTCGAAATCCAGCACCAGCGACCAATTGTCGATATAGCGCAGGTCGAGCTGCACCCATTCGTCGAAACTGGTGATTTTGTTGCGGCCGGCGATCTGCCACAGGCAGGTGAGCCCTGGCTTCATGCTCAAGCGGCGGCGCTGGGCGGTGCTGGCGAATTGCTCGACTTCGTAGATCGGCAGCGGGCGCGGCCCGACCAGGCTCATGTCGCCCTTGAGCACGTTGTAGAGCTGTGGAAATTCATCCAGGCTGGTGCGGCGCAGGAATTTTCCAAAGGAAGTGATACGCGGGTCCTTGTCGATCTTGAAAACCGGTCCTTCCATCTGGTTGTAGGCGGCCAGTTCCGCCTGGCGCATCTCGGCATCCGTCTCCATCGAGCGGAACTTGAACATCGTGAACGGCCGCCCGTTTTTACCCGCCCGCTTTTGCTTGAAGAAAATCGGCCCGGGGGAGGTGAGCTTGATGCCGATGGCGATGACCAGGAACAGCCAGGAGGTGAGAAGGAGGCCGATGAAGGCGCCGGTCCGATCGATCAGGCCCTTGATGGTCAATGCCCAGGAAAGATCCGGGGTGGTGCGGAAGACCAGCATGGGGCGGTCGCCGAAGATATCGAAATCCGCCCGGGCGATGGAGGTGCGAATGAAGTCCGCCGCCAGCCAGGCCTCGACCCCTTCGATTTCACAGGCGGCAATGCCTTCCTGCAGGCGGTTCAGATGGCTGTGGCCTCCAGCGAAAATCACCCGGCTCACCGAATGTTTATGCAGTGCATTGATGAGGTCGCTGATGGGCTGGATCTCGATGTCGATCTCCTCGACCACTTCCATCTCCATGATCTGCTCGGGCGTGAAGGTGTGCCGCAGTTGATGCGTATCGCCGGGCGTGCCTGCGAGGATGATTCGCTCGCGTAGATCCGCGATGTGGGAACGTTTCCGGTAGTAGACGAGGCTCAGATGTTCCCTCAGGAGCAGCAGGACGAGGGCGAAGACCACGAAGAGCGGCATGACCGCACGGCTGGGCACATCCAGTCGCAAGAAATACGAACACGCGGCGATGATCAGCCCGAGCCAGAAGATGGCGCGGGCGATTTGGACGAGGGATTTGCCGATCGTCTTTTGCAGGAGATGGGAATAGAAGCCCTGTATCTCCAGCACGATCGGACCGAAGGGTAAAATGACGAAGAGCAACCACTGGAAATCGGCAAACGGACCGATCGGCTTATTGTTGAAAAAGAAGAGGTCCGTTCCGAAGAAACGCAACGTGTGTGCCAGCCAGAAAGCGATGACCATCAGGAGGCCATCGGCGATCTGAAGGAATTGAAGATTGAGTTCTTGTTTTCGACCAAGCATCGGGTTTGCTGCGCGAAGCATCGCAAGAAACATGAGCCGAACAAAGAATTCGAGAGATTTACGTAAATCGCCACACGTTGTCGGGGCGGTCCATTCGCCTGGAGCCCTTCAGGCGGCCCTGAAGATTCAGCCTGGCGAGGTCGATTTCCTTGAAATTCGCGTCGATAATTTCGCCACGGCTCCCGCTCCCTTGCTTGCCGCCCTGCCCAAACTGCAGGTTCCGCTTCTGGTAACCGTCCGCCATCCGGCCGAGGGCGGTGCGAATGCCCTCGGTTTTCCGCAACGACGCGAGTTGTTCGCCCGCTTTTTGCCGCATGCGGCTTTGATCGACATCGAGCTGCGCTCCTTCGAGAAGCTGGCCGAGACCATCGCCGCCGCCCGGCGCGCCAAGGTGAAGGTCATCGCCTCCGTGCACCATTTTCATTCCATGCCCAGCACGGCGAAATTGGAGCAGTCCATTCGCCGGGCGCACGCTGCCGGGGCGGATATTTGCAAGCTGGCCGCCCTGGCCGAGACGCCGGCTGCACTGGCGAATTTACTTGGTATTTTCGCGAAAAAACATGCGCTTCCTCTCAGCGTGATGGGCATGGGCCGCTTTGGCAAAATCTCGCGTCTTTTGCTCGCCCAAGCCGGCTCGGTCCTCAATTACGGCTACCTCGACCGTCCAAACGCCAGCGGACAATGGGAGGCGCGATTGCTCAAATCGCGTCTCGCAGAATTGATCGAAATCTAAGCGAAAACCTTACGCTTTGGCCGGTTGCTGCTGCTGTTGCTGCTGCTGCAGCACCCGCATGAGGGCCGAGTAAATTTCCGAAGGCCCGAGGCCCTTGCTGACGTACCCATTGGCGCCCGCTTTGCGCGCCGCCTGCATGGCGTCTTCGTCATAGCCCAGCCCGGTAAACATCACGATCGGCAGGCTCGCATGCTTCTCGCGGACTTTGGAAATCAGAGTAAGGCCGTCGATTTTCGGCATGCCGATATCGAGGATCAGCCCGTCGCACGGATTCAGATCGAGCCAGGATTCCACCTTGGAGCTGTCCGTCAACGAGGCCGCTGAATGGCCCTTACCGCGCAGATAAGTGGTCAGGAAGCGGTTCAGGAGCCGATTGTCGTCAACAACGAGGAAATTCATAAAATGGCTTATTTTTGGGCTGCGATAGTTAAGGAGTTTAGCAGTGCCCATGCCATGGCTCTAAGCGAATATACTGAAGCGAACTTCCAATATTCCTGAGCCGCATGGTAGGTTCCTACTCTGTCGGTAGTGGTTAGTTAAGCTAAATTTCGTAAACCTTCCAACGAATCCCCCCATGATGCCATCCTTTTTTCCACTGCGCTCCATTCTGGGCGTTTTGGCGGCCACCATCGCTTTCGCCTTCTCCAGCTTCACGTCCACGGCATCCGCCGCCGCCACCATCGTGCTGGATGTGAAGACCGCCAGCACCGTCGGAGCGCCGACGACCAACTATCGCAGCCGGAACGGCAGCTACGACACCTCTTTCGACCGCGAGCGCACGGTGGACGTGACCCTGCGAGCCATCGGTATCGATCAACCCCGTCCGATCAATGTCCAGATCTGGTGGATTGGACAATTGCAAGGGAGCACCACCAAAGTCGTCTTGCACAAAAACACCACGACCAAAAACGTCAGCAGCTCAGCTCCGCAGAGCTGGCAGGAAATCTCCGGCGAAGTCAAGGGGCGCGATCGCAACCTGCGCGGCATCCATTATCGCAAGCAAACCGGCGCCCGCATCCTCGGCTGGATCGTCCAGGCGGATGGCGACGGCCTGCACGCCGTCCAGGCCAGCGAGGCGTCTCTGCAGGCTCTGGCCGGGACTCAGGCGCTGAAGGACATGGAGACAGCCGCGGAAACCAAGTAACGCTTCTCTTTTTCGGAACGCGTTTCGCAACGAGTCTTAATCGTAATCTTAATCTTGATCTTAATCCCTCGGCGGAAAGATTAAGATTACGATCAAGATTAAGATTAAGAGCAGCGGCCCACCTTCCCCTTGCATCTCTCGCTTGTTTTGCGGCAAACCTCACCCGAGACTCCCGCCGCATGTCCAAACTTGACCCTCTCCGCCAGGCCGTCGCCGTTTCGCCGGACAACGTGCCTCTGCTGCTCCTGCTTGCCCACGCTTGTCTCGACGAATGGTCGCTCGACGAGGCGCGGTCGGTCTTCGAGCGTGTGCTGACGCTGGACCCCACGCGGCCGGAGGCACGGGTAGGCATCGCCCGCATCCTGCACCTCAGCGGCAAGACGAGCGAAGCCGTGGTCCGCACCGAAGCGCTCATCGTTCAGAATCCGCAATTTGCGCCTGCCCATCTCCTCCTCGCCCGGTTGCACGCCGGGGAGGGGAATCTCGAGGCCGCCCGCACCAGCTACGCCCGCGCCCTGGCGCTCGACCCGACGGGTAAGGACCCTTCCCTGGAGAAAGAGCTCAACGGCCATGTGCCGAAGCAGCCCCCGGCGCCCGAGAAGGTCACCGTCTCAGGGCCGGCCTGGACGCCCGAAGCCGACGAAGAGGAAAAATCCGGCCCGGACAGCGCGGACGTCGAGCGCCCGACCCTGACCTTCGCCGACATCGGCGGCATGGAAACGGTGAAGGAAGAAATCCGGATGAAGATCATCCATCCGCTAAAGAACCCGCAGCTCTTCAAGGCTTACGGCAAGAAGATCGGCGGCGGCGTACTCCTCTACGGCCCGCCCGGTTGCGGCAAAACGCTCCTCAGTCGCGCTACCGCCGGCGAGATCAAGGCTAACTTCCTCTCCATCGGCATCCACCAGATCCTCGATCTCTATCTCGGCAATTCCGAGAAGAACCTGCACCAGCTTTTCGAACTCGCCCGCACTCACGCGCCGGCCGTGCTTTTCTTCGATGAAGTGGACGCTCTCGCCGCCGACCGCAACGACCTCAAGCGCAGCGCCGGTCGCACGCTCATCAATCAATTCCTCGCCGAAATGGACGGCAATGTCGGCAGCAACGACGGCCTGCTCATCCTCGGCGCCACCAACGCCCCGTGGCATCTCGATCCCGCGTTCCGCCGCCCGGGCCGCTTCGATCGCATCCTCTTCGTTCCGCCGCCCGATGAACCCGCGCGCGCGTCGATCATCGAGGTCATGGCCCGGGACAAGCCCATGCACAAGCTCGACTCCGCCGCCGTGGCCAAGAAGACGAAGGATTTTTCCGGCGCCGATTTGAAGGCCGTCTTCGACATCGCCATCGAGCGCTCGCTCGCCCGGGCCATGCAGGAAAATCGCGTCATCCCGCTCGGCACCGACGACCTGCTGAAATCCGCGAAGGACGTGAAGCCCTCGACGAAAGCGTGGTTCGAGAGCGCCAAGAACTACGCGATTTATTCCAATCAAAGCGGCTTCTACGACGACGTGCTGACGTTCCTCGGCATCAAGAAATGAGTACCGCCTTTCCGCATCCGCAAATCATGCGTGGGCTGCAGCTCAAGCAATTGGGCCGCTTTGCCGATGCCGTGACGGCGTTCAAGGAAGCGCTCGCCCAGGAGCCGAATGACGCCTTCGCGTTGCATCAACTCGCCGGCTGCCAGTGGCGCATCGCCGAGGCGCGCCGGGAAGCGCTGCAGACGATCGATCAAGCCATCGCCATCGAGCCGAATGGCGCCGAGCACCATGTGTTGCGCGCCTTCATCCTCTGCGCGCTCGATCGTCCAAAGGAAGCGCTCCTCTCCACGCAGATGGCCCTCTCGCTGGACCCCAACGATTCTTACGCGCACACCGCCGAAGCGCAGGCTTACCTGCAAATGGAAAACTGGCCGCTCGCCGAACGTTCCGCCCGCGAGGCGCTGGCCCTCGACGCCGATAATTCCGGCGCGGCCAATCAACTCGCCCAGGCGCTCCGCCTGCAAAATAAGCTGGCCGAAAATGCCGCGCACCTCGCCGGCATGCTGGCCCGCGATCCCGAGGACGCTTTCACCCACGCCAACGCCGGTTGGGCCGCGCTGCAGCGCGGAGAGCATCGCGCCGCCGAGGTGCACTTCCGCGAAGCATTACGGCTCGATCCGGATTTCGATTACGCCCGCGAAGGCCTGCTCTCCAGCTTCCGCGCCCGCTCGCCGCTCTATCGCGGCTATCTGAAATACTGCTTCGCCATGGCGCGCCTGAATCGCGGCGCGCGCTGGGCCGTCATTCTCGGTTTCTACTTCGGCTCTCGCGTCGCGCATTATCTGCCCGGCGGTTACATCATCGTCGCGCTCTATTTCCTTTTCGTCCTCTGGGTGTGGGTCGCCCGGCCCGTCGGCAATGCCATGCTGCTCGCCGACCGCTTTGCCCGCTTCGCCTTGCGTCCCGCGGAAAAGATCGAAGCCGCCGCGGTATCCAGTTGCCTGGCCATTGGCATCACCGGCTTCATCCTCAACCTCGCGCTGAATTGGGACTCGGCCATGCTCGCCGGTGTTGGCGGGGTGGCCATCGCCTTTCCGCTTTCGCTGGTCTTCACGAATCAATCCGTCCTTGGACGGTGGATCTTCGGCGGCATCTCCGGCGTGACCTTCGTCGCGACCATCCTCGGCGTGATCGCCGACGCCATCTCGCTCGCCAGCGCGCCCCTCTTCGTCGGCTTGTCCCTCGGCGCCTGCGTGGCCTGCGCCGCCTGCACCTGGCTCGGCAACATCCGCGCGCTCTACAAACGCGGGTAGGGGCGGTTCTTTAATTCCGTCGCAGCCCCGGCGCCTGTTTGCCCAGTGCCGCATAAACCTCCGCTCGAATCGCTGCCACCGTCCTCCGTAACGCCACGCTTCCCGCCGCAACCACACGAATTGCCCACCCACCTTTAACCAGCGCACTGCAACCCACCCACGCGTCCTCCGCGTGCAAATCATGGATCTGCTGCCAGCACTTCGCATCCGTCCGCAAGTGGGGTGAAATCACAAAACAACTCGCGTAGTACGCCTCCGGAAATGGGGCCCGCATCGCCGCGAGGGTCGGGCTCTCCGGCGTGAGCACGTACCGCTCCCGGGCAATCTTCCCGGTCCCCAGAAAAATCTCCGTCTCCCAGTCCAACTCGGTAAAGGCAAACACTTCCCCCGAAGCCGTCCGCCCCGGCGCAATCATCTCGATGAGCAACGCCTCGCCGCCTTCCTCCACGCGCACCGTCGTCCGCTGTCGATAACGCGCTCCACCTTGCGGAATGAACATCTCCGGCCAGCTCTCCAGCCACCCGCCGCTGGCCACCCGAAATTCCTGCGTCACCCGCGCATCGCCTTCCACAATCCGATGCGCCCGGCTGGCACTCGGTGCGGTGAGCAACACCCGCGCGCCCGATTCCACGGTCACGTCGTAGTGCACGCGATCTCCCGCCAACAATCCCGCTGTCGGATTTACGACATTCACCACCAGCACATCTTCTTCGAGATGCGGCTTGCTCAAATGCACCGGCGCACAAAACGACTGCTCCCGTAAATAAGTCCGCCCCAGTTCATCCACACTGCACACCAGCCGCAAGTGCCCGCTGAGTCCTCGTCCTCCCCGTTTGTCATCCTGAGCGGAGTGCCCCGGTGGCAAAGCGGCGGGGCACGCAGTCGAAAGACCCCGCGATTTCACCAGGGGTGTCTCCGCGTCCTCACATTCCTCCGCACTCACACAAACAACACCTCACGCCGTAACCATGCGAGCAACTCCTCCTTGCCCTTCTCCGAGCGCAAGTCGGCAAACAAAAACGGCCGTTCGCCGCGCATCAGCTTCGCATCCCGCGCCATCACCTGCAGATCCGCGCCCACATAAGGCGCCAGCTCGATCTTGTTGATGAGCAGCAGATCGCTGTGCCGAATCGCCGGCCCGCCCTTGCGCGGAATCTTGTCCCCCTCGGCCACATCGATGACGTAAATGAACGCCTCCACCAACTCCGGCGAAAACGTCGCCGACAAATTATCCCCGCCGCTCTCCACGAGAATCACCTCCACCTCCGGATGCCGTTTCTCGAGCTCCGCGATCGCCGCCATGTTCATGGACGTATCGTCGCGAATCGCCGTGTGCGGGCACCCGCCCGTCTCCACGCCGATTACGCGCTCTGCCGGCAGCGCCTCGTTGCGCACGAGAAACTCCGCATCCTCGCGCGTGTAGATGTCATTGGTCACCACCGCCAGCGACATCTCCTCGCGCAACCACTGGCAAAGCCGCAATACGAGCATCGTCTTCCCCGAGCCCACCGGCCCGCCGATCCCGATTCGAACAGCACGTTTTTTGGATGAAGTCACTCCGCTTTTCTAGCGCACTTCCCTCCGGTGGAAAGTCTTTAGGCCATTTGCCGCGATGGGATCGCCAGCTAAGGCGTCAAATTTGGAGCACCAGCACCGTAAAAAAGCCGTCATGCTGAGCGGAGCGGGGAAGCACGGGCGGAGTCGAAGCACCTCCAATCTCCGCGGGTTTTCGCGCGGAGCGGTGTTTTTACGAAGGCGCTGGCGCTACGGATCGAGCGCCAGGCCGTTCGAATAGCCGTCACAAGTTCAGCTTCTTCATCTCCTCCACCGCAAAATCCGCGGCGCGGGCGGTAAGGGCCATGTAGGTGAGCGAGGGGTTGACGCACGAGGTGGAGACCATGCACGCCCCATCGGTCATGAAGACGTTCTTCACGGCGTGGATCTGGTTGTGGCCATTGAGCACCGAGGTCTTCGGGTCGCGGCCCATGCGGGCGGTGCCCATTTCGTGAATGGCCATGCCGGGGAAGGAACCCTTGTCGTAGGCCTTCACATCCTTGAGGCCGGCGGCTTCGAGCATTTCCTTGGCGTCATTGGCCATGTCGATGCGCATCTTCTTTTCGTTGTCGCGGATCTCGGCGTCGAACACGACGACGGGCAGGCCCCACTTGTCGCGCGTTTCCTTGTCGAGCAACATGCGGTTGTCGCTGTAGGGCAGGGTTTCGCCGAAACCGCCGAGGCCCATGGTCCACTCGCCGGGCTGCGTAAGCTCGTCCTTGAGATCGGCTCCGAAGGAAAGCTCGGCCACGTTGCGCTGCCAATTGCCCCGGCTCGCACCGCCTTGATAGCCGAAGCCGCGGAGGTAATCGCGCTTGTCGTCGCCGATGTTGCGATAGCGCGGGATGTAAATGCCATTCGCGCGGCGGCCGTAATAGTAGTGATCGTGGCCGCCTTCCCAACGGCCGCTGGCGCCGGTGCGGAAGTGGTGATCCATGAGGTTGCGGCCCAGTTGATCGGAATCATTGCCCATGCCGTTCGGGAAACGATCGGACGTGGAGTGCATGAGCAGCGCGGTGGAGCTGATGGCGCTGGCGCACACGAAGATGATCTTCGCGAAATACTCGCGGTCCTGCATCGTCACCGCATCGCGCACCCGCACGCCGGTGGCGCGCTGGGTGTCGTTGTCGAAGGTGATTTCCGTGACCACGGAATCCGGGCGCAGAGTGAGTCGGCCGGTCTTGGCCGCCGCGGGCAGGGTGGAGGATTGCGTGCTGAAGTAGGCGCCGAACGGGCAACCCCACGAGCAGCGATTGCGGAACTGGCACGGGCCGCGCCCGACGCCAAGCTGTTCCTCGGCGGCCTTGGAGAGATTGGCCACGCGGCCGATGGTCATGACGCGACCGGGGAAGGATTTCTCCAGCCGTTTCCGCACTTCCTTCTCCAGGTAATACATGTCCATGGGCGGCAGGAATTCGCCGTCCGGCAATTGCGGCAGGCCGAGCTTTTCGCCGGAGATGCCGGCGAATTTTTCCGCGTGGGAATACCACGGCGCGATGTCTGCGTAACGGATGGGCCAGTCGACGGCGATGCCGTCGCGCAGGTTGGCCTCGAAGTCGATGTCGCTCAACCGATACGACTGCCGGCCCCACATGATGGATTTTCCGCCGACGATGTTCGGGCGGAACCAGTCGAAGCGCTTCTTCTCGCGGTAGAGCGAGTCGGAGTCGTTCATCCAATACTTCTCCGTCATTTCATTGTACGGATAGTCGCGCGAAAGCTTCGGGTGCGATTCGATCTGCTGCGTGGTGAGGCGGCCGTCGTATTTCAGTTCCCACGGTGCCTTGAGGGCGTTTTCGTAGCCGGTAATGTGCTCGAGTTGCTTGCCGCGCTCGAGCATCAGCACGCGCAGACCTTTTTCGGTCAGCTCCTTCGCTGCCCATCCGCCGGAAACACCGGAGCCGATGACGATGGCGTCGTAGGTCAGTTCCTTTTTTGCGTCGATATTGAAATTAGCCATGGGTCGAAGAGTCGAAAGTTGAAGTTAGAGGGCCCACGCTTTTTGTCCGGGCTTGAAGGGGACGTCGCCTTCGAAGCGGCCAGGGATGGGGAGATATTCGAGGGCCTTGGTCGCGCCGATTTCCGAGCAAAAATAGCCGGTGACGGTGAGCTCGCGGAGGCGATGGAAGAAGGCTTTGTTGCTGATGGCGGTTTGCTTCACCAGTTCGTGGCGGCGCGGGGCGTCGAGGTCGACGAAGCTCTGGTTGTGCAGGCGGTGGCAGTCGTCTTCGAGCTTGGACAACCCAGCGTAAAATGCCTCCTGATCCTCGAGCACGTAGCAGTCGCGCATGACGCGGATGATGAACTGCTCGGCGCCGGCCGCTTTGGCGCCCGGGGTGTCGGTGGTGGGGATGATCGTGTCGGCGAGTTCCGTGAGCAGCTTCTGCTGCGCGGCGCTGATCGGTACGCTCGGGCCGAGGTTGATGACTTGTCCCAGCACGCCGGCGGTGAGTTGCGCGGATAGCGCGCCGCCGAGCAGGAGGGTGAGACGTTGGAGGGCATCGCGACGGGAGATCATGGAGAAGGGGTAGACAAAAAAGCCCGACTACTTACTCATTTCGCCCCAAAGCGCAATTGGAAGGGCGAGTGGAGCGGAAGAAAGTGCGGGAAAGGCAAGGTCGTTACCCGGAAGCGCGCGGTTTTCTTAGCCTAGGAAATGAAGAGCCGCTCGAAGGCGCGCTCGTGGCGCATGCTGGCGATTTCCAGCAGGGGATTGAACCATCCGGCGTGGGCACGCGATACGAGCAGCGATGCTGGTGTCACGCTATTCGCTTCCATGCTGGCCGCGCGCAGGACGCGCTGCACGCCATCCTGGCCGATGCGGATCAGCTTGAGCGCCGCGGCGCCCAGCGCGGCGAGAGATTGGTAAAAATAAGCCGCGAGTGCCGCTTCGAGCGGGACGCCCTCGACGCTGGCCTGCAATCCGCAGACCACGAGGTGATGCCCCGCGCAGGTGCCGCGGGCGATGAGCGTATCGAAAGCGCCGAGCAACGGCGCATCGCCAATGGTGCGCAGCGCCTTCAACCGCCGCGTGCCGAGTTGAGCGCTGGCCGAGCGCGTCTCTGCCGCCAGCTTCCACGCGCTGATTTCCAGATCGAGACGGCGCAACTCGGCGAGATGCCCATCCCGCGCCGCCTCACAGGCGAAACGCAGGTAAGGCAGTTCATGCTGCCGCTGCGCCGGAATAATTTGCCGATGGAGAAATTCGCCAAGCGAACGCTCATCGCGCACCAACCCCAGCCGCACGATTTCCTCAAACCCCAACGAATGCGCATAAGCCCCCGTGGGAAACAGCGCATCCGCCGTCTGCAACAAAAACGGCAGCCAATGGAGATTTTCATCCTTCATCCTTTCAATGCCGATGCCCTCCGCTCAACGGATGAAACACCCGCTTGCACGCCGAGTAGATAATCCCTTCGCGTTCGAAAAGCTGTCGCACCGCGGGATCATCCATCACCCGCACCACGTCCTCCACGATCTCGATTTGGAAATGCAGATTCCCGATCATCCATCCGAGCCGCGCCGCATCCCCGCCATTCCGCACTCCGCATTCCGAAGTCCGCACTTCCAACACCGGTTCATATTTCTGCGCGAGCACATAGACCGCAACCTCGCTTTGAAAAACCGCTGCGCCATCCGCCAGCGGTGTCTCCAGGTCGAAGCCAAATTCCTGCCCATCTTCCGCTACGCCGCGCCACCGCCGCTTGGCCAGTGTGAGGCGTTCGACAGGAATGCGCAGCACGGGCAGTGACTCCGGTTGTTCGCTCAGCGCGTGATAAATCAATTCCACCGCTAGAACAAAAAGTAACGCTGCGCCATGGGCAGCACTTTGGCGGGCTCGCAGGTCAGCACGCGGCCGTCGGCTTTCACCGTGTAGGTTTCCGGGTCGACTTCGATTTTCGGCAGCACGTCATTCCACAGCAGGTTGCGCTTGGAGATTTTGCGCGTGTTCTTCACCGCGACGAGGCGCTTGGCGAGATGCAGGTCGCCGAGATGACCACAGTGCAACGAGGCGGTGCTGACGAACGTGACCGACGTCGAGTATTTGGCGCGGCCGTGCGCGGCGAATTGGTTCCGATAGAAGGTCGGCTGCGGCGTGGGAATGCTGGCGTTCGGATCGCCCATGTTGGCGGTGGCGATGAGACCGCCTTTTAAGACGACCTCCGGCTTCACCCCGAAGAAGGCCGGTTTCCAGACGACGAGGTCCGCCAGTTTGCCGGGTTCGATGCTCCCGACTTCGTGGGCGATGCCGTGGGAGATGGCGGGATTGATCGTGTACTTCGCGATGTAACGCAGTGCGCGGAAGTTATCCGCGGCGGTGTGCACCGGTGCGTCGAGTTTGCCGAATTGCGTCTTCATCTTATGCGCCGTCTGCCAGGTGCGGATGATGACTTCGCCGACGCGCCCCATGGCTTGCGAGTCGCTCGACATCATCGAGAACGCGCCGAGATCGTGCAGCAGATCTTCCGCGGCGATGGTCTCGGGCCGGATGCGCGATTCGGCGAAGGCGACGTCTTCGGGAATCTTCGAGTCGAGATGATGGCACACCATGAGCATGTCCAGGTGTTCATCGATGGTGTTGACTGTAAAGGGCCGCGTCGGATTGGTCGACGACGGCAGCACGTTGGCTTCGCCGCACACGCGGATGATATCCGGCGCATGGCCGCCGCCCGCGCCTTCGCTGTGGAAGGTGTGAATGGTGCGACCCTTGAAGGCGCGGATGGTGTCCTCCACGAAGCCGGATTCATTCAATGTGTCGGTGTGGATGGCGACCTGGATGTCGAGTTCATCGGCCACTTCGAGGCAACTGTTAATCGCGCCTGGCGTGGTGCCCCAGTCTTCGTGGAGCTTGAGCCCGACCGCGCCGGCCAGCACCTGCTCGCGCAAGGGTTCGTGGGTCGCGCAGTTCCCCTTGCCGAAGAAGCCGAGATTCATTGGATACTCGTCCGCGGCTTCGAGCATGCGGTGCAGGTTCCATTTACCGGGTGTGCAGGTCGTGGCGTAAGTGCCGTGCGCCGGACCGGTGCCGCCGCCGATCATTGTGGTCACGCCGCTGGCCAGAGCGTGCTCGATTTGTTGCGGGCAGATGAAATGGATATGCGTGTCGATCCCGCCGGCGGTAATGATGCAGCCTTCGCCCGCGATCACTTCCGTCGCCGCGCCGATGACGAGTCCGTGGGTAATGCCCTGTTGAATGCCGGGATTGCCCGCATGCCCGAGCCCTACGATGCGTCCGTGTTTGATGCCGATGTCTGCCTTGATCACGCCCTGCACGGCGTCGAGTACCAGCGCATTGGTGATGACCAGGTCGAGCGCTTCCGCATCCCTGGCCGTGGGCGATTGCCCCATGCCATCGCGGATGACTTTGGCGCCGCCAAATTTCACCTCATCGCCGCGCGCGCCCGCCTCGGCGATCAAGTCCCGCTCCACTTCGATGAAGAGCTCCGTGTCCGCCAACCGCACCTGGTCACCGGTCGTCGGGCCAAACATCTCGGCATACTGCCGGCGCGTCATTTTCATAGCTTGCCGTCGATTTTGTTGTTGAGTCCGTAGACCTCGCGTTTGCCGGCGAGGGCGACGAGCGAGACTTCCTTGGTGTCGCCGGGTTCGAAGCGCACGGCGGTGCCGGCGGCGATGTTCAGGCGGAAGCCGCGCGCGGCCTCGCGGTCGAAGCGCAACGCGGAATTCACTTCGTAAAAATGAAAGTGGCTGCCGACTTGAATCGGGCGGTCACCGGTGTTCGCGACCTGCAGCGTTTTCGTTTCGAGCCCTGCGTTGACGACCAATTCGCCGGGCTCACTGGCGACGATAATTTCCCCCGGGATCATAAGTCGTTAGCGGATTGGATGATGGACGGTGACGAGCTTCGTGCCGTCGGGGAACGTGCCCTCGACCTGCACTTCGTGGATCATTTCGGCGACGCCTTCCATGACATCGCTGCGTTTCAAAATCGTCGTGCCGAAGCTCATCAACTCGGCGACGGATTTGCCGTCACGCGCGCCCTCGAGGATCTCGTAGGTAATGATGGCGATGGCCTCGGGGTAGTTGAGCTTCAAGCCGCGGGCCTGCCGCCGGCGCGCCAGATCGGCGGCGGTCACCACGAGCAGTTTTTCCTGATCGCGAGGGGAGAGATGCATGGTGTTGGTTCAGTTTGAAACGAAAGAGGGCAGATTGGCGATGGCGATTATGCCTTGGGATTGACCACGTTTTGGGGCGTGCCGGCGAGGAATGCGCGGATATTGGCCACGCTCGTGGTCAGCAACCGGTCACGCGAGGCTTTCGTCGCCCAGGCGATGTGCGGCGTGATGAAACAATTCTTCGCGGTGAAGAGCGGGTTGTCGACCGCGGGTGGTTCCTTGGCGAGCACGTCGAGCCCGGCGCCGGCGATTTGGCCGCGATTCAGAGCATCAGCCAGGGCGGCTTCGTCGATCAGCGGGCCGCGGCCCGTGTTAATCAGGAAAGCGGATGGCTTCATCCGCGCCAGCCGGGCGGCGTTGACCAGATCCTTGGTCTCCGGCGTGAGTGGGCAGTGGAGCGAGATGACGTCGGCTCGCGCGAAGAGATCATCGAGAGCGACATTCTCCACGCCCTCGACGGTGCGGCGAGAGTTGACGATCACGTGCATGCCGAAGGCGCCGGGGCGATGTTGCTCACGTCGCGTCCGATCGCGCCGAAGCCGACGATGCCGAGCGTCAGACCCGACAACTCGACCAACGGTGCATCCCAAAAGCAAAAGTCGCGGCTCTTCGCCCAGCGCCCGGCGGAGACGGCGCGGGCGTGGTCGCCGGTACGATTGGCCAGTTCCAGGATCAGCGCGAAGACGGCCTGCGAGACCGATGCGGCTGCGTAGCCCGGCACGTTCGTCACCGGAATGCCGAGTTCCGCGGCGACGGCGATGTCCACGACGTTGTACCCCGTGGCGAGGACGCCGATATAGCGCAAGTCCGGCAGGGCGCGGAGCGTGTCGCCGGTAAGAACCGTCTTGTTCGTGAGAACGATCGGTGCGCCCTGGGCGCGTTCTAGAACCTTTTCGGGCGCGGTGTGTTCGTGGAGATTCACCGGCCCCAATTCCTCGAGCGCGGACCAGCTCAGGTCGCCGGGATTGAGCGTGTAGCCATCTAAAACAACGATGCGGTTCGGTGCGGTCATGGCCGACAGTTAGAAGGCTGTGGGGGAGTTGGGCACGCCTAAATCCCGTTCAGCCTAGACCGTGAGATATTTTTTTACGACGTCGTCGGTCAATGCGTCGACGGTGCCGGCGCAGACCACCGCGCCGCGGTCCATAATGGCGAAGGAGTCGGCGAGTTCTTTGCAGAAGTCGAGATACTGCTCGACGAGCAGGATGCTGATTTTCTCTTCGCCATGGAGTTGCTGCAGGGCACTGCCGATTTCATCGCTAAGGATGGTTCCGGTCGACTGGGATTTACGCAGGGCCTCGATGCAGTCGGCGAAGCGATTGAAGAGCGCGGGGTGTTTTTCGATGCCTTCCTTGAGCAGCACCGTGGCGGTCTCCGTGGCTTCATCGAGCATCGCCGATGGAAGCACGCTCTCATTTTCCTTCGCTCGCTTCAACGCCTGACTCACCGTGGCGAGCAGGGCGGCCTCGTTGTGATGGCCTCCGCGGCGCAGCAGCTTAATGGCCTCGCCGATCTGGTCGATGATGTTGGGCTGAATGCCCTCGGTCGGTTCATCGAGGATGAGGATCTTCGGCTCGGTGAGCAGCGCTCGGCCGATGGCGAGTTGCTGCTGCTGGCCGCCGGAAAGCATGCCGCCCTTGCGCGGCAGGAACTCCTTGAGAATGGGGAAGAGAGAGAAGACCCGATCGAGGCTGCCATTGGGCTTTTTGCCGAGGGCAATGGCGCCGATGTGCAGGTTTTCCTCCACGGTAAGTTGCGGGAAAATGTCGCGCCCTTGCGGCACGTAGCCGATGCCGGCGGCGGCGCGCGCTTCGCTGGAAAGTTTGGTGATGTCCTTGCCATCGAGCGTGATCTTGCCGGCGCTGGGTTTCATCACGCCGGTGATGCTGCGTAAAGTGCTGGTCTTGCCTACGCCGTTGCGGCCCATGAGGCAGAAGCATTGATGGTCGGGTACTTCGAATTCCACGCCGCGCAAGATGCGGCTGCCGCCGATGGAGAGTTCGAGGGATTGGACGGTGAGCATGTTTTTGGAAAGGCGATTAGTAATCCGCGTTTGGTAATGGGGCGTCGGCGAGACGAAGAGAGTGATTCTTAATCCTAATCTTAATCGTAATCCCTCCGAGGCGCTTGAGAGTAAGATTAAGATTAGGATTAAGATTAAGAACGGTCACTGTCCTACGCATGGCGTTTCTTGCGGCCGAGATAGACGTCGAGGACGCGTTCGTTGTTTTGGACTTCGTCCACGCCGCCTTCGCAGAGCACCGAGCCCTGGTGCAGCACCGTGACTTTGCGGCCGGCGGCGATCTGGCGGACGAAAACCATGTCGTGCTCGATGACGACGATGGTGTGTTCGCCGGCGAGCGAGAGGAGCAGTTCGCCGGTCTTGTGCGTCTCGATGTCGGTCATGCCGGCGGCGGGTTCGTCGACGAGCAAGAGCTTGGCGTTTTGCGCGAGCAGCATGCCGATTTCCAGCCACTGTTTCTGGCCGTGCGCCAGCGCGCCGGCTTTCCAATCGCGTTGGTTGGTGAGGTTGATGATCTTCAGGATCTCATCCATCCGATCCCGCTCCGTACTGCTGGGGCGATGGAAGAGCGAGGACCACACTCCGCGACTGCCTTCGAGCGAGAGAAGCAGGTTTTCCCACACGGAATGGTCGGTGTAGACCGTGGGCGTCTGAAATTTCCGTCCGATACCGAGACGATAGATCTGGTATTCATTCATCCGCGTCACGTCGTGCGTGCCTTCGAATTCGATCTTGCCGGCGTCCGGCTTGGTGCGGCCGGTGATGAGATCGAGGAAGGTCGTCTTGCCGGCGCCATTGGGGCCGATGACGGTGCGCAATTCGCCGCGATCGAGATAGAAGTTGAGATCCGTGATCGCCTTGAATCCGCTGAAGGTTTTGTTCACGCCTTCCGCCGCGAGGAGAAACTGTTTCTGCGTGCTTTCGATTTTCATGACTTGGCGTTGGCGGGTTCCACATTGGGGGCGACCGGTGCCGTTTCCGGAGGTGCCGGTTTCTTTTTCAACAGCCCGCGCAATTGCGCGGGCAATCCGACAATGCCCTTCGGCATGAAGAGGACGATGAGGATGAAGAGCACTCCGAGGATGATCAGCCAGTAATCGGGATACTTCGTCGTCGCCCAACTCTTGAGCGCGTTGACACCGATTGCGCCGATGATGGGGCCGACGATCGTCCCGCGTCCGCCGACCGCGCACCAGACCACGGCCTCGAGCGATTTATCCGTCGCCAATTCGCTGGGGTTGATGATCCCGACCTGCGGAACATACAGCGCGCCCCCGAGCGCGGCGATGATTCCCGCCACGACGAAGATGAAGAGCTTGTAGTTCGCCGCAGCGTAACCGGAGAAGAGCACGCGCGTTTCCGAGTCGCGAATGGCCCGCTGCACGAGGCCGAACTTCGTCGTCGTGAGCCAGCGGGCGAAGACATACACCGCGACGAGGAGCAGCGCGGTCGCGATATAAAGTCCGCGTTGGGTGGCGGGCTCACGTAAGTTGTAGCCGAGGATGCGCTTGAAATCGGTGAAGCCGTTGTTGCCGCCCATGGTGACATCATTCTGCAGCAGGAAGATGTAAGCTGCGTAAGTGAGCGCCTGGGTGAGGATGGAGAAATACACGCCCTTGATGCGCGAGCGGAAACCGAAGAACCCGAAGATCAGCGCGAGCAGGCCCGGCACGGCGATGACCATCAGCACTGCGACCGGGAACGAATAGAACGGCCGCCAAAACGAAGGCAAAAACGTATGGCCGAGGAAGACCATGAAATCCGGCAATAGATTCGGATTGTTCCCCGACTTGTAGTACTGGCCATCCTTCCCGATCATGAGCATGAGATTCATGCCGAGCATGTAACCGCCGAGAGAGAAGAAGAGTGACTGGCCAAGACTGAGCAGACCGGTATACCCCCAGAGCAGGTCCACCGAGATCGCGAGCAGGCCGTAGCAGAGATATTTGCCCCAGAGGTTGATCGTGAAATTGCTCACCGCCCCGGACGCATTCAGCGCCGGGAGCGCGACGATGAGAATCAGCGCGATGAGCGTTGCGAGGCCGAGTTCGATCTTGGAGATGTTGCGTTTCATCGAAGGAAAAGGGGAGTGATCGTCAGCGCGCGGCTCATTCCTCCAGGCTCCGGCTCTTGGTGACGAAAATGCCCGCGGGGCGCCATTGCAGGAAGAGGATGATGCCGACGAGCACGAGGATCTTGCCGAGCACCGGATTGCCGAGGGTTTGTTGCAAGCTTTGATCGATGACCCCGATGCCCCAGCGCGCTGATCACCGTGCCGATGAGATTGCCGACGCCACCCACGACCACGGTCATGAAGGCATTGACGATGTAATCCTGCCCGAGGCTCGGACCGACATTGCCGATCTGGCTGAGGAACGCGCCGGCCAGGCCCGCGAGGCCCGCTGCCGAAGCCGAAGGTGAGCATGTTCACCCTTTCGGTCTTCACGCCCATGCAGGCCGCCATGGTGCGGTTCTGCACCACGGCGCGGATGAGCAGACCGAGCGACGTGCGCGTGAGCAGAAGATGCGTGCCGATGATGATGACGACGGCGAAGCCAATGACGAAGACGCGGTTCCAGTCGAAGGTGATGTCGGAGATGGTCCAGTTGCCGCTGAGATACGCCGGGCTGTAGACCTGCACGTTATTCGCCCCGAAGGTGAGCCGGAAAAGCTGCTGGAGGACGAGCGAAACGCCCCACGTCGCGAGGAGACTTTCCAGCGGGCGGCGGTAGAGGAAGCGGATGACACAACGCTCCAGCAAAATTCCAACGAGCGCGGCGACGATGAAGCTCATCGGCAGAGCGATGAGAAAGTAAAAGTCGAGTTTGCTGCCCTGAAGACCCAAGCCCGAAAGGCGAAGGGTGTAAGGCTGGGTGAAGAACAGCGGGATCTGCAACACGACGCCGGTGGCGAAGAGTCCCTGGATGACATAGGTCGTGTAAGCACCCACGGCGATGAGCTCTCCATGGGCCATGTTGATCACGCCCATCAGACCGAAGGTGATGGCGAGGCCGATCGCCGCGACGAGGAGAATCGAGCCCGTCGAAAGCCCGTGGAAAGCGGCGCTGGCGGTGTTCACCCTCTTGATGTGGGCAACGATATCGGCGACGGCCGCGTTGGCCGCCTGAACCACGGCCGGTTTGCCGGCGCTGTCTTTGGCGAGTTGCGTGAGCGAATCCTGGCTGGCGATCGAGCCCATCGCGCCGAGCGCCTTGGCCGCGGCGATCTGCACCTCGGGCTTTTCGTCCTTGAGCTGAATGCGTGCGATGGCCTCGTTCAACGCGGCCCGCACCTTTCCGTCTTTTTCCGTCTGCTGCAGCTTGAAGAGCGCGGGCAATTTCTCCGGATTCTGCAACATGCCGAGCATGCCGATCGCCGTGAACCGCTTGTCGCGGTCGGGATCGCTCAGCGCGAGCATGTCGAGCACGCCCTTCATCGTCGCGCGGAGATTGGAGTCGTGCTCCGCGGTATCCAGGTCGCTGGCCACGAGGCGCACCGGCTTTCCGGCGGCGTCTTTGAGCGGCTGGCCGTCGTCCACGCGGAGGGCGGCTTGTTTGTCATCCGCATCTTTTTCCTCGAGCAACGTCACGGGCACCTTGTGATCGTCGTCGATCTTGCAGAGAAAATCGTGTCCTCCTTCCACGAGGTCAACAGCACGGGAATGACCGGGTCGGACTGCCCGATGAGGCTGTTGATCAACGCGGTCTTCTTGTCCGCATCCTCCTCGAGAATCGCCTTGGCGATAGTCTGCCGCGCGCTGTCGGCTCCGCGCAATGGCAGCAAGGTGAGGAGTGAGTAAAAACTCCAGACCAGCAGGCGCAGCCAGATGCGTGAGCGGGTACGCCGGAGCAGAGGAGTTACTGTCATAAAGCGTTTTAAAAAAGTGCGTAATGACCGATGAAAACGGAAAGAGGGGCGGGGCCGCACTGGGTGGCGCCCGCCCCTCCAAACCAAACCCCTAAAGGCTCAGGTAACGAATGTGTGTGAGAGGCGCGGCGCGATCACTTCGCGGCGGCGGTGTCCTTCGGCTTGAAGGTACCCTTGAGGAAGGGTTCGCCGTACACATCCTTGTATTCTTTCAGGATCTTGAACTGCCCATCGGCCTTCGTTTCGCCGATGAAGACATTCTTCGTGAGGTGATGATTCTTCTGTGTGGTCACCGTGCCGCCGGGACCATCGAAGCTGATGCCACTCTCAAGAGCGGCCACGACTTTTTCCACGTCGAAGCTCTTGGCTTTCTCGACTGCCGCTTTCCAGAGATACACGCCATCATAGCTCAGCACCATGGGCGAGCAGGTCACGCGGCCTTCCTTCACGATGCCCGGCACCGTGCTGGTCTTGAGCCACGACTTGAAGTTGGCGACGAACTTCTTGTTCGCAGGCGATTTGATCGACTCGAAGTAGGTCCAGCAACCGAGCTGGCCGACGAGTTGCTTGGCCGGGAGGCCGCGGAATTCATCTTCCGAGATCGAGAACGAGCACACCGGGCAGGTTTCCGCGGTGAGACCGGCGGCGGCATATTCCTTGAAGAAAGGAACGTTGGTGTCGCCGTTGAGCGTGTTGATCACGCAAGCCTTGCCGCCCGCGGCGAACTGTTTGATTTCCGCCACGATCTGCTGGTAGTCGGTGTGGCCGAAGGGCGTGTACTTACCGGCGGAGATGATCTTGCCGGATTCGTCCTTCTTGAAGCCGCCACCGATGTTTTCGAGCGGCACGCCTTTCGAGAGAAGATACTCGAGGAGCACGAGGTTCGTGGTCTGCGGGTAAACGTAATCGCTGCCGAGCAGGTAAAATTTCTTTTTGCCCTGCGCGAGGAGGTAGTCGACCGCGGGCGTGGCCTGCTGGTTCACGGCCTCGGCGGTGTAGAAGATATTCTTGGAGAGTTCCTCACCCTCGTACTGCACGGGGTAGAAGAGCAGACCGTTGTCTTTCTCGTAGACCGGGAGGACCGACTTGCGGCTCACCGAGGTCCAGCAGCCGAAAGTCACGGCGACTTTGTCTTCCTCGAGGAGCTGCTTGGCTTTCTCCGCGAAGAGCGGCCAGTTCGAAGCGCCGTCGACGACCACGGGCTCGATCTTCTTGCCGAGGACGCCGCCGTTCTTGTTGATCTCGTCGAAGGTGAAAAGGAGGACGTCGCGGAGGGAGGTCTCCGAAATCGCCATTGTGCCGCTGAGCGAGTGCAGGACGCCGACCTTGACGGTGTCCTCCGCGCGCACGCCGAGGCTGAGGGAGGTCACGCCCAGGAGCAGGGCAAGACCGAGTGATTTGAGAAGTTTCATTGGCTTGGTGTGGTGGTGGTTGCTGATTTGCTCTCGAAAGGAGAAACACCAAACAGGGGAGGCTCGGGCCAGCGCGAGGGTGGGGAGGGGAAGCGCTAAAACGGGCCAAAAGTCTAAGCCGAAATCAGGCTGTCGACGAATTGAAAAAGAACCGGTTTTGAGGCCTCGTTCGCGTCGATGACGCGCTCTCTTTTTCAGGCCTCGCGGACTCCTCCGGGCCGAAGCCCGGAGGAGCCGTCAGAGAGATCGAAGTATCCTGGACCTTGGATTAGAAGGTCAGGCCGATCGTGCCTTGGAACAGGTTCTGCGTGCGACGGCCGCCAGCGGTCACGTCCGCAGCCGCGCTGCCCAGGTTGTAGTAGGTGTAAGCAGCCGTGAAGGTCCACTTGCCGTAGCACTCGGGGATGAAGCTGAGCGGAACCGCCGCCTGGAGACCGGCGGAGAAGTATCCGTAGGTATCACCCAGGTAGAAGTGTTCGCTGCCCAGACCGACGGTGAGCGGGACGGTGAAGGTCACCGGGCCGCAGGTGCAGCTCGGGGCGAGGCCGATTTCGTAGTAGTTGCCCATTCGGCGCGAGACCGGCGAAGCCGGGAGCGGTGATCTCACGCAGATAGGTGAAGTGCGGATGGAGCGCGAACTTGCCGAGCAGGTCCGTGTCGTCATACGCGAGGTTGAAGTTCAAGCTGCGCGCGGTGTCGAAGGAATTCGCCGGGCTGTCGAACTCGAAGTAGCTCGCGGTGAAGGTGAAATTCTTCGCGAAGGTGACGGCGACGCCGGGCGTGTAGTCGAACTCGTACCAGTTGCGGACCGAGGACACGTTGCCGGGCGGCTCGACGTGCGAGTGGATGGAGCTCCACAGGCCGAGGTTGAAAACGACCTTGTTGATGAAGCCCGTGCCTTCGTAGAGCTTGAAGTAGAGGTCGAGGTAGGGTTCAGCGACGACGCCCTGGTCGACTTGAACGAGGCCGCGGGAGATGTACTCGTTGGCCATGGTCACGCCGAGGTCGCCGGTGATGCACGATTCCTTGACTTGAGCCTTGATGTCCTTGGTTTCTTTCACGTCCTTGCCGTCATCGGTGGTCAGGCTGTTCACGGCGAAGCCGTTGGCAGCGAAACCGAAAGCGGCCAGAGTGAGCGCGCAGAAGCCTGCAATGCTGTGTTTGGTCATGTTGGGTCTTTCTTGAGGTTTCTTGGTTGGTTTAGGTGTTGCCCACGCCTCAGGGCTGGCCCTGATGCGGGCGACGCGCGTCACTAGCAAACGCTTTGCCAGAGTACCAGGAAAATCAGCGGGCCCACTTTCCATGCCTCGGAAATTCCCCGGATTTACTCTGTTGGAATGGCTGCTTTGGGCGTGGAAGAAAAAGGCGAAATTTTTGCTCCGAATTCACCTCCGCCGGCTCCGGTCTCCCGTGGGTTTAGGACAAAAAAAGCCAGTGTTATGAACAAGTGGTTAAGTTCGCTCACCTGTTGGGCGAGGTATTTTTTCATTCAGCCCACTTCCATCGGGTGGCTCGCTTGCTGTCCCAGAGCCGGTCGATCGATTGGTCGAGATAGAGCTGATGCGTTCAGGGCATCTGCTCTTTGACCTTGGCGATTTCGGACGCTGCGCTTTCGAGGAGTTGGCTTTTTTTAAACGGTGTCGTTAGCTTTCCGAATGTGGCCGGCAAGCCGTGGAGAAGCTACGACGGGACTTGGACCGTGATTGCGAGGCTGTGGGAAAGCGAAAATACGCCGGCTTTATTTTATGGGCGGAGGATTTAATTGCTTCCCGATTTCCGGCTTTGCTCTTACGCTCCCGGTGTGGGGCAGTCGACGTCGGTCGATCCGGTTTCGTTGTCCTTACGGAATTAATTCCTCCAGAATTATGGCAGCGAAGCTAAGCGATAAGACTATCGTCGGCATCGGCGAGGAAACGGTCCGGTTTGCCGGTCACAGCGTGGAATCGCCGACCGGGGACGTGATCCTCGGGGCGGCTTTCAGTGGAGGGATTCCTTTTTGGACGGGGCCACGCGAAGAGGGCGCCTTCGCATTCGCCGGACGATGAATATTCTGCTCGTTGACGACATTGGCACCAATCGAAAGCTGCTTCGGGTGGTCCTGGAAGCCGCGGGCCATACGGCCATCGAGGCTGCCGACGGTGTCGAGGCGCTGACCGTGCTCGAGCGCAAGTCCGTGGACCTTGTTATTTCGGACATCCTCATGCCACGAATGGACGGCTACCGGCTGTGCTGGGAAGTGCGCCGGGACGAACGGTTGCGTCATCTGCCGTTCATCGTGCACTCCGCCACTTACACCTCGCCTTCCGATGCCAGCCTGGCACTGGAGCTGGGGGCCGACAGTTTTTTGCCGAAACCGGTTTCCGCGCGAGAACTGTTGGAGGCGATCGATCAGGCCGCGAACTCGACACGCCGGCAGCCGACGACCGCACTGAGCGAGACGGAGGTGCTCCGGGAATACAGCGAGCGACTCGTTACCAAGCTCGAGGAAAAGAATACGGAAGTGGCGTCGGCGGCGATGGCCCTGAGGGAAAGCGAAACGCTGTTGCGCATGATCATCGATTCGCAACCGGAATGCGTGAAGCTGCTGGCGGCCGATGGCTCGTTGCTGAAGACCAATCCGGCGGGATTGCGCATGCTCGAAGCCGACTCGTTTCAAGAGGTTGAGAACCGCTCCGTTTACCCGATCGTGGCCGAGGAATATCGACCGGCGTTCCGAGAGTTGAACGAAAGGGTTTTCGCGGGCGGGTCAGGCACCCTCGAATTTGAAATTGTCGGGCTCAAAGGCGGGCGGCGCTGGCTTGCCACCTACGCTTGTCCCTTGCGCAATGCGTCCGGGCAGATCTTCGCGCTCCTGGGCATCACCCACGACATTACCGCCCGCAAGCGGGCAGAGGAAGCTCAAGTGCGGCTGGCGGCGATCGTCAATTCCTCCGACGATGCCATTATCGGAAAGACACTGAACGGGATCATCACCACCTGGAATCCCGGCGCCGAAAGGATGTTTGGATATTGCGCGGAAGAGATCGTCGGAAAATCGATGCTGACCTTGATCCCGCCGGACCGGGTGCATGAAGAGAAGGAGATTTTAAGCCGGATCGGAGCCGCGGAAAGCGTGGTGCATTTTGAAACGGTTCGGATTCGAAAGGATGGAAGTTGTGTCGACATTTCAGCCACGATTTCGCCCATCAACGACAGCGCCGGCAAAATCGTGGGGGCATCGCAAATCGCGCGTGACATTACCGAGCAAAAGCGCGCGCTGGAGCAATTACGAAATTCGCATGCCCAACTTCGTGAGTTGACGGGCCGTTTGCACGCGGCGCGTGAAGAGGAACGCGGCCGGATCTCCCGGGAAATCCACGATGTTCTGGCCCAGCAATTGACCAGGCTGAAAATGGACCTGTCGTGGATTGACAAGCGACTCGCCCAGTCTGTCGACGAGACTACGCGCCAGGCGCTCGGGGAAAAAGTGCGCTCCGCGACGGAGTTGGTCGACTCCTCCATTGGCGCCGTGCAACACATTGCCACGGAATTGAGGCCCGTGGTGCTGGACGCCCTCGGCCTGGCGGCCGCAGTCGAGTGGCAGGTTACGCAATTTCAAGAGCACACCGGCGTTCAGTGCCAGGTGGATATTGACGGTGAGGAACCGCGCCTGCCTCACGACCACGCGACGGGACTTTTCCGCATCCTGCAGGAAACGCTGACGAACGTGATGCGGCATGCCGGCGCCACCCTGGTGGAGGTGAGCTTGAGGATGGAGCCGGACATCCTGACATTGTCCGTACGGGACAACGGGCGCGGCATCACCGCGGGCGAACTTTCCAATATGCACTCGATCGGGCTATTGGGAATGCGCGAGCGCGCCCTGCTTTTCGGCGGCAAAGTAACCATCCATGGCATCCCTGAAAAAGGCACGACGGTCGTGGTAACGATGCCGCTGTCGGCCGCCAGCCAAACCTAATTTCCTCCCGTGCTAAAAATTCTCATCGCCGACGATCACGCCATGGTCCGCGTGGGATTGAAGCAAACCCTGGCGGAAGAACTGTCGGACGTGGATTTCGGTGAGGCGTCCAGTTCGCCGGAAACGATCCAGCGTCTGCATGCGCAAACCTGGGACGTGATCGTGCTGGATATCCAGATGCCGGGCCCCAGCGGCCTTGAGGTTCTCAAGGAAGTGAAGCAAAACTTCCCGCGGCTGCCGGTGCTGGTGCTCAGCTCCGTGCCGGAAGATCAACTGGCCGCTCGTGTGCTCAAAGCCGGAGCGGCGGGCTACCTCAATAAACAGTCCGCACCGGAAGAATTGGTCAAGGCCGTGCGCAAAGTCATGGCTGGCGGTCATTACGTGAGCGCGGCGTTGGGGGAAAAGCTGGCTGCCGACCTCGGACGCAGCCGGAATCGGGCGCATCACGAGACCTTGTCCGACCGCGAATATCAGGTCTTCCGGTTGATGCTCGGGGGCAAGTCGCTCAAGGAGACCGCCGCCGAGCTTTCGGTGAGCCCAAAGACGGTGAGCACCTATCGCACGCGCATTTTCGAAAAGCTGAGGGTGAAAAACGACATTGAGCTGGCGCGCTACGCGATGGAACACGGGCTCGGCGAGTTCCGACCGCCAAATCCACCCCCGCAGGGCTGACCGTCCATCTTGTAGGCCAATTCCTACAAATCGCTCAGCCATCGTCCCATGGCAGCCGTCGCCAGAAAGGCGTATAAATGCTACCCAACACCTTCTGCCTATGAAGTAAGTAAAATTACGGTAATTGGTAAAAGACCAAAACCACCTCCAACATGGGCACCAAGCTCTTTGACAAAACCATCGTCAGCGACGCCGTTGAGGCCGTCGATTTCATCGGCAACATCCTGGAGTCGTCAACGGAGTATTCGATCATCGGCAAGGATCTCAATGGCAAGATCCTGTTATGGAACGAAGGCGCGCGCCGGCTGTACGGTTACGAGCCGGAGGAAGTGGTCGGCAAGGCCAACTCGCAAATCTTGCACACGGCGGAGGACGTAGCGGCCGGCAAACCGCAGCAGATGCTGGAGGCGGCGTTGCACGCCGGCAAGTGGGAGGGGACCATCGCCCGGCGGCGCAAGAATGGGCAGCAATTCATGGCGCGCGTGGTGGTCACACCGCGACGCGATGGCAAAGGCCGGCCCATTGGCTATCTGCTCATCTCCAAGGATGTGACCAACGAAGTGGCATTCTCCGAGGAGTTGCGCCGGGCCAAGCTCTTCGACAGTGCGATCGTGGGCAATGCGCAGGAAGCGGTGGATTTCATCACCAACATCCTCGAGTCATCCACCGAGTATTCCGTCATCGGCAAAGACCTCGATGGCAAGATTCTCTTGTGGAATGAAGGCGCGCGCCGGCTGTACGGCTACGAGCCGGAGGAGGTGGTCGGCAAAGCCAACTCCTCCATGCTTCACGTGCCGGAGGACGTCCAGGCGGGCCTGCATCAAGAGATCATGGCGGCCGCGCTGCGCGACGGTAAATGGGAAGGCACGCTCGTGCGTGCCCGCAAGAACGGCCAGAGATTCACGGCCCGCGTCGTCATCACGCCGCGCCGCGACTCCAGCGGCAAGGCCATCGGCTACCTGCTCATTTCGAAAGACATCTCCGCCGAAATCCGGCTGACCGAGGAACTCAAGGCCACGCAGTTCTACGCGCGGAGCTTGATCGAAGCCTCGCTCGACCCGCTGGTCACGATCAGTCCCGAAGGCAAGATTACCGACGTTAACGAAGCGTCCGTGCAGGTCACCGGTGTGGCGCGGGAGAAATTGGTGGGCACGGACTTTTCCGATTACTTCACCGAACCGGACAAAGCGCGCGAGGGTTACCAGCAAGTATTTTCCCAAGGCTTCGTGCGCGACTATCCGCTGGCCATCCGTCACACCTCAGGCCGGATCACGGACGTACTCTACAACGCTAGCGTTTATAAGGATGACAAGGGTAACGTGCTCGGTGTCTTCGCCGCCGCGCGCGATGTGACGGCGCAGAAGCAGGCGTCGCGATACGCCCGCTCGCTGATCGAAGCGTCGCTCGATCCGCTGGTCACCATCAGTCCCGAAGGCAAGATCACTGACGTCAACGAAACCTCCGTCGAGGCCACCGGCGTGCCGCGCGAGAAACTCGTGGGTACGGATTTTTCCGATTACTTCACCGAACCGGACAAAGCGCGCGAGGGCTACCAGCAAGTGTTTTCACAGGGCTTCGTGCGCGACTATCCGCTGGCCATCCGCCACACCTCGGGCCGGATCACGGACGTACTCTACAACGCCAGCGTGTACAAGGACGACAAGGGCAACGTGCTCGGTGTCTTCGCCGCCGCGCGCGATGTGACGGAGCGCAAACAGGCCGAGGCCAAGCAGCGCGCTTCCTCGGCCTATGCGCGCAGCTTGATCGAAGCCTCGGTGGACCCGCTGGTCACGATCAGCCCCGACGGTAAAATCACCGACGTGAATCGCGCTACCGAACTCGCGACTGGCATCCCACGCCAGCGCCTCACCGGCACGGACTTTTCCGATTACTTCACCGAGCCGGAGAAAGCGCGCGAAGGCTATCAGCAGGTCTTTTTCGCAAGGCTTCGTGAAAGATTACCCGCTGGGCCATCCGCCACACCTCGGGCCGAATCACGGACGTGCTCTACAACGCCAGTGTGTATAAGGACGACAAGGACAACGTGCTCGGCGTCTTTGCGGCAGCCCGAGATGTCACTGAGCGCAAAATGGCAGAGGAACTGCAGCGCGCCTCCTCCGCCTACGCGCGTTCCCTCATTGAAGCCTCGCTTGACCCGCTGGTTACCATCAGCGCGCAGGGCAAGATCACCGATGTCAACGAAGCGTCGGTCCAGGCCACCGGCGTCATGCGCGAGCAGCTCATCGGCACGGACTTCTCCGATTATTTCACCGAGCCGGACAAGGCCCGAGCCGGCTACCAGAAAGCCTTCTCTGAAGGCTTCGTGCGCGATTACCCCCTGGCCATCCGCCATGCGACCGGCCGGATCATGGACGTGCTCTACAACGCCAGCGTGTACAAAGACGATAAGGGCAAGGTGCTCGGTGTTTTCGCCGCGGCGCGCGACGTCACCGTGCAGAAACAGGCGTCGCAGTATGCGCGCAGTTTGATTGAAGCTTCGCTCGATCCGTTGGTCACGATCAGCGGCGAAGGTAAAATCACCGACGTCAATGAAGCATCGGTCCAGGCGACCGGCGTGCCGCGCGAACGGCTCATCGGCACGGTTTTTTCCGATTACTTCACCGAGCCGGACAAGGCGCGCGAAGGTTACCAGAAGGTCTTCTCCGAGGGGTTCGTACGCGACTACGCGCTGGCCATCCGTCACATCACCAACCGCGTCACAGACGTGCTCTACAATGCCAGTGTGTACAAGGACGACAAGGGCCGGGTGCTCGGCGTCTTCGCCGCGGCACGCGACGTGACCGAGCGCAAACGCTTCGAGCAATCGCTGCAGGAAGCCAGCCGGATGAAAAGCGAATTCCTCGCCAATATGTCCCACGAGTTGCGTACCCCGCTCAACGGCATCATCGGCTTCGCCGAGTTCCTCGTGGACGGCAAGCCGGGGACACTCAACCCCAAGCAAAAAGAGTATCTCGGGGATATTCTCAACAGCGGCAAGCACCTCCTCCAGCTCATCAACGACGTCCTCGACCTCGCCAAGGTCGAAGCCGGCAAGATGGATCTCACCCCGGTGAGCTTCGTGCTCAGCCAGGCCATCGACGAGGTTTGTGCGGTGGCCAAACCCCTGGCCCAAAAGAAACACATCCACGTCCGCCTTACGGTCGCACCCGAGTTGAGCTGCGTCACGCTCGACCAACAAAAGTTCAAGCAGGTCCTCTACAATCTTCTCTCCAACGGCATTAAATTCACCGATGACGGCGGGAACGTGGGAATTTTCGCCACGCCGTACGACGGCAGTCGTTTCAAACTTTCCGTCAAAGACACCGGCATCGGCATCAAGCCGGAGGACATCCAGCGGCTCTTCCGCGAATTCGAACAACTCGAATCGGGCGCGTCGCGGCGCTACGAAGGCACGGGCTTGGGCCTGGCGCTCACTCGGAAACTGGTCGAGTTGCAAGGCGGCGCGATCAATGTCGAAAGTGAAGTTGGCGTGGGCAGCACATTTAGCGTGGTCCTGCCGTTGGTCAGCGAGGAGGCAAGGGTGTGAAGCCGATGACTCTGAAAGCAGAGGAACAATTCCGCGAGCTGCTGGAAGCCGCGCCTGATGCGATGGTCATCGTCAACCAGGCGGGTGAAATCGTCCTGGTCAATTCCCAGACCGAGAAGCTGTTCGGCTTCGCCCGCGAAGAATTGCTGGGCCGACCGATCGAAATTCTCATTCCGCAACGGTTCCGCGGCCATCACCCCAGTCATCGCGACGGCTACTTCGGCGATCCGCACGTGCGGCCGATGGGAGCCAGCATGGATCTCTACGGGCTGCGCAAGGACGGCACGGAGTTTCCGGTGGAGATCAGCCTGAGTCCGCTGCGCACGCCCGAGGGCCTGCTTGTGACCAGCGCGATTCGCGATACGACCGACCGCAAGCGCATTGAGCGATCGTTGCAGGAGAAAAATGCGGAGCTGGAGCGGGCCAATCAGGCCAAGGACCGCTTCCTGGCCAGCATGTCGCACGAGCTGCGCACCCCGCTCAATGGCATTATCGGGTTTGCGGAATTCCTTGCCGACGGCAAGCCCGGGCCGGTCAACGGCAAGCAGAAGGAATATCTGGAAGACATCCTGAACGGTGGCCGGCATCTGCTCCATCTCATCAACGATATGCTCGACCTGGTGAAAGTTCAGGCCGGCAAATTGGAATTGCATCTCGCAACCTTTCGGATCGAGGACGCCATCGAGGAGGTCTGCGCGGGCGTCCGGCCTCTCGCCGACAACAAACGGATCGGGGTGCACGTGGAAATTGCCCCTGGGTTTTCACCGATCACGCATGACGAACAGCGCTTCAAACAAGTCCTCTACAATCTCCTCTCCAATGCCATCAAGTTCACCGACGACGGCGGGCAGGTGGAGGTCAAGGTCGAACAGCGCGGCGCCGACCGGTTTTGCCTTTCGGTGCGTGACACCGGCATCGGGATCAAACCGGAGGACATCCAACGCCTGTTCGTGGAGTTCGAGCAACTGGAAACCGGCCACGCCCGCCGTTTCGGCGGAACCGGGCTCGGCCTGGCACTCACCCGTAAGATCGTGGAATTGAAAGGCGGCACCATCTCCGTGGAGAGCGCCGTTGGCCGGGGAAGCACGTTCAGTGTCACCCTGCCCCTCGTCATTCAGAAGGAAAAACCATGAACTCCGCCCACATCCTCGTCGTGGACGACAATCCCACCAATCTCAAGCTCGTCTCCGACGTGCTCGAATTTGACGGTTACCAAATCCTCAAGGCCATCGACGCCGAGACCGCGCAGGAAATCATTGAGGCCAACCCACCCGATCTCATCCTGATGGACATCGCATTGCCCGGTATGGATGGGCTCACCCTCACCCGCCTGCTCAAGGCCAATGAAAAAACCCGGCATATCATCATCGTGGCGTTGACCGCCTTTGCCATGAAAGGGGACGACGCGAAAGCCAGTGAAGCAGGCTGTGACGGCTACATCACCAAACCCATCGATACTCGCAAGCTGGCTGGCCAGGTCGCGGAGTTTCTCGGCCCCAACCGCAGCCCTTCTGCCGAAAGGCCAAAATGAAGGTACTTGTCATTGAAGACCATCCAGCAGAGCTGAAACTTGCGCACCACGTCCTCAGCGCCGCAGGCTACAAGGTCAACGAAGCCAAAGCCGCCGAACAAGCCTTCGCTGCCATCCAGGATGACCGGCCCCAGGTCATCCTGCTCGATCTTTCCCTGCCCGGCATGGACGGCCTCACTCTCGTGCACAGGCTCAAGGCCGACCCCGCGACGCGAGACATCCACGTCATCGCCATTACCTCATTCCCGGAAAAGTATTCCAAAGCCGATGCCCTTGCAGCCGGGTGCGACGCCTATCTCGTCAAACCGTTCAGCACGCGGGATCTACCCACCCAGGTTAGTGCCGTCGTTGGCCGCGGTCGAGAATCCCAAGCATGAAAATCCTCGTTATTGAAGACGATCCCACGAGTTTGAAACTCGCCAGCGAAGTGCTCCACGCCGGTGGTCACGTCGTCATGCTGGCGACTTCTGCCGATCAAGCGATCCTATCGATCAAAGCCGTCAAACCAGACGTCATCCTGCTCGATCTTCGCCTGCCGGGAATCCAGGGCGCGGGTGTCGCCCGCCAGTGCCGCGAAGGAACCGAGACCCATGATATTCCGATCATCGCGGTCACCGCTTTTTCCGACGATTACGGCAAGGAACAGGCCATGAAAGCGGGCTGCGACGCCTACATCGTCAAGCCGATCAATACTCGGACGCTGTTGCGGCAAATCGAAGAGGTCGTAGCCGCCAAGGCGAGACAGACACAAACCGGTAGCTGAACAATGAACGTCCTCATCGTTGATGACATCGTCATGAACCGCAAACTGCTGCGCGTCGTGCTCGAAGCGGAGGGGCATCAGGTCGTCGAGGCTGCAGACGGCGTCGAAGCCCTCCAGGTGCTGGCCCGGGAAAAGGTGGACGCAGCCATCTCCGATATTCTCATGCCGAACATGGATGGCTTCCGGCTTTGCCACGAGATTCGGAACAGCGAGCAGTTCCACGCCTTGCCGTTCATCGTTTACACGGCCACCTACAACTCACCGGATGACGTGAGGTTGGCGCAAAATATCGGTGCGGACAAATATCTGACCAAGCCTGCACCCGCGGCGCTCTTGCTGGCCACGCTGGAGGAAGTGGTTGGACAATCGTCGACGCGGGCCGCCGCGATCGTGCCGAAGGTGGATGAGTCGTATGTGCTCAAGCAATACAGCCAGGCGCTGGTCAACAAGCTGGAGGAGAAAAATGCCGAGTTGCAAAACACTTATGCGGTCATGGAGCGGGCCCATCAGCGCATCCTCGAATTGAATGACGACCTCGAGCGCCGGGTGAACGAACGGACCGTGGAACTCGAAGCAGCCAATCGCGAACTATCTCGGGCGCTCACCGAGGTGAAGGAACTCTCCGGTCTGCTGCCCATTTGCAGCTACTGCAAAAAAATCCGCGACGATCAGACCTACTGGCATTCAATCGAGGATTACATAGTCCACCACACGAAGGCGCAGTTCAGCCACAGCATTTGTCCGGAGTGTGAGAAGCGAGTGCGGGCGGAATTGGAAGTCTTGAAAGCTCAAATGGGAAAAACACCGTGAAGATCCTCATCGTGGACGACATCGTTTCCAATCGGAAGCTCTTGCGGGTGGTTCTGGAAGCGGAGGGCTACGAGACCGTGGAAGCGGAAAATGGGGTGGAAGCCCTGCGGTTACTCGAGCGCGAAGCGGTCGATGTGATTGTCTCGGATATCCTCATGCCACGCATGGATGGCTACCGGCTTTGCCATGAAGTGCGCGCCAACAAGCGGCTGAGAGATATTCCATTCGTCGTCTATACAGCGACGTACACTTCGCCCGCCGACGAAAAACTGTGCATGGACCTGGGCGCGGACAAATACCTTCGCAAGCCGGCCTCGCCGCACGAATTGGTGGCCGCGATCAGCGAAGCGGCCGCGGTCCATCATCGGCCCCCATCCGTGCATTTGAGCGAGACGGAAATACTCAAGGAATACAGCGAACGTCTCGTTCTCAAGCTGGAGGAGAAGAATGTGGAACTCCAGGCGCGGACGGAGGAACTGGAACGGAGCCGCGCTCAATCGCTGTTGCAGGCGAAGGTGCTGGAGACGACGGCCAACGCGGTCATCATTACGGACGAAAAAGGCATTATCCAGTGGGTCAACCCCGCCTTCACCGCGATGACGGGATACACCCCGGAAGAAGCCATCGGCCAGAACCCACGGCTGCTCAAGTCCGGCGAGCACGACCCGGAGTTCTACCAGCGGCTCTGGCAGACGATTCTCAGCGGCCAGACCTGGCGGGGAGAGTTCACCAACCGGCGGAAGGACGGCAGCCTCTACTGTGATTTGCACACGATCTCGCCTGTCCGGGGGAAGGACGGTGAGATCACCCACTTCGTCGCAGTCATGAACGACGTGACCGAGAATCGGCGCAAAGAAGCGGCGATGCGGGCCAGCGAAACCAAATTCCGGAGCGTATTCGAAGCGGCCAACGACGGCATGCTCATCCTCCATGACGGTGCCTTTACGGACGCGAATACCAAGACGTTGGAAATGTTTGGATTAGCCCGGGAGCAACTGATCGGCGCTACCCCGGGTGACATTTCTCCGGAAACCCAACCGGACGGGCGTGGATCGCGGGAAGTGGCGATGGGAAAAATGCAGAACGCCCTCGCCGGAGAACCCCAATTCTTCGAATGGGTACTCCGCCGCCAGGATGGAAGGCCCATCGATGTGGAAGTGGGCCTGAACCGGTTTGAACTCGAGGGCGAAAATTACCTTCTCGCCATCACTCGCGACATTTCCGAGCGCAAGCGTGCCGCGGAAAAGCTGGGCCGGAGCGTGGAGAGACTCAACCTGGCCACCCACGCCGCCGGCCTGGGGGTTTGGGACTGGGATGTGCAGAAAAACGAACTGATCTGGGACGACCGCATGTATGAACTCTACGGTCTCAAAAAGGAGCACTTTTCGGGCGCTTACGACACATGGATCCAACACGTCCATCCCGAGGACGCCGTGCGTTGCGATTTGGAAGTTCAGATGGCCTTGCGCGGTCAAAAGGATCTCGACATGGAATTTCGCATTCGGTGGCCCAACGGAAACGTCCGGCAGATCAAGGCCTACGCCGAGGTGGTGAGAGATGCTGGCGGCCAGCCTCTGCGCGTGACCGGCGTCAACTACGACATCACCGAGCGCAGGCGGGCGGACCAACGCATCCGCGAACAGGCCGAGATGCTCAAGAGAGCGCACGAAGCGATCATCGAGCGCGAGGTGCACACGGGGCTGGTCACCTTCTGGAACGAAGGGGCTGAGCGTTTGTATGGCTGGTCTGCAGCCGAAGCGATGGGCCGGCACGGAAGCTTCCTCTTTGCGGATCCCGGCGCCATGGAGCGCATCACGGAGAATTTACTCGCTGCGGGAGAATGGCGCGGCGAGGTGCAGCATGTGGCCAAGGATGGCAGGAAACTCGTGGTCAGCAGCCATGTCACGTTGCTGCGCGGGGACGATGGTGAGCCTAAATCGGCCCTGGTGATCAACATCGACATTACCGAACAAAAGAAAATGGAGGCGCAGTTCCTCCGCGCCCAGCGGATGGAGAGTGTCGGCACGCTGGCCAGCGGCGTGGCCCACGACCTGAACAACATCCTCGCGCCCATCATGATGTCCGTGCCGCTCCTGCGGCAGCAGTTGCCCCCGGATACGCTCGACGCGGTCGTCTCGAACATCGAGACGTGCGTTGAGCGCGGTGCGCGGATCGTCCAGCAGGTACTGGCCTTTGGCCGCGGTCTTGAAGGCGAGAGGCTGCCATTGAAGATCGGGGCGGTGATCGACGAAATGATGGCTATCATGCGGGAAACCTTCCCGAAAGACATCACCCTCGAATGCTTGCCGGTGGCAAAAATGCCGCCGGTGGTGGGCGACGCGACCCAGCTTCACCAAGTGCTGCTCAATCTCTGCGTCAACGCGCGCGATGCCATGCCAGGTGGAGGCAAATTGCGGTTAAGTGCCACTCACCTCGAAGTGGACGCCAGCTACGCCAGCATGTTGCCCGAGGCGAAGCCGGGACCATACGTGCTGCTCGAAGTCGCCGACAGCGGCAGTGGCATCCCGCCGGAGGTCGTCGAGCGCATCTTCGAGCCGTTCTTCACCACCAAGGAAACCGGCAAGGGCACCGGCCTCGGGCTATCGACAGTGCATGGGATCGTCAGGAGCCACGGGGGCTTCATCAAAGTGGCCACCGAACCCGGCAAAGGAACGACCTTCCAGGTTTATCTACCCGCCTCGCCGGGGTGCTCCCAGGTGCGGGATGCCGATACCGCGCGCGCGGAGATTCCCGAGGGACATGGCGAACTCATCCTGGTCGTGGATGACGAGGCGGCGGTGCGGGAGAGCGCGCGCCATGCACTCGAGGCGTTTGGCTACGAGGTGCTGCTCGCCGCAGATGGCACCGAGGCGCTGGCGGTGTTTGTGCAAAACTCCGGTCGGATCGCCGCCGTCCTGACCGACCTCATGATGCCATTTATGGATGGCGTGGCCTTGATCCACGCCTTGCGCAACATCGCACCGAATACGGCAGTCGTCGCTTCCACCGGGCTCGGAGAGAAGGCCAGACTGGCCGAGCTCAAAGCACTGGGGATCGCAACCGTTCTCCGGAAACCTTATGGCGCTGATCTGCTGCTGCACACCGTGCATCGGGCACTGCATCCCGAGAGACGCGATTGAAAAGTGAGCTAACTCGAGCCGATGAAAGATCGCACACCACGAGTCACGGGAGCGAGGCAGGAAGAGCCCGTCCGCCCCGAATGTCATGGGAAAGCACAGTGAAACCAGAACAGGGAGGAAAAGACGATGAACATCCTGATCGTTGAAGACAACCCGACCAATCGCAAGTTGCTGCACGTAACGCTGGCTGGGGAAGGTCATGAGGTCTTTGAGGCGGGCGATGGCGAGGAGGCCCTGGCGGCACTGGCGGAGCAACGCGCGGATGCCATCATTTCCGACATCCTCATGCCTAACATGGACGGCTACCGGTTGTGCTACGAAATCCGGCGCCACACAGACTGGCGCAACCTGCCTTTCATCTTCTATACGGCGACTTACACTTCGCCGAGTGATGAGAAGCTGGCGTTGGACCTCGGCGCGGACGCCTACTTGCGCAAGCCTGCTTCCACCGGCGCTATTCTGGAAACCTTGCATGAGGTGTTGCAAAGGACCGAATGCGCCCGTCCAAAATATCAGCTAACGGAAACGGACGTCTTGAAGGAATACAGCGAGCGGCTGGTGGTCAAGTTGGAGGCGCAGAACATCAAACTGGAAACCCGGACGAAGGAATTGGAGCAGGAAGTCGCCGAACGCAAACGCGTCGAAGAAACGAACCGAAAACTCCAGGCGCAACTTCACCTGTCTCAAAAGATGGATGCCCTCGGCACCCTGGCCGGTGGCGTCGCGCATGACTTCAACAATCTCATTCCAGCCATCATTGGTAACGCCGAATTGGCCATGGCGGATCTGCCCTCCGGACATCCGGTCCTGAAAAAACTGAGCGAGATCGTGAAGGCCGGAGCGAGGGCCAGAGATTTGGTCAACCGCATTCTTACCTTCAGCCGGCAGCGACCACAAGAACGCAGGGTCTTGAAACTACAACCCGTGGTGGAAGAGGCGCTCCAGCTTCTGCGGGTGGCACTGCCCGCCATGATCGAAATTCGCACCGACTTTCAAGCCGACGTGCCTACCGTGCTGGCGGATGCCACGCAAATTCATCAAATCGTCATGAATCTGGGCATCAACGCCAGCCACGCGATGAATAAAAACGGCTGCCTGGAAGTTCGCTTGGAAACGATCGCGGTCGACGCCGCTCTGGCCCGAAGCTCGGCGGAACTGCACGAAGGCACCTATGTGCGCCTCACCGTAAGCGACAATGGCTGCGGCATGGACCGCTCCACGCTGGCACGCATCTTCGAGCCGTTTTTCACCACCAAACTGCCGGGCCAGGGCACCGGCCTCGGCCTGGCGGTCGTGCACGGCATCATGATGGATCACGATGGGGCCATCACGGTGGACAGCAAACCCGGCGAGGGCACGGCCTTCCAACTCTATTTCCCAGTCGTTCAGTCCGGGGTTCCAAAAACTCCAATCCCCGCGCCGGAGATCCGTCGCGGGTCCGGCCAGCGGATTCTCTTCGTGGATGATGAAGCCCCGCTTGTCTATCTGGTTACGGAGTCGTTGAAATTCCTCGGTTATCACGTCTCCGGCTTTACCCGTCCGGAGGAGGCCCTCGAGGCGTTGCGGGCTGCGCCGGGCAATTTCGACTTCATGATAACCGACCTGTCCATGCCTGTGATGCCCGGACCGGTGCTGGCTCGGCAGGCTCTCCAGATTCGACCCGATCTCCCGATCGTCATCGCAACCGGTTACATCCGCCCGGAAGACATCGAGCGAGCACGCCACATCGGAGTGCGCGACTTGATTTTGAAACCAAGCACGGTCCTGGAGTTAAGCGAGACAATGCACCGCCTTCTGGGTGCCTCCCAAACAGAGCGCCCCAACGGGAAAGATCCCGTAACCTGACCAGCGTCCTCGGCCACGGCGCGACCTTCACCATGGAGCTACCATTTCGCTGAGCAATCTGATGAACCTCCACACCCATCGCCGTATCCTTGTCATCGATGACAACCGTGCCATTCACGGTGACTTCTGCAAAATTCTCTGCCCTCAACGCAGCATCATCGACCAGGAAGACCCGGAGCTTTTCGCCGAAATCACGCCCACCCAGGCACAGCCGTTCTTCGAGATCGACTCGGCATATCAGGGAACCGAAGGCGTGTGCGCTCTCAGCCGCGCACTCGAAGAAGGCCGGCCTTATGCCATGGCTTTTGTCGACTGGGGCATGCCACCCGGCGCCGATGGCATCGAAACCGTGGAAATGCTTTGGAAGCGGTGCCCGGAACTACAAGTGGTCATCTGTACCGCTTATTCCGATTACTCCTGGGCAGAGACGATCGGCCGCCTTGGACATCGCGACCACCTGCTGGTGCTGAAGAAGCCTTTCGCTCCCGTCGAGGCTCTCCAGTTGGCCTCAGCCTTGTGCGAAAAATGGCGATTGGCCGAGGAAGCCCGCCATTGCCTCGCCGACAGGGAACGCATCCTCGAGGAACGCACCCGCGAATGCTGCGAAATGAATCAACGTCTCAAAGCAGAAATGGAGCAGCGTATGCAGGCCGAGGCGCAGCTCCTCCGCGCTCAAAGGCTGGAAAGCATCGGCACCCTGGCCAGCGGTATCGCCCATGACCTCAATAACATGCTCTCGCCGATCCTGCTCTCCCTGGACTTGTTGCGAAATGAAGTTCCGGAGAAATCCAGGGAACTGCTCTCCACCGTCGAGAGGTGCGCGCAACGCGCAGGTGAAATGGTCAAACAGGTGCTCACCTTTGCCCGCGGCGTCGAAGGCGAACGCCTGCCGTTGCAACCCAAACTGTTGATCCGCGAGATAGAAAATATCGTCGCCGGAAGCTTTCCACGTCACATCACCATGGAAAGGCGAATTCCTCGCGAACTTTCGTTGATCCAAGGCGACCCCACCCAATTGCACCAGGTGCTGCTCAATCTCTGCGTCAACGCGCGCGACGCCATGCCAGACGGCGGCACATTGCGGATCGAAGCCGACGACTTCGCAGTGGACGCGCATTTCGCCAGCATGACTCCCGGCGCCCGCATCGGTCGCTATGTAAGACTGCGCGTTTCCGACACGGGCACGGGAATTCCCGCGCACCTCATCGATAAAATCTTCGATCCCTTCTTCACCACCAAACCACTCGGCAAAGGGACCGGTCTCGGGCTTTTCACCGTGATCGGCATCGTCAAGAGCCACGAAGGATTCCTCAATGTCCACAGCGAGCCGGGGAAAGGAACCACCCTTGAGATCTTCATTCCCACGGTGCTGGATGACGCGCCGTGCGATGCGCCGAAGGAAAAAGGGGCCAGCCGCAACGGAGGTGGCCAGTTAATCCTTGTGGTGGACGATGAAAGCGCCGTCCGCGACGTGATCGAGTCCACGCTCACCCAGCATGGCTATCGCACGCTGCTTGCAAGGGACGGAGCGGAAGCCTTGACCCTGTTCGTCCGTCAGACCGAACGCATCGATGTGGTGTTCACCGATATCACGATGCCTCTGGTCGATGGCGTTGCGCTCTGCCGGGCGCTGAAAATGATCGACCGGGAGGTTCGCATTATCGCCGCGACCGGCGTGGCAGAAGAGCACCGCAAGCGAGACCTTGAATCACTGAACATCGGCAGATGTACTCGACAAGCCATTCACCGCCGACACGCTCCTCGTCGCCCTCGACGAAACTCTCTCATTACCAAGCCATTCCGGCCGCTCAGAATTCTCATCGCAGCCCCATCGCGCCCCACGGTAGCCGTATAAGACAACTTGAAACGACGCAGAGGGGATAGAAGAAGGTGAAAGCGGAAACGAGCCGATCAATCTTCACGGAGTCGGTAGAAAAGGCCTTCTGTCCCTCAATCCAAATGAGGAAACCAGAGCAGGCAGAATTCCGATCACGCACACAATTGAAAGAGACTGATGTCCGCGAGTCTTGCGGTTACAAATTCCCAGCACTAGAATTAGCTGCTGGGGTGTCGGGATTCTGCGAGGGGATTAAAACCGAGAAAGGAGACAATTTTCGTCTGGTTCCGCTTGGTAATCGGTGTCCGATTACGTTCCCATCGCTCAACCGTCTGGTATGCGACTCCCAGAATTTCAGCTACTTGCATTTGTGTCAGCCGCATTTCGATTAGTTTGCGGCGCAAATGCTAACCAAGCGTTCGGAGAGTTTCCGGGACAGCCCGCCACATCCGCCGATACACTGAAGCCGTGGGTATCGGAGCTCGAATTATCCGATCGCAAATACCCAGCAGAGCGCACGGCCTGTGCTTCGAACTACCACGACCTTTCCACCCACCGGCTCAGGCCGCTCCGCTCCGGTGCGTCCCTGAGCTTGAGGGCGCTGGTGACTAGCCATATCATATCCAGGATACACACTTCATGCTCAGCGTTTTGGAATTTATTGGGGTTGTTTTGGACATTCTCGCCTTTTTACTCGAGTGGCGATTCAATCTCTGCCTTTCCGGAGGCGCCGCGCTTGCTGCTGTTGCCGTCGCCATCATCCCATACGAACCGTTGGGGTGGATGGTCGCCGCAGCCATCTTCACCGCGGGTTTTATTGTTGGGCTCCGCTGGGATCGAGATCACCGGCGAGGAGCACGACTACATGAACTTCAAGCGGAGCAGTCATGCCGCCCTCTGCAGTCTCCTGTCACGGTGGGATTGAGACCGTGAAGCCACATGCCATGAGTGAAGTATTGATTGGTGGAATCGAGAAGCGGGAGGTTGTGATCGTGGATTATGACCCACGCTGGCCCGGGAAGTTTCAGAAACACGCCGCCATTGTCGCACAAGCCTTGGGTCCGAAGGCGCTCGTCATTGAGCACGTCGGTTCTACTTCCGTGCCCGGGCTGGCCGCAAAGCCGATCATCGACATCGATGTTCTCGTCGAGGATTCCAGCAACGAGGGCGCTTACCTTTCAGATCTGGCGGCTGCCGGCTATATGCTCCGCGTTCGTGAGCCGGATTGGCATGAACATCGGATGTTCCGGACGCCGGAACTCGACGTCCACATCCACATCTTCTCCCTCGGTTGCGTGGAGGTGGCGCGGCACCTCACTTTTCGTAACCGTCTCCAAAGCCACGCTGAAGACCGGCTCCGCTACGAGGCGCTCAAGCGGAAGCTCGCGAAAGAGGATTGGCCCGACATGAACGCCTATGCGCGCGCCAAGAGCGAGTTGGTGGAGGAGATCATTGCGCGAGCTTTGCAAGGCACCTTAGTTACACTACTTCCACCGGACACTTCGGCAGGGCCCGCATAAAAGCCTGGCCGTAGCTTTTGGTGAGCACGCGATTGTCCAAAATCACGACGATTCCCTGATCCTGTTTCGTACGGATCAGGCGGCCGACGCCCTGACGCAGCTTCAGGATCGCTTCCGGGAGCGAATACTCCGCGAAGGCGTCGCCGCCATTGGCTTCGATCAATTCCAGACGCGCTTCGATGAGCGGATGATCGGGCACCGCGAAAGGCAGGCGGGTGATGATGACATTTGACAACGCCTCACCCGGCACATCGACACCGCTCCAAAAACTCTCTGTTCCGAAAAGCACGTGGCGCTCGTCCTTTTTGAATTCCGAGATGAGCCGATGCCGCGGCAGCCCTTCGCCCTGCACGAGCAGCTTGTAGTCGAGATCGTCGAGTCGTTCGCGCAGCGCCGAGGCGAGGTTGGTCATCGCCTTGTAGCTGGTGAAGAGCACAAACGCCCGGCCCTTGCTCATGCCGACGAAATGCTCGATCTGCTCGGCCAGCGCCGCCTCGTAACCCGAGTCGCGCGGATCGGGCATCTTGCGCGTGACGTAGATTTTCATCTGCCGCTCGTAGTCGAACGGGCTGCCGATCTGCCGCGCCTCCACTTCATCCGCGCCCACGCGATTGCGGAAGTAGGTGAGCGCTTCGTTGCCGACGCTCAAGGTCGCGCTGGTCATGATGCAGCACTTGCCCTCGGGGAAGAGCAACGCACGCAGATACGCCGCGACATCGACGGGCGCGGCGTGGAGCGCGTGATACTGCTGCGTCTTGCCGGTCTTCTCGATCCAGTAAACGTGATCCTCTGCCTCCTGCTTGAGGAACGTGGCGATGGCGCTGCGCGCATCGCGGATGCGCCGGCCGAGATCCTGCAACTCCGCTTTCCCGAGATCGTCCTCGATCCCGCGGAGCGTCTCCACGACCATCTGCTGCAGCTTGGCCAGCGGGGCAGTGAGCGAGTCCATCACGATATCCGGCTGGCGGACGCGATACTCGCGGCCTTTTTTGAAATCGCCACGCTCGCCGAGCTTGTCGAAAAACGAATCTACCTCCTCGATGAGCGTCGCGGTTTCCTTCACCGCGTTGGGATTGCGGTGCACCTGGAAGAGACCCTTTTTCGTCTTCGGGTTGTAGAGCCGCTGCAGGGCATAGCGTAGCCCATATTGCGAAACGCCCAGCCCGATCTGCTTCGCGGCCACTTGCTCCACGGTGTGCGCTTCGTCGAAGATGACGAAATCATTGGCGAAGAGATAGCCGCTCTCGTTTTCCTCCTGCTCCGCGATCCCGCCGAGGTTCAAGAAAAAGAGCGTGTGATTCATCACCACCACGTCCGCGGTGAGCAACCGCTTGCGCGCGCGCTGGTAGAAGCATTTCGGATTATTCCCGCAGGATTTCGTGGTGCAGATATGCTGCTCGCTGCAAACCTGCGCCCACACGCTGGAGTCCGGTTCCACCGAGAAATCCGAGAGCGTGCCATCCTGGGTGGTCTGCGCCCATTCCCAGATGCGCTGCAGTTCCGCCTGCTCGGGCGAAGTGAAAAGCTCCTGGGCATGGGCGATCGCGCGTTCCAGCCGCAGGGGACAAATGTAGTTCGCCCGTCCTTTCCAGAGCATCGCCTCGAACTCCACCGGCAGGACTTTTTGCACGATGGGGATGTCCTTGTAGACGAGCTGTTCCTGGAGATTGATCGTGTAGGTGGAGACGACCGCCTTCTTCTTGTGCTCCAACGCCCAGAGCACCGCGGGCACCAGGTAGGCGAGCGATTTGCCGACCCCCGTGCCCGCCTCGATGACGACATGCCGCTGCTCACTGAGCGCCGTGGCCACGGAGACGGCCATCTCCTGCTGCTCGCGCCGGTATTCGAAATTCTTCGCCTTGGCCAGCATGCCGGTCTCCGAAAAAATCTCGCGCACACGTTCGGGGAACGCGGTCGCGGCGTTATCGGGATCGAGCGAAATCATGAGCCGTCCATCTTTCCCCGTCGCGCCCCACTCGGCAAGCGTGACAAGCAAAAGAAACGCTCGGAGCAGTGAGTGCGGTGTATGAGCTGATCGCGGAAGCGGTGTGCTCTATTCCGAGGTGGTGGAGCTCTTTGCCGGCGATTCCGCCGGCTGGGTCTTCAGCGCGAGCGCCGCTTGCACCTCCTTTGCGACCCACGGCGTATCCGACTGGTGGGGGTAAGCGGCGCGATAGTCGCGAGCCATGGCCAGCGCACGGGCGGCGATGCCCTGCGAATCCCGTTCCGGCGTATAAGTACGGGCCAGGTCCAGGAGCGACGAGTCGAGACGGATCTCCAGCAGGAAGGGAAGGCGGTCGGCGTGACCCTGGCGGACGAGTTTGAGATACTGGGTAAACTCCGTCGTGCTCAGCGCCGAGTGGGACAGGACCAGTTCTTCAAAAATCTCGTTCGACTCCGGTTCGGTCTTTTTTGCCTCACCGTAACCTCCCAAAACGAATCCGCCGCCCAACCCGACAAGCAGGGCGAGTATGGGAATCAGGACGCTTTTGCTGAGGATTCTCATCGATGTCCAGCGATGTAGAGCAAGAACCGGACGACGCCTCGGCGGATTTGCCAAGGCGCTCTGTTAATAGGAGGGAAGCGATGTTTTGTCGGCTCGCGACAGCAATAGAGGCCTTCGCGTTCCTGGCTGGCCAGCCGGTGCCAAATCCGCCTCAGGCGTCGGCGTTGACGAGGGCAAAGGCGAAGCCGTCGTAGCCTTTGGCGCCGACGGTCTGAATGGCGGTGGCGCTGACGCGCGGTTCGGCGGCCACGAGATCGAGGAAGCGACGGACACCTTGCACACGCGGGTCGCTATGATCCGGCTCGATGACCGCACCCTTGCGGATCACGTTGTCGGCGATGATGACGGTGCCGCGCCGCGAGAGCCGCAGCGCCCAGCGGAAGTAGTCGGGATAGTTATCCTTGTCGGCGTCGATGAAGATGAGGTCGAAGGGGCAGCGGCCTTCCTTTTCCAATTGAGGCAGGATGTCCAGGGCCGCGCCGACGCGCAGGTCGATGAGCGAGGCGACTCCCGCGCGCTGGAAATTCCGGCGCGCTACCTCGGCGTGCTTCGGTTCGTATTCGAGCGTGACAAGCTGGCCATCGGTGGGCAACGCGCGGGCGAGCCAGATGGTGCTGTAGCCGCCGAGCGTGCCGAGCTCCAGGATGTGCCGCGCGCCGTGCAGGCGCGCGAGAAGATGGAGCAGCTTGCCTTGCGTGGCCGAGACCTGGATTTCCGGCAATCCGCCCTCGGCGCTGGCGGCCAGCGCGTCTTTCAAGACGGCATCATCGGTCCCGAGCAAATCGCCCAGGTATTCGTCCACGGCACTCCAGGTTTGTTCCGAATTCATTTAGCGTTCTTCTACGAATTTCTCGCCGTTCCAGGTGTATTTCCCTTTCAGTTTTCCGCCTTTTTCGGTGCGGACGATGATGGTGCGGCCTTTGCGCGGGAGTTCGAAGACGTAGCCCTTTTCGTTGGCAATGGGGAAGATGTCACGCGGCACTTCGAGCATCCGGCCGTCGGACGCCGCCTCATAAAAGGCGAGATACTTCGAGTTCTTGCCCTCGAGTTCGCCCTGGCAGACGGCGAGGAGCGGGCGATCGTCCTTGTAGCGAAACAAGGCGGCTTCAAATGGTGCCTGCGCACCGTCGCCGGTGCAGCTGAGATAGCCGTTGGCCGAATCATACACGCCGCTCTTCGGCTGGTGCAGAAACTTCAGCCAATCCTTCGCGGGAGCTTCGAAGGTGCTCCCCGGGAGTTGCACGAAATAATCTCCAATCGTCAGGCGTTTCGCGTCCGCGGCGCGGAGATGCGGTTCCGGCAACAAGGCGAGGCCCAGCAGGAGGACGAAGAGGAGACGCATGCTGGAATCCTTCCCGATCATTTTCGGCGGGGCGAGCGCAAAGGTGGGAAGGATGGAAGGGATACCCGGTTTCCATCGCGGAAGGAGAGGCGCGGCCACCCCCCGATGGCCGCGCCATCCTCCCGCAACAAGCCGCTATGACCCGCGCCCCGGCACCGCAGCCCCACCCATCGTCCACCGCCGACCCTGTTTCCCCGCTTCGCCAGCTCTCCTTATCCATCACGCCCGCATGCCCGCCGGTTCGCTGATCATTTGGAAGCACCATACGCTTCCACCGGCTAAGACGCGGGGTTTTCGAGGCCTTGCAGAAAAATTCGTATTACCGCGCAGATTTTTGCGGGCGTCAGGTTTTTCTGCAGAAAATGCGCTTTTTCTGCAAAACGGTGTTAAACGAGCATCTAAACCAGTAGACATGAACGACGATCTTTCTCCGCTTTTGGAATTTCTCGACCGCTGTGGACCGGAGGTGTGCGGTCATGGTCTCAACGGTCTCGAAGCCGAACAGGTGGCGATGATCGAACGTTTCATCGCCGGCAGGTGTGACGATGTGGAGCGCCGCGAACTCTCGGAATTCCTGCAACTGCATCCGGCTTGGATTCGGTGGATTGCCGACCGCGTGAAACTCGCCCGGGAAATGTCCGAACAGGGCAGCGCCGGAGGTGCGCCCAACGAGCAGATGCAGGCCTGAGGTTTCGGAGGGCGGGGCTGACGCCTGTTTCTCAGTCCTTAATGCTGATCCCGCAGCGACCACTGCAGGGGAATGCGGTTGACGAAGCGGTCATCGATGTCGTGGATCACCACGAATCCCGTTCCATTGGCGCGTAGATGACGGGTGGCATCGTGCAGCGAAGGGAATTCCATTCGGGGGCTCTCCCCATCCTTCTCCACGCAGACGCCATGTCGGTCGAGAGACAGGAAAAGATGGAAATCGGAAGCCATGCTAACCGATCAACGCCGCCGCGGGGGGAAATCGTGCGTGGAATTTCGAATATTTTGAGGGACGGGATGTAAAGCAGGAGAAGCCCGGCAAGAAAAGTGCGGACGCAAGGCGGGGCGGGGACGAATCTTAGGGATGGAGGACGAGTTATGAAGATCGACTTTGCTCTCTCTATTGCGCCAGATCTTACCCCCGGGTCTGCAACGCGTGGGTGCTCTTTAAAGGTGCCATGTGTTGCTGGGCGCCCTCACGGTGCGCCTATTCTTTGCCATGAAAGGAGGGCGGCCCGGCCATGAATGCACAAATTCATAAGCCGGAATGGCAACGGGTGGAAATTTGGACCCTCGCGGTGTTGGTCGTCGGCGCCATCCTGCTCGTGGTCCCGCCGCGGAGGGCGGATTTCGATCGCAGTGTCGCTCCCAGTGCGTCCGAGGCGGGCGTGCCGGCGTCGCTACCCAGGAAGACGGCTCCGCAAAACGAGGCGCTCCCATTCACTGCGGCGGACGTGGTGCAGTATTTTTCCTCCACCTTCGAAACTTCCGCGGAGAAAGGAGAGGGGAATACGATGGTCTTCGAGAATCACGAGGTGAAATCCCCGGACGATCGTTGGCGCATCGCCATCTCCACGGAGGGGAAAGCGGTGATCGTGGAATTCACCGCGGGCGGCGACTACGGGTTGAGCCTCGCGCGAGACTTTTTCGAGAGCCCGCTTTTCCAGCGCGAAGAGAGCGAGCAACTCTACGACCTGTTCGCGCGCGCGCAGAACAATCCGGTGAAAAAATTGCCGCGCTTCACCGTGGGCGTGACGTACCGGCAAACTTCCGAGGAGGAGAATCTCGTTATCCGTTTCACCGCGCCAAACGCGACGTAAAAAGAAACACCCAACATTCAATGGCGCAAGCGACGTGCGATCACGTGCTCTTCATTGGATGTTGAGTGTTGGGTGTTGGATGTTGCGGCGAAGCCGTCCTGGTTCTGCCTATTCCTTATTTCACCGCGTAGCAGAAGATCAGATCCTGATCGCGGAGATACATCCGGCCATTGGAAATCACCGGGTGCGTCCAGATGTGTCCCTGCGGGCTGCGGATCGACGTCTGCGGGTCGAGCTTGAAGCGGCTGATCTCATGCCAGCCATTCGGCGTGGCATCGATGAGCACCACGTTGCCGCTGCCTTCTTCGAGCAGGTAGAAGTGGCCGTCAGCGTAGGAGATCGCGCCCTTGCCGAGCTTGGCTTTCTCGCTCCACACCAGCTGGCCGGTCTTGAAATCCTGGCACGTCCAGCCGACGCCGTCACTGTAGCCATAGAGCTTGTCACCGAGGAGGATCACGCCGCCGTGATGATTCTTCATCACCTTGTTCGGCGTGGCGCCGGTCTCGTCATAGAGCATCTTGATCTGGTTGCCGGGTTCGACGTCGAAGCTCATCGAGCCGACACCGTAACCGCTGGCGAAATAGACCTGGTTGCCCTTCACGATCGGCGTGGGAATCATCGCCGTCTTGCCGGGATACGGTTGCTCCCAGAGCAGCGCGCCATCCTTGGCGGCGATGCCTACGATATTGGTCATGCTGCGCTGGATGTACTGCCGCTGCCCATTGATATCCGCCGGGACGATCGAGGAATACTGCGCGCCATCGGTCCACTTGTCGCTTTGCCAGACCACCTTGCCGGTCATCTTGTCGAGCGCGGCCATGGCGCCCTTGGGACCGCCAGGAGTGCAGACGACCTGGTTGCCATCGACGAGCACGCTCTCCGTGTAGCCCCAGCCCGGGCGTTTGCCGCCGAGCGATTCCATACTGGTGCGCCAGAGTTCCTTGCCATCCTTGGCCTGCACCGCGACGAGATCGCCTGTGCCGCTGAGCGTGTAGACGCGGTCCCCGTCCACCGTCGGCGTGCCGCGCGGGCCGTTGCCCCATTTGTTATCGAGGATGTTGCCGAGCTTGGCGATCCAGAGCTCGTTGCCTTTATCCGCGTCGAGGCAGATGAGGATTTCGCCGCCATCGCGCGTCCCCATGGTGTAAAGATGCCCGTCCACCACGGAGAAGCCCGAGTAGCCGCTGCCCGCGTTGGTGTAGTTCCACAATTTCTTCGGGCCATCGGCCGGCCATTCCTTGAGAAGGCCGGTTTCCTTCGAGATGTCATCTCGATTTGGGCCGCGGAACTGGGGCCAGTTGAAGGCAGGATTATCGGCGTAAACCGTGACGGCGCAGAGCGCGCTGAGGACGAAAGAGAGGGTGTTCTTTTTCATGTGGGAGAAGCGGCGATGGGTTGTTGAGGAGACCTTTCGCAGGAGGGAAACGTTAGTAGAAACGCAGGTGGATGGCGAGTAGTTGCGCTCCGGGGCATATAGCTGGCGGCTGCGACAGCCTGCGAGTGCGAGGGCATGGGAGGAATCGCAAGGATGGGAGTGAGAGGAGTCTATTTCTCCCCTCCTTCCCATTCCCCCGGCGAAAGTCCAGCGCCTACGATCCCTTCACGAACCACGGCTTGGCATAGGGGTTCTTCGTGAAGAAATCGAGCAGCAGCTGGGCGATTTTCTGCTGACCGCTGGCCGAGGGATGCGTGCCGTCCTGTCCGCAATCGGTGGGCAGCCATTTGAGATCATCGATCGTGCGGCCCTTTTCACCGTTGGTCCAGAGATACGGCCCCCAGAGGATCACCGGTCCATCGGCGGGTTGATCCTTGATCACCGCGCGCATGGCGAAGGCGCTCTCGTAAGCGTACGGCTCCGGATTCAAGCGCGTCCTGGCGTAACCCGCGTAAATGCGGCTCGCGAGGAAGATCATGCGCAGGTTCGGATACTTCTCGCGAGCCCGCTTGATGTCGGTCCGGACGTCGTCGCGCAATTGGTCGGTCGCTGCTGGATAGCCTCCTGAGGGATTCGCGTTCGCCTCCTTCAGCCACATTACTTCCACCTGCGCGGGGCTCACGCCGGCCTGTTTGATGCGGTCGATTGCGGTGTCCCAAGGCTGGTCATTGGTCGCCCAGGCGGCGGCTGTTTTGCCGCCCTGCGCGCAATCGACGATCACCAGGTTGGGTGCCTTGCGCGGATCGGTGTCGGCGATGCGCTTGAAAGCCGAAAATTCCATCGTCGTATTCGACATCCCTAGAGACACCATCACGATCTTCCCATCGGCCGCAGGTTTGCCTTCGGCGTTGAGGGGACGGATCTGCACGAGGGCCTGTTTCGCGTGGGCCGCAAGAGCGGCCGGTGGATCATTCTTCCCGCCGCCGTAAAGACCGCCATCCTGGTCCTGATACTTGCCGGTCAATTCCGTCAGCGGAACGAGATTGGTGGGAGGCGGGGGGAGCGGTTGCTGATTTTTTTGCGGATTTTGCGGGTTCTGTGGTTGCCCATTTGGATTCTCGCCGGCGGCATGACGGCGTTTGGCTTCATCGAGGATCTTCTGGTCGTCAGGCGTCAATTGCGCCCCATTTTGGGCGCGTTGAAAGATTTCTCGCGCCTTCTGCCAATCAAAGGGAGCGTCCGCGGCGAACAGCGGCAGAGCAACTAAAGCGAAGAGGAGGGGGAAACAGAATTTCATGGGGATGAAGCACCGATGCGTTGTCAAAGTTTCGTCAATTGCTCATGAGTAATACGCGTATTTTCGGAGCGTGCTGGCCGACGGAGCGAAGATCATCGTGGCGATCCAGGAAAAGGTGATGCGAGGATGTGGCGTCATTCCTTACAGAGATGCCGTCACTCAATTGTAACATGTGACAGCTTGGCTCCGAGGCTTCGGCGGGCTCAACTCTGGCCACTCCTATTTACCTATGATGAAACTGAAAACTCTTCTCAGCATTCCCGTCGCCCTTGCCATGGCGACGCCTGTCTTTGCGGGCAGCATCGTGATCAAAGGGCTCCGACACGCTCGGCGCCCAAATTCGTTCCGCAGCTTGCCGAAGCGTTTAAAGCCAAGCATCCCGACACGACCTTCAACATCGCCGCGGAAGGTTCGGCCACGGGCATGCCGCGATCATCGACGGCACGGCGCAGATCGGCATGTCGAGCCGCAAGGTCGAGCTGCCGGAAGAAGCAGCCGCCGCAACCAAAGGCGTGAAATTTTTCCCCGACGGTGGTTGGCGCACGACGGCATCGCCGTGGTGGTCAATGAGAAGAATCCCGTGACCAAGCTCACCAAGAAGCAGGTCGAGCAGATCTTCACCGGCGATGTCACTGACTGGAGCGCGGTGGGTGGCAAAGGCGGCGCGGTCTCCATCTATACCCGCAACACGTCCTCGGGCACGTTCAAGGACTTCAAGAACATGGCGATGAAGAAGCGCGACTACGCCCCGAGCTCCCAGAAGATGGCCGGTAACGAGCAGATCGTCGCTGAAGTGGGCAAGAACGAGAACGGCATCGGCTATGTCGGCCTCGCCTACACCAAGGCCCCGGGCGTGAAGGTCATCGTTATCGATGGCACCGAGCTGACCGACGCCAACGTGCGCAGCGGCAAGTATCCCTATTCGCGTGAGACCTATCTCTACACCAACGGCGCGCCGGCTGGTGAGACGAAGAGCTTCGTCGACTTCGCGGTGAGCGAAGAAGGCCAGAAGATCGCCGAGCAGGTGGGCTTCGTGCCGGTGACGAAGAAGTAATCGTCGCCCGACCTATTTAAAGCGAGCGTACAAACAAGGGCCCGCCGGTGTGAGCCGGCGGGTCTTTTTGTTTGGCTGGCCGGTGCCTGTTCGAAGGACCGGCAGCCCCGTTGATTCACAAATTTCTGTAAGAATTACCGCATTCCTCGCGTTTCCGAACAATGGACACCGAAACCCGCCTCAAAAACGTCACTCCCATCTTTCGCCTTGCGCGGGCGGAGGATGCGTTCGCCGTGGCCGATCTTTTGACGACGCTCGGTTACCCTTCCCTGGCCATTCAGGCCGAGCGGCGCATCCTGGCCTGCACGAATGCGGACGGGACAGCGGTTTTTGTTGCCGAGGTTGCCGGGAGCGTGATCGGTGTGCTGTCGTTCCATTGCATCCCGCTTTTTCACGTCGATGGCTTCCTCGGTCGCATCACGAGTCTCGTCGTCGCACCGGAGCATCGGAAGTTGGGCGTCGGGCGTTTGTTGGTTTCCGTGGCGGAGGAATTTGCCCGGGAGCACGGCTGCAGCCGGATCGAGGTGACCAGTGGTGAGCATCGGACGGATGCGCATGCCTTTTACGAGCAACTCGGGTTTCGCGCGAGCTCCCGGCGGTTTGTGAAAGATACCGCCGTGGTGCACGGCGAAAGCGGGGCGTAGGAAAGGCATCCGTCGGAGATGGTAAAATCGGTCTGTTATCAATCGGTGTCATTCTGAGCGGAGCGTCCCGGTGGCAAGATGGCGGGACGCGCAGTCGAAGAACCCGGTCGCTTTACTGAAGACTGAATCGAAGTCCGCGGTGACGTGGCCACCCCGCTCCGCCGGGGCGCAGGGAAAAGCCTCCTATTAAAGTCGCCCCCCAAGCGGCAACGGAGTGCCGCGGCTACAACGATCACACCTTCGTTCGTATTTCCAGTAGAGCGGCCGGGTTCTTCGACTGCGCGTCCCGCCACTCCACCATCGGGACGCTCCGCTCAGAATGACCCCGATTGAAAACCGGCAGATCTACAGCATCTGCTCCACGAACTGGCGGCTTTCGAAGAAGGCGAGATCTTCCATCTTTTCTCCCGTACCGATGAAACGGGTCGGGATGCCGAGCTCGTTCTGGATGGCGACCACACAACCGCCTTTGCCGCTGCCATCGAGCTTGGTGACGATCACACCCGTCAAACCGGTGGCGGCGTGAAATTCCTTCGCTTGTTGCAACGCGTTGCCACCAGTGGTCGCATCGACCACGAGCAGGGTCTCGTGCGGTGCTTGCGCGTCGGCCTTGGCCAGCACGCGTTTCACCTTGCCGAGTTCACCCATGAGATTGGTCTTGGTATGCAGACGGCCCGCGGTGTCGCAGATCAGGAACTCGACGTTCTTGCGATCGGCGGATTGATACGCCTCGTAACAGAGCGCCGCTGGGTCGGAATTGTACTGACCTTTGACGATGTCGATATTGAGCCGTTCGGCCCACACGCCGAGCTGCTCGATTGCCGCCGCACGAAAAGTATCTGCCGCGGCGAGCATCACGCTATGGCCTTTGCGTTGGAGAAAATAGGCGAGCTTGGCGGTGGAGGTCGTCTTGCCGGTGCCGTTCACGCCGACGACGAGAATCACCTTCGTCTTGGAAGCCAGCGGGCGGAGCGTGACGCTATCACGCGGCAGCACCTTGATGATTTCCTCACGCGCGACTTTGACCACGGTCTCCGCCGTCAGCTTTTCCGCGTCCTCGCGACCCTGCAGCGCCGTCATGATCCGCGTCATCATCGGCACGCCGAGGTCGGCGCGGATGAGGCTCTCCTCCAATTCATCCCAGTCCACCGGTTTGCCGGAGAACTTCTGGATCAGCGATTTGAAAAACCCGAACGCCATCGTCGGCTACGAATTTCCTGGCGATAGCGCTTCGCGAGCGGGGCGGCCCACCTCTTCCTTGATGCGGTCGAGAATACCGTTCACGAAACCGCCGGATTTGTCGGTGCCAAATTTCTTCGCCACCTCGATAGCCTCGTTGATGATGATGACCGGGGCCACGTCGGGCGAATGCAGCAACTCATAGATGGCGACCCGCAGGATGTTGCGATCCACCACGGCCAGTCGGTCGAGTTCGTAGTTGGCGGTATATTTTTTGATATACCCGTCGATCTCCTCGAGATGCTTCCGCACGCCCAGCGCGAGCTGCTCGGCGAAGATGCGCGTCTTGGGCGCCACCGGAGCCTTTCCGGGCCCGGAGCGGAGCATCCAGAATTGCTCGGCGTTCACCGGCGTTTCGCCGCTGAGGTCGATTTGATAGAGATATTGGACGGCCGCTTCACGGCCTTCGCGTCGTTTACCCATGGGTGGAATTTAGCGTACGTTGCGCAAAGTGCTCATGGTTTGCACCATGCGGGCGGCGCAACGGGCCGCCTCGGTGCCGCGGTTGATTTCTTCATCGAGGCAACGCGCCCTGGCCTGCTCTTCGTTTTTCACCAGCAGGACCTCGTGAATGACCGGCAGGCGTTGCGCCAGGCTCACCTGCTGCAGGGAATGAGTCACCGTTTTGGCGATGAGCGCGGCATGTTGGGTTTCGCCTTCGATGATGACTCCGAGGGCGATGATGGCATCCACGTTACCCCGCGAGGCGACTTCCTGGACGATCAGTGGAATTTCGAAAGCGCCCGGCACTTCGTAAGTGGAGATATTAAAGCTTGGCGAGATCGCCTCGAGTTCGCGCCGGGCATGATCCACGAGCCCACTCACGTATTCGCTATTGTACTCGCTGGCGACGATGGCAAAGGAACGCCGGGCGCCGATTTGGCGGGGGCGGGATGGGATGGCGGTGGACATGAGAGGGTGGATGGTAGTGCGGGGCGGGCGCGGTGCAAGGGAAAGGAAGGAATGCGGAAGCAGGAATGCGGAGTGCGGAATAGACGCCGCTCTTTGTTCCGAATTCCGAATTCCGAATTCCGAATTTTTACAGCAGGTGCCCCATCTTGAGCCGCTTGGTTTCCAGGTACTTGGCGTTGTGCTTGTTCGGCGGGGCCTTGATCGGGACGACTTCGACGATTTTCAGTCCGTAGCCTTCGAGGCCAATGACTTTCTTCGGGTTGTTGGTCAGGAAGCGCATTTTGCGCACGCCAAGGTCGGAAAGGATTTGGGCGCCCATGCCGTAGTCGCGCAATTCGGCGGGGAAGCCGAGCTTGAGATTGGCTTCCACGGTGTCGAGGCCTTCCTCCTGCAGCTTGTAGGCGTGGATCTTGGCCGGAAGGCCGATGCCACGGCCCTCCTGGCGCATGTAGAGGAGCACCCCGTTGCCGGCGGCTTCGATCTGCTGGAGCGCGGTGTGGAGCTGGTTGCCGCAATCGCAGCGCATGGAGCCGAAGACGTCGCCGGTGAGGCATTCGCTGTGCACGCGCACGAGCGTCACTTTCTTCGGCGAGATGGCGCCCTTGACCAGGGCGAGATGGTGCACGCCATCGACGATGGAGCGATACATGTGCAGCTCGAAATCGCCGTAGTCCGTGGGCAACTGGATGACCTGCTCGCGTTCGATGAGTTTTTCGCGGCTGCGCCGGTAGACGATGAGGTCCTCGATGGAGCACATCTTCAGCTTGTGCTTTTTGCGGAACTTCAGGAGCTCCGGCAGGCGGGCCATGGTGCCGTCGGGATTGAGGATTTCGCAGAGGACCCCGGCCGGTTGCAGACCGGCGAGTCGGGCGAGATCGACGCTGGCTTCGGTGTGGCCCGCGCGCCGCAGGGCGCCGCCGGCTTTGGCTCGCAGTGGGAAGACGTGGCCGGGTTGGACGAGATCCTGTGGCGTGGCCTTCGGGTCGACCAGGATCTGAATGGTCCGCGCGCGATCATGCGCACTGATGCCGGTGGTGACGCCCTTGGCCGCGTCGACGGAGACGGTGAAATCGGTACGATAGCTTTCGCGATTTTCGAGGACCATGCGCTGCAGGCCGAGCTCTTCGGCGCGCTCCTCGGTGATCGGCGCGCAGATGAGCCCGCGCCCATGCATGGCCATGAAATTGACGGCATCCGGCGTGATCTTTTCCGCGGCCATGACGAGGTCGCCCTCGTTTTCCCGGTCGGCATCATCCGTCACGATGACCATCTTCCCTGCGCGAATGTCCTTGATGATGTCTTCGATGGGATCAAACAAATGCGCCCCGTTGCCGGTCTTCGCCGGAGCAGCGGGTTCATTCACCTTTTTGAGAGGGGCCTTGGGTTTCTTGGGCATGGCAGGGAAGTCAATGTGGAACATCCAACATCCAACACTCAACCTCCAACATCGAATAAAAGTCTACGCCGCGGGGATCGTTTTCTTACTCTTAATCGTAATCTTAATCCTAATCCCCTCCGAAACGGTCGAAAGGCAGATTAAGATTACGATTAAGAGTAAGATTAAGAAAAGACGGCGCTAGCGCCGGTGAAAATACGTTTTCACGTGTCTCTGCTGGAGGGTGATGAACGATTCGCCGACCGGCCATTTATGACGCAGGCGGAAAAATTCGGCGAGGGTGGCGGCGACATCGGCGAAGGTCCGGCGCGTGCCGAGGGCGAGACTGAGGCCACCGTAGAGGACCATGAGCGGGACCTCCTCGCGGGTGTGGTCGGTGCCTTTCCAAGTGGGGTCGTTGCCGTGATCGGCGGTAATGATGACGAGGTCTTCCTCTTCACAACGGAGAAGAAAACCGGCCAGCCAGGTGTCGAAATCCCACAGGGCCCTGGCGTAGCCGGCGACGTCGCGGCGGTGGCCGTAGAGCATGTCGAAATCGACGAGGTTGGCGAAGATGAGCCCGTCCCCGCCGTCCGACCACAGTTCGTCGATGACTCGCAGGCCATCGATGTTCGAAGTCGTGGTGGTGGAGTGGGTGATGCCGCTGCCCCCGAAAATCTCGTTCACCTTGCCGACGCCCTCCACGCGCATGCCGGTCTCGGCGATGGCGTGCAGCACGGTGCGCGGCGGGACCATGGAGAAATCGTGGCGTCCAGTGGTGCGCTCGAATTTGCCCGGCTCGCCGAGGAAAGGGCGCGCGATGACCCGGCCGATGCGCAGGGCATCCGCATGCCGCCGGGCGATGCGGCAGATTTCATAGAGGCGCTTGCGCGGAATGACCTGCTCGTGGGCGGCGATTTGCAGGACGGAATCGGCTGAGGTGTAGAGGATGGGTTTTCCCGTGCGGAGATGCTCGCTGCCGAGCTCCTCGAGGATCGTCGTGCCGCTGCGCGCGTAATTGCCGAGGAATTCGACTTTGGCGTCGCGTGAGATGGCGGCGACGAAATCAGCCGGGAATTCGGTGAAGGTGGCGAAGGGGTGGTCGAGGATGGCCCCGGCCATTTCCCAGTGACCAGTGGTGCTGTCCTTGCCGGCGGAACGCTCGCGCATGCGGCCAAAGCTGCCGATGGTGCCGCGCGAACGGGCATCGAAGACATCGGCCGTGAGAATTTTCCACAAGCCGAGGGAGAAAGCGCGGGCAGCGTGAGGCTGGGTTGCGCGGCAAAAATGTGGCCGAGCGTATTGGCGCCGCTGTCGCCGTAGGCGGCGGAATCCGGAGCCGGACCGCAGCCGACACTATCGAGGACAAGAAGCAGAGCACGCATGGCGGGCGGGAAGATGTACGGAGAAGTGCCAAGAGCCAAGTGCGAGGAGCAGTAATCAGTAATCAGTGATCAGTGATCACTGACTACTATTTCCCACACTGCCCTCTTGGCACTCTTCCCCTCTGTGCTAGCCTGCGGCGCTTGAAGAAATCCGATACCATTTTCGTTGCCGGCCACCGCGGCCTTGCGGGGGGCGCCATTTTTCGTGAACTGCAGAGTGCGGGCTATGCGAACCTGTTGACGCGGACGCGGGCCGAAGTCGATCTGAGCCAGCGTGAAAAGGTGCGCGCCTTTTTTGAAAAGGAACGGCCGCAGGTGGTGGTCGTGGCGGCGGCGAAGGTGGGTGGGATCAAGGCGAACAACGATTTTCCCGTCGAGTTCCTGCTCGAGAATCTCAACATCCAGAACAACCTCATCGAGGCGGCGTACGATTTCGGTGCGGAGAAACTGCTCTTTCTCGGCAGCTCGTGCATTTATCCGAAATTCGCGCCGCAGCCGATTCCCGAGAGCGCGCTGCTGACCGGCGCACTGGAACCGACGAACGAGCCCTACGCGCTGGCCAAGATCGCGGGGATCAAGTTGTGCCAGGCTTACGCGCGCGAATATGGGCGCAATTTCATCAGCGCCATGCCGACGAATCTTTACGGCCCGGGCGACAATTTCGATCTCAATACCTCGCACGTGTTGCCGGCGTTGCTGCGCAAGGTGCATGAGGCGAAGGATCGGGGAGATGCCACGGTCTCGGTCTGGGGCACCGGAACTCCACGCCGGGAGTTTCTCCATGTCGAAGACCTGGCGCATGCCTGCCGTTTCCTGCTGGAGAATTACGACCAGCCGGAATTCGTCAATGTGGGTTGCGGGTCGGATGTGACGATCCGGGAATTGGTCGAGCTGATCTGTGAAGTCGTGGGCTTCAAAGGGGAGCTGGCTTTTGACTCCACGAAGCCAGATGGGACGCCGCGTAAATTGCTGGATACGAGCAAATTAACCCAGCTTGGCTGGCGTCCGCGCATCTCCCTGAAAGACGGCATTCGGCAGACTTACAATTGGTATTGTCAGAGACTCGCTTCTCAGTAGGTTATAGCTTTTATGGATAGTGGAGCCGATGATCTCTCCCTCACGAGAGTGGCCGGGGTGCGTCCCCGTGAGCGAGGCAGCGTACCGGTGAATAGTGAGAACGAGTTGTTGCGGCATCTCGCGGATCTTTCGCCGATCGGCATTATTCATACGGACAGGAAGGGGCGATTTGCCCACGTCAACGCGCGTTGGTGCCAGATGACAGGCTACACGCCAGATTGGGCGATCGGGCGCGAATGGGAGGAGGTCGTGCATCCGGAGGACGTGGAGGGGGTGCGGGAGACTTGGGCGCGGATGAACGAGTACGGCGTGCCGTTCAGCCAGGAGTTTCGCTACATGCACGCCGATGGCCGGGCGATCTGGGTGTGCAGCGAGGCGATGGAATTGCGCGACGGACAAGGGCGGCTCAACGGCTATCTCGCCACGGCGACGGAGATCACCGAAGTGCGGCGGATGCGCGAGGAAGTGCAGCGGTGCAGCGCGGAGCTGGAGGCGCGGGTCCGGGAGCGGCTCATCGAGTGGGAAAAGATGGCCATGATCGTGGCCGCTTCGGCCGATGCGATCATCAGTTGCGACATGAATGGGCGGATTGTGAGTTGGAATCTAGCCGCCGAACGGATTTTCGGTTATATCGCCGAGCAAATGATGGGGGAAACGACGATGGCAATTACGCCGGAGGACCGCCGAGAGGAAGCGGAGGCCATCCAGCATCGCGTACGGAAAGGGGAACGAATCGATCACTTCGAAACCCTGCGACTGGCGCGGAACGGTGAGTTGATCGACGTGGCGATGTCCATTTTTCCCCTGCAGGACGCCAGCGGCGTGGTCACGGGAACCTCGGCGGTGATCCGCGATATTCGCGAGCAGAAGGCCGCGGAACGCCGGTTGCGCCAGCTTTCCGGGCAACTTCTGCGCGTGCAGGACGAGGAACGGCGGCGCCTCGCGCGAGAGTTGCACGATTCCACGGCGCAGACGCTCGCCGCGTTGTCGGTGAATCTTTCCTTGCTGAGCCAGCATGGCGATCAACTGACGTTGGAAAAGCGGGCCAGCCTGTTGAATGACAGCCTCACCCTGGCCGATGGAGTGGGCCGCGCATTGCGCACCCACGCTTACTTGTTGCACCCGCCGCTGCTGGAAGAGTGCGGCCTGCCTGCCGCTCTGCGCTGGCTCGCCGAAGGATTTTCCAAACGTAGCGGCATCACGGTGGATCTGGATCTGCCGCCGAACCTCGGGCGCTTCGATTCCGAGCGGGAATTGACGCTCTTCCGCGTGGTGCAGGAAAGCCTGGCCAACGTGCATCGCCATACGAAGAGCCCTTCGGCACAAATCAAGCTGCAACAGCAGTTTGACGAAATCACCATTGAGGTGCGCGACGAAGGGGGCGGCGAAGCTGCCCCGAACGAAGAGCAACCTGGAGTGGGGATCGGCGGCATGCGTGAGCGACTTGCGCAAGTCGGCGGTTCGCTCTCCATTTGCCTTCAGCCTACCGGCTCCGTCGTCCGCGCCCGTCTCCCCATTTTATGACTACCGAACTCAAGACCCGAATTCTACTCGCGGACGATCACGACATCGTCCGGCGTGGCCTTCGCACTCTGCTGGAACTGCGCTCCGATTGGGAAATCTGCGCCGAGGCCTCCGATGGGCGCGCCGCCGTGCAGTTTGCTGAGGACTTGGCCCCGGACATTGTCATTCTGGATTTGAGCATGCCGGAACTGAACGGGCTCGAAGCCGCGCGCCGCATTGCCGCCCACTGCCCGCGCAGCCGCATGCTGATGCTCACCATGCACGAAACCGAGCAATTCGTGCGCGAAGCCCTCGCGGCCGGGGTACGCGGTTACATTCTGAAGACCGATGCCGGTCGCGACCTGGCCAATGCCGTGGACGCGCTCATCCGCGGGGAGACCTTCTTTGCCTCGCGCCTCGCGGCGACCATTTACGCGGCGGAATTTGCCGGCATGGGCCGTCGGCGCCGTTCGAAATCGCAGGCGGGCCTGACCCCGCGCGAACGGGAGATCCTGCAATTGCTCGCCGAGGGGCGGAAAAACCGTGATGTCGGCAAGGCCCTGAACATCAGCGTCAAAACCGCGGAAACGCACCGGGCACGCATCATGGCCAAGCTGGGCATCGATTCGGTGGCCGATCTCGTCCGTTACGCCATCCGAAATGGGCTGATCGCGCCCTGAAATGCGACGAAAACGTCAAAAAGCGATGTAGTCAGAAGGCCGCAAATGTGCCAATATGCGGAGTAGTCCGTATGACCAAAGACCGGATTCGCGGATATTGCCCGAGATGTGGCCATGATCAGTTGTTCGAAAAGAACCACATCCATCATGGCGTGCATCTGTTTCTGACGATCATCACGCTTGGGCTTTGGCTGGTGAGTTGGGTGTCGATTGCGTTTTACCACAAGCTGCGTCCCTGGCGTTGCCAGCAGTGCGGTTGGTACAAGCCGCTCCCCCGACCGCGTGCGCGGGAGCGGGAGCGCTCCGCGGAATCGGACGAAGTGCGGGACGGCCAGAAAGTGTAACCTGTCCCGTTACTCCTTGTGATGGTGGTTCAGGTGCTTCTCCAGCACGAGCTCGGTGCCCTCCTTCTTTAAATTGTAGTCCACCTGATTGAAGGCGCGGCGAATCAGGTGAATGCCCAGGCCGCCGGGTTGCACGAGATCGAGCGGACGGCCCTGCAGTTTGCTCGGATCGCATTGCGTGCCGTAGTCGCGCAGGCGGAAGCGGAAGCCCGCCTCGGTCTCTTCGCAGACCAGGCAGATGAGCTGATTCGGCTCATGATGATACGCGTAACGGATGACATTCGTGCACGCCTCATCGAGGCCGAGGACGACCAGGTCTTTCTCCGCTTCGGGGATGTCGAATGGCTTGAGGAACTGCCGGATGAAATCGCGGACGAGCGTGAGATTTGCGGGGTGGCTGGCAAATTCGATTTCGCGCTTCATTGGAAACCAAAAACGAGAATGGTCAGGTCGTCATGCGGCTCGGCTCCCTGCCGATGATTTATTTCACCGCGGTTCAGGCCGTCCACGACATCGGTGGCGCTGGCAAATTCCCGCGAGAGCAAGCGTTGCACGCCCACGCCATCCAGCGGCACATCCTCGCGATTAAAGGATTCCACCAGGCCGTCGGTGTAGAGCACGAGCCATTCATTTTGCGCGAGGGTGAGCGTATGCGAGCGCGAGGGCAGCTCCGGCAACAGCCCCAGCGGCGGCGAGCCGGGAATCTTGATCTCCTTCACGCCGCTCTGCGCCGTGGTAAAGGGATGGCAGTGCCCCGCGCTGCAAAGCTCCACCTCCCGGGTGGAAAGCACGAGCCGGCCGAGCATGGCGGTGATGAACATCCCGCGAATGGTGTGCCCGCTGATCATCGCATTCCACCGCGCCATGGCCGCGACAGGCGAGATGCCCGGCTTCACGATGAGGCGCAGAATGCTCAGCGCCTGCGCCATGAGCAGCGCCGCGGGCATGCCCTTGCCGGAGACATCGCCGACCACGAAATAAATTTCGTCGGGTCCCGACTCGATGACGTCGTAAAAATCTCCACCGACATTCAGCGCCGGCCGATAGGTGGCGGCGAAATGCACGTGGGAAAGTGAGGGCAGTGATTGCGGCAGGAAGCTTGCCTGGATCTCCCGCGCGAAGGCGAACTCCTGTGCCACGCGCTGCTGCTCCTGCTGCCGCTCGATGGTGCGTAGCTTGTCGATCGCCGTAGCCGCGAGATCGCCGTAGGCCCGAAAGGCAGCCAGATCGTCCTCATCGAATGCCTCGCGGCCGATGGGGTTGAGCACTTGAAGGACACCGATTTCCTTTCCTTTTCGCTGCATCGGCGCACAGAGGATCGAGCGGGTGCGAAAGCCGGTCTGCCGGTCCGTGTCCTTGAAAAAGCGCGGGTCGGCATACGCATCGGGCACGAGCAGCGCCTCGCCGTGTTCCAGTACCCAGCCGGCGATGCCCCGCCCTCGGGGCACCACGATCCGCGCCTCGGGCGCCGAGGTGCCGGCCATGATCCCGCCGCTCGCGTAGGTCAGCTCCAGTTCGCCGTCGCCGTTCACCAGGAAAAGCGAGGCGGCCTCGACTTCCATGACGCGCCGCGCCACCTCGAGGATGGCTGGGAGCAATTCGCTGGATTCGGTGATCGCATTGATGAGGGCGCTCACCTCTACCAAGCCTTTGTAGAGTTTCAACTGGCGCTCGAGCGAGACTGGGGAAAGCGACATCGCACTGGATTATTGAATGAGGATGCCGCGCGAAGAAAGTGCAAATGCCTGCCCCTTGCTCATTCTCGCTGGAAAATCGGTCCACCCTGTTTCATCATTACGGAGATGAAAGTAGCATTTCTCGTTGCACTCGTTTTGTTTCCGCTCGGCGCGTTGCACGCGGCGGACACGGCTTATTCCGCCTTGCGTGTGCTCGGCAAGCGGGATGGTCAGGAAGTTCTCAATCACGTCACCGAACTGCGCGGTCACGATGGCACGCCCCAGCCTGCGGTGTGGAAGATCGTGCTCGACGACCCCCGGGCTCGCGGCGGCGTGCGCGAAGTGGAAGTGCAGCACGGCAAAATCGTCGGCGAACGCACCCCGACCTCCCACGGCGTGAGCAGTTCGATGAATTTCAACCAGCTCAACCTCGATTCCGAGGGCGCCTTCACCATCGCCAACCAGGAAGCGCAGAAGGGCAACGTGCCGTTTGATCACGTGGACTATCGGCTCCGCGCCGGCACCGGTGGTGGGGCGCCGGTGTGGCAATTGGATCTGCTCGATGGCCAAAATGGTCACGTAGGATCCGTGGACATTGCCGCGGACAGCGGTTCGGTGCTGCGCAAGGATTTCGATCGCAATCGCCCGGTGCAGGATGACCACGCGTATCTCGACGACAACCATAACCCACCCCCGCCCCCATATCAGGCGTCACGGGGCGATACCGACGAGGGCTATTCCCATTCCGGCGAACCCTTCAAGAGCGTGCCGGATTTCTTCCACCGCCTCGGCAAGCGCTTCGAAAGGCGCGGCCACGAAATGCAAAACTTCTTCACCGGCAAGAACGTGCACGACGGAGTGGAAGATCGGTAAGGAAACATCCAACCCCCAACTCCCAATGAAGGAAAGCGCCACCGTTCTACGCTTGCGCCATTGGATGTTGAGTCGAGGCTTTGCGAGACGCCCATGGTGCCGTTGGGGGCAATGCTGGATATTCAAAGAGCCTAAGCTCTTTGCCGCTTGCATTCCCGCCAAGCAGTCCTTACTTTTCGCGGCCCTAAAGCCGGCGTGGCGAAATTGGCAGACGCGCTAGACTCAAAATCTTGTTCCCGAAAGGGAGTGTGGGTTCGACCCCCTCCGCCGGCACTTTCTTTCAGTTCGAATGGACCTGAGTTTGCAGGGATGGGAATGGCTTGAAGGTTTGACGAAATTCGATGACCCCTATGATCGTTACTCGAGCCACGGCCCGCGTTTGAGACGGAGAAGGAAATGTCCAAGGTTGCGTGGTCGCTCCACAATTGGGCCCGCGTGTCCTTCTGGATTTTGGCCGTTTATAGTTATAAACAGTTCGCCAGTGGCGCGGTAGGGGCAGCCCGAAAACTCGGTCATCACTTCGGAAGCGCCGATGGCATCGAGACGCAATACGCCTCTTTCCGCGAGCGAGCCACGCGAAAACGGCTCAGTCACCACTACATCGACCCGCCAGAGCATCACCGGAGAATATGCTTCGCTTACTCCACGGATGATTCGCGGAGAAGACGCAGCAACGCCTCCGTGTCAACGGGCCTGGAAAGTTCCTCTATTTCTGAAGCATTTCGTCGACCGACAAACACTGTGTCTTCACACGCCGTAAGGAGGACGTCTGGAGCAAATTCTTTGATTGCCCCACTTGCTTCCTTTGAACTGCCTTCAGAGCGCACTTCGAACCCGTGCTCGCGAAGGAGAACCTCTAATGTAAAAGCCAGTTGCACGTTTGGACTGACGATTAAGACCTTGGAAGAAGGCATGCGAAGGTCTCCTAATTTTTGTGTCCTACACGGTCGCAATCCGGACTCAACGGGACCGCAAGTTCTCAGGGAGCCCAAGCTCTTCGTCGACGGGGCGAGGGGCACAAACCGTTCGGCGGAGGAAGTCACGGAGGCGAGGCTGAATCTTTTCGATGAACGCCAGAATGTCGGCCTCTGGCTGGTGAGTGATCTTCGCTACATCTGCCACTTCCAGTCCGACCAGATAATGAAGCTCAAATATCTGTCGTTCCAGCGAAGGCCATGTTTTCACCTCCTGCTGAAGGCGTTCGACAAGCTCTCGGCCCGCGATTGCAGAGTCCGGTGGTAGCATTTGACCATCGACCACCCGGTCCTCTGGGAGTGATTCCTCTTCGGCTTCGAAGCTTTCGGATGAGCGGTCGCAGGTTGGCTGGGTTTCGCAGATCTGCGCTTCGTGTGAGGATATGCCCTCAGGGGGAATGACGCGAAGGCGCATTTCCTCAGCGAAGCGTCGCACCTGCCGGTCAACTTCCTCCTGCACCAAACGGAAAAACCATTGCTGATAAGTGACCGGGGCTGGTTTCGGAGTTCCGCCGATCGGGTCAATGACGATGCGTGCGACTTCGTCTACGACATCACCGGCATCCAGCGCCCCGACTGGAATGTCGCCGGTGAGTTCAGCCATACGCAGGACTCGTACGGCATGAGAGAGCAGCGAGGGGTGATGGGCCGCAAACAGTTGGGCGGCAAGATCGACATGGATTCCCAATACGCCATCCGCAGGGGGTGGCGAGGCGAACCGTGCTTCCTTTGCGGTCCTCAAGGCCGCTCGCCGTGCCGGTCGCTTCCAACGGTAATCGCCCCGCAGGTCCGCCTTTAGGCTCATCACCTCGCGCTTCAGGGCATTGACAGCGGTATTGATGGTCACGAGCAGATCCGTACCTGTTTTCTCCGCGTGGAGGATATTGGACGGAAGCCGCAAGGTAAGCCGGACCTCATAGAGGCCTTTCTTGGCCATTTTGTCCAAGACCACCTGGAGGTGAATCGAGTCAGGCGGAAAGTGGACGAGCAGTTGAGAAAGCGCTGCGATCTTTTCAGCGAGTTTTTCCCGCACCGTCACGCCAGGGTGAAGGTGCCGATTTACAATGTGCCACCGAATGGCGGCGGGACGTTCAATGGGTCTCATACAGGTAGGTTCCTTTCTAGCTGGATGGATTTGATGAATTTTCTCCTGTGACAATCTGCCCGACGAATTTGTTCACCAGAATTTTTCTGCGGCCTCTTGTGACCGGCCGACATTACCTGCTTGCCAAATTCTCCACCGGGGTTGGCGGCGCAGGTAACGCTTGTCTCCTTTGTGGGGCTCGATCAGTTCGCGTTTGCTGGTGCGCCGAGAGGAGCAGCAGGATAGAGGAGGAAGCCCCTGAAACCGGGATAAGAGTCGAGGGGACTCATGGGGTAACGATTCTGTAAAAGCGTTGGCTCTGTGCCGCTGCGCCGGCGTCGGTGAGTTGCACGACGCCGCCGGTGCCGGCGATGTTGGCCTGCACGGTGGTCCACGAGGCGTTCTGCAAAGTGTTGGAGCGTTCGAGGCGATACGTTTTTCCCATCACGGTCGGAAAACTTACGACGACGTCATTGCCGCTGAACGTAATGCCACTCACCCGCAGCACGCTGCCGGCGTTGTTTGGGTCGGTGCCTGCGGCGTATTCCTGCGCGTTCGTCATGCCGTCGCCATCGGGGTCTGCGCCGTCGGCCGCGTTGCCGCTATTGGCCGTGCTGCCGAAATTCGCGAGCCGCCAACTCTCCTGCGGCGTCATCACGGTCAGCGAGAGGGTGCCGCCGCTTGCGCTGAGGGTACAAACGTAGCCCGAGGGCGTCGAGCCGAGAGCGAAGCTGCTGGCGCTAATGCCGCTGGCGCCGGTGATGAGCGAATACGTGCCCGAGCCGGCGAAGCCCGCGAGCGCATTGAGATTGATCGTCGTCGTGCCGCTCGCGGAAAATGGGCCGCTCACCGCGATCTTGTCTGAGGTCCCCGTGCCGGTGAGATCCATGTTCACGACCGCTCCATTATTGAGCGTGAGGCCGCCGGAGACCGTCAGCGTGCCCGCCGTGCCGGCGCCGCCGTTACCCGGAGCGATCGCGCCGCCGCTGGCCACGGTCGTTGCGCGCGCCACGGTTCCCATTCCCGCCAGCGTGCCGCCGCTATTGACGGTCAAGGTCCCGGCACCGCCGAGAACGCCGGTGATGTTCAGGAAGCCGCTATTGATCGTCGTTGCTCCGGAAAAGGTGCTCGTGCCGGATAACGTCAGCGTCCCGCCGCCCGTCTTGGCCAGACTGCCCAGTCCGCTGATGGCCGCCGAGTAAGTCGCGCTCGCATTGTTGCCTCCGAGGGTCAGCGCGATCGCATCTGTGCCGTAGGCGTGATTGACTTGATCGTAGCCGGTCAACACCAGCGGGGCGCTGCCGCTGATCACGCCAATCGTCGCGGAGCCAAGCCCCGTTTTGAACACAATGGGACTGGGGCCGAACTTCAGGTTGCCGCCCAGGAATCGCCGATGTGGCGACGGTCGCATTTTGCAGCGCCGTGCTGCCATTGACACCGAGGTAAACGCCGCCTTCGCTCGTGGTTGTATTCTCGTTGATCGTGACGGTCCCTGAGTAAGTGTTGGCATTGTTCGAGAAGGCGACAAACGACGTATCGTAGCTATTGCCCGTATTGATGCGCGTGTGCTGGATCGTCAACGCGCCGGCACCGCTCACGACCCCGTCGAGAGCCAGGCCCTTGTCTTTCTCAGCCGCGGAATTGTTGCCCGCGTTGTAGGTCGAGCCGAGCACGCCGCCGGACGCTGAAACCGTGATGGCGCCGGTGAGATGCTGGTTCGCGTCGTCCGCGTAAACGGAGCCGCCCGCGATCGTGATATTATTCGCCGTCGTGCTGATGTTTTGATTGCTGCTGACGCTGTAACCGGCGCGCAAAATCCCTCCCATGTTCACGGTCACGGAGCCGGTGCCCAGATTCGTGTTGGCACCGTTGGCACCGGCGACTCCGATCGTGCCAGCATTGATCGTCGTGCCACCACTGTAGGCGCTCGCGCCGGAAAGTCCCAGTGTTCCCGTGCCCGTCTTCAGCAAGGCTAAAATGCCCGTGCCGTTGTCCTTGATCGTGCCTGCGAACGTCGTGCTCGTATTCGCCGCGCCGACGCTGAGCACCGATGTCGTGGAGTTCGTGTTGTTCACAAATTGCCCGCTTCCAGACAGCGAACCGAAGCTGAGCGTGTTGTTCCCGACGTTGACGCGCACCCGGCCGGCAGTGGCGTCGTTGAACACCCACGCGGCGCTGGTGCTACCGGCATTGGGCGAATTGAAGCTCACTGCAGCGCCGCTGTTGACGGTGAGTGTTCCGCTGTAGCCGCTGTTATTGCCGAACGTCATGGTCGAGGCGGCGCCGCTGTTGGTCAGCGTCAAAGCCCCCGAGCCGCTGAGGCTGCCGCTCAAGGTGGCGTTAAAGCCAGCCATCTCGAAACCCGATGCGCCGGTAACCGCGATGTTGTTGGCGAGAGTAAATCCGCCGCCGGCCTTCAGTGTGCCGCCGTTCAAGGTCACCGCTCCCGTACTGAGCGCGCTCGCGTTACCGAAAGTCAAGGTGCCCGCGGTGACCGTTGTGCCACCAGTGTAGGTATTCGCCGTGGAGATAGTCGCGGTGCCGCTTCCGGTCTTGGACACGCTTCCATTCCCGCTGATGACGCCGCCCATCGTTAAATTTCCTGTGTTGGGGGTTAGATTGTGCGCGCCGGTGGAAAGCGCCATGGGAAGGTTGACTGTCTGCGGATACGTGACGTTGTTGGTGATGTTTCCCGTGAGCGTAATGGCATTTCCTGTGAGGGTGAATGCCCCGGCTCCGGCGTTGAACATCAGGTCGGCGAACGACGTGTTGGTGGGGAAGTTGTTCGTATTCGAGAGTCGCGTCGTTCCCGCGAAACTGAGGGTGTGGCCCGCCGCAGACGGGGTGTTCCAGTTCGCAGCCGTCTGCCAGTTGCCATCCGCGCCGCCACCCACCCAAGTGTCCACCTGGGAGCCCACACCCACGGCGAGTTCGGGAGCGAGCGCCGTGTTGCCGGACGCCGTGGTCGCGAAAACCGTGTAGTAATAAATGGTGCCCGCGGTGACGGTGGAATCCAGGTAGCTCGTGCCGCTGATTCCGCTCTGGAGCGTCGTGTAAGGACCGCCTGACACGGAGGATCGCTCGATGGTGTAGCCTCCGGTTTCGCCGGCAAAAGCGTCCCAAGTGAGGTTCACGGCGCCGCTGCTGAAAGATCCTGCCAGCCCTGTCGGCCCTACCAGAGGCGGATCGGGCAGGTTCGGATCGCTCGCGATCACGTAGCGCAGCTCCATGGGCGAAGGTGTCGCGCCCGCGCCGGAGAGCGCGCCGGTGGCCGCCGTGAAGATCGACTTCGTAAGAGGCGACCACGTGTTGCTCCTGGCGGTATAAAGATCGTGCTTCCAGAACATCGCGCCACCCACCGCAGCCTCCCAGTAGCCGAAGATCGAGCGCTTGTTGTCGCGCGAAATTTGCGTGCCGCTGGCGATGGAGTTCGTCGCGCCATCGAGCTTGATGCCGTTGAACGTGAGCTGCCACCGGCCCTGGTTGAGATCCATCCGAATTTCCACCGGTGAACCCGTACCGGTGAGATAGCCGGTCTGTGTGGCCGTCCACGCCGTGGAATAGGCGGGCACGAAGCTGAAATAGCCGTCGTAGAACACCACCTCGCCACCGGAGTCGGGCCGCGCGCTGATGATCATGCGATTCTGCGAGCCGTTCTGCGTGATGGTGACGAGGATGCCGGGATTGCTGCCGGTGGTTACCGAAATTGGCGCACCGCCGCCCCACGTCTCGTTTGCGAACCATAGGCCGAAACACGTTTTCTGGTTCGCCGGCGCGGCGTTCTTCACCTCCCAGAGCCAGCGAACGGTCGAGCCATTCGCGTTGTCCCAGTAAAACGTCGAGCCTGACTTCGCAACCGCCATGGCCGTGAGCGTGGGCGTGAGGGTGTAGGTGGTGTTGCCACCCGAGGTCGCCTCCACCGCCGACGCGCCGGACTGGCTGATGTTAGTCATCCCAAAGAAGCCCCCCGCGCCCGCTGTGATGTTGGCATTCACCGGGAAAATGTCGTTGCGGTCGAGATAATCGATCGCCTCTTCCATCTCCGCGTCGGTGGCATCCTGATGCGTGCCCGGGCCGTCGTAAAGAAAGCACGTCTGCCCCTGTGGTTCGAAAGCGCAGTGGAAGCCTTCGACAAAATAGTCCTCCCGGTAATCGTCGTAGCGTGTGATGATATACGAGCGCAGCTTGTTTGCTCTCCCCGAAGCCTCGATGGAATTGTGCAGCGCGTTGTCGGTCAGGTAATAGTAGAGAAACGGCTGATCCGAGTAGTCGAAGTAAGAGTCCGACTGGCCGCTGGTGTTCGGAATGTAATCCGGCGTCACCTCGGCGAGCCGCGGAAGGGCGAATCCCGACGACGGCGCGGTGCCGTGGATGACTTCCGAATGGTAAAACGCCAGCCCGCTCGCCGTGCGGGCGCCGCCGGATTTGCCCGACGTGTAAGCCCGGCGCGGGTCGATATTGAACAGCTCCTTCGCGCGATAAATGGCCAGGAGCGCAGCGCCATAGCGATCCGCGGAATTGGCGTTGTTGCCGACATTCCTCGGTGCGATCCAGATGACATTCTTGTCCTTCGACGCGGTCTGAAGCACGATTCCCGTCGAGGGGTCTGAGGTGATGTAAACCACCACGCCATAAGGCTTGCTCCCGTCATAGCCCGGCGGCACGTAAACGTCGTAAAGCCAGCTATTCAGGTTCAGATCGTAATTCACCACCTGAGGCCAGGTGCGATTGATCACGGAAGGATTCTGAAGAGCCCCCAAAGTGATGCCGCTGAACAAGCCCGTTCCTTGCGACCACGTGCCCGCCCGGAGCAACGAGCCACAGAGCAGGAACAGGAGCGCGGTGAGAATAAAAACCGATCGGCCGGGGTGGCTGCGCCCAGCAGCGGACACGTGCGCGGCGTGGCAAAAAGGAGGGACATTGATTTTCATGGTGGAAACTGAATCAGTGGGGTGCTTTTCCCACGGGGTTCGGATCATGGCGTCACGGTCACCCGGTAAACCGCGTTGGCTGTGCAGCCGGATGAATGTCAGTCAGCTGGATAAAACCCTCGGTGCCGCTCGGGTCGTTTCCGTTGGCCTGCATGCAGCCGAACCGGGTTAGTCCGCATCAGTCACGATACGCGGCGCGATTTGCGAACCGATGGTCGCGTCCATGGCCTCGCGAAAATGGCTCTGTCCGACGGGCACCATCCCAAGCAGCCCGACTCGTGAGAAGGCAGCGGTGCGGCGGGCCGACATGGATGCTGGGAGGGCAAATTGCATGAGGGTGGGGAGCGTGTCGCCACGGCCGCTTCGACAATAGTCGCATGGATGTGTGACATGCGGGGGGCGTACGAGTGGGGATCGGAAGGGCTCGAGGCCTCAGCGCTTGGAAACAGGGAGGCTTCCGCGACTGGGAACGTTTCCAGGAAGCCCCGGCTGGAGGCGCGCACTTTTCTCGAAAAAGCCGGGGGAGTTCCTGGATCCCCGCCGAGGGGAAAAAGCGGCTACTCGTTCCTCGACCGCCCAGGCGGCCGGTTCGCCCGATCCCTCCTGCAACTCCTGCGCGAGACCGAACAGCGGGAGAGTGGGCCAGACCGGACGCGCGATTTGCTGAACATCGCGCGGGAACTGATGCGGTGCGACAGGCTGAGCATCAGCGGCAGAGCACGGAGGTCACCCAACAACAATGCCTGATGAAGAAACAGTAGGAGGCGAAAAAGCAGCAGAGCGACGTCCTGCGCTTCCAGCTGAGAGAGATGGATACCATTCGCGCCGGCTCCCTGCAGGGCGCAGATCCAAGTGGGGAATGGCAGCAGCGGAACCAGCGTTTTCACCCAGAGCGGCAACGCCATTGTGAATACCAACGGCAATGCGGTCTTCATCGGCGCGTTTGCTGGCGGCGCCAACACTTACAACCTCGATGGTGGCATTCTCGCCGCTGCCCAAGTGCTTACTGGAACGGGCACCGGGACATGCAACTTCAATGGGGCACACTCCAGCCCTTCGCCAGTAGTACCAGTTACTTTCCGGCCGAGGTTACCGCGCAAGTGCGCAACGGCCGGGCGTTCATCAATGCCAATGGCTCCGACGGCACCTTCGCCCAAAGCATCGGGCACTCCACCATCTCCGGCGGCAACTTTTGGATGGCGGGTTGACTAAAAATGGCTGGGGGACCCTGACATGACTGGCGCGCTGACCTATACGGGCGTAACTTGGGCCCAGACCGGCCGCCTGGTTTTCGCTTAAGGAAACGAAAACGCGGGGACGTTTCCCGAGCCGCTGCCGGTGAAGGTGCTGGGGGCGTAGTTGTGATAGGCGGCGCCGGGGGCGGTGACGTTGTTGTTGAGAAAGGTGCCCGTGCCCACGAAGATGCTATCCACGTCGATGCCGTCCCCGGTGGGGTTCATGACTCCATCGACAGTGTTGTTGCTGAAGGTCAGCGAAGAGCCCTGGGTGTCGCCGTTGTAGAGGTGAATGCCGCGCCAGAGGGAGTTCAGGATGTAGTTGCCGTCGAAGGTGACGTTGGTGATGGCGGGCGACGTGTTCGGGTAGCCCCAGTCGGGATAGATCCAGATCGCGCCGCGCCGTTGACCGCCAAGGTCACCGCCGCCGCGGACGATCGTATTGCCGGTAATGGTGGCGCCCGTGGTGTTGTACATGTGATAGGCACCGGGTATGTTGATCGCCAACGCGCCGCAGACATCGCTGTCGGCGAAATAGTTGTAGCTAATGACGTTGTTGTAGCCGCCGGCCAGGTCGAAGTTGGACGCGCCCCAGTTCGCCTGGGCGGTATTGTAGATGGCGGTATTGTCGTGCGAGGGGCCGGCGAAATTGGTGCCGTAGCCGGCGAGGATGGCCAGCGCGTCGTCGCCGGTGCCGCGGACGTGGCAGTTGGAGATCGTGACCAGGCTGGTGTTGCCGTCGAGGTGAATGCCGTCGGCGTAGGTAAAGCGGACGCGACAGCCGGTGATGAGGCCGTTACTGGTGTTGTCCATCCAGCAGCCCACGTTGCTATGGGTGACCCAGATGTTTTGGATCTTCCAGTTGGTGGCTCCGGCCGCATTGTCAAAGGCGGGTTGGCCGCTGGAGCGGGTGGTCAGGGCGGCGCTGTCGAGCGCCAGGTCGTGGACTTCGGCTCCGCTGCCGGAGAGGGTGAAACCCATATACCCGCCCCAGCTGGATAAGTTCGGATCGTAGGTATTGATAAGATTCGTATACCACATGCCGGCGCCATAAATTTTCACGGCGTTCACGCTCAGGACCGCGCTCTGGCAATAGATGCCAGTGGGGATCCAGACCCCTTTTCCCGCTGTCTGGGCGGCATTGATGCAGCTTTGGATGGCCGCGGTGTCATCCGCGATGCCATTTCCCACGGCGCCGTAGCTCAGGACAGAATAAGTGTTCGCCGGCTGAACGAGCGCCGCGGGAACGTTTTCGAGATCGATACTGTCGATGTTATAAGGCGTGCCCGTATCGCCTGCATCCACTTCGAGTCGCAGGGTATCTCCCGGATTGAGCGTCGCCCCGGAAATGCGCGCGCGGGTTTCCTCCCAATAAGCCTTGGCTGCTTCGTTGTGATAGGAACTGAGCGACAAGGCGCTGAGCACTTGCGAAGCCGCGCCGCCGTTGGTTCCACTGGTGGTGTAAACGATCTGTGTGACCTGGCGGGGGGTGGTTTCGTTGTTCACCCAAAGATGCAGCGTCGCTCCGGCGCCCGTCCGGGTATTATAGGCGGCGGTGTAGGGAACGTTGTGGCGAATGACGATGGAATTCGCCGCGTTCGTCACCTGAAACGTGAGCGATTGCCCTTGCGCGGCAAGGGTGGCGTAAGCGCGGCCGGAGGCTTCGATCATTGGGACGTCCGCCGTGCCGGTCGCGACCAGATTGGCGGACGTGAGCGCGGTCACCGTGGCGCCGCCGCCCAGCGTCGCGGCTTCTGCTTCATAGGTGGTAAAAGGAACGGAAGCCCCCCCCGGCGTCGTCACCGAAAGACTGTCGAAGAGCCCGCTGGTATTGCCGCTGAGAAAAATCCGCGAGAAGGTGGTGTAAGGCGAAGTGGTGTCGGTGTAGGTGGCCTTTTGCACGCCATCGACGAACAGCGTGAGGGTGTGGGTCTGCGCGCTCCAGCTCAACTGAAAGAGCGCGAAGGGCGCGGAGATCGCGGCACTCGTGGTGTTGCCGGCATTGTGGCCGGAAGCGACGATCGGCGTGAGCGCTGTCACGCCGCTGCTCATGTTGAAGGTCAGGCTCGAAGGACTGGCGACGTTGTATTTGGTGATCCAGACCGTGCCTTGGGATCCGAACTGCGTGGCTTGATTGTCGCCCCACACGAAACCATATCCCTGGGTTCCGGCGGCGTTGAACACGCCGACCCACTGGCCGCGGGAGTAAGCGGTGTTGAGCACATTGATCGAGGCCGTCCAATCGGTCGTCATCGTCCGGCTCAAGTTGGCGTCGATCACTCCATTCGCCAGGCTGATGTAAGACGGAGAAAGGCTGGGATTGTTCGTCACGATCGAGGGAACATTTCCCGTATTGGCCGACCAGACGGCATTCATGGGCGCCGTCCCGGTACTCCATCCAGTGTAGTTGAAGCCGTCCGCGGAGACGCTTTGCTGCTGTTGCGCCTGGGCCAGCGAGAAAGAGCAGAGAGCGAGCAGGCAGCCAAAAAGAAGGGAGGAGGGATGGTGTTTCATTTGGGGACGGAGGAGGGTGGGGAGCCGCGCGAGACGCGGTTTGGGGGTATGCGGCGATTCTCCACGAACCGCCGTTCCGGTCATCTGGCCATTGGTCGACTTCTTACCTAGACTAAAGTCAAGGTGCCGTTGGCACGCGTGGGAACAACTGTGTGAAAGACCGGGACGGGTATCGTATTTGGCGCCAGCATCATCGGTGATTTTATTCTGTTTCAAGCTCTCCGGAATCGGGAGTGAAGGTGGGCAGACGATTAGAGTCTCCGCGCCGGTTGAGAGTGCCTCGCTGACAGTCAGATGAATCAATCCGGCGCGGAATAGTAATTCTAAGATACGTATATACACGAAAACCCATTGGACAGGTGGCATTTCCCATGCTCCCTTCCAGCGCTCATGCAGGACCATCACGTTGCCACCATTAAATTTCTCAATCCGCTGTTGAAAATTAAGCAGCTTCAGTTGGCGAAAGCGGCCCATACGCCGGAATTTGCGACTTTGAACGCGGAGTTCGAAAATCTTCGCAAGCGGCTTTGCCTGGAGATCGAATACGCGATGGCAGCGGATAACGACCGCGAGCACGGCTTCTGAGATCGCGATTGGCTGCGGTTGCGGGGGCTTTAGCCCGGATTCAAGGCGGTAACCGAGTAACGGTTGTTCCTCGCCAGATCGACCACGGTGGTTCGGTCTCCCCGGATGAGGATCGGCACGATCAAGTCCCCCGCGAAGTCGGATTGGGCGTGGATGGTGTAGCGCCCGGGACGCAGAGTAACTAGCTCGGGCGTTTCATCCCAGGGGCCGAGATGGGTTGCGAACACGGAAAAGAAAGCGATCGCGGCTGTCGTAAACGGCGTAGGAAGTGTGCGGATAGAAAAGGGTATCCGAACTGAGGGGTGGGAGCTTTACCGGCGTGTAAGCGACGAGGTAGCCGTGCGACCGCGGCTTCGGAGGGGCGGGTGCCGGGCCGACGGTATCGAGAACGGTGGCCTGGGGAATATCGGCGCAGCCGCTGACCAGTGCCGCCATGACGGCCAGCAACAAACGAGTGGCGTGATGTTTCATGGAACTCCTCCTCGTAGATACGTTCGCCAAATATACCCCGCGCGCCCGAAGCGGAAATCAGTATTTTCCAACGTGCATGATGCAGTCGACACGACTGCATGAAATCACCTACGAAAAAGTGTGTATTTTTCGGGGAAAATTACAAAATAATTGACTGAAAGTTCGGGCTTCGCTTACCTGCCCCAAGTTTCAAATGAAACCAGTAAGTTTTCCCCACTTGCTACGCAGAAGGTCAGGGTTCGGCGAATCCGTTGTCTGTTTTTCGCCCGTCGAAAAGGGTGTTAGTCATCTTAAGCTGGCTTGGAGGCAGATATATGTTTTCAAGCAAATCTGGGAGGTTAGAAATCGACCTGCCTGCGAGACGGATCCGTCGGTATTTAGACATATCCAACCGTAATGAAAACGAGTTCTCTCATGATGATGGCGGGTAGGTTCGTCGAGGAAAACCTTAAGAAGGCCAAGGATCGACTTCTTTGCGCCGCTATTGGTGTGCTGGCTCTGCTGGGCTCGACAGAAAAAAGCCACGCCCAGGCCTTTGGGCCGCCGAATATTTGTTACAACGGACAACTCTACGCTTACTCATTCACGGCCGACGATCCCGTAAACCCTGGCGTCTCGTACGATTATTACTACACCTTCGATGGCCAGAACCAAATTGACATCGATCAGTCCTACAATGTGGCCGGTTGGGGTTCGACGAGTTACGATCCAGGAAGTCAAACTTTCAATGGGACCACGGCGTTGGTGGCGGTCGGGAGCGACCGCCGAAGTTTCCTGGGGATCTCCCCTGGTTTGCTGATCTATTCGAATAACGGCATCGGCCAGATTTACGATGGAGCAACCTGGCATAACCCGGACTATTACTTTATCGACGCCAATGGGGTGAATGTAGCGCAATTTGAAACAATCCCGGGCAGTTCGATATTCCAGGTGGGCGCTTCGCCATATTATATTTACAATGGTCCCATGACGCTGGACGATTCCAATGGGACGTGGCCGGCGTCCAATATATTCACGAACGCGCCACCTCAAGTTGTCTACGTTTTGGCGCAGGGAGACAGCGCAGCCACGGTATTTTCCCTGGGAGGAACCAACGTGTCGGCTGGAAACGGTTATTACAACGAGGAACTTGATTATCACGATCAGTCTGGAGGCTACAACCTGACCATTCATCGATATTACAACATGGGTAGCTATAGTGGCGATGTTGCGGGCGTGGTGGACGGGAGTAATTCCTTTACCGGCTTGTTCGATCCCGTAAGCCAGCAATTTAGCTACTTATCCACCGAGTCCATTCAAATCAGCCTTTCTTCCATTACGGTACAAACCGGCCAGCACGGCCCTCCGTACATTTCCTGGGGCGGCCTGCTGCTCTCCTATACGTCGACCGATTCCTCAGACACCGATCACTATGCGGATGCGGCAAATACGGCGGCTGTTGCCATTAATAGCGGATCGGCTGTGAGTGGAAGCGGACCGAGCGGCTACGTTTCCGGTGTCTACAATTCGACGACGCAAACGTTTAATGTCTATGCCGGAAATTTCTTCGCAATGGATGCGAACAGAAACCCGATAGGGTTGCCGCCTGGATTAAACATCGTGGTCGGCTATCCGGGCTTCGCTCAGGATATCCTGCTCAGCAATAATACAGATACGTTCATCAAGAGCGTGGACTATAGTTATCAGCGGACAGATGGCAATTGGGTGAACGAATATGTCAATGTTCCCACCAATTATTGGTATCTCGTGGCGGACGACACCGGAAACTATACCTCGCAAATCTATGTGACGACGGATACCGCGACCACGTCGAATACGATTGACGCGGTCGCGGGCTGGCCGATCTCGAACGCGTATCCGCCCCATATTTACCTCAATACGGCGGATTGCGTGCTGCATTGGGAAACACAGGCGGTGTACAGTTTCGGATCCAGCCCCCCGGCGTCCGGTTCTGTAAATTACTATACTACCGGCAATAGTGTTTCCCTCGGGTTAAATTGGAATTGGGACAATGGAGTAGTCACCTGGACATGGTATGCAAATGGTTATGGCGGATATTGGGATGGAGTGAGCACATTTTGGGGACAACCCGACAGCGTCCGGATTGCTCTGACGCCCCCCACCTCGCCATTATATGGTCCGGCGCAACTTTATTGGAATGGAACTCCATTGAATTACGACGGAAATGCTTCCTTGGCGGCCAACGCGGATGCTTATACTGGAGGTGGAATTCGAATCCAGATCGACTCGGCGGGGAATGTCTCCGTCTTCGTCGGAAATTCAAATATAGCCTCCTACACCGGAAGCTACGATGCGGCCTCGCATCTGTTCAATCTCGGCACTGGAAACTTCGGGACAATTTCCGGTTGGGACAGTTCCGGGCATGTCCTGGGGACCACTGCTAGCAACGGGAACATGGATATTCCAGGGAACGTCCTCTCCCTTGGTAGTTGGCAGAACGGAAGCGGTGAATCCGTGAATGGCCTGTTTCTCTCGTTTACCCCGCCTTCGAGCAGCGTTTCAGATGCAGAGGTGCGATTCGGTTCGACCATCGCGTTGACGGACTGGATATGGAGTCGCGCGGTGACGGATGGTTCGACTTCACACATGAGTGCCATGCAACTGGATGCCAATAACCGTCTCCTCTTGTTTGCTCCGACAGACGATAGTACGCCGAAAGTGGTTCTGGATCCCGTAAACGGTTCCTCGTTCAATGGTCCGCTTCGCGTAATGCAGCGTGGTGACGTGTCGATGGGAATTTTCCAGAACGGTCCTCAGCCGCAGTAATGAAGAGCGAACTGCGGAGGCCATGGTGACTACCTTATCTTCCCGGATTGCGCGCGGAACGCGGTTGGCCCGCAACTTTGTGCTCCTTTTGCTGGTGCTCGCGCCGCTCAAGGCATTCACCGACAATCCTGTGCCGCCAGACGTTCCCTCTGGTTATCCTCCGTGGTGGTTCCAGCGTGGGGTGATGGCGCGGCGGGACTTGACGAACGAGCACCCGCAGTGGGCGAATCACGATTACCCGGATCCGGATGATTTTTCGGTGGCAAACCTTGGAGAGTTGAAGCAGATAGCGACGCAGGCTGCGGCGGAGTTCAACGCTCATTTTCCAGGAGGCGCAGGTGCGGATATCAATAACCTCGTCAATGAATGGCTGCAGCCCAATTCGAACACCGACGATTTTAGCGCCCTGAATCAGGGGCAACTTAAGGCGGTGGCAAAGCTATTCTACGATCGGCTGACTTCGCGTAAATGGGTCCTCGCCTATCCATGGAATGACCCTGCGACCACCCGGGATGGGGATGATTATGCCGTCGCGAATGTCGGCCAAATAAAAAACCTTTTCAGTTTCGATCTGGTGACCGATTCCAACAACGATGGCATCCCGGATTGGGTTGTTAGCGCAGGGTGGGGAGCGCCGACGGTAATTGAGACCGGAAACGTGGTAACCGGGAGTGATATGGCTCCTGGGGGTGTCACTTATGCCCAAAAGTTCAGTTTAGGGCTGGATCCCAGTAAAGCGGACAGCGACGGGGACGGGGCGACGGATGGAGAGGAGCTGGCTGCTGGAACGGATCCGCTTGACCCGGCGAGCAGCCCTTATGTCGTCGCAGGTACATGGCCGATCAATGGTTCCTACGGTTTCCCCATCAATGGAGTCGTTGTTGTCTACCTGAACAAAGCGTTGCCGGATTCAATTACGAACATCACTCCTAATTTCGTGATCCGCAGGACGTTGGAAGGCTTCGACGCCGACGACCAACCGATACGAACTGAAAGTGTGGAATCGGGAACGGCGACCATTCTTCCGGGAAGAAAGAGCATTGCCTTCGTCTCCACAAATAATCTGGTGGAACGGCCCGATGACGACCCTGGCTTCAATTATATCATCCGATTTAACGCTGACACCGCTGGGTTGGCCACGATTCCGCCGACCTCACTGCCGACGCGTCCGGACATCTCCTTCGCGACGAATCACGATTTGGACGACACGGGACCCGCGATCAGCGCCGTAAGTCCTGGGGAAAATTATATAGAGGTGGCTTATGACGTCGTCATTGGTGTTCTTTGGACCCAGGTTCTCGACCCGGCTACAGTGACCGCCGATCAGGTAACCGTGTGGCCCGACGGCGGCGCGGCGATTCCTGTCACCCTTGGTTTCGATTACGGAAGCGACGTGATGAAAATTACGCCACAAGCGCCGTTGTCCCCGAATACACTCTATCATGTTTCCCTAGGGACAGGTTTCGCCAATCTACGCGGTCTGCCCTTGCAAAATTCCTTTACCTGGAGCTTCCAGACAAGGCCGCTGCCGACGCCGGTCAATCCCGGTGGGGGGCCTTATGTTGCTTCGATTGATCCAGCGCCGTATGGTGGTGGTGTGTCGCCGGGAACTCGAGTTCGTATCGCCTTTAGTGAGGATATGAATGCCACTACGCTGAACGCGAATACCGTCACGGTGCTCGACGATCGCTCGCGGAATGTTCCTGTTTCCCTTTCTTATACCGCTGGCGATCGGACGCTCACTTTGTCCTTCGCTCAACCCTTGGCCTACAATACCCGCTACGAAGTCGACTTGCAGGCTGCGTCGATCCTCGCCGCTGGCAACCCCGCGCAGCCCTTGCAAGGTGACTCCAGTTTCGCGTTTACGACGGTAGTCGACCCGTCAGGGGGCCTTGGTGGAGGGACCGGGAGTGGGGGTTCGGGCAACGGCGGAGGTCCAAATCCGCCGGATATCGATTTCGGCGCGGGTGGCGGGAGCGCCGGAAATAGGGATACAACCGTGCCGCCTTTGACGCTTACCTTAATCTACGGCGACGCCGACTACGACGACGATTCTGGCGGAAATGTGAAAGCAATCGTGCAGAGTGTGGACGGAAACAGAACCACCCCGCAGTTCAGAGACGCAAACAATGAAACCGTGACGGTCAATACGAGTCCGCTGGATGGGCGGAGCGTCATTTACCTGACGCCGACTTTCATCAAAGGCTCCGACGATGACGTCCAGGAAGAGCAGCAGGAGAATTTTCTCAATATCAGTGTGCCTGACCAATCGAAAAACGGTGGTGCCATGTACATGGTTTTCCTGAAATCAGGCTCAGACTCCGCGCCTTCCTACCAGTATCAAGGACAACTCTCGAATGGCTCGTACACCGCGAAGTTCGACGATGGCTCAGGCACAGGTCCTCAATCTCTTCTCCTCGTTCCGGTGGTCTTTACGGTTGAATATACGCCAAATTCCCCAATTGGCGCTCCGCCAAACTGGCACGAGAAAGCCGGTGCCAATCTAGCGTATTTGGGCTCAGGTGGATATCGGACGACCGCTAAAGTGCAGAATGTTCCGGGGATCACGTTTCAGATGGGTATTTCGCAGAATATCAGGAGCACGACCACTGTTGTATTCGAGGACGATAGTTATACCTACTGCAGTACGGACCAAGCGCCGGGAGCGCCGGGTGGTTATCTTCCTGATCCCGACATTGTCCAGAATCCCTCGGATTTTGTTCATCCACCAAATTATACATCCGTCGCGACGGCCGATTTTCCGACGGAAAAAATACAGGATCAAACGCGACCTTATCTCAAGACGATCATGGATGATGGATACGTGAGAGATTACCTGACCATCCAAATCAATGGCGGCGCTGCGCAAACCATAGCCGAAGTCGATTGGTCTTTCCGAAGTTCGGCGTCCTTTACCGCAAACGATTTGAGTAATGCCACGACTCATTTTTCAACCAACTTTCAGTCCTCCAGTATAAATCCGGATCCCAAACCGCCGAAAGTGTATTATGGTTCTGATCCGGGAGCAGACCCTGTCCCGGATTCGTTGCCCAGTGCAAATCAGTATTTCAATAATCCCCAAGACTGGCCGAAGTTCGGAAAGCTAGCCAACACATTGCCCGGTTCATGGCTTCAAAAATAATAATACTAATCAGCGGCTTTCTGATTTTAGCTGCAACTTCCCCGAGTGTTGCAGTCTCGATCGAAAAATTCAAAAGCCTTGGCGAGGCGGAGCGCGCGAAAGCAATCGAAGTCGCCCCCCTCGCAGAACGGGATACGCTGCGAAAGATCGACAGGCATATCCGTTATGTCGCCAAATTCGAGGGGGAAGATCGCTTTCAGGCGGCCAAGGCAGAGGAGATTATCTACGAACGAGGCCTTAGTCCTCTAAGACTCTTATTTGATACTCGCATGCAACTATGGGACCAATATACGGCGGGGGTCCGCATTGCCAACAAGAATGCTGGACTTGCTCTGGATGACCGAAGGAATGTCGAGTTGGCCTTTAAAAAAAGGAGTGATTTGCTAACCGATCGATATCTTTCACTTATTCAGCTCCTTCTCAGGGTTGAGCCATCGAAAGCTGCCACGGATTTGTCCGAAAATGCCTGGAAGTGGAATGTAGAGCTTCGTGCCAGGTATCATCTGAACGAAAGCACTCCCGAGCAGCGCATTACCAAGGACGAAATGGACGCGATTGATCGCCGGATGGACTCGATCTACGAGGAGGTGGATCGACTCAAGAAAGTTTCCGCCAAGCGTTTCCAGGAGGATACGATCAGTTCCCTGACGAAAAGATATCTCCCCCCGCTCGGAAGTGATCCGATAATGATCTCGTCATGTTGAAGGACCGAATTCTGCGTTGTTCGTCCAGAAGTCACACTTGCAAGCTCTTAACGATCGTCGGTGGTGTCACAGTCCAGGCCTTTGCCGTCGCCGAGAAGTTGGTTGCGCTGACTCCGATACTCTGGGTGAGTGCCCCATTGGCGCTGTGCTGGGCGATGGATGTCGGATATGTGGCGGAGCAACGCCGCAGTCTTGATTTGCTCGAGGATGGCCAGGACAAGGCGGATTTGTCGTGTGTTCCGCGCGGTGGGGATGGCGACAGTATTATCCGATTCTTGCGAGCATTCATTTCGGTCTCGACCTGGCCATTCTATGTGGCCTTGTTGGCGTTGATTTCCTTCGGGGGTGGGCAAATCGCCAAAGCGAACCGGGACACCGCTGCTCAAACCTTGCGGAATCCCCCACTCGCAACACGGATTCCTGCGTCCTTCCCGCCAGTGAATCCTCCGTTTGCTCCGGTGCGCTCTGCGAATGCCCCGCCTTCGTTCAATCAAGGAAAGTTGCCCACACAGCGACTTACCCCGGCGCCATTTTCCACGGCACCTCATTTTCCGACGCCCAAACGTCCCACTGCTCTTACGCCGTAAGCGGTATCCGTGGCTCCATGCGGATTTGGTTGACGACGCAATCGATCGGCGGGCTCGCGTAGATTGCATAGCTTCACGCTATGCAACTTATGATGCGGCCTTGAGGTCGGGCGCTTGGCGCTGGGCCTTGGCCCAAGCCTGCGGGGTGATGCTGGGAACCTCGGTGATGAGCATCTTGGGCAGGCGGGTGAGCACGTCGCGTAGATAAGCCAGTGGATCGATCCCCCGGCGGCGGCAGCTCTCGACGATGGTGTAGAGGATGGCTCCTCGCTGGCCAGCTTCCGCGGCGCCGACGAACAACCAGTTCTTTTTTCCCACGGCCGTGGGCCGGATGGCGTTTTCGCAGAGGTTGTTGTCGATCTCGAGCCGGCCATCACCGAGGAAGCGTTCCAGAGCTGTCCATTGATCGAGAACGTAACTGATCCCACGCCCCAGGGCGCTTTGCGGCAAGTAACGCCTGCGGATGCGCCAGAGCGCAGTG
>NZ_ABVL01000015.1 GCF_000173075.1 Chthoniobacter flavus Ellin428
CGACGTGCTCACCCGCCTGCCCAAGATGCTCATCACCGAGGTTCCCAGCATCACCCCGCAGGCTTGGGCCAAGGCCCAGCGCCAAGCGCCCGACCTCAAGGCCGCATCATAAGTTGCATAGCGTGAAGCTATGCAATCTACGCGAGCCCGCCGATCGATTGCGTCGTCAACCAAATCCGCATGGAGCCACGGATACCGCTTACGTTGGCACGGTCTTCGGTGCTGAACCGTCTAATTGCACCGGCGGGACTCTCACCCGCGTTGGCATTCCCTTCACGGGCGCACCAATAAATGTCGCCTGACCCCTATTTGCTATTTTCCTATTTTCTCTGACCCCTATTTTCTCCGGCATCGCCATCGCTCAGGCTTCATCAAGCTGCCCCGTAAGACATCGATGTTCACCAGTCACACCTTGAACCGTAAATCTCATACAACCGCGGCACGAGCCGCTTCGCTAAGTCCGGAGTGATTATGTCCACGCCTTTCTTGCCGCCTAGCTCGATGCGATCATAGTCGGTCGGCAGCACCTTCCAGCGCTCTTTTTTTGATTCGTCCCTCCACTGCGCACCAAATTTGCGCTTTCCAACTGCGACTGGCGCTGACGCAAAGGGATGGCTATCAAGGTTCAAGACTGTCTTGTAAATTGAGTAATCAAGCAGTTTGTCCGGATCTTCTTTAACGTCCAAATACGCAGCATTTGTCGCACCCACAACTCCTTCAGTGTACACGCCGAAATCTTCGTCATCCAGCGTCCCCTCATGGAGTAGAAAAGCGGCGGTCAAATGTGCCGGTGTAAACAAGGCCTCCTCACAGCGCGAATAAATTTGAATGAACTCCAGCAATTCCTCCAGTTGCATTGGCTCAAGGGACTTCTCCAATGTGGTATAAGGATTAGGCGACGCAACAGCCTCACCTATAAGTCTCCAGAATAATTTTTCGTTCATTGCGAGTTTTCCGCGTGTTTCATGAATGACTGCTGCAGCATCAGCGTCACCGAATCCGGCGCCCCAAACGCATTTCCAACCAATACTCCGAGGTACGCTCCGGTTGCCGGGTTGGGATTACGTTGATACATTTGCAATTGCTCGTGAATTTCATCCGCTGCGGCCTGATTTCCTCCAGTCACCTCACCAGCAACCATGAATGCCAATCCTATTGCCAGCCCGTAAGCGGTGCCTCGTCCTGGCTTTAGTCGCACCTTTTCAGACGCCGTCCATTTGCCTTCGATATTGACTTCAGTCCGCGGTTTTCCGGCCATCTTGGGTTCGAACATCTCGGTGTATTGCGCCGCCTTTTCTTCACCGATAATGCCTTTGCCCAGGCTGCCCTCCTCCTCACCGATTTTGTTGATGACTTTGTAGTCGGGATACTTCTCCATGGCTGCTTCCAGTTGCGCTCGTTCCATGGATTTCACGGTGTTCGCACGGGCGGAATTCTCGGGAATCCCGTTCTCCTTCGCAACCTGCTTCCATTTATCATCCACGACAACATCGTCATAGGTCCTGATGGTACCCTCTTTATCCAGCAACTCCCTGGCCTGATGTCTTGAGTTCTCGTGTCTGGATGGAGTTCCTCCCTCGGCCATAACACCCGGCCCATTCACCTGGCCAACATACAACTCCTTCGACTCGTGATTGATAGCCGTATAAACTTGTCCAATTGTTTCTTCCGCCAACCCCTCTGGATCAAACCTGGTCCAAGGATTCTGTCGGACATAGGCATACACATTCGGGCCGTCGATGAAGCCGGCCGGATCGCGGGTGATGAAGGTGCCGGTCTCGAGGTCCCGGTAGCGCATGCCCTCATCAAGCAGGCCGGTGGGGTCTTCTTCCTTGGTGTTGGCCTTTTGGCGATCCTGGGTGGTGCCGAATTCGGCGGGACGGGTGCCGAAGGCTTCGTAGCTGGCCTGCCAGGTGACGGCGCCGCTGCTGTCGGTCCGAGCGGTGACATCACCGCGGCGGTCGTAGTGGTCGTAGCTCGGGTTGCCGCCACGCATGCTGTAGAGGACGCCGCCCACTCCGCCGCCCCAATCGCTGCCCCGCACGTACTCTACGGAAAGTTGAGAGGTGAGCGGTGAGAGTTGAGAGTATTCCTGGACGCTGGTCCCGCCACTGAAGACCATTTGCGTCGTGCTGGCATTCTCCGTCCGCGCTACCCGCCGGGTGCGGTAGTCGTAGACGTAGCTGTAGGTGCCGGGGACGGTTGAGAGTTGAGGGTTGAGAGTTGAGAGACTCAGACTCACCAAGCGGTTTTCAACGTCGTAGCGATAAACGTCGGTCGTGCCGCTCACCGTCCGCGATATCCGGTTGCCATTGAAATCGTAACCGTAGGAGGCGCCCTTGCCGGCGGTATCGCTCCAGGTGGTCAGCTGGTTGAGATTGTTGTAGGTATAGGTCGCCACCACGCCATTGGCCGTCTTCTTGAAGCGGTTGTTGGCCGCGTCGTATTCGTAGCTGATGTTGCTCACCAACTGGCCGCTCGGTCCGGTGATGACCTCGCTGGTCAACCGGTCGGCATTGTCGTAGCCCATGCTCACCGTGCGCGGGGCGACCCCGGCGGTGTATTCGGTCGAACTGCGCAGGTTGCCCACCCCGTCGCAGAGCGACAGGTAATGGTAGAGAGTCCCCCGGGCGGAAACTCCCTCTTCCTCATACGCCCGTCCAAGGCCGTCGTAAGACGTCGTCACGGCATCGGCATTGGGCAGCGTCTTGATGACCACATTCCCGCCCAAGTCGTAACCGTAGGTCGTCGCGCGGGCCCCTTCGGTCAAGGTACTCAGACGATTGAGCGCATCGTAGGTGGAGAAGATGAGCCGTCCATTGCCGCCACCGGCCAGCCCATACTGCACCCCCAGCCGGTTGCCGGCCAGGTCGTAGCGATAGGTGTGCGTCGCGCCATTGCTCGTCTCGGTCAATACCCGGTGCAGGGCATCGTAAGTGTAGCCGGCGTCGGCCGTGCTGCCCTTCGCCGGTTCGGTCACCGACAACAGATTACCCGTCAGATCGTAGCCATACGTCCGATTATCCGTCCCCGGCGCCGGGTAGGTCACGGAAGTCAGCCGATTCCGCAGATCGTAGCCATAGCTGGTGAGTTGCCCCAGCGCATCGGTGCGCGAGACCTTGTTGAGCGCATCGTAGCCCAGCGTGGTCGTTTTCCCGGCCGCATCGGTGGTCGTCGTATTCCGGTTCAAGCCATCGTAGGCAAAGGTCGTCTGTTGATTCAGCCCGTCCTTGACCGAAATCCGGTTGCCAACCTCATCGTAGCCATAGGTGACGGTGATATTCGCGGCGTCGGTGGTCGTTTGCAGACGATTGACAAAATCATACGTGTTCGTGGTCGTATGATGGTTGGCGTCCGTCACCGTCAGCACGTTGCCCACGGCATCATAGCCCTTCGTCGTCGCGGGACGGACAGCTTGCGCCCCTCCCACCAGCAACACCGGAGGCGCCGTCACCGTCACCGGTCGGTTGGCTTCGTCGTAGGCCGTCTCCGTGGTAAACCCACGTGCATCCTGGACCCAAAGCACATTCCCCACGTAATCGTAACCGGTGTAAATCGTCGGTCGCGAGGCTGCCCCGTTCTCCGCATTCGTCACGGAGGGCTGGTCTTCCTCGATCTTGCGATTGCGGACGTCGTAGACGTAGTCCCATTCATTACCCAAGGGGTTCTTCGTCGAGATGACGTTGCCGGCATCGTCATAACCCGTGTGGGTCGTCGGCTGCTTCAGGTGTCCGGTCCGATCGACCTGTTCGGGGTTCAACCCATCGTCCACGGCCGGTCCGAGCACCTCGACCGGCCGGCCGGCAGCGTCATACTGCGTCTCGGTCACATTTCCCAGCTCATCCTGGACCAACCACTTCAGGCCCGTGGAGGTGTAGGTCGCAAATGTCTCCGTATTGTCCGCATATTTCACATGCGTCGGCCGATTCAGCGCATCGAAATCCGTCGTCGTCGTATGCAGGAGCGGGTCAACCACCGAGGTGGGATTGCCCACATTGTCATAACCGGTAGTAGTTGCGGAAAACAGTGGCGGAGTCAGCCGGTATTGAACGCTCTTACCCGTGGCGTGATACAGCTGATCATAGGTCATCGTCGTCACATAGCCGCGCGGATCCTGGATCGTCGTCGGCTTGAACCCGGAACTGTCGAAGGCGTGGGAACCTGAATTTGGACCGCTATAATCGTAAGTGGTGGTATGGTTAAGAGCGTCCGTAACCGAGGTCAGACGCATCAGACCGTCATATCCAAACGTGGTTTGGTTACCATCCGGGTCGATAACCGATTGTTTGGGTTCGACGGCATTCCTATAACCGTATTGCGTCACGACGTCACCGGCGGCCACGGTCCGGGTTTGTAGGGTCACCCGATTCAGGGCGTCGTATGCAAAACTGGTTTGATGGCCATTTTCATCTACCTCATGCCATTTTGTTCCATTCGCATAGTACTCGATCGTTTTTGCCGAACCATCAGCATACACGACCCTCGTCAGCCGATTTCGTGCATCGTATTCGAAACCGGTAGTATTCCCTCTCGGATCCGTCGCCGAAATCTTATTCCCGTTGTTATCGTAGGTGTAAGAAGTCGTCAGTTTCAAGCCGTCGGGATCCACGACTTCCTGCTGCACACGCCCATTCCCATCGAGGACATATTGCGTGACCAAATCATGCACCCAATCCGCCTCCCCAAAGCTGCGCACGGTTTTTAGGGTTACGACGCCCGGGAAAGTGTCGCTGTAGGCAAAATCCGTCTCCTGCACCAGCGGGGTGTCGTCACCGTGTTGATAGACGTATTCGCTCGTCCGCCGTCCGGAGGGGTCTATGTCGTAGGCTTTCTTGCGGCCATTCTCATCCGTGACCGAGGCCATGATCCGGTAGGGCCCATAGGTAAATGATTTGGTGTTCCCCGCCGCATCGGTTTGCGAAGTCGGATCCGGATAGAAGGTGGCAAATCCGGCCCAGGGGAAAACAGACGCATAAAGACCTCCGGCGGGAGCGGAATATTGTTCCGTATAAGCATAGCTCGTCGTGTTCGTACTGAGATCAGTCACCGCGGCCAGCGCCAAACCAGCCTTGGGATCGAACTGAAACGACTCGCCCTTGCCACCCCCATAATCGATGCTCATGGATTGGTAGAATACCACTCTCGGTGGCGGCCCAGTGCTCACGAGTTCTCCCACGGTGAAGATCGTGCCTCCTCCCCACGAATAGGTAATGCCATTTCCGCCGGCATCCGTTATCACTGACTCACGGAGACTGTCATCAGACAAAACCATCTGGATCTGGCCATTCACTGGCGGTACCAGGGCCACTTTCGACGCACCTTTCGAAAACGTCGCGTGCCCCAGCCCTCCTGGAAGTAAAACCGATGTCACATACGAAGAACCACCCGTCTCCTGAAAGGGACCGCTTTGGGTGTCCCAAGCAAAGCGAGTATTGTCGAATGCGTAGGTAAATTCATACCCATTCCCGTTGGGATCGGTAATTTTCGTAACATCGATATGATACTTGTCGGTCGGATGACTCTGCGTGACATCGATCGGCGACTGGTCTGGCTCGATAGTTAGAGCAGCATCGTAATTGGTGACCTGGCCGTCCGGACCGGTCACGCTGGACAAAACGGTTTCGTTAAAAATGATGTCGTTGTAGGTGTACTGAAGGGTTTTATACCCATAGGAATATTGGTTCCCGTTCGGGTCCCAAACATGGGTGATGTGCCCACTGGCATCCTGGTCAATGGAAAGGACCAAACCCGAACTTGACGTGATCGTCTGTGGGATTAGCGTCGTCGCGTTTGGGGGATAGGCGTAGGTCAATGTATTGCTTAAGCGATCGGTAATGGTCAAAACAGGATAAGAAATTGTCACAGTCTCACCGGTTCCAGCATCGCGGTCCCCCTTGATGTCCTGCGTGATCCCCTCCGTCGAAAAGACGATTTTCGTTCCGTATCGATCGGTAAACGTGGCTCCGTCCGAAGAAAGCGTGGTCAAATAGTCGCTATTTTCGCGGCTATCGGAGGGAATGGGGACGTAAGCCTGCCCACCGCCGGTGCCGACGCGGACAAAGCGGTGCCGGGCGCCATTCTGGTCCACCACAGAGGTATAGGCAACTCGATCAGAACCCACACCGACCTCTTTGTGTGCGCCGAGATTGGAAGTCCATCCCGCTCCAAATGGGCGGTCGAAGCGCTCGTGCGGCCGAAGACCGCTCTTCATGTTCCATACCTCGGAAGAGGTGTCGCGACGGGCCGAAAGGGTCAGATCGCTTCCAGCCAAGGGCACGTAGACATCCGTGGTCGAGTGCCGCAACTCAAGGGTAAGAGCATCAATATACGTTTCTTCTTTTTCTTCGTCGGACTCCGCCGTTTGTTGCGGTTTTTCATCCGCCAAAGGACGTCCGTTCAAACCGATCTTGCGATAGCGTGAGCCCGAAGCTTCGTCGAAGGGTACGGTGTAGACATTAGGAGACGGAGGAGTGTCTCCGACAGTGGCGACTTTCGTGAAAGTGACATGGTCCGTGCCGAGGTCTACTCCCGCCCAGTCTTGAGAAACCGTAATCGTGACCGATTCCCCCACCGCCGCCCAGCCATCGGGCGTCACTATCAAATGCGGCGCTGTCTTGAAGACCTCCCCATCGTAAACGGGGTTTCCCGAAGCGTCAGTGACAGCGAAGTCGCCGGGATCGGAGATTTGCACCGTCCAAGTGCCTCCGACCGCGGCCACGGTTTCGACGTCAACCGTCCCATTCAGCCCATTTTGGCCAGTTGCATCCGGCGACCGGACCACCGGCGAGACGGTCTTGCGCATTTGCGAGTTCAGAACGACGGCAGTAACCGCGTTGGGGTCGGGAGAGCTGGGATCGCCGACGTAGCCCGTTCCGGCCAGGTTGATTCCAGTGGTAAGCCAATAAGTGCCTATGGCGCCGTCCGGCTTAAACACGTCTGGCTTAGTCGTAGGGTCGATGCCGATCACACCGCTCTCCGTGTTCGTTCCGCCGGTGATTGTGTCAGTTCCCACGATCTGCGGAGGCGGCGGATTATCGTTCCACGTCTGAAAATCCTCGGGATCCAGTCCAGGCGGTGGTAACTGCACAAAGATCTTGTATACCTTCAAACTCGCCGGCGCAGATGGGCAGAGGCTGGCTTTGTAATAGTTTTGACCGAAACCGATTTGATCATTGTCGGTATTTCTGCTCCGAAAGGTTGGCGCATAGCCAGCCGTCCAGTCCCGGGAGTCGGCATAGACGGCAGAATTTTGAATCGTATCCTGGAAAAATTGGTCCGGAGTATACTCGTTGTCCAGATCGACTGTCAGAGTTTGGCTATTTCCTGTTCCCCCTCCCGTCAATTCATACTCGTAGTGTGTTTGCGTCGTAGTTTCTGTCCCAAGCCCGATTTGCTCTAACAAATCAAAGCCGCCCCAGTCAGATCCGTCCAACGTCCCCGTCCAAGTTCCGTCTTGATTTTGAGTCGCGGAACCGTCGGTTTCCTTGGTGGAATTTTGACTTTTTACAATTTCCGTATAAGTTTCGTTGTTACCGGTGTTATATGTTATTGAGCCGTCGAGGGACATCGTTTCTATCGAGCTGCCGCTTTCCGTGATAGTAGTATCGCTATCCGGCTTTTGCGTGTCTTCCTCTTCGGTATCGCGTTTCAGATAATGTGTAACCGGAGTTCCCGCAAAACTCTTGAAGCCAGGGTTCCCACGGGTAACGTTATTCGTCTGCGAAAGCCAACCTTTAAAGAACGGGACTGAGAACGCAACGCTGTCTGAAGCAACGGTCTTCCCATCGGCCAAAGTTACGACGATCTTATAGGTATAAGATTGATTCGCAAGGCGATCTCCGTCATAAAAATCCACCGTCGACGGGTCAGCCGCACCCACCGTTTCCCATCCGTCAACTCCCGTACTACGCAGAACCGTGACAGAGACAGCCGTGCTTTGGAACACAGTCCACTCCAAATCGGCCATCGTCGGATCATAGGTGGTAATCCCCGTATCGAAGTCAGTGTTTAAGGTGCCACTTACCGTCAAAACCGGTGGAACCAGTTTACTCTTGCCCGTGTCAGGAATGGAACCATCGGGATTCGGATCGAGTTGCGGGCCTGCGCCGCCCCCTCCCGGCGAAGCAGTCCCGTAGGTGGGAGGCAGTGCAGTATTCCCTCCATTGCCAAGCCGTCCGGGATGCGCATTCGGGTTCGACATCCCGCCTTCGATCGACCGCAGGATCGCCGGCAGAAGGCTGCCGTCCGAATTCAGAGCCACGTCAAAACTAAACGCCATCTTCAACTGGCCGATATTGGCCATGACGTAATTCGGAGTCTTGTCCCCCGCCCCGGCCTGGTTCCACGGATCGTTCGGATTCCAGGGATAGTCATAAGCCCAAGTGCCCGGATAGCCGTGCAGGATGAGATTGAATTGGGTGTTGTAACCCACCGCCAGCAGCCGCCGGTAAAACGGGGCGACCACGGCTTTGAGTTGACCTAGATTAATCGGCGCGTAGTTGGCCGCGCGAAACGCGGCGATTTGCTCCGGGGTGTAATTCTGCCCCGCCCGCGGCTCAAAGCCGGCCACCAAGGCATTGATTTCATTGCCCGCTCCGCCGACCGCCGCCAGCTTCTGGTCGAGATGCTTCTTGGCCTGGCTGGCGACATACTTTAGCTGGCCGAGATTCGCCGGCGCAAAATTACTCGGCGCCGCCCCCGCGCCAATGATGCGTGTCTGGGCGCTATCATCCACCCACCAACCCGGGATCGTCGCCGCGTATTGCGGCACGATCAGTTGCGCCATGACCAAGCAGATGACAAAAAAACGAAGAATCCGTACGAGCACCATATGCCAGGCTGGTTTTTTCGACCTTAATTGCCGAAGTCGCCCATGAGGATGTCCCCTTGCGGGGCAATCCGGATGGCGCCGTTGATGTAGGACACTCCTTCGGGATCGAAAATAATCGTCGGGGTCGTGCCATCCGTTGGGGCAAATAACGAGAGCCGGTTGGACGAATCCAATTGCATGACCGCTTGGTGATTCGCGGAGCCATCGGTTATCGCATGACTCCAGATCCAATTCGCCGAAGCCAGCGAACTACCCAAACGGAACAAAGCCTGTTGCCCGCCGGCGGGCGGCGTAAAGGAGAGCAAAAGGCCGGGATTCGAAGCTTGGCTCAGGTCCAACCAGCTTCCCAAGGTGAAGCTGTTCCCATGCACATCGAGGCTGCCGGCCACGTCGGTAAAACCGCCACTATTCGATACTCCAGTCGAAGCCGCCAGATTGTGCCCGCCAGTATCCGTGGCCGTGATCGTCGCCGTGTTGCTGCTGCCATCCGCACCAGTCACGGTCACGGTATCGCCCCCACTGCCGAAGGCGAATTGGTGGGTCGTCGCGTTGTAGCTGCCCGTAATGGCGGCCGCTCCCGCACCCGGAACATAACTGACCGAGCCGTTCTGATAAATCGTCAGACTTTGGCCCAGCGGTCCCGTATACACATCCCCAGGCGTGCCCGCATTCGTGAGGGCCGCTGATGCCAGCGAATCATATTTCAGCGCGCTACCATTCACCGCTATTTGTGGCGGATTTCCATCCGTAGGGACGCTTGACGGAGGCGACACGCTCACTATCGCACCATTCGTCACATTCGTGAAACCAATCAAACCGTCCCAATTTCCCTGGAACGAACTGCTCTGACCATACTTTCCGGTCACAAACCCCTGAAAGCCCGTGCTCGCATCCACCCAATTCCAACTCAACACCACTGTCAGATCATACGCGGATGCCCGATAGCTGACTCCACCGTTGCGCGGAAAACCAGCACCAGAATCATACTGGCTCCCAGAAACCATCGCGCAGATGATACCGTTAATGTAAAGCTGCTGAGGATAGATATTCGTCGCTGGCCAGCCGCCAATCGCGTTGATCATCGTTTCACCAGACGCCGCCTGGAACTTGTAGGGCGGAGCTGTGTAGTTGCCGTTCTCATCCTGCACCAAATAAACTCCGTCCGAAAGATTGGCATATTTCACGCCCCAAGAGGCAGGTCGGCGAAAAGTATACACCGTCGACATGGACGCTCCCGTTCCAACAATATTGTGTCCGGGGCCGTCGGAACCAAAAAGAAACGTCATTCCCAAGCTAAGTTCCCCTGGGAGTAGATCGCCATTGGAATCCAGCGCTAGAATGTCGGCCGTGCCGGGCGCACCCTGAAAATTAAACACCCCGGGAGAAGTCCACGTTCCGCCGGTAGAAAATGAACCGTGCAACGCCACTACTGTATCATCTGAAGCGACTATCACGGTGTAATCCCCACTGCCGTCGCCCGCATTCCAATAGACGCTCTTTCCATCTGCTGTAGTGAAATAATATGAAAGCAGATGGTTATCCCAGGAAATGAGCGCAGGCCCATTGGTACTACTTAAGGTTGCCGGCGAAAAGGTGATGGCCACCCAACTCGGCAAACCAGAAATGACCCCGGAACTCGGGTCTATTGACCCGGTAAACAAAGTTCCATTCCAGTAGCCCCAAATGGAAGAACTCGAATAGTAGAGTGTATTGGAACCCCCAATATTGGCCGAAAGGGTAATCCCCACCGTCTCGCCAGTGGCCGAATCCAGATAGGTGACATTTTCGGAAAGGCTCCCCGTACCAGGCGAGTAGCTCGTCGTCTCATAATCATACTCACGGCCGTTCACATACATCGCCTGGGCGAGATCGATGAAAACGTTGGAAACGGGCCACTCCCCCCTCCCATCGAAGGTGACGTTCGAGGAGCCGTCATAAAAATACCAAGGCGAAGAGCCTTCTTGAAAGAATGTGGCGCCAATATTCTCCAACCGAGCCACATATGCCGTCCCATTGTAAAATGGGCCGGCAGTGGCCCAACCCTGAATCGGACTGTGATCAATGACCGTGATTCCGGGTAAATTATCGAGGAAGGTGACGCCGTCCGCCGCCACTGCAAACGCCGCGGACGGTTGGGGACCTATCTGGTGGCTCGAAGGGTCGTAGATCCCGTACCAAGTACCATTGTTATCGTAAACATTATACGACGAATCAACGATCCAGTTGCTATCGTAAATATCTCCGTAGAGCGTGACATCTTCGCCGTTGATGGGAACAACCAAATAATCCGTCGTCCCGGTATAACTGACAAAATCACTTCCATAGACGATCTTCGGCGGGCCATAGGTCTGCGCCCTCGCCTCCAAGGAACAAAAGCCGAGAAGCACGACAGCCAAGGCCAGATACACCGCGAGGCGTCGCGGGAGAGTGCCGTCCCGGTTGCGAGGCTCTTTCCAAGCGCTAGACTCCGGAAAGCATCGAGGAAAAAAGGGCGTGGAGGTCATCATCGTATGGAGAAATGAAGTACCAATCGTAACGAGCGGGAGTTGATTACGCAGTGGAGTGAACATAGGTGCGCGAAGGACGTTGGGTGTTGCCGGGGAGACTGCCAGACGGGGCGCTGCGGTGTGGGGGCTTCTGCAGACAGGGCACGCAGCCGAAGAACCTTGAGGAACAACCGGCGAGTCGGCTCCGAAGAGTGTGAAAGCGAAAGGGCAACGGATTCATTGCCCAGCCTCTCCTGCAGGGAAACACTCCGTAGGGAAAAGCAGGAGGAACAAAGAAATAGCTGGAGCACCCCAAGTCCGCCGGACGTTGACCATCTTACCATTTGCCTTACAATCTATGTAATGGGCCTCCATGAAACGGGCTGGATTTAATCCGATCGATCGCAATCCCGTCAACCATTTTTAATCAAAAATGTTATGTAGGTATTACTCTGCAATTATTTTGCCGTTGGCGGAAAATGTCGCCAAACGGCGACATGATGCCTTGCGAGACCATGGGGAGACAGGAGCAGTCAACCATGGGCTGCTGCCCAAATGGTGACTGCTGCTAGTCGCTGAGATTTAAGTCACGGGATAGAGTTTTTGCGTTCCTTCGCCAGTGGAAGAAAAGCCCGAATCGACCCGATTGCTGGCAGTTGCCCCGAAGTGAATGCTTTTCCCGAATTTTCTCTACCCCCTTCCCGAAACGCCCATTTGGCTGGGGAGGCTTTCAGCTTTTAATTGCTCGAGGCGACGAAGGCATACGAAGCCTGATCGAATTCAAACCGGACCACTATGAGGCTCACAATAATCAGGATGTTTGCCCTTTTCGAAATGGGGCAGACGGCCGCGGCAGTCCAATCTTGTCAGCGCGCGGTCCACCTCCAACCCGACTAAAGTTCTGCTCACGACAACCTTGGCAATGCATTACGAAATGCAGGGAAACTGGACGGCACCGTCGCGGCCTTCCACCGGGTGCTCCTCTTGAAACTGGAATTCGTCGACGCCTGAAACAATCTCGGCGTGGCCCCCCGAATTCACTTGCGTTTGGGCGCCGCAAACTATGGTTGGTAAATTCTATCGAATGCGCCCCGTAACAGTCCACGACATGCTGGAAGTCGCTCGCCACCACCACAGGGCCGGGAGATTGGCGGAAGCCGAGCAACTTTACCGCCAGATCCTGGCGTTGCAGCCTCGTCATGCAGAGGCACTGCATCTTTTAGGGGTTCTTGCCCACCAGGTGGGCCGCAACGATCTCGCGACAGATTGGATTCAGCAATCCATCGCTATAGATGCCAACAATATGGCCGCTTATTCCAGTCTCGCCCAGGTTAAGTGCGCCCAAGGGCTATTGGAAGACGCAGCAATCACGTTGCGACAAGCGGCCCAAAAATGTCCCGCCTCGGCGGAGATTTACGGAAACCTCGGGGTGATACTTCTTCATCAGAAGCACTTTGAAGAAGCGATTCTCGCTCTGCGTCGCGCCATTCACCTCAATCCCGATTTTGCAGACGCATTCAGCAATCTCGGCGCCGCACTTGCACAAACAGGAAACCTCAACGAGGCACTCGGCGCGTATCGTCGCGCGATCGCTCTCAAACCCAATTTCGCGGAGGCCCACAATAATTTTGGCAACGCGTTGCGGGAACTCGGAGAATTAGCAGGCTGCTGAAAAAGCGGGGAATTTTGAGGTGAGGCCACTCAAATTCACGAAAAGAGGTTAGTTTTTGCGTTTTGCGGTGGCCGTGCACCGCGTTTTCTCGCCCCGTGCGCCAACTCCGGGCGCACTCCGCCACACCCGGGCGCTCACGCGCCCACCTCCGTGGGTGGTGGGGCCGCCATCATCGCTTCCAAGTTGAGTTTGGCCAGGCGCAGTAAGTTGTAGGTTGCTACCACCATTTGCCCGCAAAAGTGGGTCCGCTCCACACCGCGATAGCGCGTCTTGCGGAACCCGCCGGTGGTTTTCATCCAGCCGAAGATTTCTTCGATCCGTTTGCGGATGCGCTGACTGGTTTGGTAGCCCTTCTTTTTCGTTCGCCCATCAAAGCCTTCAACCCGTCGGTCTTTGACTTCGGCGACGTGCGGGGCCACCCCCAGTTCGCGGCAACCCTGGACGAAGTCCTTGCTGTGGTAACCTTTGTCCGCTCCCACCGTGCGGGGCGCAAACTCCCGGTCGGGCAATTCCCGGATTTGCGCCAGCGCTTGGCCGCTCTCGGTCACCCCCACCGAAGGCGTGACCTCGAAGTGCACGCACAAGCCAGTGCGATTCTCCATGACCGCGTGACCGGCAAAGCAGAGCTTGGCTTCTTTGCCCGCACCCTTGCGCAGTAACTTCGCCTGCGGATCGGTCGTGCTCTGATGGGTGTCATTGCTGCGTTTCTCCCCATGGAAGTCCTGCCACGGATTGCCTGCTCCAGGGCCCTGCGGCGGCTCGTCCTTCGGGCGAAAGCTCTTCATGCTCGCCCACGCTTCGATCAGGGTTCCGTCCACGCTGAAGTGCTCGTTGCTCGCCCAGCGTCCCGCGCGCGCCAACTCCACCACCCGGGCGAAGAAGATTTCCGCGGCGGCATGCCGGATCAGCCGCTCCTGGTTCTTACTAAAGCTACTGGCATCGAAGATCGCTTCCTCTTCATCGGGATTGATCTCCAAAAACCATTGGAAAAGCAGGTCATAGCGCAGCCGCTCACAAAACTGCCGGTCACTGCGCACCGTATAGAGGGCCATCAATACTTTGGCGCCCAACAAGCGCTCCGGCGGAATCGAGCTCCGCCCGCCCTCGGCATAAAGATCATCAAAGTAACTATCCAATTCCCGAAAGACTTTCCCGATCAGACGCTTGATCTCGCGAATCGGATGCCGCTCCGGAATCCGGCTCTCGACGTTGAGCAAAGTAATCAGGCTGGTTTGGGCAGTGGAACGTCCTCGCATCCCTGACCAACCCGCTCGCGCAGGTAAGGTTGTACTTTTTCTGACGAACTCCTTCTTTTTTCAGCAGCCTGTTAGAGCCTGTTATGCACTTTGGAGAAGGGCGAAGAGTCCGCTGAGCATGAGGGAGACGGCGGCGATCCAGTTGAATCCGGCCAAAGTTTGACTGAGCCGTTCATAGTCTCGCGCCAAACGGCGGAAGCGCCCCAGCCAGGCAAAGGTGCGTTCGACGACCCATCGGCGGGGCAGCAGGACAAAGCCCTTTTTGGTTTCCTCCAGTTTGACGACCAACAAGTCGATGCCGTGCTCCTGGGCCTGCTGCGCGGCTGCTTGACCGGTGTATCCTTGATCGACAAAAGCGACCTGCACCGTCTGCCCACTGGCTTCCTGGACCTGCCGGCACAATTCGCCAACCTGGGCACGCTCCTGCTCGTTGGCTGGGGTGACGGTCAGCGCGAGCAGATGACCCAAGGTGTCCACGGCCGCATGAACTTTCGAGCCGCGTTTGCGTTTGTAGCCGTCGTAACCGGCCCGGGCACCGCTCTCGGGGACCGACTGCAAAGTGCGTCCATCGAGAATCACCGCGCTGGGCGCGCCGGCTCGCTCCTGCAACAGGCGCAGCAATTTGCGCAGATCGGCGGCGAGGCTCTCGAAGACTTGGGCGCGCAGCCAGCGCCGTCCATGCTGATAGACCGCGTGATAAGGCGGAAAATCCGCCGGCAAATAGCGCCACTGCACACCGGTCTTGGCCACATAGCGCAGGCCATTGAGGAGTGCCCGCAAGGGATATTCTCGCTGCGGCGCTTCTGGATCCATCAAGGTCACATACGGTGCACAAAATTCCCACTCCGCATCGCTCACGTCGCTCGGATAATGGGTCGTGTAATCTTTGGAGGTTTCGGCCATCCCCAGCTTCCAAAGCTAAACCATTCACTCGTACCAGCAAAAAGTGCATAACAGGCTCTAGGCCGGAAGCCTCAGCCAGTTGACTCGGCCATTTTTCCAGACGATGGTCCGGCACAGAGGAGCAACGTGGATCGACTCCCAAATTCTAAGAGGACGCGAGGAATTACCTCCGGCCACATGTCGGGGATCTCGTGAAAAGAATACCTCCAACTAGACCACCTCGTACTCAAATGGATAGGTGATCCGAACATCGCGTAAGATAAACCCGTTCGACTTCAGATACTCATATATGTCGCGAAACAGGGCCTGCCCCTTGTAAAGGCTCCGCAACTGCGTTTCCAATCGAATGCCCAGAACGTTTTGCAGTTTGGCCCCGAAACCGCGCAGGACATTATACTCAAATCCCTGTGCGTCGATTTTCATGCGTACGCATTCGCGCCCGTAAAAGCGGGCGAAGAGATATGTGTCGCCGTCGAGTGCGTCCAGGACGCAGCAGACAGGACTTTCTCGTCGTCGTCGGGACTCGCTAACCCAATTCAGGCTTTCTGGCTCTCACACCACTGCCACCACATCGAACGGTAGCAGGCTTCGATCTGTCGGGCGAAATGAGGGCCGTCCATCAATACCGATTTTTCCATTCGTTGGCGCAGTGTAGCTCGGAGTTCTCTCAGGCGTGGAATGTCGTTTGCGAGTTTCGTGGCGATCTCAACGTATTGATCCTCGGTGAATGCGACCAGTTCTGGCAGGCCGAGATTGTTTAATTGGCTCAAGCCCGCGCGGGAAACGGGCCGTTCACCGCAGAGGCTTACTACCGGCACCCCCATCCAAAGCGCATCCAAGCTTGTGGTGTGGCCGTTGTAAGGGAATGTGTCGAGGACGATGTCCAAGCGGTGATACAGTTCCAGGTATTCTTTACGCGGGCGTTGGGTAACGAATTCTATACGCTCTGGCTCGACGCCTTCTTGTGTGAAAAACTCGGACGTTCGTTGGCGATGGCTGCCTTCGTGGGCCAGGATGATTAAGCGGGAGTTATTCACCGCTGTGAGCACTCGTGCCCACAACTTGAGAAGCGGCTCGTTCACCTTGCAAAAATTGTTCAGGCTGCCAAATGTGATCCAGTTCGTGTTAACGGCTGACGAGCCATTCGCTTCAAGTTCGATGCCACACGGGTCGTAGCACCAAAAGCTGTCAATCAGATAGACATGTTCGTAGTCGGCAGTCTTCACGAGGAGACCATCCGAGTTCGGCGCCGCGCCTTGTTCGAGCCACTTATCACTGATCCGATAATTGATCGCTCTGACGCCGGTGCTTTCTGGATATCCGGCAAAACTAACTTGTATAGGAGCGGGTCGCTGCGAAAACGTTCGCAGTCGATTTCCACGCATATGCTGGGTAAGGTCCACGAGGATATCCACGTTATTTCCGCGAATCATGGATGAAAGATCTTCATCGCCGGTGTCTGCGATGTTATACCAATTGGAGGTGTGATCACGCAATCGTGCGGTCATGCCGTCGGTCATTTTGCTATTTGAATAGCAAAAAATCTCAAATCTCTCTGGGTCATGGTGCCTGAAGAGGGGGAGGAGATTTTGTCCTACGACATGCCCACGAAAATCGGGAGAGACGTATGCAACTCTCAACCTTCGGCTAGGATCGCGATTTGCCTCGTATGCGGGTTCGGTGGAGGGCGATGGAATTGCGATCTGAGTATTCCAGAGACGCTGTTCCTCTCGGATTTGCTCTTCGTTCCAGTCGGGACTGAAAAGGGAAGTGTAAATGATATTGGAGCGGAGGTGCGTAACGGACGAGTTTGACGAGAGGCCTCGACGATAGATGGCCAGCGCTTCGTTCACTTTGCCGCAGTCCCTGAAAACGTTCCCTAGATTGGTTATGGCCTCCATAAACATCGGCTCCAGGGTGAGGGCACGCTGATATTCGTCGACCGCTTGATCAAGGTTCCTCTGGTCTCTAAAAACGTTTCCCAAATTGAAATGCACGGTTGCATTGTCAGGTTGGAGTTGGAGCGCTGACCGAAACGCAGCAATTGCCTCGGCGAACCTGTTTAACCCCGCGAGGGCGACGCCTAGATTACTTTGGGCATCCGCAAAATCTGGATCAAGTGCGAGCGCGTGGTTGCATGCCGTTGCGCCTTCGGTGAACAACCCCTGTTCGATCAGCGTTGTGCCTAGATTGTTCCACGGCTGCGGAGCATTGGAATTCAGTTCGAGCGCACGACGGTATGCCTGTGTGGCTTCCTCGAGACGACGCTGCTCGGCGAGAGCCATTCCAAGATTATGGTATGCTTCAGGGAATTGCGGTTTTAATGAAATAGCATTTAGGTAGGCCGTGATCGCCTCGGCCGATTGCCCGGCCTTTGATAGAGCTGTGCCCAGGTTATTGAAAGCTTCTGCATAGTTCGGCCTGATTTGAATGGCTCTGCGATATGCAGCAACCGCGCTTTCGAAGTGTCCGCGTCTGGCCTCCGCATTTCCGAGATTGTTGTGAGCTTCCGCGAAATCTGGCTTGTACCGAATTGCACAGGCATAGGCGTTTATAGCCTGGTCGAGTTTGCCGCATTCCATCATGGTGATGCCCATGTTGTAGTAGGCCTCCGCATACTCCGGCTTGAGGACGATCGCTTTGCAAAAGGCCGCAAGAGCTTCTTCGAGCTTACCTTGGCTCCGCAGGGCGTTCCCGCGATTGTAGTGAGCCTCTGTGTAATCGGGTTTCAAAAGAATAGCGTGGTCGTAAGCCGCGATCGCTTCGTCAGTCCGGCCCTGCGCGGCAAGCGAATTGCCAAGGTTAGAATACGCCGCGGCATCCTCCGGATTTAATGCGATCGCCCTTTGCAGCAATTCCTGGCCCGTCTCATGCATTCCCAATTGGACCCGCAGAAGGCCAAGAAAATGAAGTGCCCTCACATGGTCGGGGCAAGCTTGGACAACCTTTCCGTAAAAAATCGCCGCTTCATCAAAATAACCAGCGCGGTGATATTGCTGGGCTAATTCAAAAGCTTCTCGAACCGAAAAATTTGGCATGTAGATTGCCTCAGCGTTAAAGGATGAGTGAATCTGTTTAAAAGGCAAAGGGAATGTGGGCGTTGGGGGGGAGCGGTGGAATGGGGTAAGGGGGCAGTCAAGAATGGTACTAAAGTAAGAACGCTTACGAAGATTCAAACCTTCCCCGGCTTATTAGCGGGTTCCGCAGTTTCGCACTGCTGTCGCCACGAATGGACAGACGCTTGGAGCGGCAAAAATGTTCAACTCGGGCATGTTTTCCGAGTTGTGGCCAATACAGGTTTTGCGGACGATCAGACGAAAATTCGTTCGAAGCAACTCAGTGGGATGCTTTAGATCGGGAGCGTCAGCCAGTTGACTCGGCCATTTTCCAGACCAATTGTCCGGCCCGAGGGGATGTCGTGGATCAGTTCCCAAATTCTAAGAGGACGCGAGGAATTACCTCCGGCCACATGTCGGGGATCTCTTGAAAAGAATACCTCCAACTCCACCACCTCGTACTCAAATGGATAGGTGATCCGAACATCGCGTAACATAAACCCGTTCGACTTCAGAAGCTCGTAAATGTCGTGAAACAGGGCCTGCCCCTTGTAAAGGCTCCGCAATTGCGTTTCCAATCGAATGCCCAGAACGTTTTGTAGTTCGGCCCCGAAACCTCGCAAAACGTTATACTCAAATCCCTGTGCGTCGATTTTCAAAAATGTCGGCACGGGAACTGTTCCGGTCGCGATGAGCGTATCAAAACGACGCATCGGCGCGGTGCCAGTACTGACAACCCGAAATATATCTCGATGCGGAAGACCGGCGAGGGCGTCCAAATCTGGTTCGAGAAATGATGAGTTGGCCGCGAACGCGGTGACGTAAAAAGGCCTCATGGCGTCGACGTCGCCCACCCCAAAGGCAAGATACGTGTCATTGGGGCTTATCGCCTTCAGTCGCTCGCACTCTGCGGGATCGATCTCAAATCCGATAATCTTCATTCGCTGTTGATCTCGCAGCATTTTGAGCAGGGGACTGTCTACGCCCCAGAGGGCCCCGACGTCGGCGTAAATGAGCGGAGCAGTAAGTTGTTCAGAAAGAGCAAGCACGGCTTGAATACGCGCTTTGAGATGATTCCGTGAGGCAAGATCGAGAACCGTTTCCATCTACTGTATCTCCGAACAAATGTATTGAGTAGTCAAGTCGTCGCCTCGAAGCCTGAATCCCCCTTTAGAACCGGTGGGAGGACTCGTTGAAATTTCCCCAAAAGACCGTTCTTGGACGCCTGAAGGGACTGAGTTCTGGTTTGAACTCGCATGGAGACGAGGTTCGGGGGTGATTGAGCCAAAATAGAGGCATACGCATTCGCGTCCGTAAAAGCAGATGAAGAGAGATGTGACGCCATCGAGTGCGTCTAGGACGCAACAGACAGGACTTTCTCGTTGTCGTCGGGACTCGCTAACCCAATTCAGGCTTTCTGGCTCTCACGCCACTGCCGCCACATCGAGCGGTCGCAGGCTTCGATCTGTCCGGCGAAATGGGGGGCCATCCATTAAGACGGACTTTTCCATTCGTTGGCGTAGTGTGGCGCGGAGTTCCTTCAGACGTGGAATGTCGTTGGCGAGTTTGGTGGCAATTTCGACGTATTGATCCTCGGTGAACGCCACAAGCTCGGGTAGGCCGAGATTGTTCAGTTGGCTCAGGCCGGCACGGGAAACGGGACGTTCGCCGCAGAGGCTGACTACCGCACTCTCATCTAGCAGGCTGCTGAAAAAAGAAGGAGTTCGTCAGAAAAAGTACAACCTTACCTGCGCGAGCGGGTTGGTCAGGGATGCGAGGACGTTCCACTGCCCAAACCAGCCTGATTACTTTGCTCAACGTCGAGAGCCGGATTCCGGAGCGGCATCCGATTCGCGAGATCAAGCGTCTGATCGGGAAAGTCTTTCGGGAATTGGATAGTTACTTTGATGATCTTTATGCCGAGGGCGGGCGGAGCTCGATTCCGCCGGAGCGCTTGTTGGGCGCCAAAGTATTGATGGCCCTCTATACGGTGCGCAGTGACCGGCAGTTTTGTGAGCGGCTGCGCTATGACCTGCTTTTCCAATGGTTTTTGGAGATCAATCCCGATGAAGAGGAAGCGATCTTCGATGCCAGTAGCTTTAGTAAGAACCAGGAGCGGCTGATCCGGCATGCCGCCGCGGAAATCTTCTTCGCCCGGGTGGTGGAGTTGGCGCGGGCAGGACGCTGGGCGAGCAACGAGCACTTCAGCGTGGACGGAACCCTGATCGAAGCGTGGGCGAGCATGAAGAGCTTTCGCCCGAAGGACGAGCCGCCGCAGGGCCCCGGAGCAGGCAACCCGTGGCAGGACTTCCATGGGGAGAAACGCAGCAATGACACCCATCAGAGCACGACCGATCCGCAGGCGAAGTTACTGCGCAAGGGTGCGGGCAAAGAAGCCAAGCTCTGCTTTGCCGGTCACGCGGTCATGGAGAATCGCACTGGCTTGTGCGTGCACTTCGAGGTCACGCCTTCGGTGGGGGTGACCGAGAGCGGCCAAGCGCTGGCGCAAATCCGGGAATTGCCCGACCGGGAGTTTGCGCCCCGCACGGTGGGAGCGGACAAAGGTTACCACAGCAAGGACTTCGTCCAGGGTTGCCGCGAACTGGGGGTGGCCCCGCACGTCGCCGAAGTCAAAGACCGACGGGTTGAAGGCTTTGATGGGCGAACGAAAAAGAAGGGCTACCAAACCAGTCAGCGCATCCGCAAACGGATCGAAGAAATCTTCGGCTGGATGAAAACCACCGGCGGGTTCCGCAAGACGCGCTATCGCGGTGTGGAGCGGACCCACTTTTGCGGGCAAATGGTGGTAGCAACCTACAACTTACTGCGCCTGGCCAAACTCAACTTGGAAGCGATGATGGCGGCCCCACCACCCACGGAGGTGGGCGCGTGAGCGCCCGGGTGTGGCGGAGTGCGCCCGGAGTTGGCGCACGGGGCGAGAAAACGCGGTGCACGGCCACCGCAAAACGCAAAAACTAACCTCTTTTCGTGAATTTGAGTGGCCTCACCTCAAAATTCCCCGCTTTTTCAGCAGCCTGCTAAAGCTTCCCACTCAGTTGCTTCGAACGAATTTGCGTCCGATCGCCCGCAAAACCTGTATTCATCAGGACCAGAGAGAAAATGCCGGGGAAGGGACTCGAACCCTTAAGGATTGCTCCACCAGATCCTAAGTCTGGCGCGTCTGCCAATTTCGCCACCCCGGCTTATCTGATTATGAAGGACTTGTGCAATTTCGAAGGGTCGAAATTGTCCGTGTGCCACTTTGACGTCCTGCCACGCCCCGACAGGCCGTGCACAGCTCCCTGGGAGCCGGCGCGCCGAGTCTGGATTTGGCAGGTCGTTCATGAGTGTTCCATTCCTAGCCGTCCGCGACACCAACCGCAAGCGCATCCGTGGTCTTTGGCAGCGCGGTGATAAATTCCACCTGCCGGTCCGGCTCCCGGGGAAAGTCCACACCCGCAAATTTCCGCTGCAAGCCGTTTCTCTTTCCGAAGCCAAAGAAGCGATGGAGGGAAAAATATCCTGCTGAATATCCGCCTCCGGCTTGGCAAGAGCATCCAATATTGCCGCACGAACTCCTGAAACAGTATTTCCCGACGCTCAAGAGCCGCTGGGTGCTGCCGAACCCAGCGGCTAAACCAGCCTAAGAAATCACCATTTAACGGCTCATCTTGGGCAACCCGTCGAGTCCGCAAGTCGTGGTGAATCCCCCCTCCTCTCAAGAACCGACCTTGACCCAGTGCTTCAGCCCTGCCGCGGGCGATGTGCTGCGCGTGGGGTCCACCCGCCGAGGTTTTCTCCAAACTGGGCTGGCGGGACTGGCGGGACTTTCCCTTCCCGCTCTCCTCAGGCAACACGCCATGGCTGCGGCAGGCGGAAAGGCGAAGAGTAAAACGAATGTCATTCTTTTCTGGCTGTCCGGTGGACCGAGCCATCTGGATATGTGGGACCCCAAGCCGGACGCGCCGCGGGAAATCCGCGGACCCTTCGGCCACATCCCCACGAAACTCCCCGGCATCCACGTTTGCGAGCATCTTCCTCTGACGGCGCGGCTCATGGACAAGCTAACGCTCATCCGCTCGGTGGATTGCAGCGCCAGCGATCACACCCCGATCACGATGCAGGCAGGTAATCCGCTGGCCCGGCGCACCAATGACGGTAAAGACGGCGCGGGTTATCCTTCCATGGGGTCGATCGCCGCAAAATTCCGCGGCTCGAATGCCCCCGGAATACCGGGCTTCATCGCCCTGGCGCCATCCTTGAAATCCGATGTGTGGGGCGCCGGCCACATGGGCAGTGCTTACGAGCCGGTGGATGGCAAGGATTTGGCAGGGCGGCTCGCGTTGGTCAATGGACTTACCGTCGAGCGGCTCGGCGACCGCCGCACGCTGGCCGAGCAAATGGACCAGTGGAAGCGTCAGCTCGGAGCCAACCCGGAAATCACCGCCACCGATCAATACACCCAGCAAGCCTACGATGTGCTCCTCACCGGCCGGGCCCAACGTGCCTTCAATCTCGATGAGGAGAAGCCGGCGCTGCGCGATGCGTACGGTCGCGACAGTCTCGGCGAGAAGGCTCTGCTCGCGCGGCGCCTCGTCGAGGCCGGCGTGACCTTCGTCACGGTCAGCGGGGCTTGGGGCTATTTCGATCATCACGGCGACAATGTCCAGTGGGGCGGTATCGAAAAGGGGCTCAAGCCTCTCCTCCCAGTGGTGGATCGTACTTTGCACGCCATCGTCACGGATTTGGAAGATCGCGGTTTGCTGGACAGCACGCTGGTCCTGATGATGGGCGAATTCGGCCGCAGCCCGGTCATCAATGCACAGGCGGGCCGCGATCACTGGCAACGTGTCATGTCGATGGTCATGGCGGGCGGTGGCTTGCGTCACGGTCAGGTAATCGGCAGCACCGACCGCAAGGGTTACGACATCGAAAGCCGCCGGGTTGGTCCGTCCGACCTGGCCGCCACGGTCTTTCATCATCTTGGCATCGAGCAAAACTCCCAGTGGATCGACCCGCAGGGGCGCCCTCGGCCGATCGTTACCGAAGGCGGGCGGGTTATTGAGGAGTTGTTGTAACGATCTTCAGCATCGCTGGAGCGCACTCCACAGCTCTGCACCAGTCGCAGGATTTCATCACTATGATTGCCCGCATATTGCTTCTGTTCCTCGCGATGGCCGCCATGGTTCTCGCCGCGGAGCAACCGCGCGCTACCCTCGGCGATTCTGTCGTGGAGCCGGATTGGACCCAGCGTCTCACCATCACCGTCGGGCCCGCGAATGCGGACCTGGTTGGCACTACGGAAAAGCCGATCCAGGCCGCGGTCGATTACGTCGCGCGGCTCGGAGGTGGCACGGTGAAGATTCTTCCCGGCACCTACCGGCTGCGAAATGCCGTGTATCTGCAGTCCAAGGTCCGCCTGCTCGGCAGCGGCCCGGACACGGTGCTGATCAAGCAGCCCTCTTCCACCACGACGCTCGCGGCGGATAGCGATTGGTTCGATCAGGAAATCACCCTTACGGATGCAAGTGGTTTCGAAATCGGCGACGGCATTTGCCTGCGCACCAAAAACGGCGGCTCTGGCGATGCCGAAACGGTGAAGCGCACCCTCGTCGCGCGCATCGGCAACCGCTTCAAGCTCGACCAGGGGCTGCGCAAGAATTTCTGGCGCGCCGGCGAGTCGAAGGTTTCGACGCTCTTCCCCATTCTCTCCGGCGAAAATCTCGCCGATCTCGCGATCGAGAATCTCGTCCTCGACGGCGACCGCGCGCACAACGAAAACCTCGATGGCAACTATGCGGGCTGCATCTTTCTGCAGGAGTGCAATCGCGTGACGATCCGTGGCGTGACCGCGCGCAATTACAACGGCGACGGAATCAGTTGGCAAATCTGCCACGATGTCCTCGTCGAAAATTGTGTAAGCGAAGGCCACGCCGGACTCGGCCTGCACCCCGGCTCCGGCTCGCAACGTTCGGTCATCCGCGGCAATCGTATCGTCGGCAATCGCATCGGCATTTTCTTTTGCTGGGGCGTCCGCGACGGCCTCGCGGAAAAGAACCATGTCGAGGGCAACGAGACGGGCATCTCCATCGGCCACCACGATACGGACAACATCATCCGCGGCAATGAAGTGATCGATAGCAAGAAAAGCGGTGTTCTCTTCCGGCCCGAGCGCGGCAAGGATTTCACCGGCAACCGCAATCGCATCGAAAACAACCGGCTGGTGGACAACGGCGCGGATAATGGCTTTGCCGTGGACATTCAGGGCGGGACGGAATCCATCGTGCTCGCCGGCAACGAGATCATCGAGACACGCAAAGGGACGCGCACCGCGATCCGCCTGGGTCCGGATACGCGTGACATCACGATGGATGGCAATCGGATCGAAGGTTTCACGAAGAGCGTGGAAGGCGAAAAGCCCGCCGCAACGCACTAAATATGCTCTATTTTTCGGCAGCGACTGCCTGCTGAACGGGGACTGGCGTGAGGGACTTGATCAGCTTGCCCGAGGTCGTGTCCCACACCTGCACGACACCGGTCTTGCTGCCGAGGATGAGGCGGCTGCCGTCGTGGTTAAGAGCGACGCTGAGCACCGGCGCCGGGACGTTGGGGATGGTGATTTTGCGTTGCCGGGTCTCGGTCAGGTAGATGCGGACTTCGGGCGCACGGGTGGCGACCGCCAGCAGCTTACGATCGCCGCTGGTCGCCAGGGCCATGACCACGTCGGGTTGCGCCTCGAAGGTGCGCACGTACTGGGCGCGGTTGCTCACGGGGCGGGCGCCGTTACCCGAGCCTGTCACTTCGACGCCCACGAGGGGCTGCTTAAAGTCGTAGCCGAAGGAGAACCCCCGCCTTTCCGCCGGAGATGGCGGTCAGCGGGTCGGCGGCGACGGCGTTGATCATCTCCGGGGATTGATCTACGGAGCGCAACAGGTTCAGGCCTTCCACGCTGCTGAGCTTCGTGGTCTTGTCGCGGCTGCCGGTGATGAGTTGCTTGCCATCAGCGGTGAAGGCCACCGCGGTCACCCAGTCGCTGTGCAACTCGATGTTTTTGACCGGCGCCTTCTCGTCGACCGGAATGAGGTAAACCGCCCCGGTGGGGCCGCCAACCGCAATCGTCTGGCCGTCGGGCGCGAAGTTGCCCTTGAAGAGCGTGTCGGTGCCCACGCGGCGAGCGGACTCCCGAGTCCCGTCGGCGGCGTGGAAGAAGATGATGCCGCCAAATTGCTGCGGCGAACCACCGGCCACAGCCAGCCGCTGGCCATCGGGACTCAGCTCGACGTGATTGATGAGGTCGAAGTCGGTCGGCAACCGGCGCGGCGTCACGTCGTCATCCACATTGAACGTCACCACTTCGCTGCGGCACGCGACCGCGGCGAACTTGCCGTCAGAGCGGATGGTCACGCTCGAGATGGCCGGGGCATAGGCGTAAAACTGCGGGATGGTCACTGGCGGCACATCGGACTTCGGCGGGCCGTCGATTTTGCCACCTTGCGCGATCCAGTCTTGCAGGACCTTCACCTTGGCGCGCGAGAGCGGCGCATCATTCTGCGGCATCTCCGGCTCGTCGCCGGTGACCTGGTCGATGAGTTCGCTGTCGTCCGGCTTGCCAACGACGAAGAGCGGGCCGCTTTTGCCGCCCTTCAGCAAGGCGGCGACGTCATCGAGGCGCAGTCCGCCCTTCTTCTTTTGCTCGCTATGGCAGCCGATGCAGTGGCGCTTGAAAATCGGCCAGACCTCGCGCTGAAAACTCACGTCGGCGCCACTGGCGTGGACGGCCCAAAATAACCCGAGGATGAGAGTGAGACGACGCATCACGATTATTGCAGCATGGTGAAGTCGCGGCTGTTGAGCAGCGCCCACATCAGGTCCTGCGCGGCCTCGTTGCGCTTGTCACCCGCGTCGGTGATGAACTGCGCCGCGATGGTGTGTTCCTTTTCCGTGGGCCGGCGCGCGAGCGACCAGAGATACAATTGGTCGATCAATTCATCGTCGTTCGGTTTTTTGGCGAGCAACAGCGCCGGCCGGCCGGCGGGATTCGTCACGCGGTTGAGGATGGCCTGGCCGTTGATGAAGTGCAGGGCCTGGAGCATGTTCGTGCTCAGGTCGCGTTCGCACTCGCAGGCATCCATGCGCTGCGGTTTGCCGAAGATTCCGAGGAAAGTGCTCTGGACGTTTCCATCCGGGAATTGCGCGGCGGTGAACCCCGCGGGGACACCGCCGAAATTCTCCTTCACCCCGGTGGCCTGCACCACCGAGTCCAACATGGCCTCCGCTGGAACACCGCCCGGAATAGCGTGGGAGAAATTCATATCATCGTGCGCGTTGGTCTCGTTGGTCAGCGAGCTGCGCTGGTAGGTTTCGGACATCACGATGACTTTCATCAGGTGGCGCATGTCGAAGTGATGCTCCACGAATTCCTTAGTCAGCGAATCGAGCAGCGGGCCGTTGATGGGCGGATTCGTGGAGCGCAGATCATCCACCGGATCGATGATGCCGCGGTGGAAGAAGTAGCTCCAGATGCGGTTGGTGAGGCTGCGGGCGAAGTGCGGATTTTCCGGCGTGGTCAGCCAGCGGGCGTACTCGGCGCGCCGGTCGGTGCCGGTGTCCAGCTTCGGCTCGCCGCCACCGAGATAGCGCGGAGGCTGCACCTTGGTGGTGCGCGGGTTGGTGGAGTACGGCGCGGCCAGGTTCACCAGGATGGTCTTCGCGTTCACGACCCCCACCTGGTGCGGGTCGGGCTTGATCGACACCTGGTTGAAGAAGCTGTGCAATCCGTAGTAATCGCCCTGTGTCCAATGCTCGAACGGGTGTGGATGACACCGCGCGCAGAGCATGCGCACGCCGCAAAAAACCTGGGTCACCCGCTGGATGGTATCATCGGGATCCTTGCTCACCGCGTAAAAGGCCGAGGCGGGATTGTCTATCGAGCTGCCGCGCGCCGTGATGACCTCGCGCGCAAATTCGTCAAGCGGCATGTTGCGAGCGATGGCGGCGCGAATCCACTCGCGGAAAGCGTATACGCCGCGGTCGCTGGAGGTGTTGCGGGAGTTTTGCAACAGGTCACCCCACTTGAGCGACCACCAGTCCACGAACTCACTGCGCTCCATCGTGGTCTCGATGATCTTCTCGCGCTTCGCGGGATCCTGATCCGCGACAAAGGCCAGCACCTGCTCGGGCGTGGGTTGAATGCCGATCAGGTCCACCATCAGCCGGCGCAGGAAATGTTCGTCGTCGGTCACCTCGGAAGGCGTGATCCGCAGGTCATTCAACTTCGCGACCACGTCCCGGTCGATGATATTGTCCTGCGGCACCGGCGCCGGCTTGAAGCCTTTGTCCGGCGGCAGCACGATCAGATTAGCCCACGGCGAAAATCCCCTCGTAGCGCGCGACGATCGCGGTCTCGCCAAGGCTGTTCACGCTTACCAATCCCACGTCATCCACCTTGGCCACGCGCTCGATGTTCACGTTGAAAATGCCCGTGCGCGAGACATCCCGCACCGAGCCGTCGCTGTATTGCGCGACGAGCTGGAACTGCTGTTTCGTTTTCGGAAGGCTGACGATCTTTTCCGGATGAATGGTGACCGAGACGAGCTTGGGCAAGTCGGGCGGATCGTCCTTGGCGCTCTCTGCGATCCAGCGCCGCAGCGCCTCGTGCATCACGCTGCCGCGGTCCATGCGCACGCCGCCTTCGTGGGGTAAATCGCCGAGGGGCTTGAGCAGGAGGAGACTGGCGTCGGGGTTATTCCGGTTGATCCGGCGCTCGGCAAATTCGTCCGTGAGCGCGAGATAGTCCTTCTCCGGATCCGCGCCGCGCAGGGAGAGCTTGAAGCCGTTTTTTCCGAGGGAATAACCGTGGCAGGCGCCCGCGTTGCAGCCGGCCTTGGAGAGCACCGGCATGATGTCCTGACGGAAGCTGATATCCACCGGGGTGCTCGGGAGTTGCACCGTCACCGCCACGGTCGCGATGCGATCGCCGGCTTGCGCCGTGATGGTGGCCTGCCCGTTGGCCACCGGCTGGATCCAGCCGGTGGAATCGACCTGCGCAACTTGTTCGTTGTCGCTACGAAAGGTCGCGTCCGAGGTAAGATCGACATCGTAACCGCGCTGCGTCCGCCCGCGGACGAGCACAGAGTGCGGGCGCTGGAGATTGGTGAGAGTCACCGAGGAGGGAGTGGCCTCGAGGTTGCCGGTGAGATCCGGAGGAATTGCGGCGACGGCTGGCCAGCTCGGCAGCAGGGCGCAGAGAAAAAGAAGGCACGGTCTCATATCAAGGTTTAGTGGGGCGGCGCGGCAATGGGGAGTTCCGCCTGGAACGGGCGTCTCGCCTGCCGCTTTCGGCGTATCGCTGGAGACAGGTGTGCCACTCCCCTTCCCGGGCGACAGGATCGTCAGTGTCACCGGGTTATCGCGGCTGCGCACCTGCAAGGGACCAAAAGGCTTGCCGGTGCCAAAGATTTTCGGGCCGGCATATTCGCCCGGTTTGAAAGTCGGCGGGATTTTCAAGGTGAATTTGAAATCCGTGGCGCCGGCCTTGACGGTGACGGCGGGCGGCGCCGCGATGCCGGGAGGGAGATCGGACATGGTCAGGAGAATATCGCCCACGGCGCCTTCGAGTCGTTCGACCTTGCCGGTGATCTCCACGGTGGCTCCGGCTTTTGGGTCGAGCTGGATCGGCGCCGGCGCATGGGGCTTCACGGCCAGAGGATTCACCACCGGAATCTCCTGCACCGGTGTGTAGGCCACCGCCTCGACCGTGCGTCGGTCGCGCTTGAGCAATTCGGCCTTGAAGGCGATCTGGTGCGGGATCTCCGGCAATTCCGCGGGAACCGCCACCGCAACCTCGACATCGTTCTTCGCCTTCTGCGCCGCTTCGTCTGCCGCCGCCTTCGTCTTCTCGATCGCGGCCTGTGCTTCTTCGACTTTCCCGGCGAGCGCTTCGGCAGCGGTGTCGTCTTTGTTGGCTTCAACTGCTTTCTGTGCAGCGGCGAGGGCGGCTTGCGCAGTGGCGATGACGTTGAACGCTGCTTGCGCGTTCTTGTCCTCCTCAATGAGTACGGCCTTTTCTTCGCGGAGATTGAGGGCCGCATTTTGCGCCGCGACCTTGCCGGTTTTTCGTCCCTGGCTGGTGAGCAGCGTGAGCCGCACCGGGCCATCATGACCGGGCGGCCGGGTGCACGTCACCGGCAGCACGAAGCGTCCTCCCAGCGGCACCTTCTTTTCAGCCACCGCCGCGCCCCATCTCACGGAAAAGGCGACATCCGATTTGGCAGCGCCAGCCAGCGCGACGCTCTGCGCGAGCCATGGCTGGAACCGGCCCAACTGGATGCTCTCCACGCTGGCCGCAGCTTCGCCATCTTTCCCTCGGCCCTTGAGGCCGATAATGAGCGGAGGCAATGGGGCGTCGCTCGAAAGCGTAACCAGTGTGGCAGTGGCTTGGGCGGGCACGTTCTGCCCGGAGATCTTCACGCTATCCGGCAGATGATCGAAGACCAGGTCGATCGGGCCATCGTAACCGGCGCGCACGGCTTCGACCTTGAAGACATTCGAGAGGCCCGGCTCCAGCGTGTGGCTGTCTTCGGTGAGCGCCAGTGTGAAGCCGGCCGGATTCTCCTGCCCCTTGCGCGTCGCGGAGAGCCGGTAAATGCACCGGGGTCCGGCGTGGCCGTTGACGTCGCGGACCACGGCAATGAGCTTGGTGACCCCCGGTGGGACCTTGTATGTGAGGCGCGGGTCGGGGCCGTCGGGCGTGTCGTCGTTGATGGCCAGGCGCGCACCCTTTGCATCACGCAGTTCCAGTTCCGCGTCGATCGGCGAACCGAGCGTGTCGGCCGCGACCGCAATGTCCACTTCGGTCTCCGGTTCCACGGTCAGTTCATAGGCATCCGTTTCGTTGGATTTCGAGATGCGCCCATTGACCGCGACGGGTAACGCGCCCAGCGCTTGCGGCGCGGTGCCGTTCCGCTCTTCCACCAATTCGCGCAAGTCGCTCAGTAAGACCGGGGCCTGCGGCCCGCTCGCGTTCGCGGGTTCCGGCCACGGCGCCGGCACCGCTGGGTCTTCCGTGGTGGACGACACGCGGACCGTGTGGGTCTCCCCGGTGCGCCCCACCAGCTCAACCTCCGTGGTCACGCCGCGCTGGACCGTGGAGGGGAAGGCAAGATCGGCATAGGACCACTGGCCGATTTTCAGGCAGACTGTCCGGGCGCTGCGGCCGCGTATTGCAAGTCGTGGATTTGCAGGCGGTACTCGCCGTCCGCCGGCAGTTTCGCCTCGAGCCGGGTATCCCCGCGTAGCTCGGCCATCGGCAGGCTGAACTCCACGAGCTTGTTCCCCGGGCCGTACAGATTCAGCACTGGGCGCACCTTGCTCTCCAGCCGTTGCGCCTCCATTTCGCAGATGACTTCCTGCCCCATTTTGCCGTGGAAAGTGACTTCCTTCACCTCGCTGCCGGCGAGCGTGCCGTGCAAGGCGACGGGCAGGGCATCGACCTTGGCGGCAAATGGCTTCTGCCCCAGCGAATCGGTGGCGAAAATCCCGCGCGCGGACACGCCATGGTCCGTGACGAGCCACCAGTTTTCGAAACCCGGCTGCGCGCCCGGCGCGAGCTCCACCTCGAGCGTGATCCGATTCGGACTGGCGCCGTTCTTGAGAGTCTGGCGGGCGAGCCGCGCGGTGGTGAGCAGGCGGGGATTCGGCAATAAATCGGTCCCGGTAAACGTGAGAGAATTCACTTTGCCGATCTGCAATCCGCGCACGTCGAGACTCGTGACGACTGGCGGCGCAGCGGACAGCGCGAGCGCGGCTCCCAGGAAAAAGACCGCCCCGGCTCCAGCACAGCGAAGGTTCGGAAGCACGCTTCTCATTCGGCTGGCGGAAAAGATCAGGCGAACAGCTCGTGGATCGGCTCGGAGTCGATGAGACGCACCGGACGGCCGCCCGGTCCGGGCAGCATCGTCGTTTCGAGGTCGATACCCATCGCCTGGTAAATGGAGGCGATCACTTGCGGCGGTTCCACGGGGCGATCATGCGGCGCGGCGCCGATCTTGTCCGTCGAACCGATAACGCGCCCGCCGCGGATCGGGCCACCCGCGAGGAAATTCGTGAAGGCCGAGGGATAATGATCGCGCCCACCGCGTGCATTAATCTTAGGCGTGCGGCCAAATTCGCTGATGACCGCGATGACCGTTTCCTCGAGCATCCCACGCTGTTGCAGGTCTTCGAGGAGCGCGGTGAAAGCGAGGTCGAACTGCGGGCAGAGCACGTGCTCGTAGTCGGCGTAGGTGTTGTTCAGGCTGCTGCCGTCGGCGTGCATGTCCCAGCAGGAGATGCCGAAGACGGTGTCGAACTGGTTGACTGTGACGAAGCGCGTGCCGCGCTCGATGAGCCGCCGGGCCATCAGGCAGCTTTGGCCGAAGGTATTGCGCCCGTAACGGTCGCGCAGCTTTGGCGACTCTTCGTTGAGATCGAAAGCTTTCTTGGTTTCCGGGCTGGTGAGGAGATTGAAAGCGCGGGCATACGCGGTGTCGCGCTCCAGAGTGCCACTCGTCTCGACCTGCCGTTGCACGTCGTCGATCTCGTGGAGCAGCTTGCGGCGCGCTTCCACGCGCAGGTCCGACTGGCCGGCCGGCGATTCCAGGTCGGCCACCTTGAAATCCGACCGTGCTGGATCACTGCCGAGGATGAACGGCTGATGGGCGCTGCCTAGATAGGCGCTCTCCTGGCCGTGCGGCGTGGTCGTGCCGGTGTTGCCGATGCCGGCGGGGAGCACGATCGAGGCGGGGAGATCGCCGCGCGACCCATAGACCCGCGAAATCACCGAGCCGATGTGCGGCTGCTTGTTCGCGGCATCGAAGTCATGCCCGGTCATCATCCAGCGCTGGCCGTTTTCGTGCGAGGCGCCGGTACTGTAGTGGAGGCTCCGGATGAGCGCGACCCGGTCCATGATCCGCGCCATGCGTGGGAAATGCTCGCAGATCTGCACACCGGGAACGCTGGTGGAAATCGGCTTGAACTTACCGCGAATATCCTCCGGGGCGTCCGGCTTCATATCCCACGTGTCGAGGTGCCCAGGCGAACCGACGAGGAAAAGGGTGATGCAATTGCGAATCTTCGCCTTCTTCTCGTCCACTACGCCGGCGGCCTGGAGATGGAGCCAGTTCGGCAGGCTCAGGCCGGCCATCGCCGCCGCCCCGACCTGCAGGAAGCTGCGCCGGGTGCCCCCGGAACAAAGAGGTAAATACTGGTTTCCGATGTGCAACATATTGGGGGGCTTTTGGGTTGCGGCGTTGGACGTTAGATCGTGTAAGAGACCGGGTCAGAAATATTGATGTATTTGCTCTCGGTGAACTTGCCGTCCTTATCCTTCTTGTAGTTCACGTAATAAAACTGCTGTAGAACGACCTCGTACTTTCCCGGAGTGGTATCCGGGTGCTCGTAGGTGAGGTCCAGCCCGGCTACCATCGTGGCAATCTCTTTCCCGTCCCGCTTGATTTGCCACTGTAAACGCGTGCCCCAGTCGTTGGTGACGTCACTTCGGGTCACTGCTTTTCCGGCAAGCTGCAGCGTGGCTTTGGGTGTGCCTTCCAGTTTTTGGTCCATGGTAATGGGGGGATGGTTGGGAAGAAACCGACGAACGTTCGATGAACGCTTATCCTGGTTAGTCGGTTTTGTTAGGAAGTTTGTCCCCTCCCCCTGGAACGATGGTTAAGTTTGCCTCGAACTGCTGACCAGCACCAGCGTACCGGTGCCCGCTTGGGTCAGGCCGCCAGACCGGTAATCGTGGAAGCGAAGTCTGTGCCTTGGGTAACGTCGGTTTCGCCGGGGAGTCGCCGATTTTCGACTTGTCCGGGAAGTTTGATCCTATCGTGCCGCTATCGCCGCGATGGGGAGTGAGAAGCTGAAAATCGCGCCGATCTCCCGATGGTTGCGCGCTTCGATGCGGCCGCCGTGGCTCTCGATGATGCGCCGGCAGATGGAGAGTCCCATTCCGAGTCCATCGGCCTTCGTGGAAAAAAAGGGATCGAAGATGTGGCTCAACCGATCCGGCGGGACGCCGTGGCCGCGGTCCCGAATCCGCACCACGACCGTCTCCGCTTCCGTCCGGGTCTCCACGTCGATGGCACGATCCCCCGACGCGTTGCTGTTCATCGCCTGGGTCGCATTGATGAAAAGATTGACCAGCACCTGCTGCAATTCCACGCGGGCCACGGCCACGGGAGGCAGGCTCGGGGCGAGCGAGAGGTGCAATCCCACCCGCTCTCCGATCATCTCACCGCGCAGCAATTCCAGCACTTCGATGACGAGGTCGTTGAGGCTGTACGATTCGCGCGTCGCGGGGTGCTTTCTGACCATCGCCCGTAGATTGTGGACCACCCCACCAGCGCGTTTGTCGTCGCGCACGATATCGTCGAGGATCGCGTGGAGTTCGTCCGGATCACTTTCTCCATTCTCGAGAAAGCGCCGTGCGGCCTGGGCGTTGCTGAGAATGGCCGCCAGCGGTTGATTCAACTCGTGGGCGATCGCCGCGGCCAATTCGCCGAGGGAAGCAATGCGCATGGCGTGGGCCAGCTCGTCGCGGAGTTGCTCTTCGCGCATTTCCGAGCGCTGCCGCGCCACGACATTGCCGATAATCTGGGCGACTAATTTCAACTCGGCGATCACATCGTCCCGCCACTTGCGCTCCGCTTGCAGCGTGGCAAAGGCGAGCGCGCCAAAGGTTTTGCCATTGGCAATGAGCGGAAAGGTCAGGCATGACTTCGTCCCTTGTTGGGAAAATACCTGAACATCACGCGCCGCCCTCGCAGGGAGTTCACCGACCGTCGAGAAGCAGACGCATCCTCCTCGTAAGAGTTCGTCATGAATCCACGGCAGACATGCCCCCATCGAAAGATCCGGCGGCAGCGGCGGAAGACCATCCCGTTGCCAGTAATGGGTGACACTCATATCCGCCCCGTGCTCCCCCAGTTGCCAGAGCATGCTACGGTCCAACCCGAGCGCCTCCCCGACGAGACTTTGCGTCGTCTGGATGGCGGCATCCACTTGCGCGGACGGCACGGCGACGAAACGCGCGGATAGATCGGCGAGCAGCCGCTGGAGCCGGTGCATTTCCGAGAGCTCGTTCTCGACGCGTTTCTGCTCGGTAATATCCGCGCCAATCACGACGAACTGCCGAAGCTTTTCCTCCTCGTCGAGCAGCGGCACAATCGTCGCCGAAATCCAGAAGCTCGTGCCATCCTTGGCGTGGAACTGAATCTCTCCCCGCCAGCGGGAATCGTGCGCCATGCAGTCACGGAGTTCGTAGAGCAATACATGTGGATAGCGTTCGGAGACGATGGCCCGGTAGTCCTGTCCCACCAACTCGTCGCCGGACAATTGAGAAATCGCACAGAACCGTTCGCTGACGAAAGTAATGCGCTCCTGCGCATCGACAATAACCACGATGGCATGCTCATCAAAGGCCGCCTTCACGTCCGCTGACTCCCTGAGCCACATCGGGAGCGCATCGCGTTCAACGGTCTTCATCATCCGTTCCTCAGTTTTACACTTGGGACGTTATCGGCCCGACGCCGGCCGTCTGGGCGACGCGCACGAGGTCCACGACGGAAGTGACACGCATCTTTTCCATCACCCGCCCTCGATGAATCTTGACCGTCTTCTCCGCGGTGCCGAGGTCGGCGGCGATCTGCTTGTTCAATAATCCCGCGATCACTCGCTGCATGACTTCAAATTCGCGCGGCGTGAGTGAATTCAGCAAGGCGCGCGCGGAGCTGCGTCGCGTCCGCGCGTCGCGCGCTTCGAGAGAACGGATCAGGCCACGCTCCACGGCAGCGAGCAATCGTTCGTCGTCCACCGGCTTGGTCAAAAAATCCACCGCCCCCGCTTTCATCGCCCCGGCGCAAGTCGGCACGTCACCATGGCCGGTCAAAAAGACAATCTGCGCGTCGCGGTTGGCGAGCGCCTGCTGCAATTCCAATCCGTCGAGTCCAGGCATGCAGAGGTCCAGCACGAGACAGACAGGACCGTCGTGCACCAGACGATCCAGATAGGCTTGCGCCGAACCGAATGTTTCTGCTGGCACGCGTGCCGAACGGAACAATCGCGCCAGGCTACGCCGCACGGAGTCGTCATCATCTACGATGCAAACCAGTGCATTTTCGAGCGTGCCACAGCTGGGGAGCTTTGCCGACATAAGCTATTGACTGCTTAGTCCCTTAGTTACAGTTAAGGGCCATACCTGATTTATAACTCCCACAGGGAATTCAGGTCAAGAAATAGCCATGGGCGTGTTTCCACGCATCGGACTTTGGTCCTATGGACGGAGACAGGCACGGAGGGCACGCTGGCCTTCCCAGTTTCAATCCATCTCCTCGCATGAAAACAGTCGCCTCCGTTGCTGCCGCCATCGCCGCGTTCGCGAGTGTGGGCCTGGCTGATGATGGGCAATCCCAGACTGAGGAAGGCAACGCATAAGGCCCGTGAACTGGCTCTCGGATTTACACCAGACACAGCCGATTGCCTACGCCATCGGTGTGCTCGCCTCGGTCTGTGTCCTCGGCATGGCGCTCGGCAGTCTGAAGTTCCGTGGCATTGGACTCGGCACCTCGGGTGTTCTCTTCGCCGGCATTCTCGTCGGTCACTTCGGCGAAGACGTTGATCATCACACGCTCGACTTCGTGAAAGAATTTGGACTGATTCTGTTTGTCTTCACCATCGGATTGCAACTCGGCCCGGGTTTCTTTGCCGCGCTGCGCGAACAGGGCGTGAAGATGAATGTCCTCGCCGCGGCCATCGTTATTCTCGGCGCAGCCGGCGCGCCGCTCATCGGTTGGCTTGCCCATTTCGATTCCGCCGCGGTGCTGGGCATTTTTTCGGGCGCTTCGACCAACACCCCTTCGCTGGGCGCTGGCACACAGGCGCTCAGCTCCATGCCGGACATCGATCCCGATCGACTCACTCTGCCGGCGCTGGCCTACGCTGTCACCTACCCCACGGCCATCGTCGGCATCATCGGGACATTGCTGATTCTGAAGCACCTCTTTCGCATCGACCCGCGGCGCGAAGCGGAGAGTTTTGCCCTGGCTCATCGCAGCACCGCCCAACCGCTCGAACGACGGACTGTCGTCGTCACCAATCCCAATCTCAATGGTGTCCGTCTCGACGCAATTCCCGGCCGCATCGAGTCGGGAGTCACCATTGCCCGCGTCCGGCACGACGGCGAAACCTGCGCCGCGACCGATGCCACCGTGATCCACCGCGGTGATCGCCTCGCCGTCGTCGGCACCGCGGCCGGCCTGGAGCAGATCGAGCGTGTCATCGGCCCGCGCACCGAGGAAGACCTCGTCCTTTCTGAAAGCGACATCACCTTCCGCCGGATCGCTGTCACGGCCCACGAGGTGTTGGGAAAAACGGTCGGCGAACTCAACCTCGACGACCGCTTCGGCGTAGCCGTCACGCGCGTGACCCGGGCCGACATCGAGATGTCCGCCGTACCCGGCTTGCGGCTGAAATTCGGCGATCAGGTCCAGATCGTCGGCACCGAGGCGAATCTCGATAAAGCGGCCGAGGCGCTCGGCAACTCGTTGAAGGACCTCAAAGAGACCCACTTCATCCCGCTTTTCATCGGCATCGCACTCGGCATCGCCCTCGGCACATTGCCGATTCCCTTTTTTGGAATGCCCCAACCGATCAAGCTCGGACTGGCGGGCGGTCCATTGATCGTGGCGCTGATTCTCGGACGCGTCGGCCACATTCGAAGGCAGGTCTGGCACATGCCCGGTGAATACCAATCTCACCTTCCGTGAATTTGGCATCGCGCTCTTCTTCGCTTCGGTCGGTCTCAGTGCGGGAGCAAAATTCTTTGCCACCGTCTTCAGCACCACGGGTTTGCAGTGGCTGCTCGCCGGCGCGTGCGTCACAGTCCTGCCGCTACTCCTCGTCGGCATCCTGGCCCGCACCGTGTTGAAGATGAACTTCATGGATTTGAGCGGACTGCTCGCGGGGAGCATGACCGATCCCCCCGCCCTCGCCTTTGCCTCGAATATCGCGGATTCCGATGCTCCGACGGTAGCTTATGCCACCGTCTATCCCCTTACCACCCTCTTGCGCATCCTCTCCGCGCAGGTGCTCGCGATCGTCCTTTTCCGATGAATACACCTACCTTGGGCGAACCACGCTTCATCTCCACGCTGAGCCACACGATCAGCGATGACCTTCGCATTCCCGAGCGGATCATTATCGGCGCGGATCCCGGCGAGCAGTTCGAGCTGGCCGGGCCGCGCGCGAAATTGTTCTTCGATGCGAAACAAACGCGGGCCGGCATCGTAACCTGCGGCGGACTCTGTCCCGGCCTCAACAACGTCATCCGCTCGCTCTTCCTCGAATTGCACTACGACTACGGCGTCGCGGAGGTGCTGGGATTTCGCGGCGGCTACAGCGGGCTCGATCCGGCCTCCGGCGTCGAACCGGCAACGATCACGCCAGCATTCGTGGACGGCATCCATCAAAAAGGCGGCACCATCCTCGGCTCATCGCGTGGACCGGTGGATATCGGCCGGGCAGTCGACAATCTCATTGCCCGTGGCGTGAATATCCTTTTCACCGTCGGTGGCGATGGAACGCAACGCGGCGCCCACGAACTATATCAGGAAGCGCGCAAGCGCGGTCACGCTCTCGCGGTCGTCGGCGTGCCGAAGACGATCGACAATGACGTGGGCTTCGTCTCGCGGACTTTCGGATTTTTCAGCGCGCTCGAGGAAGCCGCCCGCGTGCTCGACTGCGCACACACCGAGGCGCGCAGTGTCCCAGGCGGCATCGGTTTGGTGAAGCTCATGGGCCGGCATTCCGGGTTCATCACCGCGGGCGCCACCGTCGCCAGCCAGGATGTGAACTTTGCCCTGATTCCCGAAGTGCCGTTCGATCTCGACGCCTTTCTCGCGGCGCTGAAACAGCGCATGCTCACCAAATCGCACGCCGTCATCGCCGTGGCGGAAGGCGCGGGGCAAGATCTGCTCGCCGCGAATCCTCACGCGCGCGACGCTTCCGGCAACGTTCGCCTCAAGGACATCGGCCTGTTTCTGCGCGAAAGGATCGAGGCATTTTTCAAAGCGGAGGGAATCCCCGTCGTGATGCGTTACTTCGACCCGAGCTATCAGGTCCGCAGTCGCCCGGCGAATTGCGAAGACGCCCTGCTCTGCGATCTCTTCGCGCGCCACGCCGTGCACGCGGCGATGGCCGGCAAGACCGGTGTCGTCATTGGTTTCCTCCACGAACACTTCATCCACGTCCCCATCGAACTTCTCGCCACGCACACCAAGCGCCTCGACCCGGCCAGCGGGTGGTGGCGCTCGGTCCTCGCCGCGACCGGGCAACCGGCGCAGTTCGCCTGAGGACGGGAACACCATGCCGCGCCGCATAGGACCAAGGTCCCATCGCCAGTCGCGCATTTGCAGTGGATGATCGCTGGTGGCTTGAGTGTCGATGAGAGCCGACACCGTGCTCTCCGTGATCCACCGAACCCCATCCGAAATTATGCTTCCCGAGAATCTCAACATGGGTGAACTCAGCGAAGCCCGGCGGAAAGCCGTGGCTTCATCCATTCGACCGATCAGCATTGAGGAACTCAAGGAACTCGAAGTAGAAATCTTCCCCTACCACGACAGCGCCTGGCGGGAACGCTTCTCCGATTTCCTGCAGGAAAATCATGGCGCCACCTTTTATCACGCCACGACTCAAGACCACCTCCACATTCTCTACTGCCACAGCAAGGAAAAGGGCATCTGGTATCTCCCGGGAAGCGGGCTCGGCCCATTGCAGGAAAAAGGGCTCAAGATTTTGAAGAAGATCGTGGAGAAGACGTAGCAGCGTGAGGTTCCGCCCGCGGTTGGCGGACTATGGGATCACCGCGAGGACTGCTTTTCCGCGACCAGTGGGGCGCGACACCTTTCCGAAATACGCCGCCGAAGCCTGATCGAAAGGCAGCACACCATCGAAGAACGCTTTCAATTCACCGCGGCTGAGTAACTTCGCGATATCGATCAATTGCTCTTGTTTCGGCTCGACGATGAAGAATGCCGCCTTGGTGCGCTCATCCTGGGCGCCTTCGCTACTCGAGGCGATCGTCACGATGCGGCCGCCGGGTTTGAGCACGCTCCATGAACGGCGAAGTGTCTCACCACCGACGGCGTCGAAAACGACATCGACCTGGTCGACGATATCCTCGAAACGCTCGGATTTGTAGTCGATGACATGGGCGGCTCCGAGTTGCTCCAGAAAATCGGCGTGCCGCGATGATGCCGTGGCGAAAATCTGCGCGCCGCGGCGCCACGCAAGTTGGATCGCGAAGATTCCCACCGCACCCGAGCCGCCATGGACGAGTACGCGCTCGCCGGCTTTCAGCTTCGCGCGGTCATAGAGTCCCTGCCAGGCAGTGAGCGCGCTGATCGGGACAGACGCGGTCTCCGCGTGGCTCAACCCTTCCGGCTTCGGAGCGATGCTCGCCGGGGAGGTCAGGCAATATTCGGCCGTGGCACCGTCGGCAAACCAGTCGTTCATTCCATATACTTCCTCCCCCACCCGGAAGCGTCCGGCCTCTGCGCCGACCGCCGTGACGACACCGGAAAATTCGTGTCCCGGGACCGCGCCCCGGCGCACCTCACCCGCCTTCGTATGCGTCGTGGGATACCATCCCATTTCGGTCGGGGTGACACCCACCGCGTGAATGCGAACGAGGACATCCGCAGCCGTCACTTGCGGGACAGGGAGTTCGCGTTCGACCAGAGCGGGGTCGCTGACGGAGTCATTAAAACAGAAGGCTTTCATGTTTTTCGGCGGTGCAGATTTGAAAGTTGGCCCAGGATTGCGGCCAGAGAATTCGCCAGAGGATTGCACGCCCGCTCTCGGCGGCAAATCAAACTCTGGCGAAACCTGCGCGGCCCCGTGCTTCCAAGATCTACGAACAACCTAAACCTGCATACCGCCATGCAGGCCATCCACGACGAAACACGGGGGCCAAACCCAGGACAAAACCGCGTACAAGATTATCTCATAACTACGTCTTATTACGCAATTAATGGTTCTTATGGAAAATACCCGCTAATTCCGCTTCGAGAAATACAGACATTCACGTATACGAACGCGTGTTTCGATACATAGAAACCCGTATTTTTACATCACCTACATGAAGTTCGCTGCCTTCACGTCGGTTCGCCAAAGTGGAGTTACGATTATCGAGCTCCTCGCCTCGGCGTTACTTATCTTTATGGGGCTCGGCGCGATTTTCGCGATGAATACGGAAAGCCTGCGCATCCTCTATAGCACCCGGATGCTGGCCAATGGCAGCCAGGTTTTGCAGGAGCGCATGGAAGCGATGCGCAATCATCCGTGGCCCGAAGTCGCGAATGCCCAGGCGCTCGCCAGGCTTTTCCAAACACCCACCTCAAGCCAGGGCGACCTCGGCAGCACCAGCGTCACTGAACTCGTCACCGTCTCCATCCCCGACACTCCCGACGCTCCGAAGACGGACAACAGCTCTTTTCAAGTTCGCCGTCATAACGGGACGGTGACTGTCGTCCAGTCTGCCGACCTCACGGCCCAGCCGCTCTTGCTGGTCGACATGAGCATTATCTGGCAGGAACACGATGGCACCAAGCAACGGGCGCTGCGAACCATCATCGGAAGAACCGGCCTGACCCGCAGTGGCATTTTCGGCAGCGCCTTTGGCCGGCCGGTGACCACCAATTCTCCCACGACACCGGCGCCATGATGCGATGCCGCGCCATATCCGGCTTCACCTTGGCCGAAATGATCATCGCCATGGCCGGCACGACCGTGATCGTCGGCGCGCTGCTCTTCAGCTCAGTCGAGCTCCAGAGATCGCTGCACGCGAGTGAGAGCTATGCGTCCAATCAATCGGACCAGCGCCGCCTGCTCGACTGCCTGTCGCGCGATATGCGTCGCTCCATCGGCGTGGCGACGACGACGACATTGAACGGCAGCACCGGCACTCGCCTCGCGAATGCCACGGCGACCATCGAGGACAATACCGCGCTGCTCCTTACCCTCCCCGGGTATTACCAGAGCAATACGCCGACCGATACGAATTACGACCAACCGCTCTCCGTGGTGACGACCAATAACTACGTCGACTACGGCTCGGGCACGGAACACGCACCCGGCGTGCCGGTCATCTTTCGCAAGGAATACATCGTGGATGAAGGGTGCATGTGCTTTGTACGCATCGAGGGCGACTCGCAATCCATCATCGTGAAGCATGCGGAAAACTTTCATCTCACGGTGGCGATGTCCGCGGACGGATGCTCGGGCACAGTGCAGGTCACTTATCTTTCTCCCCGGTTCGGTTCCAAAACCCTCATCACCATGCGTGATGAAATCCTGTTGCGAAACATTCGCCTCGATTGAAGACCGTCATGAAAACCCGCAGCACTCCCCGCCAGGCCAGCGCTCTCCTGATCACGCTCGGCGCCCTGGCGATTCTTTCCATCGCAGCCGCTTACACGCTGCGCCGGGTGACTCCCCGTTTTCAAATGAGCTCGCAGGCCGCAGCGTGGCAGGAGGCGCGACTGGCGGCGGAATCCGGCATCGACGTGGCGCTGGCAGACCTCTCCCGCAACGCCACCGGCACCCAGGACGGCAATTGGCGGGGCTGGCAGCAGAAGCAACCAAACGGCCTGATCGGCCCAGTCCTCTCGAACACGCTCGGCCTCGTCAACAGCCTGCTCTCCCTCCTCGGTGGCAGCCCGGTCAAAGTCTCGTCGCCGATATTCCTCGATAACCTCCAAAGCGTCTCGCCCGGCAACCGGCCCACGAATGTCGATGTGCAACTCTGGGCGGTCTACCCCACCCCGAGCCCGTACTACCGTTGGTTTCGCCTGCGCGCGATGGCCACATGTGCGCTGCCGCCCACGGCGACGAGCACATTCGACTCTCTCGAGGCCACGCTGCGCCGCTTCAGCCTCCGCGACGTCCGCCCACAATTGAAGAAGGACGATGTCGGTACCCCCATGAACGTGCCGACACCAAACACCTCGCGCGTCGTCGAAGTGCTCGTCGAACCGGTGCTGCCCTTCGAGTTGGCCATCCTCACCGACCAATCGCTCAGTCTCGGCACCAGCGGAACGTGGACCGTGGATAGCTTCGATTCCCGCGATCCGATGAAATCCGGTCCCGACGGGCTCTACCCCGGTAAGGGCAGCGCACAAGTGCAGAGCCACGGAAACATCGCCAACAATGCCGGACGCCAGGCGGATTCGATCTACGGGCCTTTGATTTCTGCCAACGGCTGCGTGGTTCACGGTGCTGTGGCCACCAATGGGGGCGACGACCCGGTGACCGACGGACACGAAAATATCGCGGGAGCAACGGGGATCGACGCCTCACAGATTCGCAGCGATTTCTATCGCGAGATCAAACCCATGGCCCGACCCACGAGCGGCATTTTTCTGCCGCCGCCCAGCATCATGCCATTTTACGTCGCCGACGACGAATCGCATCCGACCCAATATCTCGTCAGCGGCGATCTGCACAACTTCGGCGTCGCCCCCTGGACGGGCCGCGGCAACGGCGCTCTCATCATCATGGTCAACGGCAACTTCGACGTCCCGACCAGCACCGTCAGCATTCCGCCCAATATCACGGTCCAGATATTCGTGCGAGGAAACATCGACTTCCACAATCGTCCGATCAATCAAGGCGGATTGGCCGGACAGCTGCAAATCTACGGCGAAGAAACCAACGGGGAGCCGAGAATCTTGCGCGCCTTCGGCAATGCCAAAATCAATGCCGCCTTTTATGGACCGCAATATGATGTCCACCTCATGGACGCGGTCGATTGGACAGGTGCCATCGTCGCACGTTCGTTCGAGATGGTCGGCGGTGGCAATGGCGGCTTTCACTACGACGAAGCGCTCGGCGTGGTCGGTGCGCCCATCGGCTTCCGCATCGCGCGTTACGTGGAAGACGTGCGCGAGTAGCGCTGAATTACTGCAAAACGAGAAAGGCGATCTCGCCGGGCGCGAGTTCGAGCTTTTGCTTCCACTCCGCGTGGCCACTTGCCAGATCGCTCATCTCGCCCTGCTCGTTCATCCGACGAAGTTTCACCTCTTTATCGAGCATATGGCTTCGTAAAACCGGATCGATCGGCACGCTGACGACCTGCTTCTTGTCATCGATATTGACCAGCACGATCGCAATGCTTCCATCGGCGTGCGAACGCGTCACGCTGTTGAGAATCGCGGGCCCGCGCACGATCTGATTCTCCACCGATTCGTGGAACTCGACAGTGGGTAAATCGGCAGGCAACGCCAGCGGATGCAGGTATTCGCCGAAGCGCAGCCATGGCAATCCGTGATCGGTATAAGCCGCGATGGACTTGAGGAAAGCGAACTCCTGAGCGTGCTCCGGTTGGAGCAAAAAGACCTTGGGTGAGTCGGTGTAGATGCGCCCGGGAATCGTCCCCTCGAGAAACAACGTGGCTAATTCCGGAATGAGGCTCCCGCCGCTCTTGCCCGGAGCGAGCGCACGCCCATGACCAAGACTATAGTCGCCCCAGACGGTGCGATAAATCGGCACGTAATTCGTCATCACATTCACCGAGTAGAGGTTCACGTCGAGCAGATCGCGGAAGGCTTCGATCGGATCTTCGCCGGAAAGAATCGCTTCCCGATCGACCTCACGCACGGCATTGCGAACCCGCTGCACCAAAGCGCGCTGACCGCTGATCACGGTATTGCCTCCACCAATCGGATGACCGTGGTCCGCCGCAAAACATTCCGGCGCGCCTTTGCCGAAGCTATCAAGATACACGCCGGAAAATCCCCACTCACCCACGGCGCGGCGCGATAGGTCCACCAGGCGCTTCTGCCACCATTCAGTGGCGCGACACATCGCGAGGAGTTGCGGTTCGCCGACGCCATAGGACACGCGATTGCCCAGCCGATCGTGCGTTGCCGCCCGGTCAGCCTCGGCGGCATCGGAGTCCGGAATGCCGGCGTCGTAAATCATCGATTGAATGTAAGCCTGCAGATGCACTCCTTTTCCGCGCATTTCACGCACGGCCTCGACCAGGCCAGGCTTCGGCGGCAACACATGGCCGAGACCGGATTCATTCAGCGACTGGCCCGCTTTCGGAGTTTCAAAACAGCCATACCAGATACCGAAAAACGGCCGCCCGCTGAAGGCCTCGCTAAGCGATTGCAGAGCCGTAAGATTGTTTGCCACCGTGCGCGCCGGCTTGGTCGTGGATGGTCGCGTGACAATTGGCGCATGCACGAGCCAATCCGGCAGATCGTGCCGCTCGGCCAGCAGACCGCGACTGGCCCACACTTGTTTCGTCCACCACATGCGGTATTCCCGTGCCGCATCCCACCAATCGCCATCGAATGGCCCAGCGACGATCTCATACGGCATCGCAAATCGCTTCACAGCCGCGCCACGATTCGCCGGGAAGTGCTGCGCGGAAATGACTACCGCGTCCGCTTCGGGACGATTCCGCACGGCAAAGGTTTTCGTAAAGCCCTCTCCGTCCCGCGCGCTGAAATAAAAACCGCGCCCCGCCTTTCGTCCATACGCGGCGAGGAATTGGAATTTCGCCGAGGGCCCTGGATACGGAAGCTCCACATCCCCGCGCGGTGCTGCTTTCCCAAATCCTCGCGTTTGCCCACGACGATATGGCACCACCATCTCATTGCTCGTTGGGTCCGCATCGAGTGCTGCGACGGCGAACTGCGGAAACGTCACGCTCCAGATTCCAGGATTCTCCGCGAGCGCCTCCACGTCGATCTTCCAACGCACGAGCGACGCTCCCACATCCAGCGCGGCGAACACCACCACTCGCGCCGTGGGTGTCTCGTAAGTCACATCGACCTGCCCGGCTTGCCCCTCGCCGCCTCTGCCAAATGTCACCTTGGTCGCTCCATCCGGCACAATGATCCCCGGCTTGTCCTTGGCCGTCGCAGGCATCGTTTCGATCGTCCACAGCGGCGTTTTCGGTGCGTCCGCCAACAGGTTGCGCTGGCCCACCGGCCAGATGCCCACCAACGCGCCATCCGCTTTGCGAAAGACGAAGCCGACCTTTTGATTAGCGGAACCAATGTAGCCCTCATGCTCGACGGGATACACCTGCTCACCCGGCGAACGGAACAGCCACGGCGGCGGTGCGTCCTTGGACCATGTCTCGGCATCATCGGCCCATCCGCAACGCAGACCAGCCACCACAAAAAGAACAACCGCGAGGAGTGAGGGGGAACGGAACACGGCAGAAGCTGAGCTGGAACGACCACCGCAGACAATCCGCGATTTGCTCTGCGGATTGGTCGGATCCGCTCACGTCGCTCTGCGAACTTTTACCTGGCCGGCGCCGCTGGCACCAACTGATCGTGCGCTTGAAAGTGGGGTTCAATCCGCTCTGCCACTTCCCGTACGCTAACTTCCCGGCCACACTCGCGCGAAACACTCGTCATCTCCACGCCCACGATGCCGCAGGGCGTGATCGCGGTGAACGGCGCGAGGTCGCCGGAGACGTTCAGCGCAAAGCCGTGCATACTGATCCAGCGGCGCACTCCGACACCGATGGACGCGATTTTCCGTCCCCCGATCCAGACACCGGTCTGCCCCGGGCTGCGCCCTGCGGCGAGTCCATAATCCCCCAACAGCGCGATGAGTGTTTCCTCCAGATTGCGCAGGTAGCGGTGCAAGTCCTGCCCACGCACGCGCAGGTCGAGAATGGGATAGCCCACCAATTGTCCCGGCCCGTGATACGTCGCCTGCCCGCCGCGATTCGTCTGCACCAGCGGATGCGGCAGCGCCGCCGCATCGCGCAGGCTGGATTGATCCGGAGTCCGCCCAATGGTGTAAACCGGCTCGTGCTCGAGCAGTAGCAATTCATCGGGTGCGGAAGGATCGGACGCTTTGCACGCGACGAGTTCTTCCTGGAGCGCAAGCGCATCGGAATATTTCACGCGGCCAAGCCAGCGAATCGAAAGCATGCTGCTATTCATACGCCGAACCCGCCCCACGTCATCCGCGAAATCGCCCTGCCCTCAATAAGAGAATGAATCGCCACAAAGAGGCACAAAAAACACAGAAGGGGCCATAGCAGCAGCAATCGTAGCTTCATCAGAAGGGTATCGGTTTGCGCCACCCGCCACCCGCTCGCGCACGAAGAATTTCTCTTTGTGTCTTTTGTGCCTTTTCGTGGCCATCACTGCTTCTGCTGCAGCAACTTCTCCCCCTTCGCCTTCTTGGCCGCCGATCCCTTGTAATCGTAATGATCGAAGGCGTCGCCATTGCCTAAAACGCGCGGGTCCTTCTGATCGCGCAGGAATTTCTCCAGCTTCGCCGCGAGCTGCTTCTTCGTCTCGGCGTAGGCGGGGTCGTTGGCCACGTTCGTCACGCAACCGGGATCGGTCCCCACCCGGTAGAGTTCCTCCTCCGGCCGTTTCGCCATGGCGAGGTTGTAGTATTTCAGTTCGCCCTTCTTCTGCTGTTCGATGAGCAGGCTCTTCGTCGGCGAGTCGTCGATGTCGGCGTAATTGCTCTCGGGATCGACTGCCGGCCAGCGGTCGGGCTTGAAATTGTGCAGGTAGAGGAAGTCGTCCGTCCGGATTGTGCGAATCGGATAGCCGACATTCCCCGGCCGCCCGACATCCTCGCGCTCCCGTCCAGTGACGACAAAATTGCGCGTGGGATCCACCCGCCCCGATTTATCCGAAAGCAGCACGTCGAGAAAGCTGCGCCCGGTCATCTGCGGATGTGGCGGCGCGCCGATCAGCGCGAGATAGGTCGGCGCAAAATCCGCGAAGCTGATGAAATCCGTCACGACACGACCCGGCTTGATCTTCGCGCCCCAGCGAATCGCCAGCGGCAGATGATGCCCCATCTCGTATGGATTCCCCTTCACGCGCGGGAACGGCATGCCGTTGTCCGAGGTCACGATCACGATTGTATTCTCCAGCTCCCCTGCCTTCTCGAGAGCGTCGAGCATCAGGCCGAGGTGCTTGTCAAACCATTCGATCTCCAGCGCATAGTCGAGCAGGTCTCCGCGCACGATGTCGTCGTCGGGCAGAAAATCCGGCACCTGAACATCGGAGAGCTTCTTGCCTGCACGCACGCCCGAGCCGAGTTCGTAAGGCCGATGCGGCTCATGCCCGCCATACCAGAAACAAAACGGCTGCCCCGGTTTTCTCGCCGTGAGGAAATCTCCGAAGTTTTTCGCGTAGTCCACCTTCCCGATACCGGTCGTCGGAGGCCTCAAGGAGAATTTGTTGAACGGATCCCCCGCGGGGTTGCGTTTCCACCCACCGGCCTGCCAATCGCCCGGCGCCCAAGGTTTGCCGGTGTATCCCACGAGGTATCCCGCCTGCTCCTCGAGCATATCGGGGTACCCCTTGAACTTCGCCGGGAAGATCCCGTTGTGATCGCACGCCTCCTCGAGTTGCCAGGTGTACATCCCGGTGATCAGGCAAGCCCGCGACGGGCTGCACTTCGGGTTCACCGTGAAGCAGTTCTGAAACAGAATTCCTTCCCGCGCCACTCGATCGAAGTTCGGCGTCTTCACGAACGTGCAACCATACGCACTGGCGTGCGGCCACGACATGTCGTCAGCAATGCAGAAAAGAATGTTCGGCTTTTTTGCCGGCTCCTCCGCTGCCATCAGGCCCATCGCCATGGCCACGAAGCACAGGATCGAGGTGAATGTCTTCATGGCGCCGTGATTTATTCCGGTTTGGCCGGCGTTTCTTGCAACAACTTCTCGCGAAAGCCCGGCTGCGCCTTGCCACCGACGATGCGTTCCGGCCAGTTCTTCTTCACCAACTCGTGCAGCTCCGCGACAGTGCTCGCGGACTTCGGATCCTCGGCCAGATTGGTCAGCTCGTGCGGATCGGCCTCCTGGTCGTAAAGCTCGCGCCCTTTCGCGCCGTCGTCCCATTCCGTGTAACGCCAGCGTTCCGTCCGGATGCTGTAGCCGGGGAATTTACCCCGCTCCACTTGCGTGTAAGCGGCGTGCGACCAGGTCGCGTTTGGATTTTCGATCAACGGGCGCAGGCTGTATCCCTGCAGTCCCGGCGTCGGCGTCAGCCCGGCGAGGTCAGCCAGCGTCGGATAAAGGTCGACCAACTCCACCGTGCGCGGGGAAGCCTGTCCCACAGTCTTCTGTCCCGGAACGCTGATGATCACCGGCACGTGCGCCGCTTCCTCATACAGGCTCATCTTCATCCATAGGCCATGCTCACCGAGGTGATAGCCGTGATCGCTCCAGAAAACGATGATCGTATTGTCGCGCAAGCCCAGCCGATCCACCGCATCGAGCACGCGCCCGATCTGGGCATCGACAAACGAGATCGCCGCGTAATAGGCGCGCTTGCACTCGCGCGCCTGGTCTGGCGTCACACCCATGTACGGCCAGGGTTTGGTCGAAGCGAGAGACGGCTCCAGCGCGTTCTTTTTAAAATCCGGCGCGATCTCGGGCAACTTGATCGCATCCATGGAATACATGTCGAAATACTTGCCCGGCGTGATCCACGGGCAATGCGGCTTGTAAAAGCCCACGGCGAGGAAGAACGGCTTGTCCTTGTGCGCCTCCAGCAAACGGATGGCTTCGGTCGCGACTTTCCCATCGGTGTGTTCTTCATCCTTGCCTTCTTTATCGGCGAGGAAGGCCATCGCCGCGCCGAGCCCTTTTCGCTGCGGCGTGTAATTCATCACGTCCGGCTCGAGCGCGGTCTTGTCGCGGCCCGCGGGATTGACGTGCTCCTGCCACGAAGCGGGATCGTCCAAGCCGCTCGTGCCGATGTCGTTCGGATTGCCGTAATGATAGATCTTCCCGACGCGTCCGGAGTAGTAACCTGCCTTCATGAACATCTGCGGCAGTGTCACCACGTCCGGCAGATCCTGCCGGAAATGATACTGCAAATCGAACACCCGCGTGGTGCTGGGCCGCAGCCCCGTCATGAGCGATGACCGGCTCGGCGAGCAGAGCGGATACTGGCAATAGGCGTGCTCAAAGCGCACCCCCTGCTTCGCCAGACGATCGATGTTCGGTGATTTCACCAGCGGACTGCCATAGCAACCGAGGTCGTTGTTCATGTCATCGACCGCGATGAAGAGCACGTTCAGTTTCTTATCCGCGGCATGCAGGGCCAATGCCGCGAAGCACAGACCGATCGCGAGGAGTGTCTTTTTCATGGGGGGAATGCGTGGGGTTGGGAAAGTTTAGTCTGGCTTGCGGTCTCTCACCGGCAACACGGATGCGGGAGGATCCTGCTCCGGCACTTTCAATTCCGTCCGCAGCCTGGCCAGTTCCGCCTCGAGTTGCTTCTGCACATCGGCGTATTCGGAATTGCCGTAGACGCTCTTCAGCTCGTGCGGATCTTTTTCCAAATCGAACAATTCCCAGTAATTGAACTCCGGCTCGTAGAAATGGACGAGCTTGTAACGATCGGTCACGACCCCGTAGTGCCGCGCCACCTGATGGACCGCCGGATGCTCGTAGTAGTGGTAGTAAAAGCTCTTCCGCCAATCTGCCGGCGTCCGGCCATGCAGTACCGGCACCATGCTGTGCCCTTGCATCTCGGCAGGCACGGGCGCTCCGGCAGCATCGAGGAACGTCTCCGCAAAGTCGACATTGGAAACCATGTCCTTGCACACACTGCCCGGCTTGGTCACACCCGGCCAGCGAATGAGCAACGGCGCGCGCAGCGATTCCTCGAAGATCCACCGTTTATCGAACCAGCCGTGTTCGCCAAGATAGAAGCCCTGATCCGATGAATAAATCACGATGGTGTTCTCCGCGAGACCGGCCTCTTCGAGATACTGAAGAATCCGGCCCACGCTCTCGTCCACGGATTTGATGCAGGCAAGATAGTCGTGCATGTAACGCTGGTAGCGCCAGTGAGTGAGGTCGTCGCCCTTCAGGTTGGCTTTGCGGTAGGCCTCATTGCGCGGCTCGTAGTAGGCGTCCCAGGGTTTTCTCTGCTCCGGGGTGAGCTGCGGCGGAGGAACGAGCTTCATGTCCTTATCGTTCATCGTCTGCTTGATCATCATGTCCTGCTCGTGCTCCGCTTTGCCGCGGCCTGAGTAGTCATCGAAGAGCGTCTCCGGTTCCGCGTATTTCCGGTCCCCGTCCGTATCGAGATACTTGAGATTCGGTTCCCATTCACGATGCGGCGCCTTGTGGTGGCACATGAGCAGGAAGGGCTTCGATTTGTCCCGGTTCTTCATCCAATCGATCGCCGTGTCCGTGATGATATCGGTGACGTATCCCTCCATCTTGATGCGCTGGCCGTTGCGGATCATCGGCGGATTGTAGTACACCCCCTGCCCCGGGAGGATCTGCCAGAAATCGAAACCGGTAGGATCCGTCACGAGATGCCACTTGCCGATCATGGCAGTCTGATAACCCGCCGCCTGCATCAGCTTCGGCATGGTCATCTGCGAACCATCGAACTTGTTTCCCGAGTTATTGAAGAAGCCATTGAGATGGCTGTATTTACCGGTAAGCACGGTCGCGCGGCATGGTCCGCAGATCGAATTCGGCACCAGGCAGCGGTCGAAGCGCATGCCTTCCTTCCCGAGCCGATCGATATTCGGCGTCTCGTTCAGATGCCGCGGATCATTGTAGGCGCTGATCGCCTGATAGCCGTGATCGTCGGCAAAGATGAAAACGATGTTGGGCCGCTTCGCCCCGGCGTCTGCCGCCGTAGCCGCGGAAACAAAAACGAGGGTGAGAGCCGAGACAGTGAACCTGATCAACTTGGTGGGGAGCATGGGTTTTTGAGTTCTGGCAGGTGCTACAACCCCTCACTTCGCCGGAGGTTGCCAAGGAACGCCTCCGCCCCGCTGAATCTGGCGGCGCAGGGCGACACTGAGATTTCGGTAGGTGCTCTTTTCCTTGTTCGCGAGATCGGTGGTTTCTTTCGGATCGTCCTTCACATTGTAGAGTTCGATCGGGGCAAAGACGTTATCACGCACCAGTTTCCAGTCACCCTGCCGCAATGCCTCCGTCGCATCGCCCTGGTGCAACAAACCACCTTCGCGCCAGACGAAATAAAGATCCCGCACCGGTTCCGGCTGCGTTTCGCCAAGCAACGTCGGCAGAAAACTGACCCCATCGATATTTGGCGGAGGCGTTTGCCCGACGATCTCGAGCGCGGTCGGCAGGATATCCATGAGCAACGCCACACGATTCGAGTGTGTTCCCGGCGCCACGTGACCAGGCCAGCGCACCATGCACGGCACTCGCAAGCCGCCTTCGTACATGTGAGTCTTCCCGCTGCGCCACGGTCCATTGTTCGCCTCGTTCGACAAAACACCGCCGTTATCACTGGAGAATAGGACGATCGTGTTCTTCGCGAGCCCGGTCTCGTCGAGTTTGGCCAGCACCTTGCCGATTCCATCGTCGAGGTGCTCGATCAGCGCCACGAGCTTCGCCCGCTTTTCCGAAAGCCCCGGCTCGCGTGCTTTCACTTTTGCGAGCCAGTCGGGCTTCGGCTGGATGGGGTCGTGCGGCGCGTTGTAAGCGAGGTAGAGGAAGAATGGTTCCTTGCTCTTGCTGCGTTCGTCGAGGTAGCGAAGCGCCCAGTCCGTAAAAACATCCGTCGCGTGTCCTTCCGGGGATACGACTTCCTGGTTGTGGCGCATGAAATTCTGCCCATGGCGCAGGTGCGTCCAATAGTCATCCATCATGTCGCCGAGGAATCCGTCAAAACGATCGAACCCGCGTTCGGTCGGCGTGTTCGGTGAATTGATGCCCAAGTGCCATTTACCCACGATGGCCGATTGATAACCCGCCGGCTTCAGCAACTGCGGAAACAGCCTCACGCCCTGCGCAAGCCAGCCCCAATTGTTGTCCTGGTCCTCCTCGCGAATCACTCCGGGCACACCGACCCGATTGGGAAAACAACCGGTCATCAACGCCGCACGCGAGGGCGAACACACACAGCTATTGGCGTAAAAGTTATCGAAGGTCAGCCCTTCATGGCAAAGGCGGTCGATATTCGGGGTCTGAATATCTTTTGTGCCGAAGTCGCTGTATTCGCCGCGTCCCAGATCGTCGGCGAGGATAACGATGATATTCGGTTTCGATGCGTCCACGGCGAAGGCGCTGCAGGTGAGCGCCACGGCGAACATCATGGACCCAAACAAGGCGGTTAGTTTCATCGATTTAGCGTTCTGGTTATCCAATCACGGAGCCGTCGGGGCAGTACCGTTGGCGTCGACTTTCCAGCCCCACTTCTTGATGTATTCATCTCCGGGGAGGAATTCATCGTTCTCCTGCCGCAGCTTGCGCCTCAGCCAATCGTCGAGCTTCGCCTGCAATTCCGTATGGGCCGGATCGCCGACGAGATTGTGCATTTGCAAGGGATCTTCCTGGTCGTCGAAGAGCAGCCACGGCCCGTTGAGATCGCGGGCATAAGTATAGCGCGTCGTACGGATGGCCCGATACTCCTTCCCGCCCTTGCGACGGTCCCATTCTCCAAATGGCGCGGCACAGGTCAGCACCGTCGCGCCGTCACCGGGATTCGCGCCTCCCTGCAAATACTTGCTGTAATCGAGCCCTTCCACGGATTTGGGAATCGGCACGCCGCACAGGCCAAGCAGCGTCGGCATGAGGTCTTCGGAATTGACCGGCGCATCGAGTTCCCGCGGCTTGTCGCCGAAAGCGCGCGGCCAGCGGAAAAGCAGGGGCACGCGGGCACATTCGTCATACGGCTTTTGCTTTTTCATCAATCCCTGCGAACCGAGCATGTCGCCGTGATCCGCGGTGAAAACGAGGATCGTATTCTCATCCAGACCGGTTTCCTTCAACGTCGCGCGAATCTCGCCGATGCAATCGTCCAGCGCGCTGCAGTGCGCATAATAGCCGGCGAGATTTTTGTGCGCATACGCCATCATCGATTCCGTCACGTTGCCGCGCAGGGTCAATTTGTTCGGGTCGTAGAGCGCCCGATATTTTTCCGGCGCGGTGAGATACGGATCGTGCGGCGGTCCCCACGCCAGATAGAGCACGAAGGGCTTTTCCGATTTGGCATGCTCGCGCAGATACTGCAGCGCATCGTGCGTCTGATCGATGGCATCGTAACCGGACCAGTGGAGTTTGTCCGACGTATCGCCATAGAAAATGGAATCCGTATAATTGTGCGTGCACTCGAGCACCTTCCAATAATCGAAGCCCTGCCGGCGCTCGCGTGGAATGAAGCTGAGGCGGCCATGGCCGTCCACGTGCCACTTCCCAACGAAAGCCGTATCGTAACCCGCATTACCCAGGACCTTGCCGATCGTCACTGCGTTCGGATCGAGCGGCACGTCGTTGATGAATACCCCGTGCGTGAGCGGACGCTGGCCGGTGAGCATCGAGGCCCGCATCGGCGAGCACACCGGCATCCCGGAAACGGCGTTGAAACAGCGAACGCTGACTTTGGCCCAACGCATCGAGGTTCGGCGTTTTGACGTTGGGATCGCCGGCGAATCCAAAGCCTGTTCGCGCCATTGGTCAGCGATGACGAAAAGGATATTCGGCTTCTTCTCCGCGGCGGGCGATGGCATGGCCACCAGCCAGCACAGCAGCGACAAGAGGAATGTCCCCGCGACTCGGCGCGACGACACTGATTGAATCGTGGAGGATTTCATATTAGTCCGCATTGCCCGATGGCGCCTTGAAATCACGCTCTTTCCAAAGCTTGATCGGCACATCGTTCTGCTGCCTGGCGCCCGGAGTGGTTCGGCCGTCGGCGACAAATTTTTCCATCAACCGGATGAGGCGATCGACGACTTCGGTATGTTCGGCTTCGACGTTCTTCCGTTCGCCGATGTCCGCCGACATATCGTAAAGCTGCACCGCCGGCAGCTTGTTCGCCGCCGCAGTCTTGGGCCGCGGATCGCTCCAGCCGCCGGAACTCGGGCAGAGCTCGAGTTTCCAATTCCCCTGCCGAATGGCGAAGGAACCATTCACCGAATGATGCACGACCGCTTCATGGATCGGTTTGTCCGCCTTGCCCTCCAGGACTGGCAGCAGGCTCGCGCTATCCTCCGCCGCGTTGTCCGGAAGCTTGATCCCCAGCACATCCGCGCAGGTCGCCATGAAATCCGTGAGGCACACGACTTGATCCGAAGTAGAGCCCGCCTTGATCTTAGCCGGCCAGCGAACCAGGAACGGAATGTGGTGGCCGCCATCGAAGATATCCGCCTTGTGTCCGCGGAAGACATAGCTGGGGTGATGCCCCTTCTCGGCGAGTTCCGCGAAATCCGCACTCGGCGAGCAGCCATTGTCGCTCGCCATGAAAACGATCGTGTTGTCCGCCAAGCCTTTTTCTTCGAGGACCCTCAGGACTTCGCCGATTGCCCAGTCCGTTTCCATCACGAAATCGGCATAAGGACTGATCCCACTCTTCCCCTGCCACTCCGCGCTCGGCGCAATCGGCGTGTGGGGAGAATTTAGCGGTAGATAAAGGAAGAACGGTTTGCCGTTCTGGGCGTCATTCGTGCGCTGGCCGATGTAATCCACCGCCTTGCGTGTGAGCGTCGGCAGCACGTCTCGCGGTTCAAAACCTGGCGCCGCGGGACCCGGGCGGGTGGGATGACTCTCGCGCCCCTCCGTAAACGGAAACGATTTATCCACCGTGGGGAGCACCGTCACGTGATCGTTCTCGATGAAAGTGTATGGCACCATGTCGAGAGACGCCGAGATGCCGTAATAGTAGTCGAAGCCAACGCTGTTCGGCCCATTCTTGATGGGCGCAGCGTAGTCGACGTTGTGCACCTGATCCGGTTTTTCCACGCTCAATTCGGTCACGTCCTTGCCCGGCAATTTTGCCCAATCCATGCCGAGGTGCCATTTGCCGATGCAAGCTGTGGCGTAACCGTGCTCCTTGAGCATACTCGCCACGGTCATGCGTCCCTGCTCGATCAATCGCGGGCTCAACCCGCCAAGCACACCGCTCTGTAACGGTGAGCGCCAATTGTAGCGGCCGGTGATGATGCCGTAGCGCGTGGGCGAACACACCGCCGAGCTCGAGTGGGCATCGGTGAAGATCATCCCCGCCTTGCCGAGGCGATCCATATTGGGCGTCGCGATCTTGCCCTCGGCATTCAGGCATTTCACATCGCCGTAACCGAGGTCATCGCAGAGAATATAGATGATGTTCGGATTGGCCGCGTGCGCGCGCGGCAAAGCCACGGCCACGGCCAGCGAGCAAACGGTAATAGCAAAGCAAACACTGCGGGGGAAGAGGTGCGGGATCATGGGCAAAGGAACGGGTGGAGAATCGAGCAAACCCTCCAGGCAACGGAGGGTTGCAGCTTTCTCTCAGCTTCCCACCGAGATGCACTCAAATTCTTAGCAAGAACGGAGGCGATTCGGAGACCAATGTCGCGCCACCCAAATACGGCAAATAAGAGGCGGAACACCGCAGTGCTCCAAGACGCTGTCGCATCCTTCCGAATCCAAGCTAATATCCTTGGCGATTGTGAAATAACCCGCGCTCCCTCTTTGCGTGTCATTCTTGCTGAGCGGAGTGGAAGGAGTGTAACGACTGGAACGCAGTCGAAGAACCCCGCCGCTTTACCAGAAACAATCGCCGGTGGAGCGACGGGGTTCTTCGACTCCGCGCCCCGCCACCTCACCACCGGGGCGCTCCGCTCAGAATGACACGCGAAAGGAAACGGTTTTATTTCACAGTCTCTTAGGGCTTTGCGCCCATCGCTACTGCCTTCGGCGCTTTGCGCACCTTCAACAGCACCGGGAAGCTCGATTCCAATCCTTCGATGCTCTCATTCGCGCCGGCGTTGCCGGTCACGACTTGAATGAGGCGATCCTGCTCGGGCACCCATTTCGCGCAGCTCAGGAAAACCTCGCGCTCGTTTTCGTTCGCGCGAATCTGCACGCCGTTCAGGCCGATGCTATCCACGATCACTCCATGCGGGAGGTTTTCGACATCGAGGGCAATGATCGCTTCATTGCCGTGGCGATCGACGCGCAGCCAGGCCGAGACGCGATCTCCCGGCGCAAGCGTCAACTCGTACGGCTTGGCCGGCACGGTCTTGCCGTCACCAGCCGGCTTGCCCGCGACATCCGGTTCGATAAAGAGCACCTGCCTGGCCGGCGCGACCACGGAAATCGGATCCAGTCCGAGCACCGGTTTGCTCGTCTCTTTGCCATTCACCATCGCGGTGGCGGACAGCTTCATCTTGCTGAAATCGGCCGCACCTTGCTTCGCCCCTGGCAATGCATAAATGGACCCCGTGGCGCTGAGATGCCCAGCCTGTACCACAACCGGGGTCGTCACATAGAAACCGTCCGGCACATTGCTCACATCCACGCGCACGTCCCCTTCCCAATCGTCCTTGCGGTCGACTTTCACCACGAATTGCTCACCGCTGCCCACGGGAATGTTCATCGCCCCTTTGCTCGCCAGCGCAACCGTGAAATCCGGCTCCGGCGGCCGCACGATGAGTCGATAGGTGAACCGCTCGCCGCTCCAGCCACGAGTGTCCGTCACACGCACGATGTAGCGCCCTTTCGCCGGCGCGGTGAAGAGCAGCCGCGAATCCTTCCCAAGCTCCCGCTCGCCGTCATCGTCATTCGCATAATTCAACGTAAATACCGGCAGCCCGTTCTGCACGATCTTCGAGCCGATCGGCTTCGGCTCCACGACGTAGCATGGCTCGTCGAGCCCGTGACCCGCGCCGCTGGTATCGAAATAGGCGCGGCGCACGTTATTGCGGGTGTAGAAGACCATGTCCGCATCCGGCCCGCGCGCCAGGCGACTGATCTTCACGATCTCGCCGTTGAAATACATGTAATCGTTCAGCTCCATCTCCGCGAATTGCCCGAGTCGAATGCCCGCCGAACTCGCATCCGCACTGCGCAAGGTGAGCCACGAATCCTTCGTCGCCTGCAGTAACATCCGCGGCACCGGTTCACCCTTCGTATCGAGCACTTCGATCTTGGTATCCGCGGGCGAGCCGAGCATGGCGGCGCGCGTCTCGATCACCAGTTGCTGCCCCTTCTCCGCCTCGAAACTATAAAGATCCGCGTCCGGCGTATCCGGCTGGTCTTTGACATAAAGCCGGCCATTGACCGAAGCGGGAATCGTAATCGGCTGCGCATGGCCTGGCGTATCATTCGGCTCCTGCTCCAGGATCTCCGGCATCGTGCTGGCCAGCACCCGCATGCTCACCCGGCTGCGATACGCGTCCGTGTCCAGCGGCAGCTTGACCTCGCCATCCGCGCCGGCCTTCACCTTCATCGTTTCGCCGGCGAGGTTGTAGCCCACGAGATGGATCGTCGCGTCGGAATTTGCCGGCACCGACAGCGGCCACCAACCAGTGACGTACGGGAGTACGCCCGCGGTCAGCCGATAAATATGCGCCGGCGAACCCTCCAGCGTGATCTCCAAAACGCGCACGGTGTATTCGCCATCGTGCGGCGCCGTGAAGGCGAGGAAAGGATCCGCGCCGCTATCGAGACCGTTGTTCGCCGCCACGAGCTTGTGCTCGTCGTCCAGAATCTCGAGACGCGGGGTCTGCATCTTCGATTCGAGCCGCTTGGCCGCGAGATCGAAGATCACCGTCTCGCCTTTCTTTGCGTGGAAGCGATAATTGTCCTGCTGCCCTGTCCCGGCCAGCGTACCCCACACATTGATCGGCAGCTTGTCCAGCGTCACCGATTCCTGCGCGGCCGGCGCCACGATCTGCGGCAGATAATCCACGAAGAGCTTCTGCTTCGCCGATTCCCCCGTCGCGGTGATCACACTCATTTCGACCGGCGAGCGTGGCACCTTGGCCTCCGCGGTGATCGTCAATTCCGCGCCCATGCCCTTTTCATCCTGGGCCACCGTCGCGCTCAATCCCGCGACGCTGAATTTCACCTCCTTGATGCCGGCCAGGTTCTTGCCGCGCAGCTTCACCTTCGTCGTCGTGCCGCTCTGCACGCCACGCGGCTCCAGCAGCGCGATTTCCGGAACCGGCGGCATGGCCGGTTTCGCCGGTTTGGCCATCGCCGCCGTGACCATCGGCTTCGGCGCCTTGGCCGGCTTGCCCGTGGTGGAATTGTAAAACGCCAGCGAACCATCGAGACGCCCGAGCGCGAGTATTCCGCCATCGAGCAAGGTCAATCCCGGCGACCAATCCGGCTGCGTCTCGAGCAGAAGCTGCTCCGTTACGTCCGCGGCATTCCACACTTTCACCGTGCGATCCGCTGCCGTGGAGACGAGCTGTTTGCCATCCGGCGAATACGCCAGATTCAAAATCGCCCCTTCATGCGCGAAGCGCGTGTAGAGTAGCGGATTGCTCCCCTCCTCCGCCTGGTCGCTCACCTTCCACACACGAATACGGTTGTCCGCGCCGCCGGCCACCAGCGTCTTGCCATCCGGGGAAAAAGCCACGGCCGACTGCTCTTTCAGCGGCTGCGAAAGCGTGTCGAGGCGCTTGCCCTCGGCCATGTCCCACAACTTCACCGTGCGATCCACGCTCGCGCTGGCCAGCACCTTGCCATCCGGGCGGAAGCTCAGCGCATTCACCCCGCCGTTGTGCCCGGTCAGCGTGCGGATCTCCTTCCCATCGGCCACGTTCCAAAGCTTGATCTTCTGATCGTAACTCCCGGTCGCCAGCGTCTGGCCATCGGGCGAAAGCGCCAGCGCATAGAGGGCGTCTTTGTGCCCTTCGAATTTGTGGACCAGCGAACCGTCGGCGACCTTCCACTGATAGGCGATACCGCCGATGCCCGGATCGCCCGCCGCGGCGAAGAGCATCGAGCCATCCTTCGAAAAGCGCAGCGCATTCACCTTGCCCTCCACCCCTTCGATCGTCCGCACCGGTTCGCGAGTCGTAGCATCGAGCAACTGCACCGTCGCATACGTTCCCACCGCGATCACCTTGGCCTGCGGCGAAAAGGCCAGCGCCTGGATCGCTTTCTTATGCGCAGCCTTCGGCGCAATCTTCGGCAGGGTCGCCAGCACGTCCGCGAGCTTCATCGGCGCGACGGGCGGCTGCGCCCCGGCATCGATCCATTGGCGAATGAGCGCGATCTCCTCCGGCTTGAGATGCTCCTTCTTCCCCGGCGGCATGAATTTGTTCTTCCCCTCCTTGCCACTGCGCCCCTCGATGAATTTCACCAGCAGCGAATCCTGCGCTTTCCCCGGTTCGATCACCTTCCCCGCCTTGCCGCCTTTGATCAGGTCCTGATACGTCTCCAGGCTGAAGTCGCCATCCGCGTCGTCACCCCCGTGGCAATCCACGCAACGCTCCTGGAAAATAGGCGCGACCTTGGCCGCATAATCCACCGCCTCCGCCGCACGCAGCGTGGAACTTGGCCCCGCCACGGCCATAGCGAGCGAAAGGGAGACGAAAAACGGCAGCGGTTGCTTCATGGGGAACGAAATGAGGGAATCGGTGGAGTAAACTCGTTCCCGGGGTAATTTGCACTTACGAGGTTGCGTAAGGGCCAGCAGCTCAGCCGCTCTCCCGGCACGTCACGCCAGGACTCGGCTGCCTTTCGATCCGACGGTTTTCTCCTTCGCACCAGAGTATCTGGCGGTTAGCATGTGGTCCGTGGAGCGGTCCCCCGTCATTATCGTGTGCCTGCTGTTCGTGCTGCTGTCCGCCTGTAAGCCGAAGGAGTGGACTTCCCCGTCCCGAACCACGCCGAATGTCCTCGCGGCCACACCCATCTGGGTGAATGTGCTCGTCACGTCGCGAACGAACAATTTCCAGGCTCCCGAAAATTTCGTGTTTGAGCAACGTTTCGCCACGCTCTCGGGTCACATCTCTACCTACACCGAGAAGGATCTTCTCTTCACTCTCACGCCGAGGGGCAATGGGGATCACACGATCAGCATCGCCGCGACCCTCCGCGAAAATACCGCCCCGGTAACCGATATCCCTGAAATCACGGTGGTGGATGGACGGGAGACCGTGCATCAAGTCGGTCGATATCGGTTCACCTTCCTCGCCACCACGGACCCGAGGTTTTTTCCCATCATCGAACCTGAAACGCCTGATTACTCCCGAATCGATGGGAACTATTCGGAGCCCCCGCCCCGACGCGGCGTCACCAGCCTGCTTCTTCACCGAGGCCGTGTGACCGTAAAGGGCGGGTGGGCAGACCGAGGTCGTTACACCATTCACGATGAAAGCGTGCTCCTTAGCTTTGGAGGGGCGAATCTCAACCTGACCCATGTGGTGGTTGACGATGTTCACGTCCTCCTGGATAAGGAGTCAGATTTCGGAAGATACTTCGTCCGCATTCCCAAGGAATTGGAAGGAGATCAGGACTGGTGGGAGAAACTGCTCAAAGCTCACCCGCAATTCGCCAAGGCGTTGCCACATAGTAGAGCTGGTTTCCCCGATCGAAGCCCGACACCCCCGACATTCGTCCCCTAGAGGCCGTTAGGCATTTTCGATTTCCGAAGCACTCGGCAACTCGAGACTGTCGTCCGGCAAGCGGAAGGCCGTCCAGCGATGGACGCTCTCGCACGACGCATGCGCCGCAACAGCACAACGCGGAAAATCCTGGTGCTAAGCTCACCCGCAATTCGTCAACGAACTCCCACACTGACCCTGATGTGTTCACAAATCCGAGGAACCGAGATCGAGCATCCGCGGCGAACTTGTTGAAAATAATTCGTTAAATCGGCCGGCTATCGGCAGTGATGTAGTGACGGCTCATCACCTTACCATGGAACCGGCCAAAAACATGCTTGCATCGCGCGATCCGCATGAGGATTTCCTCCGGTTGTTCACGCACCATGAACCGGGACTGCGGGCATTTGTGCATGCCTGTCTGCCTCGGGCAGCGGATGTCGATGAAGTGATGCAGGAGATCAGCCTGGTGGCGTGGCGAAAGTTTTCCACGCTCACGGAGGCGGCACAGTTTCCGCGCTGGGCTTGTTTGATCGCACGGTATGAGATCCTGACGTTTCGCCGCGCCCATGCGCGCGATCGACTGGTGCTGGATGAAGATATCATGGAGAAACTCGCGGAAGAGGGCGCGGAGGAAATGCCGGTCCGACATGCGCAGCTTGCCGCGCTGGACGATTGCGTCGCGAAGCTGCCGCGCGACCGGGGCGAACTGGTGCTCGCAGCGTATGCGCCGGAACACTCGATAAAGTCCCTCGCGGGGCGGATGGGCCGCACGGAAGCATCGCTGTACCAACTGCTCGCCCGCATCCGCCAGGAGCTGTTACGGTGCGTTGAACGCACACTTGCGCAGGAGGCGCAGACGCCATGACCCGGGACGAACTCGATCTGCTCCATGGCTACCTCGATGGCACGCTTGCCGAGGACGACTTCAGGCAATTGCAGAAGCTGCTGCGGGGAAACTTCGAAGCGCGGCGAATGCTGCGCGATCTCTCCACCGTGAATGCGAAGCTGCAGGAACTCGCGGCGATTAATCCCGTAACGCTGAAGCTTCTCTCTCCGCCTCACCCTGGCGGCGTGCGGCGTTCCCATTGGCTCGAGTGGGGGGCACCGCGCCGGTGGGCGGCTGCGGCCCTGGTGCTGCTAGCCGGCATCGGAATCTGGTTCGCGACCCGTCCGACAGAGCGTTCGACGGCGGTGGAAGTCGAGATCGTGCAACCTGGCAATGCCGGCCTCGCATCGCCCAATGTGGCTTTGCAGGAGCATACGAAAGTGAAGGTCCACTCCTTGGATGTGCGCAGTGGCGAGGTGCATCTGCGTCTGCCGTCCGACGTGAACCTGGTAATGTCCGGTCCGGCGGAACTTCGCTTTGTGAATGCGATGCACGCCCGTGTTTTGCACGGCAAGGTGACGGTGGATGTGGGCGAGCATGGCAAAGGATTCGTCCTCGATACCCCGGTGACGCGGATCGTGGACCTGGGCACCCGGTTCGGAGTCGAGGCGAAGCCCGATGGACTTACGGATGTCATGGTCCTCAAAGGCCGGGTCGAGTTGTTCAACCCCCGAAAACCGCAGCACGCTGCCGCGCTGGAGGAGGGTGAAGCGGTGCGGGTGGACGCGGCCCAGTCTCTCGCGCGCATCGTCAATATCACAGGCAGCCTGAAACCTGGCGAGTGGTCCACGCACCTGCCGCCGGCAGACTGCAACATTGTCTCGGTGAGTGACGACTTCGGTGCGAGCGAGGGCTACCATTTCTATCGCACCGTGCCGCATGGATTGCGTCCCGGGGCCATGGTTTATACCAATCGCCGATACATCTGGGCCGCAGCCGGCGGGCAGGAATTTCCCGCATCGTTACTGAACGCCGACGTCGTGCAGACGTTTTTCGGTGATCTCAAGCTGCCGTCCTACGCGATCGAGATCGTGGTAGCGCGGCCGGTGGAGTTGTTTGTACTGATGCCGCGGCGAGGCATTCCCCAGCCGTGGCTAACCGAGAATTTCACTCGCACTGGCGAGGAACTTTTTCTGGACGAACTCAATCCGGCGTCGCCTCCGCATGTATCCTTTGAGGTGTGGAAGCGCACCGTGCCGCAGGCCGGCAAGATCACGCTTGGCCCGGCCAACCGCACAGCCGACGGCAGGCCGTGCGGCATGTACGGCCTCGCCGCGAAGGCGTTGTGAACCTGAATTTCATGAAATCCCTCCATCGTCTCATCCGATCGTCGGCGCTCGCGCTGCTGACATGTTGTTCGCTCGCGACCTTCGCTCAGACCACTGAACCGCCACTCGCGCGGTCCGCACAAAGCGGACGGTGGTCCGACCCCACGACTTGGGAGGAGGAAAAGGTGCCGCAAGCCGGTGCGAAGGTGCAGATTCGGGGCGGGCACCGAGTCGTCTACGATGTGGATTCCAGGCAGGCCATGCGCACGGTTTTTGTGGCCGGAACCCTGACCTTTGCGAGTGATCGCGACACTTGCCTCGAAGTTGGTTTGCTCAAAATTCAACCAGGAAACAACACGACTGAAGATGGCTTTGACTGCGACGCGCACCTTCCGGAGGTGGACCCGTCGCAGCCAAAGCCGGCCCTGGAAGTCGGCACCGCAGAACATCCAATCGATGCCAACCACACAGCGTTGATCCGCCTGGTGTATTTCGAGGGCATGGACAAGGAGTCCTGCCCCGCGATCGTGGATTGCGGGGGGCGGATGGAGTTTCATGGTGCGGAGTTGAATCACACCTGGGTGAAGCTCGGGGCGCCCGCGAAGGTGGGCGATACGGTCATCACGCTGGCGGAATCCGTCACCGGCTGGCGCGTTGGCGATCGCGTTTTTCTCACCGCGACGACGCGGCAGAGCAAGGAATACAAAACATTCCGCCCGACGGTGCGCGATAACACCCAGACCGAGGAACGCCTCGTCCGCGCAGTGAACGGGACGACGCTCACGCTCGATCAACCGCTCGCATTCGAGCACATCGCCGACGGCGCGTATCGCGGCGAGGTGGCGAATCTCAGCCGCAACGTCATCGTCGAATCCGCCGATCCGGCAAAGGCGCGCGGGCACACGATGTATCATCGCGGCTCGGCGGGCGCGATCAGCTACACGGAGTTTCGGCACCTCGGAAAGGAAGGCGTGCTCGGGCGTTACAGCATTCATTTTCACCTCTGCCGCGACACCATGCGGGGCGCGTCGGTCATCGGCGCGAGCATCTGGGACAGCGGCAATCGTTGGATCACGATTCACGGCACGGACTATCTCATTGTGCGCGATTGCGTCGGCTATCAGAGCATCGGGCACGGGTTCTTTTTGGAAGACGGCACGGAGGTTTTCAATGTGCTCGATCACAACCTGGCAGTGCAGGCCTGCGCCGGGAAACCTCTTCCGAAACAAGTCCTGCCCTTCGATCACAATGATGGCGCGGGGTTTTGGTGGGCGAACAGCGAGAACACCTTCACGCGCAACGTCGCTGCCGAGTGCGACGAATACGGCTACCGTTTCCAAGCCCCACCCACAGCGGATTTCAATCTCACGCTCAATGTCCCGCAGCCGGACGGCACGCGTCGCGCGACCGACATCCGCACGCTGCCCTTCGTGCGCTTCGAGGATAATGAAGCGCACTGCCAGCGCCGCCATTCCCTCAATCTCGGCGGTTTCAGTGCGGACTTGAAGGGTGATGTGGCTGGCGTCGGGCCTGATGGGCGGCACCCCTTTGTCATTCACAATTTCAAGGCTTGGGACGTTCACTGGCCGCTCCATTTGCGTTCGCCCTCGGTGATGCTGGACGGGCTCGACGTGCATCACGCGGAGTACGTCATGTGGAGAGCGAACTATGTTCGACATGCTTACCGTCGCGTGACGCTCGACGACATTTCGCGCAACCCAGACCTGGAACCGACTGGCAAGCAGCCCGTCGCCGCAGACTATCCCGGTGAGTTGCAGCCGGTGGACGATCTCCCGCCGCAGACCGTCATCACCAGCGTCTCGCAAACGGATCGTGGCTGGCTCGTGCGCGGCACCACCAGCGACAATGGCGTGGTCAAGCGTGTGCTGGTCAACGGGGGCGAGGCGCGGGCATTGCGGGAAAATTTCGCCGAGTGGGAAACGCTCCTGCCGGCGACGACGGCGCGCACGGAACTGAAAGCGTTCGCCGAGGACGCCGCGGGAAACATCGAACAGCGTCCCCACATCCTCAGCATTCCCTCCGCGACGGTTCATCCATGAACATGCACACACGCCTTTCCCGTCGCTCCTCCAATCGACCTATGAACACGATGACAAAGCTGCTCTCGATCGCCCTTGTTTGCGTCCACGCCATCCACGCGGAAACACCCGCGGGAAGCGGCAAGTATCCCCAGTGGGACGGCAAAGAATCCATCGCCGAATATGCCCAGCGAACCCATCTCGAACCGACGCTCACGCTGGATCTCGGCGGCGTGAAATGGGAGGGCGTGCTCATTCCTGCGGGCACTTTCGTTATGGGAAGCCCCGCAGGCGAGGCGAAGACGGAGAAGGAATCGAACCTCGAGAAGCGGCACCAGGTTACGATCACCAAGCCGTTTTACATCGGCAGATTCGAACTGACGCAGGGGCAATATCAAAAGGTGATGGGCGAAAATCCGAGCGGCAACAAAGGCGATGATCTCCCGGTGCACAACGTCGCCTGGCAAAACGCCCAGGACTTCTGCGACAAGCTCAGCAAGCAAGCCGGGCGGGATGTGCAACTCCCGACCGAAGCGCAGTGGGAGTATGCCTGCCGTGCCGGAACCAAGACGGCATATTACACCGGAGGCACCCTCGCTGATTTGGATAAAGCAGCCTGGTACGGCGCGAACTCGGGTGGCAAACCACATCCCGGTGGACAGAAGTCAGCAAATGCCTGGGGTGTATTCGATATGCTCGGCAACATTCGCGAGTTCACGCGGGACTATTTCGTCGAAGCACCCCTCGGAGATGGAACCGACCCCATCGGACCGAAGGATGGGGACCCGAAAAATCATGTCGTGCGTGGTGGCGCTTACACCGCGAATGCGGCGATCGCGCTGAACTGCCGGGCGGCCACGCGAAGGCCGACTGAGTCATTGGCGATGACTGGCTTCCGCGTGATCGTGGCCTTGCCAGAAGGCAGGTGAGGCCCGCCTTCCGCCGAGATCTTCCGGCAAGCTCTTTCAACATCACCCCCCAAAAAGTTCCCCCTATGACTCAAGCCATCACTTCCTTCCCCTCCGTCGCAACCCGGCATTTGCCACGAAACGGCATTCAGAAATGCCACTGGCTTTTCCTGCTGGTGGCATTGCTGGTCATCCACGGCACGCGGCTTTGGGCAGCGCCGCTCATTTTCAATTCGACGGAGAGCGCAACTCCCGGAGATCTGATTTACCTTCAGGGAGACAATTTCACGACCGGCGCGCAAGTCTGGGTGCACCTGGTGCTGCCGACCGACACCTCCCTCGTGCCCGATGTGCAACTCACGCCGCTCCTGACCAACACCAACCAGGAGATCACGGTGCGGCTGACCAAGGCGCTGCCTTTGGGACTTTACGCCGTGTGGGTGAAGGATCCGAGCTCCAATCTGAGCACGCCGGTCTTCATCAACCGCGCGCGGGCGATGAGCTTTGAGTTTGCCGAGGTGCCACCTGGCTACACCTTCCGGATCTTCGGGCGCAACCTGGTCTTGCCGAGGTCCTCACCGACTGTGACTTTCGTGAGTGGGACTAATTCTTATCCGGCGACGGTAGTTACGACTTATCCCAACGATCCGTACGTCCTCCAGGTCACCGCTCCCGCCACGCTGCCAACAAGCGGGACCTTCACCGTCAAGGTCAGCAACGGTTACGGACACAACGCCAGCCTGGCCAATCCTTTCGACGTGACGCCGAGCGAACAAACGATCGCGGCCCGCAGCGGAGGGACCGATGTCTTCAACCTCGGCGTGCCTTGGGGACCCGACTTCGCGAATATCGCCGCCGACGTCATCAACGTCGTGACCAGCACCAATCCCCACACCGGTCTCGCCTATGGCGCGGACCCGACAGGTGCGGCAAATTCAATCAACGCCATCCAACAGGCGATCTACGATGCCGGCAATCCCGCCCTCCACCCAAATGGAGCTACCGTCTACCTTCCCGCCGGCACATTCCTGATCAACCACAGCGGAGAAGCAATGACCTTTATCGGCAGCGCGGGCGTCACGATTAACCAACCGGCTTATGTCGAAATCCAACTCCCGGGCCATGTGGTGGTCAAGGGCGCGGGCGTGACCAGTACCACGATCAACGATGCGACCAGCGGTATGCCTTACCCGAACCGGGCAATGAACTACATACCGAATTCGAGCCTGCAGGGATTGCTCGATTTTACTTACAACCAAACGGCATCGGTGACCTCCACCACCCCACCGCCTATCTTCGTCTTAGTCGCCTCGGAGGTGTTTTGCAGCAATGTAAATTTCAATTTCGGCTTTAGCGCGCCTCCCAACGCTCAATGCGGTTCGTTCAGCATGGGACAGGGTGGCTGCCACAACCTACTTGCGCAAAACATCAACATGGATCATGGGCTCTTTGCAGTGGACGCCACGGTCGGCCTGGCCACCTATGCCGTCGTGCGCAATAACACGCTCACCCATCATGGCCCCTATTACCGCGAGCGGATTCTCATCTCCGGAATACAAAATATTCTCTTTGAGAACAATCACTGCACTCGCGACGGCTTGTGGCCCGGAACTGGGACTTCTTGCTATGAGCAAGGGGGTGTCGAGACAGGTCATCCGCCTTGCGCTACGGTGCTGAACAACACCTTCGACGCCGTCAATACCCCACTGTCATACAACAATGACGGCGAGACGGTCCTCACCCAGGACCTCCCGCCGAACGGCGCCGACCTCGGAACGGCGAGCGCCGCGACTTCCACCACGCTGACGGACGCCACCAAGGCGTGGCCGGTGAATTATTTCATCGGGCAGACCGTGCGGATCACCAGCGGCACCGGGTCCGGGGAATCCGGGACGGTGACCGCCAACACGGCGACGACGCTGACTGTCGGCACGGCCTGGACGACAATACCGAATACCACGAGCAAATACTCCCTGGCGGTTACCCCCTACGATTTCGGCACGGTCAGCAGCGCCACCTCCACTACCTTGACGGGCTCCAGTTCCAGCGGCGTCGGAACCTACTGGCCAGTCAGTGGCACCGGTCTGGCCGGCCAGGTCGTGGCTATCGTCAACGGCCCCGGTACCGGACAATGGCGCACCATCGCGAGCAATACTGCCAATACGCTTACCGTTACCACCCCTTGGGCCGAAATACCGACTAGCAGTAGCACCTACTCGGTCGGTGGTTACTGGGCGGATCGATTATTGGTGAAAGGCAACATTTTCCGCGACCAGCCGCGCGGGATTTCCATCTATACGGGAAGCCACGACTGCGCGGTGGTGGACAATATCCTCGAGAATACGGGCAACACGATTTACATCCGTTCCGACCAGCGGAATACGCTGGCCTCGGGCTGGTACGGGCGCATGAACCTGAGTTGGAGTGATGTAGTCGCCGATAACGCGGTTCTCGATACCACGGGGACCTGGGCTTCCACCGTCTCGGCGTCCCTCTATCAAACCACCGGGAGCGCGCTGGCGGGCTCACTCGTACTCGGCGTCGAATTCCGCCGGAACGTGCTCCTTTCGGACTTTGCCAATCAAACGGACTCGGCCATCGGGATGAAAGAGGGTTACAATACTTGGGGTCTCGATTCGAATCAGACTTTTACCGAAAGGAATATCCCCGGCCTCCTCGGCACAATTTTTGACGCCAACGAATCAGTGAATACCGCGACGACCAACACCAACTCTCCCGCCTATCTCAATACCGATACTTACTACACAGCCTTCCAGAACCAGCTTAACCTCGGCACCTTCACCCTCACGCCCCTCCCTTATTCCAACGCCACGCTGCCCGGAGCAAGCCATGCCTCGGTGGGCACGACGTGGAACGTGGACCCCATTGTCCTGCAGGCGGGTTTCAAGGGCTCGACCGGAAGCACCGGTGGCGCGACCGACATGTTCGATACGGGAGCGATGGGCACGCTCACGGCAGGCACCGGAACGTGTAGCATCGCCATCGTTTCCAACGCGCCGCTTACGAGCACCAGCGGCGCCTATCTGGAATGCAACCGCGGCACGAGCGGAAATCCTGGTCACGTCAACGTGACGCCCACCACCACCGGGACATCGTGGGGGCGCATCTTCGATTTCCGCACCGGACAATGGCTGGTGAACGGAGGTTACGACTTCTTTGTGCGGCCGCATGCGACGCCTAGCTCGGGGTTCATGCGTCCTCTCGACATCAGCAATAACGACTCTGCCCACGGATTGCGCCTGACCTTTGCCGCCGTCACCGCCTCGGAGTTGCGTGCGGAGATCATCACCGGAACGGGCGGCGGTGGCGTCACCCTCTACGGGAACTACCCAGGAGGATTTATCGCCGGGCAGATCTATCATATCGGCGTCACTTTCTCGACCAATCCCGCGACCGGCGTCACTACCGAGAAAATCTTCGCGGTCGCGGGCACCGGCGCGATCGATACTTCCACGACAACCAACCAACTTGGCACCACGACCTTCACCCTGAATCCGGCCGTGCTCGACGATACCGGCGGGTTTTTGAGCGGCGGCCTATGGTCATTCGGCGATGCTCCGGATCTCACCAACTCCGTGACCAACGACTACGACAGCTTCCGCCTCTGGTGGACCGACCCGGGAATCTTTCCGGCGCTGTAAACATAGGGGCCTTCCTCTCGTTGACAGCGGGCTTCTCGCCTGCGACTCGCAGCTCGTTGTTCCTGAAGCTCGCCGTTATGACAGCTCACCAGTGTCGTGCGGCGCAAATCATTAAACATACGCCGCCCTCGGGGAGGCGGGTTTTCCAACGAGACAAATGTTGTAATACCTGCGCCGAAATACACTAGTTACTTTCATGCGCTACCACTGCATCGTTATCGCCGCCGCATGTCTTCTGGCCTACCCGACGTCGGGCCACGCCGAGCCGCCCGCCCGGATCTTCTTCGACACCGATATGGAGACCCGATTGCGACGATGCCGGGGCCATGGCGGTACTCCATGCCCCTCGCCGATCGGGGGGAGTGCGAGATCCTCGCAACGGTAGTGAGTGTGCGCGATCCGAATTCCGCCGCCACCGTCGATGCGATCAATACCTACTATGGCCGTCCGAATCTGCCGCTCGGCATGGTGAAAGGCGCGGGCGTGCTGGAGAAATCGCGCTACGTCAGCCACATCGCGGCGGATTTTCCGAATCATGTGAAATCCGCGGAGGATGTTCCCGATGCCACCCATATCTATCGCGCGGTGCTCGAGAAGCAGCCCGATCATTCGGTGACGATCGTCACCGTGGGCTATCTCACGAATCTCAAGAATTTGCTCGAGTTGCCGGAAAAGCACGGTCACGTCAGCGGTCTCGATCTGGTTAAAGCCAAGGTCGCGAAATGGGTTTGCATGGGCGGCAATTTCATCGGTATGCCGCCGAAGGATGATCTGAAGCTGGGCAACGTGAACTTTCAGCGGGACGCTGCCTCGGCGTTCGATGTCATTCATCATTGGCCGGGAGCAGTCGTGTTTGTCGGTCGCGAGATTGGCTCGGTACCGAGCGGACTCACGGCCGGTGCGTGCCTGGCGCAGACGCCTGCTGACAATCCAGTGCGCATGGCTTACTTCCACTATTTTGGCGGGCAGAAAAACCGGCACGTCGCGGATATCGTCACCACGCTCTACGCCGTGCGCGGACTGCGCGACTATTGGGACATGAGCACGTCCGGCACCATGGACCTGCACGAAAATATGACCTTCGAGTGGCAGCCCAAAGCCGATGCTTCTCAATCGTATCTTCTCAAAAAGCTCCCCGACGGGCACCCCAACGACCGCTACATCGAATCGGTCCTCAACGAGTTGCTTACCCAACCACCGCAACACCGCGCGCCGTAGGCTGCATCGACCATGGCTAAATAAATAGCCGCCCCCCGCGCGTCATTCTTGAGCGGAGTGCCCGTTGGTGAGGTGGCAGGCACGGAGTCGAAAGTCTGCAATCCGCGCTCCCATGTGTCGCCTTTCCTCTTTCCTCTTCCTTCTCTTTTCCCTATTTTTCGGCCTCTCCTCTCCCCCGCTCGCCTCCCCCGTTCTCCGTCCACCCTCTGCCCCATTCCCAACCATGAACCAGTCCGATCGTCCATCCGCGTCCCAATTCGACCAGGAACTGCTCGACCTCTACGACGACTATGCCCATAGCCGTATCGGTCGACGGGACTTCTTCGAGCGCGCTTCCAAGTTCGCCGTCGGCGGCATCACCGCAGCTGCGCTGCTCGAAATGCTGAGCCCGAATTACGCGTGGGCCACGCAAATCGCGAAGGACGATTCACGGCTCAAAACCGAGATGGACGAATACGATTCGCCGAAGGGCGCCGGGAAGATGAAGGGCTATCTCGCCAAACCGGCGAAGCTCGAAGGCAAGCGCCCCGGAGTGATCGTGGTGCATGAAAACCGGGGACTGAATCCATATATCGAGGACGTCGTCCGGCGCGTGGCGGTCGAGGGGTACATCGCCTTCGGCCCCGATGCGTTGACGCCGCTCGGCGGCTATCCGGGCGATGATGAAAAGGGCAAGGAGTTACAGGCCAAACGCAAGCCCGAGGAAATCACCGAGGACTTCATCGCCGCCGCGGAATGGCTCGCCAAGAACCCGGATTGCAACGGCAAGATCGGCGTGGTCGGCTTCTGCTTCGGCGGTGGGATGGCCAATACCCTGGCCGTGCGTCTGCCCGATCTCGTCGTCGCCGCCGTCCCCTTCTACGGCCGCCAACCAGCAGCCGACGACGTGCCGAAGATCAAGGCCCAACTGTGCATTCATTACGCGGGTCTCGACACGCGCATCGACGAAGGCTGGCCCGCCTACGAAGCCGCGCTCAAGAAAGCCGGGGTGAAGTACGAAGAGTACCTGTATCCGAACGTCAACCACGGCTTCCACAACGACACCACCCCGCGCTACGACGAAGCCGCAGCCAAGCTCGCCTGGTCGCGCACGGTGGCGTTTTTCAAAAAGACGCTGGGGTAACCTTCAGAACTGCGCGAGGAAGCGCTGGTCGTTCTGCGTGAAGTAGCGGATATCGGGCGTGCCGGACATGATCATCGCCAGGCGGTCGAGGCCGAAGCCGAAGGCGAAGCCGGTGTATTTTTCCGGGTCGTAGGCGGTGTCGCCGCGCTTGCTGTTGATCGACTCGAACACGGCCGGATCGACCATGCCACAGCCGGCGATCTCCAGCCATTTGTCGGCCGCGCCGAGCGCGGTGGCTTTGATATCCACCTCGAAGCTCGGCTCGGTGAACGGGAAGAAATGCGGGCGGAAGCGGAACTGCGCATCGCTGCCGAAGAGCTCGCGGAAAAAGAACTCCAGCGTGCCCTTGAGATCGGCCACGCTTACGCCTTCGGCCACATAGAGGCCTTCCATCTGGTTGAACTGCGCGAGGTGCGTGGCGTCCACTTCGTCGCGGCGATAGGCGGCGCCGGGCGCGATGATGCGGATGGGCGGCGCGCTGCTTTCCATGGTGCGAATCTGGATGGTGCTGGTGTGCGTGCGCAGCAGGCGGCCATCCGGCATGTAGAAAGTATCCTGCTCGTTGCGCGCCGGGTGGTCCTTGGGCGTATTCAGCGCGTCGAAACAATGCCACTCGGTCTCGATGTCCGGCCCATCCGCCAGTGCGAAACCCATGCGGCGGAAAATCTGGATGGCCCGATCCTGAAGCTGCGTGATGGGGTGCAATGAACCGAGGCGCGACGCGGTCCCGGGCAGCGTCACGTCCACGCCGGCAAAAGCGGCGGCATCGGCACTGGCCAGCAGCGCGGCCTTCCGCTCGTCGAGCGCCGCGGTCACGGCCGTGCGCACGTCATTCAGGAGTTTGCCAATGCGCGGCTTGTCCTCCTTGGAAACATCCTTCATGCCCTTGCTCACGACGGTGAGGGCACCCGCCTGGCCAAGATACTTGATGCGCGCCTGCTCCACGGCGGTTTCATCCGCCGCGCCGGCGATGGCGGCGAGAGCTTCAGTGCGGAGTTGTTCGAGTTGCTGGTCCATTATCGGGGATTGGAGATGGGAGATGGGAGATGGGAAATCTAGAAAAGCGGGAAGGAGAGAATGCAGAGTGCCGGGCGAGGTGCAAGTCTGCGTCGAATCCACGGAGGAAAAGACCACCACTTACGGCGGGGCGCCCGCCAAATGCGCTGCCGGATTTGGCCCGGTAAGTCCAGCGCCATAGCATCGCCTAAGAATTCGCACGGGGCGTTGAATTTCGAATTGCGCATTTTACGTAAAATTGCTGCAGTTCCGCGATGTTTTCCCGCGGATTCTTGAGAGCGTGGCTGCCCCTCGGCGTGGCGCTATTGGTATTGGGTCTCGTCCTCAGCGGCATTTTTTGGCCCCGCCGAGACAGTGGAAACAGTAACGACCGCTCCCCGGATAGAGCCGACGCCAGCCCGCCGTCACGGCCGGAATTCACCAATGTCGCTGACGCCATACCGCCCACGCCTCGAGGGACAGACGCCCCATCCGCTTCTCCCGCCTCCATAAAGTCAGCACCTGCAGCGCAGAGCCTTCCGTCACCCACGCCAGGCCGCCTACCCTATTTTTCCCGTCAGAAAGCGACCGCCGCGGAGCCTGGACCTGCACGCACCGAGGCGTTGGCCTTCATGCGCAGCCGATTGCCGCAGGCCGACGTTCAGTTTGACCCCATCACCGGCGCCCCCAGTTCCATTGTCAGTGTGGGAGGATTCCTCACTTCCCCGGCTGCGCCCGGCGGCGATGGCTTTGCCAGCCTCCATCAATTCGTTAATGAAAATGCGGCCCTCTTTGGCCACGATGCCACGGCGCTGACGGCCAGCAAGGTGACTCGCGATGACGTGACGGCGCGCAACGGTATGCGGACAGTCGTTTGGCAGCAGCAAGTCGACGGAATCCCGCTCTACAACACGGTTTTCAAAGCCAACCTCACGCAGGATGGCGCGATTATCGCGGCCGGCAGTTCCTTCATGTCAGATGCGGCAGCCGCCACACAAATGACGGCTGAGCAGCGTGCGGCTTTGGTGGCTCAACCGCCAATCGATGCGCCCGCCGCCGTGTCGCGAGCCGCGGCGAACATCGGTGTTCCAATTGCGCCGCAGCAAACGGGTTCGGCTCCACTACCCACTGGCGCAGAGAAAAAGCAAAGCCTTGCCGCGCCCGGTTTATCGGATGTAGTGGCCAAGCTTTCCTGGCTACCGATGGATACGGCAACAGCGCGGTTGAGTTGGGACGTAACACTCATGAGCACGGCGGGGAAGGAAATGTACCAGGTGCTGGTGGACGCTCAGACGGGCGAGGTGCTGCTGCGCCGGTCGCTGACTGCCGACATCAGTAATGCCAGCTATCGAGTCTACGCTGACTCCACTTCGCTGCAGCCGTTCGATAGCCCCACGCCGATGTCGCCCGGCTTGAGCACGCCCGGCAGCGCGCAGCCCGCTGCTGCCACCCGCAACCTGATTACCACCCCGGCACTGGACAACACCGCGTCCCCCAACGGTTGGATCGACGATGGCGGCACCGCCACCTACGGCAACAACGTCGACGCACACCTGGACACCGGAAATACCAATCCGACCTACGGGACCGGGACACACGCCACCTCAGCCACGCGCAATTTCGATTTTACCCTCGATCTCACCCAGGATCCGACCACTTACCAGAACGCGATCCTTACGTCGCTCTTTTACGCCTGCAATTACTATCACGACAAACTCTACGAACTCGGCTTCACCGAAAGCGCAGGCAACTTTCAGCAAAACAATTTCGGCAAGGGTGGGCTCGGCAATGACGCGGTGCTGGCGGATGCCCAGGACGGCAGCGGCACAAACAACGCTAACTTCTCCACTCCCGCAGATGGTTCGCCCGGGCGCATGCAGATGTATATTTTCACGGGACCGAGCCCGCATCGCGACGGGGACCTGGATATGGAGGTGGTTTTCCACGAGCATACGCACGGGCTCAGCAACCGATTGGTCGGCGGCGGTGTTGGTATCAGCCAGCTGCAGACCGAAGGCATGGGCGAAGGCTGGTCGGATTTCTATGCCCTCTGCCTGCTCAGCCAGCCTGCAGACGATGTGAATGGCACCTACGCCGCCGGCGCGTATGCATCCTACCAACTCAGCGGACTGACCCAGAATTATTATTACGGCATCCGGCGGTATCCATACTGCACGGACATGACCAAGAATCCGTTGACGTTGAAGGACATCGATCCCACCAAGGCCAGCGCGCACACGGGAATTCCGTGCAGCCCGATTTTCAGCCCACCGAACGTCAACTCATCGGAAGTGCATAACCAGGGCGAGGTCTGGTGCGTGACCCTTTGGGATGTGCGTGCTGGATTGATCAACAAGCTGGGCGCCGCTGCCGGCAACCAGATGGTCCTGCAATTGGTGACCGATGGGATGAAGCTCTCGCCGGCGAATCCGACCTTCCTGCAAGCACGCGATGCCATTATTCAGGCGGATCTGGTGGACAATGGCGGAGCCAACAAAAACGTGCTCTGGACCGCATTTGCCAAGCGCGGCATGGGCGGGAGCGCAACCGTGCCTGCGAGTTCGACCACCACCGGCGTAACCGAGGCTTTTGACATTCCGGATAGCCTCAGCATATCGCCCGCAAGTTCCTTCACTTCCGTCGGTCCCAATGGCGGGCCGTTCGCTCCCGGGTCCCAGATCTATACGCTGACCAATTCTTCCAGCGGCGCCATCACTTGGAACGCCAGCAAAACACAATCATGGCTCACCCTTTCCATCGCGGGTGGCACACTCGCCAGCGGAGCCTCGGTGCAAGTGGTCGCCACGATCAACGCAACGGCAAATGGCCTGGCAGACGGCACCTACAGTGACACGATCAGTTTTACCGACGTGACCACGAGTGCGGTGCAAACACGCGGCGTCACCCTGCGAACCGGCCAGCGGGATTATTTTACCGAGCTTTTCTCCTCCGGCAATGACACCAGAAATCAGAGCTGGCTCTTCACGCCCAATGGGTCGAATAACTTTTACTCAGTGGCGCGCACGGCGGCGACCAGCTTTCCAACCGACCCGACCGGCGGGACGTCGCTGCCCATGAGCGACGACACGTTTGTGCAGGTAACTCCCGCCGGCGGTGTCAGTGTGAAACTCTACGGGACGAGTTACACCACGTTTTACGTCGGCAGTAATGGATACGTGACCTTCGGGTCGGGCGACTCCAGTTATACCGAATCACTCGCCTCGCATTTCAACCGGCCACGCATCTCCGCGCTGTTCGATGATCTCCTACCTTCCACCGGACAGGTGACTTGGAAACAGACGAGCGACCGCATTTCCGTCACATGGCAGAACGTGTCGGAAATCTCGCCCTCGGATTCCAACAGCTTCCAGATCGAAATGTTCTTCGATGGCCGCATCCAGATTACTTGCCTCGGGATAGCCGCCCAAGATGGTTTGATTGGACTTTCGCAAGGTCTGGGCACCCCCTCAGATTATTTGGCCAGCGACTTCAGCACTTACTCTACAGCGCAACTGGGGCTGACTCTTCCGGTCTCCGCCACTGAAGGCGATGGTGTCCTCGTCGGACAGGGAGCGGTGAGCTTGTCGCCAGCCCAGACTTCAGCCGTCAACGTATCGCTATCCTCAAGCAACACCGGAAAAGTGACGGTGCCCGCCACAGTCACAGTACCGGCAGGGCAGACGAGTGCGACCTTCAATGTCACTATCGTGGATAATGCCGTGCTCGATGGAACTCAAACGGCCACGATCACCGCCACAGCGCCGACCTTCGCCTCGGCGGCGAGAACGATTGCCGTCCAGGACAACGAAACTGCAACCCTCACGATCACCGCTCCCACCTCGGTCTCGGAAAGTGCGGGCAGCGTGCAAGGGGCGGTTAGCGTGGCCGTCGCCCCTGCGAATGACATCGCCGTGTCGCTGACTTCGACTGACACGACGGCAATCCAGGTTCCTACCATTGCGACAATTCCGGCTGGCCAGCTCTCCGCAAATTTCACGATCACCGTCCTGGACGACAACAAGATCAACGGCACCCATTCCGCGACCATCACGGCTCACGTGGCAAATTGGACGGATGGGAATGCAACCATCGCGGTGCAGGACAATGAGAGCACGAATCTTGCGCTGACCCTGCCGGTTTCTGTCGTGGAGGGGGGCACGGGCACGGGCACAGTCTCCATTTCTGGCACGCTGCCCACAGCGCTGTCGGTGTCACTCTCCTCCAACACCACATCGCGTCTGACGGTTCCCGCCGGCGTCACGATTCCAGCGGGTTCGACTTCCGCCACGTTCGCATTAACAGCACCGGACAACTCGTTGACGGATGGATCGGCCACTGTGACGATCACCGCCGGCGCATCCGGCTTCACCAACGGCAACAGCACGACCAATGTGCTCGACGATGACGCTCATCACTTCGTGATTAGCGCCATCGGCGCGTCGCAGGTTCGCGGCGGAGCCATCAGCGTCACCATTACAGCGAAGGATGTGAATGACGTCACCGTGCCCACCTACACCGGCACCGTCGCCCTCTCGGCCGCGGGAACCGGGGGGGCAGACGCGATCACCCCCACAACGACGACCGGATTCACGGCGGGCGTTTGGACGGGCAACGTGTCGGTGAACAGCTTCGATAGCAATGTGGTGCTGACCGCGAACGATGGCGCAGGACACACGGGGAGCAGCAACGCATTCAATGTGGGCATAGGAGCTTTGCATCACTTTGCCTGGAACACAGTCGCCAGTCCGCAACTGGTCAACACACCCTTCAGCGCAACGATCACGGCGAGGGACGCGGCGAATAACATCGTGACCAGCTTCAACGGAAACGCGGGCCTCGGTGGAGTGACGTCCGGAGGCACCAACAGCACCATTCAGGTGCTCACGTTTACCGGCTACGCCGATACGACTGCCACCGGCGAGTATAACCACACCAAACAAGCCATCTCGACCTATTTCCAAAACTACGTGGAAACAGCGACCACGACCACAGATCCCGCGACTCTGGCAACACAGCTGGCGGGGAAACAGGTGTTCCTCGTCGTGGAGCAGGAAAATGCAACCACGACCCAGCTCTCCAACCTGGCTACGAGCTGGGCGTCCACCATCTCCAATTTCGTCAACCAGGGAGGCATCGTCATCGTCTGCTCCTGGCAATTGAACGAACATGAGATCCTGACCAGTGCCGGATTGCTCAACGCGACCAAGGGCACCATGCTTTCTTCCGCGTCTCTGACGAAAGCCAGTAGCACCGTTCTCAACGCGGGCGTCTCGACCCCATTTACCGGGAGCTACATTTCTTACTACACGAGCACGAATGGCATCGTCGATCTGCAAGACGCGAGCTCGGGCGCGCCCGCAGTGCTGCACCGCGACGTGGGAGCAGGCCATGTGGTGCTCATCGGCACAGACTATTACACGATCGGCACCGGCATGGATCACATCGTCTCCAATGCCGTGGGGTGGGCACAAAGCTCACTGCCCGCTTCGGTCAATATCAATCCGACCCAGGCTTCCGCGTTTGTGTCGGGAACGTGGACCGGGAATGTGACGGTACAACAAGCGGCCAGCCAGATGAAACTGCGGGCCGACGATGGATCCGGGCATACCGGAGACAGCAATCCCTTCGATGTCGTAGGAATGCTGGCGATTTCCATCCCGCCGACAGCCACAGAAGGCGACGCCCCGGTGACGGGAAGGGTTTCGGTTTCGGCCACAGCGGCGAGCAATCTCGTGGTGAGCCTTTCCAGCAGCGATACGACTGCGGCGCAGGTGCCGGCAACCGTTACCATTCCCGCTGGCCAGACCACCGTCACTTTCCCGCTCACCATCGTCGATGATCACAAGATCAACGGCACGCATGCGGCGACCATCACCGCGCATATCGCCGGATGGAGCGATGTCAGTGGAACAATCAATATCGCGGATAACGAGAATACGAACCTGGCCATCTCGCTTCCTACTACGGTGGCAGAAGGCGCGACGGGCACAGGCACGGTTTCCATCTCCGGCACACTACCTGCCGCACTGACGGTCTCCCTGACGTCCGATACCACATCGCGCCTGACCGTCCCGGCTAATATTACGATTCCGGCGGGCTCGACCACGGCGACTTTCGCGCTGACCGCGCCGGACAACTCCCAGCCCGACGGGGACGCCAACGTGACAATCACGGCTGGAGCATCCGGATTCAGTGGGGGCAGCGCGATCACCAAGGTGCTGGATAACGAAGTGGATCATTTTTCCTTCGCCACGATCGCATCGCCGCAAACGAAGAATAGCGGCTTCAGCATCACTATCACCGCGCGCAATGCGTCCAACGCAGTCGTCACCGGATTTACCGGCACCGTGGCTCTGACGGCAAACGGCAGCTCGAGCGTCACACCCGCGGCGTCAGGCGCCTTCGTGAACGGAATTTGGACGGGGACGATCAACATGTCGAGCATCGCCTCGGGGGTGATCGTCACCGCGACGGGCCCCGGCGGCGCCACCGGACAGAGCAACGCCTTCGACGTGATCGGCAACGATTATGACTATCCGGCGAATTGGCCCACCTTTGGCAATGGTCCCGCCCACACGGGATACCAGCCAATCTCCGGCAACACTTTTCCCTATCACGCGGGCTGGACGGTGACTTACCCGACGAGCACTGGGGGATTAAACCAGGTCGCTATCAGTCGGGGAAAGGCTTTCGTTACGCCCTACACCTATTTCGGCGATTCCTATGTCAGCGCCCTGGACGCCTCGACAGGAAGTGAAATCTGGCGTTATCCGTTCGTCCCATCCTACTCGGTAAATCCACCGACGGCGAATGCCGGCAAAGTCTATGTTGAAAAGGGGAATAGCACAGTTTCTTATGGCGACTCGAAGCTATGGTGTTTCGGGGATGCAAATGGGACCCCGCTGTGGTCGAGCGCTATCACAGCCCAATGGGAGCGTTACTTTGCGCCCACTGTGGTGGGTGACGGTGTGTGGGTGGACGGTGGAACTTATGGCGGACTTTACGGATTCAACACCGCCGACGGTAGCCAGCGATTCTTTAACTCAACCATTGGGCAATATGACCAATGGACGCCTGCTTATTACAATGGTACGATTTACACATGGGTGGGTGGAAGCTTCCGGGCTCATGACCCGGTAACAGGGTCGATCCTATGGTCTTTGAGTTTGGACCTCGGTACGGCCGGCTCTCCAGTGATTGATCAAGGCCGAGCCTATGTCATCGGGAGTGCGAAATTCTACGCCGTTGACCTCGCCGCGCACACCTCCCCCTGGAGCGTGCCGGGCACGTTCAATGGATCGCCAGCCGCCGCCAACGGGATTGTGTATGCCATCAGTTCGGGCGCCGTGATCGCCTATGACGGACAGACCGGCGCTTCCGTCGGAACCTACGTTACGGGCGGAAGCAGCCTGATCGGCCAGCCAATCGTCACGAATGACTCGCTGATCGTGACCTCCTCGAGTGCCACTTACATTTTCAATCTACAAACGCATGCGTTGACCCAGACCATCGGCAACGGCGGTCTGGCCAGCCTGGCAAATGGCATCCTCTACCTCGCCGGAAGCGATGGCATTTTGCGAACGTTTTACCCCGACAATATGGTGGCGCTCGCTTTGGCGATTCCCGCCTCGGCGACAGAGGGGGCCGGCACGCTTACGGGCACCGTCGCGCTATCGCGTACCCTTGCGACCGACACCATTCTCACCGTGTTCAGCAGCGATCCGGCTCGGGTCTCGGTTCCCGCAACGGTGACCATCCCTGCCGGCCAGCTTTCAGCTACCTTCAATCTCACCATTCTGGACGACGCATTGCTGAACGGCTCCGAAAACGTCGTAATTTCGGCAAGCAGTTCGGGCGGCCAGGTCCTCGGCAAGTATGCCACGATCACGGTGAACGATAACGAAACAGCGACGCTCGCCGTGACAGCTCCTGCATCCGTCAGCGAAACGGCAGGAACCGCTACGGGGACCGTCACACTCAGTGCGGTACCGGCGGCAAACATTACGGTGGCGCTTTCCTCCAGCGATACCACGGCGCTCCAAGTTCCAGCCACGGTCACCATCCCGGCTGGTCAGACTTCGGTGAACTTCACGATGACCATCGTGAACGACACGAAAATCAATGGCACGCACCCCGCTACGATTACGGCGCACGTGAACAACTGGAATGACGGCTCGGCGACCGTTAACATTCTGGACGATGAGAATACAAATCTCGTCCTTTCCATCGGCAGCCAGGTTACCGAAGGCGGGAGTACCTATGGCTATGTTTATCTTTCCGGGACGCTGACCACCGCCCTGACGGTTTCACTGTCTTCCAGCAACCCCTCGCGCCTGACGGTTCCCGCCACGGTGACGATTTCCGCCGGTTCGACCTCGGGCTATTTTACGATGACCGCGCCGGATAACTCGGCCACCGATGGCGATGCGGTTGTCACCGTCACGGCCAGCGCGACCGGTTTTACGAACGGCACCGGCACAACCACCGTCCTGGACAACGACCTCGATCATTTCACGTTCTCCACAGTCGCGGCTTCCCAAGTACGCGGCGCGCCTTTCAGTGTGACCATTACTGCGCAAACGATCAGTGGAAGGACGGCGACCGCCTACTCCGGCACCGCGGCTTTCGCCGCCAGCGGAACTGGTGGTGCGGATTCCATTACTCCCACCACAACCGGCAACTTCGCCGCCGGGGTGTGGACGGGAAACGTGACCGTCAATACATTCGACAGCAATGTCGTGCTCACCGCCAATGATGGAGCGGGCCATAGTGGATCGAGCAACGCTTTCACCGTGGGTGTCGGCGCCGTGCACCACTTTGCCTGGAACACGCAACCCGCTTCGCGCTCGGTAAACATTCCCTTCAACGCCACGATCACGGCGCAGGATGCAGGGAACAACACGGTGACCAGTTTCGCCGGCACGACCGCCCTTTCCCTGGTAGGCACCCCAGCGGAAGTACGCACGATCGGAAGCGGCACGGGGCAGTATGTGCTTCCGCTCACTGGAAATTTCCTGCAAAGCCGCGACGAGATCATCTATCTGCAGTCGGAACTGGGCGCAGCCGGCACGATCAATTCACTCGCGCTCAGCGTATCGACGCCGCCTGGCCTCATGGCTAACTTTACGATTCGGATGAAGCATACCGGACTCTCTACACTCCCTTCAACTGGGGCGTCCTGGGATGGAACGGGCTGGACAACGGTTTATCAAGGCAGCCCGACTATTTCGTCCGCGGGTTGGTACACTTTCGTATTCACGACGCCTTTCGCCTACGACGGTGTCAGCAATCTGTTGATTGATTTCAGTCACAATGCGACAACCACCGCGGGTTTTGGGGTTTGCAATGCCACCACCAGCACACGGAATGGCTACTGGTACCAAGGTTCGGGCAATCCCGATCCGCTCACCTGGTCGGGAACGACTCCGGCGCCGAGTTCGACCACTGGAGTGCCGAACGTCCAACTCGGGATTGGAGGGTCTTCCGGTGCGACCGCAGTCTCCCCCAGTACGACCGGAAGCTTTGTAAATGGAGTTTGGACGGGCAATATCAGCATCCCACAAACCGCCGTTCATACGGTGCTTCGTGCGAATGATGGGTCGGGACACACCGGCGACAGCAATGCTTTTGACGTGCTGGGCAGTCCGCCTGGTAGCACCACTTTGGCAGCGTCTGCCATAACCGCCACGAGTGTAACGTTGAACGGAAGCGTCAACGCTAACGGCACCTTATCGACGGTCTCGTTTGACTACGGCCCGACCGCCGCGTACGGCGCCACGATCACGGGCACGCCTGCGAGCGCCAGCGGCTTGAGCGCAACTCCCGTGACCGCATCTATGACCGGATTGACGCCGGGCACCACTTACCATTTCCGGGTGAAAGGCTTGAATAGCTATGGCACGACCAATGGCAACGACCTCACGTTTACCACGTTGAGCAGCAACGCCACTCTATCCAACCTCAGCCCGAGTAGTGGGACGCTCAGCCCAGCGTTCTCCAGCAGCACTACGAGTTACACCGCGAGCGTATCCAACTCCACGCTGCAGATCAGCCTGACTCCCACAGTGGGCGACGTCGCGTCGACGGTGAAGGTCAATGGCACAACCGTAGCTTCTGGCAGCCCGAGTAATCCCATCTCGTTGACCATTGGGAACAACACCATCACCACACTCGTCACCGCGCAGGACGGACTCACGACGAAGACCTACTCCGTCGCCGTAACTCGCCGGACACCTTATCAGGATTGGGCCACCAATCTTGGCCTCAGCGGTGCCGCCCTGGATCCCATGGGTGACTTCAACAATAGCGGCTTGAAAAACCTCCAAAAATGGGCTTTTGCGACGTCCACTGGTTCCAACGCGGTCGTTGGCCCGATCCAGGTCAGCAACGGCACACTCGTCGCGCATGGGGTCCCGACACTCTACAGCCCGGATGGCGTGCATTACTTTGCGCTATTTGGCCGACGCAAGGATGCAGCGACCGTAGGACTGACCTACGTTGCCGCTTTCAGCAACGGTCTGTCCACCTGGAGCAATAGCGCTGACATTCCCACCGTTATCGCCCAGGATAGCGAGATCGAAGCGGTCACTGTCCCCTTCCCTCCAGCCGGGCAGCCACAGAGTTTTTTCCGGGTCAACGTAACCGGCCAATAAGCGGCCACTCAGTTTCCGCTCCTCCAAAAGACCGGAATATTCACGTGCGGAAACTCTCTACGTAATCAGCTCGAGTCTTTTGCTGGAACGGTTTGCGACCAGTCTGAAAAGAGCCTGTCCCGCGATTCGGAGTCGGAACCCTACGCCGCCAAAATGTCCGATCACTCGCCATCTCACGCGGAAATGTGTCACCGACTCGCCGACCGGTTGGACGCGGACCGCTATGAAATAATGACGGAGTGGATCCACGCCGTCCGCGAGGATAAACGCATCCCGGCTGCCGACAGTCTCACGCTGTCGATGTTGCAGGATCATTTCCCGGAAATGTTCGCGGAACTCGTCACCGCCCTCGTTCAAGCGCCGGCGGCGGTCAACACGCCCGAAACCCAGAAAACCGGTCGAGAACACGGCAAGACACGGTGGCGCAATGGTTACCGGCTCGATGAGGTATTGCGTGAACTGGCCCGGGTCCGGGAGATCGTTCTCAAACGCATCCGCGCCTTTTGTCAGGAAACCAACTCGCCGGAGCTGAGAGAAGCAGCCGAGGAAAAGTCCCGGCTCTTCTTCGACACGATCGTGGCCGCCTCGGCGCGGCAATTCATGCAGGAACAGCAGGCGGAAGTCCTGTTGCGATCGCGGCAGTTGCACCACGCCTACGAGCAGGTCCAGGCGGCGACGGAGCAACTACGCAGCGTGGCCCAATCCCGCCTGCGCTTGCTGCGTGGAGTTTCGCATGAGCTGCGTAACGCATTGCAAGCCGTGGGGCTCGCGACAGAAGCGCTGATCGAGGGCGACGCGGTGGAAAGTCGCCAGTCGATCACCGCGGATTTGAGCGTCAGTGCGGGCCGCTTGCAACGGCTGTTGGACCGCCTGCAGGAATTCTCCGCCATCCTCGCCGGTGAAACGCGATTGAAGCTCGAACCCATCGAGCTCTCAGTGTTTCTCGACCGCTTGCAGCAGGATCACCTGGCGGCCGCTCGCAACAAGGGACTCGAGCTGAATTGTACGGCCGCCGGCGATTTACCCGCGGTCAAAATGGATGGCGCCAAGCTTCGCCAGATTGCGGACATTCTCCTTTCCAACGCCATTCTCTACACGGATCACGGAACCGTACAGGTGCGCACCACGCGGGACGAACCCGGTCGCTGGATCTTGCGCGTCGAAGACACCGGCGTCGGCATCGATGAGATCAACTCCCGGCTTGTCTTCAGCGAGTTCCATCGCCGAGGGCCTTTCGAGAATCAAGGCCTCGGCCTCGGCCTCGTCATTGCGCGGCATCTCGCCCACCTGCTCGATGGTGAGATCACGTTCCGGTCCGCCGCCGGCGAGGGCAGCAGCTTCCAGGTGAATCTGCCCATCGACCTCTCCAGCGTAGGGCCGACGAGCGCTGCGCCCGAAGTTTGAACGGCACAGTCGTCGCAGCAAGCGGCCTGCAGTAAGTAAAAAACAAACGGCCTCGGACGCATTGCTGCATCCGAGGCCGTGGTTAAAGTGAAACTGGATTCTCGCGCTTAGGCGGCTTTCTTCGCAGACTTCGCCTTTGCTTCGAGCGCGGCCTTGGCCTTGTCGAAGATCGCCTTGAAGCCGGCTTCATCGGTCACGGCGATGTCGGCCAGGACCTTGCGGTCGAGCTCGATGCCGGCGGCCTTCAGGCCTTCGATGAAACGGCTGTAGGTGAGGCCGTGAGCGCGGGCGGCGGCGTTGATACGCTGCTGCCAGAGCATGCGGAAGTTGCGCTTGCGCGTCTTGCGGTCGCGAGTCGCCCAGTATTGGGCCTTGTACATCGCGTCTTTCGCGTAGCGATAGAGCTTGGAACGACGTCCGCGATACCCACGGGCTTTGTCGACGACTTTCTTGCGGCGCTCCCGGCTGGCGGGAGCATTAGTGGCACGTGCCATAGTTGATTAAAAACCCGGGTTCACCGGGCCTCCTGTTTTCTTTCAGCGAACTGTTCTTTTAGTGGATGATCCTGCCGACCTCATTCGCTGAGTGCCCCGCGAGGCGGAGCAGGTGGCCGGATCTGTGGTTTTGTCGGAGCCGTGCGGCTGGGTGATTCGTTCTTAATCTTGCTCTTAATCTTAATCTTAATCCCACACCGTGCGGGGAAGGATTAAGATTAAGATTAAGATTAGGATTAAGATCAGGGAATCACGCGAAAGGCAGACACTCCTTGATACGGTCGATCATGGTCTCGTGGACCTGACCGGCCTTGCCGAGCTTGCGCTTGCGCTTCGAGCTCTTGCTCGAGGCGAGGTGGCGCAGGCCGGGCTTACGGCGGAGCATCTTGCCAGACGCGGTCAGCTTGAAGCGCTTGGCGGCGGATTTCTTCGTCTTGCGACGTGCGACTGATCTTGGCATAGGGGCGGGCAAGGTAGCGGCCCGCTTCAAATCGGCAAGCTCTTTTCTTCTGAATTCCCACAAAAAAGCACAGAAGACACAAAAGGCCTTCAGCCCCAGGAGAAGGCCTCTATCTACATCGCCGCGGCACGTCTGGCAACCGCACAGAAACCGCCCCCGAATCGCCGTCTCCCTTTCTGCGTCTCTTGGTAATTACCGCCTCAATCCTTCGGCAGCGAAAGCAACCGCGATTCGATCTCGTCCAGCGCCTTGGCCCGCTCGCGGGTCCCGCCGCCCTGCGACTTGATCTGCAACAACAACTTCCGCGCCTGGATGAACGTGGCCCGCGCTTCCGCCGTCGAGGAATTCTGCATCTGCAACGTCCCCAGCTTGCGCATGAGCGCCACCACCTGGTCGCGCGCCGCCGGGTTGGCCCCTTTGCGCGCCGCGTATTCCTCGGCGCTGCTCAGGGCCGTGCGGTAGAGGTCGAGCGCATCTTCCGTGCGCCGCTCCGTCATTGTCTCGTCGCCGCGCCGCTCCAATGTCTTGACTTCGTCGAGAAGCACTGCATCCGACTCCGAACTATTCGGAGAATTCGCCGGCACACTGGCCGGAATGCCTGTGGGCGAAGGCGTCACCGCCACCACTTCCTCCGGCGCACTCTTCGACGGAGTTTGCGACTCCATCGATTGAATTCTCGAGGTAGCCCACACTCCGGTCGGAGCGGCCTCCCGCACATTCATCACCGCAACCGGCGGCGTGGGCGGCGGCGGTTTGACTTCCGGCACTGCATCCACCGTCGGCTGAGTATTCTGCGTCAAGGCCGGACCAGGCGTCGTTTCCTCCGCCGTCGGCTCTTTCGCTTCCACCGTCGGTTTCACCTCAGGCGTCGGCGCGGATTCGGACGCCACGGCCACCGTCTGGGCAGGTATCGACGTCGTCTCCACCGGCTGCACGGTCTCAGACGTCTGCGTCACCACTTGCGGGCCGGGCTTTGCCTCTTCCACCGGCGCCGGCTTCGCCGAACGCCCCGCCATCACACCCGTCACCGGAGCCACCTCCAACGTGGACGCCGGATCTTCCGCGGTGATTTCCCGAAAAACGTGTGTCCCGAACACGACCGCGACGATAATCAACCCCACCGCCATGCCGATGGTGAATTTCGAGCCTCGGCGAGAGGCCGCCGACATCGGCAAAGGAGTCGGAGCTGCAGCGGGCGCTGCGGAGATAGCGGGCACCGCGGTCGGTGCCATCACCGCCTCCTTTTTTTCCACGGAGGAAGGCACCGGCACCTTGGGCGTCACGGTATTGACGGCCGGGATCGCGGGCTGCGTCAGCGCCTCGACATTTCGCGTGCAGGCGCCGAGCCGATCCAGTTCTTCGACATCCGCATCGATGAGCGCGGCGAGCAGACAATCACGTACCTGCTTGAGGCTGCGATAGCCGCGCCGGGCATCGATGACCCGCGGCTCCCAGCGATCCGCCGCACGAAAACCGTTTTCTTCCAGCCGCCAGCGCAACCACGTCGGCAGCCATTCGCACTTCGCCGCCCGACGATGTTCGCCGAGCCGCGCATCCGGCGGACCATCCACCACCAACGCGAGCACGCGCTCTTCGCCACCGGCCTTTTTGAAAGCGCGAATCTGCTCATCCACCGCCTCGGAATTCGCCGAATCCGGCGAGCACACCACCACGAGATACGAGCTCTCCTCGAGAGCGTGCGGCAAGTGGTCCGCATAATTCGGATCACGGCGATCCGGGAAAATCGAAAGGCAATCCGGCCGCGGAAATCCGTGCGCAGTCACGCGGTCGACCAGCGCCACCGGCAGCGGATAGCCGTTGAGATTGCGATAAATCCAGTCGCACCACACCGTATCTTCCAAGGTAAACGCCACCACGGCCCACGAAACACCCTCGAGCTCCGCGGCCAGCTGCTGCTCCAGATCCGGCAGCGGTTCCTGGATAAATTCGCGCGCGACGGCGCCGGAACTCCGGCCTCCCTGCAGTTTAGGGACAATCGGGGTTCCGTGTTGGTCAGGCTGCCAGCGCGGTTGCATACCGAATGAGAGAAGCAAGGAAAGTGCCCATCGCTCAGGGGAATTACTGGGATTTACAGCAGGCGAAAGGTGGCACTATAGAGACCCGAAACGCTGGTTTCTGCCCGTTCCACAAGCGTTCCAACGAGGCGTTGAAACATATCACCTTCCAGTTTAGCAACCAGAGGGAATTTACGTAGAATATCGAGGATCGGCGAGTGATGTTCCACAATACGCACCACCCCCTGTTCATCCGTCTCACATTCCGACATATAACCATCATAATCTCGCAACCGCGCCAGCCACTTCGCCCGCTCCGCCGGCGTCTCGCCTTTCAATTTTGACAGATATTCCTCCGCTTTTTTCTGGAATACCAGCAACAGGAGCTTGTCCGGCGCGGTTGGCCCGTAGAGTTTCCGCGCCGCCTCCAGGGTATCGATCGTCAGGCTGTTGCTCTCCGTGGGAAAGAGATCCTGGGCCCGCTGAGTGAGGCGGTAGAGCAGATGCGGCCGGCCGATCTTCTGCGGCTGCCGCCAGGTATCCAGCAACCCGCGCTTCTCCAGATCGAGACAGATGCCCTTTGCCCCCATGTAGCTCATGCCGATGCGCTCCGCGAGATCGGCCACGCACAGACCCTGGGTCCGCTTGAGTTCATTCAGGACACGGAGCCGCGCACTGCGGCCGACTTGCTGGAGGAGTCGCTGCTTCATTTGGGGAATGGATCGTCTTACGCCGAAAGGTTGGTCGTCGACAAGCGGCGTTGTCATGTAGCCTAGGTCAGTGATCCCACACTGAGGGCGTGATGAGTTGAGAGTGGAGAGTGGATAGTGGATACCCGCGGTTCGGACTTCGACAGTTCTCCCGCGCTTCCGCCCCGAAGGTTCATTGGATGTTGGATGTTCTGTCTTCCCAGTCGGATGTTCCGAAAACTTCACGCGGATTTGCCGACGAATTTGGGCGTGTGCCCTGGTCGGCAAAATGATACGGCGCATCATTGACGGTCCGATACCACCCGCCACTCCCTATTCCATCCCATGACCAAGAGCAGCACCAATCCGAAGGCCGATCGCTATTTCAAAAGCGCCAAACGGTGGCAGGAGGAAATGGAAAAACTGCGCGCCATCGTGCTCAGTTGTCCGCTCACCGAGGAACTCAAGTGGGGCAAACCCTGCTACACATTCGAGGGGAAGAACATCGTCCTCATCATCGGCTTCAAGGAATACTGTTCGCTGCTCCTTGGCAAAGGCGCCTTGCTCAAGGATCCCAAAGGCATCCTCGTCAAAGCCGGCGAGAATACCCAGGCCGCGCGGCAAATTCGATTCACCGATCTCGGGCAAATCACCAAGCTGGCGCCCACCTTGAAAGCCTACCTCCAGGAGGCCATCGCCGCGGAAAAAGCGGGCCTGGAAGTCACTTACAAAAAGATCACGGAATTCGCCATCCCGGAAGAGTTACAAGCCAGGTTCGACGAACAACCCGCTTTCAAAAAAGCTTTTCAGTCCCTCACCGCCGGACGCCAGCGTGCCTACCTCATCCATTTTTCCGGCGCCAAACAATCTGCCACCCGAACTGCCCGGATCGAGAAATGTATCCCGCAAATTCTCGATGGGAAGGGAATGAACGATTAAGCTGCAATTGAATGAAACTGTGACTTGTATGAAAGTGCGGCAGGGGTCCGGGGAGCGGGCCGGCAGTTCTTCCTATCGCGGAGCGATGCACCTTGTTCCCCGGGTTTGAATGTCGATTCAAGCGGAAGCGGTCTCGCCGCTTCACTTTCCGAAGAAAAAGCGACGCACCGCCGAGGCAAACCCACTCCGGGCCGCCCGCGGCGGCGGAGTCACCGTTCGCCACGTCAGGGCGTTATCCAAGGCAGACTCCACCTCGGCCAGGAACTGGACCTCCTTCTCTCCGATCCGCGCGGTTCGATTCGCACAATCCAGGGTGGCGATGATATTCACCGGCAGGTGATTTCCCGGATATTTGCGCAGCGTAAGTTCCACGATTGAATCGCTCAGCCAGCGGGCCGCATCCAACGACCAGTTCCCATCCTTGAAGGACAGCAGCGTCTCCCCCGTCGTCTTGTCCAACACGGTCGGTGTCTCGATCCAAAGCGACATGCGCGCCTCCCAAGCGGAGATGGCGATGCGAAAGCGTCCCGAGGGTGATTCACTATCGGTCATAATGGTTCACACGTGGCACGGAGTTAAGCTTCAAGGAGTCGGCAGCCGAGCCTCGATAAAGTAAAGCGCGGGATCACCCTCGGGATACCCTCTTCCATGGAACCCGTGCGGTAGTGTAGCCTTGAGAGCCTTCTGGTTATGGTGGTGAGGTACGTGCTCGAAGTCGTCGATGCGAACGCTGCGGTATTCGCCGTCGACATAGCGATATAACTCCCGCACCCAATTGCCTCCCCCGCCACTACTCCAAACTTCGATTTGGGGCCGGCCATGCCAGGGAACCAAAAGCCTTTCGCCAACGCTTTGAGTGGTAAAGGTGGTGTGCCAGCCGCTCTGGCGATCGCGAAGGGTGAGTTCGATAATCGGTCCGCCGGAACCGCCCTCCGATTGGATGGCTGGATCGTCCGGAATGTGGTGACGGACTTCGTAGCGGTCGGAGACAAAGCTGAATTCCTCACCGTCGGGAAATTCGCACACGCGTTTGGGCCAGGGCATTTCTTTGACGCTCGACTCCGCGTAACAGACTGCGGAAAACAATAGGATGAAAAGGAGCGGCTTCATTGTCTCCTCAGGTTTGCACGTCACCGACCGGAGCAGAGGCCAGGCTGACCTGCTCGAGAGAAACATACTTATCTTCTCCAGACGAGGTGACGATCAATTCGGCAAGGATGGGGCAGCCTTCTGCGCCCATAAAAACACACTCAATCACGGCAAACAGACCAGCGTTATTCCGCTGAAAATATTTCACCTCGATGCAGGGTGAAACGACGAACTGCCGTTCTGGTAAAACCCGGAACTCGGCGATGCAGGAGCGCAGTTCTTCTTCGATGACGACAGCCGGATCATTTCCAAATGCCAGAGCGTAACCAAACCGATCAGCCAGTGTCTGAAAATCACCTCTTTCAAGCAGTGATACCGCCTCTTCGCCCAAACGCAAAAGACATGATTCATCGACTTGGTTGGGCAGCAGTTTCATGGACTTAACGGCTTATTAAAGCAGCATGGACGCGAGAAAAACTCGACATCTTTGTCCAGGCAGCGGCGCCACACATCTACTCTCAGGCATTCTTCGTCCGCGGCTCGGGCCAGACCGCGGTGAGGACCAAGCCGGCGAGAATGCCGGCGGAGACCTCGATGAAGCGGTGGAGGGCGACCACCCAGGGCGGCTTGGCGTAGGGGACGAGCAAGACAATCGTGAACGCGATCGCGGCGAAACGATTGGCCGGGCGATCGAGGCGCAGGACCGCGGATAACACGCCAACGCCCAGGACGCCGCAGCCGAAAACGAGAGCGCTCCGGCCAAGGAATTCGGCAAACAGGGCGCCAACGGAAACGCCCAGGGCGGTGCCGGCCAGGCGATGCCAGGACATGAGCAGAGAGGAACCGAAGTCCGACTGCACAACGATCACCGCGGAAATTGGCGCCCAATAGATTTCGCGAAAGCCCAAGGTGCGCGCGACGAGCAAGGCCAGCACGGCGGCGATAGTCGTGCGGATTGGATAGACGAGGCTCTTCCTCGAGAGCGAAAGGCGTGGAGTCTTCATCGGCAGCGGAACGGAGGCTATGCGCTCGTTCGAGGAAGTCGATGCGTTCGACGCAGATCAACGCTGCGGTGGGACGCAAAAAAAACTAAGAAGGGGGACGCTCAATATCCTTCTCTTCACGCGCTTCACCGGAGAAGACGTTTTCTCTTCGAGAGCTTGCCGACGCTCCGCACAAAAACCCGCGGAAGTCGGAGGTCCTTCGACTCCGCCCATGCTTCCCCGCTCCGCTCAGGATGACAAAGATGGTTGGGGCGCTTCGCGCTCACTGCCATAATTTCACCGCGGGGCAAACGCCAAGCCGTTGGCACCCATTCCAAACAGCGAAGAGCCAAAACTAAAGCAAGCTCTCTCTTTGTCCGGCTCAATCTGAACTCACCGACGTGAAAATATCCTGCGCGATAAGTTGATCGCCCGGCGCTTCCCGTAACTGGTCGCCTTGGTGGGTGAAGATGACGATGCTTCTGTGTCCGACGAGTGGTCCTCCCCAAGTGATACAGGTCTCCCCGGGAGATACGACTATTCTGAAACTGTCGTCGAGTTTTTGAATTTGTGTGGTGGCCGTGAACTTCGACCAGAGCAACTGTTCTTCAGCAGTGCCCCCCACGCCGTAGGGCGGAAAACGAATCGGGATCTGCGGCCTGAGATTTTCCTGCGCCATCCGGGATATTTCCCGCCACTCGTCAGCGGTCAGGACTGTCCTCGCGTAATCGCTAAATCCCCATCGAAACACACGGTCAGGGTGAACGGTCCAACTGGCCCGCAAAAAGAGGAGACTCAGGAAGAAAAGAAAGGCAACAGCAGCTCGGTGACGTTTGGAAAAAAGTGAGCGCGCGGTGTGTAAAAACAAAACGGCGCAAGCCACGAACAACAAAAGCCACGGTAGCGAAACGGTCGGAAACAGAGGCGGAATGATCCACGTCGTATTCAACCGCCCCTCCAGATAAGGAATCAATCCGATCGCCACGGAGTATGCCAACGCGAGGAGAGTCCAGATTAAGGAACTCCGAATCTCAGAAAACCTGGTCACGAGAGACAGATTGAGGTTCGTTTTCCCAACCTCAGCGGCATCGGCTTACTCTCCAGCCCGGAAATGGCGCAGCGCTTCGACGATGCCTCCGCTGCAGACGCCATTGGCGACGTAGCCGCCGGCCTGGCTGACGGTCTTTTTCACCGCTTCGACGGCGTTGCCGGGGCAGGTCACCCACTTGGCGTGGCGACCATCGAGCATGGGGAGATCATTGTAGTGATCGCCGGCGGCGAAGATCTCGTCGCGCGAGATGCCGGTGAGCCGGGCCAGCTCGCCGAGCGCGGTGCCTTTGCTGTAGGCTTCGTGACAGAAGCGTACGTAGATGGTGTTGCGCATGAACTGGAAGCCGGGCACGCGTTTGCATTCGCGGGCGAGGAATTCGACGATGGCGTCCATCTCGTCGTCGGATTCCGCGGCGAGGCCAATGAGACGTTCGCCTTCGTAGATGGGATGGGCGCGGGTGTGCTTGGCGAGGAAGTCCTCGATGTCGGTGAGCAACTGGCTGGCTTGGGCGAAGAGGTTGTCGTGCTCTTTGGCGCAACGCGCGTTCCAATCGCCGTAGTCCTGCCAGCGGCCATCCGGGCCGCGATGGAAGACTTCGCGCTCGGAAGTGAGGACAAAATCCGGCAGGATGGGAAATTGCAGCTCGCGCAGGCCTTCCTCGATGTGCCAGAGGACGCGGCCGGTATTGACGGCCCAAAGGACGCCGCGCTCATGCAACTGCTGGAACGTCTCGAAGAGCGCGGGTTGCACGCGGGGCGTGGCGTCGTGATCGACCAGGGTGCCATCGAAATCGGTGCTCAGCAGTTTGATCATGAGTTGAGGGTTGAGGAATGCGGTAAAATTGCCGAAGATCGCGTAAAGCGGGTCGGCAAGTTATTGCGCCCAGCCCAAGTCTCAACTCTCTTTTGGATACCCTGATATGAAATCTGCCTACGAACTCGCGATGGAACGGCTGCAAAAGCAATCCCCTGCCCGCACGCTGACGGACGCACAAAAAGCCGAGCTGGCGGAGATCGATGCCGCGGCGAAAGCCAAAGTGGCCGAGCAGGAACTCTTCCTGCGCGACAAGATCGCTGCCGCCGCGGAGGAAGGAAAATACGAGGAAGCCGCGCAGCTCGAGCAACAGCTCACGCGGGAGATTCGCCGGATCAATGAGGACGCCGAGGCGAAGAAGGAGAAGGTGCGGGGAGCGTAGTGTAGGGTCGGAGCCGCGGTCCGCTTCTTAATCGTAATCTTACTCTTAATCCCCTCCGAATCCGAACGGCAGAAAGATTAGGATTACGATTAAGATTAAGATTCCACCCTTTACGCCGCCGCGTTCGCCTGCTGGCAGGCGTCGAGCGCTTCGCGCAATTCCGTGAGGCCCACCGGCTTTTGCAGATAGCCGACGGCTCCGCAGCCTTTCACGAAGGGGTCGGATTTGTCCGCGCTGCCAGAGACGAAGATGACCTTCGCATCGGGCTTGCGGCTGAGCAGCGCGTGGCAAACGGTGAGACCGTTGTAGCGCGGCATCATGATATCGAGCAGCACGGCATCCGCCTCGCAACGCGCGAAGGCTTGAATGACCGCCAGGCCGCCACCGGTGACGGTTCCCACCACCTCGTGGCCGCAGGCGGTGACGCAATTGGCCAGCACTTCGGCCAGCTCCTTGTCATCGTCAGCAATGAGAACTTTCATGGAATTATCGGTCGGGGTTTTCGAGGGAGAACTTTTACGCCGCCAGCAACATCGTGCGGACGTTGATGAACGCGATCATCTCCAGCAGGTCGTCCACGTGGAACGGCTTGGTCAGGATGGTGCCGCTTACGCTGGCGATAAAGTCGTTCACTTTCGTGTTGCCCCGATGACCCGTCATGAAAATGAACCGGTCGCAGAGATGCGGGCGCATTCTTTCGACCGCGCGGAAAAACATGTCGCCCGGCAGCGTCGGCATCATCATGTCGCAGAGCAGCACTTCGAAATCGCTGGCCAGGACCTGATGCACGCCTTCCACGCCGTTGGTCACCCCGATCACATGGAAGCCACTTTCGGTGAGGAAATCGGTCATGATTTCCTTGAAGGCGGGATCGTCTTCCAAGAGGAGGACCTTTTTGGCAATATCCGCCGCCGGCTCGTGGAGCCGAATGCCGGAGGGCAGGATGTTCTCGGCGGGTTCGGGAGTGGAAACAACGGCGGGCAGTGACATAGGCTGTAGTATTTAGAAACTCTATAAAGCAGCTGCTATGCCGCGATAAAAGAATTCCACGACGCGAATCGGCGACAAAACACCCTGATTCCAGCTCTCAAATTTCGTTTCCGGGCTGGCGGTGATTCGATTCATGGCCGCAGCAATTCTACTTACCTGGAGCGTCCGCACCACCCCGGACGCTGTTAAAACCGTATTTTTCCCCCGTTTTGAAAACGGTTGGCGGAAGCGCAAGGGCGGCGAGCAACATCCGGGGGAACGTCATGCACCGTCATTTACACAAATCGGAGGTTTTCCACAACTCGTAATCGCCAACCTCTGCCGCCACATGCATACCGGCATTCTTCCTTGAAACTACGCCAGCTTCTTCCCCTTCCCGACCGGTCGATCGCGTGGCCGGAACGATTCGATCTCGCATTCTGGTGGCGAACACGATTGCCGTAGCGCGAATTCCCGCTCAATTTTACCGCGTCTTGGAAACTCCCACCGCCCCCCTGCTCTTCGATTCCTCGTTTCTCACGAAGCTGGAGCAGCTCTATTTGCTTTCGAAGAAACTCTTCCGCGGAGCGCACCGGGCGGAGCGGCGTTCGCGGCAAATCGGGTCGAGCCTGGAGTTCGCCGATTACCGGAACTACACGCTGGGCGATGACTTGCGGTCGATAGATTGGAACATCTACGGCCGTCTCGATCGCCTCTTCGTGAAGCTCTTCGAGCAGGAGCAGGATCTCGACATTTCCTTCCTGGTCGATGCCAGTGCCTCGATGCGCTGGAAGCCGGAGGGCAGCGATCGACTGAGCAAGTTCGACCAGGGGCGGCGGATCGCGGCCTCGCTGGCCTACATCGGCCTGGCGAATCTCGACCGCGTGAACGTGCACTACTTCGCCTCGCGGCTGGAGGAGGACCTCGGCCTCTGCCGGGGCAAGAGCCAGTTTCACAAGGTGCTGGATTTTCTGCGCGACGCGCCCGCGCTGGAGGGGCAGACGGACCTGCAGGCCTGCCTGCGGACCTTCGCCCAGCGGATGAAACGGCGCGGGCTGGTTTTCGTGTTGAGCGATCTTTTCGATCCGCGCGGTTTCGAAGAAGGGCTCGCGCTGTTGCGCTATCAGCAGTTCGAGGTGCATGTCATCCAGATTCTCGATCCGGTGGAAATCCGCCCGACCGCGACGGGCGATCTGCGCTTGATCGAGAGCGAGAGCGGCGAGGCTTACGAGGTCACGGCGAGCGAGGCGCTGCTGCGCCGCTATCATGCGGAAGTCGACGCGTTTCTGGCGAAGGCGAATGCGTTCTGCCTCGAACACGGCATCGGCTACGCGCAGGCCACGACGGCCGTGCCGTTTGAAGAGCTCGTGCTGCGGGTCTTGCGAGATGGGAGGATGATCCAGTGACTTTCCTCAACGTCTGGGCCGTGGGCTTCGCCGGCATCGCGCCGGTCATCGTCCTGCTCTACTTGCTCAAGCTCAAGCGCCGGCCCATGCCGGTCTCGACGCTGCTTTTCTGGCAACGTATCCTCCAAGAGAATCAGCGCCGCGCGTTTTTCCAAAAGCTCCGCCAGCTCTTCTCCCTGCTGCTGCATTTGCTCATCTTCGCGCTCATCCTCGGCGCGCTGATGCATCCCACGCTGGATCGGCAGATCACCGAAGGCGCCTCGACGGTCCTGATCGTCGACACCCGCGCACGCATGGCGGCGACCGAACCGGATGGCCAGACGCGCTTCGCCAAGGCGAAGGCCGAAGCGACCAATGTCGTGCGCCAGGCCAGCGCCTTGCGGCAGATGGCAATGATTTCCGTGGATGCCGGAGCGCGCGTGATCACGCCTTTCACCGACGATGAAAAGGCGTTGCGCGAAACGCTGGGAAAACTCTCCGCCACGGACGCGAGCGGCGATCTTCAGAGCGCGATCAACCTGGCCGGCGAGTTGCTCGCCTCACGCGGCGGCGATCGGCGCATCATCGTCTTCACCGACCGCCCGGCCGAGACGAAACCCGCGGACAAAAAGATCCCGCTGGAGTTCGTGACCGTCGGCACCGCGCGCGACAACCTGGCCATTACGCGCTTCGCCACGCGGCCAGTATTGAGTAGCCCCGAAACCTCCGAGGTGTTGCTCGAGGTGGCGAATTTCGGCACATCGCCGGCGAAGACCAATGTCGAACTCGCCTACGATGGGCAATTGCTCGACGTGAAGCCGCTCTCCATCGAGCCGGGCGGCCACGCGGTGCAGGTCTTCCCGACCGTCCCCCGCCCGAGCAACAACGCGCGCGGCTGGCTTACCGCCCGACTGGATACGAAGGACGCGCTTGCTTCGGACAACGTCGCCTACGCCGTTCTTCCCGTCGAACCACCCAAGCGCATCCTGCTCGTCACGAAAGGCAATTGGTTCCTCGAGAAGCTGCTCGCCGCCGACCAAAGCATCGCCTTCGAACTGGTCACACCCGACAGCTTCTCGGCCAGCGTCGCGGCAAAGTTCGATGCAGTGATTTGCGACAATTTCGTCCCCAGCGATTTCAACATCGCGAATCCGGGGGCGAATTTCTTCTTTCTCAAGCAAACGCCCTTCAACACTTCCGAGCCCGCGCTCGATCAACCGCTCATCTCCGATCTCGACAGCCGCCAACCGGTGCTGCGCCTCGTCAATTTGCAAAACATCACCTTGCTCCACGCCGCCTCGCTGCAACTGCCCAAGACGGAAGATTGGAACTGGCAGGCGCCGATCCGCTCGTTCGAGCATCCGCTCCTGATCACCGGCGAAAAGCGCGGCAGCTCATCGCGCGTCGCCGCCCTCGCACTCGACATCGGCGACTCCGACCTCCCGCTGCGCGTCGCTTTCCCGCTGCTCATTTCCAATACGCTCCATTGGCTGGCCGGCGAGGAGAACACCCCCGTGCTCAGCCGCCGCGCCGGAGAAACATTGCCGCTGACCGCGGGTGAAAGCGTGCTCACGGAGCCGCAAAATCCGTGGAAGAAGGCCACAGCCAAATCGCCGGTGGTGCAATCGCTCTTCCAACCATTGACCAATGGCTTTTACGCCTGGCAAACCCCGAACGGCACGCGCTGGCTGGCGGTGAATACATTCAGTGAAGCGGAGTCCGATCTGCGCCAGGCGGGCACGCCGACCTCGGCCGGTCTCGCCCTGCCCACGGTCTCGTTGGCCCGCGTCACAGGCTGGCCTCTGTGGCAATACCTGGCAGCAGCGGCGCTGCTCTTGTTTGCGTTGGAATGGTGGCTCTTTCACCGGAGGCGGACCGAGTGAGCAGCTTCGTGGATCTCGCCCATCCCTGGGCGCTCGCCTTTGCGCTGGTCGTGGTTTTCCTCGTCTGGGCGCAACACCGTTCGCTGGCCGACATGACCCCGCTGCAGCGCAAGGTCTGCTTCGCGCTGCGCGTCTTCATCATGCTGCTGCTCGTCCTCGCGCTGGCGGGCATTCGCTGGCTGCTGCCTTCGCAGGAACTCTCGGTGCTCTTCGTCGTCGATCATTCGGCGAGCATCTCCGCACCGGCACAGAAGGAAGCGCGGAATTTCGTCTCCACGAGCCTCGCCGCGCAACACACCAGCGACACCGCCGGCGTCATCGGCTTTGCCGCGAAGCCCGAGCTCTGGCAGGCCCCGGCTGTCCATCTGCAACCCGCGGCACAATGGCCGGAACCCACCGATCGCAAAGCCACTGACATCGGCGGCGCGCTGGATTTTGCCAGTGCGATTTTCCCCGCGGGCAAGGCACGCCGTGTCGTACTCTTGACCGATGGCAACGACACCGGTGGGCAAGCCGCCGCCGGCGCCACGCGTCTCGCAGCGCAAGGCGTGGAGCTCATGACCGTGCCGTTGCATAATGAATCCGCGCCCGAGGTCCTCGTGGAAAAAGTGGAAGTGCCGCGCCGCTTGAAAGCCGGCGAGCCTTTCGATCTGACCGCCCACATTCGCAGCAACGTGGTCACCACCGCAAAGGTGAAGCTGTATCAAAACCAATTCCTGATCGAGCAGCGCGATATGGAGATCAAGGTCGGCGACAACGCCTTCCGCGCGCCGAATCTCAAGGCTGACGGCAACTTCATCACCTACGAAGTCGAAATCCTGCCGGCCCAGGACACCGTCGCCGAAAACAATCGCGCCTCCGCTACCGCCAGCCTGCGCGGCGAGCCGAAAGTGCTGCTCGTCGATTCCGATGAAAACAACGGCCGCGCCCTGGCCGGCGTTTTGCAAAAGGAAAAGATCTCGGTGGAGACACGCGGTTTGAGCGCCCTGCCGAAGACGCTCGAGGATCTGCAGCAGTTCGATCTCTTCCTGCTCAGCGATGTCTCCGCGCTCAATCTCGGGCGTCAGCAGATGGATCTCTATCGCCGTTGGGTGCAGGATTTTGGCGGCGGCTTTGTCATGATCGGTGGCGAAAACAGCTTCGGCGTCGGCGGCTATTACCGCACGCCCATCGAGCAAATGTTGCCCGTGCGCATGGAGCACGACGACCGCCTCGACACGCCCACCGTAGCCATGCTCGTGGTGCTGGATCGTTCCGGCTCGATGACTGCGGCGGTGGCTGGGCAGACCAAGATCTCGCTCGCCGATCAAGGCGCGGTCTTCGCCATGAATGCGCTCCAGCCGAAGGATTATTTCGGCGTCGTGGCTGTGGATACCAAGCCGCACACCGTGGTGCCGCTGGCGCCGATCAGCGCCAAGGGAGCGGCCGAGCAGAAGATCCTCAGCATTACCGCCGGCGGCGGCGGCATCTATATCTACACGTCGATGGTCGAGGCGTTTCAGCAGTTGCGGGACATCCCCGCGCGCGTGAAGCATCTCCTGCTTTTCTCCGATGCCGCCGACGCCGAGGAAAAGGCCGCGGGCGAAATGAGCGACGGCATTCGGACCGGCGGCAATTCGCTCGACCTCGCCTCCGCCATGCTCGCCGCGAAGATCACCACCTCGGTCGTCGGCCTCGGCACCGAGCAGGACAAGGATACACCGTTCCTCCGCCAACTCGCCGAGCGCGGAAGCGGCCGCTTCTATCTCACCGACGACGCGACGACCTTGCCGCAAATCTTCAGCACCGAGACGATGAAGGTCGCGCAGAGCAGCCTCATCGAGGAACCATTCCTCGCCGTGGCGATGAACAAGAGCCCGATCACCACCGGCATCGATTGGCCGCAATCGCCTCTGCTCCTCGGCTACAACGCCACCAAGCCCAAGCCCACCGCGGATATCCTGCTCGCCACCGAACACGGCGAACCGCTGCTCGCCACGTGGCGCTACGGTCTCGGCCAGGCCGCGGCCTTCACCAGCGATGCCAAGAGCCGCTGGGCCGCGGAATGGCTGACGTGGCCGGGCTACGGCAAATTCTGGTCGCAACTCGTGCGCAGTCTCATGCGCAAGAGCGATCAGTCGAGCTTCCAGGTCAACACCAGCGAGACCGGCCACCAGTTGGAGCTGACGATCGACGCGATCAAGCCCGACGGCTCGTTCCGCAATCAAATGCCGGTGAGCGTCAACATGCTGCGCGCCGATGGTTCGACGGAAACGCACGCCGCCGAGCAGGAAGGTCCCGGCCAGTATCGCGCCCTCTTCGATCTGCCCGAGGAAGGCACCTCCATCTTCTCCGTCAGCTCGCCGGATTTGCCGGATGGCGGCTATGTCTTCGGCCACACGCGCAGCTATCCTGAGGAGTTTCTGCGGACCGAGGTGAATGAGTCATTATTGCACACCCTGACCTCCCTAGGGCGGGGCAAATTTGCCCCCTCGCCCGCCGAAGTCTTCGCCCGGCCGACCGTCGCGGCGCGCACGCATCGGGAGCTGACGAACTACTTTCTGGAGCTGGCGCTCCTCCTTCTCCCCTTGGATATCTGGCTCCGGCGCCGGACCTGGCGCGCCTGAATGCGTCCAAATAGATCAACGTAAGTCATAGAGGCAGAGGCGGATAGAAACCGCGAATGAACGCCAATGAGACGGGCGTTCGCCCTATTCTTTCTTCAATTCGCGTCCATTTGCGTCCATTCGCGGTTAAAATTCCTTTCCCGCCAACCCTTTCGGAAGGCTATTCCGCGTGCACCGCATTTCCCCGTAGGGGTCCCCCAGAGTTTGGCATGTGCAGTGCTTTTATAAGGAGGTGGAAATGGCGCAAAATTGTGAACAAATCGCATCGAATCATTCTTCACCTCTCCTGCATCGTCGCGAAATGCCGACAGGGGCGCGATTGCACCTGGCACTGGCAACATCTTCTACGGGAATTCGGTGTCGGCGAATACACGACACGCGCAACCCGTCTAAAAGACGATTCTAGATTGGAGGCAAGTAAATGCTCTACCTAAGTCAGCCATCGAAGGTCCAAAGCTTGGAAACCCAAAGGGCGCTCAACGCGGCGGACGGATATCTCTACTTCAACCTCTTGGACGAGGCCCTCGAGGAACTCGGGGTGATTCCCGATTCCGAACAGAAGGACTCACCCGTGATGCTCGCGCGCATCCGCCTGCTCCTGCACAAAAAGGAATGGCGCTCGGCAGAACTGCTATCCGCGCAAGGCACCGGGCTGCACCCCGACGAGGGAGAGTTCACCGTGCAACGCGCCTTTGCGCTGCACAAACTGGACAGGGACGAGAAAGCCGAGCAAGTAATCCTGGCCGCGCCGGATTGGATTCGGCGCACGGGCATCCTGCACTACAACCTCGCCTGCTATGAAGCGCGTCTTGGCGACATCAGCACCGCCCGGCAATGCATCGACACGGCCATCCAGATCAACGCCGGCATCAAGAAGAGCGCGCGGGTCGATCCGGATTTGCAGTCGCTTTGGAACTAGAGTCGTTCAGTTTGCGAATAGCCTGAATTCGTAGACATTCGAGCACCGGATTGGTATGAAGCTCGCGGAGAGCCATCTGGTAGTCTATTACGCCACACCTCAAGACTGCCTCGTTTTTCTTCCAGCTCGGCAGGTTGTGCCGTTTATGGCGTAAGCGATGCCTTCACTACCGAGCTCAACATCTTTTCCTCTTCCGGGCATCCCGGTTTCAGCAGCTTGCTTTGAAGATGTCCGATCGCATTGACGCCATGGAGGGCGCGGCGATGCCTTCGACAGTCGAGAATACCCCTGCCACCGCATTGGGCCGTCGGATGACGTGGCTGCGCGCCATCGGTATCACCGTTTTCATTTTTTGTATCCCCGCACTATTTCGCGAGCGCGATCTCGTGCAGTTACCTTTCAACGACAAGCCGGTGAAGCTCCTGCAGCGTCTGCGACCGGACGGTGTTTTGCTGGGTGATTCGATGCTGGCTTCGCGGATCAATCCTGAAGCCCTCCGCAAGGTATCGAATGTGCCTTGTGCTCTCCTGCCCTATCCCGGCAGCGGCACGGCGCTGTGGTTTTTGGTGACCAAAAACATCGTCGCCGCCCAGTCACATCCACCACACTGGATGATCATTTTCTTTCGCGACAAGCAATTGACCATGCCCGCTCATCGCACCGGGGAACGCTATCGCGACGGCCTCGAAATGTGCATGCAAGGGGACGAGCCGCTGTTCCATTCGATCCTCGCCATCACCCAACGTGACACCGAGCCATGGACGGAACATCTGGTGGATGGCTTTTACATCCTCCAGCGGAAGCGGAAGGACTGGCAGACGAAAGTGCAATACGGGGCACTCAAAGCGGTAGCCGGCCGACCGGAGCGGGCGCCGGTGCGCGAAGCCGCTGCGCGCATCTTCAAGCCGACGTATTCGCAGACGGAGAAGGAGGCGATCAGCGCCCGGGACGGCGAGGTCAGCCTGGACATCGAGTCCCACGATTTCCAAGCGAACGTGGCGCAATCCTTTCTTCCGGCCATCCTGGAAGTCGCCCAACGCAGCCACATCCAGCTGCTTTTCTACCGCGTGAAACGGCGTCCCAAGGACAGCCATACGCCCTCGGTCGACAAACCGAACCTCCAAAAATATGCGCAGGCGTTGCGCGAATACCTGTCGGCGCGGGGCGCGCTCCTGGTGGATGAAACGACCGATCCGGAGGTGACCTTCGCATATTATTCCAGCGACGATCATGTGCAGGACAGCATGATGGCTCCCTACACGAAGCTTTTCTGGAACAAAGTGCGGCCTGTGCTCGATAACGCCGGAGCAGCGTCTCTGCGACCATGATTTTCCACAGTCTCGACTACGCCGTCTTCCTGCTCGCGGTGTTCTGCATCTACTGGTGCCTGGGGCGCCGCCGCTGGCAAAATCTGCTGCTCATTCCCGCGAGCTGGCTTTTCTACGGCTATGTTCACCCTTGGTTTCTGCTGCCGTTCCTGGCCACGACGGTCATCGACTACTTTGTCGCGATCGGCCTCGAGTCGCCGCGAACCCACCGGCGGTGGTTGGTCGCAGCGAGTGTCAGCTCGAACCTGGGCCTGCTGGCAGTCTTCAAGTACTACGGGTTCTTTGTCAGCAATGTCGCCAGCCTGTTGAACGCCCTGCACCTGCACGTCTCGCTGCCGGTGCTGGAAATCATCCTGCCGGCCGGCATCTCCTTCTACACCTTTCAAAGCATCGGCTACGTCGTCGATGTCTACCGGGGCCACGTGCGCGCCTGCCGCAGCCTGGTCGACTACGCCGTCTTCGTGGCCTTTTTCCCGTTGCTCGTCGCCGGCCCAATCCAGCGTGCCGGCGATTTTCTCGTGCAGATCCAACGGCCGCGCACGCTCGAGCCGCAGCAGTTTTGCTCCGCGCTATATCTGTTGGTCTGGGGCGTCTTCAAGAAAGTGGTCATCGCCGACACGGTCGCCATCACCGCTAACAAGGTTTTCCTGGCAAAAGACCTCTCGTTCCCGCTGCTCTGGGTCGGCGTCCTGGCCTTTTGCATCCAGATCTACGCCGACTTCTCCGCCTACACCGATATCGCGCGGGGCTCGGCCCGGCTCTTAGGCTTCGAGTTGTCGCCGAACTTCAATCATCCCTACCTCGCCCAGTCGCCGAGCGATTTCTGGCGGCGCTGGCACATTTCGCTGTCGTCATGGATTCGTGACTACATCTACATCCCACTGGGCGGTTCCCGTGGCACTGCCGGCCGGGTGATTTTGAATCTCTTCATCGTCTTTTTCCTCACCGGCCTCTGGCATGGCGCGTCGTGGAATTTCGTCCTCTGGGGGCTTTACTACGCAGTGCTCACCCTCCTCTATCGCCTGGCCGAACGGCTGGTCGCCGGCCGCGTCCCGGATCGCTGGCCCGTCATCCTCGCCCGCGTGCTCCTCATGTTTGCTCTCACCAACCTCGGCTGGCTCATCTTCCGGGAGCGCGACCTGGGTCAACTGGGCCATGACCTCACCCTCTCGCCCTTCGCCGCTCCGGCGATGGATTGGATGGTGGCGAAGTACCTCGGCATGCTCACCCTCATCTACTCCCTGCCGTTGTGGCTCCACGCCGCCTGGGACTTGAAGCTGCGCCAGGTCTTCGCCGACCGTGAACAAACTCTCTTCCTCTGGCTAAACCCGCTCGTCACCTCGCTGCTTTTCACCGGCATTCTTCTCCTGCGTAGCGACGTCTCCGGCGATTTCATCTATTTCCAATTTTAGCTCTGCCGATTGCTCATCAGGCGGAGGCCCCGCCCACCGGAATCGTCCGCACGTATTCCTCCACCGCTTCCGTCCACGGGCGCGGGGTGATACCCGTGATCCCGGTGAACTTCTTCGTCGCCAGCGGGGTGTATCTGGGCCGCGCCGCGACGAAGTTCTTCATCTCCGCCAGCTTCAGCGGCTCGACGTGCTGGGTGCACAAAGGCATCCCCAGCGCCGCGGCGCAGTTCAGCGCGTGCTGACCATACTGCTGCCACGAGCACTCGCCGGCGTTGCATAAATGCATCACGCCCCCCACTTCCGGTTGCTCGACCAACGGCCAGAGCAAGCGCGCCGCGTCGAGCGTGTACGTCGGCACGGAAATCTTGTCGGCGATCGCCTCGACGCGATCCTGGGTGAGCGCGCGCTGGATGATCTGGTCGACAAAACTCGCGCGATCCGGCCCGAAGACCCACGACACCCGCACGATCAGATGCCTGTCGGAAACCGCCTGGAGACAGCGCTCTCCGCTGAGCTTCGATTCCCCGTATTTGCTGATCGGCCGCGGCTCGTCGTCCTCCGTGTACGGCTTTTCCTTGGTCCCATCGAAAACGTAATCCGTGCTGATATGAATGCAGCGCGCCTTCTTCCGCGTGCACACATCCGCAAGCGCGGCCACGCCGCCGGAGTTCACGCGGAAGGCCTCCTCCGGTTCGCATTCGCAGCGGTCCACATTGGTCTGCGCCGCACAATTGACCAGCACGTCGAACTCCAGCGCATCGAGCCGTTCGCGGATGGCGGAAAAATCCCCGAGATCGAGCAACTCGCGATTGAAACCGACCACCTCTTCTCCGCGCTCACGCCACTCGCGCAACAGCGCGGCGCCGAGACGCCCGCCACTGCCGACGATCACGATCTTGCGCGGCATGGCTCAAAGAGCGATTTGGTCCGGTTCTTCGTTGCGGTCCCACCATTCGCGATTATGCACGTACCAATCGATCGTCTCCCGGAGGGCCGGGCCAAAATGCCGACGCGGTTTCCAGTCGAGTTGTTTCAAGGCCAGATGCTCGTCATCATTGACTGTCATCCTCGGATCGCGAGTGATCGCATTCGCCTGAATGAGATCACGCGATTTGCCCAAGTGCTCCAGAATCGCCTGCGCGACCTCGAGGTCGCTGGCCTTTTCTTCATTCACCAGCGGATAAATCGTCCCAGGCTCACCGCCCAGGAGCGCGGCAAAAATCGCCGAGCAATGGTCGTCCACATGCAGCCAGCCGCGCATCTTCGAGCCGTCGCCAAAGAGCGGCAGCGGCTCATCGCGGAGAGCGTGGATGATCGATGATGGAATGAACTCCGCCGGCGCCTGGAATGGCCCGTAATTGCAGGCCGCGCGGGTGATGATCACTTCCTGTTCGTGCGCGTGGAAGGCCTCGAGGGCGAGGGCGTCGGTCGCCGCTTGATTCCCCTGCCCGGTCGAGACCAGAGGCAGCGCGCCATCGTTCGATACCTGCAAAAACCGCCGCACCCCGTGTGTCCGGGCGCGCTCCAGCAAGGTCGCCGTTCCCGCGGCGCCATGCGCGGCTCCTCCGGTGAAATTGACCACGGCAAAGTATTGGTGCGTGGTGAGCACCGTATCGATCCGGTCGGCATCGCTCACATCGGCGCGGAGAAACTCGTAGCGATCGCCAAACTCCTCGGCCACGCCCTCGATGCTGGCCAGACCACCGGTCGTCAATGAGTCCACATTGGTCACCATCTCCGGCCCGTAATGCTGGAGAACGTAACGCACGAAATTACTGCCTACAAAACCGCAACCGCCGGTAACTAAAAGTCGCATCGTGAAATGTTTGGATTGTCGCTATAAGTAAAGGTATCACGTTTCATGCCCAGCGCCTGCCGCGCCGTGCGATTCGACCCGGATTCGCGCATCCGGTGCCCGATGGACGTGCCGCAGCCGCCGGCGGATCTGCCATGTATCCCGCAGCATGCGCAGGCTATCCGCGACAATTTCCACCTTGCTTTCCGGCGAGTTGATCCACTCGACCGGCAGGTCCTCGGCCACGTAGCCGAGTTTTTCGGCGAGCAGCAGCACCTCCACGTCGAAGGCAAAGCCCTCCACTGTCTGGCGGGAGAAGATCTCCCGGCAAGCCGCCTGGCGAAAGGCCTTGAAGCCGCATTGGGTATCCCGCAGGCCCACCCCTACCAGGGCCTGGAGCACGCGGTTGAAAATCTTGCCCATGCCCTCGCGCAGCGGGGACTGCCGGCGGGTGATGCGGCTCCCCGCGTGCTGCCGGTTGCCGATGAGCACATCGACCTTCGGAGTCTCCTCGAAATGCCGCAAAAACGGCAGCACTTCGGCCAGGGGCACGCTCAGGTCCGCATCCATATAAAAGACGATGCCCCCCCGGGCGCGCAGCATCCCGGAACGCACCGCGTGGCCTTTGCCGCGCTTCGGTCCGTTGTCGATGACTTGAAAATGAGCTTGTTGCGCCACCTGTTTCGCCGCTATTTCCAGCGTTCCGTCGGTGCTTTGCTCGACGACGATCAACACCTCATACGTCCGCGTGAAACCCCGGAAAAACTCCACCAGTGCCGTCAACGTCGGCGGCAACCGCCGTGCCTCGTTGTAAGCCGGGACGACGATGGAGAGATATGGCGCTTCTGACATTGGGGAACCTCACACTTAGCAACAACCGCGCCCGGTGGTCAAAGCGATGATCGCACGCCGTCACTGGATTTCCGCCCTCATCCTCCTGCTCGCCTTCTTCCTGCGGGTCGCCTGGCTGGGGATCAAGCCCGCCCATTTCGACGAGGGAGTGAACGGCTGGTTCGTGGACCAGATCACCAATCAAGGGTACTACCACTACGACCCCACGAACTTCCACGGGCCTCTGCATTTCTACGTGCTGTTCCTCGCGCAGACGCTCTTTGGCCGGAGCATTTGGGTCCTGCGCATGCCGATCGTGCTCCTCAGCACGGGCTGCGTCGGGCTCACGCTGGCCTTTCGGCGCTACTTCGACGACCGCGTCTGCCAGATCGCCGCGCTGGCCATGGCGGTCTCGCCTGGCATGGTTTTCTATGGTCGCTACGCCATCCACGAAACGTGGATGCTCTTTTTCCTGATGCTCATCGCCTGGGGATTGGCGGGGCTGTGGCGCTTCGGCGAACGCCGCTACCTGTGGGTCACGGCGCTTGGCATCACCGGCACGATCCTCACCAAAGAGACCTACGTCATTCATCTGGTGACCTTCTTCCTCGCGTGGGCCTGCTTGTCTGCTTACGAAAGGATATCCCCTTCCGCACCTTGGGAATCCGGCACGCGAAAATTCACGTGGCGCGATGTGGTCCCCGTCGTCGCGGTGTGCATGGGGCTCATTCTTTTCTTCTACACCGGCGGCTTCCTCGATTGGACCGCGCTGCCCGGCTTATGGGAAACCTTCGGCACGTGGATTCATACCGGCGTCGATAAGAAATCCGGACACGAGAAGGAATGGTACTACTGGATGCAACTGCTGGGCCGATACGAATGGCCCGGCGGCCTCGGTCTCTTCGCCGGCGCGTGGATGCTCTGGCCGCGCACGCCGAGGTTCGCCCGTTATCTCGCGATCTACGGACTCGGTGCGCTGATCGCTTATAGCATCGTGCCCTACAAGACGCCGTGGTGCATCATCTCGCTCGTCTGGCCCTTCTATTTCATCTTTGCCCTCGCGGTGTTGCGCCTCGGGGAATTGATCGATCGCTGGACGATCGGCGTGGGCGCGGGCGTCATCCTGCTGGCGTCGTTTGGCCTCACGTGGAAACTCAATTATCGCGATTACACCGACGATTCGGAGCCCTACGTCTACGTGCAGACGATGACGGACGTGAACGAGTTGCTCACCCCGCTGGACCGACTGGTCAAACGCAATCCGCTGAACTACCAGATTCGCGGCAATATCATCCTCCCGGAGCGCTATCCTTTCGCCTGGCTGCTCGCCGACTATCCGCAGATCAACTATTGGGACGCCGACCAGCTACCCGAAACGCTCGACGCCGATTTCCTGCTCGTGGACAGCGCGGAGGTGGAAAAGGTCGAGCCGCTGCTGCGGCTGGAATACTACAAGCTCCCCATGCGCATCCGCGGCAATTCGGATAACGCCGCGACGCTCTATCTCTATCCGCCCACGTTCGGCGACTTCGTTCCTCCGGGCACGCCGAAATTCGTGCCCGGCTCAAAGGAAGGCCCTGAGGAAAAAGATACGCCCGCCGAGAAGAAAGAGGAGCCGGCGGAAAAGGAAACCAAATGAATTTCGTCGCCGCCATTCTCTACGCCGTCAGCACCTCCTCCCTCGTGGCGTTGTTGCTGGCCTTTGCCCGCGGCGGATTGAACTCCTCGAGTGCCGGCGTGGCTCTCGGCTGCGGACTGCTCGTGATGTCGCTCACGCTTTGGCAGACGCGCGAGCAATCGACCGAGCGGCGTCCGCCCAGCCTGGCGGAATGGCTGGCCATCATCGCCTTCGCGCTGGTTTCGCTACGCATCTTCCTCTGGGTAGTGTTCATCAATGGCGATGACATCAAGGTGCTTTCGCCGAACAACCTCGGCGACCTCTCCCTGCATCTCACCTACGTGCGCTATCTCGCCAGCGGGGTGCACTTCTGGCCGGACAACCCAATCTTCACCGGCGGCAAACTGACCTACCCCATCGGGATCGATCTCTTCCACAGCCTGCTCCTGCTCGTGGGCGTGGATGTGTTACGCGGGTTCGTATGGATGGGCGTGATCGGCGCGGCGCTGACCGGTGTGGCCCTGTGGCGCTGGGGGCGCGGCTTCACCCTCTTCGGATTTCTCGCCAATGGCGGGCTCGCCGGCTTCGCCCTTTTCACCACGCTGAAGCTCACCGACTTCCAAGGCGACCTCGCGTGGAAAAGTTTCGCGCTCGCGCTCTTTGCCACACAGCGTGGGTTGCTCTTCGCGCTGCCCGCGGGGTTGTTGCTGCTCAGCAGTTGGCGCGCGCGCTTTTTCGGCAAACCGGAGGATTGGCGCCTGCCTTTTGAGGGCGAGTTGCTGCTCTACGCGACGCTGCCGCTCTTTCATTTTCACACGTTCCTCTTTCTCTCGGTCCTGTTGGGAGTGTGGTTTGTCTTTTACGGCCCGGCCCGGCGATCGCTCGCCCTGCTGGTGGGGCTCGCTTTTGTTCCGGCGACGGTGCTTGTGCTGCTCATCACCGGTGGCCTGCATGGCGGCAATTTGATCGGCTGGAAGGCTGGCTGGATGTGGGATGATCCGGGATTTCTCGATTGGTGCCAGGCGCGTTTCGGCGCGAGCCCACCTGAGACGCTCGGCGTGGATGCCGGCCCAATTTCCACCGGCCTCATACCGGTGGATCGTCTTCGCCTGATCGCCGGTGCGCTCTTTTGGCCACTGAATTTCGGCATCCTGCCGGTGCTCGTCATCATGCTGATCATCGTGCTCTGGCAAGACCGGGAAAACCGCTGGGGACGACTCGTGGTGTTTCCGTCGCTGGCCATTTTCCTGGTCTGCTGCTTCGTGAAATTCGCCCCGTGGGAATGGGACAACACGAAGCTCATGATCTGGTCGTATCTCGCGATCCTGCCTTTCCTGTGGAGCGAATTGCTCGCCCGCTGGCCCGAGTGGTCGCGCCAATTCGTGGTTTTCGTGCTCTTTTTCTCCGGCTTCGTTTCTACGCTCGGGGGCATCAATGCCAGCTTCACCGGCTTCCCCATCGCCCAGCGCTCGGACCTCGATGGCGTGGCGCAAGCGGTGCGCCGAATTCCGGTCACCGAGCGTTTCGCCGGCGCGCCGACTTACAATCACCCCTTGCTGCTCGATGGCCGCAAGATGGTGCTGGGCTATATCGGCCACGTGCACAGTCATGGCCTCGCCTGGGAGGTACCGGCCGAGAAGCTCGACTCACTCCTCAACGGCGAAAACGACTGGCGCAAAACCGCCGATGAACTCGGCGCGCGTTATCTCTTCTGGGGCCGCAACGAAGAGGAAAAATACAAGGACTCCCCGCAGCCCTGGCGAGACACCACGCGACTCGTCGCCTCCGGCGACTGGGGAGCGATTTACGATCTACATTCCCCGCCGGATAAGGCGGCAGAGGTGCCGAAGCTGGAGGAGTAGAGGAAACCAGTGATCAGTATTTAGTATTCAGTATTCAGTATTCAGTATTCAGTATTCAGTAACCAACCGACACGCCGCACTGATTACTGATTACTGATTACTTCAGCCTGCCTCGCTCAACACCACTACCCCATCCGCCACCACGTCCTCGCCCACCCGCGCGGTGACTTCAAACTGCCATAGCGTTCCAACCGCGCCGATCTTGCGGGCGTGCAGGGCGAGCACTTCACTCGGCTTCACGGGACGCAGGAACTTCATGCCCTTGATCGCGGTGAGGTGAAAGCTGCGGCCCGGTTGCCCGGCAGCGATTCCCGCGGTCTGGGCCAGCGCCTCGGCGATGATCACGCCCGGCACCAAGGGATTGCCCGGAAAATGGCCGCGAAAGAACGGTTCCTCCGGCGGAAAGCTCTTTTCGCAAACGGCCGACTCCCCCGGCTGTACCTGCACCACGGAGTCGATGAAGATGAACGGTTCGCGATGCGGCAGGCCGCAGGCGATGGGATCGCGACTGCTCACTGCGGCTGTGTTCCGGCGGGCGGTGCCGGCACAAAGTAAGCCAGCTTCCAACTGCCGCGCACGGCCCGCGCACCCGCGCGATAGCCGTTGTAGTTCGCATCGGAGATCGCCTCCAACGGCGCGACCATATAAAGATCATGCGGACCGAATTTCTTCTTCAAGATTTCCGAGAGTTGCCCCCAAAGGTGGTGCTGATCCCAATAGAGGAACGCATCTTCTCCGGGAGGGCCGTCGTCCCAACGGTAGCCGAAGTCGTTGGTCATCAACGTCGAAAGCATGGCCGTGTCATGCTTCGCCACGGCGATCCGCAGGCGCCCGAGAAAGGACTGGAAGCTTTGGTCGTTGCTCTGATCCTTCAACGGTTTCTTTTCTTCGTCGTCTTTCTTTTTGTACGGAGCTTCGCAACCGACCAGTCCGACAAAGATTAAGGCACAAGCGAGGAGGCGCAGAGTCATGGGCTTCCAAATAGAGACGCGATGGAAACAACACCAGAGGTTTTTTCAATTGCAGTAGTCGCGGCAGCCTACTTCGCCTTCGCTTTCTTCGCTGCCATCACATTGTGAGAAAACGCGCCCGGCGGAATGTCCTGCGGTGCCTGTCCCGGACGATTCCACTGGAAGGTCAGCCGCGGTTCACCGGCTTCGCGCCGCACATAGTAAAGCCGGAACGGATGCCGCCCGGCTTGTAACCGCACGGTGCCGCTCTTGTCCTGGCCGCTCTCGTAACCGAAGTCGGCATCGATCACCGTCGCTCCCCCGATGCGCAACAGCGCACCCGTATCCGCCGCGACGTGGAACTGATATTCGCCATCCTCCGGCACTTCCACATAGCCGGAGAAAAGCACCGCGACATCATCCTTGCGCGGCGCGACTTTGAGATCGGGATTCGCCGCGGTGCCTTGGGCCGTCGGCTTCAAGTCATCCAACCGGGGAACCCACGGAGCGGCCATTTCGACTGCGCTCCAGGCTATTCCCGGCACGGTCACCGGCTTGACGGCCGGCTGCAGTTCATCGTCGTACGGCCGCGGGGCCCCGGAGTCGGGACGCCGCACGGAACGTACGGTGTCCTGCATCCGCTGCTGCAGCGCCGTGAATTCGCCTCCGGTATCAGCGAGGTTTTTTCCCTCCTGCGGATCGGTCGCCACGTTGTAAATCTCGAACGGCGCCGTGGGACTGGTGATCGCGTAGCGCACACCCATGTAATCCCCGATGCGGATCGCCTGCATCTGATCCCGAACCCGTCCCCGATGTTGCGGCAGAAATTCCGCGTAATTCGGTGTTTTGCCGCGCATGAAATATTCCATGTAAACGGGGGTCGTCCGTTTCTGCTCGTGACCGCGCAACGTCGGCACCAGCGAGACGCCATCCGCTCGTGCCGGCACGGGCACGCCAGCCAGTTCGGCAAAGGTCGTGAGCCAATCGTAATGCGACGACGCCTCGTGGCTCACCGTACCCGCCGGAATAAAGCTCGGCCAGCGAGCCACCGCGCCCACATGCACCCCGCCCTCCCAGCAATCGCGTTTGATCCCATCGAAGGGCCCGAAGCTGCGGAAGAACTGCGGCGTAAATGGCTCCTTCAAATAGGACTCGTTGCTCACCCCATTGTCCGACGTGAAAATGACCAGCGTGTGATCGTCGACCCCGAGATCCTTGAGCAGTTGCTCGACATCGCCCACACAATCATCGATGCGCTGCACCGCCGTGGCGTAACGGCGGTCCACATCCGGCCACGCCTTCTCCGGCGTAGCGGGATTGTGATCGTCGTCCCAGGTGGCATTCGCGTATTCCGGGTAGCAGTAGGAATCCGGCGTGCCCTCGGCGGCATTGATCATGTGTCCCGGCGTGCCGAGCCACTGCAGGCCGCCCTTTGTACCGCCACCCGAGGGAAAGGCGCATGGCGGATACTGGATCTTCGCATGCGGCGTATCGAGCGCGAGATAGCAGAAGAACGGCTGGTCCGGATGCGCGGTGTGCTGGTCGGTGATCCATTTCTTCGCCCGCGCGGTGAAGAGATCCGCCGTGTAGCATCCGGCGAGGTCGGCGGAAATTTCGCGGTCATTCTCCCAGACCTGCCGCCCATCCTCCTTCGGATAGTGGAAATGCCCATCCACATGCCGCACGTAGCCGAGATAGAAATCAAAGCCGCGCTTGGTCGGATAGCCCGGCCACTGCGCGGGCGTCGCCGTTTTCGAGGCTGGGTCCTTCTCTGCTGGCCCGCCTTGCAGCCCCCATTTGCCAAAGGCGGCCGTCGCATAACCCGCGCCCTTGAGCACCGAGGCCAGCGTGTGATTATTCTCCAGCGCCTTGTCGAATTGATTGTCGCGCACATTCGCATGCCCCTGCGTCACACCGAGCAACAGCGAAGAGCGCGAGGAAGCGCACACCGGCGTGGAGGCGTATTGATTGGGAAGCTGAATACCCTGCATGGCCAGCGTATCGAGATGCGGTGTGGAATGCCACGGCTGCGACCGGTCATTCGCGGCTTTCCGCGCATTCTGGTAGAAGACGCCGTAGTCGCCCCACCCCATATCGTCCACCAGGATGAAGACGATATTGGGCCGCAGCGCTTTTTCCACCGCGAGCAAAACCGGCGGCGTAGCACAACAAAGAGCGAGCGCGAGAGCGAAGGCGGATTTCATGAGATGGATCGGGGGATTTGGAATTCGACGGGGATTCTCCGGCCCTTCGGGTGCTGCGGTAAAGAACCGGATTCTTCGTTCATGCCAGAGCAGCCGATTTCTTAGGAATCGGGGATTCTGCCACAGCGAAAGACCACGTATTTGTGGCTTGCGGTTCGCGAGCGTCGTTGCATTTTGTCCGCCGACTGGAAGTAATCGAGAGAGCGTCCGCGTTTGCCGTGGCACCTCGCCCCGACATTTTCATGAAATCCCTTTCCGCTTTCTATACCGCGCTCTCCCTCAGCTGGCTGCTGGCCGCTTCCGCGACAGCTTCGACGCTCTCCGGCATCGTCGCCGGCACCTCGAGTTCCGGCGCTTTGAATGCAAACCTGACCGGGACCGGCGGAATCGATTGGGCGCTGTGGAATGACATGAGTAGCACGGCCGTCAGCTCGTTCGCGCCCACGAATTGGAAAGCGAGCGACCCGCTCGGGCTGCACAGCGTGAATATCACGCCCGTGTCGGTCGTCGGTCAGTCGACCAGCAACTTCGTCCGCGGATCATCACTCACCACGGCAACGACCTTCAGCTACAGCGATGGATCGAGCCCGGCTTCAGCCAGCGGCACCTCCGGCCTCGTCTTTAATAACGACCTCAACTTTTCCAACGTAGGCGTCCAACTCCAGGTGAAAGGCGATCCCACCCAGCTCCTGCAGCTCGATATTTGGGCGGGCGGCTTTGCGGCCACCGGCAACCTCACGCTCACGCTGCCGAACGCCACTCCGGTGACACTCACCAGTCAGGCCTACTCCAGCATTACGCCCAAGGACGCGACTCTTTTCACCGTCTTTTACCAGCCCGACAGTGCCTCCGATCTGCTGACCATCGCTTACACGAGCACCAACACCACCACCAGCGGCCATGTCGGCATCCAGGCCGTCTCGATTTCCGCCGTGCCAGAACCGGCCACCGGCACCCTGCTCATCGGCGCTCTCGCGCTCGGTGGTTTCAGCCGCCGGCGGAAGGCAATCGGCGCCTGAGGAATTGTGGAATCAACGCGCTCTCTCCGCGTTGTCATTTAGAGCGGAGCCGAGGAATACCCCACGAGGAGGAGACGCCATCTGGTGCGTGAGAAAACTTCGGCGATACCACGCCGATCACATAGCGCCCTAAACCCAAGCGTCGTTAGCACGACCGAGCTCCGCGAGGTCACTCTTTCGTTAGCAATTTCACTTTTCCGAGAAAGAAAAAGTGCTCGGGGGGGGACTTGAACCCCCACGCCTTTCGGCATACGCACCTCAAACGTACGTGTCTGCCATTTCACCACCCGAGCTTTTGCGAGAGGGCGAAATGTCTAGCATCCGATTCTGGGAGCGCAAGCGTTTCTTCACAGAAATTGCACAAAAATTTGAAATCGGTTTTGGCGTGCATGTTTCCGCCCTAAAGAGGCATTGGGACACCTAACGAATCATGCGCTTCACCTCCCTTCTCGCCTTCTGCATGGCTGCGGCTTCAGCATGCGGCGTGGATTTCACCAACGCGATCCCTGCCAATTGCCGCCAGGTCGTCCTCGTGGAGAGCCGCGACTGGTCCGCTCCCGCGGGCACGCTCCGCCGATTTGAGCGAACCGATGCGCACAAACCATGGCAGGCCGTCGGCGCACCGGCAGAAGTAGTGCTCGGCCGGCACGGGATGGCTTGGGGCGCTGGACTGCACTCCTCCGCCCCAGTGGATGCTCCGCGCAAACAGGAAGGCGATCTGCGCGGACCCGCCGGCGTATTTGCCATCGGCCCAGTTTTCGGACGCGCGCGGCGTGAGGAAATGCCGTGGCTGCACATGCCGTATCAGCAACTCACACCGACGACCGAGGCAATCGATGATCCGGCCTCGCACTATTACAATTGCATCGTCGATCGCGCCCGGATCGCCAAGCCCGACTGGAAATCCTCGGAGCACATGAACGCGATTCCGGAGTACGAACTCGGCCTGATGGTGGCGCACAATCCACAACACCTTCCCGGCGCGGGCTCGTGCATCTTCATTCATTTGTGGACCGCGCGCGACAACGCCGGCACCTTCGGCTGCACCGCCTTGCATCGGCACGACTTGCTGGAATTGTTTCACTGGTTGGATGCTGCGAAACATCCCGTCCTCATTCAACTGCCTGCCACGATCGTGAGGGAAAGTCTGAGCGGGTTCTGAGAGTGTTCGATCGAAAGACGCGTTCTCCACGAGCACCGGACAGCGAACGAACGGGCTTCTTCTTAATCTTAATCTTAATCGTAATCTTAATCCTCCGTCGGCCCGTTCAGGATCAAGATTACGATTAAGATTAAGATTAAGAGCAAGAGCCGCCCTCGATATGGCCCCTCTCTCCACTGTGACACCCTGTCACCCCTTCAGAGAGGCGATGCCAATTTTAACATTAAACGCCACCCCCTAATATTCGCCTACACGTAGCTTGCACGCCTCTCGCTCACGCCGTATGTCTTACGCCCCTAAAAAAACGCCCACATGATCAACTGGATCCTGAAGAAAATCGTCGGCTCGAAAAATACGCGCCTCATCAAGAGTCTGCGGCCGGTCGTCGCGCGCATCAACGAGCTGGAAGTCCAGTTCCAGAAACTCAGCGACGACGAGCTGCGGGCCAAGGTCGTCGGCTGGAAGGAGCGCCTCGCGAAGATCGAAGAACCCGCTGAGCAACAGGTCGTGCTGAACGAGATTTTGCCCGAGGCTTTCGCCGCGGTGAAGAATGCCGCGCGGCGCATGACCGAGCGCAAGGAGACCTACAGCGTCTGCGATCAGCCCTACACCTGGGCGATGGTGCATTTCGACGTCCAGCTCATCGGTGGCATCTGCCTGCATCGCGGTATGATCGCGGAAATGGCCACCGGTGAAGGTAAGACACTCGTCGCCACCCTGCCCCTCTTCCTCAATGCGCTCACCGGCAAGGGTGCGCACCTCGTGACGACGAACGATTACCTCGCCCGCCGCGACGGCGAGACGATGGGCAAGCTCTACGAATTCCTCGGGCTCACCACCGGCATCATTCAGCACGACCAGTATCCCACCGAGCGCCGGGCGCAGTACTACTGCGACATCACCTACGGCATGAACTCGGAGTTTGGCTTCGATTACCTGCGCGACAATGGCATGGCCACCAGCAAGGACCAGCAGGTGCAGCGCGACTATCATTTTGCCATCGTCGACGAAGTGGACTCGATCCTCATCGATGAAGCCCGCACCCCGCTCATCATTAGCGGACCGGCCACGGTTTCCACCCACCAGTACGACAAATACAAGCCGCTCGTGGACCAACTCGTGAAGAAGCAGACCATGCTCTGCAATCGTCTCGTCTCCGAAGCTGAGGAGCTTTTCAAGCAGGGCAAGACCGAGGAAGCCGGCCGCCTCATGGTGAAGGTGAAGCTCGGCCAACCGCGCAACAAGGGCTTCCTCCGCATGATGGAAGATCCGGAGCGCCGCCGGGTCATCGACAAGACGGAGCTCTCCTTCTACGGCGATACGCGCAAGGAAGAGTTCTTCGCGCTCAAGGAAGAGCTCTTCTTCACCATGGACGAGCGCGCGCACGAGGCCGACCTCAGCGAGCAAGGCCGCGACTTCATGAACCCGGATGATCCGGACGCCTTCGTGCTGCCGGACCTCATTACGCAATTTGCCGAGATCGACCAGACGCCCGGCCTGACCGACGCGCAGAAGATCGAAGAGAAGCAGAAGCGCCAGGCGCACTGCGATCACCAGAGCGAGCGCATTCACAATATCTCGCAGCTCCTCCGCGCCTACTGCCTGTTCGAGCGGGACGTGCAGTACGTCGTCGAGGAAGGCAAGGTCGTGATCGTCGACGAATTCACCGGCCGCAAGATGACCGGCCGCCGCTGGAGCGACGGCCTGCACGGTGCGGTCGAGGCCAAGGAAAACGTCACCATCGAGCGCGAGACGCAGACGCTGGCCACGATCACCATTCAGAATTACTTCCGCCTTTATTTCAAACTCGCGGGCATGACCGGCACTGCGGAGACCGAGGCCAATGAATTCAGCGACGTCTACAAGCTGGACGTCGCCGTCATCCCCACGAACCGGCCTTGCATCCGCAAGGACATGAACGACTTCATCTACAAGACGCGCCGTGAGAAGTTCAACGCGGTGGTCAAGGAGATCGTCAATGCGCACGCGCGGAATCAGCCCGTGCTCGTCGGCACGGTGAGCGTCGAAGCCAGCGAGGTCCTGAGCCGCATGCTCAAGCGCGAGAAGGTGCCGCACGCGGTACTGAATGCGAAGTATCACATGCAGGAAGCCGAAATCGTCTCGCGCGCCGGCCAACCGGGCAGCGTGACTATTTCCACGAACATGGCGGGCCGCGGCACGGACATCAAGCTCGGCCCCGGCGTAACGGAAGTCGGTGGACTCTACGTCATCGGCACGGAACGTCACGAATCGCGGCGTATCGATCGCCAGTTGCGCGGCCGTTGCGCGCGTCAGGGCGACCCGGGTCTCTCGCGTTTCTACGTCAGCTTTGAAGACGATCTGATGCGTAACTTCGGCGCCGCCGATCGCATGACGAAGATGATGGAGCGTTTCGGCCTCGAAGAAGGCCAGGAGCTCGAGCATCCGTGGTTGAACAAATCGGTCGAAACCGCGCAGAAGCGCGTGGAGCAGCGCAATTACCTCATCCGCAAGCGCTCGCTCGATTTCGACGACGTGATGAACAAGCAGCGCGAGGTGGTCTACTCCTTCCGCAACGACGGCATCAATTCAGAGGATCCGCGTCCGCTGCTCTATGAAGTCGTCGAGGAGGCGATTCCGGCGAAGGTGTTGCAATTCCTGCCCGAGGACGGCGAGGAACATAACCCGGATGGCTTGCTGCACTGGGTGAATACCACCTTCCCGATCGGCATTAACCGGGAAGCAGCTGGCTTCGATCACAAGACGCCCGCGGAGATCGGTGAATTCCTCGTCGACCGGATCAAGAAGACTTACGAACTGAAGTGCTCGCACGAACCGCCGGAAGCGGTGCGCTATCTCGAGCGCAATATCATTCTCAACGCGGTCGATCGCCTCTGGCAGGAGCACCTTTATGCTACCGACGCCTTGCGCGAAGCCGTATACCTACGGGCTTATGGCCAGAAGGATCCGCTCGTGGAGTATAAGGCGGAAGCCTATGACATGTTCGCGGAGTTGATGACCAACATCAAAAACGAAATCGTGCAGAATCTCTTCCGCTCGACGGCGAATCTGGAAGCCTTCGGTCAGTTCCTGCAGAACCTGCCGCAGTTCCTCATTAGCTCCGACGAAACCGGTGCGCAGCAGACGCAGGGCGTCGGCCCAGAGCGTCCGGCGAGCCCGCGCCCGCATCCGACGCGCGCCTTGGAATCGCAGGTCAGCAACGAGGAGCGGCATGATGGGAATGGCGCCTCCGGCTTGTCCCTCGACGATGCCATTGGCAGCAAAGCGCAGCCCCAGCGCGAGGCACTAAAGGTGGGCCGCAACGACCCCTGCCCTTGCGGCAGCGGCAAGAAATTCAAGAGCTGCTGCGGCCGGATAGCGTAGGAATACGGGTAACTCTTTAGCCGGAGTTATTGTTCCGACTATGCCCCAATTCGTATGATCTTGGGATTATGATAACATTTTCCCTTGCAGCTATTAGTTGACTGACTAATAGGTGCCCTATGTCCAACACCTCAAATCGCACCGTCCATCTGAAATCCTTGCTCGCGCTGGAGGAAAAGCGCGTGGCTTTGCAGCAACAGATCGACGATATCCAGGAACAGATTTCGAAAATCAGCAATCAGGTCCTCGGCCAGGAACCCTCGGCCATCGTCAAGGCGGCCCGCAAGGCGGTGGCCACGGGCGCTCCCCAGGGCCGCTCCCAGCGCGGCGCGCTCAAGGAAAAGATCATGGCGGCCCTCGAGTCTGCCGGCCATGCGGGTGTGCGGGTGACGGAACTTGCCGAAAGCCTCGGCACGAAGGCGGCTAATCTCCATGCGTGGTTTCACGCCACTACCAAGCGCATGCCCAGCATTGTGAAGGTGGCGGGCGGTCACTATCGTCTGAATGGCCACGGCCCCAAGTCGGCGCCGGTCGCCGCGGCGGCTCCGGCCAAGGCCAGGAGCAAGGCGCGCAAGGGCGGCCGTGTGAAGCGCGGCGCGCTCTCGGAAAACGTCCTCGCAGTCTTGGGCGAAGCGGGCGCGAACGGCATCTCCATCAAGGATCTCTCGGACAAGGTCGGCAGCAACTATCGTAATGTGGCCGTCTGGTTCGCCACCACTGGCAAGAAGCACCCGAAGATCAAGAAGGTCGCCCCGGCGACTTACAAGCTGGCCGCCTAAACCAGCACTTAAATTCACCCATCTCTACGGGGATGCCCGCTCAATGCGGGCGTCCCCCTTTTTTTTATTAGCGCGGGTTGCGGACGACTGGCCCCCGTCGTCTTCGCAGATAGAGCCTCCCGCGAAGGTAATTTCCGACAGCGCCCCTGCGTAGCTTATAACATTACTTTCCCGTCGGAGCCGCCACTAACTGCACGTCGCAAATCTCACAATCCGCGCCGTATTGCGGCAGCACGAACTTAAACTCGACCATCGCCAGGGTCGTCGTCGGCAGCTTCTTGAGGCCGTGCTCCTTGAAATTCACGGTGAATGTCTTCTCCATGCTCTTCCATTCGTTCCCGCTGCTGAAGGCCACTTTCTCGTTCACTTCCTCGTGGGTTTCGTCTTTCTGCGCTTTCACCCCGCCGCGATCGTTCTTTTGGAACTTGGTCGCCACGTTTTCCGCCGCACCGAGATAAGCCACCGTGCAAACGCCATCGGTGATCCCCTTGCCTTTGACTTTGAACGTCAGTTTGTAGGTCGTCCCCACCTTCAGGTCACCCAATTGCTGACGCAGCAGAAATGAATCCGCCATGCGCCCATGACTCGCCCAGTGCACATCCACCGGCACCCATTCATCACGCCAGTAACGGAAGAAATCCGCGTCGTCCCGCCCATTGATGGAGAGCGAGGACATCTTGAAGACCTTGTTCGGTGACGGAAAGTAACCGGCCTTGAGCACCTTACCCCCGCCCGGGCTGGCTTCATTGGGATCGACCGAGACATAGGCATACAGATTGCCACGATCGTTACCCGCGTCGAAGCTCCACCAGTCGGGTTGATTGATCTTCTCCTTGAAGTATTTCTCCCCGCGCAATTCCACCGGCATCTCGAATTTTGGCTGGGTCTTCGTCCCCTTGTTCACCGCGAGGGAGATGCGGCCATTGCCCTGGCCGATGATGAGGTCGAAGAGCCCGTCGCCGTTGAAATCCGTGGCGTGCGGCGCGACCGGCGTGCCTAGCGAGTCGCGATTGCCAAAGTGAATCATCTCCGCCAGCGGCAGCTCCGTGCCAGGCTTCCAGCCACCGGGATTGAGATAAACACCCACCGTCCCTTTCCGATCTCCGACGATCACGTCCGGCAGGCCATCGCCATTGTAATCGGCCACGGTGGGCACGAGTTGTTCGCGCCCGTCGCCATAGCAGAGGTAGTAGCGATGCTCGTCATTGAATTTCGGCTCACTACCGCTCGATTGATTCAGCAGTACGTATACGGCATTCGCCGAATAAGAGCCCTCGCCGATCAGCAAATCCGTCTTTCCATCCTTGTCCCAATCAATCGGGCAGGGCGCGAAGAGATTTCCCCACGGGCGTTTTCCGGCCAAGGGAATCTTCACCCGGTCGTAATTGCCCGGCTGTGCAAAAACGGGCGCCTGCTTGCTCCCGGTATTCGGTACGCGCAAGATATCACCGCAGTAGTTGCCGATGAGCAGGTCGAGCTTTCCGTTGTGACTCCAATCATCAAGCGCGATCTTCGGCACGCTGTGCGGCCCCGTCCACCAGCTACGGTCATACACCGTGTCCTTGGCGATCTGCGGCGGGAAGATGGGAATGATCTCGGCATGCGTGAACTTCGGCTCCGTCTTCGTTCCGCTATTGATGTAGGCGCGGAGCACGCCCGCGGGATCGGCGGTAACGAGATCCGGCAGGCCGTCCCCATTGATATCCACGATGCTGTCCGAGATGGGCATTTCCTGCCCTCCGACTTTGCCGGATTCCGTAGTGGCGTAGGTGCTGCGCCGGAAGCCGGCGAGAAATCCCGAGCCATCCACGCCTTCCCACAGATTGTCCACCGGTGTGAATTTCGAAAAATCGCCATTGGTAATGAGGTTTTGCGGCTCCGCCCAGGCGCTGGAGGTTGCGCAGCCGAAAAGCAGAGTCAGGAGGATACGTTTCATAATCGGTTTCCTTTGGAAGCTCAGTTCATCTGCGGCGCGTTGCGGAGCTTGTCCTCCCAGCGCGTCAGCAGGTGGATGATGACGTTCGTGCCGAACTTGTAAGTGGCATCGAGCGACTTGGGATCGATGTTGCGGTAGTAGAGATTGCGGCGGTACCACATGTCCTCATTCACCGCGACCATGCGCTTCTTTTCATCGCGGGTAAGGTCGATGTTCCCCTTTTCGTCGATGCCAAACTGCCACATGTCGCCGTAGTCATTAGCCGTGTAGAGCACCGCGATTTCCCCGCCGTAGCCCATCAGCGCGTAGATCGGTTCGTCGTAGTAGTTGACTCCCGGCGCAACGTTCTTGATTTCCGAATACCAGGCGTGGGTGAAGATCGGATGGCTCGGCGGCAGCTCCCTCCACGGCTGATTCGGATCTGGCACGAGTCGCAGCATCTCGCGACGAAAGGCGATGTCGAAACGGGAGCGTTGTCCGGGCAGCGAGCTATCACCCCAGATGCAACCACCGCGCCGCAGATATTCGCCGAGGTTCTCCACCTCCTTGTCCGTGAGCTTGAAATCGCGATGGCCGGTGAACCAGATGAACGGCGGCTTCTTGACGAAAATCTCGTCGCTCGACAGGTCGAGCGGTTGCACCTGCGGCTCGGCGTTGATCTTCTTTTTCGAGAGTTTCGAGATGATGTACAGCAGATTCGGCAGGCTTCCCGCCCAAATGCGTCCGTCCTGTTCCAGGCGCACCGTGGAATCCCAATCGCCGCCCTGATACTTCGCCAGATAAGCGGTGAAAACGAATTCGCGCTCCTTCAGCGGCTTGCCGAAGCTCTTCGTGCCGCCCACCGCCCATCCCGAGGTAAACGAGGAAATGCGTTTGGCGACGTCCGCGCTCAGACCGGAGCCATTCGCCGGCAGCTTCGGCGCCGCGCGATCTTTCAGCACGTCGGCAATCATCGCCGGCTTGGTGGTCGCCAGCGGACTCGCGGTGAAGGTGGTGGGGGTCAGTCCCGTCGTCGTCAATATCGCGACCTTCGACGGTGCCATGGGGACATTTGAGATCTCGACCTTCGCCTGTGAGGAATCGAGGGGTTGCAACCGCGGATCGGCGGGAGGCATCTCGACCGTTTGCTCGGGCTGCGTCAAACCACCGGGGGCGGCGAAGTCGGGCGTTTCCACCATTTGTGTCACCAGCACCGTGCCGCCGAGGAGGATGATCAAGATCGCGTGCAGCAGCGCGGACATGGTGAGGAATTGCGCTCGCGAGAAATACTCGAGCACCGCGTCCAGAAATCCGCGCTTGGGCTGCTGATGAGAGGGACGAAGGGAGGCAATGGCATTCATAGGCTAATGGGTCAGACCGAGGCAAAGATCACGTGCCGCCCTTTAGCACTCGCCGGGCCAAGCCTCGCCGGAGCGCCTCTCTCTCTGAAAGCTCATCTCTTTCCTCCGCGCTCCGGAACGCAAAGCATCCACGCCGCCAGCCATCCGGGACAGATTCTATCCCCTAAAAAAAATGACGCCCACCGCAAATCGGTGGACGTCATCTCGCTCCCTGTCCGCCGGCTCGCGCGCCCTTTCCACGAGCCTGGACGGACAGGGGATTTGAATCGAACCGGCGTCGTTTACGCCGAGGCCTGCACGCCGCGGCGGCGGAGACCGATGAGGCAACCCAGACCGCCAATCATCGCGGCCACCGTGGTCGGCTCCGGCACGGGCGAGGTCACGTTCGCCGTCGCGCCCGAGGGCGAGGTGCTGGTGAAGGTCTGGATGTCACCGAGCGCATTCGCGGCGCTGATCGGCAGGGTCAGCATCGTGGAATTCGTCGTATCCGTCGTGCCGATGGCCGGGTTGTTCGTGTCGCTGTTAAGGATCGAGACGAGGAAGCCATCGGGCGTCACGCCCGGCGCGTTCTGGCTCACCGAAACGTCGAACTGAATGTCCGTCGTTCCCGCCGTGAAGCCTTGGAAGATCTCGTTGAATTGATTCGACGAGTTGTCGTTCAACGTGATCGTCGAGCCCATATCGCCGGTCGCCAGACCGAAGGCCGTGGCCGAACCCGACGCGCTACCGCCGGTGAAGACGAAATTGCTCAGCGAAACCGAATTCGGCAGCGTGCCCGAGCCTTCGTTCAACTGGAAGTCGACAAAGAAGGGCGAGTTTGGAGCCCCGACGAGGCTCGCCACATTGAGGTCGACGTGAAAGTTGAAGTTATTCGCGTGAGTCACCGCGGGCGTCAGCACCGCCGCGACGGCCAGAGCGAGTTTGGTCAGATTGCGAGAGAAGTAAGCGTTCATTGAATTGAGTAAGAGTGTGAAAGTGGTGGGCGACCGCGCCGGAGCCGGACTCCGGGCGCGGCCGCACGTTGAGTTAGGTTAAGGATTGGTCGTGCCGGTGACGGTGCGAGCGTAGTAATTCACGCCGCCCGACGAGGGCATCGCGAATTGCAGCGAGACGGTGACCGAGGCGCCGGGAGCGATACTGCCGGTCGCCGCGGTGATGTACGGGCTGCCATTGGGCGCGTTGTTCACCGTGACGCCGGTCTTGTTGTTCAGCGCGGTGCCCGCCGACAAATTGTCGAGCACGAGTTGCACCGGGCCTTGCATCGGCACGCTGCCGCGATTGGTGATCGTCACGGCTTGGGTGATGATGCGCGCACGCTGGTTGACCGCGAACGGACCGCGAGCGATGTCGAGGGCTGTAAACACGTCCGCGAAGGTCGGAGCCGACGCGTCCCGTTGATTCAGCGACTGGAGACCGAAGCGCTGTTCGATCGTCGAGAGGATCGACGACGTATCGCGCTGCGTGTGATCGACATAACCTTTCTTCGCCAGCGGCGAGATGATGATGCAAGGCACGCGTTCACCCGGACCCCAGATATCGCGAAGCGGAGGCGTTACGTGATCCCAGCGACCCCCGTGTTCGTCGTAGGTCACGATCACCGCGGTATGCGCCCAGAGGGTTGGATTCGCCTGCAGCGCCTGGACAATCGAGGCGACGTGCGCCTGACCTTGTTGCAGCGTGGCATAACCGGGGTGCTCATTGTTCACGCCCACAGGCTTGATGAAGCTCACCGCCGGGAGGGTTCCATTCGTCACATCCGTGAAGAAGTTCGTCTCATCCTGCAAGTGAGCCGCGGAGTTCTGCGCACGGGTCACACCGGTTTGCTGGAACGTCAGGCCACCGGTGCCGGTGCCCACGAAACCGCCGACGAAATTTGCCGGCACGACGTTCGTGGTATCGAACGGCGCGTAGTTGTCGAAGTAGGCAAACGGCTGATGGTGATACTGGAGCTGCAGCGACGCATTGACCGAAGAGTAGCTCGGGCTCGTCGTTGGGCTCGGGTTCGAGCCGCTGTAGGCCAGCATCTGTGTCCAACCGCCGGAATACCATTTCCAGCTGACGTTATTCGCGCTCAGTTGATCGCCGATCGTCGGGATGTAGGGACGGGTATCTCCGTTGGCATTGGTGGGGTTGCTGTCGTTTTGCGACGGCAGCAGCGACACCAGAACCGTCCCGCCGTTGCCGGGCAGACCGTTCTCGCCATTGCCACCAAGGTTCACCGAACGGGTGGTGTTCACCACATAGTGCTTGTCGAACGTGGTGCCCGCCGCGCCTGCATAGGCTTCCGTGTTCGCGCTGGTAATCGTCACCGGCGTGGAAGCTCCGTTGAGCGTGACGGTGATCTGGTCGCCCGCCACCGGAGTGATGCTACCGTCGCGAACGTACTTCCCATTGGCTGTGCCGCTCGTGTTCATGACAAACGCGCCGTTCGCGTCGAGGTAGGCAATGTTTCCGTTATTCGACGCCGGCATGTTGTTGTAAACCGGAGCCGCCGCCGACACGAGAAACTGGTGGTTCAGGAACGAACCGCCAAAGGCCGAGTGGAAGAAGTTATCGTTGATCGTGTACTGCTGGGCGAGCAAGCCTTCCGGCAGGTTGGTTGCGTCGTAGTGGCTCATGACCAGACCCGGGTTGTCACTCCATGTGACAAAGCCGCTGTTATTGCCCGCTTCGGCGTCGCCGGTGCTCGGATTCGTGACCGTGCCGAAGATTTGGAACTGCTCCTGCCAGTAGCGGTGATAGATATCACCGGTCGTCAGCGTGGGATTGATGGAGGAGCCGAGATCATACGGTTGCAGCGTGTTCGTCGACGACGACACTCGCGTGTCACCCGTGCCCGAAGCCGCGTCCGTGGTCAGCGGCACGGGCGGATTCTTCACCTGATCGGTGGCCGGCTGGCCAGCGGCCGGCACGAAGGCCGGGTTGTTGTACGAAGTGGGGCCGTCGCCGGACAGCGCGGAACCGGTCAAGCGATTGATCTGGCTCAGCGCCGCCGCACTGGCGTTGGCGATGCCATTCGCGCCGGGGAAGCTGCCGTAGAGACCATCGAAGGGCCAGTTCTCCTGGTAGACCACCACGATGTGATCGATGCTGTTGAGGGCATTGGCCGCATCGATCTGGAAGCTGAACAACGGCTGCTCGGGATTGTTCACCGGATCATATTCCAGGAAGCTGTTCTGCGCCGTGGAGTTGATGCCGTAACTCGTCACCGACAGCGTCCTTCCGTCCGGGCTCACATCCAGAACGTTGTAGTTGAACGTGTCGGGGCTATAGAAGTCCTCCGGTCCACGGTTCGTATCCGCATTCGGATCACCGAGACGGCTGACGTTATGAAGGCCCGGATAGCCTCCCAGGCCGATCGGCTCGACACCGGCGGCCACCTGCGCATTGGCAATGCTCTGCGCCAGCGGCTTCGTCATGTTGTCGAACGAGTGGTTCGTAATCAGATCCGGTCCCGTGGCCCCAAGTGGCCCGCAGACGATTTCGAAGCAATACGGCACCTTCACATAGGTCGATTGAACGCCCGTCTGCCCGGTCGGCGAGTAGAGGATCTCGTTGACCCGGTTCTGGTGATCGTCGGTCGCGAGGAAGACCACATTCTTGATTTGATTATCGGCAATGAACTTCAGCAGGGCATTGCGCTCCGCACGATAGCCGCCCATCCAGGCTTTACCGCCATCGCTGGATACCGGGCTATAGGTGCTCCCAGCGCCAAAGCTGGGGAGGTTGTTCAACGTCAGCGCGCCACCGATCGGCCCGAGCTGATCGATGGGATCGGAAACATTGATGAATTTCCAGGTGGTGCCCGCCTGCTGCGCGCTCAGGAGCGCCTGCTCGAGCCAAGCGAGTTGCGTGGCCCCGAGATAGGTGCGGCTCAGGTTGTCGGCCCGCGAGCCGGTATCATCGGCATTACCCGAAGTCTTCATCCGGATGTCGCGATAGCTGCGGCAGTCCGTATTGATGAACATCGCGTTGCGACCCCATTGCTGGGTAAAATAGAGCTGTTTCGTGCCATTGGTCCGAGGATCGCTCGGCGCGTTCACCGTGCCGCGATTCTTCATCGGCTGATAGTTCAGGAAGACGTTTTGCAGCGCCAGGAACCCACCGCTTTGGTTCAGGAAGGTGCCACTGGTGTTGACGTCGTTCAATGAGGTGCGGGCGTCCACGCCGGCGCCGGACGTGAAATCAAACGGGGCACTTCCGGTCGTGCTGCCCACAGGACCACCGGCAGGAGCACCGCCGTTGATGTACTGCTTATTGCCCAGTTCGTGATTGTCGTAGGTGGTGTAATTCGCCTGGCCAGCAAAGAAAGGTTGCAAGCCATTCTGACCGCTCGCGTTCACCGCGATGAACTGTTCGCGATATTTGCGGGTGTAGTCTGCGATCAATTGCGACTGCGTTGCCGTCGCCGCAACCACCGTCGGATCGGGAAGCGTGCCGGTACTGTGCGCCGCTGCCGAGCCGGTGCTCGCCGTCTCATAAATCGTATCGCCGTCGAACATGAAGAAATCGAGACTCTTGTTCGCGACCTGACTCGCCAGGGCGTATGGTCGGATCAGACCGTCGCAATCGCCCGAAAACGCAAAATGCAGCGGATAATTCGTCGCGGCGGTGGGCGCCGTTTTGAACTTACCGACATTGCTGGTGGCGCCGCTGATGGGCTCCACGAAGCGGTAGTAATAAACGGTGGACGGCTGCAGTCCGGTGATATCGAACTTCACCGTATAATCCGCCACCGCGCTGCCATCGGTCGCGGCGCTCATTGTATTGACGCCCGTCACGAACGTTTGATCCGTGGAATACTGGAGCGTCACCGAGGTGGAGGCGGGAGCCGCGCTGTCAACACCGCGGGTCCAGACGATCGCTTCGTTGCTGCTGGTGTCGCCGGCCGCAACTCCCAGGAAGGAGAAGGCTGCTTGGGCATGCAGACTGATAGCCAGGAGGCTGGCAATACTCGCCCCCAAAATCGGGTATTTCGATCGTGGGGAAGGTTTCGACAAATTCATAGGGTGGTCGTGGGATTTCCGATGGATACTTACGATGGGTGATTTAGGCTGAATGAGTCACTGCGCGACCGAAGTAGTAATTCGTATCTGAAGTAATACGGATAACTCTGATCCTTGCCGCGCGGCTCGTTCGCAGAGTTACCAGCCCATTGTGGCAATCAAACGACTTGCTTGAGACGTTTGTGCGAAGAATGTGAAATACACGTGTCGTTTGTCGCGCTCGGGTGCGACCGAAACAAAATTTCGTAAAAATCACGTTTACCCTCACGCGATTGTTCCCGCCGCACCCGTCACTCAGCGATAGCGTCGCGCGGTGGTCACCAACTCGGCGGCAAGCTCTTGCGGTGTCCATTCGCCACCTCTGAAGATGTGCCGGATATGCCCGCTGGCATCCACGATCACCGTCCTGAGGTTGTGATCGATGCGCTCCCCTACCCGCTGGTATTCGAGGCCAATCGAGTCACCGAGACGCCGAAGATCTTCTTTGCTGGCTGCGGCAAAGGTCCATAACTGTCCATCCGCTTTATACCCCTTCGCATAAGCGGCGAGAACCTCCGTGGTGTCGTGCGCCGGATCGAGACTGATCGAGAGCAGGTGACATTTTCCGCCGACTCCCATTTTGGTGAGCAATTCCTGGGCAATGTTGAAGTTACGCCCGACCAGCGGACAAAATGTCGCCGCCGAGCAGCGGCTGTAAAAAAAGGTAATCGCCACCGCCTCACCGTGAAAATCGCGCAAATGAAATTCCTGGCCATCTTCCCGTCGCAGCGGAACATCGGGCAACAAGTCACCCATATTCAATTCGCGAGCTATCACCGGTGCAGGCTCAAAGGGTGACGACTCCGTGGCAGCGCGGGCACACGCGACCGAAATGGCGAGCGCAGCGATCAAAGCCAAATGAAGAGAGCGACGGCGGTGCGGCATGGTGGCCATGTCTCCGACAACAGATCGTCACCGACAAGCAACAAAATCGTTACAATGCGATCCTTGCCGCCAGGCACTGTGGTGAAGTTGTTTCGCAGTGATGAACCCTTTCGGCCTCCGCGCTTTCGTGATGCTACTATCGCTATCATTGGCGCTTTCCCATCCCCACACGCGAGCGGCGGATAACTCCGACTCCGCGCCGCCTCCCCTGCCTGTCACGGTCACACCGGAGATGGGAGATGTGGGCGGCAAGTTTTTTGGCAAAGTGCCCGATCCGCAGAAGGTCCACCATTACTACATCGCGGCAGAACCGGAGCTTTGGAACTTCGTTCCCGAAGGACAGGATCCCGTTTGCGGCAAGGCATTTCCGAGTTCACTGCTCCTGAACCGTGTCTCCTGGAAGATTCGCTACATCCAATACGCCGACCCGCAATTTTCCGCCCGTGTGCTGCCCACCGAACGGCTCGGAATTCTCGGCCCGGTCCTGCGGGGAACAACTGGTGAATATCTCGCGGTAACGGTGCTGAATCGTTCGTGGCGGCCGATTTCCATGCATCCGCACGGCGCGCACTATGACAAGGATAGCGAAGGCTCTTTTTATAAGCCCAATCCCGGCTTGGGCGCGGCCATCGCTCCGGGGGCCAGGTTTACCTATATCTGGCATCTCGATGAAGCTTCCGGCCCGCGCCCGGATGAACCTAGCTCCAAGGCATGGCTCTATCACAGTCATGTCGCCGGCGACGAAGATATCAACCTGGGCATGTTCGGATTCCTCATTGTGACCGACCCGAAGCGTGCGCGACCGGATGGAACCCCGAAGGATGTCGATCGCGAGATGGCGGCTGTCTTCAATATCTTCGACGAGAGCAATCTTCCCGACTCGGATAACGACGAACCGGATGAGCGTCCGGCCAAGGCGCCGACGGGGCCGACGGGGCCGATCCAACGCACGTGGTCGGAGATCCAGCAATTCACCGAGGAGGGCGAACGCCATGCCATCAATGGCCGCACCTTCGGCAATCTGGCCGGCTTGGAAATGAACCAGGGCGAGCACGTGCGGTGGTATCTCTTCGGGCTCGGCTCGGAGAAGGATTTTCACACGGCGCATTGGCACGGTGAGCGGGTGGTGGAAGACGGACGACGACGCACCGATGTGGTCGAGCTGCTGCCCGCGTCGATGAAGATCGCTGACATGCAAGCCGACAACCCGGGTTCGTGGCTGTTCCATTGCCACGTGGCCGATCACATGGAATCGGGCATGTACGCGAAATTTGTCGTGTATCCTTCCGATGTCACGGGGGCGAGTCGTGACCCGCGCGCCGCTTTCTTCGGCATGCCCGAAGCCGCGCAAACGTTGCACTTCCAAAGCGCCGAGCTCACGCTCCCACCGAGCGACGCCAACACATGCGAACTCAACGTCAGCGGTCAGGTGACCGTGCCCGATCCCTATCCCAGTGCAGGGCGGTCGTTCACCGTAGAGTTGGGCTCGCAGAAGATCACGTTTCATCCAGACGCCAGTGGCATCTCGGTCGGCGATGGAGGCATGCTCGTAGTGAAGAACGGCTCCCTCTACGGCAATGGCGTGGTCACCGGTGGCACGCTCCATTTCGATCTCACGCTGAAGGGGAACGCTGTTCGGCGGGAACTCGAGAAAGCTCGCGTGATTGAAGACGGCCAACTCGCCTCGAAGCCCATGCTGCACCTCAATCTGGTCGTCGGCGATGCCCACCATACCGGCGCGGCGGACGTGAAACTGCTACCGCCGTAATGCTCCGCAAATCACACCCATTTTACTTTAACCGCAGAGACGCAGCGCGGCAGAGCCGCGACCAAAACTCTTGCGACGGAGGAAGGACCACGGATTATGCGGATTTTTGACATTCGGGGCTCCCGACGGACAGTGACGCGCGAGAAAGCATTGACAGGCTCCCCTGCTTCCCTTGCCATCCGCGGATGAAATTCGAGCCCCTCGATTTCTCCAAAATCCGCACCTACCCTGTGGCGGAGCGCGCGAACAAGGTCAACGCCCAGGCCTTCGCCACGCCTCCCGCGGCAGGCGGCTCGCTGCGTGGATTTCTCGACGGCTTGCCTGACTTCCTCGCCGTGCAGGATCTGCGGAAGATCGTGACGGCTGTCGCCACCGCGGTGCGCAACCAACGCCCGGTTGTGCTGATGATGGGCGCGCACTCGATCAAGGTCGGCCTCAATCCCATTTTCGTGGACGCCATGCGGCGGGGCATCCTCAATGCCGTCGCTTTCAACGGCGCGGGCGCGATTCACGACTTCGAGCTCTGCTATCAGGGTGAGACGAGCGAGGACGTGCAGCGCGGCCTCGACGACGGCTCCTTCGGCATGGTCGAGGAAACTGGGCAACGCATGAATGCCGCACTGGCCGACGGCGTGGCCCGCGGTCTCGGCGCCGGGCGCGCGCTCGGTGAAGCGGCTCGAGCGGCGCAATATCCCAATCTTGCCCTTTCCATCCTAGCCACCGCGGCCGAGCTCGATATCCCCGTGACTGTGCACATTGCGGTCGGCACCGATATCATTCACCAGCATCCGACTACGAAAGGCTCCGTGCTCGGTGAAGCTTCGTATCGCGACTTCCAGACCTTCGCCGCGGTGTGCGCGCAACTCGAAGGCGGCGTAGTCCTCAACATCGGCAGCGCGGTGATCATGCCCGAGGTCTTCCTCAAAGCGCTGACTATCGCCCGCAATCTCGGCCACAAGGTCGAGCACTTTACCACCGCTACTTTCGACATGACGCGCCATTACCGCCCCACGGAGAATGTCCAGCGCCGCCCGACCAAACTCGGCGGCCAGGGCTTCTATCTCGTCGGCCACCACGAAATCATGATCCCGCTGCTCTTCGCCGCGATCACCGAGGAACTCGCCCGATGAATCGCGACCGCGTTGCCGCTCTCACTCGGATCTTCGCCGACAAGCGCATCCTCGTCATCGGCGATCTCATGCTCGACGAATTTCTGTGGGGCAAAGTCTCGCGCATTTCGCCTGAGGCGCCCGTGCCCGTGGTGGAAGTGGTGCGCGAGGAATGGTTCCCCGGCGGCGCGGCCAATGTGGCGCGCAACCTCGCCGAGTTTTCCAAACACGTCCGCGTCCTCGGCTTCACCGGCGTGTGCTCGCACGCCGAGCATCTCAAGAAACTGCTGACCAGCGAAGGCATCAACATCGACACGGTGCAATCGCACGCCTGTTACCAGACGATCGTGAAGACGCGCATCATCGCGCGGCAACAACACGTCGTGCGCATCGACCGCGAGAAGAAGCTGCATGTGCAACCCGAGCACGCCGCCGCGGCGCTCGCGCAAATCGAAGCGCTATTGCCGGAGATCGATGCGATCATCGTTGAAGACTACGGCAAGGGGGCTGCTCGCGCAGCCGTTTGCCGAGGCGATCTGCGACCTCGCCAATCGCGCGGGCAAAGATCCTGGCCGTCGATCCCAATCCGCATAATCCCCTTGCCTGGCGGCACGTCTCGGTCATCAAACCCAACCGCGTCGAAGCTTTTGCCAGTGCCGGTTTGCCGCAGGAGGAACCGATCGATCCGCCCACCGAGGATACTGCGCTGCTCGAAGTCGGCCGCGTGCTTTCCGAGAAGTGGGACGCCGACAACTTGCTCATCACTCTGGGCGAACAAGGTGTGTTGCTCTTCCGCCACGACGCACCGCCTTATCATGCCCCCACGAGGGCTCGTGAGGTCTTCGACGTCAGCGGCGCGGGTGATACGGTCATCGCGCTCTACACGCTGGCCCTCAGCGCCGGCGCGACTCCCGCCGAAGCCGCGGAGATCGCCAATCACGCCAGCGGCGTGGTCGTGGGCAAGCTCGGCACCGCCACGGTTACGCCTGCCGAATTGCTCGCGAGTTTCGTGGAGTAGTTTTTAATCCACGAACACAAACTCGTTCGTCTCCAGCAACACCTGGGCGTATTGCTCCCACGGTGTCAGGTCTTTCGGCGGAGTCGTCGAGCCGGCGAATTGCGCTTTCGCGTCCCACTCGCTGCTGCCGCGAATGACCGGGTGCCAGATGAAGCCGTCGGAATCCAGGCTCTCGCGCAGGTCGACCATAAAGTCGATCGTGTCGCCCTTCTTCACTTCGATCTTATCGAGACTGACTTCGACGGTACCCTTCGGAGCCACCTCGCTCTTGAACAATTCGCCTTTGCGGCTGGAAACGACGCGGGCCAGGATGCCGTCGCCGTGGTCGCTCGGCCGTTGCACCGCGCCGGTGATGGAGATCACGCCATCCTCCGCGGCGACCCAGCGTCGAATCGTATCGTGTGCATGATCATTGCCCGCGTGGCCGCCTTCGGCGTTGATGGTCACATAGCCGAGCGTGGCATCCGGCACCTTGGCGCCGCCCTGCCAGGCGTGGCCGCTGAAGAACGGAAGCTTGTGGAAATCGACCTTGTGCGTCGCTTCGTCATAACCGCCCCAGCCATACTGCCAGGCGGCTTGCAGGTTCACCCGCGGATGCGGGTTCGTGATCGCATTCATCACGAAACGCAGACCAGAATCCACTTCCAGGTTCGTCGCCTTGCGCGCATACACCCGCTGGTAAAGCTCCTGAATCTGCGACTCGTAAGCCTGCTGCTGTTGAAACTCCGGCTTCGCCACCAAGGCCTCCGCCTGCTGGATGACGAATGGGTTGTTCATCATGAACAACGCCTGCTGCGGCACGGTCGTGACATGGCGCTGTGGGCTCGTCTGGTCGGGTGTCGCATAATCAAACGTATGGAAAATACCGGGCAGATTCTGCCGATCGATGAGCCCATACACCGCGCGGCGTTTCGCATAGGGCGCCGTGGTTAGTTCCACGGGATGGCCACCCATCGAGGGATCGAGCTGACCCGCCACAGCCAGCAGCGAATCGCGCATCGCTTCAAAATCGAGACGGCGGCGGTTCATGTGCCAGAGCAGGCGGTTTTCCGGATCGGTCTGCGCCGCATCCGCGCGCAAATCGCTGACCTGCTGATACACGCTCGAAAGCATGATCTCCCGCTGCAACTTCTTCACCGACCACCCTTCGTTCATGAAACGCGAGGCGAGATAATCCAGCAACTCAGGATGGGTGGGCGCGTCGCCCTTGGTACCGAAATCGCTCGGCGTGCGCACCAGGCCGGCGCCGAAGTGCAGATTCCACACGCGATTCACGAACACGCGCGCGGTGAGCGGGTTGTCCTTGCTGGCGATCGCCTTGCCGAGTTCGAGACGGCCGCTGCCATCCTTGAACGGCTGCGGGTCGTTGTGGCTGAGCACCTGGAGGAATCGCCGCGGCACCGCTTCGCCCGGGCGCCCTGGGTTGCCGCGGATGAATACATGCGGATTCATCGGCACCGGCGCATCGACCATCGCCTGCGGACGCGGCGGCGCCAGCGGGCCGGCGTTCAGTTCGTCGATCTTGTTGCGCAGTTTCACCGAATCCTGTTTGCCCTGCTTATCGAGCACCTTTTCCTGGATCTCCGGCGAAATGATGGCCGGCACGCCGAGGAGACCGATCGTGCGCATGGCATAGACGCGCCGCTGGGTATCGAGGAACGCACCGAGCTTCCCTTCCAAATCGTCGAGTTGCTTCTTGTATTCGGCCTCATTCGCCGGGTCGCTCGCCGTCGGCAGAATCGGCAGATCCTTCCACGTCGGCTCGACGGAGGAAGCGAACACGCCATAAAGCGCGTAGTAATCCTTCTGCAGGATCGGATCGAACTTGTGATCGTGGCAGCGCGCGCAGCCCACGGTGAGCCCCATGAGACCGCGGCAGACCACATCGATGCGGTCGTCGATGATATCGGGCGTGCTGTTCAGGAAACGGCGACCGAGCGTGAGGAAGCCCAGCGCGGCCATCGGACGCGGATCCTGCGGCGTGGAGACGCGATCCCCGGCGATCTGCTGAATCACGAACTGGTCATACGGCAGGTCGCTGTTGAATGCGTTGATCACCCAATCGCGATACGTGTAGCTGAAGGGATAGCGCCGCTCTTCACCGCCGGCGAGATAGCCACGCGTGTCGGCATAACGGGCGACGTCCAGCCAGTAGCGGCCCCAGCGTTCGCCATAGTGCGGCGAGGCCAGCAGACGGTCCACGACCCTGGCAAAAGCGTCCGGTGAATTGTCCTTCTCAAACGCCTCGACCTCCGACTGGGTCGGCGGCAGTCCGGTGAGATCGAAAGTGGCCCGACGCAGCAGCGTGCGCTTCGACGCGATCGGTGAGGGCGTGAGCTTCTTTTCCTCCAGCTTGGCGAGGATGAATTGGTCGACTGGAGTCTTCACCCAATGGCCCGGGTCTTTCACCGCGGGCGGAGCCGGATTCTTCACCGGCTGCAGCGACCAGAGCGTCTTGGCCGCTTCCATCTGGGCGGAACCCTTTATCGGCGCGCCATCGTCTGGCCAGGGCATACCCATCCGCACCCATTGCTCCAGCGCGGCGATCTGCGTGTCCGCCAGCTTGTCCGCCTTCTCCGGCATCTTCGAGTCGCCGACGTGCTTGATGGATTTAATGAGCTCGCTCTCCTCTGGCTTGCCCAGCACCACGATCGGGCCGTCATCGGTCCCCTTCAAAATGGCCGCGCGGGAATCCATGCGTAGCGCCGCCTTCTGCTTGTCGGCGCCATGGCACTTGTAGCACTGCTCGGCCAGCACAGGACGCACCTGCTTCTCAAAGAATTCAGTTTCCTGAGGGGTAATCGCCACCGCCTTGGGCAAAACGGCACCAGCCAGGGCAAAAATGGCAAAAGGAACAAATCGGGTCATCGCGGTCAAAATAACCCATCGACAGAGAAGACGTTAGCGGTTTTTGCGGAGCGACCAAAAACCGCCTGAGGCGGCTATCGATCGGACCTTCTCGAATTGTGTCGGAAATGTAAAAATTATAGTAATACACGGCTCACGCGTAATTAGGTCTTGCTCTTGCTGCCAGCAGTCGACAATGCTCGACGAAGTCACATCTCGGTTGTTTCTGATTGCTCCTTCTCTTTGTCAACGGAGAGCGCCCGGTATGTAAAGGGAACGTTCGCGTACGTTGATCCAGCCTTGCCACCTTCTCCTAACCCATTGTACATGAAGACATTGTTCCGCGGTTTAGCCCCTCAGCGCTTCCTTCTCACCGCCCTTTGGCTGGCCCTCGCCCTCGTCGGGTTTGGCGGCCAGGCCATGGCTCAAACCGGTCCCTTCAACGGACAGGTCGCCGCCGGCACCGCGGGCAGCTATGACTGGCCGTTTAGCTGCGTCGCCCGCAACCCCACGACCGACGAAATCTACGGTTTCTGGCGCCGGGATAGCGGCAGCACTGCGGTTTACAACCTCATCAAATGGACCGGCTCGGCCTGGACCTCCGTCGGCACCATTCCCGCAGCCAGTGTAACCACGAATTTCAACGCCACCGACTACGTGTCCATGGCCATCGACTCGACCGGAGCTTTTCACGTCGCAGTCAGCGGCGCCATCGGCACCGGCATCAGTAACGAGCGCGGCGTGTGGTACGGCACCAGTGCAACAGGAGCCACCAGCTCGTGGACTTTTACCAAGGTGGAAACTTACACCGACCCCAACGGCTGGAAGAATACCTACGCCCCGCAGATCCGGGTCGACTCGCAAAATCATCCCCACATCGCTTTCGATTTCGATGACGTGAATGGCAGCCGCAGTTACGCGGCCCGTTACCGTTGGTTCGATGGCACCACCTGGCAGGGCTCCGGCACGGCGGGCAACATCTATGTCAATGCGGGCAACGCCAACAACGAGGTCAACTACGTCAACCTCGCCCTCGACACCAACGACAAGCCACACTTCGTCCTGCAATCCGAACTCAACGGCTCCGGCCTCGACGGCAGCCTGGTTTACGTCAACCGCGTTTCGGGTTCCTACAGTTCGCCGATCATTGCCGACCAGGGCACGACGAACAACGCCCGCGGTTATGTGGCCAACATCATCGTCGAACCCTCGGGCAAGATTGATATCGTTTACGGCAACGACGACGGCTCCTTGCGCTATGCCACCGCCCCGAGCGCTGCGGGTCCGTTCACCGCCGTCCAGATCAACGGCAACGTCACGGGCTACACCGACTACTGTTCCTTCAGCCGGAATAGTTCGGGCGATCTCTTCGTCGTCTATAACAACAACAGCAGCAGCATGGCGGCGGCCCGCCTCCCCGGTGGCACCGGCTCGACCTGGACGGTCACGAACCTTTTCACCGTCCCGGGAACCCCGGCCGAAGGTGGCACCTTCTATAGCGGCATCCTCAATAACGCGGAAACCTATGTCGCTCTCTTCGACTATGTCGCTGCCGGCGCGCCGCCCCGCAACCTCTGGGGCGCAAATGGCACCTTCGGCGCAGCGGCGTCGGCCCCGTCGGTCACGAGCAATCCGACCAGCACAACGGTCAACGCGGGCTCCACCGCCACTTTCACCGCGGCGGCCAGCGGCTCTCCGGCACCTACCGTACAGTGGCAGGTCAGCACCGACGGCGGCTCCACTTTCAACAACGTCTCCGGCGCCACCTCGACGACCCTCAGCTTCACCACCGCCGCCGGTGACAACGGCAAAAAATACCGCGCCGTCTTTACCAACGCCAGCGGCTCCGCAACCTCCACCGCAGCGACGTTGACCGTCAACTTCGCTCCCTCGGTGACCACCAATCCGAGCAGCACGACGGTCAACTCGGGCGCAACGGCCAGCTTCACCGCCGCAGCCTCCGGCAATCCGTCACCGACCGTGCAATGGCAGGTCAGCACCGACGGCGGCTCCTCCTTCAATAACGTCTCCGGCGCCACCTCGACCACCCTCAGCTTCACCACCGCCGCGGGCGACAACGGCAAAAAATATCGCGCGGTCTTCACCAATTCGGTCGGCTCCGCGACCTCCACCGCAGCGACCCTGACTGTCAACTTCGCTCCCACGGTTACCACCAATCCAACCGCCACGACGGTCAATGCGGGCGCAACCGCCTCGTTCAGCGCCGCAGCCAGCGCCAATCCGGCAGCCACCGTGCAATGGCAGGTCAGCACCGACGGCGGCTCTTCCTTCAACAACGTCTCCGGCGCCACCTCCACCACTCTGTCCTTCACAACCACCGGAACTCAAAACGGCAACCAGTACCGCGCCGTCTTCACCAACTCGGGCGGGTCGGCCACCACCACGGCGGCAACCCTCACAGTCAATATCGCGCCCACGGTGACGACCAATCCGACCAGCACGACGGCCGGCGTGGCCACCAACGCGACCTTCACCGCGGCGGCGGTCGGCAACCCGGCACCCACCGTGCAATGGCAGGTCAGCACCGATGGCGGCGCCACCTTCAATAACGTCTCCGGGGCCACCTCCACCACCCTGTCCTTCACCACCACCGGAGCTCAAAACGGCAACCAGTACCGTGCGGTCTTTACCAATGCCGCGGGCTCCGCCACGACGACCGCGGCCACGTTGACGGTCACCTTCCCCGATCTGACGGTGACCGTGGCGCATTCACCGACGACGTTCGTCGCCGGGCAGACTTTCTCTCTCACCTTTGTCGTTACGAACAGTGGCGTCGCCGCCACGTCCGGGACCATCACATTGACTTGCCCCATGCCCAGCGGTCTGACCCTGAGCTCGATTGTTAGCGATGCCACAGTCAATGCCACCAGCTCTACCGTATCCCAAGTCAACGCCACACGAACCACGCCGCTCGCCCCGGGCGCCAGTACGACGATCACCGCGAACGGCACTGTCGCGAGCAACGCGCCGAGTTCCCTGTCGGTTACCGTTACCGTGGGCGGCGGCAGCGAGACCAACACCACGAACGACACCGCCACCGACACGGTGACGGTGAACGCCGCCCCAGTCGTGACGACCAATCCGGCGACCCAGACGGTCACTGCCGGGAACGCCGTCACCTTCACCGTCGCGGCCAGCGGCAACCCCACTCCCACGGTGCAATGGCAGGTCAGCACCGATGGTGGCAGCACCTTCAACAACGTCGCCGGAGCCACGTCCACCAACCTGACCTTCACCACGGCTCCGACGGACAATGGCAACAAGTATCGGGCGGTATTTACCAACGTCCAGGGCACCGCCACGACCACCGCGGCGACATTGAACGTTCAGTTCGCGCCGATCATTACGACCAATCCGAACAACGCGACCATCACCATTGGCAGCCCCGTGACTTTCAACGCGGCCGCCAATGCCAATCCGGCGGCGACCGTGCAATGGCAACTCAGCAGCAATGGCGGGGCTTCCTTCACTAATATCGTCGGCGCCACCTCGACGACGCTCAGCTTCACCCCAACGGCAGGAGACGATGCCAGCCAGTACCGCGCGGTGTTTACCAATATCATCGGTTCGACCAACACGACTGCCGCGACGCTGACGGTCAATCTCCCGCCCACGGTCACTCTCAACCCCTCGAGCAGCCTGGTGAATACCGGCTCTGCCGCGACCTTCATGGCCGGGGCCACCGGCCGGCCCGCACCGACCGTGCAATGGCAGGTGAGCACCAACAGCGGGGCGAGCTTCAGCGACATCGGCGGCGCCACCTCGACCACCCTGAGCTTCACGGTGGACTACTCGATGAACACTTATCAGTACCGCGCCGTCTTCAGCAACGTCGCCGGCAGCGCCACCACCACAGCCGCGACGCTCACCGTCAACCGCCCGCCGGTCGCCACCCCGCTCACCTTCCATCGCAACACGGGCGTGGGCCTGCGCCTCACCGTGGCCCAGATCCTCGCGGGCGCCTCCGACCCCGACAGCGGTGATACCGTGAAGCTGATCTCTCTCGGCACGGGCACACACGGCGCCACTCGCCTCACGACCACCGACGGCCTCACCGGCACGGTGACCTACGCGCCTCTCGCTAACGACAATAACAACGACGCCTTCACTTACACCGTGCAGGACAGCCATGGCATGCAAGCCACCGGCACCGTTTCCGTCATCGTAGATACCGGCTCCACTACGCCCACGAGCACGATGAATATCACCAGTTTCCAATACGACCCCTACACGCACGCCGTGGTATTCGACGTGAACGGTCTCCCCAGTACGACTTATGGCGTGCAGTACTCACCGGTGGTTCCAGCGACCACATGGACGAGCATCGGGACCGTCACCACCAATTCGACCGGTCTCGGACACTACACGGATAGCGCTCACCCCGGCGCCTCGGGTTACTGGCGGGTCGTCTATCCTGCTACGCCCTAAGCCCGCCCTCACCGGCCAATCCATTTCGTCGCTCCAAGGCCGAGCCGATTCACCCATCCTATGAAAAAACGCATTCGCCGCCGTATTCTGCCCGCAGCCGCCCTGCTTTCCTTGGGCATTCCCGCGGGTATGGCCGCCACGGATACCTTTACCTTCACGCCAGGATCGCCGATTACCATTCCGTCGGGCAGTCTGACGGGTGTGGCGGACGTGCAAAACCCTGCGGCGAGCATCAACGTGATCCAGAATGTCAGCGTGAGCTTGAACATCGCTGGCAATCCCACGGATTTCAGCACCGGCGACCTTTATGCTTATCTCCGGCTGGATACGCCCGGCGGTACTGGATTCACCATCTTGCTGAACCGCGTCGGGGTTACCGCGTCCGATCCCTTTGGCTATGCGGATACCGGCTTCAACGTCACCTTCTCCGCGGCGGCACCAAACGGGGACATTCACCTTTACCAGAATTCGGCCGCATATCCCAACGCCCTGAGCAGCGGGACGCTGACTGGCACCTGGCAACCGGACGGCCGCAATACCACTCCACCACTCGTCGCGCTCGATACCGATGCGCGCACCGCGTTGCTCAATTCGTTTGACGGGCTGAGCGCCAAAGGCACGTGGACGTTGTTCGTCGCGGACGTATTCGCCGGCTCCGACGCGACCTTGAATAGCTGGGGCATCACTGTCGACGGCCTCAACGGTCCATTCTATTGGAAGGGACAAACCAGCGGCTCGTGGAGCGCCGTAGGATCATCGACCTTCAACTGGGCTGCGGACACTGCTGGCACCATTCCCATCCTGGCCACGCCCGACGCCACGTCGGATGTCGTCTTCTCGGCCACGGGCGCGACCAACCAGGCGAATACCACGCTCGATCAGGACTTCACCATTCACAGCCTCATGGTCAACGACACCGCTCCGGTGGTGATCAGCAGCGGTGCCGGTGGGCCGCACACCCTCACGATCGCGGGCGACGCCGGCACCGGAATTACGGTGGGCAATGGCTCGAATCTCACCATCAACTCCAATGTGACGCTGGGCGGCGCGTCCGATACCGTCGAGGTCGATGGCACGGGCCTGGCGAAGATCACCGGCGTTCTTGATGGCAGCAATGGCGTGCATAAGACAGGCACGGGCATGCTGACCCTCACGGGCGTCAATACCTACACCGGCGGAACGTTCATCGACGCGGGCGTGGTGCAGATCGACAATGACAAGGCGCTAAGCACGGGGACGGTGACCATGGCCGACGGCACGGAATTGGATGCGATCGGCAACGCCAGCCTGAGCCAGTCGCTCTCGATCACCTCCGGAGCGACCGCCACGCTCGCCGCGGTAGCTGGGAAAACCCTCACCTTGGGTGGCTTCAACATCGGCGCCAATTCCAAGACCATTTTCGGGAGTAGCGGAAATACGGGTGTGGTGGTCGTTGGCCCGATTTCAGTTCTCTCGTCGATCAGCGCCTCCGCGACAGTCGAGGTCGCCAATGGCACCCTTCGCGCCGGCGATGGAACTCTCCTCACTGGGATCACGTCGAACATCACCTCCACGACGGTGGACGCGGGCGCGACGTTGGATCTGAACGATTTCAACATGACGGTGAAGAAGCTCCTCGGTGCAGGCTCGGTGACCACGGGCACCAATGCCGCCACAGTGCTGACGGTGAATGACGGCGATTTCAGCGGCGGTATCAGCGGCGCGGGCAGCCTGGTCAAAGACACCAACACCACGTTCATCCTCGAAGGCACGAACACCTATACCGGGTCGACCACCATCAAAGGCGGCGGCACCCTGCAGATCGGCACAGCGGCCAGCGCGGGCTCCCTCGCGGCGGTCAGCAATGTCGACGTCCAGACCGGTAACACGCTCCAGCTGGTCAACGTGGCGGGCAACACTTTCGCCAATAACATCAGCAACTCCGTGGCCGGCGTGGGCACGGTGGAAGTCAACTCGGCTAACTACAACATCCTCTCCGGTGTGTTGAGCGACGGCGCCGGCCAGGTGGCCCTCACTCAAAGCGGATCCGGCACGACCGCCCTCACCGGCAACAATACCTACTCCGGCACGACGACGATCAACGCCGGTGTCCTGCAGGTCGGCAACGGCGGCGCCTCGGGGACGACCGGCATCGGTGGCGGCTCGATCGTCAACAACGCCGTTCTCGCCTACGACCGCACGAATCTCTTCACGGAGAGCAATGTGATTTCGGGCAGCGGTGTGCTGCGCCAGATCGGCAGCGGCGCGACCGCGCTGACCGCGGCCAACACTTATTCGGGTGACACCAATATCTACTCCGGCATGTTGCTGGCCAATAACACCGCCGGTTCCGCCACCGGCACCAGTTCGGTGTTCATCAACTCCGGTGCAGCCTTGGGCGGCAACGGCACCATCAGCGGTGCGGTCACTTTGAACAGCGGCTTCATCGTCCCGGGCGCCGTGCCCACGGGCGTTTCGGCCGGGACGCTGAAGATCGGCTCCCTCACCTGGAATAGCGGCGGCACGCTCGACACGCAGTTGGGCACCACCAGCGACCTGTTGTCGATCACCGGCGCTCTCACCAAGGGCACCCTCGGCACTTACGGTATCAACATCAGCGACGCCGGCGGCTTCGGCAATACGACGCACTACGTTGTGGCCACCTTCGGCTCGAACGCCGGCTTCGCCGCCTCCGACTTCACCTTGAGCAGTTCCTTCGGCGCCGGTCTGAAGGGCACTCTCACGCTCACCGGCACGGAACTCGACTTCGATATCACCTCGCTCATCGTCGGCGGACCGATCCTCCAAAACTCTGCGCCGGTCGGCACCCCGATCTTTGCGGATTTCATCGTCGGCGGACCGGTCACCACCGGCAACCCGACGGAGAACAACCAGGTCCACACGCTGACCTTCACCCCGGGCAGCTCGCTACTCATCCATCACACGCTCTATGTCGTGCAAGGTCCGGTGACGCTGGTGAACGGCTCGAGCATTCAGCTCGATGGCAATCTCTCGACCAGCCTGCTGAACATGCTCGCGGGCTCCTATCTGCACGGCAATGGTTCAATCATCGGCAACCTCGTGAACGGCGGCTTGCTCAGCCCGGGCAACTCGCCGGGCCAGATCCATGTTACCGGCAACTACACGCAGACCTCCTCGGGCACGTTGCGGATCGAAATCGCCGGACGCGATCTTCCTCAGCACGATCTACTCTCAGTCGGCGGCACAGCCAGCCTCAACGGCACGCTGCAGATTCTCCCGATCGATGGCTTCAAGCTGAAGCGCAACAAGCCGATCACCTTCCTCACCGCCAATGAGGGGGTTATCGGCCGATTCTCCCTTGTAGAAAACAGCTTCCCCAGCGACACGATCCTCAAGCCGACGGTCGTCTATCACGATACCAGCGTCACTCTCGATCCGGTGCAGGCTTCCTTCGCCAATCTCGACGGTCTCACGCCCAATCAGCGTGCCGTGGGCCGTGCGCTCGACAGTGCCGCGCATGACCGCCGCATGAATGGGATCTTCGACTACCTCGACTATCGCAAGCTCAACGAGCTGCCGCGCGATTTCGACAAGATCGCGCCGGAGGAATTGACGAGCATGTTCACCATCGGGATCTCGCTGGCCAATGTGCAGTCGGGCAACATCCAGCGCCGCACCGATGATATCCGCAGCGGTGCGGGAGGTTTCAACGCCGCGGGTCTGGCGATCAATGGCGCCGGCCCGAGCTACAGCGGCAGCTTCAGCGGGGTCGCAGGACCAAACGGCAACGATGGCAAGGAGAACAAGGCGGTACAGCAACCAGTCGCACCCGCGGAAGATCGCTGGGGCGCCTTCCTCTCCGGCACCGGTGAATGGGTGAGCGTGGGCAACACCGACAACGCGCGCGGTTACACGATCGACAGCGGCGGCTTCACCCTCGGCCTCGACTACAAGGTCACGCCGAACCTGGCGATCGGCGTTGCTGCGGGTTACACGGGAACCAGCAGCGATCTCACCGACGGCGGCCGCGTGTATGTGAATGGCGGCAAGGTCGGCATCTACGCCACTTACTACGAATACCAGCGGGTCAAAGCCGCGCCGGTGGATTCTTCCAAGGAAGGTCTCCCGCAGTCGTATGCCGAAGCCCGAGGCTTCTACGCCGATGCCGCCGTCTTCGGCGGATACAACAGCTACCACACCCATCGCGCTGCGCTGCAGGATGACGCCACCGGCGATACCGATGGCGGCGAACTGAACGTCCTCTTCGGCGGCGGTTATGACTTCAAGAAGGGTAACTTCACCTTCGGACCGACGGCGTCGTTCAATTACACCTATCTCGGTACCAATACCTTCACCGAGCACGGCTCGCTCGCCCCACTGGACATCCACGGCGGCAAGGGTGAGTCGCTGCGCACGGCCTTCGGCATCAAGGCCAGCTACGACTGGAAAGTCGGTGGCGTGTCCATCAAGCCGGAGATTCGCGCCGCCTGGCAGCATGAATTCGGCGATGCCGCTTACTCGCTCGATTCCAGCTTCGCCAATGGCGCCGGAGATTCTTTCCGCGTCAGCGGCCCGCAACTCGGCCGCGACAGCGCATTGCTCGGCGCCGGCTTCGCCATTCAACTCAACGAACGTTGGTCGACCTACTTCTACTACGACGGCGAACTGGGCCGTCGAAACTACCAGTCGTCGAGCGTCACCGGCGGCCTGCGCATGACGTTCTAAGGCGACCAACCTCTCCGAACTCCCTACCCTTCGCACCAGCGCTGCCACATCTGCCGATAGGCACTCTCGATCCCGCGAGTAAATCGTATCGCATCCATTAGCACGGACGCTTCCATCCGCGCGCGCAAAGTCCGGCGCAAATCGGCGAGACGGGAAAGGTCCTGGGCCAGCGCCGCAGCGATCTCGACGAATTCGTCTTCCGCCGAGGCGACCAGTTCCGCGAGACCCAAATTGGATAGCTGGCTCAACCCCGCACGCGACACCGCCGACCTTCCCGCAAGGCTCACCACGGGCACCCCCATCCAGAGGGCATCGAGGCTCGTGGTGTGGCCGTTGTAGGGAAAGGTATCGAGCGCCACATCCATCTGCTGATACAACTCCAGATAAGCCCGGCGGCCGCATCGCGGCACGAATTCGACACGCCGTGCCTCCACCCCTTCGCTCTCCAAAATCCGCCACGTCTTTCGCCGATGGCTTCCCTCCGGACTGAGCAACATCAACTTCGAATCGCGCACCGTCCGGAGCACCTTGGCCCAGCGCCGCAGCGTCGGCTCATTGACTTTGCAGAAGTGATTCAGGCATCCGAAAGTCACCCATCCATTGCGCTGCACGGGCAATTCGTTCACGCCGATTTCCGCACCGCAAGGGTCGTAACACCAATAACTGTCGATCCGTAGCAGGCGATCCTCGGTCGAATGCGGTTCGAGAAAACGATCGCTAATACGGTATGGAATCGCCTCCACACCCGTTGCCTCTGGATAGCCGGCGAAGCTCAGTTGCACCGGGGCAGGTCGGCGGCCGAACATCGCAAGCCGGTTGCCATCCATGTGCTGGGTGAGGTCCACCAGGATATCCACGCCATCGCGTTGCACCCACTCCGCCAGTTCCTCGTCACTCACCCCCAGCGTGCTTCGCCAGTGGTCCACTCGCTCGCGAAATTGCTGCGTCATGCCATCCGGACGCACCACTCCCGAATAACAAAAAATCTCAAACGCCGTGCGATCGTGCTCCTTGAACAGTGGCCACAGATTCCGGCCCGTCACGTGATCGCGAAACTCCGGTGAGACGTAGCCGATGCGCAAGCGACGGTGGAAATCCGGTTCGTTGCTGTATCGAACAGCCGGTCGCGTATCTCCCCCAAAGCGCTCGTTCCAAAGGCACTGCTCTCTCCTGATTTCTCCTTCATTTCCATCCGCGTGGTAATGCAACGTGTAGATCAGGTTGCTTTGCGCGACGAGTTGCGCGGACTTGCTCTCCGCAGCGCGCCGATAAGCCGCGATCGCTTCATCGAGCATCCCTTGATCGCGCAGGACATTGCCGAGATTGCACCGCGCCACGCCGTAATCGGGCTTCAACTCCAGCGTCGCGCGATACGCCAAAACCGCCGCATCCAATTGCCCCTGTCCGGCAAGCGCATTGCCCATTTCGTGGTGCGTTTCCGCACGTTTTGGCTGCAGCGCCAGCGCGTGCCGATACGCAGCCATCGCTTCATCGAACCGGCCTTGCTCGCGCAGTCCGTTCCCCAGATTCGCCTGAAACTCCGCGCTATCCGGACGCAACTCGACCGCACGACGGTAAGCCGCCACTGCCGACTCAAACTGCCCGAGCTCTTTGCAGGCATTGCCGAAATTGTTGTGCGCTTCCGGTTGATTCGGAGCCAACTCCAGCGCGCGGCGATACGCCTCCACCGCTTCGCCGAAGCGCCCCTGCTCCGCGAGCACGATGCCGAAGTTATTCCAGGCCCCCGCGTCCGCCGGCGCGAGTTGCAACGCGCGGCGCAGCACCTCAGTCGCCTCGGTCATCACTCCCTGCCGGGCGAGTGCGATCCCGAGGTTGTTATGCGCATCCACATAATCGGGCTTGAGGGTCAGCACACGCCGATAAGCCGCAATCGCTTCCTCCAACTTGCCCCACTCCACCAGGACATTGCCCAAATTATATTGAGCAAGGACGTCATCCGGTTTGAGTTGCAGCGCACGACGAAAGCTGGCCACCGCCTCTTCGAACTTGCCCAAGCCGCGATATGCCTCCCCCAGATTCGAATGCACTGCCGGATGATTCGGCACCAGAGCCGCGACGCGGTTGAGTAAGTTCACCGCCAACTCCGCACGCCCCGTTTGCATGGCAGCGACCCCGAGGAGATGCAATGCGTCGAGGTGATCAGGCTGCGCCTCGAGAATCTCCCGATAACATGCCTCCGCCTCGGCCAGGCGCCCGGCTTGATGATGCTGCAATCCCAGTTCGAGAACTTGCTGCGCCGTGCTCATCGGTCGTCTCCTCGACCGCACCACTCCCGCCACATCGCGCGGTAGGTCTCCTCGATCTGACGCGTGAAACGAACCGCATCCATCAGCACGGAAGCTTCCATCCTCCGCCGCAGCGTGGCGCGCAGTTCGCTCAAGCGCGGAATATCCCCGGCCAGTTCCACGGCGATCCGAATGTAATCGTCCTCCGAAAACGCCACCAACTCCGGCAGGCCCAGATTAGAAAGCTGACTCCACCCCGCTCGCGAGAGCGGCCCCCGGCCCGCCCGACTCACCACCGGCACGCCCATCCACAGCGCGTCGAGGCTGGTGGTGTGGCCGTTATAAGGAAACGAATCGAGGGCGATATCCAGCCGTTGGTAATACTCGAGATAGCCTCGACGCGGCGCCCGCTCCACGAACTCGATCCGCCGCGGATCGATGCCCTCGCGCTCCAATCCATCCACCACCCGCTGCCGGTGACTGCCCGGCGCGCTGAGCAGAATCAGCCGCGAGCCGCTCACTTGTCGAAGAATCCGCGCCCATGACTTCCACGTCTGCTCATTCAGCTTACAGAAGTTATTCAAGCATCCAAAGGTCACTCGACCAGTTTGCTGACACGGCAGTTCATTCCCCTCCACTTTCTCGTCACCCGGATCGTAACACCAAAAGCTGTCGAGCGGGAAGACGTGCTCCGCGGATCGGAGCACGGAGTTCGGAGATCGGAGCTCGGGCTCGCCCTTCCACCCCATCTCCGATCTCCAAACTCCGATCTGCGATTCCAGATAGCGATCGCTGATCCGATAAGGAATGGCAGCCAACCCCGTGGTCTCCGGATAACCGGCAAAGCTCACTTGCACCGGCGCGGGCCGGCGGGCAAACAGCGTCAAACGACTACGCGCCATGTGCTGCGTCAGATCCACGAGAATATCCACGCCGTCCTGCTGGATCATCCTGGTGAGGGCGTCGTCCGCCGCTCCCAAGGTATGACGCCACACGCCGGCGAGTCGCCGAAATTCCGTCGTCATCGCATCCGGTTGCGCCACTCCCGAGTAACATAGAATCTCGAAATGCCGGCGATCATGCTCGCGAAAGAGCGGCAGCAGGTTTCTCCCCACGACATGGTCGCGAAAATCCGGCGAAACGTACCCGATGCGCAGGGGCCGTTCGGCTTCGCGGACATTGGTGTATCGCGCCCCCGCGGCCGTCGGCGCCTGGCCGAACCTGCCATTCCAGGCCCTGCGCTCTTCCGCAATCGTCTCCCACTCGACCGTTGGGTGAAATTGCAGCGTACAGATGAGATTACTCTGCACCGACGCATCCGCCGGGTTGATTTCGAGCGCGCGTCGATAAGCGGCCACGGCTTCGTCATGCCTCCCGCATTCCGCGAGCACACCTCCGAGATTACTCCACGCACCGGCATGCTGTGGCTGCCATTGGATCGCCTGGCGAAAGGCCGCCTCCGCCTCGACCAATCGCTGCATCCCCACCAGCGCCGACCCATAGCTATTCCACGCCTCGGCATGGTGCGGGTCGATCTCCAGCGCGCAACGATACTCGGCCAGGGCTTCCTCACTTCGACCGTGTTCGCTTAACGCATTCGCCAGATTGAGATGCGCCTCGACATATCCGGGCCGAAGCTGAGTTGCCCGCCGGCACGCGTCGATCGCCTCATCCATTCGCCCCACACTCCGCAGAACATTGCCCAGATTGCTGCACGCCTCCGGCTGGCCAGGCTGAATGCAGAGCGCACGACGGTAAGCCACGATCGCTTCCTCCAGCCGCCCCGATACGCGGTAAGCCTCGCCGAGATTGCAAAGAGCCGCCGCGTCGTTCGGGTTGAGTTGCACCGCCTCGCCGATCAACTCGATCGCGCCTTCGTGCTGGCCGACTTGATGCGCAATCACGCCCAGCAGATGCAGTGCATCCGCATGCCGCGGCTCGACCGCGAGAATCTGCCGGTAGATCGCCTCGGCATCCGCCAGCCGTCCTGACTGGTGATGCTGCAGCGCGATTTGCATGGCTTGCAGCGTCGTCATATCGAGATTGGATTTTTCGCGCACCAGTCGCGCCACATTGTGCGGTAAGCCGTTTCGATCTGGCGGGCGAAGCGCGGCGCGTCCATCAGCACCGACACCTCCATCCGCGAGCGCAACGTCGCCCGCAGCTCCGCGAGACGTGGAAGATCGCCCGCCAGCCGCGTCGCAATTTCGACATACTCGTCTTCCGTCCGCGCCACCAACTCCGGCAGACCGAGATTCGTGAGCTGGCTCAAACCCGCGCGCGACACCATACGTTCGCCCGCGAGGCTTACCACTGGCACGCCCATCCATAACGCATCCAGGCTCGTCGTGTGGCCGTTGTAGGGAAATGGGTCGAGCATGGCGTCCGCACGATGATAATACCGCAGGTATTCCGCCCGAGGCCGCGGCTCAAGAAATTCGACGCGGTTCTCCTCAATCCCTTCCTCGCGCAAAAGCGCGATCGTATCGCGCCGATGTTCCCCCGGATAAGTCAGCAGCAGGAGCCGCGAACCGGTTGCCTTGCGAAGCACCGCCGCCCAGCGCTGGAAAACGGCGCGATTGATTTTGCCGAAATCATTGAGGCTGGCAAAGGTGACGAAGCCATTCTCCCGGGCCGGCGAAGGTGAAACCGCCAGCTTCACCCCACACGGATCGTAGCACCAAAAGCTGTCAATGAGCGCGACATCCCCGGCTTCCATCGGGGAACCGCCGGCACGCTCCACTTCGAGATACCGATCACTAATCCGATATCCCATCGCCTCCAGGCCCGTGCTTCCGGGATATCCCGCAAAACTCACCTGCACAGGCGCCGGACGACGCGCAAACATCATCAAGCGATTCCCCGCGGTGTGCAGGCTCAAGTCCACGAGGATATCCACGCGATCCTTCCCAACCGCCTCCGCGAGTTCCTCGTCGCTCATCCTGAAAGCTTCACGCCAGACATCCGCGTGGGCGCGGAACTCCTCGGTGACATGATCCGGAGACGCGACACCGGAGTAACAGAGAATCTCGTGTCGCGTCCGATCCTGTTGCCGAAAGAGCGGGAGCAAATTCCTGCCCACCACGTGGTCTTTGAAATCAGCCGACACATACCCGATCCGCAGTTTTCGCTCCGGATTCCGCTCGTGCGGATACGGTCCCGAAAAGGTCTCTATCGGATGACCGAAACGTTCGTCCCAGCGCCGGCCCTCCGCGCGTACCGCTCTCTCGTCCACCTCCGGAGAGGCCAGCATCATCAGGATGAGATCGCTATGAATCCGCGGCACCTCCGGCGCAAGGCCGTGCAACCGGCGCATGAGTTCCAGCGCCAGCTCGGACCGGCCCTGGTCTTTGTAGATCTCGGCCAACCGATACAGCGCTTCCGTTTGATTCGGCTGCAACTCCAGCACTTGCAAAAGCGCAGCGGCAGCATCATCCAGCCGCCTTTGCCGTTGCAAGAGCGCGGCCAATCGGCAAAGCCGAAAAGGTTCTTCCGGATCCAGGCGCAAAGCCTGCCGGTAACACGCGATCGCATCGTCGAGCTTCTCACCGCGTTGCAAGACATTCGCCAGCGACGCCCACGCTTCCGGGTCGTCCGGATTGCACCGCACAATCAGGCGAAACACCTCGCCCGCTTCATCGAATCGCCCCAGCAGCACGAGCGCTTCCCCCAGGCCTTGGCAGATGTCGAGTCGCGCGGGACTCGACTGCAGCGACCGGCGATACGCCACCACCGCTTCGGCATATCGGCCGCTTGCCCGCAGGGCATTGCCGAGATTCGCATGCACCGCGTTGCCGTCCGGCTTGAGTTCCAGTGCGCGGCCATAGGCGGCGATGGCTTCATCGCTCTTCCCCTGCTCGGACAGCGCCACACCCAGGTTGTTATGGGCATCCGCGTAGGCCGGTTGCAGTTGAATCGCCCGCCGATACGCCGCGATCGCTTCATCCAGCCGCCGCAACTCACGCAGGATATTGCCGAGATTATTTTCCGCGACCGCGTGGGTCGGCTGAATTTCCAGCGCACGCCGGTACGAAGCGAGCGCCTCTTCCATCTGCCCCAACTCCGCCAGCACCGCACCGAGATTATAATGCGCATCGGCAAAACCCGGTGCGACTTCCACGGCCCGCCGCGCGTACTCCGCCGCTTCCCCGGCCCGACCACCGGCGAGCAGTGTCGCCGCGAGATTGGAAAGCGCCGCCGCATGATTCGGATCCGCCGCGATCGCCTGCCGCATGAACTCGATCGCCATCTCCGTCCGCCCTACCTGCTGGGCCAGCGCGCCCAGAAGGTGTAGCGTCTCGGCATGCCCCGGTTGCACCGCAAGAATCTGCCGATACAACGACTCTGCCTCCACCAGTCGTCCCGCCTGGTGATGTTGCAGCGCGATTTGGAAAGCCTCTTGAAGCGTCATCGTACTACCGGATTTTCCGCGCACCAGGTGCGCCACATCGTGCGGTAAGCGGCTTCGATCTGGCGGGCAAAACGCGGCGCGTCCATCAGCACCGACGCCTCCATCCGCGAGCGCAAAGTCGCCCGCAATTCCGCGAGGCGCGGAAGATCGCCGGCCAATCGTGTGGAGATCGCGACATACTCGTCTTCTGTCCGTGCCACTAGCTCCGTCAGGCCGAGATTCGTGAGTTGGCTCAATCCCGCGCGCGAGGCCGCCAACTGGCCAGCGAGACTCACCACCGGCACCCCCATCCACAGCGCGTCCAGGCTGGTCGTGTGGCCATTGTAGGGAAAGGGGTCGAGCACGAGGTCCAGCCGCTGGTAAAGCCGGAGATATTCGGCGAAAGGACGCGGCTCGACAAACTCGATCCGATTGGCCGCGATGCCCTCGCGTTCGAAGATGTCCACAGTACGCTGGCGATGACTTCCAGGATGGCTCAGCAGAATGAGCCGCGATCCCTCGGTCGCCGCCAGGACGCGCGTCCAGAGCCGCAAGACATCGGGATTCACTTTGCAGAAATTGTTAAAGCTGCCGTAGGTCACGAAGCCGTTGGTCTTCGCCGGCGCCGCGTTGACCTCAAGCTCGATCTTGCCCGGGTCATAACACCAAAAGCTATCGATCAGCACCCGGCGTTCGCCACTCGCGCTGGGCGCGGCGACATCGTCTTCCAGATACTGGCCGGTAATTCGCCAGCCGATCGCCTCGATGGCGGTGCTCTCCGGATAACCGGCAAAGCTCACCTGCACCGGCGCCGGCCTGCGCGCAAAGACCGGCAACCGGTTGCCCGCCATGTGCTGCGAGAGATCCACCAGCACATCGATGCCATCACGACGGATCATCTCCGCCATCTCGAGATCGGTCTTATCCGTCGTGACTCGCCAATGATCGCTGAGTTCGCGGATTTGCTGCGTCACCGAATCCGCTTTCACCGCGTTGGAATAACAAAAGGTCTCGAACTGGCTGTGATCACGCCCCTTGAAAAGCGGCAGCATATTCCAGCCGACCACGTGATAGTAAAACTCCGCGCTGACATAGCCTACCCGCAACCGCCGCTCGGGGTTCCGATCGACCGCACTCCAGTCATCGAAGCGCTGCGCCGGCTGGCCAAATACTCTCTGCCATTCCCGCTGCTCCTCGGCCAACGCCGCCGCATCCGTCCGCGGATGAAAATGCAGCGTATAAATCACATTGCTCTGGATGCCGGCGTTTTTCGGCTGGAGCCGGCGCGCCCACCGATGCGTCTCCATCGCGCCGTCCAAATCTCCGGTGTCTTTCAACGCATTGGCCAGGTTGCTATAGACTTCCGCGTAATCCGGTTGGAGCGCGATGGTCCGACGATAGGCGGCGATCGCTTCATCCATCTGGCCCATTTCCCGGAGAAGATTGCCGAGATTATTCCAGGCCTTCGCGTAGTCGGGTTGGGTTTCCAGCGCCGCACGGAATGCGGCGGCCGCTTCGTCGCGCCGGCCTTGTTTAGCCAGGTTGTTTCCCAAGCCGAAAAGAGCCTGGGGAAACGCCGGCTTGATCTTCAGGGCACGCTGATACGCCGCGTCCGCATGGGCAAACTGCCCGTCATCGGCCAGCGCGGCCGCAAGGTTGTTATGGATCTCCGCCGAATCCGGCAGCAGCCGCTGGGCTTCCCCAAAGACCGTGATCGCCTCGGACAGGCGTCGCTCTCCACGTAGAATATTCCCCAGATTATTGTAGGCCTCCGCGAAGTTGGGATTCAGACGGATGGCTTCCTGATAAGCGGCGATGGCTTCGTCCTTGCGGCCAGCCGCGGACAAGACATCGCCTAAATTTTTGTGCAACTCGACACCGTGAGGTCGAAGTCGAATGGCCTGTTGCAACCAACCTACGGCCTCATTCAGGCGACCGGTCTGCCGCAAAAGATTGGCGAGATTGTGATACGGTTCCGGCAGCGCGGGCTGCAATTGCAGTGCCCGGCGATACGCCTCCATCGCTTCATCCACACGCCCCAAGGAACGATAAACCAACCCCAGGTTGGAATAGGCGGCGCCATTGCGCGGCTCGATGGCCAGAGCCCGGCCGATGTATTCCAGCGCGAGATCGGAGCGTCCCGTCTGGTGCGCGAGAAGACCAAGCATGTGCCAGGCCTCCACCCACATGGGTTGCACCGCGAGAATCTGCCGGTAGAGCGCTTCCGCCTCCGCCGCCCGCCCAGCCCGATGATGCTGGAGGGCGAGGTCAAAGGCTTGCTGGACCGTGAGGGAGGACATGGGAGAAATCGCGAAAGCGAACAACACACCGACCCACCCGGAAAGGCAACTTCATCGCGGTGCGAGTTTTGCTTTTTGCTAACCACCCCCACCAGCAAGACTTCGCCCTTGGAATCGTCCCCACCAAACCCCACCGCGGACCAGAACGCCGCAAACGCCGGCCCGCCGACGCCTTCATCGTCGACCCCACCGCCGTTGCCGCAGCAGATCCAGCGCTTCCGGGCGGCCTGTTGGATCGGGTTGGTCTCCGGCGGGCTATGGGCGCTCGTTGGCGGAGCGGCGCTGCTAGCAGCGCTTTTGAAACCCATGGTCTGTGTGTTGACCGGTCTGCCGGTATTTCTGCTCCCTCCGGTTGCGCTCACCCAGAGCTTGACCGCTTATCTCTTGCTCAAGGGACGACCACGCGTCTTACAAATATTTTGCGCCAGTTCGATTCTGGCCGGTTTGGTCATTTTTCTCTTCGGCGCGAGCATTTTCGGAGCGCTCAATCTGGTTCCGATCATTCTGCTCATGTTGAGCGCGGGGCCGGACTTGACCCGGACGGAAGCTCGCGAAAATCAGGAGACGAACTCGGCGACACTCGATTTGTCCGCCAGCCCCAGCACGCCCGCAGAATCGCGAGAGGATATTTACTGAGGATTGGGTAGTGCACGTGCCCCAGAGCCAGCCCGAATTGCTGACGGAACCGTAGCCGGGGATCTCCCCGGGGAGTTTCGCGCCTCACCGTTACCGAAGACTGCTCACCATCACGGAATCCAAGCTTTCCTTTTCGAGGCGGCTTCGCCAGGCTCATCTACGGATGCGCACCAAGGAAAGACTGGCGAGGGTCACTTACCGGCTAACAAACCCGGAGGAAGGAGCGTCTTCCCTGTTGTCGGGAGGATCGTTGGCGTCGCTCGTGCAGTGGGGCGCCGAGGTCCGGCTGACCACCTGAGCCTGAACCTGAGGAAATTGCCGCAAAAACGCCACATCGATTCAGCAATGGCACCCAATTCGCTTTGCTTGTGACATTCGTGAAAACCCGCATCCTTCCCGTCTCCGTTCCTTGCCCCGTATGAGCGCCAGTGATAACGTAGGCGCCGTCTTCATGGCCGCCCCCAAGAACCCCCTTATTCAGGAGTGCTCCACCTGTGGCGCCCTGCTCGATGTCTCAGGTGAAGAGCCTTTTGCCCTCATGCACTGCCCCAGTTGCGGAGCGGGCACGCGCGTCCGCCGGCACTTCGACCATTTTGAAATTCAGGAAGAGCTCGGCGCCGGCGGCATGGGCACGGTGTATCGCGCGCTGGATCTCACCCTAAACCGGGCGGTGGCGTTGAAGCTCCTGCAGCGCGAGCATAGCGGGAACCCGGAATTCGTCACCCAATTCCAAAAGGAAGCGGCGATCACGGCCTCGATCAATCATCCCCACGTGGTGCGGGTCTACAGCACCGGACAGGACAACGGGCTGCTCTACATTTCCATGGAACTGGTGGACAAGGGTTCGCTGGAAAGCCGCATGGCGGAGGATCCGCATCTGCCCGAAGTGCAGGTGCTCTCCGTGGGGATCCAGATCGCCCAAGGGCTGCAGGCGGCGCTGAACAAGGGCTTGATCCATCGTGACATCAAGCCGGGGAACATCCTTTTCGCGGATGCGAATACGCCGAAGATCGTGGATTTCGGTCTCGCGGTCTTGCAGGAGCACGCCGGGCACGTGGCCGGTGAAGTGTGGGCTACGCCCTACTATGTGGCGCCGGAGACGGTGGAAGGAAAACAGGAGGATTTCCGCAGCGATATGTATTCGCTGGGGGCGACGCTTTTCCATGCGCTGGCCGGGCGGCCACCGCACGTCGTGGAGACGAATTCCATGGGTGCGCTGGCCGAGGCGAAGAAGGTGCCGGTGAATCTCACGGCGTTCGCGCCGACGGTTTCGAGCGCGACGGCTTACGCGCTGAACAAGGTGCTCCAGCACGATCCCGCCAAGCGGCAGCAGAGTTACGCCGAATTCATCGAACACCTGGAATTTGCGCGCGCGGGTCTGCTCGGGATTTTGCCAGCGGACGAAAAGAAGGACCCGAAGAAGCAGGCGGGCAAGCCGCGCAACTATCGTTGGCTCATTTACACCACGGCGATGCTCACGGTGGCGGTGGGGGTGAGCGGCTTCCTGTTCCGCAATCAGCTCCTGGCCCGCTTCCGTCCGGTGGAGGCAAAGGACACCGCGCAGGCGGCGAAAAAGGAAACGGCGGAGATGACCTACGAGCAGGCGCGGCAATTGATCGCCAAAGGCGACGTGAAGCAAGCGACCGAGGCCTTTGCCACGCTGGAGGCGAGGCCCGATACGCCGCAGCCGCAGAAGAACTGGATCACGTTGCACGCGGCGATTGTGGATTTCCTGGCCGGCCGCACCGAGTCGGCCAACGGCAAGCTCAAACAAATCGTGGATCGCGGCAAATACTCCACCGACCCGGCGGAGGATGCGCTGGCGACTTATTTCCTCGACGTGGCGAGTCGCGCGGGCGGCTCGGTGGCGATCATCGCGGACACGACAAAGGATCTCGATCGCCAAAGTTATGAGGCGCTCTCGCTGCTCATTTATGGACTGAAGGATTGGTCGCTCGGCGAATACGACGAGGCGGCCACGCTCTTCCGACAATACGCGCAACTCACCCCGGATTCCCGCTACATCTGGGTGGCCGATTACAAGCCGCTGGTCTCGGCTTATGTCGCCGAGGTGAATGCCTTCCACCCGGCTGCGGATGCCGCGAAAGCGGCGGACAATCTCGAGACGCGCAAGCAGGCGCTGGAAACGGTGAAGACCGCCCGGCGGAAGATCACGATGGCGAAGACCTTTGCGGCCCGGCTCGACGATAGCGCGCGGGATTTGCAGCAGAAGATCACCGCGGAAGAGGATGAGATTGCGCAGCGCAAGGCGGCAATGGAAGCGGCCGATGAGAAGGCCATGACCGACGCGAAGAGCAAGGTCGCGCCGCTCTGGCAGCAATTCCGCCCGGCCGACGCCTACCTCGTGATGAATGCGGTGCAGGTGCAGGGAGAAAAAGCGCGGGCCGAACGCGAAGCGTGGCTGAAGAAGCTGACCTGGCTGGCGCGCTTCAAGGCGACGCTCATCCAGGACATCAATGTGGTGGGCTACCAGGCGGCCGTGCTGAAGAAAGCGGGCACGCAAATGCAGGGGCCGATCAAGCATGCCACTGACTCGCAGATCGAGACGACCACGCCCTTCGGCACCATCTCCGCGCAGTGGACGGATCTCGCGCCGGATTCCGTCATCGCCATGGCCAAGTCGTTTCTCCGCGCGGGTCTGCCGCAGGATCAACTCGGCGAGCGCGAATGGATGATCGGCGTATATGCCTATGTCGCGGGCAAGCCGAAGGAAGGTCGCGACCTGCTCACGCAGGGCAGCCAGGCGGTGCCGCAGCACGCCGACGAGATGAAGCTTTTCCCCGAAGGCGGAGAGACACCGTGAAGACGCTGCGCTCCCGGCGCACCAAGGCAGTGCGTCATAACTAAAAGGAGGCGCTGGACAAGCAACTCATGTCTGCTAGCGTGCGCCCACTGCAAAGGCAGTTTTGACAACTATTCCACCATGAACAACACATCCGATACTCCCCTGAATCGCCGCTCTTTTCTCGCCCGCTCCGCCGCTGCGGTGGCTGCCACTTCCGTGATCGGCTTTCCCGCCATCGTTCGCGCCGACAATGAGAAGACACTGAAGCTCGGCATTGTGGGTTGCGGCGGGCGCGGCACGGGTGCGCTCGGCAATGCGCTCTCCGCCGACAAGAATGTGGTCCTCACCGCCATGGGCGACATCGCCCGGGACCGCCTCTACACCAGCTTCGAAAACATCAGCAAGATCAAGCCCGACCAGGTGAAGGTGGAGGAAGGCAACAAGTATATCGGCCTCGAGGCGATCGACCAGGTCCTGGCCACGGACATCGACGTGGTCATTCTCACCACGCCCCCCGGGTTCCGTCCGCAGCATTTGAAAAAGGCGATCGCGGCCGGCAAGCACGTGTTCTGCGAGAAGCCGGTGGCCGTCGATGCGCCCGGCGTGCGCGACGTGATCGCCACGGCGCAGGAAGCGAAGAAGAAGGGGCTCGGCATTCAGTCGGGCTTTTGCTGGCGCTCGAACTACGCGGAACGCGCGATCTTCCAGCAGATCAAGGACGGCGCGATCGGCAAGATGCGGTCTTACTACGGCACCTATCTCGCGAATTCGCCCTGGGTGAAGGAGCGTAAGCCGGAGTGGACCGATCTCGAATGGCAGCTCCGCAACTGGCTGTATTACACCTGGCTCTCGGGCGATCATCTCGTCGAGCAGGCCATCCACACCGTGGACAAGATGAGCTGGGCATTCGGCGATGTCGATCCGATCAGCGTGACCGCGCTCGGCGGCCGGCAGCAGCGCATCGAGGAGCAGTACGGATGCGTCTACGATCACTTCGCGGTGTCGTATGAATATCCCGAGGGCGCGCGTGGTTTCGTCTATTGCCGTCAGCAGCAGGGTTGCGACAACGAGAACGCGGACGAGATCATCGGCAGCGAGGGCACGGCGCGGATCAATGGCTTCCGCAAGATGCACACCATCGAGGGCAAGACCTCGTGGAAGTATGATGGCCCGCGCAATGACATGTACCAGACGGAGCACGAGGAGATGTTTGCCGCGCTGCGCAAGGGCACGCCGCTGAATTACGGCGAGAAACTCGCGCACAGCACGCTCATGGGGATCATGGGCCGCATGTCGGCTTACACCGGCAAGACGATCACCTGGGAGCAGGCGCTGAAGTCCGAGGAAGTGCTCGCGCCGAAGGAACCGCTCACGTGGGATATGAAGCTGCCGACGCCGCCGGTGGCGATGCCTGGGCGCACGAAGTTTTTCTAAGCCACGCGCCCGCTGCCGCATTACTTTGAGGATATCACGATCGCGTCACAACTGCTCATCCCCATATGAATCGTCGCACCTTCCTGCAAACCACGGGCGCCGCGCTGGCTGCGTCCGCGCTCACTCCCCTCGCCCATTCCGTCGACACTCCTGCGAAGAAACGCCCCATCAAAAAGGCGGTGAATCTCGGGATGGTGAAAGTGAGTGGGTCGGTGGAAGACAAGTTCAAGGCGGTGCGCGATGCGGGGTTTGATGGTATCGAGCTCAACCTGCCTGATGCGGACCTGAGCGTGGACATCATCAACCAGGCGAAGGCCGCGAGTGGGCTGGACGTCGCCGGCATCATCTGCACGCCGCACTGGAAATTCCCGCTCAGCGATCCCGATCCGGCCAAGCGCGAACGCACGGTCATCGGGTTGCAGCAGGCCCTGACCCAAGGCGGTGAGATCGGCTGCACGCGAGTGCTGTTGGTCCCCGGCGTGGTCAACAAACAGGTCGACTATCTCCAGTGCTGGCAGCGCGCGATCGAGGGGATCAAACGTTGCACCGATGCGGCGGAGAAGGCCAAGTGCCACATTGCCATCGAGAACGTCTGGAACCTGTTCATCACGAACCCGGTCGACGCCGCGCGCTTCGTCGATGAGATCAATCATCCCTACGTCGGCTGGCACTTCGATATCGGCAATTGCGTGACCTACGGCTGGCCCGAACATTGGGTGCGGATCCTCAACAAGCGCATCCGCAACCTGCACATCAAGGAATACAGCCGCAAGAAGCGCGACGCCGAAGGGCCGTACAAAGGCTTTCAGGTGGAACTCGGTGAAGGCGACGATGATTGGCCGTCCATTATGACCGCGCTCGATGAGATCGGTTATCAGGGCTACGGCATCCTCGAAGTGCCCGGCGGCGACGCCACGCGCCTCAAGTTCCTCGCCGAACGGACGGACAAGATCCTGGCGAGCTAATCGCCAGTCGGTAAGTCCATAAGCCAGCGGGACTGGTGCGAGGCACGCGTCACCAAGGATCATCCAAAATCAACGCAGAGGCGGCTGTACCCCAGCCGCCTCTCGCTTTTATTCATGCCGAGGGGGGCGAGAAAGAATAGCCCAGCACGCCAAAAAGAAAGGGCGCTGCGGAAGCAGCGCCCTTCTTGAATTGTTTCTTCGTTACGTCCGCCTGCCTTAGCTGTGGTGCCGGCGCCTGACGTGCAACTGCGCGAGGCTCTTGAGCAGCGAGGCTTGCACGGACGCGACTTCTTCCTCGGAGAGGTCATGACGGCCGGCAAGGGTCGACTTGGCGCGCTCAATGGCGGCTTCCGCCGCCGTCTCGTCGATGTGCTGCCACTCGATCGCCATGTCGGTGAGGATGTTCACGTTGGTCTGCGTGACCGTCGCGAAGCCTTCACCCACGGCAAGATAATCCTTCTTGCCGTTCTGCGTGATGACCACTTCGCCGGGCTTGATCTGCGTCATCAGCGGAATGTGCATCGGCAGCACGCCGAGTTCTCCCTCGGAGCCGGGAATGACGACAGACTCGACGTCACCTTCAAAGGCGAGTTTATCCGGCGTAACAATTTCGAGGCGAAGTGTGGCCATTGGGAATTAGTTGAGAGTTAATAGTTGAGAGTTGAGAGCCACGTGTGCACCTGCAAATTGTTTTGGCAGGAGGTAGTCGGAAGTTGGGCTGAATTCAGTTTGAGCGTCGCTTTCATTTTCGCGGCTCTCAACTCTCAACCATCAACTCTCAACTCACAGCACCTAGCCCTTGATCATGTCGATGCCGCCCTTCATGTAGAAGTTCGTCTCGTTCACGTCGTCGTGCTTGCCTTCGAGGATTTCCTTGAAGCCGCGGATGGTCTCCGCGATCGAGACGTACTGGCCGGGCGTGCCGGTGAAGACTTCGGCAACCGTGAAGGGCTGCGAAAGGAAGCGCTGGATTTTACGAGCGCGGAACACCGTGAGCTTATCCTCGGGCGAGAGTTCGTCCATGCCGAGAATGGCGATGATGTCCTGCAGATCCTTGTAGCGTTGGAGCACGCGCTGGACGCCTCGGGCGACCGCGTAGTGTTCTTCGCCGACGATTTCCGGCGCGAGCGCCTTCGAGGTCGAAGCGAGAGGATCCACCGCTGGATAAATACCGAGTTCCGCGATGGAACGCTCGAGCACGATCGTCGAGTCCAAGTGCGCGAAGGTGTTGGCCGGCGCCGGGTCGGTTAAGTCATCCGCAGGGACGTAAACCGCCTGGAAGCTCGTCACCGAACCCTTCGTGGTCGAGGTGATGCGTTCCTGGAGCTGGCCCATTTCCGCGGCGAGCGTGGGCTGGTAACCCACCGCCGACGGCGTGCGGCCGAGGAGCGCGGACACTTCGGAACCGGCCTGCGAGAAGCGGAACACGTTGTCGACGAAGAGGAGCACGTCCTGGTTCTTCTCGTCGCGGAAGTATTCCGCCATCGAGAGAGCCGAGAGGGCCACGCGGAGACGCGCGCCGGGGGGCTCATTCATCTGGCCGTAAACCAACGCCACCTTGGACTTGCTGAGGTCCTTCTGGTTGATAACGCCGGCCTCGCTCATTTCATGATAGAGGTCGTTGCCTTCACGGGTGCGCTCACCCACGCCGGCGAACACGGAGTAACCACCGTGGCCCTTGGCGATGTTGTTGATGAGTTCCATGATGACGACGGTCTTGCCGACGCCCGCACCGCCGAACGCTCCGACCTTGCCGCCCTTGGTGAAGGGGCAGATGAGGTCAATGACCTTGATGCCGGTCTCGAGAATGTTCGCCTTCACGTCCTGGTCCATGAGCGTGGGCGCCGCGCGGTGAATCGGATAACGTTTCGTGTGCGGCACTTCGCCACGCTCATCCACCGGATCACCGGTGACGTTGAACACGCGGCCGAGCACGCCTTCGCCGACCGGCACGGAGATCGCACTGCCGGTGGCGGTGACCTTCAAGCCGCGCTTGAGGCCTTCGCTCGAGCTCATCGCGATGGCGCGGACCCAACCTTCGCCGAGGTGCTGCTGCACTTCGAGGACGAGGCGGGTGGAAACGCCGTTCACGTCGAACGTGATTTCGAGCGCTTCATAAATTTTCGGAAGCGTACTCGCGGAAAAGTCAACGTCCACAACGGGACCGATGACTTGGACGATGGTGCCGGTATTGCTCATAGGTTATTCGGAGATCGGAATTGGAAGATCGATGTTTGGGGTCTGAAGTGCGCGCTTTAGCCGAGCGCCATTTGCGCGGTGGTGATTTCGAGAAGTTCGGTAGTGATACTCGCCTGGCGGATCTTGTTGTACTCGAGCGTGAGATCCTTGATCAGCGACTTGGCGTTATCGGTCGCACTCTTCATCGCGACCATTCGCGCGCTGTGCTCGGCCGCACGGGCTTCGACGACGGCGCGGTAGATGGCGAAGTGCGCGTAGTAAGGCAGCAATGCATCAAGCACGGCCAGCGAGTTTGGTTCGAACTCGACGTCCAACCCACCCGCTTCGCGGGCGGCTTCCATGTCCTTCGTGTTCGACGGAGACGCGGAGACAGGCAGCAATTGGAAGACGACCGGCTCTTGCGTCAGCGTGTTCACGAAACGCGTCACGAGCACGGAAACCTTGTCCACCGAGCCATCAAGAAACTGCTCGATCGCCATCTTGGAGATGACTTTCGTTTCCACGAAGGACGGCGTGTCCTTGAGTTGAAACTCCGCGATCAGGTTGCGCCTGGAACGCGCCGCCCACTGCGCCGCCTTACGGCCACCGGTAATGAAGAGCGTCTTCTCCGGATCGAACTTCGCCGCTTCGCGCAGCAAGTTGGTGTTCAACGCGCCGCAGAGGCCCTTGTCCGTGGAGATGATGATGACGAGCTCTTTCTTCACCTCACGCTGCTGGAGCAGCGGGTGCTTCTCGTCACCGTGCACCTCGTTCACCGCCGCGCTGATCTTGTTGAGCAGCTGGGCGTACGGCCGGCCATCAATGGCGAGCTGCTGCGCCTTGCGCATCTTGGAGGCAGCAACCATCTGCATCGCCTTGGTGATCTGCGCCGTGTTCTTGACGGACTTGATCCGGCGCCGGATGTCGCGGGTATTGGCGGCCATCGATTAGTGGAGAGTTGAGGGTTGAGTGTTTAGGATCACCGATCCCGCTTAGCGGTAGCCGGTCTTGAAATCGCCGAGCGCCGACTTGAGGTCGTTGGTGATTTCGTCGTCGATCGCACCCTTGTCGCGGATCTTGCCGAGCACGGCATCCTTGCGGGTGGTAAAGTACTCCTGCAGCTTGAGCTGGAAATCCTTGATCTTGTCGACGGGAACGTCGTCCATGTAGCCGTTCTGCATCGACCACAGCACCGCAACCATCACTTCGGTCGCGAGCGGGTTGTACTGCACCTGCTTGAAAAGTTCCACGATGCGGGCGCCACGATCGAGCATCGACTTCGTCTTGGCATCGAGATCGCTGCCGAACTGGGCGAAAGCCGCCAATTCGCGGAACTGCGCAAGGTCACCCTTGATCTTGCCGGCTACCTGTTTCACTGCCTTGATCTGCGCGGCGGAACCCACGCGGGACACCGAGAGACCCACGGAAACCGCGGGGCGGATGCCTTGATAGAAGAGGTCGGTTTCGAGATAGATCTGACCGTCGGTGATCGAAATCACGTTCGTCGGAATGTAGGCGGACACGTCGCCGGCCTGCGTCTCGATGATCGGCAACGCGGTGAGCGAGCCGTTGCCGTTCTTCTCGTCCACGCGGGCACTGCGCTCGAGCAAGCGGCTGTGGAGATAGAAGACGTCGCCAGGATACGCTTCACGGCCGGACGGGCGCTTGAGAAGCAGCGACACCTGGCGGTAAGCCACGGCGTGCTTGGAAAGATCGTCGAACACGATCAGGGCGTCCATGCCGTTATCCATGAACCACTCACCCATCGCCGCGCCGGAGAACGGAGCGAGATATTGGTTGGTGGCCGTGTCGGAAGCCGTGGCGCAAATGATGATGGTGTACTGCATCGCACCAGCCTGCTCGAGCACCGCAATGGAACGCGCGACGTTCGACTGCTTCTGGCCGATAGCCACGTAGATGGAATACAGCGGGCGGAAATTCGGCTTGCCCTCGTTGGCCTTGTTGATACGGGCCTGGTTGATGATCGCGTCGATGGCGATGGTCGTTTTGCCGGTCGCACGGTCACCGATGATCAGCTCACGCTGACCGCGGCCGATCGGAATCATCGCGTCGATGGCCATGATGCCAGTTTGCACCGGCTGGCTGACCGACTTACGCTTGATGATGCCAGGGGCGATCTTTTCCACCGGGTAACTGGCCGTCGCCTGGATCGGGCCCTTGTTATCCACCGGATTGCCGAGCGTATCGACCACGCGGCCGAGGAGCCCCTTGCCCACCGGAACCGAAAGGAGGCGACCGGTCGTCTTGACTTCCGTGCCTTCGACCACGCCCTTCTCGTCACCGAGAAGAATGGCGCCGACTTCGCTCTCTTCGAGGTTCAGCGCCAGGCCGTAGAGACCACCGGGAAATTCGATCATCTCATTGAGCATGACGCCGCTCAGGCCTTCGATCTTGGCGACACCGTCACCGACTTCGCGCACGATGCCGACGTTGGACTTGGCCGTGCTGGTCTTGAGACCGCCGATTTGCTTTTCGAGTTCTTGCAGGATGCTGCTCATGTGAAAGGTAGGTTTGGGTAGAAGGGGTTAGGGGCGCTTAGGCGTAGATGAGTTCGGATTCGAGACGGCGGAGACGTTCGCGGACGGAGCCGTCAATAACGTCGCTCCCGACCTTGATGCGGAGGCCGCCGAGCAATTCGGGCGAGACCTTGAATTCCGTGCGCAGATCCTTGCCATACTTGGCTTTGAGGCTGGCGGTGAGTTCCTTGGCCATGGCCTCGTCCAGATCCACAGCGCTCTCGACGATGGCGTGATGCTTGGCCGATTCGAGGCGCACGAGGCGACGGTATTCCTTGAGAATGCCCAGCGCATTGCGCGGCTTGCTGCCGGCCACTTCCTTGGCGATGGCCGCGACGCGCTTCGCGTCGAGTTTGCCTTCGGTGAAGCTGGCCGCAAAGAGCTGCTTCGAGAGTTTGCGTGAATCCTTGTCGATCTTCATGACATCAGGCCGCGACTTCGCGCGAGGCCTCCTCGTTGATCCGCTTCTGATCGGCCTGCGTAAGCACCTTGCCGGTGACGCGGGACGTGGTGTCGATGACGAGACGGCCGACTTCGCGCTTGAGCTCGGCCATGATCTTCTCGCGTTCGATGCCCGTCGCTTCGCGCGCCTTGGCGATGATCTGCTCGGCTTCGGCAATCGCCTGCTGGGTGCGCCGGTCGGCGACCACCTGCGCGCTGGCGCGGGCTTCGTCGATCAACCGCTGCGCATCGACATTGGCCTTGGTCAGGATCTCCTGCACGCGAGCCTCGGACTCGGCGAGTTGCACCTTGATTTTTTCGGCGTTGGCGAGCCCTTCCGCGATTTTCTTCCGGCGCTCTTCAAGCACGTTGAGGATCGGCTTGTAAGCAAGCTTGTGCAGCAGGAACGCCACGATGGAGAAACTGATGATCTGCGAGAAAAGCGCCCAAGCGTTCACGCCGAAGACTTCAGCAGTCTCCTGAGCGCTCTTTTGGAGATTTTCAATAATGCCGCCTTCCGCAGCGAGAGGGAGTAAGAAAGTCATAGGTAAAAAAGAAAGAAAGCCGGAGGAAACGGGCGCGGGGCTGTTACCAACCCCGCGCCACGAATTACTTCTGAACGAGGTAGATGGCGAAGAACACGATGCCTTCAGCGAAGGCAGTGCTCAGGATCGCCTGGACGAGGATCGGGGTAGCGGCACCGGGATTCCGGCCCACCGCCGACGAAGCGCCCATACCGATGAGACCCACGCCGACCGCCGCGCCGAGCGCCGCGAGACCAACGTGAATGCTCCCACTCATTTCAGCGAGGATGGTTGCGATGTTCATTGATGTTTCCTTTTTGGTTTTGGTTTTCCCGACAGCCCCCGCTGACATGCACGGTCCGACTGCCGAAAGTGTTGGTAAGATGATTTAGTGGTGATCCTCTTCGTGCTGGCAGATCAACATGGTGAAGACCGCCGTGAGGAGCATGAAGACGAGCGCCTGCGCGATGCCGACGAGCAACTCCATGAAGTAGAAAGGAACCGGAATCAGCCAGGAGAGACCCGGGACGATGTTGGACATCGACTCGAGAATGTTCTCACCCGCGAAGATATTGCCGTAGAGACGGAAACTAAGAGAGACCGGACGGAAGGCGATGGAAATGAGCTCCAAAACACCGACAATCGCAAAGATCACGACCATACCGGCCTTACCCCAGAAGCTCTTCATCTCGCCCTTGGGCCCAAAGATATGCATGATCATGCCGCCGAAGCCGTTGGCCTGGAAGGCCCAGATAATCCACAGAACGAAAAACAAGAGCGACATACCCAACGTCATGTTGAGGTCCGCATTGACCCCACGGAAGAGCGGCTTGGAAATATGATGCAAGCCACCCTGCGCGTCCGGAATCCCCCACCCGATCGTGCCAACACCGGGAATAAGACCCGCCCAGTTGGCAAAGAGAATGAAGATGAAGAGCGTCGCAAAGAACCAAAAGGTCTTCTTCACCAACTCACGGCCAATGATGCTCTCGAGAAAGTCCCGCAGACTTTCCACGAGCCACTCCCAGAAATTCTGTGCCCCCTCCGGCACCTCCTTGATCTGCCGCGTCGCATACCGCGCGAAGATAATAATTCCAAGAGCGATGATCCAAGTCCAAACCATGGAGCTGGTGACCTGAAGGTACTTACCGCCAAGGACGGGCGCATTCTGCGGAAGACCATGATGCTCTTCTTCCGCCTTTTCGGTTTCCGGCGCCGCCTGTTGAGCGGACGCCACCTCAGCCGTCTTGGGGGCAGCTTCCGCCGCACGAACGGCAACCGTTGCGAAACTGCTGATGCCAAGCATCGCGCAGCAAATAAAAATGAGTCGGACCCACCGGCGAACGGTGGACCAGGTGTTGTGTAGAGGAGGAATGGTCATTTTCCTGGTTAGGCAAAGCAAGAAGACCGACAGCCGATAACTCGACCGGATTCTAAAATCCCCTGCGCTGGGGCACTGGATGCGCAGGTGAACTTCAGGCGATGCTGGGGAGATAAAACAATGCGTTTGGAATTGTGGCAAGAACTTTGTGAATTTTTTCACAAGCTCCGCTTTTTCTCTTAAAAAGGGGCCGGGATTTAACGCCCTCCGCCAGTCGTTGCAAAGCAATAAATTCGCGTTCAGAGGGCGACTCATCCGCTGCGGCGAACTTGCGGCAACGCGGTTCCTAAATTTATTTGTGCCCCCTTTCCTGAGCCAAAGTGGAAGCAACCCGGGCGTAGCCTCGGCGATCTACGTCTTGCCGCGTATTTCCGAATTGATCACCCGCCCCATTTCCATTCATGCATCTTCCCGCGTCCCAGCCGAACTTCCTTCACTTCGAAATCAGAGCATTGCGAGATGCTGCCACCAAACTTCACAAGGCCGCGGCCACTCTGCAAGCCAATGCCGAGGACCTGGAGCACCGGGCCGAAGAACTCGCCAATCCTCCTCCTCGAAAGCCAACTCCGCGAAAAAAGCGCGGATAATTGCCCCGCCACGGGGTAATATCACACCACCATACCACCGGCACTTACTGGGACGACGCCGATGCGACAGCGTCGTCCCGCAAAACACATTCCGAGTGACTACGGCGCCGTCTCGACTTCGGTCGCGCGCAGAATCGGTTCGTTGTCGTCCTCGAAGATGTCACGATACAACTTGCCGTTCACGAAATCGCTGTGCTCGTCGATGCGCCCGTAGGTGGAGCGCTGATTGGCAGTTTCGCCCGCTTCGTTCGCGACAAAAAATCCTTTACCGGGGACTACGACGATGCCGCCCAGCGCGCCGTTATGGCTGTTGCCAAACGGCGTCAGCTCCAATTCCTCCCACGGCACATTCAGGCTGCCGATCACGTTCATTTCGGTGTCGAGCACGGAGATCGCCCGTTCCGTCGAACGCGTGACAAACACGCGCTCGCCATCGATCGCCACATCAATGGGAACCGGTACGGCGACCGATTTCACATCCTTCCCGTTGTGGCTCATGCGGAAGACCTTGTTGCCTTTCAGGTCGCACATCCAGAAGTTGCCCTTGGCATCGATCTTCATGCCGCGCAGATCATAGGCACCGGGCACCTTGATTACGCCGGAACCCTCAAATCCGCTGAGCGTCGCCGCGGTCACGTCGGCGCCGGATTCCTGCAGCAGCCAACGGCTGAGCGTGCCGTCCTCACGATCCGTCCCGTAAAGCGCGAGCTGGCCGCCTTCGCGAGCGGTGGCGACGCCTTCGCACGCCGTGGCGGGAATTCGCACCATCTTGTGTTCGAGCGTCGCGTCGTAGACGTAGATGCCGGCCCGGTCGCAAATGTAGACGCGGCCTTTGTCATCGGTCGTGATCGCCTTGCCCAGCACGCCGGGGAGCAGCGCCTCGGTCGCGCGATCGAAATCGGGAACGTCGGTCCGGATGCGCCGCACTTCGCCGGAGTTGTTGAAGCTGTGGTGATAGCCAGCGTAGAGGTATTTGCCATCTGGTGAAATGGCGAGGCCTCGGTTGTGGCGGGGCGAGACCTTCTGCGGGCGGCCAAAGATCGTGCGACTATTGTCGATCAGATATTGGACCGACCACTTGTAGGCGTCGCCGGCAAAAGTTTCGAGGGAGAGTCCAAGCGAGCAAATGGCAAAAACCAGCAAGCTCAACGGCAGTTTCTTCGCGCGGGGTGGGAGCATCAAAGTGGAAAATTGTGCCCGCGAATAACGCAGGTACGAGAGGTTTGGCGCGGGAGGGTGGACGGTCCGTGGTACAATGTCAATCGGGCTCCGGGGTTTTACCTACAAAAATCATTTATCGAAAGAGCTGTAACAATCTGGTGGCGACACTGGGAACGGGAATGGATGGATCCAGCCGGCGCGCGGCGTCTGGAATGACCGTGGGAGCACGCTCGGCCAATAGGTGCTTTAAGATGCCGGTCGTCTTGTCGACGGCGAACTTTTCCTCGGCGGTGGTCCGCCCTTTTTGCCCCAAGCGTTCCGCGTTGGACGGATCCGTCAGCAAGCCCGCCATCGCTTCGGCCAGGGCCACCGGATTCTGCGGCAGGACCAGCAGGCCATCCTGCCCGGGGGTGATCATCTCGGGAACGCCCGCCAGTTCCGTGGAAATGACCGGCGTGCGGGCCAGCATCGCCTCCATGATGACGGTCGGCAGGTTGTCGCTTCCGCCATCCTTTTCCGGCACACATGCCAGCACGAAAAGCTGCGCGGCGGCCAACATGCGCCGCACTTCATTCTGTGAGCGCGGTCCGAGTAATTGCACCTGCTGATCGAGCTTCGCCTCCGTGATTTGCGACTGCAACTGCGCTTCCAAAGGTCCACCGCCAACAATCCCGCACACGAAATCGATGCCGCGATCCCGCAGCAGCCCGCACGCCTGGATCAGATCGCCGAAGCCTTTCTTCTCCACGTAACGCCCCACGGAAATGATGCGCGGGACGCCGGAGGCCGGCTCTTTCGCGGGAAAGCCGTCGGTGGCCACGCCATTGAAAACGCGGAAGACCTTCCCCTTCGCCCACGGATACTTTTTCTCCATCCAGCGACGAGCGTAGTCCGTCTCGGTCACGACGAAACGCGCATCACGCACCAGATCGGCATTACTCACCGGAAAATCCGTGTCGCAGAAAATGTCGTTGGCGTGACCGGTGAAGCTGTAACCAATCCCGTAAAGTTTCCGCAGCCACCAAGCGGTGCGGGCGGCGACACCACCGAAGTGCGCGTGCACATGGCGAATTCCCTTCTCGCGCAGCCGCGGCCCGAGCCAGATCGCCTCGAACATCCGCTGCGCATCGGGCTCGTGGCGATGCCGGGGAATCGCCTTGTGCGGCCGCCACGAGAGCTTGCGCTGTTTGCGTTGGCCATCGACCTCGGCGCGCAATTCCTTCTCCTCCGGTGCGTAGAAGACTTCGACGTCCAGTTTCTCCGCGAGATCTCCGGGATCGTCCGGGCGGCGCAGGGACACGAGCCACGGATTCATCCCCTGCCGCACCATCTCCACCGCCTCGCGATAGACAAAGGTTTGCACGAACGACGGAAAGCGTTCGAACAGATACGCAAAAGAATGCGGTGCGGCGGGCATTGTGTCGTCTATTTCGTCCGGGCGCGCGCTCCGCCCATCGACCGCGCTTCGTCGTAGTAACTCTCCAGCTTTTCGATCTGCTTGCTCTGCTCGAATTCTTCGCGCACGGCCCGCGAGGCCGCCTGGCCGAGGATATAGAGCGAATCCGGCTCAGCCGTGATCTGGCACATCGCCTGGAAAAGCGCTTCTTGATCGCGCTCGGGCACGAGCAAGCCGGTGCGTTCGTGCGTCACCGCTTCGGGAATGCCCCCATGGGTCGTCGCCACCACCGGCAGCCCGGTAGCCATGGCCTCGAGCATCGAGTTCGGCACGCCTTCCTGGTTTTGATCCGGCGGCATTTCGCTCGGGTGCAGGAAAATGTGCGAGCGCGCATAGAGCGCCGCGAGGTCTTCCTGCGAAAGAAACCCGCGCAGCTCCACGGCTTCCTGCAAGCCAAGCTCGCCGATCAATTTTTCGATCTCCGCTTTCATCGGCCCGTCGCCGGCGATGCAGTAGTGCGACTTCGGATGCTTTTCATGGAACTTCGCGAAGGCGTGGATCGCCGTGCGGAGGCCTTTCTTCGCGATCAACCGGCACGCCTGCACGAAACGCCAGGAGCCATCCACCGGCATGGGGCGCTGCTGAAAGGGAAATTGCTCGAGCGGAATGCCCGTGCGGTTCAAGCGCAGCTTTTCTTTTGGGCAACCGAGACGCTCGAGGCCATCCATCAGCGATTTCGAGCGCGCGAGCACCAACGGCACGGTGCGCAGCAATTCCTGCATTTGGGCATCGTAGCCCTCCTGCTGCGGACGGGCCTGGATGTCCATGCCGTGAAACGAGACCACGCACGGCCTGTCCCATTCCTGAATGAACGGCAGCAGATGCACCCCCGTGTGGCCGAAATAAGCATGCATCACGTCGGCCGGCCGCCGCTTCAGCATCTTGATCAGCACCTGCAATTCCCCGCGGTAATAGACCGGCGGCAGCTTGCGAATGTATTTGAGATAAAAGCGTTTGATGAAGTTCTTCCGGGCGCGCGGGACCAGTTCGACGTCGGCAAAAGGAAACTGCTCCTCGCACATCCGCTCGCGCGTCATGACAAAGGTCGAATACCGCTGCAGGCCGGTGACCTGCCGGTAGATGTGCCGCATCTCCGGCTTCAGGAACGTCGTGCAATAACTCGCGACGATCGGTTTGGCGTTGGACTCACTGGTTGGCGGCATGGAACGCCGACTTTTGAAAACGCGCGGCGGTTTGTCCAGCCAGAGGCGCGGTCAAGTCGTGCTGAAGATCCAGGCGTGGAGCGCCTGGTATTTCCAGGCGAGCCCTTCCGTTAGCACCACCAGCAGCAGCGCGGCGATGTCGCGACGGCCGAAACGGTCCGCCGCCCCACGCGCGCGAATGAACTCCAGGAGCGCCCCCGTCGGGCAACCGTAACGGCAATAAGCCATCGGCACGAAGAGCGAGGCGATCAACCCGACCACCGCGATGGCGATGGTCGCGATGCCGGCCACGCGCAGGCTGTAGGCATCGAAAGGTTCGAGATGCGCAAGGTCCATCGGCAATCCGAGCATCGTGATGATGACCACCAGGCCGAGGGTCAGCGGCGCCAGCCAGCGCAAGCCGGCGGCGAAACCTTTGGGCAACGCAATCCGCCAGCGACGCGGAGCGAAATGCCCCAGCAATTCCTGCGCGGCGCCATGAGGACAGAGGTGCTGGCAATAGAGCGGTTTGCGCGTGGCCCACGGAACCACCAGCGCCGCCGCGGCCAGCAAGACCAGCGCCGGCGCATTTCGCCACGGCACGCCATTCTCCGCCCAACCGGCGAAGAGCGACTGCGCCAACGGCGCGCCGGCAAAGAAACCGACATAGCCAATGACCAGCACTTGAAATCCGCGCCGCAACCACGGCCGCCCATGCGTCCCTTTGAATGCCAGGATGAGTGCCACGACGATGATCGCCACCAGTCCTCCATCCACCCATTTGAAGCGAATCGGCGGCGGCTTCAATGCGAGCGCCGCATCGGCGGACCGCAGACGTCGCGTGATGCCTTCAGCCATGGCCATGCTCGTCATCGTCGCGCCGCTCACACCCTCGATTCCCGCCTGCTCAGGCGTCGTTCGCGCCACGGAATCCCACGATTTACCATTCCACGTTTTGAAGTAATAACGGTCCTCGCGAATGTCTTCCACATGCTCCGCAGTATCCTGCGAGGAACGCAGTCGCACCCCGATGACGTGCAACGCGGGATCGAAGGCAATCAGCGTATCCGTCCACCCGCGATAGCCGATGATATCATCCGTGACCGGTGAAGTGCGCAGGACGTAGCCAAGCTGGTGCCCAGCACCGTCCCAGACAAACATGCCGGCCCGCTCTCCCGAGTCGGCCCGCAGTTCTGTCGCTTTCGGAAAGATCGCCCGCACTTCCTCGAGCGTGATCGGCGAATTTCCCTCGATCCGCAGCCGCACATAGTGCGCCCGCACGATCCAGGCGATCGCGACGAGGATCGCGAGTCGGTAGATCTGGAGGAGGACGCGGCGGAACACGGGGGGAGAGTAATTAGTAATCAGTGTTCAGTATTCAGTCATCATTCGTCGGGCATTCCTACTGATCACTGATTACTGATTACTTCGCCTCCTCACTGCGCCGGCAGCAACTGCACCGCATCCGCGGCCACGTTGCCGTTCGCGGAGCCGGAGCCGATCACCACCACGGCCGGGTGACCCGGCTCGAAGCGGAATTTGCCAAGCGAGATGAAGCCCTGGGGCAGCGGCGACTTGACGCGCTCGTTCACCGTGACTTGCTTCGACCCTTCCGCGCTCTCGATCGTCACCGGCGCATTGCTCGCGCGATTCTCGTTCTCGCTGTAGTTCATGCGCACTTCGTAGACGCCCGCCTTGTCGATCTTGAATTCATAACGCGCGGTCCCCACCTCCTTTGGACCGCGGTAGCGATAGCCGTTGCCGATGTAATCGGGCAACCCGGAGCCTTCGGTCCATTTGCCGGTGGTCTTCGCCTGCGCATCGTCCATCACCAAGCCGGGGAGACTGGCCACCGCAATGCCCGGCGCGCCGCCCTTTTTGTCCACCACCGGCGGTGGCGCCGTATAACCTTCCGGCAGCGTAATCGGGCTGTTCACCGTTTCGCGCCGCGCGGCACCGTGCAGGGCGAGCAGTTGCTGCAATTCGGGGAAATACCGTTCGTAAATCGTGCGCGGGCTGCACTGATTCTTCACGCAGATCGAAGCCGCCTTGCCGACCACTTCACCGATCATCCCACCGGTCTTCATCACACGCACCGTGCCCAGCGCTTCGTGCGTCACGCTGATGTCGCGGCCGGCCATGAAAAGATTCTCAATGTTCTTCGAGTAGAAGCAACGGTAGGGCACCGGATAGCCGTGCTGGCGGTCCACCTTCTTATCCATCTGGGCTTTGGAGATGAACGGATTGTCCGGGAATTTTGCCGCATACTGCTCTTTCGGGTAGTGGAGATCGATGTCCCACGTGGTCGGCACCGTGCCATCGGGAAACGGCTTCTTCTGCTCAACGTCCTCGCGGGTCATCACGACGTCGCCAATCAACTGCCGCGACTCGCGCGTTCCGCCGATGTAGGCGACCCATTCGAGCTTCGCATTCGCGTGCTCGTCCTTGCCCTCCTTGTTCTTCATCGCATTCCAGGCGCCGAAGACGGCGCGCAAATTCCAGTCACGAGTCGCCTCGAGTCCGGCGATCGGGTGCACATTGAAACCGCCCTCCCAAAACCACTCCGCATGGCCGCGCCGGGGATACGGGAAGTCCGGCATTTCGAGATCGAGCCCCCAGGAGATCGGCGCGAACGACTGCGGGGAATCGGTCATGTCCCAGCGCCACATGTTGCTCATGCCCATGTGCTCGGTTTCGCGGATGGTGTATTCCGCGCCCGAGAGCGCGCCGAGCGTGCCATGCCCCGTGCTGTCGACGAAAAATTTGCCCTCAAACCGGCGGCGTTCGCTCGTCCGGGTATCGAGCGCGATCACCGCCGCGATGTGCGTCTTGTCGGTCATCTCGGAGGCGATCACGTGATTATTGAGAAAGAGCGAGATGTGCTTTTCCGCGCGCACCACCTTTTCCTTGAGGTCATCGCCGAACTCCTCCTTCGTGCCCGGCGAGGCCTTTGCCTTGTCCTGAAATTCTTCCACGATTTCCCCGATGTTCGGGTATTGGCCGCGCCGAATGCCACCCATCGCCCAGACACGCACTTCGCTGGAGCCATTGCCGCCCAGCACTGGGCGATCCTGAATGAGCGCCACCTTCAAGCCCATGCGCGCCGCGGAAATCGCCGCACCCATGCCACCGTAACCGCCGCCCACGACCACGAGATCGTAGCTGCCGGCGTCGATGGGTTTTTCCGGCAGGCCGAGCGTGGTGCGACGCCATTGCGCCAGCTTCTCGCCTGCATCCGGCGGAGCAGCGGCGTCCTTGGTGAAATAGACCGCGTCGCAGCGGCCATCGAAGCCGGCGAGATCATGCAACGCGAGCGTGGTCTCCGGCTTGGTGATGTCGACCGTGCCGCCATCCTGCCAGTTCCACTCCGCGCCTTTCGTGCCGAAGGTTTCGCCGAGCGCCTTGCCATCAACCAAAAGCTGGAATTTGCCCGGCGTGCCCGGCGCTTTCCAGCGCGCCACCCAGTCCTTGGTGCGCACGTAAACGTGATATTGCCCCGTGCTGGGGAACGTGACGGTGGTCGTCGCATCCTTCACCGGCACGCCCAGCCCGTGGGCGAGCAGATACGGCGAGCCCATGATCTCGATGAACTGGGTGTCAAGCGACCAGCCGCCCGGATCCTTGAAGCTTTCAGCTTCGACGAGGAGGGAATCGGCGGCCACCGCGGTGGAGGCGGCGATCGAGAAGAGGGCCAGGAAAAGCGATTTCATATTACGGGGGACCGGGAGTGAACGTGGGGAGCGAGTGAACACAGTCAACTAACGGATCGTCTTCGCCGCTTCCATTCGCAATCCACGTTACTGTAACGTTTCAGGCATGACCAGCCCTCGCGCCCACACCCTCGATGACGTAGCGCGGGCCTGTCGCGTCTCGAAAATGACGGTGTCCCGGGCCCTGCGCCAGCAACGCGGGGTCTCGCCGCAACTCGCCGAGCGCATCCGCGCCACGGCGGAAAAGCTCGGCTACCACACCAATCCTGCTCTCGGCTCGGTCATGAAAGCCCTGCGCCAGCGACGGGCTTCCGATTACCGGGAGAACCTCGCCTTCGTCTGGACGCATCCCGGCAACCGGCCGCTCCCGCTGCTCGTGCCGTGGCGCGATCACGCCCGCGCCCGGGCCGAGCGGCTTGGCTACCGGCTCGACGAATTCTTCCTCCGCGCGCCCGGCATGACCACACCCCGCCTGCGCGCCATCCTGCAGGCCCGCGGCATCCGCGGTATCCTTTTCGCGCCGGACACCGCACCTCCCCTGCCCCATTTCTCCTTCGATGCCACAGGCTTCGCCGCCGTGCTGCTCGGCAGCTCGTTGCAAAACCGCGGCCTGGCTCGCGTGCAATTCGACCACCTCCAGCTCATCCACCTCGCTCTGCGCCAGGTTCGCAAAGCCGGTTACCGGCGGCCGGCGTTGCTGCTTTCGCCTTCCATCGATGGCCGCACCCAAGGCCGCCTCCGCGCCGGCTATCTCGTCCACAGTCCGGCGCCGGCGACCGAACGCTTTCGGCTCATCTACCTCGGCGATCTCGATGATCGCGTGGCCATTGCCGCGTGGCTCAAAGCTCGCGAGGCCGACGTCGCCATCTACCTGGAAGGCGATCGCCGCCGCTTCCTCGACTCCGCCGGGCTGCGCGTCCCGCAGAAAATCGCTTTCGTCTCGCTCAACCGGGAACCCGGCATGACCCACATCGCCGGCGTCGTCCAGAGCGCCGAGGCGTTGGCCAGCACCGCCGTGGACATGGTGGCGGCCCAACTCCAGCGTCATGAATTCGGCCGCCAATCCTTCGTGCAGAAAGTGATGCTCGAGGGAGAATGGGTTCCGGGCCTCACGCTCCCCCATCGCCGACTCGAACACTCTCCTCGCGAGTAGTGCTATTTTTCAACCGGCTTCCCGGCTTTCTCCCACGCCTTGAAGCCCTCGTTGAGATGATAGACCGACGGCAGCAATTGCTGCTGCTCGATGAGCTTGCACGCCTTGCCACTGCGACCTCCCGCCGCGCAATGCACGAGATAGGTCTGGCTCTTGTCGAGCGCGCCCAGTTGCTTGGCAAAATCGTCGCTGAAGAAGTCGATATTCTTCGCACCGGGAATATGGCCCGCCTTGAATTCATCCGTGGTGCGGACGTCGATGACCACAATCTTCGGATTCGACTTCAGCAGCTTGTCCGCATCATCCACCGAGATGTTCTTCGGAGCGGCGAAGGTCGCTGCGGCGGCCGCGGGAGCCGGATCTGCCGCCGATGCGAACGGGGCCGTCGACAAAGCAAAAAGGACGAAAAGCGCGGCGTAGCGAATCATGCATCCATATTGGGCGGCAGCCCGGCGCAGCGCAACGAAAGAACCGGCGAGGCTGCCCATCATCTCGTGCAGGTCATCGTGTCACTCTCTGCCGGCGCACACGACCAGCCGGAGGGATTCGTATTTACGCGATGATCTTGTGCACCACTTCTCCGGCCACGTCGGTGAGCCGGAAATTACGACCGTTGTGGCGATAGGTGAGCTTCTCGTGGTCGAGTCCGAGCAGCGCGAGGATCGTCGCGTGCAAATCGTTCACGCTCACCTTGTCCACACTCGCCTTGTGGCCCACTTCATCGGTCTCGCCGTAATGCGTGCCGCCTTTCGTGCCGCCGCCGGCAAACCAGGTGGTGAAGGCGTGCGGGTTGTGATCTCGCCCCGGCGCCGCGCCTTTCTGCGCGAGCGGAAGACGGCCAAATTCGCCACAACAAACGACCAGCGTCGAGTCGAGCAGCCCACGCTGCTTGAGATCGGTGAGCAGCGCGGCGATCGGCTGATCGGTCTCGCCGGCAAATTGCCGGTGATTGCCCGCGATGTCCTTGTGGCCGTCCCACGAGCGTTCGTTTTCCATGCCGCCGCTGTAGATCTGGACCATGCGCACGCCCCGCTCCACGAGCCGGCGCGCCATGAGACACTGCTTGGAAAAGTGCCCGCAGCGTTTTTCGTCCACGCCATAGAGCTTGCGAATCGCTTCCGGCTCGCTGCCGTAGTCCAGCGCCTCGGGCGCGGCCATCTGCATGCGATACGCCAGTTCGTAGCTCTCGATCCGCGCCGCCAGCTCGGGATCTTTTTGCTCCTGGGCGAGATTCATCTCGTTGAGCTGGTGCATGAGATCGAGTTGCGCGCGCTGCTCGGCATCGGTCATGGCCGCATCGCGCGTGAGATTATTGATCGGCTGGCCCTGGGCATTGAGCGCCGTGCCTTGATAAACGCCGGGCAAAAAGCCCGCGCCCCAATTGCTCGCGTGCCCCTTCGGCAACCCGCGGCCGAGCGTATCGTACATCACCACGAAGGCCGGCAGATTCTGGTTCTCCGTCCCGAGCCCGTACGTGACCCACGCTCCCGCGCACGGATACCCCATGCGCGACATGCCGGTATTGATTTCAAAGAGCCCGGGCGAGTGATTGTTCGTCTGCGTGAAGCATGAATGGATGAATGCCATGTCATCCACGTGCTGTGACATATTCGGGAAAATCTCCGACGCCCACGTGCCGCTGCTCCCGTATTGTTTGAAGCTGAACGGCGACTTCATGAGGCCACCCACCTGGTTGACAAAGAAGCCGGTATTTTTGTCGAAACCGGGCAGGTCCTTGCCGTCGTATTTTTCCAGCGCGGGCTTGTAATCCCACGTGTCCACCTGGCTCTGGCCACCATTCATGAAAAGCCAGATCACCGATTTCGCCTTCGCCGGGAAGTGCGGCTTCTTCGGCGCCAGCGGATGGAGCAACGCCCCGGAAGCATGCGCGCTCGGCACCAGTAGGCTCGAATCCGCGAGCAGCGAGGCGAGGCCGATCATGCCGGCCCCGGCCCCCGTGCGGCAGAGAAAATCGCGGCGCGAATAAAAGCCGGCCTGCGGTTGAGCGAAGAGATGCGGGAGTTTCATAACACGGAGATCGGTTTATTTGACGTAGAGAAATTCATTCAGCCCGAAGAGCATCTGGCAGAAATCGACGAAAGCGCTTTCCTGAGCATTGTCGCCACCATACTTCGCACTTTGCCCGTGCAGAAACGCCTGGGCGATCGCGAACTCCGCATCGTCGGGTTTGCGGCCTAGCACGTCCTGATAAGCCAGGACGATATTCTTCCTGTCGAAGGGCAGCCCCTCCCGTTTGGCCAGCGCTTTCGCCGCCTCGCGTATTAGAGGATTGTTCATCAGCAGCAGCGACTGTGGCGCTACGGTGGTGCTAGACCGCAGTCCAATGCTCTGCAGGGTGTCGGGTTCATCGAAGGCCACGAGCATCGGCGGAAGCTGACTGCGCTTGATTTGGAAATAAACCGCGCGGCGTTTCATCATGCTATCAAGCGTGCCGGGGCCGAACATCGTCGGATCGAGGAGTCCACTAACGGCGAGGAGGGAATCGCGAATCACTTCGGCCTCCAGCCGTTGCCGCGAGTGATGCCAGAAGAGCGTGTTGTTCGGATCCACCGCGCCTTGATCGGGAGGAAAAATACGCGCGTCCTCCTGATAGACCGCACTCATCATCATCTCCTTGTGCATCTTCTTGAGGCTCCAGCCATTGCGGATGAGCTGGCCGGCGAGATAATCCAGCAATTCGGGGTGGGTGGGCCGCTCGCCTTGTGCGCCAAAATCGCTCGGCGTGGAGACGATGCCGCGGCCGAAATGGTGCTGCCAGAGGCGATTGACGATCACCCGTGCGGCGAGTTGTCCGGCGCCGCCATCGGGATCGGTGATCCAGCGCGCCAGCGCCGCGCGCTTCATCGGCGTGCGTGTCCCGGCGGGCGGCGGCAGCTCCCAGCGCGATTCATCCGCGCGCGTCACCACCTGCAGGAATCCCGGCTTTGCTTCCTCCACCTTTTGGGTCAGATCGCCGCGCTTGAGCAGATACGTCTTGTCGTAAAAATCCGGCCCCTGCGTATTCAGGCGCACCGCGGGCAGCCCTTCGCTGCAGACCAGGGCCTTCACATATTGCGCCCGTGGCTCGGCACGCTCGTGTACCCGCACCGCTTCAGCCAGCTTCTGCCACTCGGGATCGGTCGTGCAATAGAGCCGGCTGAGCGCCGCCACCTGCGCCGGTTTCGGCAGGCTGCTCGGCGCGAGCGCGTCCTGCGCCAGCATGAAATCCTGATAGCTGAAGGCGGCGGCCTCTTCCCCGGCATCCGGCTGTGCACTGCAACTCAGGCGGAAGCGGCCGAGGTTGTTGCGTCCGCGACCGCCGGCAAACTGCAGGGTGACCGTCAGTTCGGCGCCGTCTTCGGTATCCAGCGATTCCGGCAAGCGGAAGACGATCCGGCTATCCGCACCGCCTTTCGCCGAAGACCAGGTGGCCTTGCCGTTCTCGCCGACCAGGACTTTTACTTTCCCGTCCCGCAGCTTCGTCGTCGCCTTGATCTCCGTCACGTTGAATTCGCCCATGTCGGACCAGCCGGGGCCATAGTTCGGCAACGATTTGTCCGTCAAAGCCTCCAGGCGCAACGCGGCGAGCTTCAGATGGCTGATTTTCGTCGTGAAGCTATAGGTTTCCGGAACCCCAGCCGTAACGCCGATGAGGTAGGAACCGTCGGACAAATGCTTTTGCGTCGAGATCGCATAGTTGGCTCCCGAGATGGCCAGCTTGTCCGCGGCGAGCGTTAGCCATGAGGGTTGAGGCATCGTGGGGTGGGCCGCACGCCACGCTTCGAAACGCGCGGGCGCCTGAGCCTTCTCCCACTGCGCAAGCGCGGCGGTGAGCGGCGCATGGTCCTTTTCCCACGCCGCATGACGCGCTTCGGATTCCGTGCGGTTCGCCTCGATGTCGTAGTCGCTGCGCACCGTGGTGGTGAAGGTCGAGATAAGCCGGTAGTAATCGCTCGTCGGGATGGGGTCGAACTTGTGGTCGTGGCAACGCGCGCAACCGACGCTCAAGCCGAGAATGGCGTTGCCGGTCGTCTGGGCCATGTCGTCGAGTTCGTCGTAGCGTTCCTTTTCCGCCTGGTTGGCGGTGATCTGCGTGGCGTGCGTGCCCGCGGCGAGAAAGCCGGTCGCTTTCCACGCCTCGGCATTTTCCGGCGCAAGTTCGTCACCCGCGAGTTGCCAGCGCACGAATTCATCGTACGGCTGATCCGCATTCAACGCGCGGATAACATAGTCGCGATACTGGTAAGCATTCGGCCGGTCGTAATCCTGCTCGTAGCCGTGGCTCTCCGCGTAACGCGCCAGGTCCAGCCAGTGCCGGCCCCAGCGTTCGCCGTAGTGCGGACTGGCCAGCAATTCATCGATCACTTTCTCGAACGCCTTCGCCAGCGGATCCGAATCGCTCAGGAAACGATGCACCTGCTGCTGCGTGGGCGGTAGGCCGATGAGATCGAAATACGCGCGGCGGATCAGCGTGAGCCGGTCCGCCGGCGCCGCGGGCGCGATTCCCATTTCCTGGAGCTTCGCGAGGATGAAGCGGTCGATCGGCGTGCGGCACCACGCTTCATTCTTCACCGCTGGCAGTTGAGGATGGGCCAGTGGCTGGAACGACCAGAATTTGCGGTCCTCGTCCGTCACCTTCGAGCGGTCGCGCGTGGATTTGCCGGCGACGAGCGGTTTCGGATACGGCGCGCCGAGGTCGACCCATTGCACGATCTTGGCGATCACGTCGTCCGGGAGCTTGTCCTCCTTCTTCGGCATTTGCAGGTCCTTGTCCTCGTGGCGGATCGATTGTACGAGCAGGCTGTCCGCGGATTTGCCCGGCACGATGGCCGGCCCGGTATCACCGCCCTTGAGCGCCAACTCGCGCGTAGTGAGATCGAGCGCCCCTTTGGTCCCCTTCTCGCCGCCGTGACACTTCACGCAGTGCTGGGTCAGCAGCGCGGAGACATCGCTATTAAAGAGCGCCACCCCCTTCTCCATATCCGCGGCATGATTCGCCGTGACGACTTCCACCCCCCACGCGGGAACGCTAAGGAAGGCAGTGGCAAAAAGAGCGAGGCGGAAGTTCATGGGGTAGTCGTGGGAAACGAGCCGGACAGTGGCCGAACCTTAGCGAAAAGGCCATGCCCGATCCTGCTTTCGTTGTGTCTTATCCTGCGGGAACCGGCCTGTATTTCCTCGTGTGGCTCTACTCTATTCAAAGTCACCATTACGCTTCCGCGTAAATTGTATCCGATCTTGCACTCGGGATGGGCTACCCCATCATCCAACCCAGCCCTTCCTCCACCATGCCTCGCAAACCCAAAGGCGGCTACCAATCCCCCTTCACCCGCCACGGCCTGCGCCTCGGCGATGCCCCGCGGCTTGGCTTCACCACCTTCACCATCCACGAATGCGGCTACCTGCCCCATGGTTCGGACTGGAATCACCCCGCTGTGCTCAGCCCCTTCTGGCGGCTCTATCGCAATGGCGCTTCCGGCTGCCACGTGCGCTTTGGCAAAGAGAACTTTCCACTCCAACCCGACCGCCTGCTGCTCATTCCCGACGCCACGCCTTTCGATTGCGTCTGCGAAACACGCGCGCCGCATCTCTGGCTGCACTTCACGCCACTGCAAACGACCAGCGCCTTTCCCCGCCGGCCGATCGTTCTCCCGCTCACTCCATTGCTCGGAGCCTTGGTCGAAAGTCTCATCGCCGCCCGCACGGCGGCCGATTCCCCGCTGACCCGCCAGCATCTCTATCATCACGCCGCCGCGCTGCTGCACAGCGCCTTCGCCCGGCTCGAAATTCCCATCGCCCCCGAAGCCCCCGAGCGCCTCGACCAGATCCTCCGCTTTCTCCACAGCCAACTCGCCGGTGATCTCTCCAATGCCGTCCTCGCCAGACGCGCCATCATGGGCGAGAGCGTTTTCATCCGCTGGTTCAAGCAACACACCGGCCTCACTCCTGCGCTCTACGTGCAACAAGCCCGCGCCCGCCACGCCGCCCAACTCCTCGCCCTCACCGACCGCACCATCGAGCAAATCGCCGCCGACTGCGGTTTCCCGAACCGCTTCTACTTCACCCGCGTCTTCCGCCGCCACTTCACCTCCGGCCCCGCGGAATATCGACGGCGCCAGGTGCGGGCGGGATGATGGAGATAGGCATTCCCAAGTTTCGCGTCGTGCGCTAGAACCGTCGCCACGATTTCCCATTCCTCCCGGTATGTTCAGACCCGTTTACTCTGTTTTGCTTTTTGCTCTTGTCGCGGCTGTTTCCACCTACGCTGCGGAAAATGGAGCTGCGGACTTCGAAGGCGCTTATTTCAAAGCCACGGAACAAGCCAAAGCCGAATACCGCCAGGCCTTTGCCGCGTCTCTCAGCAAAGCGACCAAAGCGGAAATCTACCTGCTCGATTTCGAGGTGCAGCATCACGATCCAGGCGACATTCAATGGCAGATTCATCCACCGAAAGATCAATTCCCAATCGAAAAGGGCAAAACATGCCGCATCCTCAAAAGGAAGATTTTGACCGGGGACGAGATCAAAAAGCTGCTGCCTTCATTGCAAGCCACCATCGGCGCAAAAGAAAATCACGGTGGCGCCATGTGCCACTTCCCGATTCACGGCCTCCGTCTGTGGACAGGCGACCAGCTCGTTTTGGAAACAAACATCTGTTGGAGCTGCCACAATCTTTACCTCCAATACCCAGACTACACGATGGGAGTCATCGGCGCCTGGAACAAGACGCTGGAGGAATTCATGAAAGACTGGATGCCGATACCGGAGGAGGAATTGGCGCGTTTCCAGGCGAAATACGGAAATAGTCTTTGAACCTGGCTTTCCGCGGACCAATGCATTGCATCGTCGATGACTAAGCTCTCTCCTGCCAAGAGGCTGTTTCTCTCGTTGGTGGCGGTCCTCGGATTTTTGCACCTTGGAACGATTGTTCTTGTCATCGCCGGTCTCCGCGATGACCTCGGCCATGCCGATGTCGGCCTCGTGCTCGGAAGCAAAGTCGAAACCAACGGCACACCATCGACCCGGCTCCGGGCACGGCTGGATCGCACGCTGGAATGTTATCGCGCCGGGTATTTTCCGGAGATCATCGTCAGCGGCGGGATTGGCAAGGAAGGCTACGATGAAGCGATCGTGATGCGCGATTATCTCGTGGCCCACGGCCTACCCGGCGAGCACATCCTCTTGGACAACAAGGGCGTCACGACTTTCGCCAGTGCTCGCAATACCCGGGACATCGCGCAGCAACGAAACTTCCACTCCGTCTTCGTCATCTCGCAGTATTTTCATCTCCCCCGCGCACGCCTCGCCCTGCATCGGTTCGGTTTCACGACCGTCTACTCCGCCCACGCCCAGTATTTCGAACTACGCGACATCTATTCGGCGCCACGCGAGTTATTCGGTTATCTGAGTTATTGCGCTCGTCCGCTGTAGACACCAGACGCGATGCCAGGCACAGGAATCGAGGGGAGAAACAGCCTCTTTGCTCCCGCATCTTTCGCTGGTAAGATTTTCCAACCATGACCACCGTGCTTTCCCAGGAAGGGCAAATCGTTCTGCCAGGTTCCGTTCGGGAAAAGCTCCATCTGGTGCCGGGCGACGACTTTGAGGTCACTATCGAGGACGAAGAGACAATCACCCTCCGGCGCGTCGCCCATCCGGCCAATCGCGGACTGGTCGATCTCCTCCTGGCCTGTCCGGCACCGTTGAAAATTCCGAAGCGGGAAACCGACGATACGAAGCCAATCGAGTTGTGAGTTATCTCGTCGACACGAACGTCTTTTCCGAGCCGATGAAGCCACACTTCTCTTTTTGTTCCCAAACGCCGCTTTCTCGCTTGTCGACTCCAGTAGACAGCATTTCTTGAAAAAGGAATTCGTCAATTCTACAGAGAGAATTACGATGCCGCGGCATGGTTGATCTGGAACATCTCGCGACGTACATGCCGCACCGCGTGCTCCGCACTCTCGCGGCTTCCGGCGCGGAAACACTCACGCCTCGTGTCGACCATTTTCCTGCGGCGATTCTCTTCGCCGACATCTCCGGCTTCACCGACCTTTCCGAACGTCTTTCGCAAAAAGGCGCGGCCGGCACGGAGGAACTGAGTTCCATCATCAATGCCTGCTTTGAATCGATGCTCGGTCCGATCCACAGCAGCGGCGGTGATGTGCTCATGATGGCCGGCGATGCGCTGGTCGTGGCCTGGGAAGGAGTGGCGGATGGCAGCCTGGAGGAACCGCTGCTCAAAGCGGTGCAATGCGCGCGCGAAATCCAGCAGGGTTCCACCGAAGCCCCACAAGGCGTGACGCTGCACGTGCGGATCGGCATCGGCGCCGGGAATGCGACGGCTTATTATGTCGGCGGCATCGATGGCCGCTGGGAGATGATGCCCGTCGGCTCCCCTTTCCGGCAGATGGGTCTCGCGCAGAGTCAGGCCACGCCGGGCGATGTGGTCCTGGCAGCGGAGGCATGGGAGATCATTCGCGCTGTCGCGCAAGGTGAGAAGGTGGGCGAAGGCTGTGTGCGCGTGACATCGGCCAATTCCCCGCGAGGGATGCGGAGCGAGGAATCGCGGGAACTGACCGGCATGGCGCGCCCCTTGGTGGAGGGTTTTCTCCCCAAGCCCGTGCGCTTTCTCCTGCACGATGCCGGCGAGCATTGGCTGGCGGATACGCGGCCGGTGACAAGCCTTTTCGTGCACCTGCGCGCTTACGATGACGACGCGACGCTGGAGCACATGCAGGAACTCGTGGCCGCGGTAATGAAGGCGTCCGAGCGGTTCGAAGGCACAATCAGCGGCACGAATGTGGACGAGAAAGGCCTGAAATTCATGATCTCCTTCGGCCTCCCGCCGACGAGCCACGAGGACGATCCTTTCCGCGCCACGCAAGCGGCCACGGCGATTCGCAGCGCTTTGCAGGCCATCGACCCGGAAGCCGGCTACGGCATCGCCACCGGGCGCGTCTTTTGCGGCGTGGTCGGCAACGAAACGCGGCGCGAATATGCCGTGATCGGCCGCACGGTGAATCTCGCCGCGCGACTCGCCCACCAATCGCGTGGCAATATCCTCTGCGACGAGGCGACCTTCCAGGCTACCGCGGCGCGTCTGCAATTCACCGCGGAAGCGCCGTTGCGCTTGAAGGGCATCCCGAAGCCGATCCCGGTTTACATCCCGAGCGGCGTGGTGACGCCGACGGCCGGCGCGGCCCGAATGATCGGGCACGACGAGGAATTTGCGCGCGCGGTGCGCGCCATCGCGGACTTGAAGACCGGCCAGGGTTTCCTCGGCGTCATCGAAGGCGAGGCGGGCATCGGGAAATCGACGTTGCTGCTGCAGTGGTCGAAGAAAGCCGCAGGCGAGGGCGTCCGCCTGTTGCGCGGCGCCGCGGAATCGGTGCACGCTTCGACACCCTATTTCGCCTGGCAGAGCATCGTGAATGCGCTACTCGGACTTGCCGAGACCGACAGCGTCGACCAGCGGCGCGAACAGCTTTCGCAAACGAGCCGGGGGCGCACCTGGGAACGGCTCGCGCCCTTGCTCAACGACATTCTGGACCTCGGCATCCCGGACAACGCGATCACCGAACAGATCACCGGCAAAATCCGCGCGGACAACGTGCGCGAGCTCGTCGCCAGCCTGGTGGCCGAGGCCGCCGCGGAGCGGCCGCTCGCCATCATTCTCGAGGATGCGCACTGGATGGATTCGGCGTCGCTGGCCGTCGCTGGCGTCGCCGCGCAACGGGTGGCGCCGTTCATCCTGCTGCTTTCGACGCGCATCCTGACCGGCGACAAGGAACACGCGCTCGATCCCCTGCTCCAGCTTCCCAGCGCGGAGCGGTTGCGCCTCGAGCCATTGCGCAGCGATGATTGCGTGGCCCTCGCCGCGCAACGACTGCACGTGCGCACGCTGGCCAGGCCGATCGCCGATCTCATCGCCGCCAAGTCGCAGGGCAATCCGTTCTTCAGCGTCGAAATCGCCTTTGCCTTGCGCGAGCACGGTTTCGTGATGATCGATGGCGACGAGTGCAAGCCCGTGGCCGGCCTGGATTTTTCCACGGTGAAATTCCCCGACAACGTGCAGGGGATCATCATGCGCCGGGTGGACAGCCTCGCGCCGGAAGTCCAGCTCACGGCGAAGGTCGCCAGCGTGGTGGGCAGCACGTTTTCCGCCTCACTCTTGCGCGACGCCTTTCCGGTCGACGCCGCGCAGCCGCAGATCGAGACGCATCTCGATGTCCTACGCAACGAGCGGTTGGTCCTGCGCCAGGACGAACCGGAATACACCTTCGCCCACGCCATCGTGGAGGAAGCGATTTACGACCGGCTGCTCGTCGCCCAGCGCAAGACCCTGCACGAGCGCGTGGCCGGCGCCTTGGAAAAGAAACAGGCGGGCGCGCTGGAAGCCGTCGCGCCACTGCTCGGCCACCATTGGCTGCAGGCGGCCGATGAGAAAAAAGCCGGACACTATTTCGGCATGGCCGGACAGCGCGCGGTGCGCAATGGCGCCTACCAGGAAGGACTGAACTTTCTCACCCGCGCGCTGGAGCTCACTCACGTGGAAACGCCCAAGCCGGAAGACGTGGTGCGCGATGCCTTTTGGCAGGTGTTGCGCGCGGAAGCGTTCTTCGGCCTCGGGCGCATTGAGGACAGCTGGAAGGCCTTCCGCGAAGTCGCGCGCCTGCTCGGCCAGCCGGCGCCGGATAATCCGCAGACCAAGGATCTCTTGCACCAAATCGGCCAGCGCATCCTGGGCCGTTTCACCGGCAAACGGCAATGTCCCGAGACGGAAGTCATGCGCGTCAAGCTGCTCGCGGGCAGTTACGAAATGCTCTGCCTGCTCGATCTCTTTTCGAATCGCATGACTTCGAGCCTCAGCGCCGCGCTCGATTGTCTCAAGCAGGCTGAGCGTCTCGGCGATTCGCCGGAATATGCCCGCGCACTGGCCACGATGGCGCTGGCTTCGAGTCTCGCGCCGTCGCGTTTCTTCGCCGAGCGCTACGCCGCCGCCGCGCTCAAGGTGGCGACGCGACTCGGCCACGAAAGCACCACCGCGCGCGTGCGGGAATTTCTCGGCATGTATTACATGGGCGAAGGCCGCTGGGACAAGACGGCGGAGAATTTCCAAAAAGCGATCGAAGGTTTCCAGATCGTCGGCGACCGGCGGCGCGAGCTCGAGTGCACCTGCCTGCTTTCCACGTGGACCCATTACCGCGGCGATTTCACCAAACGCGTGGTGCTCGGGCAGCGGGTGCTCGATCTCGGCTGCGCCACCGGCGATCTCCAGGCGCAGGCGTGGGGCATGCTCGACCAGATCGAGAGCCTGCTGAATCTCGGCGATTTCGAACGGGTGCGTTCGCTGGGCAACGATCTCAAGCGGCACCTCGGGCAGAATGTCTACGGCGCCGATGAAATCATGGCCTACGGGCTTCTCGCCGCGCTGGAAATGCGCATCGGCCGTTTCGCCGAATCGCTGCCCCACGCGGAAAAAGCGCTCGCGGTGATGAGCAAAATGACGCCGACGATCGTTTACAACCTCGAGGCCTATGCCGCGGTGACGGAGATCTATCTCAAGGGCTGGCGCATGTCGGCGGAGAGCGACCCGGCGCGCGCCGACTTCGCCGCCAAGGCCCGCGAGGCCTGCGCCTGCACGCGCCGCTTCGCGAAGATCTTCCGGATCGGCGAAGCGCGCGCGTTGCTGCTCACCGCCGTGGAAAATGAACTCTCCGGCAACGCCTCCCGCGCGATCCGCCTCTCGCGCGAGGGCCTGGCGGTGGCCATTCAGCTCGATATGCCGTATGAGGAAGCCCTCGCGCATCGGCAACTCGCGCGCTTGTTGCCGGATGGCGATCGCAATCGCGACAGTGAGCTCGCCCGGGCGCGGGAGCTCTTCGGCAAGATGGCGGCGAAATACGACCTGCACGCAACGGAAGCGGCGTAGGCGGCGGCACGGGCGCGGGCATTTTCTCACCTCACTCACTCCATCATGATTCAACCTGCCAACTGGACCCTCGAACAATCGAAAGCCACCCTCGGCGCCCTGCGCGCCATTGCTTCGCTGCACGGCACCGCGCCGATGTCCCCCGAGGAAGCGCAACTGATCGAAGGCGTGCGGATCAACATCCTGCACCATCCGGATGTCGCCGATGCCGACGAAAACATTCACGTCAAACCGGATGACCTCGCCGCGGCCATCCTGGACGACGAGCACAAAGAACGCGCCGCGCAGGTCATCGCGCTGATGCCCTACGCGACCCGGCCTTTCGCGGACCAGAAGACTTATATCTCGGAAAAATTCATCGAGGCGCTCGGGGAAAACATGCACCGCATGGAGGACTTCATCGGCGCGCGGCAGAAGCACAGCCAGAACATGGAATACTGCGCGCTACGCAAGATGGGCCCCGATATCTGGCGCAATCTCGATGCCGATGGCCAGCACCAGGAAATGGCCAAGCTGCTCAAGGACTCGGAGGGCGATCCCGAGGAAGAGGCGCGCTACAAATCGTTGCAGGGTTATCCCGCCGGTTCGCTTGGCCGGGCCTTTTGGGATTTTTACGCGCAGTTCGACTGGCCGCTGCCGGGCAGCAAACAGTGGATTTCCGAGGATATGACCGTGCGGCACGATCTCATCCACGTGCTCGGCAATTACGACATCTCGATCAATGGCGAGTACTGCGTCTCCGGATTCACCGCCGGCAATTCGGAGCATTTCAACTGGATGATCGCCATGCTCGGCTTCACCCCGCCCTACGTTTCCACCGGCGCCCAATTCAACCCCGCGGACTTCACCACGGCCTACGCCCGCGGCTCAAACGCCAGCCATAGCTTCGTAGACGACTGGGACTTCTGGCCCGAGCTCCAGCACCAGGTCGGCGACCTGCGGACGCAATATCAGATATAGGGAGGAAGAACATCCAACACTCAACACCCAACGCCCAACATCCAATGGCGCAAGCGTTCGGCGCGGACGCTTCTTCCATTGGATGTTGGATGTTGAGTGTTGGATGTTCCGTCTTTAATCCACCGGCTTCCCCTTGATATCCGCGCCCCAATTGGTGTGGTCGGGACCGGGCCATTGGTCGACATACGCGCGTTCCGCCCATCCGTCCCAGGCGGCCTGCAACCGCGAGACGATCTCGGGATGCTCCTTGCTCAAGTCGTGTAGCTCCGTGCGGTCCACGTCCATGTCGTAGAGTTCCCATGGGCCGCGCCATTTCTGCACGAGTTTCCACTGGCCGTCGCGCACCGCCTTGTTGCCTTCGTGCTCCCAGAAAATCGGCTGCTTGCGCCCGAGCGGTTTTCCGCTGAAAGCCGGCCGCAAGCTCACGCCCTCCATCGGGATGATGTCGTTATCGTGATAACGCTCCGGGTATTTGGCGGCGCCGAGATCGACGGCGGTGGCCATGATGTCGACCAGGTGCGCGGGCTGTTTCTCCAGCTTGCCGCGGAGTTCCGGCGCGATGCCCGCCGGCCAGTGCGCGATGAACGGCGAGCTGATGCCGCCTTCGTGCGTGAAGTGTTTGTACCGCTTGAACGGCGTATTCGCCAGGGTCGCCCAGTTCATGCCCAGCATCACATAGGAATCCGGGCTGCCGATCGGCCCCGGCCCTTCCGTCTTGCCCGCAGGACCGCCCTCGGCGTTGCCGCCGTTGTCGCTCAGGAAAATGATGAGCGTATTATCGAGCAGGCCGCGTTGCTTGAGGCCATCGACCAGCGTGCCGGTGCTACGATCGAGGCAATCGATCATCGCCGCATACACCGCCATGATTCCGTCGAAGCGCTTCTGCTTGTCCGGAGCACGCGTATCCCATGCGGGGGAATCATCGGGACGCGGCGAGAGCGGCCAGCGCGGATCGATGAGACCCATCTTAAGCTGGCGCTCGTAGCGTTCCTGGCGAAGCTGGTCCCAGCCTTTCATGTATTTGCCGCGATACTTGGCGATGACATCCTCCGGCGCACGCAGCGGGAAGTGCACGGTGCCCTGCGGCAGATAGAGGAAGAACGGTTTCTTCTCCGCGCGCGCTTCGTCGATGAACTTGAGCCCCCAATCGACAAAGAGATCCGTCGAATACCAATCATGCCCGAGTTCCGGCGAATCCTTGGGAATCTCCCGCCCATTCAGGAACAGGCTCTGGGTGCCCGGCCGGTCTTGTTCCTTCGGAAAATAGACTTCGCCGAAACGCGAGTTCAGCGACCGCATGAAACCGCGCTCCCACGGCGGCGTGCCATTTTGCTGGCCGAGGTGCCATTTGCCGCACATCGCGGTGAAGTAACCCGCGTCGCGCAACACCTCGGCGATGGTCACGCAGCGCGGCAGCAGCTTGCCGTGGAAGCCGCGCGATTCGGGCTTCACCATGTTATCCAGCCAGCCCATGCCGGCCTGCTGTGAATAGAGACCGGTGAGCAAGGCCGCGCGCGTGGGACTGCAGCGCGGCGAGTTATAGAATTGCGTGAAGCGCAGGCCATTCGCGGCGAGCGCATCGAGATGCGGTGTAGGGATTTCGCTGCCGAAACAGCCGATATCCGAGTAGCCCATGTCGTCGGCGAGAATGACGACGATATTCGGCCGGTCCGGCGCAGCGGTCGCCGTTTCGATCGCCAACAAGACGAAGAGCAGCGGGAAGAGAAGACGCTTCGGATTCATAAGGGGGATGATGCAGGCACGTCGCATCGCACGGGTTTGGGCTTGGCTTCAGCAAACCGCACCCGGCGCCGGAGGGAAAGCCTTTGTGCATTTTCGATAGGCAACGGTGTCTTCGAGGCCGCGCGCCGAATTCGACGGGATGCGGAAGGGGATTTCTTGGTCTTAATCTTAATCTTAATCTTAATCCCGGCTTTGTCGGCGCAGAGGAGATTAAGATTAAGATTAAGATTAAGATTAAGATTAAGATTAAGATTAAGAGCCACCACCGCCTTTCCGCCTACCTGAATTCACATCCGCCCCCCAGAGCGCTGGCGAACTCCTTATATGAACGCGCCCACTTCTACCGATGAACAGACCCGGCATTTCATCAGTCTGTTAAAGAAATTTCAAAACGTGATGCTGGTCACACACAGCGGAATGCATGGTTTCCACTCCCGCCCGATGGCCATCGCCGAAGTCGAGGATGACGGGCGGCTATGGTTCGTCACCAGCGTCGACACGGCCAAGGTCCACGAAATCGAGATCGACTCGCACGTCCATCTCGTCGCCCAGGATGGCAACAACGCCTTCCTCACGATCACCGGTCGCGCCTCGCTCATCGGCGATCGCGAAAAGATCGCGCATCTTTGGCAGGAGGCATTCCGCGTATGGTTCCCGCGGGGCAAGGACGATCCGGATATTGAGCTCATCGCGGTGCGCCCCGAGCGTGGCGAATTCTGGGACAACACCGGCGCGCGACGTTTCAAGTATCTGTGGGAAGCGGCCAAAGCCTACATGTCCGGCACGACACCGGATGCAGAAGACGGCGATATGCACGGCAGAGTCCGGCTGTAGAGATTCCTTAATCGTTAATCGTTAATCGTTAATCCTTAATCGTGATCGTTACCTCAAACGATTGGGATTAAGGATTAACGATTAAAGATGAGGATTAAGAGCCACTGGTCGCGCATCGCTCTGCCACAGACCGCTTCTATTTCTTCGGCGTCGGAGGCGGATCCGAGAGCAGCCAGCGTGGAGCGATTTCATCCGCCTCGGCGCTGTCGATGAGCCAGTTCAGCAAACGCGTGCGCATTTCTTCTTCGACCGCGTGATTTTCCGGGCGGCCGGCGAGATTGGTGCGTTCGCCGGGATCTTTTTGCAGGTCATACAACTCGGCATATCCCTCCGGGTAATAGCAGTATTTCCAGCGATCGGTGCGCACCATTTTCGCATCCGGATGACGCACGCCATCGACGCCCTTCCCCTTCTCGAACGGCAGGTCCATCTTCCCGCTGGTGATGACCTCGGGAATGATATTCTCGCTAAAGACCGCGTCATGCGGCGTGTAAGGACGGCCCAGGTCCGCGATGAGCGGCGCGAAACTGCGACCCTGCACCTCGCGCGGCTCCGGCAGGCCGATGAAATCGAGCAGCGTCGGCACCAAATCCACGGTTTCCATGAGCTGATCGTAATGCGCCGGCTTGATCCGCCCCGGGAGGCTCACCATGAGCGGCACCTTCACTGACGGCTCGAAGAAGCAATTCTTCCCGTAGATCCGATGCTCCATCAACTGATCGCCGTGATCGGAGCTGAAAACGATGAGCGTATTTTGCGCCTGGCCACTTGCCTCCAGCGCCTCGAGCAGCAGGCCGATCTCGTGATCCACATGACTGATCGCGCCGTAGTAGCTGCGGTACATCCATTCCACCCGCTCCTGGGTCTGCTTCCACACGTTGGGATTTTCGCGCAGGGAAAGCTTTTGCAACGGCAGAGGCATGCTCGCGAGATCGTTGGCGGTCACCGTCTCCGGAATGGGAATGTTGGCATCGTCATACATCGAGTCGTACGGCGGGCCGATCTCGTAAGGCGAATGTGGCTTCCAAAATGAGACGTAGAGGAAAAACGGCTGCTGGCCTTTTGCCAGTTCCGTCAGCCAATAGCGGCCGCGCTCTCCGGTCCAGGTCGTGTCAGTGTATTGCGTATCGATCGCCGCGCGATTGGGATTTTTACCCGGCTCGATGTTCTTCGCCGTGGCGCGATAGTAGATGTCTTTCTTCGGGTCATTCGCCTGCCGCCACTTCACATAATCCGACCACTTGTCGGTGAAAGGCACGCCATCGTGGAGCTCCACGATATCGAAGCCCGTGCTCTTCGCATGCTCCACGGTCGGCGGAAAATAGTGCAGTTTGCCGACCGAGGCCGTGCGATAGCCGGCTTCCTTCAGCCGTGCCTGGAGCAACACCTCGGATGCATCGAGCGGCGTGTAATTGACGCGATTGCGATGCGAGTGCGCATAGCGACCGGTGAAGAAACTGATGCGCGACGGCACACACACCGGCGAGGCGACATACACGTTCGAGAAATTCGCCCCGCGCGCGGCGAGCCGATCCATGTTCGGCGTCTTGATGATCGTGTTGCCATTCGCACCGACACAATCCCAGCGCTGCTGGTCGGTCATGATGAAGAGGATGTTCGGACGCCGTGGCGGCGTGGGGGAATTTTCTTCAGCCGCCAACGCGACTACGGAAAGCGCGGCCAGCGCCGCGGAGAGGAGCCATTTGGTAATCATGGGACTCTTCCTCTCCACCACGCGACTCCCCTTACGGCAAGCAGTTTCGCGCCTGCCCTTAGCTATCCCCTGCCACTGACAACCGCTTTCGATTCAGCTTGGGACGCAGCACCAAAAGCACGCCAAAGCCAGCCAGCAGGATGAAGACCGCTGACGGCTCCGGGACAATTTCCACGGAATTGATGAAGCCGCGGAGCTCACTCGCCGAAGTACCTTCCGCGGCGACGAAGATGGAGTCCCCGGTAGAGACATTCACCGTCGCGGTATTGTATTGGTTGCCGGCGGTCCAGGTGGTGTTGCCGTTCGTACTGCTATTGCCCACCGTCGTAGACGCACTGCCGGTAAAGGCAAAGGTATCGGCACTGAGACCGGTCGAAGTGTAGAACATCACCGGGAAGCCCCCCGCGCTCGTGTTCGTGTTTCGTCCCACAAAATAAAGCGTGTAAGTGCCCGCCGTCAGGCCATCGATGCGGAACCCGATGGCCGCATTCTGGGTGGCATTGGTCCCATTCCGAAAGATACCGTCCTTGGCCACCGGCGAACTACTCGCGGTGCCATAATCACTTCCCAAGGTGGTCGCGCTGGTGCCCGTGAGCGAAGTCGAGTTGATCGCATTGGCCGCGGCAAAATCCACGATGTTATTCCCGATGGTGTCCTCCTGACCGAGATTGAGGGAAATTCCAGTGGCATCACTCCCGTCGCCAAATTTCAAGCCCGACGTAATGTCCGTGGAAGTGACGAGGTTCCAAGTGATCTCTCCGGCGGGAACAGCCCCGGTAAAATGCCCTGGACTATTGAGCGCATCCGCAGGGGCGACCAAACCTGGCGTCGTCCCGAAGTCGAGCAACAGGCTTTCCGAATATCCGAATGGAGCAAGAAAAAGCAGGATCGCGAAAACACGGGGGAATGGTGTCGAGCGCACAGGAAAATCATCACCAAAAACCCACCGCTGACAAGCGCGATGCGTGCGAATCATACTGTCCGGGAATTCGTGACAGCGCAGGATCAGACAAACGTTTCGATGATTGGACGCCCTCCTTCGTCAAAAACGGTCAACCGCGCGTCGGTATCGACCGCCAAATTGCGCGCATGCTGCAGAGCATCGAGCAGTGAAGGAAATTCCTGGACCCAGTTTTCCCCATCGCGTTTCAACGTGAAACGCCCCGTGTGGAGTTCGATATAGAGAAGGAATCGTTGGCGATTCATTTTACTCCTTTCTTTTCTGTAAAAGGTTTCGACCTCTCTGTGGGCGACGGCTGCACATCCGTCCGCACGCCTCCATGCGATCCTCTGAAGCGATGACCGGGGCTGATTAACCGAAGATCAGGGCAATCCTGTAGTTTTGAATCCGGCGATTCGCCACGCGAGCCCCCCACACAGAATTTGCATTTGCGCCGTTGTCAGATTCCACGTCGGCCTGCGAGGGTGCGCGCGTCATGGATCTCGCCCTCATCGACGCCATCGGCCCTTTTTTCCGCGGCCATTCGCGGCGCGTCATCAATTGGTCGAAGATTCCGTTTCCGCATCTCGCCACGAGTGGACCGGAGCGAGCGCCACAGTGGACGGAGATTCGCGAGGAGTTGCGCGTCTTTGCCAGCAAGGTGCGCGCGTTGGGCTTCAATGCCGCCTCGTTGGATGATGTCGCCCATCTGAGCCTGCACCCGTGGCTGGAACCGGAGGTGCGCGGGCGTAACGCCATTCTGCGTGAGGAATTCCGGCAATGTTTCGCCGTGCTGCGCGAGGCTGGGCTGCGCGTGTTTGTCACCAGCGACTTTCTCACCACCACGGCGGCGGTGGACGCCCAACTGCGCGAGCGACTCGATGCCGCGGAGACGTGGTTCGGCGAAGTCGTGGCCGCGTTTCTCGACGACTTCCCGGAGGTGGAAGGCATCATCCTGCGCATCGGCGAGAGCGATGGACTCGACGTCAGCGATCCCCTGCGCAGCCGGCTCTTCCTTCGCACTGCGGCGCAAGTGAATCGCATGCTGCACTCGCTGTTGCCCATTTTCGAGCAACACGGGCGCAAGCTCATCTTCCGCACATGGACCGTCGGCGCGCACCTCGTGGGCGATCTCATCTGGCATCGTGGCCGATTGGCCCAGGCGCTCACCGGCATCACCTCACCGGCTTTCATTCTCTCGATGAAATACGGCGAATCGGACTTCTTCCGCTACCTGCCGCTCAACCGGCATTTCTTCCGCATCGAGTTGCCGAAGATCATCGAATTTCAGGCCCGTCGCGAGTACGAGGGCGCGGGCGAGTATCCTTCCTTCATCGGCTGGGATGTGGAGCGTTATGCCCGCGAGTTGCGCGAGGCGCACAACGTCGTCGGCTTCTCCGTGTGGTGCCAGACCGGCGGATGGCACGCCTTGCGTCGCCGCGCGTTTCTCGAGCCTGCGGGCGTGTGGATCGAGCTCAATACCCTCGCGACCATTCGCGTGTTGCGCGATGGACAATCCGTGGAGGAAGTCGTCCGCGAATTCTTCGGCCCGGAACGCGCCGCGGGAGCGCTGGAACTCCTGCGCCGCGCGGAGATCGTCATCCGCGAACTGCTCTACATCGTCGAGTTCGCCGAGCAGAAGCTATACTTCCGTCGCGTGCGCATCCCGCCGTTGATCCACGTCTATTGGGATTCCGTGTTTATTCACGACGCTGTGCGCCGGGTCATCGCCCATTTTGTCCACGAGCCCGAGGAAGCCTTGCGCGAAGGCGAGGCCGCCTTCGCCAATTTCGAGCATATGCAAACGCTGGCCCGCGAACTCGCCCTGCCGGAGGAAGACATCGTCTTCATGCGCGACACCTTTGAGATGATCCTGCTCGCGCGCCGCTACTATCTGCTCCCGCCGGATCCCACGCTCGATCGCCAGATCAAGGCCGCGAAGAAAACCTACAAGAAACGGTGGCCGCGTTCGCACCGGCAGCGTTACCGCATCCGCACTTCGCTGGAAGCATCGCGGCTCGGCCGGCGCACCGTCTCATGGCTGTCCCGCTTGCTCGTTCGCCGCCAGCGCGGCTATCGCCACGTGCTCGATCGCGTCTTCACCATCCACGTGCTCTCATGGATTTATCGCCTTTTCCAGGTGCGCCATCGCAAGGCCATGCCGAAGTTCATGCGCAAGACCGCCATGGGGGTGGATTCGTTATTTCGCTAAACTTCAAGCAGGCAAGACAGTATCCCCGGGACGATGGAACTTCCCGCTCGCCCACGCGTCGCGTATGTGGCCAAGTGTCATCATGTGTGCAACGCGTGTATTCCTCTTCGTGATCAGTTCTCTGCTGGGCTTCGCCATTGCACCCACGGTGGTGAGTGGGGCCGAGGATGGCTGGCCCGAAGGCTATGTCATCGCGGAGAATTCGCAGTCGCCGAATGATCGCTATGGCGTGCTAATCCCCGGTCGCGAAACCGGCGCCGACTTGGACGAGGACAAGATCGTCAACAAGCTCGTCGATCTCAAGACGCACAAGCGTCTGTGCGTGATCCGCGGGGCTTTTTATTTCGAGGGGCAGAATCACCATGGTCTCAAGGTAAAATGGGCGCCGGATTCCAGTTGGTGCGTGGTCACTTATGAGGACCGCTATGGTTTCGGCAGCATCGCCCTCGTCGAAATCGCTGGGACCAAGTGCATCCAGAGCGACCTCGGTGGGGAAATCCAAAAATCGATGGATGCGGTGATTTCGCGCGAATCGCACAAGGTCCAAACGGAGGGCTACGGTGACGCCTTTTTCCGGCAAGGCCCCGGGCGCACCGTCCTCGTCCGCGGCACCGCCTATACGAACCCGAAAGCGTTCGAAGATCAGCCGACCAATCACGCGCGCTTCGAAGGCACCTTCGATCTTGCCGCGCACAAATGGGTCCATTCCAGCGCGACCGGTCTCGATGACTGGGACTCTTTGACGGAGGCGCTCCTCGACCAGGACGAACCCACTGAAGGCACCGATGAAGAAAAGCTCAAGTGGTTCGACGACCGCCTGAACGCGGTTTACAAAGCCGTGCGCGCGGTGCTCCCGGCGAAACGTTTCGCCGCGTTGAAGAATGAGCAACGCGACTGGGTGAAGCAACTCGAGGCGCAAAAATCCCCGGCAGACAAGATCAAGCTCATGCGCCCCCGCATCGCACAATTGCGCGACTTGCTCTGGTAAGGCGGCCCGGTCGCAAGCGAATACGCGGGAGCGCATCCCTCTGAAAAATGCGCTCTCCGTATTTTTCCGAAAAAAGTTTGTCCGGTTTGGCCCCATTTTTGCAACAGGCAGGGTATGAACCGCATTTTTACCTATCCCGCCTCTCTCTTCGCCGGTGCCGTAATGGTGCTGCTCGCCCTGGCCCCGACGAGCCAGGCCCACTACACCTCGGCCACGCCGCCCACGTCGGGTCCGACCATCCCGGGCGACAAAGCGGCGCTGGACCGTAACGGCATCGCCTACGCCCCGGAAAATGCGCCGGAATGCGTGAAGCGCGCGATCTGGGCGACGAATTTCCTGCGCAACAAGCCCTACGTCTGGGGCGGCGGTCATGAGAGCTTCTACGTAGATGGTTACGATTGCTCCGGCACGGTTTCGTTCCTCCTCCACCACGCGGGACTCATCAATTCGCCCATCGTCTCCAAGGATTTCACCGGCTACGGCACCAGCGGCAAAGGACACTGGATCACCATTTATGCGAAAGACGGACACGTCTTTGCGGTGGTCGCCGGCCTGCGCCTGGATACCACCGGCTTCGGCGGCGAAGATGGCCCACGCTGGCGGATCAATGGCCGTCCGGCCTGGGGCTTCACCGCCCGCCATCCGAATGGTCTCTGAGAGACTGTGAAAAAAGTGCCCGCGAATTACGCGAATGACACAAATGGGCGTATTTTTCATTGGCGTCATCTGTGTGATTCGCGGGCCAAATAATCTCGCTGCCGCTTTATTTCACAGTCTCTGAGACCGGCTCTGCAATTTCGGTTTAGGTTTGGTTCGCACAAAGCGTTCGGGAGTTCTTCCCAAACGCTTTGTCATTTTGGAGCGGAGCGAAGCGCCCCAGTAGCAGCATTTAAGTTCACTGGATCGAGGCTTGCCGCGGCCAATCCCCATCGCGCACGCTCGCGGGCATGCCCGCCCCCAATCTCTACGCCGTCCAACTCGACATCGTGTGGGAGGACAAAGCGGCGAACTTTCGCAAGGTCGAGGCGCTCGTCGATGCCGCGGCGCCGGCGCCGGGATCACTCGTCGTGTTGCCGGAGATGTTTTCCTGCGGATTCTCGATGAACCTCGCGGTCACGCGGCAGGGCGCGGAGCGGGAGGACGAAGCGTTCATCGCCGCGCTGGCGCGGAAGCATGGCGTATTCATCACCGGCGGAGTGGTGAGCCGGGGCGCCGGGGAAATGGGCCGCAATGATGCCGTGGTCTTTTCCCCGGAGGGAAAGCTGGTCGCGCGCTACACCAAGATTCATCCCTTCAGCGGCGGCGGCGAGTCGCAAGGACATGAAGCGGGCTCGGAGATCGTGACTTTCGAGTGGGGCGGTTTCGTCGTGGCGCCGTTCGTTTGCTACGACCTACGCTTCCCGGAAATCTTCCGCGCAGCGGCGCGCAAAGGGGCGAATCTTTTCGTCGTGATGGCGCTCTGGCCGGTGAAACGCCAGCAGCACTGGCTCACTCTGCTGCAGGCTCGCGCGATTGAGAACCAGGCCTACGCGGTCGGCGTGAATCGCGTGGGACGCGAACCGGAGCTTCTCTACGCCGGTCGTAGCGTGGTCGTCGATCCGCACGGCGTGATCATCGCCGATGCCGGCGAGCGCGAGCACATCCTGCCGGCGACGCTCGAGCCGGAGGTGGTGCATTCCTGGCGACGCGATTTCCCCGCGCTGCGCGACGCGCACTGGCCGACGGCCTGAAATCCATTTTCTCGTATGAATCCCTCCTCTGCTCCCCTGCCCGGCATCAAACAATTCGACCTCACCGGTCGCACCGCACTTATCACCGGCGGCTCGAAAGGGCTCGGTCTGGCCATGGCCGCCGGACTGGCTTCCGCCGGGGCCGATGTCGTCTTGCTCAGCCGTCACCTCGACGAAGCGCAGGCCGCCGCGGCGCGCATCGCCGCGGATTTTGGCCGGCGCGCGACGGGCCTCGTGGCGGACGTGACTTCCGCCGAGCAAGTGGAGGACGTGGTGCGCGACTGCGGTGTGATTGATATCCTCATCAATAGCGCCGGCATCAATATCCGCGGTCCCATCGACCAACTCACGCCCGAGCAATTTCGCCAGGTCATGGAGATCAACGTCACCGGCTCCTGGCTCTGCAGCCGTGCCGTGGTGCCGCAAATGAAATCGCGCGGCTGGGGACGCATCATCAATCTCGCCAGCGCCCTCGGTCTCGTCGGTCTCGCCAACCGCACCCCTTACACCGCGAGCAAGGGGGCGATCGTGCAAATGACCCGCGCGCTCGCCTTGGAAGTCGCCGGCCATGGCATCTCCGTGAACGCGCTTTGCCCGGGCCCCTTTCTCACCGACATGAACGTGCCCATCGCCGATACCGAGGAAGGCCGCAAATTCATCGTCGGCGCGACCGCGCTGAAGCGCTGGGGCGAGCTGCGCGAAATCCAGGGAGCGGCCATTTTCCTGGCCAGCGAGGCGGCCAGCTACGTCACCGGCGCCATGCTGCCTGTGGATGGTGGCTGGACGGCGCAATAAGTTTTTTCGCCACATCACGCGCCATCTCGACATAAGCCGCGCGCTACCGTAGGGTTACGACGTGTCCGCCCTCCCAGAAACCACTGGCCGAAAGCTGAAACTCTTTCAAGCTGCCGATCCGCAGAAACGCTGGTGGTCGCTCGATGAAATGCGTTTCTGCAAGAAATGCGAACACCTGTTCACCGGCCATGACATCCGGGTGACACTCAACGAGGACGAACAAGTGCAATTTCACTGTCCGACTCTCCACTGCGACGGAAAGTGGGAGGATTGGCAGTATCCGAATCTACATCTGTAGAGCCGGGAGGAAACGCCGAGGGTCGGTGGGTTTCTTCATCCTTCCGCCTTCATCCTCTTTCCCGTCTGCGTCTTTGCAGTGCCCACCCTAACCCAAGTTCGACAGTCGTTAGGGATAAAAAGCTTTTTCCGTGAGGGGATGTTGGGTTGGCTTCTGGAGAGGCGGTTGGTTGTCAGGGATTGGATGTTGTAGTGGAGACCGCCGCCTTGCTGGAGCAGAGAGGAAAGGGGCAAGCTGGGGCATGTTTTTGCGGCGCAATCGCAGACAGAAGAACGGCCAACAATACGAGTATTGGACTTTGGTGGAGAGTCACCGCACGGAGCGCGGGCCGCGGCAGCGGGTGGTGGCGACGCTAGGCAAACTGCCCGGACTCGACGAAGAGGAACGGGCCGGCTGGGAGGAGATAGCGCGTTTACTGGATGGGGATGGGGCGCCTGCGGAGCCCACGCCGCCGGGAGATCTTTTTGGATCGCCGGCCGCGCCACCGTCCCTACCGCCGCCGCAGTGGGCGCAGGTGGATCTTTCTCGCGTGCGCGTGGAACGGTTGCGGCAGTTTGGCCAGGTCTATTTAGCCTTGGCGCTTTGGCGGCGCTTGGGATTGCACGATTTTTTCTTCGCGCATCTACGGCGCGGGCGCGAGGAAATCGATTGGGCGACGGTGGCCGCCATTCTTTGTATCGGCCGGTTTTGCGCGCAGGCTTCCGAATTGGCGCTGAGCGAGCGATGGTATGGGCAGACCGCTCTCGACGACCTGCTGGGCGTTGGTGTCGAAGCGGTTTATGACAACCGGCTCTACCGCGGCCTCGATGCGCTTCTACCTTTGCGCCAGGCCCTCTTTGGTCATCTCAAGGAGCGCTACGAAAGCCTCTTTGGGCCAGCGCTTCGAGTTCCTGTTGTATGACATCACCAGCACTTACTTTGAAGG
>NZ_ABVL01000014.1 GCF_000173075.1 Chthoniobacter flavus Ellin428
GGCAGTTGGCCCAAGCTTCCATCCAGGGAGTTGTTGGAATTTCAGTCGCCAAAGACGCGACGGCGGATGACTGGAACAGCTACCATCCGATGGAGGTCCTCTCGACGTTTGCGGATCGCGCGCAGCTTCGAGATAGAGGCCGGTTCCGGCCATTCTTTTTTGTACCGGAGAGTCGAAAATACGCCAGCATCAGCCGTCAGCTTCCACCGCCCACCCGCCCCCGCTTCGCTCCCAAAGAACCTTAGAGGGAAGCAGGTGCCGGAGCGAGGTGGAAGCCGAAGGCTTTTGCGGTCTTTTCCAAGTAGCGGAGTGTTTGCTGACGGTATTTTTCTTCGTAGCGGCGGACGCCTTCTTCCACATAGTTCAAGCCCTTGGTGAAGAGGTTGTAGTAGAGGACGGCCAGCTTGCGGGCAATGGCGACCATGGCGACGGGACTGCCCTTTCTCGCCTTGATACCGGCGGTAGGCTGCGCCCAAGGCCAGGTGTTTGCTTTTGGCGAGGCTTAGCACCGCTTCGCGAAAGATCTGCCCAGCGACGGTTTTCTTGCGGGCCAGGCGTTTGCGTCTCTTGCCGGATTGCGAACTGCCGGGCGACAACCCCAACCAAGAGGTAAAGTGCTTGGCCGTTTGCCATTTGCGCAAGTCGGTGCCGATCTCGGCGATCAATTTCATGAAGCCCAGCGGGCTGATGCCCGGCAACTGCGTGGCATCGCACCCGCCGGTCATGGTGATCAAGAACCGATGCAGCCCTTCGATCTGCGGCGCATTGTGCCGCACGACTTTGACCTTCTGCCCGGGGGCGGGCGTTTGCGGCGGCTGATCCTTGGTGATCCGCTGGAGCAACGCCTCGATCTGCCGATCGCAGGCCACCATCTGGCGCAAACAGAACTCGTAGCTCTCCAGCGCCTGACCCAAGGCAAAGAGATGATGCTCCTGCCAATGGCCCTGCAGGCTCTGGATGACCTCCGCCCGTTTGCGTTTGAGGATCTGGCAGTCGCACAGCGCGCTCAAGGCCACCGGGTCACGCTCTCCAGCCAGGATCGCCTTGATCACCCGCAACCCGCTGACCCCGTGCAATTGGCTCAAGACCACGTGCAGTCGCACGTTCATCAGGTCCAGCGCCCGCTGCATGTGCTGGATGTGCTCGGTGGCAATGCTCAGGTGATCCTCCCGCAAGCGATAGTAGCAGCGCAGTTGGCGGATCTCCTCCGAGGGGATGAAACAACTCACCAGCAGCCCATGGCTGTGCAGCATGGCATGCCACTGGCAGTCCTGCACATCGCTCTTGCGCCCCGGCATATTGCGGGCGTGCGCGCCATTAAAGACCGTCACCTCGATCCCCTTCTTCTCCAGCAAATCGTGCAGGGGAATCCAATAAACTCCCGTGGCCTCCATCGCCACTCGTCGGATTCCCCGCTGCACCAAGTGGTCTGCGGCCAGCTCGAGCTCCGCACTGAAAGTACCAAAGCTCCGGACCGCTTCCTCCCCACTGCAAGCAATGAAGATCTTTTCCTGGCCAATATCGATGGCCCCATAACCAGCAAGTATTCGTTGAATCATGAATCGTCAGCTATTGAAAATGCCGACGTGCCCTGCGGAGAAAAGGAAAGAGCAAAGCTCCCAAACGGGATCACCCCAAAGCCCCAGCTTTGAACCTGAGGCCAGTGGTGTCACCAAACAAACAATCTCACGCGCAGGAACCAGTCTCAGGAACGGGCAGCTTGCACCAAGCTAAGGCCGGCCACTTCGCACGCCAACCCCGCGAATCTACACCGGTTCTTGCGTCAGCAAACAATCTCGCGCAGCGGTTTGGGGTCTCAGGATGACAGGTTTTTTTGGGGGCGCTTCGCGCTTCTTTGCCGTACGCCCTCTGCGAATCCAAAATCACCGCGGCGTAAGCTCCTTCAACAACTCACCCGCCTTCGCACCGCGCGCCGCGCCCCAGAGCCCATTCTTCTCCGGCGCCAGGCCGAAGACCGTATCTTGAGCGATGATCTTCCCATCATCCACGGCGAGTAGGTGAAAACCGAGCATGGTCACATGCTGTAGATCGAGCGTCGCATCCTTGCCCACGCGCGCTTCCGCGGGTGCCACATCGCGACGAATGAAGACGTTGTCCAGAGTCAGCGAAAGCTTCCCCGTATTCGGCTCAGCCGTGTAAACGGAAGCCACGGTGTGGGCATGCGAGAGAACCACGCCGTTGTGAATGGCGTGGCGATTGGCACCGAAGAAGAGCAGGTCGACACCGAGGATGCCATCGATGTAGACGTGATCGTATTCGGTGATGCTATCGCCAGTGTCCGCGATGCCCGTGGAGTTACCGATGGAAACGAGCCCATCGACCTTGTACTGGCAATCGTCATGGGCGCTGATGCCGTCGTCGCCGCATTCGAAAGCGCCAATGTGCTCGAAGAGCACATCGCGGCACTTGCCGTGAATGTTGTAGCCGTCGTTGTAGACGTGGGTGGCGTTGATGTTGCGAATGGTGATCCAACTGTTATCACCGCTGATGGCCACACCGGCGGAACGGATCGGCGCCGCGATGTGTGCGTCAGCCAGCTTCTGGCCGGGAGGCAGCTTGACGAAAAATGCACCATGGATTTGCCCATTCGGTCCGTTCTGCGCCGGATCCTTGATGAACGACCACTCGCCGGGTTGCAGGTCCGCGGGCTTTTTGAAATCGGGGCGCAGGCCTTTCGAAGTGCGGCCCATGTGGTTCATCTTGCCGTCCCACAGAAAGAACCAGCGCTGGATGACCGCGTCGTCGAGACGTAGCAGGTTGTCGTTGTGGAAGAGTCCCGGGGAGACTTCCTTCCAGTCATCCGGGTTGAGCGCGTCCGCGCCGTCGAGCATCGCACCGTGGCCATCGAGCGTGATCGGTTTGCCCGCTTCGCCGGCGCGATTGTGGAAGATCGCCGATTCCTTGTAGTTGGCCTTGGCGAGGTTCACCGTATCGCCCGGTTTCGCGGCCTTGATGGCGCGGGCGATCGTCTTCATCGGACCGTTGGCCCCCTCGGGCTTGGCGGCAAGGCCATTGGCGTGATCGTCGCCGACCGCGGGATCGACGTAGTATTCCGTGGCGTGCAGCGACAGGGCGGAGGCAAACAGGGCGGCAAGAAACAGGCGGGGCATGCCTCGATGACCTTCGAGCCCGCAATTTCTTATGGGGTGAGTCCGCGAAGCAAAGTGTGCACTTCGCCGACGATCCGCTCCTCGGTGGTCGGAGCCCACGGCCCGGGCAGACTGCCAAATTTCATGGAATCGCCTGCCTCGTAGCCGCCCTCCTCGAGCACGCGCCGGCTCGGGATGTAACCCATCACGTCGTTGCAGTAACCGGCGATCCACACTGGCGGCCCGGCTAGTTCGCGTTTCAAGCGCAGCGAATAGTCCACGACCGTCTCTCCGGCGAGGCCGACGAAGGTGAGCCCATCGCCAAAGCGCAACACTTGCACCGGATACGGGTAGTGCGTGGGCAGCGCCTGACCGGCGTCGAGTTGCTGGAGCAAGCGTTGTGCGTGGCCCACGGTATATTTGTCCTTGGACTTCGTCTGCGCGTCCAATTCAGCCCGCGTCGGTACCGCGGCGAAGTCGATATCGACGTCCGCGAACTTCTCCCGCAATGGACCGTGGACGGGTTGTGTAGTCGCGGTTAGCGCCGCCTCGACAGATGTGGCCAACGATTGCCCATGCATCTTCGCCAGTTCGAGTTTGCTCCGCGGATATGGATTTTGATCACCACCGCAGCCCTGCATGAAAAGGGCGATTGCCCCCGGATGTGCCTCCTCGATATCCGCCTCGGCGAAGCCGGCGTAATCGCCGCACCATTGGTAAAAGCCGAGCGTGGTATTGTGACAGGCGTAGCCGAAAAGAACGGCGCGGATGTTGCCGTCCACATCGGTGATGCGTAGGACGGGCACGGCCTGATCGACCGGGCCTTCGGGATTGGGTGAGTTGGCGTATCCGCCATTGAGGGGCAGCCGGCGATTCATGGAGAACCCGCAACGTGCGTGGTGATAGCTCACGTTTGCCGGAGCGAGATGGGTGAGCGCCTCGCCGATAATTTGAAACAACGTGTCTTCCAGAAATTTACCGTACGCTTCCGCCTGCGCCGCGGCGGCACTGTTGAATTCCGCGAAGATACCCGGCTTACTATCGACACGATACTCCGGCCCGCAATGGGTATGGGAGGCATTCAGGAGCAGCCCTTCCGGTGGCAGGTGATACGCCTCGGTCAGCCGCTTTTCCAAATGGGTGTGCAACGTGCGCGGCACGCCGATGAGGTCCAGCGTGACGAAGACGAAGCGCGTGCCCTGCTTGTCTTCGAGGGCCAGCGCCTTGGCGAAGAGATCGGAAGCGGTGCCTTCGGCGGGTTTGGTGCGCCCCGCGTAGCCGGCCATGGCCATCGGTTCCTTGGGCGTAATGACTGCTTTCGTCGCGGCCGCTTTCCATTCGGTGTCCACGGCGTAGAGAGGAATCGCCGCGAGGGTCAGAAAAAGAAGGATGAGTTTCATGAGGGGAAAAGAAGGTTCGTTACGGTGGTTAAGGTTCCTTGATCTCGAATGTCTTCCGCCAGCCGCTCCACATCTCCAGCCTGCGCAACACCGCCATGTTCGCCGCTTCGAATGCCGAAGCGTGCTCGGCTCGATAGCGATCGAGGGTTTGTTTTGTTTCCGCGAGAGCGGCTTTCAAAGCGGGGTCTTTCGGGCTGGCCTGCAGCGCGTGATAGGCGGTCAGGGTCTTCATGCACAGCTCCGCATGCGTCAGCCAGGTGGCCAGAAATTCCACGCGCTTGGTAACCTCCTCGGAACCGGCAGCGGCCCGTGCGGCCTCTTCCAGGAGTCGGTGGCCCTCCGCGAACGCTTCCGGGGTAAAGATGACGTCACCTTCCCGGCTCATCGCGGCCCAGCCTCCTTTGTGGGTCGCCAAAAACTCGGCATTCATCTTCCGGGTCACTTGTTCCCAATGGGCGAAATAGGCTCGGACCTGATTCGCGGCCGGACCGAAGCTCGAATAGAACTCGTCCAAAATCGCATCGATCTTCATCTCCGGTTGTTCTTGCAAGCGTCCGAGCAGGTAGAGATTCGGGCTCTGCGTTCCCCACATGCCGGTCAAGGAATCAAAATCCGTCGCCACCATCCCGTGCGCCCGGGCATACTGGAATTCTTCCCCGAACTCCCGGGAGAAAATGTACGGCATGCAATAACCCCCGAGGAAATAGTTGGGCCGCAGGAAGAGGCGCGCCCCCGTTTTGGCCCAGCCATCCCAAAGTTTCCTGAAGGCCTCCCGGTCCTTTTCCTCCAGGGGAAAATAGTACGGCGGCACGATGCCGACGATGATGTGATCGTTTAACTGGACGCCTTCCGGCGGCTCGCTGTAGCCCGCATAGGCCAGCCCAAAAACCGTCGCTTCCGGATCGTGTTTGCGGCCTTCTGCCTGGAGAGCGAGCCAGAATCGGGCGTAGCGGTTGGAGAGCGAAACCGAGCTCCCGCTGACATCCCACGCACGGCACTGGGCACAGTTGCAAGGCGGATCCATGGCGGTTTTGTCGTTCTCGCAACCATTGATCCAGGGGCGGGGAGGAAGGTTGTGCCGATCCTTGAGCCAGTTGGAGATGGATGAGCCGGTGCAGGTCGGGATTCGACACACACATTTGCACGAGGTGTCCGTCGTTCACCGGCTCGCGTTTACCGTCCGGGCGCAGGGCAAAATACTCCGGATGCTCCTTGCCGTACTTCTCCCAGTATTTTTCAAACGCATGAGGATAGTCAAAGTTCACGCCGCGAGCGATCCGGTGGCGCCGGAGCCACACGTTGGTCTCCTGCATGTAGCGATCGCCCACCGTAGCGTTCATGTCGGCGAACCCAAACCCAATGCGGAGCCGCGTGTGCAGAAAAGCAGGAAGCACCGTCCGTTCGCTGCTGGGTCCACTGGAGAGATCCTGCGTGTGAGTCACCACCGTCCCGGAATCGCCCGGCCAGAGCCAGCGCGCGCCTACATGGCTTTCCAACCAGTCGTAGACCGCAAATAGCGACCCCATCGAAGTCGCGTCGTCACGCGGTGGGATTCCCGGTCCGTCGTTGCCGGCTAGAAAAATGGCATCCTTCGTCGTGCAGACCCGAAAAGCGTTTGCCGCCAGGTCTTTCACTTCGATGTCGGCTTTTCCGGTGGCCGCGCAGGGCCCGACATAAATGCGCCCCGTTGCGTCGGCGGCCTGCCTCTCCGGGACAATGGCCAGGCGCGCGCCAGTAGCGAGGGCGATGTGTGTTTGCAGTTCCTGAGCTGCATACTGCGCCACTGGAGACGCGTTATCCGGCTGCACGATCACTGCGCGGGGTTCCCCATTCACCACGATATCCATGGCGTGGAGGGTGAACGTCGCGAGGACGAAACTGAGGAGGACGAATTTCACAACGGCCGGGGGGTAGTAATTAGTATTCAGTGGTCAGTAATCAGTTCAGCACCGCGGCTACTAATCACTGATCACTGATTACTGATTACTGATTACTGATTACTGATTACTGATTACTGATTACTGATTACTGATCACAGAGTGACTACTTGGTCGCCGCATCGAGCGGTTCGCGGATCTGGACACGCTTATCACCGAGGTTGAGTAGCGCGGCGATGCTCTTCGCATACTGCCATGGTGTGCCGTCATTGGTGTAGAGCGCGAGGGTGGAGCGCTCGGCCGCCATGGCCGCAGCTTGCGGCAGATCGAGATGACGCAGGACGTTCAGGTAGATCGGTCCGTCGTGTTGCGAAGCGGGCAGGGCGTGCAGGTCGAGACGCTTGACGTCGGGGATGAACAGCGAGGCGTAGAGCGCATTTGCCGCCATGGTCTTTTCGGCTTGGATCCACAGCGGGGTCTTTTCAAAACCGCGCACCGAACGCAGCGCCGCAGCGGCGCGGGTGATGTCCCAGACACGCCCGCTGTCCAGCGATTCGCCGAGCAGGAGCAGGCGGCGGCGCAATTGCGTTTGCTTGACCGGCGACAAATTTGTGATGCTGGTCGGGCCGTAACCGCGAGGGCAGAAATAGGCCATCGCCCACTTTGTGCCTTTCAGCATCTTTTGCTCCTCGGCGAAGGCTGCGGCGTCGGGCTTCGCGCCGGGAAATTGATCGCCGAAAGCCGTGGCGGCCAGATTGCGAAACTCTTCCCAGCCGCTGTCGTCCAAGGCGTTCAGAACGATGAGATCGAGGTCCCATGGTTTCGTATCCGACCGATGGAGCAGGTAGAGCGTCAGCGGGATGTCCTCTTCGCTTTTGAAATCGACCTTGGTCAGGGTGAGGCCTTCGAGGACAAAACTGTCCGTGCGGATGTCAGGTGCCTTCGTGTTGTTCGGCCATGCGCGGAAGGATTCCTGACGCAGCGCCTGCATCCAGCTGTCGCGCAACTGCGGCCATTCCGCCGCCGTGGGCGGCTCGCTCTTTGCGGTGAAAGCGGGGGCGAAAGATTGGTCGATCGTCGTGACCTTCTCGTCCTTCGGGATCTCCGTGAAGACCTTGAGCTCATGCGGCTTGAACGCTGGGCGGGCGGGTTCGTCGATGAGGTCATCCAGCTTGCCACCCTTGAGAAAGCGGTTGATCCAATTGAAGGCGCCGAAGTTGAGCTGCTGTGTGTCCTTGTGTGGTCCTTCGGCAATGTGAATCCCAATGTTCGCTTCGTGACCGAGCTTGCGATAGAGTGCGCGGGTGTCGTTGTAGATTTCGACCACGCCATCGAGCGGAAAAATCCCATCCTTGTCCGTATTGGCGATGAGCAGGCCACGCGGCGCGACGAGCGCGGCCACGCGATCGAAATTCCAGCGCTCCGTGTTCACCATGAACATGCAATCGCAGTGGCCCTCGATCGCGCCGTCGAGAATGTGATTCTTCAGCGTGGTGATGCCAGCCGTCGGCACCGCGACCTTGATGCGTTCATCGAGCGCCGCGATGTACCACGAATACGCGCCGCCGCCCGAGCGGCCAGTCAGGCCGAATTTGGTGCGATCCACTTCGGGGCGCGTTTCGAGATAATCGAGCGCGCGGATGCCATTCCACGCTTCCACGCCGGCGGGCGTGTAGCCGCGCTCGGCCCACCACCAGCGGCCTTTATTGTAAGTACCGTGATGCTCGCCGTGGATTTCGCCGAGTTCGATCGTATCGATGATCAGGCACACATAGCCATGCCGCGCGAACCACACACCGTGGTGTTGATAGCCGGTCTTGTTGCCCATGCTCACGCCGTCCTCGGTGACATTGGCGTGGCCGCAGACGTAGAGGATCGTCGGCAGCGGCTGGGTGACTTCCTTCGGCCGATACAAGTCGCCGGTGACATACAGGCCGGGCAGGGATTGGAACTGCAGTTTCTCCACCACGAACCCGTCGCCTTGCACCGTGCCGGTGATCACCGGATGCAAATCGTCGCGGGCCGGCCAGGGATCGAGCCCGAGCATCCGCTGGAGTTGCTGGCGCATCTCGGTCTTTTTGGCCGGCCAATTTTCCGGGGTGATGTCCTTCTGCCAATCGGTGCTCGAGAGCTCTGCCACGCGGCGCGCGCAGTATTGATCAAACGGCGCCGGGAGGAATTCGCGCGGCTCGTGTTTGGGCGTCTGCGCGGGGAGCGCCGTGGTCAAAGCAAGGAGGGCGAGGGCGGCGAGGAAGAACTTGGGGAGGAACATGATCTGGGACGTTTTAGGCCGGGGATACGTGGGAGATGAGAAACATCGAATATGACATCTTAGGCTAAGAAATTTCAGAAACGACGATTTTCACGCTTGCACGGATTGGGGCCAAAGCTTCAATAGCCGCGCTGTTTCCTAGAAAGCACCCCATGAACAAAATTTTCTTTGCCGCCTTGATCTGCGCGTGCCCGCTGCTCGCGCGCGCTGGTGTGAAAGCGGGATTTGCCGAGCGCGACATTACCCCCGAGCTGGGAATGGAAGTGCCCGGTGGCTACGGCAAGGCGTTTGCCAAAAAGATCCACGACCCGTGCAAGGTGCGCGCGTGCGTGTTTGACGATGGCCAGCATCGCGTAGCCATGGTGGGGCTCGACGCGCTGGGCGAACCGCGTGCGCTGGTACTCGAGGCGCGGGCGAAGATTGCCGAACGTTGTGGCATCCAGCCGGATTCGGTGTTGATCAATTCGTCGCATTCGCATTCGTCGGGACCGTTGGTCATGATCCAGCCGGGCGATTTCGACCAGGCATCGGAGCTGGTGAAAGACCTCGCCTATAACAAGTCGTCCAATGCGAATCCCGCCTACATCGCCAGGGTGCGCGATGCCATTGTCGACGCGGTGGTAGCGGCGAATGACGCGCGCGCCGAAGGGACGCTGAGCTTCGGCGTGGGACACGAGCCGACGGTGGCCTTCAACCGCCGCATCCGCATGAAGAATGGGCTGAGTTATTCGCACCCCGGCAAGGGTAATCCGGATAACGTGGATTTCGCGGGGCCGGTCGATCCGGAAGTCGGCGTCATCGGCTACTGGAGTCCGGAAGGAAAGCTGCTCGGGTGTGTGGTCAATTTTGCCTGCCACGGGACGGCGAGCGGTCCATGGGTGAGTGCCAACTGGATCTATTATATGGAGAAGGCGATCCAGGGCTTCTATGGAACCGACGCGAAAGTCGTCTTTCTGCAAGGCGCATGCGGCGACGTGACGCAGGTCAATAATCTCGACCCGCACGCCAATCCCGACGGCGATGCCTGGTCGCAACTGGTTGGCGGTCGGGTGGGCGCCGAGGCGGTAAAAGTGCTCGTTGGCATGTCGCAAACGCGAATCGCCGATGTGCCCGTCGCCGCCCTGCAAAAGACCTGGCAGATCACCCGCCGCGTGCCGGCTCCGGAGCGGGTGAAAGCCGCGCTCGAACTGGCGCCGAAAGATCCGAAGACTGCCGGCCCCGATTGGGTGTGGGCGAAGGAAACCGTGCTGCTCGATGCGATGATTGCGAAGAGTCCGAAAGTGGAAGTCGAAGTGCAGGCGATCCAGGTTGGGCCAGTGGTATGCATCTCCGATCCCGCGGAATACTTCTGCCAGTATGGTCTCGAATTGAAGAAGGGGAGCGGATTCCCGATGACCTTCCCCTGCGAGTTGGCGAATGGCGATGTCGGTTACGTCCCCACGTTGGAATCGTTTGGCCCGCACGGGGGCGGTTACGAGACGCGGCTGAGTAGCTACAGCAATCTCGACATCACCGCCGGCGATCAGTTCCGCGACGCCGGTCTGGAACTCGCCCATAAATTGAAGCCAGCACCGTTGCCGGAAGTGCCGATGGCACCCCCGTTCAAAGGCTCGGGATGGCTCTACGGAAATCAACCCCCACAACTAAAATGAAAACCATTATGAACCGTCGAGGCGCCGAGATGCCGAGAAATTCGCGCCCCATCCTTTCTGGTCCTCTGCGTCTCTGCGTCTCTGCGTTTTTCCTTTCGGCTGTTTCGCTCTTCGCCAACGACACGGCGAATTCTCCAGCGGACGAACTCAAGACCTTCAAGGTCGAGGCACCGTTGAAGGTCGAGCTCGTCGCCGCCGAGCCGCAAGTCGAGTCGCCCTGTGCGATGGCCTTCGACGACCAGGGCCGTATTTATGTCGCGGAGAATCGCGGCTATCCGCACACGGACGAGCCCCCGCAGGGGCGCATCGTCATGCTCGAATCCACCCATCATGATGGGCACTACGACAAGAGCACGGTGTTCGCCGATGGCCTGACCTATCCGAACGGCGTGATGCCGTGGAAAGGCGGCCTCATCGTGACCTCGGCGCCGGACGTCTATTTCCTGAAAGACACCAAGGGCACCGGCCACGCCGATGAGAAGAAGGTGTTGCTCACCGGTTTCGATTACGCGAAGAGCACGCAGTTGCGCGTCAATTGTCCCACGCTGCGCCCCGACGGCTGGATCTATTTTGCTGCGGGACTGGTCGGCGGGACGATCACCTCGCCGGAGCATCCCGAAAAGCCGGCGGTGAAAATGACCGGCGACTTGCGGTGGAATCCGCAGACCGGCGACATCGAGACGCTCGATGGCCGTTCGCAATATGGCATTTCCTTCGACGCGCTGGGGCGTCGATTCATCTGCATGAATCGGTTGCCGGTCCAGCATGTGGTCATCGAGTCGCGCTGGTTGCGGCGGAATCCGCACCTGTCCTTTGCCGAGACCGTGCAGGACTGCAACGAGCGCACGGTGAAGACTGGCCTGCGCGGCGGCGGTGACGGCGTGCGCGTGTGGCCGATCAGTCACAACATCACCACCGCGGATTCGCATGCCGGTTCATTTACCGCGGCCTGCAGCGTGCGAATCTGGCCCGGGGGCGCATTGGCGATGATGTATGATGGCTGCGCCTTTTCCTGCGAACCGACGGGCAATCTGGTGCACGTGGACCGGCTCGTGCCGCATGGTGCGACCTTCATTGGCGAGCCACTGCTCGATAAACGCGAGGTGTTCGCCTCGAGCGACGATTGGTGCCGGCCGGTCTTCCTCACCCGCGGCCCCGATGGCGCGCTCTACATCTGCGATATGTATCGCAAGATCATCGAGCATCCGGATTATCTTCCCGCGGAAATTCGCAAGCACAGCGACTTCGACGCGGGCAAGACCTTGGGGCGCATCTGGCGCATCACCTCCGCGGATGCCAGTGGACGCAAAGCGAAAGCGCCGGTCGCGTCGCCGGAGCAAAGTCTCGAGCGCGAGGATGTGGATAAGGTGCCGATCGATCAATTGCTCGCCGGCGCGAAGAATCCCAGCGCGCGTGTTCGGTTCCGTGCCGCTCTGGGTCTCGGCAGCTCCCAGGATCCCCGGGCAGTCGCCGCCCTGACTCATGTGGCCTTGGCGGAAGCGGATGACAAATGGACGCGAGCCGCGGTGCTCAGCGGCGTCGGTGGCCGCGAGCGCGAATTTGCCGCCGAACTTTTCAAGGAGGCCAAGGAAGAACCCGGCGTTTCGGATTTGATGGAAGGACTGGGAATGCTCTTTGGCCGGGCGGCGCTCGCCGAGAAGCGCGACGCCCTGGCGAAAGAATCTCTGCCGCTGAATGACAAAACGCCCGCGGTGTTGCGGATCGCTTTTCTCGCCGGCGTGGCGGATGGCGCGAATGCCCACATCGGCGACAACGCGTCACCCTCGCTTTCGGCGGCGATCGCCGATTCCGCCAAGCTCGCGCAGCAACACGATGCCGCGATCGAGAGCCGCGAGCGCGCCATTGGTCTGCTCAAGCATGCAGATTGGCAAACCGCTGGTCCGGCGTTGCTGGCGGTGATCATGAGCAAGGAACCCACGGAATTGCGGACCGCAGCCATCCGGGCGGCGGCGAGCTTCGATGGGACCGATGTCACGAATGCTCTGCTTTCTGCGAAACACTGGGCGGCCATCGCTCCCATGGAACGCGAGACCACGCTGGCTGCGTTGCTGGCCAAGCCGGCGCACATCCCACGAGTGCTGGATGCGATCGAATCCGGCGCCCTGCCGAAGAATGCGCTCAGCGCTGTTCAACGCACGGCTCTTTCCAAGAGCAAGGATGCCGCAGTGCGCGATCGCGTGACCAAGCTGCTCGGCGCCGCCGCCGATGGCGACCGCATGAAAGCTTACGAAGCGGAAAAGGTTGTGCTGACCCTGACGCCGAATCCCAAGCACGGCGGCGAAATTTTCAAGAACATCTGCTCGACCTGCCACCGTCTCAATCAAGAGGGACATCAAGTGGGGCCCGATCTGCTCGACATTCGCAGCCAGCCAAAGGAGTCGATTCTCCTGCACATCGTCGTGCCCGATTACGAAATCGCACCCGGCTTCGCCGCGAGCAACGTCGAGCTCAAAGATGGCAGCCTGCGCCTGGGGATCGTGATCTCCGACACGGCGGAGTCCGTCACCTTGCGCGAACCGGCTCGCCGTGGAAGGAAAACATTCTGCGCTCCAACATCACCTCGATCACCGCCAGCGAGCATTCGCTCATGCCGCCCGGCCTGGAGGCCGCCATGAGCAAGCAGGACATGGCCGACCTGCTCTCCTTCCTCAAGGGCGAGAACTAATAACCACGGAACCGCCTCAAGGGAATGGCCACGAAAAAGCACAAAATGCGCAAAAGGGAGTATGCGGCATCGCTTCCCTTTTTTGTGTTTTTTGTGCCTCTTTGTGGCCAACCCTCCACTTACCCACACCCTTCAAATGAACAAAAAATATAAAGTCGCCATCATCGGTTATGGTTGGGCTGCCACTGCTCACATCGCCGCGATCAATGCCACCACCAACGCTGAAGTGTGCGCAATCTGGTCGTCGCGAACGCTCGATTCCGAGGAATTGAGCCGGAAGCACGGGAGCAAGATCACGGCTTACACCGATCTCCAGAAGATGCTGACCAGCCCGGAAGTGCAGATCGTGGATATCACGAGCTATCCCAATCAACACGCGGAGCAATTCATCGCCGCGGTGCGTGCGGGCAAGCATGTAATCATCGAGAAGCCGCTGGCCATCGAGTGGAGTGAGATCCTTGCCATGAAAAAGGCCGCGGACGAGAGCGGGGCGAAGGTGTGCGTGTGCTTCGAGTGCCGCTGGTCCTCGCAGTTTCTCGCCACCAAGGCGGTGCTCGATGCCGGACTCATCGGCTCGGTCCACTATGGCGAGGTCGATTACTATCACGGCATCGGACCGTGGTATGGGCAGTATCGCTGGAACACGAAGCGTGAGCTGGGCGGCAGCGCGCTCCTTACGGCAGGTTGCCACGCGCTTGATGCGCTGCTGCTCTGCATCGGCGGGGATGTCGAGGAAGTCACCAGTTACAGCGCACAAAGCCAGAACGCGGTCTTCAAGCCCTACGAATATGCGACCACGAGCACGACGCTGCTGAGGTTTGCCAATGGCGCGGTCGGGAAGAGCGCGGCGGTGGTCGATTGCCTCCAGCCTTATTACTTCCACTCCCATCTCGTGGGCAGCGAAGGCTCGATCCTCGACAACAAATTCCACAGCCAGAAGCTCAATGGCCTGAACCGCCATGCGTGGTCGCAGCTTTCCATGCAGATGCTCGACAGCGGCGATGTGGATGATCATCCGTATCAGTCCCAATTCCAGGCCTTCTTCGACGCGCTGGAGCAGGGCAAGGACATGCCGCTGACCAGCTTCGCCGATGGCTTTGCCACGCACCGGGTCATTGCCGCCGCGGATCAGTCCGCCGCGGAAAAGCGCCCGGTGAAGATCAGCGAAATACCTGTCGCCTAAAGGCTGCAGCCTCGCGCACTCTGCGGACATGCCCTCGGCCCTCGCTATCGCCGCGCACCCGGATGACATCGAATTTGTCATGGCGGGAACGCTCCTGCTGCTCAAAGAAGCTGGCTGGCAGATTCATTATTTGAATCTGACCGACGGTGACATGGGCAGCACTGTCATGAATGCCACCCAGACCGCGCGGACGCGGCGGAAGGAGGCGCAGGCCGCGACCAAGCTGATGGGCGCGAAATGGCATGCCCCATTCTGCCCGGACCTCGGCGTTTTCTACACGGAGAAGAACATTCGCCGTCTCTGCGCTGTCGTGCGCCAGGTGAAACCCACCGTGGTGTTGACCCACGCGCTGGCGGATTACATGGAGGATCACATGATCACCGGTCGTCTTGCGGTGACGGCGACTTTTGCGCGGGGCATTCCGAATTACCGCTCGAACCCGCAGCGCCCAACGACGCTCGAGCCCTGCGTGATCTATCACGCCATGCCGCACGGACAGTGCACGCCGTTGCGCGTGCCGGTGAAGCCGGAGATCTACGTCGATACTTCCAGCGTGCATGCGCAGAAGCGCGCGGCGCTGGCCTGTCATATTTCGCAGAAACAGTGGCTCGATGACACCCAGGGGATGGATAGCTATCTCATCACGATGGATACATTTTCCCAGCGACTCGGGAAGCAGACGCGCAAGTTCGCGCAGGCCGAAGGCTGGACGCGCCATCTGCATTTCGGTTTCGGCGCCGAGGAGGATGATCCACTCCGCGACGTGCTCGCCAAAAAATATCTCCGCAATTCCCAATATCCATGAACCTCCGTACCTCCAGCATCAGCCCCGATTGGTGGGACTACACTTGCCTGCCGCTCGACATCGTCGAAGAAGTCGCCCGCCTTACGCTGCGCGATGTGGAAAAGCTTTCGCGGCCGGGATTCAAGGTCGTCTTCTACGACACGCTCGAGGATTTCTATCTCGCCGAGGCGCTGGAATACATCAGCGCCTGGAAGCAAAGTACGGATGACAATCCGGTGGGCATTTGCGGTCCCATCGGGCCGACCGAACAGCTTCCGCTGGTCGCGCGATTGGTGACCGAACTTGGGCTCGACGTGCGCAGCGGGCATTTCTGGGGGATGGATGAATGGTTCGACGCCGCGACGGGCAAGGAGGTGCCGGTTTCGCACCCGCTGTCGTTTGAAAAGGCGGATCGCGAAATGTGTTTCAATCGCATTCCGAAAAAGCAGCGCATGCCCGATGCGAACCTGCACTTCCCGAAGGCGGACACGACGGCTTTTCGCAAGACGTGGGATGCGGGTGCGCGTTGTGCGGTGATCCAAGGTGGCCAGGGCGACGTGAAGCACTGGGCCTTCAACGATCCGCTGCAGCGCAACGGTAAATACAAGTCGGCGCCGCCGACGCCGGAGGAGTATCGCAAGCTGGCCACGCGGGTGGTCGATTTGCATCCGTTGACCATCGCGCAAAATGCCCGCACCAGCGGTGGCGGCAACATCTCGATGGTCCCGACCCAGGCGATCACCGTGGGCCCAGTGGAAACGTGGAAGGCGGAGAAGGTCTCGATCTGGCAGGCCGGCACGCACGACAATCCTTTTGGCCAGCGGCTCACAGCTTATCTCATTTCCAAGCGCCTGCCGACATCCTGCGTGCCGATGTCGCTGCTCGCCGATCACCCCAACGTGCAGTTTAACTATTACCGTGGCGGCCTCGGCACTTGCGCGGTGGAGATGCACTAGGAACTCGCACCGTTAAGCTGGATGAGGATCGGGTTCGGTGAATTCTCCAAATGGGACTTCCACGCCTGCAGCGTGGAGACGATGCCCCTTGGTGGCTCGCAATCGGCGGCGTGCTATCTCACTCAAGCGCTCGCGCGACAAGGGCATGACGTCTTCCTGCTGAACAGCACGTCGACGCCGGGTTCGTACGGCAACGTGACTTGCCTGTCGTTGCCAAAAACATCGCAGAAGGAGCTGCGCGACCTGGGGTTGGATGCGTTCGTCTGTCTGCCAGGCGCGGGCTTTGGCAAGCGCCTTCGCGAGGTGCTGGGTGACAAAACGAAGCTGGTGCTGTGGACGCAGCATCGCATCAACCAACCCGCCGTGGAGGCCCTTGCCGATGTCAATGAGAGCGGAAGCTATGATGCGTTTGCCTTTGTCAGTGAATGGCAGCGTGAGGAATTCCGGCTGGGATTCGGCTTGCCGGGGGCGCGGACACACGTCTTGAGAAATGGTGCTGCGCCGGCATTCGTAGAACTGTTTCCGGAGGATCAGTCGATCCTGCCGCAGAAGTCGATGCCGCCCGTGCTTGCTTACACGAGCACGCCGTTTCGTGGATTGGATCTGCTGATTGAGGCATTCCCATCGATTCGCGCCCAAGTGCCGGAGGTGCGATTGCGCGTCTTTTCCAGCATGTCGGTTTACCAGGTGGCAGCCGCCGAGGAGCAGGCGGAATTTGGTGCACTCTATGAGCGGTGCCGACAAACGGCCGGTGTCGAATATGTCGGCTCGATGGCGCAACCAGCGCTCGCTCGCGAAATGCGTTCCGCGGCGATGCTGGCCTATCCGAACACGTTTCCCGAAACCTCCTGCATCGCTGCCCTGGAGGCCATGGCCAGCGGTTGTCGCGTTGTCACGAGTGGGCTCGGTGCTTTGCCCGAAACGACTGCGGGTCTTGCGCAGTTGATTCCCCCGCGCCAGGAGCGCGGCGCATATCTTCAACAATTCGTGGAACGCACGGTCGCCTCGCTGAGCGAGATGCAGACGAACCCGGCCGCGACGGAAGAAACGTTGCGCCAGCAGGTGCATTACATTCGCGAGAATGCGACCTGGGACGTGCGTGCGCGGGAATGGGGAAGCTGGTTGGAGCGGCTCGGCGGTGGAGCGGTTTAGATCGGCAGGTATTACGACTTCGAGAGCGCGAGCTTCGGACGCTTGCGTGCTAGTAGTGCGGCGCTGCTGCGCCGCTTTTTGAGAATTCGCTTCCGAAGCACCGAAGCTCCCCCACCTACGAAATTGTTTTCTCCCCGCGGTCATTCTGAGCGAAGTGCCCCGGTGGAAGGTGGCGGGGCACGCAGTCGAAGAACCCCGTCGAATAACCGGCGAGCATCTCTGGTAAAGCGACGGGGTTTGCCCCACAGTCCCATAGGCGTCTCGCAAGCTCCGCTTTCGACTGCGTTCCAGTCGTTACACTCCCTCCACTTCGCTCAGGATGACACCGAGGAGAAAACGTCTTTCCGGCCTCGATGACCAGTCCCCGAAGCGGCACGGCAGCTCCGCACTAAAACGCTGCCGCGTTACGCCTCGCGCAGCGCAACTCATAGCGGGTCCTAAAACTTCAACTGCTTGTGCAGGAACTCGAAGGTGCCGACGCCATGAATGGTGTGTGGCCCATCGAACCACTCGATCTCCGTGCGGTCGCCGACGCCGAGTTTGTCGTAGCCGCGCTTCACCTTGGCGAATTCGTAGCCGACCCACTCGTCGAGGCCGACACCGTCATTGTGTCCGCGCTCGACCATGAAGGGGCGCGGTGCGATGAGCATGGCCATCTCGGCGTAGTTGGCGTTGTTGGCCAGGTTCCATTCGGGCATTTCGTACTCCGGTGAGACCATGTACGTGCCACGATAGGTGAGGCTCACATTTTTGCGGATCCACTCGTTGAATCGCCGGACAGATCGAGAGACAATAGCGATCGAGCATCGCGGGCACGCGCATCGCGGTCTTTCCTCCGTAGCTCAGGCCGTAGAAGGCGATGCGCTGTGGATCGACGAACGGCAGGTTGGCCAGCCACTGCGTGGTGACGTCGTGCTGGGCGATGATGAAAGAGAAGAGCGAGAGCCCGAGTGGGTTGGCACGGCGCTGCAGGACGCGGAATTTGTCCTGTCCGCGATACGGATTGTGCGGCGCATAGGTGATGAAACCTTGCTCGGCGAGTTGAGTGGCGAAGCCTTTGTAGAAATGATAGTTCGGCCCCTTGGGGTCCGGATTCACCGCATCTTCCGGGAGGCCTTCGAGTCCGTGCTGGCAGACGACCACGGGGCGCCGCTCACCGGGCTTGAGGTCCTTCGGCACAAGCAGCCAGCCCCAGGCATAGACATCGGGGTAGACATCGAGCATCACCTCATAGGCGCGCACTTTGTCGGTCTCATAAAGCAGGCGGGTGCGCGGATTGGGCGGAAGAAATGGCGCGTCGATCTTGCCGATCGAACCGCGTGAGACGCGCTCATAAAGCGCGTGCCGGGCGGTGTCCCATTCCGGACCGGGCTTCACTTTGGACCACACATCCGCATCGCGCTGGATCTCGATAGGGGCGACCAGACTTTGTGTGAAGCTTTCCAGTTCCTTCACCGTACGCTTCTGGCGAGCGTCGATGAAATCGGCAGTCGGCGCAGGGAAGCTGGACACCGGCGTGCTTGGCGGAGGAGGGGGAGAGGAACTGCTCAAGGTTGCGGCGAGATAGGACCAGGCGTCCGGACCCGATGCGCCGCAAACCTTGATCTCCGGCGTGCCCAGGGAATGCAAAATGGCATTGGCTCGCGTGCTTTCTGCGGTGACCTCGTCGTTGGAGAATGCCGTAATCGCGCCCGGCGCCGCCCCTTTCCGTTGGCCGGTTGCGGGTGGCGGTCCGCTGACCGTTGGAGTGCCGTTGGGATCGACGAAAAGAGGATGCGGTGCGGCTAGGGCGGCCAATTCCGCGTTCCCAAAATTGCGGAGCAGGGCGAAGACGTTGCGATAAATCGGCTCGGAGTAGAGACGGTCGTGCGGTCCGAAATATCCGGCGACGGTCGCCGCCTGAATGCGCGGATCGAGCGCGGCGGAAACCAGCGCCACCAAACCGCCTTCGCCGCTTCCGGCCACGCCGAGGTGCTCGGCGGCGGTGGCATAAGGAGATCCGGGCGCGCGCAAGGCGTCGATGGCCGCGAAGACTTTCTGCGCTTCGTAACCGATGAGCGTGCGGCCCAATTCAAAGGCCTGCCGGTAAATCCACTCGCGATGGGGCTGATTCGTCACCCGCTGCAACACTTCGCTGCCGGACCAATTGTCGCGGCGATCCACGAGCGTCGGCGCCAGCACGAGCCAGCCCTGCGCGGTCAACGCCGCGGCGTGGGGCGCACGCTCGGGAATTTCATCCGCATCGGGCAAAATGATGATGACGCCACGCGGCGTTCCGGCGGGACGAAAGAGCACGCCTTCGCCGTGCACGCCTGGAAAAACCGGCCAGCAAACGTGAATCGCGCTCGGGGCGTTGTGGTCTTCCGCAGAACTCACGCCCGCGGTCCGAATTTCTTCGATCAATCCGGATTCGCGTTTATCGACGATTCCCAAAATTTGCCGCAATTCCTCGCGGCGGGCGTTGGCGAAGTCGTCCCAGTGCGCGCGATCACCCGCAGCCTTTCCCCAGGTGCGCGCCCGCTCTTCGGCAGTGTGAGTGGTTTCTCGATCCAGCCAATGATCGATGCCTTCGACCATCCTGGCGGAAAGATCGCCAGTGGCTTCGAGCGGTTGCGTGCCGGGGAGGGGATCGGCCTGCGATATTGAACCGAGGAGGACGGCGAAAAGCGAAGCGAGGGCGAGCGTTTTCATGTGGTGATTTTCCAGCGGGCCTGGCGCAGGACGGCGTAGGGGGATTCTTTGAGATGTTCGTACCAGACGGTGAGCAGCGACCCGTCGTCGAACTCAACGGTGCTGGGATAGCCAAGATCGCCGGAAGGACCGTCACCGTAGATGATGAGCGGCTCGGACCAGGTGCGGCCGGCGTCGGTGCTCACCCGCGCCTGATTGCCGAGCGGCGCGCGGCGATGACCGTAGGTCATGAGCAGGCGGCCATCGTGCAGGCGATTGAGGAATGAAGGCAGGCCCCACACGCCAATGGAATGCGGCTCGCTCCAGGTCTTGCCGCCGTCGGTGGATTCCGTCTGCAACGTCTCGCCGTGGCCGTTTTTGTTTTCGTTGCGGATATGGACGAGAAGGCGTCCCTCGCCGGCTTCGACCGCGTGCAATTCGTGATACTGCGCCACCGAATCTCCTGCTCGGGCCGGAATCTCGGCGAGCCATTGCCAAGCCGTGCCATCGTCGTTCGAGACGCACACGCCGACTCGCTTTTCTGGCGTCCAGAGTTGCTTGCCGGCGTAGAGCAGGCGGCCATCCGAGAGTTGAATGGGGCCGTGCGGACTATTCACGATCGTGGGATAGCGCGCCGACCAGGTGATGCCGCCGTCGTTTGAGCGGATCATCCATTCGCCGAGATTGGCTTTGCGCTCCTCGGCATTGAACCGGGTATAGGCGAGTTGCCAGGCCCGCAGGCGTTCCTCGGGCCATGCTCCGGGCTGACCCTGCTTCTTCTCCGCATCGAGCAGCAGACGCTCGTAGGCCAGCGAAGTGAAGGTGGTGGCCAGCAGCGTGCCCTTGGCCGTTTCGAGAATGCCGGCGTCGCGATCGTCACTCGGGCTGTCGAGGATCACTTGCGGCCAGTGCCAGGTCGCGCCCTGATCACGCGAGACCATCATTTCCACGCGGCCGAAAGGACAGATATGGCCCTGGCGTCCGCCGGAAACGACAAGCGCGAGGTCGCCGTTGCGACGACGCGTCACCGTTGGCCAGCCGTGGTAATATTGCGGCTGCAGGCTGATCGTTCGCACGTCCTCGACCACGGCGCGCGGCGCGGCGGATTGTGCGCGGACGTGGGCGCCCAGCACGGCGGCGGTAGTGGCGAGCCCTGCTCCATGGATGAAGCGACGGCGTGAGGTGACGATGGAAAAGTTGGGGGGAACCATGGTTGCCATTTATGGTAAATTATTGCCTTATGTGGCAAGAAACGATGAAGTCATTCTTTTGGGGATTGGCTCTGCTTTTCCTCCCGATTTCATAACCTCCACCCGCACTCATTTCTTATGACTCCCGAAGCCCGTGTTGCCGAACTGCATCTCGAACTCCCTCCCGCGCCCGAGCCGGTCGCCGTCTACAAGCCGCTCGTCGTGGTCGAGCGCATGGCCTATGTCTCCGGTCACGGTCCGCTGCGGCCGGACAAGACGCTCATCACCGGCGTCGTCGGGCGCGATCTCGATCTCGAGCAGGGCAAGGCGGCGGCGCGGCAGGTGGGGCTCGCGATCCTGGCCACGCTGCGCAAGCATCTCGGCGGTCTCGATCGCGTGAAGCGCGTGGTCAAGGTGCTCGGCATGGTCAATACCGCGGCGGATTTTTACGATCACCCGAAAGTCATCAACGGCTGCAGCGAACTCTTCGCTGAAATTTGGGGGCCGGACAATGGTGTGGGCGCGCGCAGTGCCGTCGGTATGGGGCCGCTGCCGGGCAACATCGCGGTGGAAATCGAAGCGATCTTCGAGCTCAACGACTAAGCCGCCATGGACTGGTTTCGCCTTTCAAACGAAGCGGAAGTCGCTTCTCCCGCACTGCTGATTTTTGAAGAACGCGTCGAATCGAACCTGCGGCGCATGATCGAGATCGCCGGCGATCCCGCGCGTCTGCGGCCGCACGTGAAGACGCACAAGCTGGGGCCGCTGGTCGAGCGGCAGCTCGCGCTCGGCATCAATAAATTCAAGTGCGCCACCATCGCCGAAGCGGAGATGTGCGCGCAGGCCGATGCGCCGGATGTGCTGATCGCCATGCCGGCTGTCGGGCCCAACGTCGCGCGACTCTGCAAGCTGGCGAAGAAATATCCGGCCACGCGCTTTTCCACGCTGATCGATGATGCCGGCGCCATGCAGGCGCTCGGCTTGGCCGCGGTGAAGGCGGGGCTGACGCTCGACGTTTTCCTGGACCTGGATTGCGGGCAGAACCGCACTGGCATCAAACCGGGGAACGAAGCGCTGGAGTTGTATCGGCAGGCCACGACCACGGCGGGACTGAAAGTGGCGGGTTTGCACGCTTATGACGGGCACATTCATGAAGCGGACCTGACGAAGCGGCGCGCGCTGTATGAAACGGCCTTCGGGCCCGTGCTCGCCTTTCGGCAGCAACTCGAAAGCGCCGGTCTGGCGGTGCCGGTGTTGGTCGCCGGTGGCACGCCGACGTTTCCCTTCCATGCAGAACAAACGGATCGCCAGTGCAGTCCGGGGACCACGGTGTTGTGGGATTTCGGTTACGCGGACAAGCATGTCGATATGCCTTTCCTCCCGGCGGCGCTGCTGCTCGCCCGGGTGGTCAGCAAGCCGGGGGCAAATCGGCTGTGCCTCGATCTCGGACACAAATCGGTGGCGGCGGAGAATCCGCATCCACGGGTGCGTTTCATCGAACTGCCGGACGCGCCGGCCATTTCGCAGAGCGAAGAGCATCTCGTCATCGAGACGCCGCGGGCGGCGGAGTTTTCCGTGGGCGACACGCTGCACGGCATTCCGCGGCACGTCTGCCCTACCGTGGCGCTCTACAATGAGGCGACCGTGGTGCGCGGCGGAGCGGCCGTAGGCACCTGGCCGATCGCTCGAGCGCGTCGACTGACGGTGTAACGCGCAATTGTTGTCAAAGAGTCGGCGCGGGTGCTGATTATCGCTTGTGCTATGAAGCGTCTTCATTCCCTCCAAAGCGCTGCTCTTGCCGCGATCGTCATTTTCGCCTCCCTGCCGGCTTGGGCGGAATGGCAGCAGATTCCCATGCCGACCACCGCCGCCTCGGCGGCGAGTTCACAGCCGGTGTGGTATCGCTGTTTCATCCGCGTGCCGGACAACCTGGCCGTGCCGGCGGAAAAAGACCTCATGCGCGATTCGATCCTGCTGAATGTCGGCGGGATCAGTGGGCCGTTTCGGGTTTTGTTGAACGGACAGAAGATCGCCGAGGGCGGTGCGATCAAGGCGGGCGAGCGCGAGCGCTTCAAAGTGCCGAAGGACATTCTGCAGAAGAAGGCCTTCAACGTGCTCGCCATTGAGCTCACTTCCGAAGCGGCGCCCGGCGGCGTGACGATGACGCCGATCCTCGCCAGCTATCACGATGAGTTGCCGCTGGAGGGAACATGGGAGCGCATGACTGGCGAACCCTCGCCGGACGATCTCAAGCCGCTCCCGGCTCAGCCCGCGGCCGCGTTCTTCCTCGAAACCCGTTTTCGCCCCGCTTCGACGGTAATGGGACCGAATCTCCAGCCGATGCCCACGGCGAAACTGCCGCCGCAGGAATCGCTGGCCAAAATGACCACGCCCGCCGATCTCGCGGTGGATCTGGTTTTGAGCGAACCAGAAGTCGCGCAGCCCACGCATATCAGCTTCGATGAACGCGGTCGCATGTGGGTTTCGCAGTATCGGCAGTATCCCTATCCAGCCGGCGTGAAGATGCTCAGCCGCGACAAGTATTACCGCGCGGTCTACGACAAGGTGCCGCCAGCGCCGCCGCACAACGATCGCGGCCGCGATATCATCACGGTTTCCGAATCCACGAAGAACGACGGTGTTTTCGATAAGACCAAGGTCGTGCTCGATGGGCTGAACATGGCCAATGCCGCGGTGCGCGGCCACGGCGGTATCTGGGTGATGAACACGCCCTACCTGCTTTTCTATCCGGATGCCAATGGCGACGACGTGCCCGATCGCGACCCGGAAGTGCGTCTGGCGGGGTTCGGCATGGAGGACACGCACTCCGTTGCGAATGGGTTGGTGTGGGGGCCGGATGGCTGGCTCTACGGCGCCCAGGGCAGCACGACCACGAGCCACGTCGTGCGACCGGGGATCGACCCGCCGAATTTTCCGGGTGTCTATCACGAAGGCGCGATGGCGTGGCGTTACCATCCCGAGAAGAAAATCTATGAAATCTTCGCCATCGGTGGCGGCAATGCCTTCGAGTTGGATTTCGATTCCGAGGGGCGGATGTTTTGCGGGCACAATGGCGGCACCACCTTTGGCTGGCACTACATCCAGGAAGGCATTTTTCCGAAGGGCGGCGCGGACCCGGGCAAGTACGGCCCGCCGGTGAACCCGTTTGCGTTTGGCACGCTGGGCGAAATCAAGAGTCACAATCCGATCTCGCGCTTTCGCCATGCCACGATCATCGGCGAAGGCTCGGCACTGCCCTCGAACTACCTTGGGCACTTCTTTGGCGCGGATCCGCTGCATCGCAATGTGGCGGTCGGCGAACGCTACCCGCATGGCTCGACGTTTGAGTCGAGTGACTCCGCGATTGCGCTGGCGGGAGGCGATCCTTCGTTCCGCCCCGTCTATATTACGAATGCGCCGGACGGTGGCATCTACGTTGCGGATTTCTGCGAGGAGTTCATTGCCCACGGGCAGCATTACCAGGGACAGATCGACGTGAATTCCGGTCGTATCTGGCGCATCCGCGGGAAGGACATGCCGCTGAACAAGGATGTGAAGCTCGCGGAGAAGACGAGCGCCGAACTGCTCCCTATGCTCTCGCATCCGAATCGCTGGCATCGGCAGACCGCGGTGCGCTTGCTCGGCGAGCGGCGCGATCCCTCGACGGTGAAACCGTTGCACGATCTACTGAAGCAGCCGGCTGAGCATCCAGCACTGGAAGCGCTGTGGGCGTTGCATCAGATGGGACAATTCGACGAAGCCACCGCACTGGAGGCCTTGCAGCATCCGGAGTTTGCGGTGCGGGCTTGGGCGATCCGTTTGCTGGGTGACGGCAAGACGCTGCCGCCGGCCTTCCTTGCCGCGGTCGAGCGCCTCGCGGCCACGGAACCGAATCCCGAGGTGCGTTGCCAGATGATTTCCACCGCGCGACGGCTGTCCGCAGCCCAGGCGTTGCCGTTGGTTAGCGCCATTTTGAAGCGCGATGTGGACAGTGACGATCCGGACATCCCGCTCATGTGCTGGTACACGCTGGAGTCGCATTGTGCGACGGATCGCGATGCGGTGATTGCCGCGGTGCCGATGGATTCGGCGATGGCCAGGCAATTCATCGTCCCGCGCCTCATGCGGCGTTTCGCCGCGGCGGGCGGACGCAATGATCTGCTCACGTGCGCCAAGCTGTTCAATAGCGCGCCATCTCGGGAGCATGAGAAGTTGCTGATGTCGGGATTCGAGGAAGCGTTCAAGGGACGCGCCTTGCCGCCGCTGCCGGATGAGTTGCTGGCGGCGTTGGCGAAGACCGGTCTGGCCTCGCCGTATTTGAAAGTGCGCCTGCACGATCCGCTGGCCATCGCGGAGGCACTGAGGGTCGTGAATGATCCCAAAGCGAAGATCGATGATCGGCTGCTGTGTGTGCGGCTCTTCGGTGAAGTGAAGGTGCCCGAGTCGGTGCCGGTCTTGCTGGCCGTGGTTGAGGCGAAGAATACCGCCCCGTTGCAGAAGTCGGCGCTCACCGCGCTACTGCTTTATCCGGATGCGGTGATCGCGGATCGCGTCGCCGCGGTCTATGCGAGCCTGCCCGCCGATGTGCAGGCGGCGGCGCAAACCTTGCTGACCAGTCGCCCGGCTTGGACGCTGGCTTTTCTGAAACTCGTGGAAGGCGGACAGGTACAGGCGACGATGCTTCCTCCCGCCACGATTACTGCTCTGCGGAACAGCAGTGATGTGAACGTCGCGGCACAGGCGAAGAAGATCTTCCACGCGCCGGTGCAAACTTCGAAGCCGGCGGCGCGAGCGGAGATCGAGCGCGTGCGCACGGTCCTCGCGGCGGGCACGGGCGATCCCTACAAAGGCGAAGCGACCTTCATGCAGCGGTGCTCGGTCTGTCACACGCTCTTTCACAAGGGCGGCCATATTGGGCCGGACCTCACGCCCTATCAGCGCGATGACCTCGGCACGTTGTTGACGAGCGTGGTCGATCCCAGCGCCGAGATTCGCGAGGGGTTTGTGAACAACACCCTCACCACCACGGATGGCCGGACGTTAAATGGGTTCATTGTCGACAAGGACAATGCGGTGATCGTGTTGCGCGGACTGGATGGGCAGGACGTGAGTATCCCGCAAGCGGAGATTCGCGACGTGAAAGCCTCGCCGATCAGTGTCATGCCGGAAGGCCTGCTGAACGGCCTGAACGATCAGGACCTGCGCGACTTCTTCGCCTACCTGCGGATCTCCCAGCCGATCACGCGATAGCATTGTGCTGACGAATCACATTGAGCGAACGAGTCCGCGACAGCGTTTTGGAGTGCGGCGCTGCTGCGCCGCTTTGAGGGGCGGGCTTCGAAAACCAGCACGGCTATGAGTACCGACTCCGCAGCTGATCTCCGGATCGGCACCATCGGCCTCGATACCTCGCATAGCGTCGCCTTTGCAAAATTGCTCAACGATCCCACGGCGCCCGCACATATTTCGGGTGGCCGCATCGTGGCAGCTGTGAAGACCTTCAGTCCCGATATGCCGGCGAGCGCGGAGCGGGTGGAAGGTTTTGCGGCGACGATGGTGAAGGACTTCGGTGTGGCGTTGGTTCCGTCGATTGAGGAACTGTGCGGGATGGTCGATGTGGTGTGCATCGAAAGCCTCGATGGCCGGGCCCATCTCGAGCAGGCCCGGCGCGTCTTCGCCGCGAAGAATCCGGTCTTCATCGATAAGCCGATCGCCGGAACGCTGCGTGATGTGATCGAGATCTTTCGCCTCGCGAGAGAAGCAGGCGTGCCCGTGTTTAGTTCCTCAGCGTATCGATTTCACGAGAGTCTTGCCGCGGTGCGAAGAGCGGACGTCGGTGAGGTGCGTTCGGCGATCTCCTACGGCCCGGCCTATCTCGATCCGGATCATCCCGATCTCTTCTTCTATGGTGTCCATCCGGTCGAAGCGCTCTACACGGTGCTGGGGCGTGGCTGCGATTCGGTGGTGCGTTCGCACACCGCAGATAGCGATGTGGTGACCGGGACGTGGAGCGGGGGACGGCTTGGGGTGCTGCACGGGCTGCGCACGAAGGCGATCTCGCATAAAGTGATCGTCTTCGGTTCTACTGGCTTTGCGGAGCAACAACCGACGGGAGACCCGTTGAGCCGCTTCGGTGCGCTCGGTGCCGCGCAGTCGAGTGGGGGGCGATAGCTATGTCCCTTGCTCCGGCAGATCATCGAGTTCTTCCAGACGAGCAGGCCACCGGTCGAAGCCGAGGAGACCATCGAGATGTTCGCCTTCATGGAAGCCGCCGATGAAAGCAAACGCAGGGGTGGGCAACCGGTGCGGTTATCCGAGGTGATGGAGAAGGCGCGACGCTAGGTGATGATCTCCTTCACCAGACGCCCACCCTGGTTGTCCGTGAGCGACATCGCGGTGCCGTTGCGGGTGAAGGTGAGCTTCGTGTGATCGAGGCCGAAGAGGTGCAGGATCGTGGCGTGATAGTCGTGATGGCTGACGATGTCCTTCACGGCGTGGTGGCCGAACTCGTCGGTTTCGCCATAGGTCATGCCGCCCTTGAAGCCGCCACCGGCCACCCACATGGAGAAGCCGTAGGTGTTGTGATCGCGGCCAACCTTGGCGCGGCCGGAATCGTATTGAATCACCGGCAGACGACCCATTTCGCCGCCCCAGTGCACGATCGTGGAATCGAGCAGGCCGCGCTGCTTGAGATCTTTCACCAAACCGGCAGCGGGAATGTCCACGTATTTACAAGCGGCTGGCAGGCTGCCGATGATGCCCATGTGGTGGTCCCAGGTTTGATTGGCAGTGAAGAGTTGCACGAACCGGACACCGCGTTCCACCAGGCGACGGGCGATGAGGCAGCGCGTGCCGAACTCCGCCGTCGCCGGATTGTCGATGCCGTAGAGCCGCTTTGTTGACTCGCTCTCTTTCGAAATATCGAGCGCTTCCTTCGCGGCGGTCTGGAGCTTGGCGGCGAGAGTGTAGCTGGCGATGCGGGCTTCGAGATCGCTTTCGCCGGGATGCCGGTCGAGATGCTCGTGATTCAATTGATTGAGAAAGCCGAGATAGTTGTCCTGCGCTTCGCCGCGCAGATACGGCGCGGCATCGAGATTCGGGATGCGCGGCTCCTTGGAACGCACGGCGGTGCCCTGGTAGATCGAGGGCAGCCAGCCATTCGTCCAGTTATCCACGCCGAGCACCGGCAGACCGCGCGGATCGGTGAGCGCGACGTAGGCAGGCAATTCCTGCGATTCGGAACCGAGCGCGTAGGTGAGCCAGCTCCCGATGGTCGGGCGTCCGCCGAGGACGCGTCCATTTTGCAGCGCGTAAATTGCCTGGCCGTGATTGTTCACGCTGCTCTGCATGCCGCGCAACAGCACCGCGTCGTCGACGATACTGGCAAAGCCCGGCAACAGTTCGCTGACCTCCGTGCCGCACTGGCCGTGCTTTTGATACTTCCACGCGCTGGCCATCACGGTGGTGCTGGCGTGCGCCGCGTCGTCGTACTTGATGTCGCCGGGGAATTTCTTACCGTCGAGCTTGTCGAGCTCCGGCTTGGGATCGAAGAGGTCGATCTGGCTCGGCCCGCCCTGCATGAACATCGAGATCATCGCCTTCGCCTGAGGCTCGTAATGCGGCTTCTTCGGCAGCAGATCGTAGTGCGGGACTTCGAGATCGGGTTTGTCCGGCGCGCCGAGCAGCCCATCCTGCTTCAGCAGATACGCGAGCCCGAAGGCGCTGAGATGAAAGCCGCTGGTGGCGAGGAAATGGCGGCGGCTCAGACAGCCGGAATTTTGCGGATTCATGAGATGGTGGAGAGGCAGAGATTTCTTAATCTTACTCTTAATCGTAATCTTAATCTCCGCTGCTGACGGTGGAGAGTAAGATTAAGATTAAGAGTAGGATTAGGATTAGGATTAAGAGTAATTAGTCGACGTAGAAGAACTCATTGGACGTGAGCAACGCCTGGCAGAAGCTGGAAAGCGCCTGCATGGCCGGCTCGGTGGGCGGCCCTTCCTTGCCCTTGGCCACTGCCTCCGGTTTCACGGGATCCGTTTTGAAGTGCGCGGTTTGCTTGGCGAGGAACGCGATGGAGTCTTTCAATTCCGCATCTGTCGGCGCGCAACCGAAGGCGAGCAACCACGCGTGCTTGATTTCCGTTGTGGGATCGGCGCCCACTTCGCGCGTCACGCGTTCGGCGAAGTATTTCGCCTCATCCAGGGTGAACTCCCCATTCATCATGGCCAGCGATTGCGGGGCGATGGTCGAAGCATTGCGCCGCTCGCAATTCGGTTCCATGCGCGGCAGATCGAAAGTCTCCAGCATGCCGAGCGGCTTGCTGCGGCGCATCTGGATATAAACGCTACGGCGAAACTCATCGCCGTTGAGCGGGATGTATTTGCCCGTCGGGCGCCCGGCCGTGTCGGTGGTGTCCACGCCGACGACGATCTGGCCGTCCTCATCGGTCTTCACCGGCACCGGCGCGCCAAACATCTTCGGGTTCAGCTTGCCGCTGATCGCGAGCATGGCGTCGCGCAGCGTTTCCGCTTCGATGCGCTGGATGTTCATGCGACCGAGCAGATAGTTGTCCGGATCGACGTGATCTTGCGCCGCGGTGTGCTCGGAAGATTGGCGATACGCGGTGGAGGTAACGATGAGCCGGTGCAGTTGCTTGAGGCTCCAGTGCTCGGCGACGAATTCCGAGGCCAGCCAGTCGAGCAACTCGGGATGTGTCGGCTTGTCGCCGAGGTGGCCGAAGTCGCCGACCGACGCGACGATGCCGCGGCCGAAATGGTGGTGCCACACGCGATTGACGAACACCCGCGTGGTCAGCGGATGCTTGCCGTCTGTCACGCTCATGGCGAAGGCCAGGCGGCGGCCGGTGGTCGGTTGCGCCGGCGTGGAATCCGGGATGTTGCTCGGATGAAAAGTGGTGAGCACCGTGAGATCGCTTGGCTCGACTTTGTCCTTCGGTTGCTGCGGATCGCCGCGTGAAAAAACGAAGGTCGGCGGAGGCGTCTTCGCCGCCGTGGCCGTCTCGGTGAAAGCGGGGATGAAGATCTCGGCCGGCTTGCGTTTGCGAATCTCCGCCTCCTTGTCGCTGAAGACCTTCAACTCGGCCTGATGCTTCGTGCCGTAAGTGCGGTCGTAGAGATAGAGCGAGCCGGGACTGAGTTGATTGATCGTCGGGTGTTCCTTGAGCAGCTTAAGTTGTTCAGGCGTGCGCTTCTTGGCCTCGGTGCGATAGGCCGTGCGGAGCGGTTCACGCAATTCCTCGGGCTTCTTTTCCAACTCCCACGTGAGCACTTTCTCAATGAATTCGTTCTCCTTGGCCTTGCGTTCGGTTTCGACGACCTGGGCCTCCTTCTCGACAGCGGCGGCCTTGGCGCGCTCCTCGTCGGTCATGAGCGAGATCAGGCGCGCATTGGGGGTGCGCCAATGCTCGAGATCGAAGCCCGGTTCGAAGATGGCGCGCAGGCGGTAGTAATCGACCTGCGGGATGGGGTCGTACTTGTGGTCGTGGCACTGCGCGCAACCCACGGTGAGGCCGAAGAGCGTGGAGGAGACGACCTTCAGCGTCTCGCTGACCACCGCATTGCGCGCCACGGTCTGTTCGCCGGTCGCGGCGGCGGCGGTGCCGTCGGGCACCATGCGGAGGAAAGCGGTGGCGGTGAGCTTGTCGATGTCGCCCGGCGAAAGGTTCTTGTAGGGCTGCTTGACCATTTCATCGCCGGCGAGTTGTTCGCGGATGAATTCGTCGATCGGCTTGTCGGCGTTGATCGAGCGGATGACATAGTCGCGATAGCGATACGCCCACAATCGCGCGGGATCGGAGTCGGTATAACCGTCGGAATCCGCATAGCCGGCGATGTCGAGCCAGTGGCGCCCCCAACGCTCGCCATAGTGCGGCGAGGCGAGCAGGCGATCGACCAGCCGCTCGTAGGCATCGGGCGCGTCATCGGCGAGGAAGGTGGCGACTTCCTCGGGCGTGGGCGGCAGGCCGGTGAGATCGATCGTCACCCGGCGCAGAAGGGTCTGCTTGTCCGCCCTCGGGACTGAAAGTGAGGCCCTTTTGCTCGAGCTTCGCGAGGAGGAAGGCATCGATCGGTGTGCGCACACGGGCCACGTCGGCGGCGTTCTTGAGCTGCGGCACCTTGCCGCGGCGGATCGGTTGAAAGGCCCAGTATTCGCGTTCCTCCTCGGTGATCCACACCTTCGGTACCTGCTCGGGTTCGGGGCGCAGCGTCTTCGCGCCTTGGGCGATCCATTGCTCGAGAGTAGAGATTTCCGCAGGGGTGAGCTTCTTGCCCTTCTCCGGCATGTCGCCATCGCGGACCAACTGAAGCATCTCGCTCTCCTCGGGCTTGCCGGGGACCATGACCTTGTCACCGTCCTTCGTCGGCTTTTCCATGAAGCGTCGCAGGCGCAGGTCCACGCCGCCCTTCAGCTTTTCGCCCTCACCGTGGCAGTGAAAACAGTGCTCCTTGAGGATGGGGCGCACGTCGCGCTCCAGAGTCAATTCATGCGGCTCGGCGAAAGCCAGGGCCGGTAGGAAAATGGCGGCGGCGAGCAGGATACTTTTGCTGGGGTGCGGGTGCATGCGGAACGCTCAAAAGCTTATGTCCGAGCACTATCCATCGCTAACGAAATCCTTAGAGTGGTTAAAGTGGTGAAGAATTTGGCCGGGGTGATGGAAAAGGGCCTTCGTCTCGGAAGTAGTAGGGCAGCTCTCCGGTCCCGCCCACACTGCGACTACAGTTTGTTTAAAATGTCCTAATCCTGCGACCGGCACCAATCGCCCCACATCTCCCGGTAGGCGGCTTCGAGATGGCGGGCGAAGCGCGCGGGATCGAGCAGGGGAGAGCGCATCACGCGATCGCGGAGCGTGCCGCGGAGGTGCGCAAGGCGGTCGCGATCGCCGGCGAGGGCGACGGCCGTTTCGCAATACTCGTCTTCCGAGGCGACGGCATATTCGGGCAGGCCGAGATTAGCCAGCAAGCTGAAGGAGGCGCGGCTGATGCCGAGGGTGCCGCGGAGTGCGATCACCGGCACCCCCATCCACAGGGCATCGCAGGTGGTCGTCATTCCATTATAGGGAAAAGGATCCAGGGCGATATCCACCTGCGCGTATCGCTGCAGAAAGTGGCTGGCACTGCGCTCGAGGGAGGCGGGTTCGTAATCGTGAAACACCAGTCGCTCGGCGGCGATGCCGTGCCGTTGAATCGCCTCGAGCGTCTTTTCCCGATGCGCTCCCGTCTTGAGCAGCAGAATGAGTCGCGAGTCGGGAACTCCCTGCAAAATCCGCGCCCAGAGCTGGAGGACACGCTCATTGATTTTGGAAAAGTTATTGAAGCACCCGAAGGTGATCTGCCCGGTGCGCGCGGAGGGCAGGTCGGTGACTTCGGGAGAGCTTTCCGGCGCTGGGTAGCAGCACCAGGCATCGGGTAAACGAATCGGACCATCGGCGTTTTCCGGGAGGTCGAGGTCGGGCGGGGAGAGGAAACGATCTGTGAGCCAATGATCGATCGTCTCGACCCCGGTCGACCCGGGGTAGCCCAGCCAGGAAACCTGGACCGGCGCCGGTCGGCGGGCGAAGACGGTCAGGCGGTGATACGCCGTGTGCAGGCTGAGATCGACGAGGATGTCGATGCCGTCCGTGCGGATTTGCTCGGTGAGCTGATCGTCGCTCCAGTGTTCCATATCGCGCCAGAGATGGGCTTTGGCCTGAAAGCGCTGGCTCACTGCGTCTGTCTGGCCGCTGGCATAGCAGACACACTCCACCTGCGTGGGATCGTGAGCTTCGAAGATGGGGAGCAGCGTTCTACCCACCACGTGGTTGCGCAGGTCGGCCGAGACGTAGCCGACCCGCAGGCGGCGCTCGGGGGAACGATCGCGAACGTGGGGAAGCCGCGCGGAGCGGAGAGGAACGGCGAAATGCGCATTCCAGAGACGCTTTTCCTCCTCGATGGCGCTGGGAGCGGCGTCGGGGTCGAAATGTAGATTGAAAATGAGATTGCTGTGCACGTCGGCGTTCGCTTCCACGGCGAGGCTCTGCCGAAGGACGTTCAGGGATTCGGCAATCTCGCCGCGGTCTTTGAGCAGGATGGCGAGATTGTTGAGGGTGACGAAACTCTGCGGCGCAAGCTCGACGGCGGCCTGATAGGCTTCGATCGCTTCGTCCAGCCGGCATTGCGCACCGAGGAGATTGCCGAGATTGGCCGCCAACGAGTATTCGAAAGGCAGCACGCGGCGGGCTTCCTGGTACATGGCGATGGCTTCCTCGGGACGGTTGGCGGAATGCAGCGCCATGCCAAGATTCAGCCACGCTTTCAGGTAGCGCGGATTCAACTGGAGAGCCTGACGGTAAGCGTCCATGGCGGGTTCCCACTCCTTCTGGCGGCTACGGGTATTTCCGAGATTGAAGTGGATATCGGCGTTCCCGGGTTGGAGTTGCCGCGCGGTTTCCAATTGGCTGGCCGATTCCTCGAGCTCGCCGCAATCGAGCAGGATGACTCCGTAGTTGCTGCGATAGCGGGCCACCTGGGGCTGTGCGGCGATGGAGCGTTTCATCCATTCGATGGACTCCGGATAGCGACGGGTGTCTCCCGCGACGATGCCGAGCAGGTGGATGATATCCACATTATCCGGATGCAAGGCATGCAGTTGCCGGTAGATCGTTTCCGCCTCGGCGAACTGACCGGCGCGATGGCGATCCATGGCCAGGTTGAGGGCTTGTTGGGCAGTCATCAGCGGCATGGAGATCCTCTCAAAACGAAGCCTCCTCCTGGCACCAACGCCGCCAGGCCGAGCGCAGGAGCGTGCCGAAGTTCTTCGCGAATCGTTCTCCATCGCAGAGCGGGGAAGAGGCGAGCTTCTCGCGCAAGCCGGCCCGGAGGGTGGCGAGTCGCGGAAGATCCCTCGCGAGGTCGACGGCGATTTTCACGTAATCGTCCGGATCACGCGCGATGGTTTCGGGAACACCGGCGGCGGTGAGATGGGCCAGACCGTGCCGGCTGGCGAAGGTTTCGCCGGGGCAGGTGACAACCGGGACGCCCATCCACATTGCTTCGCAAGTGGTTAGGCCGCCGTTGTAGGGGAGGGTGTCGAGAGCAATGTCGGCCTGGTTGTAGGCGGCGAGCAGCTCGGCGCGCGGGACCCAGCCTTGAAAAATAATCCGGCTGGGATCGATGGCGCGTTCGGCAAATCGCTTCCGCACGCGCTCGACTGCGGCCGGTGTGCCGAATCCGCGATTGCCCAAGGTCAATCGCGCTTCGGGCAATTCGCGCAGAATGCGGCTCCAAAGCTCGATCGTTTGCCCGGTGGTCTTGGGCACGATGTTGTAGCTGGCGAAGGTCACGAAGCCATTCGCGGCCGCTGGCAATGGACCCACCGGTGGGGCCTCCAGCGGAGGGTCGAAACAAATGTAATCGTCCGGCATGCGCAGCACGCGTTCGCGATAGAAGGGTTCGGCTTCCGGCAGGATCTGGCGCGCGTCCGCGACGATGTAGTCCATTGCGGCCAGACCGGTGGTGCCCACGTAGTCCAGCCAGGTGATTTGAATCGGCGCGGGTTTGCGCGCGAAGAGGAGCAGTCGATTGCCGGCGGTGTGACCGGCGAGATCGAAGAGGATGTCGATTTGGTCCTCGCGAATACGCTGCGCCAGTTGTCCATCGGAATTTCCGTGGACGCCATGCCAGTCCGTGGCGCAGGCCCGCAGGCGGGCGGTGAGGGGGTCGTCTTTGGTGCCGTCGTGATAGCAGACGATTTCGAACTGCGATCGGTCGAGATTTTCCAGCGGGCGGACGAGGAAGAAACCGACGGGGTGGATGCCGAAATAGGGCGAAAGAAAACCAAGGCGCAGCTTGCGATTGGGTTCGCGCGAGTGGGTGTGCGGCTGCCACGAAGCGCGCAGGGGTTCGGCGAAGCGGCGGTCGTAGGCGGCGTGGGCCTCGGCGATTTTCGCGAGGGTCATCTCTGCGCCGAAGTGCAGGACCGCGAGGTAATTGCTGTGCGCGGCGGACGAGCAGCGCGGCGATGCGATGGCGCGCTCGTAAAGCGCGAGGGAGGCTGCGCGTTCGCCGATCTGGTCGAGTTCGTTGGCCAGGTTGGTCAGCGCGAGCACCTGTGTCGGGTCGCGATCCAGGGCGCGCCGGTAGGAGGCGATGGCCTCGTCGACTTGCCCGAGAGACTTGTAGGCGGTGCCGAGATTGTTGTGCGCGAGGGCGAGATCCGGCTGAAGGGCGATTGCCTGCTGCAGGGCTGCGATGGCTTCGGGCACCTGGCGGTTGTCGAGCAGCGCGTGACCCAGATTGTTGTAGGCCATCGCGTAGGTGGGCTTCAGTTCGATGGCGCGTCGCAGCGTGGCGATGGCCTCGTCCAACGCGCCCTTGCGCCGCAGCACCGTGGCGAGATTACTGTGGATTTCCGCAAAACCGGGCTCGAGCTGCAGGGCCTGGCGATAGGCCGTGATGGCTTCCTCGAGGCGGCCCTGCGCATTGAAGTTATTTCCAAGATTGTTCTGGATCGGTGCGGATCGTGGCTGCAGGCGCAACGCCTGCCGGTAGCACCCCTCCGCTTCGGCATAGCGCGCCTGGGATTGCCACACGTCGCCGAGGTCATTGTGGTAAGCGGCATCCGCGGGATTGGCCGCGATCGCCTGCTGCAGCCACCGCTCCGCTTCGGCGGGCGAACCGGCCTGGAAGGCAATGGCCCCGAGCAGATGCAGCGTGCTGGCATTCCCGGGATACACGGACAACAACTGGTGGCACAACGCCGTCGCTTCCGCGAAACGCCCCTCATGATGGTGTCGTCTGGCGAGATCGAAGATTTGCTGGGGGGTGAGGGCGGCCACGGTGGAGGAAGGGCGGAACATCCAACATCCACTGTCGAACAGCCAACACCCAATTGGGAAAATCCGCGGAGATGCGTTTCCTTCCGGCGTAATGGACCGGTAATATCGGAGGCCGACAGCCGAGTGGATGGGTGAAGTTCGCAAATTTGCGCGAATGCAAAAGAGACAAATGGCGATAAAAACAAGACGGAACCGATGGATGTTTTACAGTGTGAAATATACGCACTAACACGGATTATTCCGTTTAGGTGTTAATTTTATGGTATAAAATATGCTATCAAAATGGCGAGTGGAGGGTCAGGAAAAACCATTACAGCTGGGCGAGGACTTGCTGTCAGGGGTGGAATTTTCAGAGAAAAACCGGCACTTTCGGCCGCGTTTTTTGGCTCCAATGTAGCCTTCTTGTGGCGAAAAAAATGACAGATGACGCCGGTGGTTTGGTGGCTGTCAATCGAGGGAACTTACGTAATGAAGAATTTATCTGTAAATTTTTTTTGACCCGCCCCATACGAGCCGTTACATCCCGTTCGTCAATTAGTGTCCAGTCCCCCACCCCCCCCGTCTCTCGAAGCCCCGTATTCGCACATCCCCAAATATGTACACGTCAACCGCTGCCAAATTCCGTAAAGGCGCCAAACCCTCCCGGTTCTTCATTCGCCGCCTTTCCTCCTGGCTCGTGCTCTCCACCGCGCTGACCCTGGGTGCGTCGAAAGTCGCGCACGCGAGCACACTGTACTGGGATGCCGACGGCAACGCATCGGGCGATGTCATCAGCTCCGGCGCCGGTCTCGGCGGCCCGGGAACTTGGGATACCAGCACCTCGCTGTGGTGGGACGGGGTTTCGTTGGGGGACGTGGCGTGGAGCAACAGCACCAACGCGTTTGATACGGCTTTCTTCACCGGCACCGCGGGGACGGTCACGGTGAGCGGCACGATCGACGCGGGGGTCTTGGCGTTCAATACCTCAGGTTATTTGCTCTCGGGCGGGACGATCAATCTGGACGGCACGTCGACCGGTGGCGCCTCGGCGGTCAACGTCGCTCCGTGGTCGCGGGACACGATTGCCTCGCTCCTCTCGGGATCGGCGGGCTTCGTCAAGACGGGTCGCGGCACGCTGGTGCTGACGAACAACTCCAATAGCCTTAGCGGGGATTTCACCATCAATGATGGCTCGGTGGTCATCACCAATGTCGCCCAATTGGGCATGGGGACGACGACGATTGCGGTCACGGGTATTGCCGGCACTGGCAACCCGGGCTACAGCGGCGGTCAGCTCGTGCTGCAGGGTGGTTTGGCGGGGACGACGTTCAATCGCGAGATCAGCCTCCTCGGGCGCGGTCCGGATGCGGCGAACTCCAGCGGGGCCCTTGTCAGCATTGGTAACAATACTTTCACCGCGGACGTCACCGTGGGAAGTGCCGCTTCCGAAACGCGCCTGGTTTCGGCTTTTGGCAATACCACGTTGAGTGGCGGGCTGCTCACGATCGGCACTGGCGGGGGCAGCGTGTTTTACGGCAACGGCAACTGGATCATCAATGACCAGGTGACGGGCTTCGATACCAGCACCGATCGCTTTATTAAGACGGGCAACACCATCAGCACCACGCTGACGTTGACCAACACGAACAACAACTTCCTCCAAACGGTTCGTCTCGATAGCGGCACGGTCCGCGTGAACGCTAACGCGCAGCTCGGCAACAGCACTGTGGCTACGACTAGCCAAGGGGCGGTGGACTTCAACGGCGGCGTTTTGGAAGTGCGCACGGATTCCACCAGTGACTTTGCCAACCGCAGCTTCCGCCTTCGCGGCAATGGTAACAATACACTGGTTGTAGGCCGGGCTGTCGGTGGTTCGGCGTTGAACCAGGCGATCCAATTCGGGGCGATGGATTTTGATGCCAACGGCACGCTGAACGTCAGCGGTATCGATGGGATCGGTGCCTCGTTTACTGGCACTGGGGCCACGGGATTGATTACTTTGGCGACTGGCGGCACGCTAGCGGTCAATAACAACAGCAACGGGACGGTGAAGATCGATGCCAGCATCACCCGGGCGACGGAAGGCTCGGTGCGCAACGTGACCTTCGGCGGCAACGGCGACATGTTGCTCACCGGTTACATATTGCAACCGGGGACGGCGGGCACGGGAAATATCCAGTTCGTCAAAACTGGCAACGGCACGTTCACGCTGACTGGCGCGAACATCACCGCGGCGAGCGCGAGCACCTACAATGGCAGCACGTTCGTTCAGGGTGGCACGCTGCAGATCCTGGGGGCCACAGCCACGATCAATAACCTTCTGAATGGCACGAATGGCGGGGCGCTGCAGTTGGGTAATAGCGCTACCTTTGGCGCGTTGGATTATCGCGGCGCAGGTGAGACGACGTCCAAGGTCCTCAATCTCCCGGGTTCGACGGGTGCAGGCATGGTCCTGGCTAACGAAACCGGAGCCACACCGCTGGTCTTCAGTAGTGCGGTGGGAGCGAGCGGTGTGGGCGCCAAAAACCTGTACCTCGGCGGCAGCAGCACACTGGCAAATGAAATTGCCGGCGTGATTAATAGCAGTTCGTCCGGTGCCACCTCGCTGGTGAAGATTGGTTCCGGCACCTGGCTGTACGATCCGGCTGCCAGTTCCTACGCCGCGGGGGGCGCGAGTGTCGCGTGGGTAAGCGGTGGTGGCACCAACACAAATACCTTTACGGTGGCGGCGAATACACCTGGCATCGCGATCGGTGAGACGGTCAGCGGTGATAATGCAGGTGGCGTCGTGATTGGCTGGGTTCCGGCGACCGGGGTGGTGACGATCAGCAACAACATCAGCACCGCGATGGCCGCGGGCAATGTGACCTTCGGGGCCAACAACAATTTCACTGGTGCCGTCACGGTCACGAACGGCACCTTGCAGGTCAAGCCCACCGCGGCGAGCGGTGCCAGTGGCGGCAATCTGTTCTCGACGACGAACAACCTCGTCTTCAATGCCGACAGCGGCGCGAGCAATGGTGCCGCGGGCGGCACTTTCGAGCTGGCCACGCCGACGGCTGCCACCCTCACCGCGAATCTGGCCCAGACCATGGGTGCCCTGACCGCCACGGCGGGCACGGGCAAGGTTCAGGTGGATTCGGGCAATGGCGGCTTCAGCAATATCCTCAGCTTCAATACGTTTGGCACCCGCTCGGCTGGTGCGGCGCTCAATTTTGCTCCGGCGGGCAGTCTCGCCGGCATCCAGTTTGTCACGGCTCCGACCGGGACGGCCATTTCGAACGGCATCCTCGGTGGCTTCGCTTACATTACCAATCCGACCAACGGCTCGATCGATTTCGTGGCCGCGCCTTCCAATGCCACTAACATCGCCGCGTTGAATTCGGTTACCCCGCTGCCGACCGCGACCGGCGGCGCCGCGAACGACTACGTCCTCAATGCATCCACCGCCACGACGGCTGGTGTGGCTGCGAACTCCATCCGCATCACCGGGACTCCGACCTTGGCGCTCGGTGGCACGTTGACGATTACTTCCGTCTCCGCGACTCAGCTCGGTGGCATCCTTTTCGACAATAGCTCGGGTGCCGCGACGATTAGCGGCGCGCAGAATATCGCGTCGTCCACTGCCGGTCAGGAATTGGTCTTCGTGGTTGGCGGAGCCGGCGGCACCGGTTTGGCGAATGCGCTGACCGTCAGTTCGACGATTGGCAATGGCAGTTCCTCGGCTGTAACCAAGGCCGGCAACGGTATGCTGATCGTTGGTGGGACCAATACCTTCACCGGTAACCTGACTTTGGATGAAGGCACGATCAAGCTGGCGGGTGGCACGGCGGCCACGCTGGGCAGTCCGGCGGCAGGTTCGCTGGCGGTCATGCGTCAGGGAACGGTGTTGGACGTAAATAATTCGGGCGCTTCGCTGGCTCCATACACCGGGGCGTCGGCGTTGAATACCACCATCATCGGCGTGCTCGCGGGCACCGGCACGATCGACAATACAAGTGCCACGGCTTCCGCCATCTCTCTGGGCAACAGCGCCAGCACTGGCTCGCAGAACTTCTCCGGCATCATCCAGAATAGCGGCGGCGGCGCGTTGACGGTGATCAAGGATGGCGCATCGGGCGTCCAATCGCTGAGCGGTCTCAATACCTACACTGGCGCCACGGTGATTCGCACCGGCACCTTGCAGGTCACTTCGCTGGCGGATGGCGGGCACTCCAGCTCCATCGGCGCCTCGAGCAATGCGGCCAGTAACCTCATTTTCAAGGGTGGCACGCTGCAGTACACCGGCGACACCACGACCGGCTCCAATATCTATCAGACGTCGCAAACGCCGTCGGTTTCCACGGATCGTCTCTTCACCTTGGAAGGCAATGCGACGCTCGATTCGTCGGGCACCTACGGCAACGTCGTAGCGGCCGCTCGCGTGGCCAACAATGCCGCGCTGGTCTTCAGCAACGCGGGGGCAATCGCGTACAGCACTACGGGAGCCAAGACCCTCACCTTGCAGGGTGACTCCATCGGCGACAACCAGATCAACCTGCAATTGGCCGATCCCACGGGTGGCGCCCTGTCCGTGACCAAGACGGGCACGGGTCACTGGATCCTCGGCGGCACGAGCAATTCCTACACGGGCACCACCACTGTCAGCAGCGGCGCCTTGGAAGCGGTGGACGGCTCCAGCTTGCCGTCGACCAGCAACCTGACTCTCAACGGCGGTGTCTTCCAGACCTCCGGCAACTTTACCCGCGCGTTCGGCACGGGCGCGGGGAAGGTGCAATTGACCGGCGGCGTCAGCGGCTTCGCGGCCTCGACCGCTCCGTTGAACATCACCCTCGATTCCGGCAACACGCTCACTTGGGGTTCGGCGACCTTCAACCCGACCGGTCTCGACTTCGGTTCCTCTTCGGCTCTCTTCGGCACGACGCTGACCAACAACATCAACCTCGGCAGCGCGGCTCGCGCCATTCAGGTCGATACCAATAGCAACACCAGTACCGCCCAGACCCAGGCGACCGTTTCCGGAGTGATCAGTGGTGTCGCGGGTGGCACCCTGACCAAGAACGGCGCCGGCAACCTGATTCTGGGTGATTCGAATACCTACGTCGGCAACACCATCATCACCAACGGTTCGCTGACCGTCTCGTCCATTGGCAACAGCACCGGCACCGTGTCTAGCAGCCTGGGCGCGAGCGGTGGCTCCCTGGTTTTCAACAGTGGCACTAACACTGCCAACCTGCTCTACGTTGGCCCTGGCGAAACGCCCTCCCGGCCGATCAGCATCACGTCGGGCGCCGCGACGATTCAAATCGATTCTTCGGGCAGCGGCGCCTTGGTTTTGCCGAGCATTACGAATGGCGGCACGAGCACCCTCACATTGCAGCTGCGCGGCACGAACATGGATAACAACATGGTCACCTCCCAGTTGACCAATGGGGTGGGCGTGTTAACCGTGACGAAAGCCGATGGCGGCGTCTGGATTCTCAATCCTTCCGTAGCCAACACCTTCTCCGGCAACATCAACATCAACGGCGGCACGCTGGGTTTGACGGCCAACGCGATCGGCAACGCCGCGGCCATTACGATCCAAAACGGCGCGCTGCTGGCGTGGGGGGGCGATCTCTCGACCACCAAGCCGCTCACGTTGACCAACAATTCGACGGCAGTGTTCGAGGGTTCGAACAACATCACCTTCACTTCGAACGTGACCAAGGCGGCCGGCGCCAATGACCAGACCATCAGCAACAACCTCGAGAACGGGGCGCTGCTGACGATCAACGGCAATTTGATTGACGCGGAAACTGGCACCAACGCCACGCGGACGATCAGCGTCCGTGGCAACGGCTCGACGGTTTGGAACGGCATTATTCAGGACAACACCTCGGTTACGACCAACATCATCAAGATGGATTACCGCATGGCGAACGGCACGACGTTCACCCTCAGCGGTGGGGCCAATACCTACACCGGCGGCACTGTGCTCGGTCAGGGCACGCTCATTCTGAACAAGGTGGGCGCTCTCGGCGGCACGAATGGCACCACCACGGGTGTTTTCACTTGGGATGGCGGTGTGATCCAGGCCTCCACGGATCTCAGTGGTGCGACCAATAAGATCGCCAACCCCGTCAATATGCAGGGCGACTTCATGACGGTGATCGGCACGAACAACATCGAGTTCGGCGCCGCGGCGGCCCTCAACGCGAGCCGGACCCTCTACAATAACCTCAGCTCCGGCACGCTCACCTTCTCCGGTTCAATCACCAATAGCGCAGCGGCGACCCTGACCATCGCCGGCACCGGAAACACCGCGATCACCGGCGTGGTGGGGACGGGCACCGGCGCGCAAGCCCTGACCTATTCTGGCACCGGCACACTTTCGCTCACCGGCACCAACACCGCTACGGGTGTCCTCACGGCGAACCGTGGTCTGATCACCTTGAGCGGGACCTCGGGTGGCACCTGGAATGCCGGCACGGTGGCGATCAATTCCGGCGGCATCCTCCGCCTCGACAACGGCGGTGGGGACAACGCCGCGGGACGCCTCCAGGACGCGGGCGCCATCACGGTCTCGGGCGGCACGCTCGACTTCATCGGCTCGGGCACCACGGCAGAAATTGCCGGCGCGGTGACGGTCAACAGTGCTCCTTTCCGTATCACCACCAGTTCGGGCACCGGCGGTACCCTCACCTTTGCCTCGATCAGTTTCGGCGCCTCCGGTTCGGCGCTCGACCTCAATGGTGTGACGGGCCTGGGGAGCACGAATAAAATCAAGTTTGCCAGCAGCACCGGTCTGGGTGCCAGCAACAACGTGCTGGCCCGCGTCTTTATCGGCGGCAGCGATTTCGCGGCTTACGATTCGACCAACGGCGTCGTCGCCTTCAGCGCTTACAACACGGCCAATAACATCGACGGAGCGGCGGCCGTCGACACGCTAAAGATCACTACCGGGACCACGGAAACGCTGACCAAGACGGTCAACGCCGTAATGCTTAATGGCGGAGTGACCCTGGGCGCCACCGGCGTCCCCGTGCTCACCGTGACCAGCGGCGGCTTCCTCGCCAACGGCGGGGCGAATACCCTGAGCGTTCCGGACATTGCCCTGACCACGACCGGCACCTTCCAGGTGGCCAACGGTTCGTCGCTCAACCTGACCGGCTCACTGACCGGCGCGCAGACCTTCTCCAAGGCGCTGCCCGGTTCGATGACCTTCTCGGCTCCGCAGTACTTCACCAGCACGATTAACGTGGTCGATGGCACCCTGAATCTCGCCGGGGGCCTGAACACCATCTACAACGCCGGCGGCGCCACCCTGTCTATCGATCGCACTGCGACCGTGGACCTCAATGGCAACACGCAGTACGTCGGCGCTCTGTCCTCGCCAGGCACCCTGTCCAATATTGGCGGCACGGTGACCTCAAGCAGTGGCAGTCCGTGGCTCGTCACTAACAACGGCGGTTCGACCTTTGCCGGGCAGATCACCGGCAGCGGCTTGAACTTCGCCCGCGTCGGTACGAACTCGACCATGGCGCTGGAAAGCGCCCAGACCTACCAGGGCCGCACCGTGCTCATGGCCGGCACCCTCACGCTGGAAAACGACGCCACAATCCTGAACACGAGTGCGATCGACATCAATTACGCCACGCTGAACCTGAGCAACAACAGCAGCCTGCAGATCGATAACACCAATCGCATCAGCGATTCCGCGCCGATCACCATGCGCGGTGGCACGCTCACCTTGACCGGTCGCGTGGATTCGAGTTCCGCGGAAACAGTCGGCGCGGTGAGCCTGACGGAAGGCGCCAACTCGATCAACTCCACCTGGGGCAGCACCGGTCAGGCTGGCGCTTTCTCCACGACGGAATTGACCCTGACCAGCCTGAGCCGCAGCGCGGGCACGACCGTCAATTTCTCGAACACCTCGGCCTCGGGTGGGACCCTCGGCGCTCCGGGTAACAACCCCCGCATCTTTATTACCTCTCCCTTGACGGCGCTGGGCGTCGGCGTGCTGGGACCGTGGGCTATCGCCAACAGCGGCGACTATGCAGCCTACAATACCACCAATGGTATCGGGGTGGTTGGCACTGGCGGGTTCGCCGGCTACGACGTCACCTTCGGCAGCGGCAAGATCGTGAACCTGGGCGGCAACTCGGCCGTGGCCGTCTCGACGACGCTGCCGGCGGGAACGACCGTCGCGGCGATGTTGCGTCTGTCCGGTGGTTTCCAGGATGACCTGCTCTTCACCAATAGCGGCGATCTCCTCGATTTGGAGATGGGCGGCTTATTGCGCAGCAACAACGCCAACAACTCGAACATCGGTTCGGTGGCCACTCCGGGCATTCTCACCGCGGGCACCAATGCCAGCACGAGTACGGAACTCGTGGTCTACAACAACCAGGGCACGGTCACGATCAACTCCACGATCCAGGATACGGCTGCGACCGCCATCGGCGGCACTGGTACCGTGTCGCTGGTCAAGTCCGGCGCGGGCACTCTCACTCTGACCAATTTCAACGGCTACTCCGGTGGCACGGTGGTCGACCAGGGCACTCTGAACCTGAGCGGCGGGGCCACGGCCAACGGCTCCACCAACGTGGTGATTCCGGGGAACCTGACGATCAACGGCGGCGTCACCGGCACCGGCACGACGGTGGCGATGGTGACCAATCAAGGCCAGATTGCTGCGACCAGCAACGTGACGATGAACGGTCACTCCACCTTGACTTTGGTGGGTAACAACACCCTCAACAGCCTCACGCTCAACGACGATGGCGGCGACACGGCCGGACCGACGGTGACGCCGACCGGCATCCTAACTCTCACCTCGACCACGCCGATCACCGCGACCTCGAGCAACGCGGCCACCGCGCCGACCCTCGGCACGGGCACGCTGGCCCTGGCGGCTGGCACGGATACGATCAGCGTGGGTGCGATCCAACTCGGGGGCCAGACCTACACGAAGATTGCGCCTGGGTTGATCATTAACTCGGCCATCATCGGCAACAGTGTCTCGCTGCTCAAAACCGGTAACGGCCTCCTGCAATTGGGTGGCAACGCCAGCACCTTCGCTGGTGGCGTTACGGTCAATGCCGGCGGACTGATTATCGCTGCTTCGAGTGTACCGGCGCAAGGCGGGGCGGGCCTCGCTTCCGGGCCGTTGGGCACCGGTACCCTGACGATGGGTGCGGGATTGCCGCTGCTCGTCAATGCCAGCCAGTCGGTCGGCAACAGCGTCACCTTTGCGGACGGCACTCCGGTCTTCGATACGAATGCGGCCGCGAACGCGACGATGTCGCTCAATGGCTCGCTGAGCTTCGGCAGCGCCACCTCCATCAATGCGTCCATTGCCAATCCTTTCCTGACGGTCGCCCTGCTGGGCCCGATCTCGAACATCAGCAACATCACCAGCATTTCGCGCACGGGTCTCGGTAACCTGGTCTTCAACTCCGCCGGTTACACCGGCAACTTCGTGTCCGACAATCTTGTCATGCAAGGCACCGCGGTGTCCTTGCTGAACGATGGCGACGGCTACGGCGACGTGCAGACGATCAGCCTCCCTGGCTCGGTGATCTTCGATACCGGAATCGTCCCCAATATCGCGGTGGGTCGCGCGGGCGGCACGCTGCCGCTGAACCAGGCGCAGAACAAGATCATCGCGCCCGCCAGCATCAACAACGCCAACCTGGGCATCACGGTGACCAACAACAACGGCTACGGCTTGCAGTCGTCCGATAACGTGACGTTGATCAACACGTCGACCTTCACGGTCGCGAATGCCACCAACTCGAACGTGGTTCAGGGTCTGTATCTCGAAGGCGTGCTCGGCGGCACGGGCTTCATCAAGACCGGCGCCGGCGCGGTGGTGTTGGGCAATGCGGGCAACACTTTCACGGGGAATGTCAACATCCAGCAGGGCGTCGTTTCCGTGGACGCGGACGCCGAACTCGGCACCTCCACGAACAAGGTCCTGCTGAATTCGTTGACCTCAACCTCGACCCTGCGGGCGACGAGCACGTTCACGCTGAATCACACGATCCAGTTGACGAACACGGCGAATACGCGCGCCATCGAAGTCACCGCGGGCAACACGTTGACCCTCAATGCGCCTTTCGATCTCAACAGCAACCCGACGGCGACGCTGGCCAAGAGCGACAACGGTACCCTCTCCTTCGCCAGCGGGGTGAACAACACCGGTTGGACCGGTATCTTCAGCATCAACGCCGGCGCCATTCTGCTCAACGCTGCCAACAACCTGGGCGGCGCCACGGTGAATATTACGAACGCGGTCGGTGGCGCGGTCCAACTGACGGGCGGCATCACGGTGGCCAACGCGCTGACGGTCAATGCGACGGGGAGCGGCGGCATCAATAGCGGCGGCGTGATCGAAAGCGTTTCCGGCAACAACACCTGGAGTGGCGCGATCACCCAGACCAGCGGCGATTCCACCACAGTCGGTGCGGATGTAGGGGCGACCCTCAACATCACCGGGACCTGGACGGCGGGGAATTCGGTGACCTTTACCGGCGGCGGCACCATTAACCTGCAAACGGCCCTGCCTGGGTACAACACCTTCAACATCCTCGGTGATGCGGCGGGCGATCCCACGACGGTCAACCTGACCACGAACAGCAGCGCGGCCTTTGCACCGCCGATCAACATTCGCAACGGCACTTTTAGCATCAGCGGAGCGGGAGTGAAGACCGCGGGCACAGGCCTCATCACGGTTTCGCAAGGCAGTGTCCTGTCCGTGGATGATACCGCGGCGACCACGAGCCGGTTCTCCGGACGTCCGCTGACTTTGGAAGCGGGCGTGTTTAACTACAAGGTGTCGGCCACCTCGTCCACGGAAGTGATGGGCGCTCTCGCGCTGAACTCGGGCGGTTCGACGATCAATATCGATGATTCGCTCGGCGGCAACAATACACTGACCTTTGCCAGTTTCACGAGCGGCGGCGGCGCCGGCAGTGCACTGAACGTGACCGGCACGTTTGGCACGGCGAGCAACAAGATCACCTTTACGACCGCACCCACGTTGTCGCCGGCGACCACGGGCATCCTGGCTCGCGTCACCACGAACGGCAACGAGTTCGCGACTTACAACGCCTCGACCGGGCTGACTCCGTTCGCGGGTTATTCCTCGGCGACGGATATCTCCACTACGGCCGCGACGGATACCTACAAAGCGACGACTTCGACGGCCAATACGGTCCCGACCTCTCAGACCCTGAATGCCCTGACCTTGAATGGCGGTCTTTCGGTCGACTCGGTGGATGGTGTCGTGCCCACGACCCTCACGCTGACCAGCGGCGCGGTCCTGAACCAGGCCGGCAATAACAGCCTCGACGTCCAGGTCGTGGCCTTGGGCGCCACCGAAGGCCTCATCCACGTGGCCAATGGAACCACCCTCAGCGTTTCCTCCGGCTTCTCCGGCACGGGAGGCATGACCAAGGCGCTCCCGGGCTCACTCGTCCTGACCCAGCAGCAATATGTCAGCGGCAATACCACGGTGGAGGGCGGGACGATGCAATTGGCCGGCGGCACCAACACCTTGCTGTTCAACAATGGCCTCGTCGTGAACAACGGCGGTACCTTGGATCTCAACGGCACCGCGCAATATGTCGGCAACCTTGCCAGCCAGTCGGCAGGTGCGGGCGTCGGTGCGGGTGGTGGCATCATCACCACCACCGGGGGCAGTGCCACGCTGGTGACTAATTCCGCGGCCAGCACGACCTTCGGTGGCCAGATCACTGGGGCTGTCTCTCTGATCAAGGCGGGAACGGCCGGTACGCTGACGCTCGTCAACTCGAGCAGCTACACGGGCCCGACCATCGTCACCGGTGGTACCCTCACGCTGACAGACGGCGGCGCATTGACGGGCACGAGTTCCGTGACCCTGAGCTACGGCTCGTTGAGCATCACCGACTCCGGTTTGTTCACCAGTACCAACCGGATCAACGATAGCGCGCCAATCACCATGCGCTCCGGTGTCATCGTCTACACCGGTCGCTCGCAAACGGCCTCCTCGGAGACCTTGGGTGCGCTGACTATCGATCAGGGCGGCAGCAACATCAACGCCACCACCGGCACGGTCACCGGGGTGCAATCGGTCGACCTCACCTTCGCCAGCATTACGCGGATCAACAACGGCACGTTGAACATCAACAACGGCAACGGTCAGCTCGGTAACGCGAGCCGCATCCTCTTCACCTCGGCTCCGACCCTGGTGAACAACCTTGTCACGGGCGGCGCGCCTGGGGATCGTGGCGGCTGGCTGGTTAACGGTGGCGCGGACTTCGTGACCTACGTGCCCGGCCTCGGCCTGGCGCCTCTCGGCGCGGTTGGTGCGCCGAACTACGATTCGACCGGCCTGCCGGTGCTCGGCGGCGCGACGCTCAACGTCAAGCTCAGCAGCAACAACTTCGTCATTCCGGACATCGGCGGAGTGGGTACGGCGGGCACTTATGCGCTGAACGCCCTGAACTTCACGACGAGCGCCAACCAGAACCTGACCTTCACGGATAATGCCGATACGCTGAACCTGACCTCGGGCGGCTTCCTGAAGAATGGCGCCAACACTTCCTTGATCGGCAGTGCGGTGGGGAATGGCATGATCACTGCGGGTGGCACGGTGGCGACCGGCACCGGCACGGCGCAATTGATCTTCCAGCAGACCGGTGCGGCAACCACGACGATGAACTCCGCGATCGTGGACAACGCGGCGACTGGCGATGCGGTGCGACTCGTCTACACCAGCTACAACACCGGCGTCCTCAGCCTGGCTGGGGTGAATACCTACAGCGGCGGCACCGTGGTCAATGGCTGGACGGGTGGCTCGTCGGGCAGCCTGCAGATCGCCAGCGGCGGCGTCCTGCCGGGCGGCGGTTTGACCATCAATGGCGGCACGGTGATTCAACAGACCGGCGGCGTGATTACGTCGCAGGCAGTGACGATCAACGGCGCTGGCACCCTCACGCTCGCGGGCAATAACACGTTGACCAGCCTGACGTTCAACAACAACGGCGGCGGCGCCTCCACGGTCACGCCCACCGGCGTCCTCACGCTCACTGGCAGCATCACGTCCAGCCCGTCGAACGTGGGTGGCATCGCCACCATCGGCACCGGCACGCTGGACCTCAACGGCAGCAACACCTTCTCGATCGTCGTCAATCCGACCCTGGTCAATACTGTGGACGTAGCTCCGTGGCAGGCCGGCTTGATCATCAATTCGGTCATCCAGAACGGTGGCATCGTGAAGACCGGCAGCGGCGTTCTGCAGCTCGGCGGCCAGAGCACCTTCACCGGTGGTGTGACAATCAGCCAGGGCGGGCTGTTGCTCGCCGCGGATAGCACGCCTCCGGGTTCGGGTCCGGTGACCTCCGGCCCGCTCGGCACCGGCACATTGACGATGGCCAGCGGCACCTCGCTGATCTCCAACGTCGCAGTCCGCAACATCGCCAACGACATCGTCTTCCAGGGCAACACGACCTTCAATGGCACGACCAATGGTGCGGCGGCCATCCTGAACCTGAACGGCAATACCACTCTGCCCTCGACGTGGAATGCCACGATCACGGCTCCGCAGTTGACGGTCAATATCGCCAACGTGATCGGCTCCACGATCAGCGACGTCATCAACAAATCGGGTCTCGGCGTCCTCAACGTCGGCAACTACCTCGGCACCCTGCAGATCAGCGGTGGCTTGGTGATCAGCGGTGACGGCAATACGCTCGGCACGGCCGAGAACGTCAACCTCGGTGGTCCCATCAGCATCACCGGCAACACGGCAATCGCCATCAACCACTCCGGTGGTGCGATCACCGCGCTGAACAAGACGCTCCAGAAATCCGGTCTGACGATTGGGACAAACACCCTGGCACTGACCAACAACAGCGGCTACGGCCTCGAGATCACTGGCACGACCACCCTCACCGGCACGCCGACGTTCACCGTCGCCAACGCGACCGCGTCGAATGTGACGCAGGGTTTGATTCTCACCGGCCCGGTCGTCGGGGCCGGGGACGGCATCGTGAAATCCGGCAACGGCACGCTGGTGCTCTCGAACGTGGGCAACAGCTTCGGCGGTGTGGGTTCCAAGGTGGAAATCCGCAAGGGCGTGCTTTCCGTTTCGAACGACGGCGCCCTCGGCGATTCGCACAACTCCGTGCTCCTCAACGTGAACGCCCAGACCGGCGCGGGCTTCCGCGCGACCGGCACCTTCGCCTCGTCGCGCCTCTTCACGCTGAACCAGGCGTCGAACGCCTTTGAAGTGACGGTGGGTAACGTCCTCACCTTGAACACCGCCTTCGGCATGAGCGCGCCGAGCGATGCGCTCTACAAGAACGACAACGGCGTGCTCGAACTGGCAGCGGACAACACCGCCTCCGGTTGGAACGGCGGCATCTTCATCAATGCCGGCGCGGTGCGTCTCAGCAACAGCAACGCGGCGGGTATTTCGACGAGCGTCATCACCATCACGCCGGCGGTGGCTGGCGCGGCCCTGCAGTTGAACAACGTCACGATCGCCAACCCGATCGTCCTGGCGAGCACCGCGAACGTGAAGTTCGGCGGTCTCGACTTCGGTGGTCAGGTGGAAGGCGTTGCCGGAACCAGCACGATCACTGGCCAGATCACCAAGAGCGCGGATAACGCCATCGGCGTGGACAGCGGCGCGGTGCTGAACATCAACGGCGGCATCAACGATGTCACCGTCACCGCCCACGCGGAAGTCTTCAACACCGCCGGTAGCGGTATCATCAACCTGAACAGCAGCCTCACTTCGGCCACTCCCACGGCGAATCAATACTTCAGCGTGGAAAAGCACGGCACCGGCACGCTGAATATCACCACGGCCAACCCGATCATCTTCACCAGCAACTTGACCATCTTCGCGGGCACCGTTTCGCTGAATGGTGCGGGTACCCTCACTGGCGGCAATGGTATCGCGGCGACGGTCAATCCGGGCGGCACCCTGGTGGTCAACGACAACTCGCTGACCCCGACAAACAACCGCCTGGGTTCGCGTCCGCTGACCATGGTCGGTGGTAACTTCACCCTCGTTGGCAACACCAGCGGCAATACCTTGGAAACGCTCGCGGTGCCGACTTTGAACCGCGGCTATTCGGTGATCACCGTTACCGCGCAATCCGGTGAGCAGGCCAATCTCGTCTTCACCGGCTCGTCCAACGTGCCGGCGGGCGCCCAAAACAGCGGCACCACCCCGAGTGGCACCTCGATTCTGTTCCGCGGCACGAGCCTCGGCACGGGGGCGGGCCCCGGCATAGCGACCATCCAGGACACCAACGCCACCAACGGCTTCGCGATCGACGGTTCCACCGGTGCGACCAACACTACCACCAAGAGCATCCTTCCCTACGCCATCCTCGAAACCAGCGATACCGGGACCGGCGCCACGGCGCAATTTGCGACCGGCGACACGGTCGCCGGCGCGGCGGGTACCACGGCGATCCTGCGCCAGTTGAGCGCCAACGAAATGTCCACCTTGAACGCGGCATTTGTGGCCAACGTGAACGAGCATCTGAATGGCAACGTGAATGTCACCGCGTCAGTCGCGCCCAACTCCCTCACCATGGACAGCGGCGGCCAGGTCACGATCAGCCCGTTGATCTCGCTGAACCTTGCCAGCGGCGGTATCCTCGCCAAGTCGGGCAACGGTGGCATTAGTGGCGGTATCATCAACCAGACGAACGGCTTCTCGCCGCTGGAATTCTGGACCATCGGCGACCTGACCGTCACCAGCCTCTTCAACGGCGGTAACGGCACGACCAACGGCGCCATCAGCCTGGTCAAGGCGGGCGCGGGCACCTTGACGCTGAGCACTCCGCTTTCCCTCATCCCTGGCCTCACCTCCATGAGCGCCAACTCGATGTCCGGCCTCACGGTCATCAACCAGGGCACGATCAAGCTCAACGGTGGCAAGAACACCCTCCTGGCCAATAACTTCATGGAAATCGGGCTGGGCGGGACGCTGGATCTGAATGGCAACTCGCAGCAGGTCGAAGGCCTCTTCACCGATGGCGCGGTCCCGAATTCGGGTGGCACCGTCACCAGCAGCACGGGCACCGGCAACCTTGTAGTCAACGCGGACAATACCAGCCGCATCTGGGCCGGTTCCATCACGGGCAATGTCAACTTCACCCGTTCCGGTCAGAACACCCTGACCTTGGAGAGCGACAATACCTACGTTGGCCTGACTCTCATCAGCGGCGGCACCACCGTCCTGCGCGATAGCGCCAAGCTCAGTGGCACGACCGGCATCGAGATCGATTACGCGACCCTGACCGTCGACAATAACGCGAACTACGGGACGAATGTGGCCGATCGCATCAACGACGCCGCGCCGATCACGATGCGCGGGGGCACGTTTACGATCAATGGCCGCGCCCAGGCGGCGTCTTCCGAGACCATCGGAGCCGTCACCCTGGCCCAGGGCTACAACGTCTTCACGCCCACCATCGGTGGCACGGGCGTCAGCTCGATGGACCTCACCCTCGCCAGCCTCACGCAGAATGGCGATGCGACGGTCAACTTCAACGCCACGCTGGGCCTCATTGGCAGCAATCCGCGGATCCTCATCAACACCCTCAACGGGGTCTCGTCCTCGACTGTGGGTGCGGGCCTGACGAACAACATCATCGGCGGCTGGGCGATCGTGGGCAACGATTTCGCCACCTACATCCCAGGCCTCGGCGTGGCCGCGCTCGCTCCGGTCAGCACCTCGACCGGCGCCTTGACCTACGACCTGAGCACCATCGCCCCAGGCAACAACTCCACCCTCAACGCCCGCCTCACCGCGTCGGCGGCCGTGCCCAACGGCGGCGCCACGCTGAATGCGTTGAGCATGACGGGTTCGAACATCGCGATCACGTTCACCACCGCGACGGATACCCTGAACCTGACCAGCGGCGGTCTCATCGGGCCGAACAACAACCAGAGCATCGGTGGCTCGGTCGATTCCGGCCGCCTCACCGCGGGCGGCCTCACGCCGACAACGCCGAGCAACCTCTATATTTACAATCGCGCCAACACGCTGACCATCAACTCGCGCATCATCGATAACCCGAACAATGGCGGGTCCTCGGTGCGCGCGGTCTTCAACGCCAGCGGCGGTGCGATTTCGCTGACCGACACAAATAACAGCTACACCGGCGGCACGACGCTCAACGGCGGCACCCTCAACCTGCTCGCTTCCGCGACGGGATCGGTCATCCCGCTGGCTGCCAATCCTGCCAACGGCCTCGTGATCAACAACGCGACGGTCACCATGGGTTCGTCGACCAACTCCGTTTCCCAACAGATCGCCGCAGGGAACGTTGTCACCCTCAATGGCAGCTCCACGCTGAACCTCTTCGGCAACAACACCCTCGCCGGCCTCGTCTTCAATAACGAAGGCGGCACGGGCAACCCGACCGTCCAGACGTTCTCGACGGCCACGTCGACCGGCCTGGGTTCCACTGGCGTCCTGACCATCGGCAGCTCCGGTATCGTCGCCACGTCCTCGAACATCGGCACCATCGCCTTCATCGAAGGTCGCGTCGACTTCGGCAGCGGTGCCAACACCATCAGCGTCGCCACGATCAACGCCAACGGTGTCACCGACATTGCTCCGCTCCAGCGCGGCTTCCTTCTTCGCAGCGTGGTGAACTCCACCGGCGGCATCACCAAGCTCGGCAACGGCGTGCTCGAAATCGGCGCCCAGGATACGTTCACGGGAGCCTTCACCGTGGCGGCGGGCGCGATTCGCAACGGCCTGACCAATGCGGGTTCGCGTTATTCGGATCTGACCCTGAACTCCGGCACTCGCTACGACCTGAACGGTGCGAGCTCTACCTGGGGTTCTCTAGCGGGCTCCGGCAATGTCTTCAATAGCGGCGGTACCGGCGCCAACGGTGGCGGCGCGGCGACGCTAACGGTGGGCTTCGACAATGCGAGCACGACCTTCTCGGGCCAGTTCGAGCGTTACAACGACGCCAATCCTTCCTTCACCGCCTTTACCAAGATCGGTAACGGCACTCTGCACCTCACGGGCACGCAGAGCGCCTCGACCGGCACGACCGGTACGGTCACCGTCAGCGGCGGCGTTCTTGCCTTTGATAGCACGGGCGCCTGGTTCACCGGCACGACCAGCCCGGCCTTCGCCGGCACCTTCACGGTCAATGCCAGTTCCACGCTGCTCCTCGACAACACCGGCACCAACGTCAACAACCGCCTCGGCTTGAATGCGACCGGCACCCTGAACATGCAGGGCGGCACGCTCGTGATCAACGGCAACAGCAGCGCCAATACCTCGGAGACGATCAATAGCTACACAGTGGCCAACGGCGGCGGTACGCTCCAGCTCAATGCGAATGCCAATTCGCTGTTGAACATGACCATCCTGACTCTTGGCCCCCTCAATGGCAACGGCAGCGAGTTGTTCCAGGGCATCAACGGAACAGCGGCGGCCAACGGCAACGCGACGCTCAGCATCATCAATGCGCCCGCATTGGAAGGCAGCCAGGGCGGCGGCCTCAACGGCACCTCGAACATGAGTGTGCGGCAGGACATCCTCGTGGACGCTTCGACCACCGGCTTGGGCACTGGCTTCCTCGTCAAGGACACCGGCACCAATCTCTATCGTGCCTTGGGTGGCGCCCAGGGCCTGGCATCCACCGAATACAATCTGGCGCCGGCGACTTGGGCCACCGCTCAGAACGGCGGGATCAATGCTTCCGCACAGACCCTCCGATTCACGACTGCCGTGAATACCCTCACCGTTGGTGGCACCTCTTCGCTCGCCTCCGGTCTGAACACCACGGCGTTCGGCATCTTCGGCCCGGGTGGCTTGCTCAGTTTGACCGAGAATACATCTACCGTTCTCGTCCTCAACGGCGGCATCTTTACCGACACCGTGGCCTTGAACGGCACAGCGGGCAATACGCTCACCGTCCACACCGTGGGGACCGGCGTGTTCAACCAAAACGGTTACTATGGCATCGGTAATACCGCGGGCCTCATCAAAGCCGATGACGGGACGATGAACCTGAATAACTTAGCGCTGTTCACCGGCACTGTGACCGTCAATGGCGGCACGCTCAACCTCAATAGTGGCCAGGACAACACCATCGCCGTCGTTCCGGGAGCGACGACGCCGACGGTGAGCAACCTCGCCGTCAACGGCACTAGCGCTCAGGTGGATCTGAAGAACAACAACCAGACCTTCGGATCGATCAGCACGATCAATCAGCTCCCGGGCAAGGGTGGCACGATCACCAACAGCGGCGCGACGGTTGTCACGCTGACTTCGACCGGCGGTGGTACCTTCGCCGGCAGCATCACCGGTAATATCGCGTTCACCCGGGCGGGCAGTAATACGACCACGCTGACCAGCGCGAATACCTACACCGGCCCGACGATTGTCCGCGGCGGCGTCCTGCAGTTGCGCGATTCCGGCAGCATCTCCAGCACCGCCGGCGTCACCGTCGATTACGGCACCTTGCTGTGGGATAACTCCGCTCTCAATCCGTTGGGCAACCTGAACCCGACGCGCATCCTTGCGACGAACCCGCTCACCCTGCAGGGCGGCATCCTTACGATCAATGGTGGCGGTTCGACAGATACCGTGGTGGCGATGAATTCCATCACCGTGACCGGCGGTGAGAACATCATCAATACCACGCCGTTCATCAGTGAAGGCAGCACCGTGAAGCTCACCGTCGGCAACCTCGTGCGCAACACGACGAACCACAGCGGCGTGAACTTCAACGGTTTCACGACCAACAACAGCTCGGCGGGCAGCAACACGTTGGGGGGGCAGGGACTGGTGACAAACAGCAACATCATCCTCAACCAGATCAACGGCACGACCTTCAATGCTTCGAGCCTGGTCAACGGCCTGATCGGCGGTTGGGCGGTGGCGGATGGTTCGGCTTTCGCCACCTACGACAACAACTTCGGTGTCGTGGCCATGAACAACACCTACGGTGGTTTCACCGCTCCTGCCTTCACCGGCACGGACGTCACCAATACGGTGGTGACCGGCAACTACAACGATGCCGGTTCCGGTACCACGGCGCTCGTTCGCACGATGACCACCGGCGCGAAGACGGCCAACTCCTGGCGCTTCGCCCAAAGCGGCGCATCGACGACTGTCACTCCGGTCTCGGGAACCACCTATTCGTTCGGCGTCGGTATCATCACCAATGCGAACCAGACGGTGACCCTCGGCGCGGTGGACGCGACCAACACGATCACCGGCACCGGCACGGATCTCTACTTCTACGTCAACACGAACACGTTGATCATCAATCCGGCCATCATCGGCAATGAGGCGGTTGTCGCCAACGGCGGCAACACACTGCGCCTGGCTCCGTTGTTCGCTTCGAACACCTACACGGGTGGTACCTACATCAACGCCGGCACCACCAACCTCCAGGCGGCCACCGGCCTGATCGCCATCCCGGGTGACCTGAATATCAACAATGCCACGGTCACCCTGGGCAACGCCACGTCGGGCCAGGTTGCCAGCACCGCCAACCTCAACATCAACGGTGGCGGCATATTCAACCTGTTCAACTACGTCACGGCCACCACGCAGTCGCTGAACAGCGTGAACTTCAACAACCAGGGTGGTAATGGCAACCCGACCTTCGCCTTCGGCACGCAGACCGCGCCCAGCACCATCATCCTCACCGCGGCCAACGCAATCACTTCGAATAACGATTCGGCGGCCTTCACACCGCAATTCACGACCAACTCCGCGACCTTCAGCGCCCTGCAGTTGAGCAACGCCAATCCCGTGATCACGACTTCCGGTCTCTCGCCGGATGATCTGAACATCGCGGTGCCAATCACCAGTGCCGGCGGTATGGTCACCAAGGCAGGCAACGGTTCCCTGACCCTCAGCGCGGCCAGCACCTTCAGCAACGGCTTCGACCTGAACCAAGGCACGTTGATCTTTGGCGCGGCCACCGCGGGGACGCCGCCGACGATCACCAGTGGTCCGGTCGGCACCGGCGCGCTGCAGATCGACAACGGCACGACGGTGTTGGGCGCCAGCGCTCTCACGATCGGCAACGCCGTGAACGTGACGGGCAACTTCACCTTCGGCGGTGTGACCTCGACGAACAACCTCACCTTCACCGGGGCGGTCAATCTCGGCAACGCCACGCGCACGATCTCGGTGAGCAGCCCGGCGGTCACCGCTACCATCACTGGCCTGATCTCGAGCACTGCGACGGGCACCGCCTTCATTAAGGATGGTCCCGGAACGCTCGTCCTCAACGTGCTCAACACCAACGCCAACTTCGGCGGTGCGGGTGTCACCGTAAACAACGGTCTGCTCAAGAACGGCGTCGACAACGCGGTGCCGAACGCCAGCCTCCTGACCGTCAATGCCGGTGCGGGTTACGATCTGAACGGCACCAACGAGACGCTGCTGCAGGTTGCGGGCGGCGGCTTTATTACGAACTCGGCCGCTTCGTCCAAGGTCCTCACCCTGTCAGGTTCGAGTGCCACGGACGTGACGACCAACCTGAACTCCACGATTGGGGCGATCACCGACAACCACGGCGTGAGCGCCAGCAGCATCCTCGCTGTGACCAAGGTCGGTCTCGGCTCGCTGACCCTCAGCGGCGCTGGCAGCAACTACTTCGGCACGACCACGGTCGTGGCGGGCAGTTTGATCGCAGGCACGGACAACAGCTTCTCACCGAATAGCACGGTGGTCCTGAGCAATACCACGACCGCGGCGCTTACCGCGACGCTGGACGCCACCAATGGCAACCAGACGATCGCCGGCCTGCAGGTGACCGATAACAATGCGACGGGCGGCGCCAGTGTCATCGTGGGCAGCGGCAAGACGCTGACGGTGAACGGCAACGTGACCATCGGTTCGAATGTCAGTTCCACGGATGTAACGAACGCCAGCTTCACCGGCGGTGGCAGCTTGGTGGTGAACAGCAGCAACGGCACGATCCAGCTTGGTGGTGCGGGCATCGCGCCCAGCACCAATGCCAATTCCGCCATCGTAGACATGAGTGGATTGAATAGCTTCACCGCGAATCTGGGTTCGGGTGGCACCTTCCGCATCGGTGACATCACCAATAGCAACGGTGGCACGGGCTCTGGGGCGTCGTCCTTGACCCTGGCGGCGAACAGCACGATCAACACCGGCACCCTCAGCGTCGGCGATGCGGAGGACGTAACCAATGCAGCCAACGCGTTGCACTTGGGTTCCGGGACGAACGTCATCAATGCCAACACAATCAACATCGGTTCGCTCACCGGCGGTCGAAGCAATGGAACGCTGAACTTCGCTTCCGGCACTGGCACTCTCAAGATTCGCGCCTTCGACGGCTTGAGTGCGGCCAACCTGAATATCATCAATGCCGGCAACAACGGCACCGGCACCAACCTGGCCGGGGTGTTCGACGTCACCGGCCACAATGCGGATCTCCTCATTAACACGCTGACGATGGCGGCCCGCAGCGCTGGTAATACCGGCAGCGGCCCGGCGACGGCAACCTTCTCGTTCGACACCGGCACGCTCGGTGTGAGCACGCTGAACATGTCCAACCGCAGTGGCACCGACACGACGGGAACGGTGACCTCCATGGTGAATATCGGTGGCGGCACGGATTCGCTCGGTGTGGTGACCATGGCGGTCAATACCGCCGCGGCGGCGACGGGCAGCGCGGTGGCCACGTTGAACGTGAGTGGCGGTAGCGTTAGCGCGACGAGCATCAACCTCTCCGGCGCCAATGCGACCGGCGCGGTGGCGACCGGCACGTTGAACATCACCGGCGGTACCCTCACCATGGCGGGTGACATCACCCACGCTTCCACCACGGGCTCGCAGAATACGACCCTCACACTCAACGGCGGCATCCTCGACATGGCCGGCCATAACATCGGCTCGGTGAGTGCGGTCGTCGGCTCCGGCAGCGGTGGGCTGAACCTCCAGTCCGGCACGCTCCGGAACGTCGCCCAGATCAATGGCGGCGCGGCCATCAGCAAGACCACGGCGGGCGTTCTCAACATCGCCGGCACCAACACCTGGACTGGCGCGACGAATGTCAACGGCGGCACGCTGAACCTCGTCGGTGGTGGCAGCCCGACCTTGGGCGGCACGGCGGTCTCCGTCGCGACCGGCGCGACGTTGAGCGTCAGCGGCACGACGGTGATCGGCACGACCAGTGCGGGCACCCTCTCGATCTCCGGGGGCGGTAACTTCAGCCTGCTCGATGGCGGTATCAATACGCTGACCTTGCTGAACACGACCGGCGGTTCGCTGAGCATGGGCAACGGGGCCGGCCTGCAACTCGACCTGAGTCCGAGCGGCTTCTTGAACACCGTCGATAGCGCCACGGTCCAGTCGTTGACCCTCACGGGCGGCAACTCGATCGTCAGCCTGAACAACCTCTCGGCGGGCACGCTGACCAACGGCACCTACACGCTGCTCAACTACGCGAATGGTTCGACGCTGAACGGCTTCGACTTCACCTTCGCTGGCGGCAGCACGGCGCAGCAGATCGGGGGCGGCCGCAGCTATACGCTGGTGACCGGCGCCAATAGCCTGCAACTCGTCGTAGGCAGCGTCACGACGCCGACGCCGGTTTACTGGCAGGGTGGCCTCGGTGACGGTAGCTGGGCCTCGATCACCGGGGTGGGTAACTCGACCAACTGGGTGAATGGCCCGACCGGCACGGACACCAACCAGATTCCGGGTAGCGTTTCCGACGTCTTCTTCACCGCCAACTCGGCGACGAACCTCGTCACCACGCTCGATCAGAGCTTCGTGATCAACAGCTTGAACTTCACCGGCGCGGGAACCACGGCGGATTCGACAAACGTGACGATCAATAACGGCGTCGGTTCGAACACGCTGACGATCAATAACGGCGTCACCGACGTGAGCACCTCGGCGGCGCACACCGTCAACGTGCCGGTGGTGCTCGGTAACGATCAGACCTGGTCGAACAGCAGCACGGGCGACCTGACCTTCAACGGCAATGTGACTGGTGTGAATACCAACCTGACCGTCACCGGCAGCGGCAACACCGTCATCAACGGCGCCATCCAGACCGGCAACGGCGGGCTCAACAAGACGGGCGTCGGCATGCTGACCCTCGGCTCCGGCTCGAACAGCTACGCGGGCACGACGAACATTGCCGCGGGCACGGTGAAACTGGGCGCGGATAACGCGATTCCCTCCGGCTCGGGCAAGGGCAACGTCACCGTAAACGGCACCCTCGACGTCAACGGCCACAACCAGACCGTCAACGGCCTGAGTGGCACCGGCACGATCGACAACACCGCGGCGGCGACTTCGCCGACGCTGACCGTAGGCGCGAACAACCAGACCAGCTCTTTCGGCGGCACCATCCAGAATACGGCTGGCGCCCTGGCGGTGAACAAGGTCGGCACCGGCACGGTGACGATGAGCGGCGCCAATACCTACAGCGGCGGCACGAATGTGAGCGCCGGCACGCTGGTGGTCAGCGGTTCCATCCAGGGCAACACCACGGTGGCTTCGGGCGCTACGCTGGCCAGCGGCAATAACATCACTTCGCAGATGGCGGCGATTAGCGCCGCCAGCGACGCGCTTGGCGGCGGCACCGTCGCCCCCGGTAACACCGGTGGTGTGGCCGACCTGAGCACCGTCGGCCAGCTGAATGCGACTGGCGCGGTGACCCTCGGCACGGCCAGCACGGCGGGAGTCGCCCATCTCTCCATCGAGATCGGCGGTAATCAGGATGGTTCTGGGGTCGGCCCTGGTGTCCTCAACACCACCAACCCAGGCTCGCTGCAGAATGACCGCGTGACCATGTCGGGCAGAACGTTGACCATGAATAACGCCAACCTCGATATCTCGCCGGTCAACAGCTTCACCTACACCGACCCGAGCGACAACAACAGCACCCAGCAGTTCAACCTCGACGGGCACATCTTCTTCCTGATCACCGGGGCATCGAATGTGGCCGGGACCTTCGGCAACCAGCAGGGAGTGGATCCGAATCTGCCGGGCTTCAACACCATGTACGGCACCGACGGTCAGGAGTTTGCCATCAGCTACCAAGCCAGCTTCTCCGGTGGCACCTTCACCGGGGGTAACGACGTGGCGATCATGGCCATTCCGGAACCGAACTCGATGGCGATGCTGGCGGGCAGCCTGGGCATGGCCCTCGGCCTGCAACGCATCCGTCGCCGGCGGAAGTAAAATTCGGCGCCAGTGAGCCAAAACATCATCACCGGCCGGGACCGAAAGGTTCCGGCCGGTTTTGTTTTCAGGCGGCGCGTCGCTGGGACGTGTGAATGCCGCATGGCCAATCGCTCCGGTTCGTGAAGTTTTGACAATATACCCGTGGGGGGTATATGTAACGTATGAATTCCGAGACACGAACCAAACTGCAGGCGCGAATGAAACGCATCGGCGGACAAGTTGCCGGCATTCAGCGTATGCTTGATGAAGACCGCTATTGCGTGGACGTCCTCAATCAATTTCCGCGTCCGTTCGGCCCTCGATGCCCTCGGGGTCGAGTTGCTCACCAACCATGTCGAATGCTGTGTGGCCGGACATGGCACGCACAAGGAGCACGCCAGGGCGAAACCGATGAAGCCGGCGGAGTTGCTCGCCGAATTGCGCACCGCCCTCCCCCGTTTCTTGAAATGATCGGCGAAACCAAGAGCGCGGTCTATACCGATCCCGTCTGCGGCATGCAGGTGACCGCGGAGTCGGCGGCTGGGCACGCGGAGTTCAAAGGCGAGACCTATTATTTTTGCTCCACGCATTGTCAGCGGAAATTCGAGGCGGACCCGGCCACTTTTGTGAAGGAGTCCCACTCCTGCTGCGAAAGTAAACCTGCGCCGCAGGTGCATTCCTGTTGTGGAGGGCACACCGTGACCAAGCCTGTGGCAACGAAAGCGCCTTACTTTTGCCCGATGTGCCCGGGGGTGGAGAGCGACCGGCCTGGCACCTGCCCGAAGTGCGGCATGGCCCTGGAGTCGGCCTCACCGCAGTTGGTGCGGTCGAAAACCATCTACACGTGTCCGATGCACCCCGAGGTCGAACAGGATCACCCGGGAAATTGCCCGATCTGTGGCATGGCGCTGGAACCCAAAACGGTGACGATGGAACCAGAGGACGGCGGCGAATTGCGCGACATGACCCGCCGCTTTTGGATCAGCGGGGCTTTGACTCTGCCGGTCTTTCTGCTCGCGATGACGCATCTCTTCCCGGCAGCGCCAGAGTGGACGATGGGTGTGGTTTCGCGCTGGGTGCAATTCTTTCTCTCGACACCAGTCGTGTTGTGGGCCGGTTGGCCTTTCTTTGAACGGGGCGCGCGTTCGTTGAAGACGGGCCACTTGAACATGTTCACGCTCATCGCCTTGGGTGTCGGTGCGGCTTTTGGCTACAGCGTGGTCGCCATGTTGGTGCCGGAGGCCTTTCCCCACGTGCCGGGCCATCTCCACGCCCCGCCAGTCTATTTCGAAGCGGCGGCGATGATCGTGGTGCTGGTTCTTCTCGGCCAAGTGCTCGAGTTGCGGGCGCGCCGACGCACGGGAGATGCGCTGCGGGCCTTGCTGGATCTGGCCCCGAAGACCGCGCGAGTGCTCAGTGACGCGGGTGAACAGGAAGTGCCGCTCGAAGACGTGCCGGCGGGGGCGCGTTTGCGAGTCCGTCCGGGCGAGAAAGTGCCGGTGGACGGTGTCATCCTCGAAGGCAAATCCGCCATCGATGAGTCCATGCTGACAGGAGAGTCGATGCCGGTGGAGAAGATCGAGGGCGACGCGGTGACGGGCGGGACGATCAATGGTACCGGCGGTTTCATCATGCGTGCGGAACACGTCGGCAGCGAGACGGTGCTCGCGCGGATCGTGCAGATGGTTTCCGAGGCGCAACGCAGTCGCGCGCCAATTCAGGCGTTGGCCGATCGCGTGGCGGGATACTTCGTGCCGGCGGTGCTCGGTGTCGCGGCGCTCACGTTCGTGCTGTGGTTTTGGCTCGGGCCGGAGCCGCGCTTTACCTCGGCGATCGTCAACGCGGTTGCCGTCCTCATCATCGCTTGTCCGTGTGCCTTGGGATTGGCGACACCGATGTCGATTATGGTTGGCGTCGGGCGAGGGGCGCATGCCGGTGTGCTGATCAAGAACGCGGAGGCGATCGAGCGCTTGGAAAAGGTGACATCGGTCGTCGTGGATAAGACGGGCACGTTGACCGAAGGCAAACCGCGAGTGGTCGAGGTGCACGCGTTGGACGGCCTGGAGGAAAACGAACTCATTGCGCTGGCAGCGGCAGTCGAGCAATCGAGCGAGCATCCACTGGGTGCAGCCGTCGTGGCGGCGGCTCACGATCGCAAATTGCCGATCACCTCGGCGCAGGATTTCCGTTCTACCACGGGCGGGGGCGTTGCGGCGAAGGTAAGCGGGCCAGACCGTGATCGCCGGGAAACTTTCGTTCCTGCGCGAGCAGGGGGTGGCGGAGATCGATGCGTTAGCCGCCCGAGCGGAGTCGCTGCAAAAGCGTGGCGAGACGGTGATCTTCGTCGCGCGCGACGGACGCGCCATTGGTTTCATCGCCGTGGCCGATCCGATCAAACCTTCAACGAGGCCGCCATTCAATCCCTGCACGGTCTCGGCCTCAAAGTGCTGATGCTCACCGGTGACAATGCGCGCACCGCGCAGGCCGTCGCGGAACAGACGGGCATCGACCAGGTGGAGGCGGGCGTCGCGCCCGGCGACAAACACGCCCGGGTCGAGGCCTTGCGCCGGGGTGGGGAAGTGGTGGCCATGGCGGGAGACGGGATCAACGACGCGCCCGCCCTGGCCGCGGCCGATGTTCGGCATCGCCATGGGGACCGGCACCGATGTGGCGATGGAAAGCGCCGGGGTAACCTTGGTGAAAGGCGATCTCGTCGGGATCGTGCGCGCCATCCATCTGAGCCGCGCCGTCATGCGCAACATCCGGCAGAATCTCTTCTTTGCCTTCGTCTACAACTCGATCGGCATTCCGATCGCTGCCGGGCTGCTCTATCCCTTCTTCGGCATTCTGCTCAGCCCCATCATCGCCGGAGTTGCGATGAGTCTGAGTTCCGTTTCCGTGATCGGGAACGCGTTGCGTTTGCGCGCCGTCAGCCTCGAAGGCCCACGTTAGCGGAAAGAAGGAAAACGCAGAGACGCTGAGGCGGAAGAGAGAAACGGGGAAACGACGAAGGGGAGAAAGGGGGAGGGGTCACACGCTCCAATCTTCTCCTTTCAGCGTCGCTGCGTTTTTAGATTCCCCTGGTTGCGCTCCGTGCGCCCCATGGAAAATTCATAGTCGAATCGGTCGCGACGCTATATGCATGGTGTCGCATTTTTCCCTCCTGCATGCCTGAATCCTCATCTCCAGCCAAAGCCCGTTACATCATGATCGGCGGGTTTCTCGGCGCCGGCAAAACGACGGCCGTCGCGAAACTCGCCCAGCGCCTCACGGAGCGCGGATTGAAAGTCGGACTCATCACCAATGACCAGGGCCGCGAGCTCGTGGACACGCAGATGTTGCGGGCGAAGGGCTTCGCCACGGAGGAAATTCCCGGCGGCTGTTTTTGCTGCCGGTTTAATTCGCTGGTCGAAGCGGCGGATCGGTTGACCACCGCGTCGCAGCCCGATGTCTTCATCGCCGAGCCGGTGGGAAGTTGCACGGACCTCGTGGCCACGGTCACCTATCCGCTGCGCCGCATCTACGGCGACCATTTCACAATCGCGCCGGTGAGCGTGCTGGTCGATCCGGTGCGCGCCGCGCGCGTGCTCGGCTTGGAAAGCGGCGGCAATTTTTCCGAAAAGGTGATCTACATTTACAAAAAGCAGCTCGAGGAAGCGGATATTATCGTCATCAACAAGCTCGACCTGCTGGGCCCGGAACGCGTGGACCAGTTGCACGCTGGGTTGGCGGCGCAATTTCCGCGGGCCACGGTGCTTTCCGCCTCGGCGCGCGCCGGGACGAATCTGGACGCGTGGTATTCGCGGCTGGAGCGTGATGTGCACGGCATGAGTCCCACGATGGAAGTGGACTATGATGTCTATGCCGACGGCGAGGCGTTGCTCGGCTGGCTCAATGCCACGGTGGAATTGGAAGCCACCACGGCATTCGATACCGAGCGCGTGCTCACCGAGCTGGCACGCGATATCCAGGATCGGCTCCGCGTCCAGCACGCGGAGGTCGCGCATCTCAAGATGACCTACAGCCCGGCTGAGGCACTCGCTGGAGAAATCGCCGCCGTGAATCTGGTGCGCAATGATTTCGTGCCGGAGCTTTCTCTCAAGTTGCCCGAGCCTTCCAAGCGCGGGCAGCTGATCATCAATCTCCGCGCGGAAAATGCCCCCGAAGCGCTCGCGCAAACGGTGCGCGACGCGATTCGTACCGTCCAGGAATTGACACCCACGCTCGTCGCGCAGTTGCACCACCTCGAGCATTTCCGGCCGGGTCGGCCGACGCCCACGCACCGCGATCAATTGCCCGCGGCGAACTGAATTTTCTCAATCGTAATCTTACTCTTTCTCCCGATCAGATCGTCGGGGGATTAAGAGTAAGATTATGATTAAGATTAAGAGGCCGGGTTAGAACGTCGGCTCCATCAGGCCGAAGCCGCCTTCCTTGCGCCGGTAGAGGATGTTCACCTTTTCCGTCTTGGCATTGAGGAAGACCACAAACTGGCGGTTCGACATTTCGATCTGCAGCACGGCTTCATCGACGTACATCGGTTTCACCGGATAGCGCTCGGTCTTGATGACCGAGGGTTCCGATTCCTCGTGTTCGTGGAAGGTGGGGCTGATCTCGAGGACCTGTTCTTCGAGATGGCGGATCGATTGCTGCCGCGGACGATGGTTGCGCAGGATCTTCGTCTTGTACTTCCGCATCTGCTGCGCGATCTTGGCCGCAACGCCGTCGATGGAGGCGTACATGTCGTCCGTCTCGTGGCTGGCTTCGATCGTGATGTGGTTCGTGCAGTGGAGGATGATCTCCGCAAAATGCCGGTGCTTCTCGACGTCGAGAATCACGTGCGCCTCGATGATTCGCGGATAGTCGAGATGCAAATGCTCGACGCGGGAGGTCGCGTAATCCTTGATGGGGTCGGTGACACTGACGTGGCGTCCGGTGACTTTGACGGGGACGTTGACGTTGGCTGTTTGCATGTTTTGGGGTCTCCTTTTGTTGAGATTACATTTGGAACGTTTCGCCGAGATACACGCGACGCGCGATCGGATCGTTGAGCAGGAAGTCCTTTTCGCCCTGCGTCACGACCTTGCCTTCATGAACAAGATAGGCTCGGTCCACGATGTTGAGAGTTTCGCGTACATTATGGTCGGTAATGAGAATGGCCAGTCCGGAATCACCGAGATTTTTGATGATCTGCTGGACGTCATAAACAGCAATCGGATCCACGCCGCTGAACGGTTCGTCCAACATCAGCAAACTCGGCTTCATGACGAGCGAGCGGGCGATGGTCAGGCGCCGCTTCTCACCACCGGAGAGCGTCAGCGCGAGCTGTCGGGCGACGTGCTCGATGCCGAATTGATTGAGCAATTCCTCGCAGCGATGCTTGCGCTCGCGTTTGTTCAGCGAGGTGAGCTCGAGGATGGCCATGAGATTTTGCTCCACGGTGAGCTTGCGGAAGATCGACTCTTCCTGTGGCAGGTAGCCCATGCCGAGGCGCGCGCGCCGATACATCGCGTAATCGGTCACTTCCTTTTCCTGGAAGAAAACCCGGCCGCTGTCCGGGCGGACGAGACCGACGACCATATAGAAGCTCGTCGTCTTGCCCGCGCCGTTCGGGCCGAGCAGGCCCACGATTTCACCGCTGCGCACATTGATGTCGACGCCGTTGACCACGGCGCGTCCGCCGTAGACTTTGACCAACTTGTCCGTCCTCAACACCTCCGGCCCGATCGTCTTCTTCTTCGACTCGACTGACAGCATCATCGCGATGACGGGGAAGGGGCCGGCGTAGCGGCGCCGGGCTGGGTAGAAGCGCTCTGGTTCGATTGGCGGTCGGTATCGACGATGATCGTTTTGTGTGGCCCGTGGGCTTCCATGCGGCCGTCGCGCATGAGCTTCATCCAGGTATCGGGCGACGTAGCGATACAACGGTTCGTCCCCTGGGTCACGTCGGGCATGCCGTAGAGGAAGACGTCGCCGGTATCGGCGAAGTATTCCGCGCGATTGGAATACCGATGCTGTGGGTGATCGAGCCGTCCGTCTCGACCTTGTCTTGCGTGATGATCACGCGCCGATCACTGGTCGTCACACCGATGGCTTTATCCAGGCCGCTCTTCTTTTTCACCGGGGCTGGGGTGCCCGTTGCCGTCGTGCCGGCGGCCGGAGTCGCACCGGGCTTGGGACTACCGGCAGGCGTGGTGCCGGCTGGCTTCGGGGTGGCGCCAGTCGGCTTCGGCGTGGCTCCCTTCGCTCCCGGAGCGGGCTTCGTCCCGGCGGGCGTCGCATCTTCGTCTTTCAGGTAGCCGTCAACTTGTCGCACGTCATGTTGAATTGCGGATCCTGACGAACACGTTGATCAGGAAGACGGCGATATTGGCCTTCTGGTTGAAGGTCGCTTCCATGGCCGTGATTTCAGTCGGCTGCTGCTGTGTGCCATCCGGTCCCGTCGGTTTGGTCTCCGGTCCGGTGGCGCCCGGAGCCAGAATGCTGGAGCGATCCATCGGTTGTCTCGGTCCGATTCCCGATGTGCCATTGGCACTGGGAGTGGCCGTGGGACTCGGCGCGCCGTTCAATTGCACCTGGGTCGACGCTGTGGAGAGCGTCCGCGGCGCAGTGGCGTCGATCGTGGCGCCTGGGGTGACCACGGCGGCCTTGAGCGGTTTCAATGCCTCAACTTCCTTGAGCAATTCCTCATCGGGAATGGGCTTGATGGGGTTTTCCGCCAGTACCGCCGAGCACGCGATGGCCGAGGCGATGAAAATAGGGAGTCGTTTCTGGATCACTGTCATTTGGCCGAAGGCGTGTAAAATTTGTCGGGCTTTTCTGTCGAAAGGGAAGAGGAAGGGGCGCTTTGCCGCCGGCCCTGGCTCGTCTTGAAAGTGTCGGGTTCGTACAAGGATTTGTCCACCTTGGTGACCGTCTTGGGTTCCTTCTCCCGGGCCTTTTCCGCGTCGGCCTCGTTGCCGGAGGCTTCTTCTTTCAAGTTGAAAATCGTCATGTGGACATTGCCGGCGAGCCCACCCTGTTGGCTGCGGGTATAGAAGATCATCGAGTCACCGGACAGCACGAAATCCGCCCGGTTGATGGTCACGTGCGTCTGCGTGGTGATCGCGCTCTTGTTGTTGTCGAAGACGGAGAGAGGCAGATCGATCTGCATGTCATGCTCGCCTTGCTCGTTGAAGGTCTCAATCGTCATGTCCTTCATCTCCACGTGATCGTCATCGATGCGCGTGGCCACGCCGATCTTGAAGTTCATCTGGCGTTTTCCCGTGCCGTCGAAATAGGGGATGCTCAGCCCATAGGAGGGGTGGTCCTTGATGACCGGGATGTCCACCTTCCTCGGCCCATCCGGACTCGGGGTCCCTTCCGGTTTCTTGTTCTTCTTCTTTTTCTTGGCACCAGAATCCTTGCTGTCGGTCTTCCCTTTGGGATCGGGAGTGCCAGCCTTGTTGGCGTCGTCGGATCTATCCCCCAGTGCCGTAGTCGCGATCAGCGCGGCGGCGAGCACCGCGATATGCTTAGCGAACGAGGTCATGAATCTGCCGTAATTGTTTCAGCAAGGAGGGGAGTTGCGCGAGAGGAATTTGATTCGGTCCATCCGACAACGCCTTGGATGGATCTTCGTGCGTTTCAATGAAAATGCCATCACAACCTGCGGCCGCTGCCGCGCGAGCCAGCACTGGGGCCAGCACGCCATCGCCGCTCGTCTTGTCGCCCCCGCCACCGGGGCGCTGGACGGAATGCGTCGCGTCGAAGACGACCGGATAGCCCGCCTCGCGGATCCAGTAGAGGGAACGCATGTCGGCCACGAGGTTGTTGTAGCCGAAGGTGGCCCCGCGTTCGGTAAAAAAGAATTGGTCGTTGCCGAAGGAGAGGAGCTTGTCGGCGATGTTCTTCACATCCCAAGGCGCGAGAAATTGCCCCTTTTTTACATTCACCACGCGCTTCGTCTCAGCGGCGGCCTGGATGAGGTCTGTCTGCCGGCAGAGGAAGGCGGGGATTTGCAGGATGTCGATATACTCTGCGGCGATCTTCGTCTCCTCGGGCGAATGGACATCGGTCGTCACCGGCACGCCCAGTTCCTTGCCGATATTGGCCAGGATCTGGCAACCCTCGCGCACATCGAGTCCGCGAAAGGATTTCACCGAGGTGCGGTTCGCCTTGTCGTAGCTCGCCTTGAAGACGAATTGGATGCCGACTTCGGAGGCGATCGCTTTCAACTGGCGCGCCATGCGCCAGACGAATTCCTCGGACTCGATCACGCACGGGCCGAGAATGTAGAGCGGTTCAGGGCCACCGAGGCGGTGGGGCCCCACGGATATCAACGGGCGCTGCTGCACTGCGGATCAGGCTCCGTAACTTTTCGAGAAACGTTTGCGGCTTTCCTCGGGCTGAGGGGCCTCGGGAGCCGGTGCGGGCGCGGGAGCTTCCGCGGCCGGAGCTTCGACTGCCGGCGCGCTGGCCTCCGGAGAGGCCTCGGGAGCGTCGTCCTCGGGAGCCAACGACTCGCCGGGATGGTAACCTTCCGTGCGCGCCACAACGTGGACGAAAGCGGCCTCCATCTGTTCCAAAGCGCTGTCGATGACCTTCTGCTCGTCGGGTAAAAGATTGCCGGCCGTCTTCGCCTGGATGACGGCGAGTTGGTCGATGAACATCTTGGCCAGGGGGATATTGACCTGTGGCTGACCCACGCGCGGATCGGTGATCTGACCGAGACAAAGCGCGGTGTTTTGTGCCTGCATCATGACGAATTCGACGAAAATCTGCGTCATTTCGCCCGCGTCGGTTCTGGTTTGGACTTCAGCCATAGGGGGAGAGACTAAGCGTGGGTGCCCATCCACGCGAAGGAAATTTTACAGGTGGCCGTCAGTAGCAACACGGGTTGGGGCAATTAGATGTGGCAAAAATACGGCGGCGCTTTGGCCCCTCAGAATTCGCGGACGAGACGATTCTCTCTATAGAAAGTCCTTCTCCATGTCCGATTTAGAGGCGTTTGCGGAAAACATTTTCCTGATGGACGGTCCCCCGGTGCACGCCGCCGGTATCCCGTTTCCCACACGGATGATTATCGTGCAGCTGGCGGATGGCGCCCTGTGGGTGAATTCTCCCGTTCACGTGACCGAGGAGGCGAAGGAGCAAATCAGCGACCTCGGTCCGGTGAAATACCTCGTCTCGCCCACGAAGCTGCACCTGTGGCGCTTGGAGGAGTGGCATGGCTTGTTCCCGGAGGCCGAGCTTTGGGGGACCGAACAGGTGCCGGATGAATTCAAGCACCTGCCGCTGACGGGTGTGCTGGACGACGTTCCGCCTCGCGGATGGGCGGAGGACATCGATCAAGTGATTTTTCGCGGCAATCTCTTCCTCGAGGAAGCCGCTTTCCTGCACAAGCGGTCGCGCACGCTGATCGTGGCTGACTTCATCCAGAACCACGTGCTGGTCAAAGGCCGGCCCCTGCGCAACACGCTCTATCGATTGGCCGGGGTCGTCTATCCTAACGGCGGGGTGCCGCTGGATATTCGCTTGTCCACCATCCACCGGAGCCTCGCGCGGCAAGCGGCCGAAAAACTTCTCTCGTGGGATTTCGACAAGCTGATCATCGCCCATGGCGTCTGCTTGCGGGAGAATGCGCGGCCGTTCGTCGAACGGGCGTTCCGTTGGTTGGTGGGCTGACTCTTATACCCATCTTTCAAGGCAACGGCGTGCGGGCGGTGAAGTGGAACATTGTCCCGGAGGGGCAAAGGACATTAGCCCGGGGGTAAGCGAGTCTGCGAGCGCCACCCCCGGACACCCATCCTCCACGAGATCCCATCCCGGAGGGATGGCGGAACCTCCCGCTCAGCGAAAAATTCCCGCATCACCTCCGGGGTGCATTCGTTTTTAGACGGTTTCCCGGGGTGGCGCTCGCAGGCTCGCTTACCCCCGGCTTATGTCTTATATCCCTTCGGGATAGCCTGCCGCTTCACCGCTCCGACTTCAACGTCACTCGCGAAGATGGGGATAAGGGTCAGAGGAGCCTATTCTCCTATCCGCACCCGGCGCGTGCCTAAAACTCCACCGTCTTCGTGTCGGGGAATTTTTCCGGTTGGCCGGGGATGAAATCGATCACCTGTTTCTGCGCCCGGAGCTTTTCCTGCAGCGCCGGGATGTCGATGGCTTGCACGTCCTTGCCATCCTTGGCAGCGAGCGCTGCCGCGACTCCGGCGGCGTGTCCGCCCATCATCCACGTGCTTTCGAGACGATAGGTGCAGTAGGCCACATGCGTATAGCTCGCCGCGCCGGCGACGATCAGGTTCGTGCATTCCGTGGCCTTCGGTGTGAGTGCGCGATAGGGGATCTGGTAGGCGTAGCCCACGCGCCAAATGCGGCCTTCATTGATGAACTCCGTCGGCGAAAGAGCGAGCCGCTGCACATGGTGGCAATCGATGAAGTGGCTGCCCATGGCGATGGCGTCGGGCTTGTGCCGGTCCTCCTGCACATCGCGCTGGGTCATCACGTAAGCGCCGCGCATGCGCCGGCCTTCGCGCACGTAGAGTTGGTAAGGCCAGTGGCCGTTGTCCGGAAACTCCTCTTTGTGCAGGCCCCATTGGGCGGTCTCGGCGCGCAGCTTTTCCGGGACCGCGTCGTCGGTGGCGAGGAAATGGAAGAGACCGAGGGTGTAATCGGTGTGCTCGGCGATGATCCGATCGCGCGTGGCGTAATCGCCATCGGGGTATTCTTTCTGCGCACCGAAGTCGCCGATGGAAATGATCGCCGCCTGTTTGTTGTTCACTTCCTTTTTGTCCGGGCGATTCGGGGCGTGGCTGTAGAGATCGATGATGTCGTCGAGCTTCACTTCCTTGCCGGCAGCGGTCTTTTCGCGGAGCCAATTCTCGAGCAACCGATAGCGCGCGCGATCGTAATGCGTCGGTGCCGGCATTGGCACGCGCCAGGCGGGATCTTTGGAAAAGCAAAGCCGCCAGTTGTAATTCATGACCGTCTTGTCCGCGGCGGCTTCCTTGAAATCGCGCGCCCACCCACTCATGCCGGGAAGGAGATTGCCCTTTTCATCGACCGTCGCTGCCCGCCGCGAAGTCTTGTCAAAACGAATGCCCGCCGCTTCCTCGCCGAATTCATCGCGGGATTCCCGGCCCCAGGTATACGCCACTCCCGCGCGGGCCATGAGATCGCCTTCGTAACCGGCATCGACGAAAACCCTGGCCGTGACCTTCGAGCCATCGCTCAGCGTGAGGCTGCCAATGCGCGTGCCTTCTTTCTCCACTTTCTCGACGCGCAGACCGTATCGCACCTGCACCTTGGCCTCATCCAGCATCGCCAGGAAGGTCTTCTCCGCCACGCCCGATTCAAAATAGTAAGCCGGCCCCGCCTTGCCGTAGTGCCGTCCGAGCCGCGTGTAAAATTCCTGGGCGATCCCGCCGAAAGTCCACTTGAGCATGTGCTCGGTCTCCGCGGTATTGAGGCCGCTGGTATTCAACCCACCGACATGGCGGGTCGGTTCGATGAGCAGGGTCTTCTGTCCTTCGCGCGCCGCGGCGATGGAGGCGCTGATGCCACACGGCACGCCGCTGTAGACGACGACATCATAGTCCTGTGCGAACACGCTGACGGCGGGGAAGATGAGGAACCAAAGAAGACGGGATAGGCGCATGAGAGGAGAGGGGATTTTCCATTAAGTCTGCCGGCAGCATTTTTTGGACAGTCTTTTTACACATGGCCTTCGCTTGAAATGCATCGGCGTTTTGCGAACACTCGGCCCGTTCAGAATTACTGGGCCATCTATGATGAACGCGAAATTCCGATTTGTCTGCCGCGGCGTGGGGATACTTTTGCTGGCGACTGGGATCGTGAGGATCATTGTGGAGGCGATTCACACCGCCTCATTTGATAGACTCCCGTCGTTTAACGGGTTTTCGGGTGGGTTCCACCTTTCCGGGAGCGGGATTGTCGCGATTGCCATCGGTGGCCTCCTCATTTATTTCGGATTTCGGGCGCCGCGAAGGCCGGTTCCATAGACGGACGGTTTACCTCTGCGGTCGAATGCTCGGCCCTTCGATCCAGGCGGGCGGAATGAGAATCTGGCGGGGGACTTCCGGCACACCGCGCTCGTGATGCAGCAACTGCGTTGCAACGAGGTCCACCGCGGCCACGGCGATGTGATCGCGACGCTGGAAGATGCCGGCGAAATCGCGCATCGACTCCGCCCAATCGTGCACGACGAGACCGATGTCTTCCGGTATGCGCAGCTCGAGTTGGCGCAGCCAATCGGGGACATGGGTATCGAAAGAAATCAGCGCATCGGGACGATGCCGGCGGATCCATTTGCGAAAGACGTCGGCGCCGCGGCGGAGATCGTTGTGCGGAAAGAGCAGGAGCGGCACGCGCTGGGGTCGCGGCATGCTCTGCTGCACCTGGAGCATGGCCCCGCTGTAGGCGTGTTGGGCGCGAGCGTCGACCCACTGTGTGATGGCGAGGCCGATTCGCTGATACCCACGCGCGATGAGCTGGGCGACGGCTTGCTGGATGCCGACCGTCATGTTTCCCGCCGCGCGGTGCAGGGATGGATGCTGCAGTCCGTAACCAAAGTCACCGCCGCGAAATGTGAATAGTCGAGTTGCGCGCACAGCATGCGTGAGGATTGCGGGGAGACGATGAGGCCTTCGATGCCGCGCGCTTGCAGGATTTTGTCAAGACGCTCAGGGCCGAGGCCGTCGCGCCCGAGCCAGAATTCCTCCGCATGATAGCCGTGCTGCTCCGCGCGGCCGCGGATGTAACGCAAGGAAACGTACTGGTAATTGGGTGCGTGCAACTCGTCGTGTGGCAGGTCTTCCCGCACGATGGCGATGACCGCACGGAGGCGGGGCGTCTTCCGACTGCGCACCACGTTCATTAATCGGGCCAGGTGAGGATCGGGCCGGTATTTCAGCGCCCGTGCGGCCGCCAGCACCCGCCGCCGGGTGGTCGGCGCGACGTTGGGCGAATTGCGCAACACGCGCGAGGCCGTCATGGCAGAAACACCCGCTTTTTGCGCGATCGTTTGCAGGCTGATGGAGGAGTGAGTGGCCGCCATGGTGTTATCATAACATGAGGTTTGCTTTGGCGGTCAATTCCCCGTGTGTAGGTGTTGGCACCCGGTTCCCTCTTTCATCTGCCATGTTCCATTTGCCATCCCGTTGCCTTGCTCTCCTTTTCGCTGGCGCTGCTGCCGTCTACGCCGCGGATGAAGCTCCTCTATCCCAGGAAGCGCTCGATCTCTCGCTCGAAGCGCCGATGGTCAACACCCATCCGGGACCGGAGTACGCGGATGCGGTGCGGCCGGGAAATATGATCATCGGTCTGGAGCGCACGGCGAAGGGGCGGCTCTGGGCGTGCTGGGTGGGGAATGGCGACAATCCCAATGGCTTCTTCATGCTGGCCACGAGCGACGATAACGGCGCGACCTGGTCGAAGCCGCGCGTGGTCATCGATCCCACCGATCCACCGAATGCCCCACAGCGGCGCGCGCTGGTGGGCAATCTCTGGACCGACCCGACGGGCAAGCTCTGGCTCTTCTTCGACCAAAGCCTCGGTTACTTCGACGGGCGCGATGGCGACTGGTTCATCACCTGCGACAATCCCGATGCGGATGAGCCGGTGTGGTCGAAGCCCACACGGTTCGCAGACGGCTGCACGCTGAACAAGCCGACGGTGCTTTCCAATGGCGACTGGCTGTTACCCGTGGCGCTCTGGACGCGCGACCACATCGGATCAGCCTCGCTGAAGGAGGCGCATCACGAACTCGACCCCATCCGCATGGCGAATGTCTTTGCCTCCACCGACCAGGGAAAGACCTGGGCACGCCGTGGCGGAGTGGCGTTTCCCGGCTCGGAGTTTGACGAGCATATGATCGTCGAATTGCGCGACGGGCGGCTCTGGATGCTCGCGCGGACGAAGAAAGGCATCAGCGAAAGTTTCTCCACAGACCACGGCGTGACCTGGGGTGAGCCGCACCCTTCCGCCATCCAGAATCCGAGCGCGCGCTTTTTTATCCGCCGTCTCGCGTCGGGCAATCTGCTGCTGGTCAAAAACGGACCGATCGAAACGCGCCTGCCGCGTCGCTCGAGTCTCACCGCGTTTCTTTCCACGGACGATGGCAAGACGTGGGGCAAGGGCTTGCTGCTCGATGATCGCGCGGTGGTCTCGTATCCCGATGGCGTGCAGGCGCCGGATGGCACGATCTATCTTTCCTACGACTGGAATCGCCACACCGACGCGGAAATCCTGCTGGCTAAATTCCGCGAGGAGGATGTGGTCGCGCAGAGATTTGCATCCGCCGGCGCGAAGCCGCGGATGTTGATCAACAAGGCGCTTGCGCCCGTTCTGCCTGCCGCCATCCGGCCCGATGCCAAATGGACCGCCCAGGCCGCAGAGGACGCGAAGCAGGATTTCCACACCCTGGCCTACGATGGCGTAACGCCGAACAAGCTCGTCTGCGACACCACGCTGCGGCAGTTGCCCGATGGTTCGTGGGCGCTCTTCATGCTCGCGGGCGACGACTTCGAGCCGTCGCCGAAAAATTTCACCGGATTCACCCGCAGCACCGATCACGGCAAGACCTGGTCACCGCTGGAAACGGTGGATCTCGGTTTCCCGCGCGAAGGTCTGACCAGCGGGCAGGGACCCACGGAACTCATGGTGCTCGGCCAGCGCTGCACGCTTTTCTTCAGCACGCATTCGCAGACCTGGGGGCGCGACTGGCGTTCGTGGATGATGCACAGCGATGACAATTGCCACACGTGGTCGAAGCCCGAACCCGTTCCCGGCCGGCTGGCCAATTTCACCTTCATGCGCAACCACGTCACCACGCATGATGGGCGCATCCTCGTACCCTTCCAGCATTACGATGGCCCGCCCGCCGGAACGCCGCCTCCGCCGCCGGAGGAAAAGCCGTGGCACAAGGCGCTGGAGCATTATGTGAGCAATCCGCGCAACGGTGTGCTCGCGAGTAACGATGGTGGGAAGACATGGACGGAATACGGAGACGTGCGTCTCACGCCCGACGATCGCTATTCCGGTTGGGCGGAAAACAATATCGCCGAGCTGGCCGATGGGCGCATCGCGATGATCATCCGCGGCGATCGGCTTGGCGGAATGCTCTACTACGCGGAGTCCAAGGACGGCGGCAAAACCTGGCCGGAATACGCTTCGGTGACCAGCATTCCGAACCCCGGGAGCAAGGCCACGCTCTATCCGCTCGGCGGGAATGTCGTGGCCATGCTGCATAATCCCAACAGCAAATTCCGCAGCCCGCTTTCGCTCTGGATCAGCTTCGATGGGATGAAGACGTGGCCGTATCAACGCGTGCTCGTGCCGGAGTCGACCGATGGTCCGAAAGGGAAGCTCAACTATCCCGATGGATTCGTGAGCGCTGACCAGCAGTGGCTGCATTTCGCCTATGACGACAACCGGCATCGGGCGGTGGTCTATTCCGCGAAACTGCCGCCGCTGCCGGAGCCGAAGTAGTTCGCGAGTTCGAATCTGACAGGATTCGGTGCGGTCGCTTTTGGTGCCGCCCTATCGCGTCGCTCGAGGAGGCGGTCGTCGAAAGGCGGCGCCGCAGCCTAAGCATTCCCCACATCTTTTATGGATGGCGAACGAGCCCAGTCCCGAAGGGACGCCGGAATTTAGCCGGTGGCGAAAGCCACCGGAATCGTCCGTCTCACACTCTGGGCCCCGGAGGGGCGCGGGACGCGACACTGATCCCCTTTCCGCCGCCCCTGTCGGGGCGAATCGTGGAGGGGACGGGATCCGGTGGCTTTCGCCACCGGCTAAATTCCATGGTCCCTCCAGGACTGCCGGCCACCTCGCCGCAATGACTTCGTCATTGTCTTGGAAGATGTGGGTAATGCTTAGGCCGCAGCGCCGCACTAAAACGCAAGCACCGGGGACGAGATTGCAAATTTTGCAAAGATATTTGCCAATCGAGGCATATAAACTTATGCCCGCCTGCGTTACCCGCTTGTCACGTGAAAATTCTTCCCTCCCTCCTCGCTCTCCTGGTGGTCACGCCCACGCTTTTTGCGGAGACGCTCAAGATCAACGGTTCCACGACGGTGAATCTTCCGGCCGCCGAAGCCGCGGAAATCCTCCGCGTGGAACAGAAGATGGACATCCAGATCGATACGCAGGGCGGCAGTTCGGGCGGCATCTCCATGCTGGGCGATGGCCTCATCCAGATCGGCATGGCCTCCAAACCGGTGAGCGATGACGACCGGGCGAAGTTCCCGAAAGTGAAGTTCGACGAGATCCACGTTGGGCAGGACGCGGTGGCCATCATCGTCTCGAAGGACGTGTGGGACAGCGGCGTGCACGCGCTGACCAAGCAGCAGATCCAGGAAATCTACGAGAGCAAGATCACCAACTGGAAGGACGTCGGCGCGAAAAAGTCGATCCGCATCGCTTTCTTCAACAAGGAGCCGGGCCGTGGCACGTGGGAAGTTTTTGCGCACTGGGTTTACGGCGATCCGAAGAAGGCGCCGCAGGTCAGCTTCCCCGAGGTGGGCGGCAATGAGGAGACCCGCAACAAGGTAAGCTCCACGCGCGGCGCGCTCTCGCAGCTCTCGTCCTCGTGGGCGGATGGCAAGAAGGTCTTCGCACTCGGGATCAAGGGGGACGATGGCAAGGTGGTCGACCCGACCAACGAGAACATTGCCAACAAGAGTTATCCGCTGAGCCGCCCGCTCTTTTTACTGACGAATGGTGAACCGACCGGTGCGGCCAGGACCTTTGTCGATTTCATGCTGAGCGATCGCGGCCAGGAGCTCGTGAAAAAACACGGCTATATGCGGCTGAAGGATTTAGGCAAATAACCTTCCATGACGCGTGCTCTCAGTTGGTTTTTCAGCTTCGTCGCGCTGGGCGCGGTTACGTTGCTCGTGGGCGTTTTCGTCTGGCAGAGTCTGCCAGTCTGGCACCACGAGGGCTGGCATTATATTACCGGGACGAAATGGTTTTTCCGGCAAAAGGAATTCGGCACGTTGCCGATGATCTATGGCACGGTCATCGTGGCCTTGATCGCGCTCGTGCTGGCGGCGCCGCTGGGCTTTGGCGCGGCGATTTTCACCGCGGAATATCTGCCGCGCCGCGTGCGTCTCGCGGTGAAAGTGCTCATCGAGTTGCTCGCGGGCGTGCCGTCGGTCGTTTACGGATTGCTCGGCATTTTACTGCTCCGCGATTGGATCTATAACCTCTTCGAGAAATTCGAGCCGCTGAGTGGCGACACCTTGCTCACGGCCGGCGTGCTGCTGGCAGTGATGATCCTGCCAACCATCGTCACGCTGAGTGATGATGCATTGCGCGGTGTCTCCTCGGCGCAACGCCGGGCCGCTCGTGGGCTCGGGCTCACGCATGCGGAGACGGTTCTCTCCATCGCCCTTCCACAGGCGAAACGTGGGCTCGGCGCCGCGCTGCTCCTCGCCCTCGGCCGCGCGCTCGGGGAAACCATCGCGGTGTTCCTCGTCGTCGGCCGGCAGGACAACAACCTGCCGGAACACGTCTTCTCTCTCCGCGCCTGGCTCGATGCCGGGCAGACGATCACCAGCAAGCTCGGCGGTTCGGAAACGAACATCGCCTATGGCGATCACGTGCATTGGGGCGCGATGGTCGGCCTGGCGTTGCTGCTCCTCATCATGACCGGTACCGTGACCCTGCTCGGCACCGGCTTCGGCAAACGTTCCGATGCGTAAGTCTCTCGATTTCCTTCTCGCTGCCGTCACTGCGTTTTGCGCGCTGGTCGCTGTGGCTTTGCTCGTCGGACTCGTGGCGGTTATCGCACAACGCGGCGGTCCGGCAGTGAACTGGGGATTTCTGACCGAGCAGATCCGACTCGTCGGCGCCGCGGGCGGCATCTTTTGGAATCTCGTCGGGACCTTGATCCTGCTTTCTTCGGCTCTCACCGTGTGTCTGCCGCTGGCCATCGGCCTCGCCCTGGTCGAGCGCGTCTGGCTGCAACGCGAAGGGCCGCGCCGCCTTCTGCGCACACTGCTCTATACGCTCAATGGCGTGCCGGGTATCGTCTTCGGCATCTTTGGATTTGTCGTCTTCGTGCAGTGGTGTGGCTGGGGAAAGTCGTGGCTCAGTGGCGGATTGGTGCTCGCGCTCATGATAATTCCGACGGTGGCGGTATCGCTCATGGAACGGCTCAAGGCCGTTCCCAAAAAATACGTCGAGGCGGCGGCCGGCCTCGGCCTGAATCGGGCGCAAATCGTCTGGGCGGTCCTGTTGCCGCAGGCCTGGGGCGGGGTGGTGACGGGTTCGCTGCTCGGCCTGGCGCGCGCGGCAGGGGAAGTGGCGCCGATCATGTTCACCGCGACCATCTTTGCCGGCGCGACCCTGCCAAAAGGAATCAAAGAAAGCCCGGTGCTTTCGTTGCCGTATCACATTTTCATCCTGGCGCAGGATTCTTTCGATCCGAGTGTGGGATCGAAGCTCTGGGGCGCGGCGCTGGTGCTGCTCGCCCTGGTGTTGTTTCTGAGCGTGATCGCTCTGCCCAGCCGCCTCAAACTTCACGAAGAAGCCAATGTCTGATTGCTGCCCGCCGCCCGTTGCGACCGATGTCGCACCCATCCTCGAAGCGCGAGGACTCGAAGTCCGCGCCCAAGGGCGCGCGCTCATTCGCGAGGTGAACTTCAGCGTGCGGCCCGGCCAGGTCTTCGGACTCATCGGCCCCTCCGGTGCGGGCAAAAGCACCCTGCTGCGCGCACTGAATCGTCTCGCGGATTTGATTCCCGGGCTACGCGTGAGCGGCGATGTGCGCTTGCACGGCCAATCCATTTACGCTCCCGGCACCGACGTGAACGCCTTGCGCGAGAAGGTCGGGATGCTCTTTCAACAGCCGGTGGTTTTCCCCACGAGCATCGCCGAAAATGTGCTCTTCGGCGCGAAGCGGTTGCGCCGGCTTTCGCGTGGCGAGCGCGCCGAGTTGGTGGAATTCGCGCTCACCGAATCGGCCTTGTGGGATGAAGTGAAGGACCGCCTCAAGCATCCGGCTACGGCGCTTTCCGTGGGGCAGCAACAGCGCCTCTGCCTGGCGCGCACGCTGGCCGTGAAATCGGAGGTCATCCTCATGGATGAACCGACCAGCGCCCTCGACCCGAAATCGACGCAGGCCATCGAGGAACTCATCCGGCGATTGAAGGAGCGGCACACGATTGTCATCGTCACGCATAACGTCTCCCAAGCCCGGCGGGTGACGGATTGGATCGCCTGCGTGTGCGTGCGCGATGGAGTAGGCGAGATCGTCGAGAGTGCGTGTTGCGATGCCGTGCTCGATAACCCGCAATGCCGCGAGGTCATCGAGTATCTTTCGCACGCCTGAGGTATTTGCTTTGGTATCCATTGATTGCCTGCTGCCGGCTCGCCTGACTTGACCAAGGTTGGTATCAGGAGCATTCTGGGAGCATCAAATGAAGACCGATATGCGCAGATCTCGGCGCAAGCCTGTGGCAAAAGCTCACCCGCATATGACGCGCGAAATTGCAGAGGCACGTGCGATATCTGGGGGTAAGGGGAAATTTGATGGTGCCGCCTTCTTGCGCACGTTGAAGAAGTGAGAGTTTATGCGGATACGTCCTGGTGGATCGCTTGTAAAATCACCAGTGACGTAAACCATGAACTCGCGATTCGAGTTTTCGACCTCTGGCCGGAGATCGAAATTGTCTGGACGCCGTGGCAGCGCGTCGAAGTTTTTAACTCGCTTCGTCAACTTGAACGCGCGGATTTGATTCTGGCTGGCGTTGCTCATGAATCGATTCGCCTTTTGGAAAGAGAAATACGGCTTGGCTACTGGTCTCACGTAGAGTTTGACTGGAGGAACGCGATCCGGACGGCCTGTGGGATAAGCGCGAAGCATGGGCTTGATATCCCGATTCGTGGCATGGATTTATTCCACGTGGCCATCGCCATCGAAACTGAGGTTGGCGCATTTGTGACCTTCGATCGAGAACAAGAAGCACTGGCGGATGCCGCTGGGCTGCACATTTTGCGGCCGCGCAGGTAACGCCAATCGGCGCATTTTCCTGCGCACTCGCCCCGGTACGCGGGCAGCTATCCAATCAAACCTAGCTCTGCCGCAGAACGTGCGCGTCGGTCACTGTTCCTCCGCGGATCGTGAAGCGGACGGTCGCGTTGCTCCAATCGCCGGAGCGTTGCAGGACTTTGTAGCGAACGATCACCGACCAATCCGCGCCGTTGTTTTCCAGGCCAGACCAATCCTCGAACTGAATCGAGGAAGGCGAGCTGGCGTGAGCGCGCATGTAGTTGGTGACCACCGTCTGCACGCTGCGCATTTGGTCGGGTGTGAAGGCAGATTGCGCGGTTCTTTGCGGAACGTTTTTCCATGTGGCAGAGAGGCCAAAGATCGCCGCCCCGGCGACGATGAGGAGCGTCAGCCAGGTGGTATTCAAACCGCGTCCCGTGAACAGGCGCATGACCATCCGGAAAGCGAAGAAAACCAGGTAAATCGCTTTGGTGATGTAAAAGGCATCACCCGGCGATACGGCTGCCGCGGCCAGCACCAGGTGCTGCGGGATGGCGGCGAACGCCAACACGACGTCATTAACCGGAAGACTCGGGAAGCCCATGCGGGTTTAATATCAACGTAAACGAGGGCGGGCGGCAAGGTTCTATTGGCCGGCGATCACGGTCACGGCGTCCCGGATCACGAATGAAAATCTCGGAAAAGCACTTTCCTTGCATTTTCGGCTTTCGGCTGGTTTTTGCCGGTGACTAGAGTGGGTGATTGATGAGTTCCTCGGAGGCCAAACACCCCAATCTGTCCGTCGGCGAGTTTTACACCCGCCATTCCGAGTCGCTGCAGATGAAATTGATCGGGCCGACGGTTGGCTTCGATCGCCGCATCCGCGAACCCACCATCAACCGGCCGGGCCTGGCCCTCTCCGGGTTCTTCAGCTATTTCGCCGACCGCCGCATCCAGGTGCTCGGCAGCGCGGAGCTTTCCTACCTGAAAAGCCTTTCCGAAGCCGACGCCCGGGCGCGCTGCAAAGCTCTGTGCTCGAGGCAGATCCCTTGTCTGGTTGTTTCGCGTAGCGCGAAGCCCCCTACGGCCCTGACCGAGGAAGCCGAGGCAGCGGGGATCGCGGTCTTTCGCACGCCGATGGTGACGATGAAGTTCATCAACGCGGCGACGCTGGCGCTGGAATTCGACTTCGCCCCAACGAAGAGCGAATACGGCAGCATGATGGACATCATGGGCGTGGGCACGCTGATCCGCGGCTCGAGCGGCATCGGCAAGAGCGAGTGCGTGCTTGGCTTGATCGAGCGCGGGCACAGCCTGGTGAGCGACGACATGACCCGCTTTCGGGCGCTGGAGGGCCGCGAACTGGTCGGCACATCGCCGGACCTGACCCGCAACCACATGGAGATCCGTGGCTTGGGGGTCATCAACGTCATGTCCATTTTCGGCATCGGGTCCGTCCGGCACGAAAAGCGCCTGGATTTGATCGTGACACTAAAGGATTGGCAGGAACTCGAAGACGTCGATAGAATTGGTTTGGATCAGGAGTTTTTCGAGCTACTCGATATCCTGATCCCACACGTCACCATTCCTGTGAGAACGGGCCGCGACCTGGCTCGCCTCGTGGAAGTGGCTGCGCTGGACCAGAAACTCAAGAGTACGGGCCAGAACAGCGCGGTGGAATTCAATCAGCGTCTGCTAAACCTCATGCAAAAGAAGAAAGAGCAATAATGGGCCTTTTGAGCCGTAAACCCGATACTGCCTCCCAGTCCAAGACAGCGAAAGAGCTGACGATTATCAACCGACTCGGTCTGCATGCCCGCCCCTCGGCGATGTTCGTGAAGACGGCGAGCCGCTTTAAGTGTGAAGTGTGGGTCGAGAAGGATGGCGAGCGAGTGAACGGCAAGAGCATCATGGGTCTCATGATGCTGGCCGCCGGCCAGGGTTCGAAGCTGCTCATCACTTGCGAGGGCCCCGATGGGGACAAGGCGCTCGAGGAAATCGAGGGAATCGTCCTCCGCAAGTTCGATGAGGATTGACGGCAACGCGCCCTTTCCGCTCATCCTCCCCACTCATGAGCAATGACGCCGCCGGCCCAAATCAGGAGAAACGCTTCCATGGCGTGGGCGTTTCGCCGGGTATCGCTCGCGGCACGATCTTCGTTTACCGTCCCGAAGACGAGACGCCGGCGCTGAGGCGGATCGAGGAACGGGAAATCCCGGAAGAGATCGCGCGCTTCGAGGCGGCGCTCATCGCCACGCGCACGCAGATCCTGGAGATGCAGCATCGCATCGCCGAGTCCATCGGCGCGAAGGATGCCGGCATCTTCGATGCGCATCTGCTGGTGGTCGAGGATCGCACGCTGATCGATGAAGTGTTGCGCACGCTGGCCCGCGATAAGACGAACGTGGAGTACGTCTTTCAAAACGTCGCCGGGCGCTATGCGAAGACGCTGAGCGAGATCGACGACCCGTATCTGCGCGAACGCGCGCTCGATATTCACGACGTGACCCGGCGCGTGGTGCGCAACCTCATGGGCAAGGAGAGCCGTGACCTAGCGAGCGTTACCACGCCGCACATTCTCATCGCGCACAATCTTGCGCCGTCCGATACGGCGCAGCTCAATCGGCAGCTCGTGCTCGGGTTTGCCACCGATATCGGCAGCAAGACTTCGCATACGGCGATCATGGCGCGGTCGCTGAATATCCCGGCGGTTGTCGGCTTGCACGATGCGAGCTCGCAACTGGCCACGGGCGATCACATCCTGCTCGATGGCTACAATGGCCTCGTGATCGTGAACCCCAGCGACCAGACGCTGTGGGAATACGGCGAGCTGGAGGTCAAGAAGACGGAGGTCGAGGAGAAGCTGACGCAACTCCGTGAGACCGTCTCCACCACGCTGGACGGACGTCACGTCACGCTTTCCGCGAATATCGAGCTGCCGGAGGATCTCGAACAGGTGCAGTTGAGCGGCGCCGAGGGCGTGGGGCTGTATCGCACGGAATTTTTCTATATCGGCAAATCCGAGCTCCCGAGCGAGGAAGCGCAATACAAAGCCCTACCGCAAGGTGGCCGAAAGCGTGCTGCCGCACAGCGTCATCATTCGCACCCTGGACCTCGGCGGCGACAAATTCATGAGCGCGCTGCACATGCCCGAGGAGCTCAATCCTTTCCTCGGCTGGCGGGCGATCCGCTTCTGCCTTGAGCGCGTGGATATTTTCAAGACGCAGCTCCGCGCCATGTTGCGGGCCAGTGCCGTGGGTAACGTCAAGATCATGTATCCGATGATCTCGGGCGTGGATGAACTGCGGCGCGCGAATGTCATCCTCGAGGAATGCCGCCAGGAGTTGCGCGCGGAGGGCAAGCCCTTCAACGAGGAGATGGAAGTCGGCGCGATGATCGAGATTCCGAGTGCGGCGATCGCGGCGGATATCCTCGCGCGCGAGGTCGATTTCTTCAGCATCGGCACGAACGATCTCATCCAGTATTCGATCGCTGTCGACCGCCTCAACGAGCACATCGCCCATCTCTACGAGCCCACGCATCCGGCCATCATCCGCCTCATTCGCATGACCGTCGACGCGGCGCATGCGCACAATCTCTGGGTCGGCGTCTGCGGCGAAATGGGCGGCGACATCGCGCTCACCCCGCTGCTGCTCGGACTCGGCGTGGACGAACTCAGCACCGGTGCGGCCCTGGTGCCGCGCGTGAAGCGTGCGGTGCAGGCGCTGGATATTGCCGCGTGCCTGAAGTTGATTGAGGATATCAAATGTCTCGATAGCGCCGATGCCATCCTGGCGAAGTGCGAGGAAGTGGCGCGCGCCCATTATCCGGAGTTGCTCTAGCCCCGCGGCTCCGATTTTCCCCCAAACATCAAAAAGAAGCGAAAGATTCGGCCCTTCTCCGACGTTTCCTTAACAGAGTGCTAAACAAAGCACCGTCCCATCACCGCAAAAATGAACATTCGACTCGTCCCCGCGTTGCTGGCTGCCGCCAGCCTGCTCCTCGCCAGCTGCCTGCCGGAATCGAAGAATCCGCTTTCCACGCCGTCGACCTCGACCGTCGATGGACGTCTCGGGGGCGTCTATGTCCAGAAGCGGGAGAAGAAGGATGATGATCTCAGCACCTGGCATTTCCATTATCGGGAGACGAATGTCCGTGGCCGAATCAGCGTGACGCCGTGGCTGGAGGTCTTGAATCTCGAGCATCGCCGCGGAGATGGTCTCAAGGGCACCACGTATCGGGCGCTCACCACCCATCTTGGCGTGCACGACTACATCAGCTTCATGGAGGTGGGAGATGCGGTGAGTAAAGACCATGCCTCGCTCTACGGCTTTGCGCGTTATGAAGTGAATTGGTCCGGCGACATCCAGGTATGGTTTGCCAATTCCGATTTCCTCGCGCAGGCCATCAAATCCGGCAAATTACATGGGACTGTAAGATCCGATTCGACCGGAAAAAACGTCTTGTTGACGGACTCGACAGAACGCCTGGCTGCATTCGTCGCGGCCAGCGATCCGGCCAGGCTGTTCGGCGGCAAGCCGCTCATTTTCTACCGCCTCACGCGGTAAATCACGTCCTCGATCACGGCGATGTGCGCGGCGACGCGCAACTCCAGCGCGAATTCGGAGGGCGTTTCGACGGTGAAGCTGCGCGCGGAGTGTTCGAGGTGCAGCCAGACGGCTTCGGGATAGCCGATGCGCGCGAAACGTCGCCGGTCAATGCGCCGTCGATGGATGCCGTTGGCGACCATGCGACCGTCGATCTTCGGACGTGGGTCGGTGGGTAGATGCACCCGTGCGGCCGTAAGCAGGGCCTCGCCCCAATACGGCTGAAGGCGCTGAACTTCGTAAAGATAAACACCTTGCCCATCGTAGTCCTCGTGCAACATCACCGCGGCATCGAACTGATGTCCGGCGACCGCTTTCTTCACGGCCTCGATCACGGGAATGTCGGTGCGGTGAAAGCTGCGGTTGAGGTCCGCACCCTGCAGGGTCAGGCGAACGTTTTGTACCAGGCCCCAGGCATTGAGGCAGGGGAACAGGAAGAGTGGCAGGTCGCGCAACTTGCGGCCCTGTTGTTCCGCCCAAGTGATCAGCGCTTCCGTGGAGGCAGGCTCGTCTCCGTGGATGCCGGCGGAAAAATAGATTCCGCCGCTCGCGGTCAGCGCCGGAGTGCGCAAATAAAAGTGCTCGAAGCCATCCGTCCGGCCCAGCGAGCGCAGCGGAATGCCGGTCTTCCGTGCCACCGCACGCCACCGCTCGATGAGGTAGCGATAGTCATGGGCGCGGTGACTCACAGCTCCTTCAGCAAACGCTCGTGAATGCCGCCGAAGCCGCCGTTGCTCAAGATGACGATCACGTCGCGCTCCTTCACCAGCGGCTTGAGGCGGGCGATGATGGCCGTAACGTCGGGTTCGTAGAAGGCGGGTCTGCCGGTGGCGGCGATGTCTGCCACGACCTTGGCCGGATCGAGGCGGTTATCGGCGGCGAGTTGATCCATGCGCGCGACCTGGGCGAGGATCACGCCATCCGCTTCGCCGAGCGCGGCCGGGAGTTCGTGCTGGAAGACGGCTCGCCGGGTGGTGTTCGAGCGCGGTTCGAAAATGGCCCAGAGGCGCCGGCTGGGATATTGATGGCGCAGCCCGCGCAGCGTCTCGCGAATGGCGGTGGGGTGATGCCCGAAGTCGTCGATCACCGTCATGCCACGCACTTCACCGCGCACTTCCTGCCGGCGCTTCACGCCTTCGAAAGCGGCGACGGCCTTGGCGATGGCGGAAAGCGGGATGCCGTAGAAGTGGGCGGCGCTGATGGCCATGGCGGCATTGCGCACGTTGTATTCGCCCACCATCTGGATGGTAAAACGGGTGTCGAGCAGTGTGAAGGCCGACCCGTGCGCATCGTAGGCGACGTCTTTGATGTGCCGCGAGGCGTTCGCCGAAAAGCCGACTTCCACAAGCTGCGCGCGGCAGTTCTCCGCGACGTCGATGCAATTCTTGTCGTCACCGTTGATGAGCACCATGCCACTTTCCGGCACGATATTGAGCAGGCGGCGGAAGCTGAGTTTGATCGCGTCGAGATTGTCGAAGATATCCGCGTGGTCGAACTCGATGTTGTTTACGATGACGAGTTCCGGCAGGTAGTGCAGGAACTTCGAGCGCTTGTCGAAGAACGCGGTGTCGTATTCATCGCCCTCGAGGACGACGTGCCTGGCATCGTGCAGACTGGCGCCCTGGCCGAGATTTTTGGCGATGCCGCCGATCATGTAAGCGGGATTGAGCCCGGCGCTTTTCAAGATCCAGGTGAGGAGCGAAGTGGTGGTCGTTTTGCCGTGGGTGCCGGTGACGACGAGGTTGTGTTTCCCGCGGAGGAAGAATTGCTTCAGCGTCTCGGGCAAGGAGAGGTAGTAGAGCTTGCGGTTGAGTACCGCCTCGATCTCCGGGTTGCCGCGCGAAATGGCGTTGCCCACGACGATGAGGTCGGCATTGGCGGGCAGATTCTCCGGCTTGTAACCTTCGCTGAGCTTGATGCCCTTGCTCTCCAGGAAGGTGCTCATCGGCGGATAGACCGATGCGTCCGAACCGGTGACGATGTAACCCTGCTCGCGCATCGCCGCGGCGACGGCGCCCATCGCGGTGCCGCAAATGCCGATGAAGTGAATGTGACGGAAGTCCTGGCTCATGATTCGGGAAAGAACCGTTGAAGCTAGCGGGCTTGAGGAAAAGGCGCAACGGTGGTGGTGAGGATGCCGCCGACTGGCTGTAAAAAACTAGATGTGGGAGTGCACGAGGAAGAGCGTGCTGCCGGCAAAAAGGAAGATGAGAAGTCCTCCGAAGTTTACGACGAAGGCCTTTGTCCATGGCCGCTTCAGGATAAAATTCATATCGTAGAAATGCTTATCACCCGACCAGGAGTTCAGGCACCGTGGTTGTGAGGATCTCGTCGGAGATAGGAAAATTTAAGCGCGGGAGCGGAGGAAAAGCACCTTGCCGATGAAGCAAATGAAGGCAAGAAGACCTCCGTAGTTGAGTGCCAGAGCCAATTTCCATGACCACGGAGCGGCTGCGACGCCGGCCGGATCGCGCCGACGGCAAAGGCGGATACCCAGTGCGTAAAGGACGATGCAAATGACGATCAGGGTCACGAGGATCTTGATGGCAAAAGACCCAGGCAAAAGGAGTCCGCGATAGCCGCCGATGCAGATTTGCAGGATCCACGACTGGGTGGCGAGTAGCCCCCAGAGAATCGCTCTCCAGGCTTTATCCTGAGCCACGTCGCTTTCAGTCATTTGATCCGGCGTTTTCCAACCACGGAAGCCCAGCTTGGATCCGGGTGGCGGATTTCGGATCCAAGTGGCGAGGAAAACGGGGAAGAGGATGAAACCGAGCACAGTGAGCGCGCCACCCCCCATCAAAGGCAGAACCCCGACGACCAACTTGATGGGGATGTCGCCTTCGTTGGTTTTATCGATGTCCGCAAAACTCTTTTTAAGCCCTTGCTCGAGTGAATCATGAGTGAAGCAAAGGAGTGCAATCCCTGCCACGAGGCAGACCACGCTAATAGCCATGCCCCAGGCTGCACGCTTCTTCAGAGAAATCATACCGCAAGGGAGCCTATCAAGGTTGCGGGAGATAACGCAGCTGCAAAGTGAGCCATCGCTTCGAAGAGCTGCCGCCGGGAACGTCGCGAAGCGTTCCCAAAAACGCCGTCATTCTTGAGCGAAGCGAAGAGCCTCTGATCTTGCTCTGGCATCTTGCGCGGTGGTTGCTGTGAAATCCCTCGTGCCATTCTCCGCCGAAAGTTTGAAGGAAGGCAGAGATCAGAGGTCCTTCGCAGGCTCAGGATGACGAGTGTTTTCTTTTCGATCCCGCCGCGGGGACCAGACTGCGTTTGGGCCGGTTCTACCAGCGAACGCTACTTCATCCGATCGAAGTTCTTCTTCAGGATCTGCCAGTCGGCGAGGCCTTCGACCTTGGTGCGGTTCTCGGCGATGATCTTCGCTTCGTTGGCGTTTTTGGTCGGGCGATTGACGTTGTAGAAGATGCCAAAGATACCGGGCGCAGGCGCGTCGGAGAGCTTGTAGGCCGCGTATTCGTCGGTGACGTCGTGGTCGGCGGGCACTTCTGGGAAGACGCCGCCTTTGCGCGGGATCGAGCCGTCAAAGGCGCCGGGGTAAAACTCGACGCATTCGCTGAGGCATTCGATGAAAGAGAAACCGTCGTGGGCCATGGCTGCTTCCATGCACTTGAGCAGGTGCGGGATGTTTGAGGCAGCGCTGCGGGCGACAAAGGTCGCGCCGGCGGCGATGGCCTGCTTCATCGGGTTGATCGGGCGATCGGTCGAACCCCAGACGTCGGTCTTCGATTTGAAGCCGATGGGGGAGGTGGGCGAGGTCTGCTTCTTGGTCAGGCCGTAGACGTGGTTGTCCATCACCACGTAGGTCAGCTTCACGTTCTTGCGTGCGGTGTGGTTGAAGTGATTGCCGCCGATGGAGAAGGCATCACCGTCGCCGCCGAAGACGAAGACATGCAGGTCGGGGCGCGAGAGCGAGACGCCGCTGGCAAAGGCCAGCGCGCGGCCGTGGATGAAGTGCACGCCGTGGGCCTGAACGAAATAAGGGAAGCGCGACGAGCAGCCGATGCCGGCCACGGTGCAGATATCTTCGTGCCGCTTCTGGTGCTTCTCGATGAGTTTGTAATAGAGCGCGAGGACGGAGAAATCGCCGCAGCCCGGGCACCATGTCGGGTGATCGGCAGCGGTTTCTTTCTTGGTCAGCGGCTTGCGTTCAGAATCCGGCAGATCGGGAACGTCGCCGGGAGCGTTGGTCGTGCGGGGGAGGATGAGAGTGCTCATGAGATTTTCGGGGAAAGGGGAGTTTCTTAATCTTAATCGTAATCTTTAATCCTTAATCTTAATCCTCCTATCCGTTCCGGTTTTCGACCGAGATTAAGGATTAAGAATTAAAGATTAAAAATTAAGGAAGTGGGCTACTTCGTAAGGGTGAGAACGTGCTGGAGGATTTCCTTCACCTTCCAGGTGAGGCCATCGGTCTTGGTCACGGCGCGAATGCGCGGATCGCAGTAGCGCGCGCGGAGCACGGTGCAGAGTTGGCCGTAGCCGTAGAGGCCTTCGTCATTCAGTTCGACCACGATGACGTGGGTGAAGCCACTGAAGATTTTCTCCAAAGCCGTTGGGCAGCGGATTGAGGTGCTTCAAGTGCAGGGAGGAGATAGCCTCGCCGTGCTTGCGCGACTGTTTCACCGCTTCCTCGATCGGACCCTTGCTCGAACCCCAGCCAACGAGCAGGACGTGGCCTTCGCTCGCTCCGTAGACCTGCGGCACAGGCAACTCTTCGGCGAGCTTGCGCAGCTTGTTGCGGCGCTTGGCATTCATGTCCATGTGGTTTTTACCGGAACCGCCCGGATGCCCGAGCTCATTGTGTTCGAGGCCGGTGACGACCGGGTATTTGCCGCTGGCGATCCGCGTCCCGGGCGCGACGTGGCGCGTGATGCCGTCGGGGGCCGAGAGGTCGTAAGGCTTGTGATCCACCACGGGAGTAAGATCGGGCGAGATGTCCTGGCAGACCTTCTCGAGATCGGGATAGGGGAACGCCTCGATGCGGGTGGCGATGCCCTGGTCGGTGAGGAGCAGCACCGGGGTCGAGTATTTGCGGGCGATGTTCACCGCTTCGATCGCCGTGTAGAAGCAGTCTTCCACGCTCGAGGGCGCCAGCACCACGCGCGGGCTGTCCCCGTGGCCGCCGAAGACGGCGATGTTCAGGTCGCTTTGCTCGACACTCGTCGGCATGCCCGTGCTTGGGCCGCCGCGTTGCACATCGATGATGACCACCGGCATTTCCGCCATGCTGGCCCAGCCGAGCGCCTCGGTCTTGAGCGAGACGCCGGGGCCGCTGGACCCGGTCACGGCCACGCGCCCGCCGTAGCTGGCGCCGATGGCCATGGAGATGGCCGCGATTTCGTCTTCGGTCTGGACAAAGGTGCCGCCGTATTTCGGCAACTCGCGGCGCAGCAGTTCCATGATGTCGCTCCATGGAGTAATCGGATATCCCGCGCCGAAGCGGACGCCGGCGGCGAGAATGCCATAGCCCAGCGCCTCGTTGCCGCTCATGACCACCTGCGCGCGGCCGGCATTTTCGCTGGGATGAAATTGGAACGATTCGAGAAGGCCCTGCACTTGGTGGCCATAGCCGGAATTGAAGCAGTCCAGGGCATTCTGCACAATGGTCGGATCCTTGCCGCCGAAGCGCTCATCGATGAGCTTGGTGAGCTTCGGCACATTGAGATCGAACATGCGGGCGAGCAGGCCGAGAGCGTAGATATTCTTGCCCTTGTCGCGCCCCGTGCCGCCGATGGCTTCGACGGTGAGCGAGGAGATCGGCACGCCGACGTGGTGATACATGGTGAGCAGTTCTTCCTTCGGCTTCACGTGATCGGAATCGTAAAGGACGATGCCGCCCTTTTTCAGCGAGCCGATGTGGCTCGCGTAGCTGTGGTCGTAGAAGCAGAGGAGCAGGTCGGCTTCGTCGCCGGCGCTGAGCACTTCGCCCGAGCTCATGCGGACCTGGAAAATGGAGGGGCCGCCGGAGATGGTGGCGGGAATGGTCATGAAGGTCATGACTTCCTGTTCGCTGCGGCCGGCGAGGCGGGCGAGGAAGCCGCCGATGGCCTGGATACCATCTTGCGAATTTCCGGCGATCCGGATGACGGCTTCGGAGACTTGAGAAACGCGGGGGGAATTAGGAACTGGGGTGGGAGCTACAGTAGAATCACTCATGGCAATAGGGGACAATCGGACGCCACTGGCAATCTTTGGGGGATTCAACCTGGGGGGCGCAGACTTTTGGTAGGCTTTGGACGCTACCAGTAGAGGCTGATTCGTCAAGCGGAGGCTGAAATGCACCGGAGTGATGGGAGGGGGGATATAGAGGGAAATCGGGCTTCTGGTTTGCCTTGCCAATTCGACGTACTATACTGCCCGGCCTATGGCCGGCGTTTCGTCAGTTCCTACTTCGGTTGTCTTCCTGATAGGAATGCTGGCCTGCCTGCTTTCGGGAAGCGCGCTTCTGCAGGCGGAGGACGAGCGGACACTGGTGCGATTGAACTTTCCCAAAACCGACCTGCGTGACGTGCTGGCGTTTTATGGACGGTTGGTCCGGAAACCGGTGCTGATGGATGTCCAAATACAGGCTTGGGTGACCGTCGATCGGGAGAAGGAGTTGCCGCTGAAGGAAGCGGTCGAGTTGATCCGCAAAACGTTGCTCGAATCGTATGGAATCGAAATGCGAGACAGTGACCGGGGAGAGGTCCTGGTAACGTGGTCTTCGGATCCCAAGTATCCGCACCACAGCGATGCGCCGGAGACGGGAAGCCGCCGCGGTTCTTTCAACGTAAACGGAATCCAGGTGAGAAGAAAAACTGTCCCATTGCCAGAGCCCGAAGGGAGCAAATGAGGAGCTGCGCGATGCTGGGCGCACTGTGGGTGATGGCGGGGCTGTGCACAGCGAACGCCGTGGAGCCAAAGATCATCGGCTGGCACATCGTGGGCGAGGAACGGGCGGCGATCGTTTATCCGCCGGCGGTGCAGACGAAGGGGGCGAAGGCGCCGCTGATCTTTGTCTTCCACGGACATGGCGATAATGCGTGGTTTGCCACCGAGCAGTTTCCGTTTCAGACGCTATGGCCGGAAGCGATCGTGGTATTTCCGCAGGGCTTGCCGACGCCGTCGGCCAGCGATCCGAAAGGGGAGCGGCGTGGCTGGCAGCATCAACCGGGCGAGATGCGCGACCGCGACTTGAAGTTCTTCGATGCCATGTTGCGCACGATGCGCTCGAAGTTTCGCGTGGATGACCGGCGCATCTATGCCGCCGGTTTTTCCAATGGCGGATTCTTCGATTACATCCTCTGGGCTCAGCGCGGGAATCTCTTCGCGGGGTTTGTGCCCTGTGCGGCGGCGATCCGGGCGCCGTTACAAATGACGGTGCCGAAACCGGTGTTCGTCGTGGCTGGAGAGAAGGACGATCGCGTGCCCTTCGCCGAGCAGCGCAAGACCATCGCGATGCTGCGGGAGATCAACGGTTGCGCGAGGGAAGGCAAAGCGTCCGGTGATCCGCGAACGATGCGCTACGAATCCAGTGCAGGAGCGCCGGTCGTGGCCTTTGTGCATTCCGGTGGCCATGCGGTGCCGCCGGTCACGCGAAAGCTCATGATCGAGTTCCTCAAGCAGCAGACGCTGCGACTGTGAAAAGCGCTCTCTCCCATAACTCCTATTCTTCCTATCTCTCCTATTCAGCGAAATAGGAGGAATGAGAAGAACAGGAAGAATAGGGAACCTTACGCCGTGGCGATCTTCGGCGTCTCTTCGACCTTCGGAGTATTGTGCGCGGTGCCGGGCTTGTGGCCGCTCCACCACAACACGATCGGCGAGGCGATGAAGATCGACGAATAAGTTCCGACCACGATGCCGATGAGAATGGCGAACGCGAAGTCGTGCAGCACCGGACCACCGAAGATGTAGAGCGCGGCCACGGAGAGCAGGGTGCACCCGGAGGTGAGCAGCGTGCGGCTCAACGTTTCGTTGATCGACGCATTCATGATCGACTGAATCGAACCGCGTCGGCCGCTGTGCAGGCCTTCACGGATCCGGTCGTAGACGACGATGGTGTCGTTGATTGAGTAACCCGCGATTGTCAAAATCGCGCCGACCATGATGAGCGAAAGCTCGCGGCCGAAGATGGAGAAGAGACCCACGGTGATGATGACGTCGTGGAGCAGCGCGACGAGCGCGCCGACCGCGAAGGACGCTTCGAAGCGCATCGTGACGTAGAGGAAAATACCGAGCATGCCGAGGCCGAGCGCGATGAGCGAACTCTTGGCCAGTTCGCCGCCGACGATCTTGCCGACCTTATCCTTCTTGTGCTCGCTGAAGCCGGTGTCCGGCATCGTTTCCTTGAGGTGGGCTTCGATCTTGTCACCCGTATCGATGGGGCTGCGGATGGCGATGAATTCGCTGTGCGACGACGGGTCCGTTTCCTTTTGGATGGCGACGTCTTCGATCTTCAGTTCCTCGATGTGCTTGCGGATATCGGCCACTTCCACCGGCTTGACGGACTTGAGCATGAGCAGGTCGCCGCCCTTGAAGTCGATGCCGAGGTTGTTCGGGAAGCGCACGGCAAAGCCGATCATGCTGACCACTGCGACCGTCACCGAAATGCCGATCCAGAGGAAGCGCCTGCTCATGAAGTCGACGCCCTGGCCGGAGATGAGGTGGAGCATCGTGATGCGCTTGAGGAAGCCGATCTTCAATGCCCACGAGAAGAGCATGCGGGTGACGACCATCGCGGAGAAGACCGAGGCGATGATGCCGACGACCAGCGTCACGGCGAAGCCTTTCACCGGGCCGCTCGCCTGCCAGAAAAGGATGGCAGCGGTGATGAGCGTGGTGGCATTCGCGTCGAAGATCACGGTGAACGCTTTGTCGTAAGCGGCATTGATGGATGAGGCGAGGGTCTTGCCGGCGGCCATTTCTTCGCGCAGACGCTCGTAGATGAGCACGTTGGCATCGACCGCGAGGCCGATGGTGAGAATGACGCCCGCGATACCGGGCAGCGTGAGCACGAAGCCGAACATGGCCATCGCGCCGAAGAGCACGATGATATTGATGACCAGACCGACGACCGCGACCAGACCGGCGAAGCGGTAGTAGATGACCACGAAAATGAGCACGAGGACCAAGCCGCCGATGCCCGCGGTGATACCGCTATTGATGGCGTCCTGGCCGAGGGTGGAGGAGGCACTGCGTTCTTCCTCGATTTGCACCGGGGTCTGCAGCGGATTCTGCAGGGCGCTGGCGAGGTTGCGCGCTTCCTTCTCGCTCATGCTGCCGCCGCTGATCTGCGCGCGGCCACCGACGATACCGGCGGTCGCGTATTTCTCGTCCACGGTCGGCGCGGACTGCACCTTGCCGTCGAGGAGAATGGCCATCTGCGAATGTTCACGGGCGACCTGCGCGGTCAGCTTGGCGAATTGGTCAGCGCCCTTGCTGTTGAATTCCAGGGCGACGCCCCACTGGCCGTCGTAGTAAGCGTAAGCGTGAGTGACATCGGAGCCGAGCAGATCGGCGGTGTTCTTGATCAGCAGCTTGCCTTCGACCGGCTTGCCGTTGCGTTCCATGGAGGTATCCACCAAGGTGTAGCCATGCGGAGTGGGCTGGACGCCGGCTTCAATCGCCTGGGCGAGCGCCTGGCTTTGCGGGTTCACAAGGTGAAACTCGAGCTTCGCCACCTTCTTCAATTGCTCGCGCGCATCGGCGATCTGCCCCTGATCGAGACCGGGGATCTGCACCAGAATACGGTCGGTGCCTTGCGGCGTGATGATCGGTTCGCTGACGCCGAACTGGTCGACGCGCTTACGAATGGCCTCCATGGCCTGATCGACCATATCCTTGGTGATGTCCTTCTTTACGCCCTTGTCATCCGCCGGCGGATCGAGCCGGATGAGGAAGGAAGTGCCGCCCTGCAGGTCGAGACCGAGATGGATCTTACCTGCCGTCAGAATATTGCCGTTGGCATCCTTGATGTCACGAGGAGGAGAGACCTCCCATAGGCAGAAAGCGGTGAGCAGGATGGCGAGCAGAGTGCCCAGGTTGCGTTTTACCCGCTCGCTATCGGTGAAAAAATACCAAGCGAACAACACCATCAAGAGCAGGCCAAAGAGGAATATAGCGACGTTTTGGTCCATCGGGAGACGAAGAAAAGAGTGGAGGTGGGGGTGAGAGGAAAGGGGAGATTAGGAGTCGGACGACTTGTCCTTTTCCACAGAGGCGATGGCCGATTTATCGAGCTCGATTTTCACGTTGTCGGCGATTTTCAGGATCAGCGTGCTGCCTTCTTTGACATTGGCGATGATGCCGTGGATGCCGCTGCTGGTGACCACTTTGTCGCCGGTCTTGAGGGTGGAGACGAGGGAGCTGAGCTCTTTCTGGCGCTTGTTTTGTGGGCGGATGATGAGGAAGTAGAAGATGACGCCGACGCAGATGAAGGGAACGATGGAGGAAAGCGGCGAGGGCCCGGCGGCGGGCGTGGCGGTGTCAGCGAGCGTGAGGAAAATCGATGAAGTCATGAATGGAGAGTGGCAAAAGCCGTCCTACAGCAGCCCACAGCCGCCGGAAAAACGGGAGCGGAAGATTAGGCAGCGCCCGGGGATTGTCCAAGGAATTCCGTGAGCGGTCCAGAGGGCGGGTTGCGCTTTTTCCTAATCGTAATCTTCAATCGTTAATCCTTAATCCCTTCGCGGGGAGGATTAACGATTAAGGAATAAGGATTAAAGATTAAGGATTCGGAATCAGGCGCTTACCTGATGCTACTTCAACGGCCGGGCGACCATGATGCCGGCGTCGCTGCGGAAATGGTAGAGGTAATCCGAGAGCCGCTGGTCGAGGACGACCTTGCCGTAATTGTGGGGGGCGGAGGCGTGCATGAAATGCAGGACGCCGTCGTTCGTCCGGTAGGCGAGGCCGACATGCGAGGTGCCGATGAGCGCGCCGTCGTGCGAGCAGACGCCGATGATGTCGCCGGATTGCAGATGCGATTCGATACCGGCGACCTGGCTCTTCGGAATGTAGTAGAGCGGCTCGCTGGCCACGCGGGCTTCCATCTGGGCGATGCCAGCGCGCAGGTCGGGGTTGTGGGCCATGTAGCGGTAGCTCTTCCAGGCCTTGGTCATCTCCACGGCATCATGCGCGGCGGGGACACCGCCAAGATCGCGGGTGAGGTCCTTGACCATGCCGCGGCGGTTGTTGTCATGCAGCCAGTCTTCGAGATAGTGCAGCCGCGAGAGATAGCTGCCGGTGCATTTGCCGTCCCGATAGCGGTCGAGCTCGATGTACTTGAGCATGGTCTGCGGCGTCCAATTTTCCTTCGGCTCATCGAGCATGCGGGCAAAGGCCAGGGAGGTTTCGAAGAAGGTCCAGCAATCGAGCCCGGTGAGATTCACCGACGGCGCCTCGATGCGGTTATCGATTTCCAGGGTGAAGCTCTTGTAATGCGTGCCGGCCTGCGCCCGGCCAATCTCCGCCACGCGCTGGCCGATCGGCAGGTTCTTCCATTTGTCCGCCTGCGCGACGAGGGCGTCGAACTGTTTGCGGCCCTTGAAGACGGTATCGAACGGCAGCCCCGAGGCGTGCGACGGTGTGACGACCGGCGCGACCAAAGCGAACATGCAGGCGGCGATGAGGGGGCGGAGGAAGGAGGAAAGCTTGGGCATGGGACAGGGCGGAAAGTGTGACAGGAGGGCGCGCGGGCTGTTCAAATGACGAATGGCGAATTTTCCAATGCGAATGACGAGGAATTCACCGATACCGCGATTTCGTCATTCGGCAGTTTCCTAAATCCAAGTCCCCGCTGGAATGGCCGCGCCCTTGGGAATGACGACGATGCCGTCGCGCACGTACCAGTTCGGGCCATCGCAGTTATCGGGCTTGCCGTCCGGCGTAATCACGGCGCCGTCGCCGATCCGGGCGTTTTTGTCGATGATCGCGTGGTCGATCACGCAATTGCGGCCGATGCCGAGCTCGACGTCGCCGGCCTTGTTGACCTTGTCGACGTCGTAAAAGTCCGCGCCCATGATGATGCTGTTGCGGATGGTCGTGCCGCCCTTGATGTAGCTGCGGACTCCGATGACGGAATGCTCGATGTGGGCGTCGTCGATGATACAGCCATCGGAAATGATCGCCTGCTTCACCGTGGCGCCGTTGATCTTGCTGCCGGGAAGGAAGCGCGCGTGGGTGTAGATCGGTGCGGTGGTGTCGAAGAAATTGAATTCCGGCACCCGGTCGGTGAGCTGGAGGTTGGCGTCGAAAAAGGCGCGAATGGTGCCGATGTCCTCCCAGTAACCCTGGAAGATGTAGCTGTGCACCCGGGAGCTTTTGATCATGCCCGGGATGACGTGCTTGCCGAAGTCGACACAGTCGTTGTCCAGCGCCTTGATGAGCACTTCGCGGTTGAAGATGTAGATGCCCATCGAGGCCTGGTACAGTTCGGCGTCGGCGGGTTGACCGAGTTCCTTGAGCAGCGTGGGTGGAATCTTCAGCGCATCGAGCAACTCGGGCGTCTTCGGCTTTTCCTCGAAGCGCACCACGCGGCGATTGGCATCGGTGTGCATGATGCCGAAGTCGGTGGCCGCCTCGCGCCCGACGGGGATCGTGGCCAGCGTCATGTCCGCCTTCGTGTCGATGTGCTGCTCGAGCAGGTCGCGGTAATCCATGCGGTAAAGCTGGTCGCCGCTGAGGATGACGAAATACTGATACGGATACTGGAGGAAATCGCGGAGGTTCTGCCGCACGGCGTCGGCGGTGCCCTGATACCAGTTCGTGTCCGTGGGCGTCTGCTGCGCGGCAAGGATTTCGACGAAGCTGCGGGAGAAGTTGTCGAACTTGAACGCCGAGTGGATGTGCTTGTGCAGCGAGGCGGAGTTGAACTGCGTAAGGACGTAGACGCGGCGCAGGCCGGAGTTGATGCAGTTCGAGACGGGAATGTCGACGATGCGGTATTTGCCGGCCAGCGGCACGGCAGGTTTGGAGCGTTCCTTGGTCAGCGGGAAGAGACGCGTGCCGGCACCGCCACCCATGATGATGGCGAGCGTCTGTTCGGTGATGGAAGGCCAGTTGGAAAGTTGCATAGAGGCTTAAAAATCAGGGAAAAAACCGCGGCGGGAGCCTGCCAGAGCCCGCCCGCGGTTGTCACCAGTCATTTACGTGAAATGCAACGAGGCCGGGCGTCGCGCAGTCGTTGTTCTGATCAGGCCGATCAAAGTGTATCAACCGCTTTACTCGCCGGCGGTGTTGTCCAGAACGGTCCGCACTTTCTGGGCGAGCCGGGCTGGCGAGAAGGGCTTTTCGAGAAAGTGCAAACCTTCATCGAGCACTCCGTGGTGGGCGAGCGCGTCATCCGTGTAGCCCGACATGAACAGAACCCGGGCGCCCGGTGCTCGCTGCATGATTTTGCTGTAAAGTTCCTTGCCGCTCATTTGCGGCATGATGACGTCGGTGATGACGAGGTCGAAGGCCCCATGGCGATCGATGATGGCGAGGGCTTCGATCGCATCCACCGCTTCCTGGATCTGGTAGCCGCAACTGCGCAGGAGCGAGGCGGCGAGCTTGCGCACGGAGGAGTCGTCTTCGACCATCAGGACCGATTCCTGGCCGCGCGGCAGTTCTCCCGACGCCTTCGGGGTCGAAATCTCCGCGGACGAGGTGAGCAGGCGCGGCAGGTAGATCTTGAAGGTGGAACCGGTGCCCGGCTCGCTGTAGACGCGAATGTCGCCGCCGCTCTGGCAGACGATGCCATAGCAGGTGGCCAGACCGAGCCCCGTGCCCTTGCCGACGCCCTTGGTGGAGAAGAACGGCTCGAAAAGATGCGCCTGGATTTCCTCGCTCATGCCCACGCCGGTGTCGCTGATGGCGAGCATGACGTACTCGCCCACCTCGAGCTCGCGATTGCGGGCGACGGACTTCTGATCCAGGTAGACATTGGCCGTCTGGATGGTGAGCTTTCCGCCGTGGAGCATGGCGTCACGGGCGTTGACGGCGAGATTGAGGATGACCTGCTCGATCTGCCCCTGATCGGCTTTGACCTGGCCGAGCAGGGAGTCGAAAGACGTGCGTAGCTCGATGTCTTCCCCGATCAGGCGCCGCAGCATGGCGCCCATATTGGCGACGACGCCGTTCAATTCCAGCACCCGCGGCTGGAGGACCTGTTTGCGGCTGAAGGCCAGCAACTGGCGGGTGAGCGCCGCGGCTCGCGCAGCGGCGTGCTGGATTTGCTCCGCGTCCTCGCGCAGTGGATTGGCCTCGCTCAGCTCCCGCAGGAGCAAATCGCTATAGCCGGTGATCACGGTCAGCAGGTTGTTGAAATCATGGGCCACACCGCCCGCGAGCCGGCCCACGGCCTCCATCTTTTGCGATTGCCGCAGCTTCTCGTCGCTCTGCCGCAATGCTTCCGCCGCCCTCTTGGCCGCGGTAATGTCCTGCGCAGTGCCAATCATCCGGATGGCCCGGCCTCTGGCATCCGCAACGATCTCGCCCCGGCTGTGAATGACGCGCTCGATGCCTCCGGGTGTGACGACCCGATGCTCGCATTCGAAGGGCTTCAGGTTCCGCATCGCTTCTTCCATGATCGACCGGGCCCACACGGCGTCCTCGGGATGGACCCGCTGAAAACATTTGGCCATCGGCGAGCCCAGGTCTTCCGACCGCTGGCCGTAGAGACGCCCGGTTTCATCCGACCAGGTGACGCTGTCGGCGACGATGTCCCATTCCCAGCTTCCCACGTGGGCGATCTGCTGCGCCTGGGCGAGCTGCGCCTGGCTTTTCTTGAGTCGCTGCTCGGCCTGCCGGCGCTCGGCATTTTCGCGGATCAATTCTGCGGTGCGCTCCTCCACGACGCCCTCGATGTTGGCGTTCAAGGCCTCGAGCTCAGCCTGGCGCGCGGCGACACTGAACATTTCGCTCTGGCTCTTGCGAATGGAGATGACCAGGAAGGCCACTTCGAAAATGACCCACGCGGCATGTTCCAGCGAGCGCCAGACCGGCGCCGCCAGCACGCCGTAGACTGATTGCGGCCAGAAATACCCGCGCGCCAGATGATCGATGTAAACCACGGTGGTGGCGGACATCAGGACCCTCCAGTCGCGATAAAACGCCAGGATGGCGAGCGAGCCGAAGACATGAAAATGCGTCTCGATGCGCCCGCCGGTGAGGTGGATGAGCAGGGCCGACATGAGCATCTGGCCGATGGCCACGGTATGGCGGGTGAGCGCTTTCCCAGGTTGGTTGAGCGTGAGGAATACCGGAAGGCTGGTAATGGCGCCGCCGAGCAGCACCGCCGCCCAGATATGGGGATGAATCTGGCTCTCCGTGCCCGCCCAGGTCCGTGGCGAGACGAAAAGCGCGACGATGATCCCGCCGATCCATTGCAGGGGCATGAGACGCGCAAAGATCCAGTCCGTGTGCTGGATGATGTTTTGCTTTTGCTCTTCGAAGAGTTCCGCGCGACGTGCTTCGACGGTGCCGGAGGCCTTCGGGACAGTGGCTATGGCTTGATGCATGCCTCGACTCCAAATTGGGAAGCGCGCTCCGGATTCTGCAGGGTACAACCGAAAACCGGCGTGCGCTCGGTCTCCGCCTGCCTGGCGCCCAGCAGGGCGGCGATCGCCGTTTCTCCGGTGTTGTCTCCGGCGTGCCCGCGTGCGGCGGTGACTCCTCCGTGGAAGAGCAGTTCCCCACGCGGATCGTAAAGAACGACATAGCCCGACGTTTCGGCGCCAAAGCGCGCAGCCTGGCGGCCGCCCAAGTCCGCCTCCACACGGAGTCCCGGAATCGCCCGTGCGCTTTGCCACAAACCGGTCTGTGTCCAATCCGTCGCGGCGTCCTCCGGAGTGAAGAACAGGATGTGCGTGGTCACCTGCCCCTGGCAATGCGTGAGCAGCCGATTGAGTTCCTCGAGACTGGCCCGGGTGCAAGGGCACTTCGGGTGGGCGAACATGAGGAGCGTGGCGTGGAAATGGTCGAGGGCGACCGTCGAATCCGTCGGCCAGTTTTGCGGCGTTCGCCCCGTCGCACCCGCAGTGTGTTCATAGCGGGCCATTCCGCAAAGCCCGGCCACGGCTGTGAGCAGCCATAACAGACAGAGAGTGGATGGGCGCGATAAAAGTTTCACTGCGATGCGTAAACATACATATCAATCTGTATGCTCGTGTCGACGCCAAAGCCTACGGTTTTTCCCTTATAATGGTTAAGGTGGCTTGGGAGCGCCCGAGGGGGCAGCAGTCATCGATGTGAAATGTAAGGGAAGACTCTGATTAAACAGCCAACTCCGATCCCAACCTCGGACATCCAATTTACGATTTGTTTTCTCAAACGAAGTGTCGCACATTTGCGGTATGAATGCGCCGCAGACCAAGTGGTCGTTCGAGGCCGATTTCCTCCAGGCGTGCAATTGTGACTATGGTTGTCCCTGCGAATTCTCCGCGCCACCGACGCGCGGCTTTTGTGAAGGGACCGGTGCCTGGCGGATTATCCAGGGGCATTTTGGCGATGTGCAACTCGATGGTATCACCGTCGGTTTCGCGGCCCATTGGCCGAACGCGATTCACGAGGGTAACGGAACGCTCGTGGTCTTGATCGATGAACGGGCCAACGCGAAGCAGCGGGAAGCGTTGCTGACGATCTGCTCGGGCCAGGCTGGCGGCCTGCCTTTTGAAATCCTCGCTACCACCATTTCCAAGGTGCTCGATCCCATCTTTGCGCCGGTTGATTTTCAGTTGAACGGACGCGAAAGTTCGGTGCGGATCGGCAATGCCCTGGCCGTGGCCATGGAGCCGATCAAAAATCCAGTGACTGGCGAACCGGAATCCGTGCGCGTGGAGCACGCCACCGGTTTCATTTTCAAAAGCGCCGAAGCAACTTCGGGAAAGGAGTGCCGTATCAATGCGCCGGGACTGCAATTTTCATGGCCGGACAAGGCGGCGTTCGTGACGCGGGTGAACTACGGGAACTGATCCGTCCGCAGCCGACGATTCTCCGCAGGCGATGGCTTTTCCCGATCGATTGGAAGCCACGCTGCGTCACGATCGCGTGATCGTGATCGTGGCGCTGACCGGCGTCGCCGGCCTGGCGTGGGGTTACATGATTCGCGAGGCGCAGGGAATGGCGCAGACCGGGATTTGCCAGTGCGCCGGGATAGCGATGTCGGGACCCGATACCCAGCCGTGGTCGCCATTCGCCATCGTGCCGCTGTTTCTCATGTGGGCGGAGATGATGGTGGCGATGATGATCCCTTCCGCCACCCCGATGATCCTGACGTTTGCGCGGGTCAATCGTCAGCGCCGCGAGCAGGAGCGGCCCTTCGTGCCGACCGGGCTTTTCGTTCTTGGTTATCTCATCGTCTGGTGCGGGTTCAGCTTGATCGCCGCGCTCGCGCAGTGGGGGTTGCATGGGGCCGCATTGCTCTCGCCGGTGATGAAGAGCAACAGCACGATCCTGAGCGGATTGCTGCTCATGGTCACCGGCATCTTCCAATGGACGCCGTGGAAACGCGCCTGTTTGCGCCATTGCAACTCGCCGCTGGGCTTTCTGCTCGGTGATTGGCGCGAAGGGCGCGGCGGCGCGTTGGCCATGGGACTCAAGCACGGCGTCCATTGCACCGGCTGCTGTTGGTTGCTCATGGCGCTGCTTTTTATCGCCGGGGTGATGAATCTGCTCTGGGTGGCGGCGATTACGCTCGTCGTTTTGCTGGAGAAAATGCTGCCACGCGGGGAATGGTTTTGCCGGGTGGTAGGCGCCGGCTGCGTTGCGTGGGGTGGATGGATCCTCGCCAGTCCGCCAGCCTGATGGCGCTTACAGGTATTTCGCCATCGCTTCCCGGAACCGTGCAAGCTCGTCATTCGGCGAGGTCATAGCTCGCGCACCAGAAATAGGTGAATTCCACGATGCGCACGGAATTGGAATAGCACTGCAGGATGTCTCGGAGTTGATTGGCGGTCGGGAAGTTTTTCAGGACTTCGTGCGAGGTGCCGTCATCCAGTTGGCGCTGTTGGTAGGTATTGCCGGCGGCGTCGGCCCGGCAGATCGGCGTGCTGCTGGCGGGCACGTAGCGATTGTCCATGAAGACGACCCGTGCACCCGGTTGCAACGCAGCGTGGAAGTCCTCGAGAAACGCCGGAAGCCGGGCCAAAGGGACATGCGACCACCAGTGGGCGGCAAAACCCGCGGTGAACTTGCCGGGATCGCGAGGCGGCGAAAAGGCGTCCCCGCGCGCAAACGTGAAGCGAGTCGGGTCCAACTGTTTCGACCGGGCGATTTTCAGCACTTCCGCATTGGCGTCGAGGCCGTGAACGGAGGCGACGACTTCGGCAATCGCGGCGGTCCAATAACCGGTGCCGCAGGCCAGTTCGAGGATGTGTCGTCCGCCCAATTCCCGCCGCAGATGCTTTTTCACCCGCGCCAAATCTTCCTGCCGCTCCGGCTTGTTATAGATGCGCTCGTACTCGCTGGCGCGCTGACGATAATAGTCGATGAGTTTGGTGTCGGCGGACATCAGTCCCGCTTTCATCCTTCATCCTTCGATCCAAGGCAATACTCCTACTCCACAAATTGCCGGCGATACTTTACGAAGGCGCGCTTGGTCTCGCCATTGAAGCCACACTTCCCGAAAAATACGTGGGCATCCCGGCGCGTGCGGTTACTGAGCAGCATGAGTTTGCTGCAGCCGTGATGCGTCGCGATCTGCTCGATCTGCAGCAGTAGACTTCGCCCGAGTCCGCGACCGCGCTTCGCCGGCGCGACGACGACATTTTCGATCACGCCAAACGACTGCGTGCCATACATTACGTCCGGGCACAACGTGAGCAGCGCGGTGCCATGGACCGTATCGTCGATCTTGGCGACGAGGAGAAAGCTGGTGCTCGATTCCGCCAGCGCCGCGAGGTGTTCCGGCAACACTTGAATGTCACCGTCTGACACGAGCTCGCGGTAGAGCGCCTCGATAGCCGGCGCATCGGCTCCCGTAGCGCGTCGGATGGAGCAGGGCGGGCCTGCCAGGAGGGGTTTTGGGGCGGAGTTCACGAGTGGTTCCTATTCTCTCAGCTATCCAGATGCCATCTGGCGGATGAATCTTCAGGATTCGCTACCGGGCTTGGTCATCATGCAGGGTTGACAGTGTCTTGGTTTTCGCCCGACGGCTTCGCGGCTGGCGCGTGGTAACGCTTGATGAGCTTTGTCGCGAGTTTGCGACCATTCAAAACGAGCGCGAGGCCGACGATCAGCTTCACGAGATATTTGAAGAGCGTATAGAAATCGCCTTCCTGCTGCGGAGTGAGCCGGCCTTCGGTAGAACTGTGGGAGAGGGTGTAGTGCAGCCAAGTGAGCGAAGGACCAAAATTGGTGACGGCCACGTACAGGCCGACGAGGAAAAAGCCGAAGCTGTAGAGATCGAGCAGGGTAAGTTGCGTTGCGGAGAGCGCGGCGTTGTGCCCCTTCGTCACGCGTCGGGCGACCCATCCGGCCAGGCACCAGAGCCAATAGACAATGAGGAGGCAGACAATGGGAAGAACCGCGTCGAAAACCAACAAGTTGGTCGGCTGATGAAAACGGTCCCTCAGTTGTGGACCGTAGAACCAAGTGAGACCGCTTAGCGAAGAAAGACCGAATTCGATTGCGAGGAGCCGAATGAGGACGGTGACAATGTCGCAGAGGGTGATTGAGGTCGGCGGAGGCGTGGGGGACGTATCAGACATGGAAAGGGGAGTGGCTGGTGAAATGGTCGTGGATTCTGTGACGTCGCGTTGCTTCCGCTAACCCTCGAAAACCCACACATTTGGAGAGACCCGCAGAGCGCGGTGAGTCATATCGATTGTGCTTGGGTCCACGTCCTTTCCCAAGGTCAAAATTACGCCGCTGCCGCCAGACGAAGTGAAGCCGCCTCCTCTGATGGTGATCCTCAGGATCCAATCTTCCTTCGGTCGGAAGAAATTGAAGCGCGGCCCACCCAATCCTTTCAGAGGAATCGCCTGCCAGACGTCGTTTGGTATCTCCTTCTCGTCGACGGAATTCCATCCCCCATTACCGTTTTGTGGGATACGGGTAGCCGCCCAACGTTTTACCGGTTTCAGGTCCGCATGACGGACTCGTTCCGCGAGGCCTTGTAAATAAAGATCCCGAAAATCGGGGAAGTAAGCGGGGATATTCAAATAAAGAGCGAACGTCAAAATGACCGCTGCCGGGCGGAGCCAACGAGATGGCTTTCCGTCCACTGCCATCAGGACCACTCCTACAATGGGATACGCGAGGAGAATGAGAACGAAGAGATTGTATGGTGGTATTTCTCCGGCGAGGCCCGCTCGATAAGACCCAACAGCCAAGCCTGCTGTGCTAATTGTCAGCACTAAAAAGAGTGCCGCGAAAAATCGGGGCCACGTGAGGCCTTTGGTGCGAGCGGTGGGCTGCGGCGGGAGAGAGGGTGGTTCAGGAGTGGGAGATTCGGGCATTTCCGTGGACCTTACTCGTATGCATGACCGCCAGACATTTCTGGCCGGCAGCCTACTTGAGCTGGTCGTTATAGCAATGCCACGCCCACCCCAGATAATGCGACTGGGCGCTTTGGCGTTCGTCCACGCTCTTCAACATGTTGGGCAGCTTGTCGCGATAGTCGGGGGTGCGCAGGCCGATGATCATGGGCGCGAGATGCGTGTCATCGAGCCCGGCGTAGGCCATCGAGAGGTAACGCTCCGCGGCGTTCTGGAGTTTGCGCACCTTGGAATCGTCGCTCTTTCCATCATCCGGACTGCTGAGTTCGTAGAGCATGAGCGTCACGCGATCCACGGAGTTGAGCAGCGCCTTGCGTTGCTCGAGGTCGCCTTTGAGGAGTTTGTTGGGAATGTCTGCATCGACGATCAGATGCGCGGCGCCGGCGATGGCGCGCACGCCACGGAAGGTCTCGATGAGGCCCGAGAGAAAGCCGAGGTTGCCGGCGCCTTTATTCTCCGCGCGCTGGTGCGGCTCGATATCGAGGTGGATGCCGTCGAAACGGCTTTGCGGGTGCGTCTCGTTGAATTGCACGATGGTGCGGGCGAGGGCGAGAAAGGAATCGCGCGGTTGTCCCGCTTCATCGGCGTCGATGCTATCGAGCAGAGCTTCGACACGAATGTGCGCCTGGTGGAGTCGGTCGATGAGCGCGATGAGCGGGGCCTCGTGCGCAAGGTCGTCGCGGCGCGAGACGGAGACATAGATTTCGTTGATGTCATGGGCCTTCGCGAAATCGCGCAGCTTCTCGGCCGCGCCCGCGGGCATGAGGACCGAGGGCGTCTTCCACACCCAGAGGCCGTGGAGGGGCGCTTCGGCGGCGAGCGGGAAGGCCGGGCGAGCGAAACAAACCGTGAGGAAGCAGAGCAGGATAGTGAAACGCATCTTAAATAACGCCGGAGAGGTGATGAGTTGTTAGCCTCGCCGCAGAAGTGAGGAAACGCTAAAAAATACGACCGGGCCCGAAATCGGGCCCGGTCGTTGGTGAACCGTAGATGTCTGATCTTAGAAGAGCGTTTGGGTGCCTTCGAGGCGGACGGCCTGCAACTCGTTCGGATTGAGACCGAGCAAGCGGAGGATGGTCGGCGCGATCTGCGTGGTTTCGACCGGATCCGAGTAACCGGAGCCACCGGGCGCGTTGGGGAAGGAAAGAAGAATCGGCACATTGCGGTCTTCGGGATGGCCGCCGCCGTGCTCGGAGATCTTGCTCTTCTTGCTTGTGTAAACGACGCCGTACTGGGCGATGCCGATGACATCAGGGAGGCGCGGATCGTTCGGGTTGGCCCCGATGAACTCGGCCGCTTCCGCGCCGGCAAAAACCTGCATGAGCCCTGCCGAGGTGATATCCTTGCCGTCGACGCTTCCACCCGGAACGTTGTAGTTGAGGAGGAAGTTTTTGGCGAACGGCGCCGCAGTCGGATCGTTGTGCCATTGGTTGTCGATCCAGATCAGCATTCCGTCGTCGTTGACGCTGAAGGGTACCAGGTCGTTCCCGTTATGGCCGGCGCTTTTCCAGGCGGCGTTGAGCGCGTCGATGATGGAACTGTCCTTGATGCGATTGAGCGCGGCCGGATTCATCGGCGACTGGCCATGTTTGGCGGAAATGATGATCGCCGTGTCGTTGTAGAGTCCGCGCTGCTGGAGCGCGGCCACCATGCTGCCGAGCGAGCGGTCGACAAAGTCGAGCGCGTTGGACAGGACGGTGCCGGGCGTCGCGCCATCGGCCAGGTAGCCGCCGGGAGCGTTGCCGGACAAATCACCGTTCGTTGGCGAGGTCGGCAACTTTTGCGCGGTCGACACGGTCTGGAAGTTCATGCCGAAGATAGCGGGCGTGCCGGGATTCCCGGAGCCATCGTGGCGGTGACCGTTGATCCAGTTGATCACGGCCTGGACCTTGTAATTGTCGTACTGCTGCGTGCTGAGGTTGTTCGTGGTCCAGTCGTTCTGGTTGGGATCCGTGGGCGCCGCTGGGTTGGCGCTGCTGTTGATCTCCGGGGTGAAATAGTCGTCCACGCCGAGGCCGGAAGGACCTGAGAGAATCTGATAGGCCGGATGTTTGTCGGACCAGGCGGTGAGCAGGTGGTGCTCATGAGCCACCTCGAAGATGGTATTCACGCGGAGATACTCGCCCGGGTAAATCGGCTTGCCGGTGTGGGCGTCGACGGGCAACTGCTTGGGATCGATGAGATTCACCGGGTTGCCGCTCAACTGGAGGATATTTGCCCAGGGATCGTTGCCCGGCGCCGGGACGATGCCCTGGCCGGCGTCGAGAGCGCCGAGATTCAAGTCCAGTTGCTCGAAGTAAGTCACCTCGGCTCCGGGAGCGGGGCCAGTGGGGTTGATGGTGCCGGCCGGGAAGACGGCGCGATTCCAAGTGTCATCGTAATAGATGCCGGTCGAGGAAGGGTTGCCACCCGTGGCCTGGCCGACCATTCCGGGAAACGAGTCGGAAGGGAACGGAGTGCTGGCATTGATGTAATTGACGCCGCTGGCGGCGAGGGCGGCCAGGGTCGACTTGGGATGACTGCGGATATACGAGGCGAGATCCGACTGGTGGAGACCGTCGACCGAGATGAGGAGGACGTGGTTGACGAGTTTCCCGTGGCCAAAGTTTCCGCCGTGATGCTCGCCCTGGCCGCCACCGCCCTGGGTATCCTCGTCGGCCTGAGTGGGAGTGGAAGCAGCGGCCAGCAGCAGGCTGGCGATGCTCGTCGCGAGAATGCAGCGGCCCAGTCGGAGCAAACTCATGGTAATGGAGTTGCCCGAAGTGCGGTCTGTTGCGATTGCGGTGTGTTTCATCGTGTCCGAATTATTGGGTTTGTATTTTGAGGTGATGCCGGCGTGAATTATCGCGCCGCACGGGATAATTCGGTGGCGTTTGTCACGACAGTGCGTCGGAAATGATAAACCTTTGTGAACTTATCTCTCTCGAGAAATAGTAACTATAAGTCGCTGCCGGTAGCCGAGATACGTTCATCTACTTATCCGTTCCGTTCGTTGTCTCGAAAGCAGCCTCCATTGGATGTTTCGAAGGTGAATTCATCGTATTTAGTGACGGTAACTACGGCATCTCGAGCCACCGTACGCCCACGTAACATTGGCGGGAGCGGAGCGCTTCAGCCGGGAAGCGCAGCCAATTCATTCCCTCGGATATTTACTTTGCGAAGCCGATTCTCCGATCGCTCGAGGCGATGTTGACGAATGATGGTAAAGCGAGCCAATGACGCTTGCGTTCTTGGAGTGCGGCAGTCCTCTCTAAGCATTACCCACATCTTTGCCCGGTGTTTGGACGTCGATACGGATAGCGCCTTGGGAGCGGCGACCCCGCCATGGCAGGGTCGCCGACCGGAACAAACGCGCGGAGCGCCATCTTTTGGGCGTCGCTCCGCGACGCAGGGCGACTGGAAAGTCGCCCCTCCCAGTGAGCCGCAGCCGAATTCCCCGCTGTCCCTAAACCGACCAAAGATGTGGGTAATGCTTAGAGTCCTCTACCGCTTTCGAGAGGTGACTCCCAAAGCGCCAGAGGACGGGCGCACTCCGAAACGCTTTCGCGCCCAGTCACGCCAAACGGTGTTCGTAAACACTGCCTTGCCTCAATGGCTCGCTCTTCTCCGCGGTGCGCGACACTACTAGTACGTAGATTTTCCAGCCAACCTGTCGGCGGAGGTATTTGTTATCGGATTAGCGATGGGGTGTTTATGGAGCGAGAAAATGAAGGGTGGACAGACGATAAATATCGGCGATGCTCCCGCGCCCTCCCTCCATTCCGCCATCACCCGGGATGCGATTCCTATTATGATGCAAGTCATTCGTCTTCAAGAATTCCATGTCTCTCAGGCCGGCAAACGGACCTGGATGTCCGTGCAGCGCGCGTGGGGCGAACATCCCGAACAACGCCCGCAACTCGCTGACAATCTCCGCCGCATCGTGCGCGCGGTGAATGGTGTCGTCAGCCAGCCGCTGCGCCCGCAGTAATCTTTAACCCGCGCCGATCAACCAGCCGGCGAGGAAGACGAGAACGCCGCCGACGATGACTTGGAAACTCGCGGAGAGGAAGGGCGTGTCCATGTAGCGGTAGCGGATCCAGGAGATGACGGCGAGTTCCACCACGACGACGGCAATGGCGATGCTCGTGGCGAGGTGAAAGTTGTGAATGAGATACGGCAGGGTGTGGCCGATGCCGCCGAGCGTGGTCATGAGTCCGCAGACGGTGCCACGCAGCCAGGGATGGCCGCGGCCGCTCAGCTTGCCATCATCGGAGAGCGCCTCGGCGAAGCCCATGCTGATGCCTGCGCCGACGGACGCGGCGAGACCGACCTTGAACGTTTCGCCGGTGTTGCCCGTGGCGAAGGCGGCGGCGAAGAGTGGAGCGAGTGTGGAGACGGAGCCATCCATGAGGCCCGCGAGCCCGGGCTGCACAAAACGCAAGACGAACATGCGCTTCGCGGTCTCGTGCTCCTGCTCGACTTCGCCGGCCTGGGTTTGCTCGGCATTGACGCTCTCGGCGGTGGCCTCGTGTTTCAGTTCTTCATTGGCGAGATCGCCGAGGAGCTGGCGCACGGCGGCGTCGGTGGCCTTTTGCGCCGAGGCCTCGTAGAAGCGGCGGGCGTCCTGTTCCATGATCGCCGCTTCCTCGCGCGCCTTCTCGGGACGCAGTGAGGTGGTGAGCCAGGAAGGCCGCCGGATATTGAAGCCCTCGACGTCCTGTCGACGAATGAGCGGCACGTGTTCGCCAAATTTCTTTTGGTAGAGATCGAGCAAGCGATGGCGGTGCCCGGATTCCTCATCGGCCATGCGGGTGAAGAGTTCGGCGGTGGCGGGAAAATCGGCGCGCAGCCCCTCGGCGAAGTCGCGATAAATGCGCCCGTCTTCCTCCTCCGAAGTGATGGCGAGCGCGAGAATCTGGGCCTCGTTGAGATCACGAAAATGCATGGTCGAGTTTTACGGACGAATCGAGGGTGAGGGAAGGCGGAACGGAATGACGAATGAGGCATTCGTGCTTTTTGCCTTCGTTCGTCATTCGTCATTACGCATTCGTCATTTCCCATCCATCCAGTGCGACGGCGGGATGCGATCACCACTTGAGCTGTCGCTTTTGTCAATGTCTCTCCTGCTTAACGCCAATCCGTTTGTTCTCTCCACGCAGCACAAAGTAGATATCGCGGTGGCGGAAGGAGAGCGGCTGCTGGCGAGGTTCGATTCGATCCAAGGACGCAACGATTTGCTGGCGTTGCGTTTACAGCGCGCGATCTGCCGCCTACGCGGCCACTTCGACCAGGGCATCGTCGAGCTTTGCCTCCAGCGACTGCGCGTGGCCGCGGAGCAGAGAAGGTATCCCACGGAATATTTGTAAGCGGTCCGCCGGTCCTCGCGCCGCTTGCGCAACCCTGCCTCCTCTGGCAGGGTGCGCCTTCACTTCATCATTCCTTATTTTATGTGCGGCATCATCGGCTACATCGGCAAATCCCAGGCGGTTCCCATCCTTCTCGACGGCCTGCGTCGGTTGGAATATCGCGGCTATGACAGCGCCGGTGTGGCCATCTACGACGGCGGCAAAATCGAGACGCGCAAACGCGTTGGCCGCATCGCCAACCTGGCCGAATTGATCAAGCAATCGCCGCCCGCCGGCACCGCGGGCATTTCGCACACCCGCTGGGCCACGCACGGCGGCGTGACGGATGAAAACGCGCACCCGCACTCGGACGAAAGCGGCCAGCTTCACCTCTGCCACAATGGGGTGATCGAAAATTACAACGTGCTGAAGGACCAGCTCGTTCGCGAAGGGCACACTTTCAAAAGCCAGACGGACACCGAAGTGCTCGCGCACCTCATTGGCAAACACTATGACGCGATCGGTGGCGAACCGACGAAGGGGCGCCTGGTGGAAGCGCTGCGCCTCGCACTGAAACAAGTCGTCGGCACCTACGGCATCGTGCTCATGCACAAGGATCTGCCGGATGTGCTCGTCGGCGCGCGGCGGGGCAGCCCGCTCGTGCTCGGCGTGGGCAAGGGCGAGAATTTCTTTGCCAGCGACGTCTCGGCCATCGTGGCCTACACGCGCGACGCCATTTATTTGAAGGACTACGACATCGCGGCGCTGACCCGCGAGGAGTTCGAGATTAGCAGCCTGCTCGGCGGGGCGAGCGGTTTCGAGGTATCGAAGGTCGAGTTCAGCGAAGAGGACGTGAACAAGGGCGACTTCCCGCACTACATGCTCAAGGAGATCTACGAGCAGACCGAGACGATCCAGGACGCGATGCGTGGCCGTCTCAGCCGCGAGGAAGCCACCTCCAAGCTCGGCGGACTGGAGATGACGAATGCCGAACTGCGCAGCGTCGAGCGCATCATCCTCACCGGTTGCGGCACGGCCAGTCACGCGGCCATGGTGGGCGAGTACATCATCGAAGAACTCGCGCACGTGCCGACGGAAGTGGAATTCGCCAGCGAGTTCCGCTACCGCAACATGCCGCTGCCGAAGGATTCGCTCGTCTTCGTGATTTCGCAAAGCGGTGAGACAGCGGACACCCTGGCCGCCCTCCGCGAAAGCCAGCGCAAGGGGCATCGCACGCTGGGCGTTTGCAACAACGTGGCCAGCACCATTGCCCGCGAGAGCGACGGTGGTGTCTACATGCACGCGGGGCCGGAGATCGGCGTGGCGGCGACGAAGTCGTTCACCTCGCAGGTCACGATCCTCACCCTCATCGGTCTGCTACTCGGGCGCATCCGCCACATGAGCACGACTGAGGGTTTGCGCATCATCGATGAACTCGAAGCGATCCCGGCGAAGGTGGCGAAGATTTTGGAGCAGACCGATCATATCAAGAAGATCGCCGAGAAGTACAGCGGCGCGCATTCGATGATGTTCCTCGGCCGGCAGTTCAACTATCCGGTGGCGCTCGAGGGCGCGCTGAAGATGAAGGAGATTTCCTACATCCACGCCAGCGGCCATCCCTCGGCGGAGCTCAAGCACGGCGTCATCGCGCTGATCAGCGCGGATGTGCCGAGCGTCTTCATCGCGCCGGACGATTCGGTGTTCGAGAAGAACGTGAGCAACATCGAGGAAGTGCGCGCGCGCAAAGGGCCGATCATCAGCATCGCCACCGAGGGAAATACGAAGATCGAGAAGGTCTCCGACGACGTGATCTTCATCCCGCCGTGCCCGGATTTTCTCTCGCCGATTCTCACTTCGATCCCGCTGCAATTGCTGGCTTATCACACGGCCGTGACGCTCGGCTGCGACGTGGACAAGCCGCGCAATCTCGCGAAGAGCGTGACGGTGGAGTAGCGGTCAAAGCGGCTACGTCGCTCGCGATAGGAAGTATGGGAGGAATAGGAGCTACTGTGCTCCCATACCTCCTATTCTTCCCATTCCTCCTATGTGCCAGGCCGCCTAGTGAGCCGGAAAATTCACCCCTGGCGGAATCGTGATGCGTTCGCCGGAGAAAGTGACCATCTCGTAATTGTGGAGTACGACCACGCTGCCATCGCGTGCGATGACCTGGCCGCTGCGATCCACCGAGTAGCCTTGGGCGAAGCGTTGGCGCTGGTAGAGGCGCGTGGCGGCGCCATCGCGGATGTAATAGTAATACCGGCCCACCCGCCCGATGCCTTCCGGTCGGCCCACCCCCTCCACGGCGACGCCGGTTCGGCCGCTGGCGCCGGGCTTCAGATCCACCGAGGTGGTGCTTTGGCCCGCTTCCGCGAAATAGGCATCTCGGGAGGGGGTCTCGCAGGCGGAAAATCCCGCGAGGAGGCAGGCGGTGGCGAGGGCGGTAAAGGACAGACGACCGGTGGGGTTCATATCGAATGTTTCGAGAAAGAAAGGAGCTATGGACGCGTTGAGGTAGATTAAAAAACGATCGCCATACGAAAGCCCACAACCAATTTCGTTCCGTTGGGTTTGAAAATAAAATCGTTTCGGGTAAAAGAGGTGAAGCCGTCCGCTCGGCTGTCCGCGAACCACACATTGACTATGAAATACGCGAAACTGGCTTCTCTCCTCCTCCCACTCGTTTTTCCAGGCGCCGGGTCGGCCCTGGCGGGCGATACCACGGTCTACTCCGAACACACCACCACCGTTCGCGTTCATGAGCACCATCAGCCGTTCGTCTATGTTGGCCGGGCGGTGGAAAGCTTTTTGCACTGGCCCCGGCTCTTGTCGGAAGGCATCGAGGGGGATCGTGCTCTTTTTAATCGGCGCGGTTTCCTCGGCACCAAGGAAGTGCCGGTGGAGGACTGCATCATCTCGCCGGCGGATGGAGTGCTGGTTGTGAGGTAACGCTGGCCGCGAACGCTCGGAAGGACGCGTGCCGGCGGGTTCCCATCTTCGGCGAGGCGAGGAATATTGGGGCACGCACGGCAGCGCGTCCCTCCAACCTCCCATCCACGCCAACGGGCGAAAGCGATTTAGGGGTAAAGGAGAAACCTATGTCATTGCTTCTGATTATATTGTTAGTGCTGCTCCTGGTGGGGGCGCTCCCGATGTGGCCATATAGTAATAGTTGGGGTTATTACCCCGGTGGCGGCCTCGGCTTGGTGCTGCTCATCGTCGTGATCCTGGCCTTGACCGGCCACCTGTAGAGCGAGACGCATCCAGAGATTGCCTGCGGTTTCGTGGAGCGAACGTGTCAACGCGTCCGCTCCACGCTCCGCCGACGAATCCTTGGGGCCCATCTAATTATGAGAGTTCTCTGGAAAGGTTCCATTACCTTTGGCCTGGTAACGATTCCCGTTTCGCTTTACCCCGCCACCCAACGCGAGGAATTGAAATTCCGCCTCTTGCGGTCGACCGATCATAGCCCGGTGAATTACAAGCGCGTGGCCGAGGCGGATGGAAAGGAGGTGCCTTGGGATCAGATCGTGAAAGGGTATGAATACGAGAAGGGAAAGTTCGTCATTCTCAAGGAGGAGGATTTTGCGCGGGTGGATGTCGAGGCGACGCAGACGGTCGATATCATCAATTTTGTGAGTCTCGCGGATGTGGATCCGTTGCTCTTCTACAAACCGTATTATCTGGAAGTGGGCAAAGGCGGCGACAAGGCCTACGTCCTTTTGCGCGATGCGCTGATGGACACCGGCAAGATCGCCATCGCTAAAGTGGTCATCCGCGCCCGGCAACATCTCGCGGCGGTAAAGCCGCAGAAGAAAGGCCTCATGCTGGAACTCATGCATTTCCCGCGGGAACTTGTCGACGTTTCCGAATTCGATCAGCCCAAGGAGAAGACGGTGGGAAAGGCCGAGATGCAGATGGCGCGCCAACTCATCACGAGCATGTCCACCAATTGGCATCCGCAGGAATACACCGACGAATATCATCTGGCCCTCGAGAAGCTCATCGAGGACAAGATCGAGCATGGCGACAAGGCCGGCCCGAAGCCGGCGAAGAAGCATAAGGCGACGAACGTCATCGATCTCGTCTCGGTGTTGCAGAAGAGCCTGCAGCAAACCAAGGGCGAGGCGAAGGGCGGCAAGAAGCGCGCGGCGAAGAAATCGCGGGCGCACCACGCTACTCACAAGAAAGCGGCGTAAGAGACTGTGAAAAAAAGGCCCGCAAATCACGCGAATGACACGAATGGAGAAATTTTCATTCGCGTCATCAGTGTGATTCGCGGGCCAAACAATCTCTCCGCCGGTTTATTTCACAGTATTTAAGCACCGGCCATGTCGCTCAAGGAGTACACCCGGAAACGCGACTTTCGCAAAACGCCAGAGCCGGATGCTGCACCGGCGAAACGGAAAGCAGGGCATCGCTTCGTCGTGCAGAAACACGATGCCAGCCGGTTGCACTACGACTTTCGTTTGGAGATCGGTGGGACGTTGAAATCGTGGGCGGTGCCGAAGGGGATGCCGTTCGCGCACGGGGAAAAACATCTCGCAGTGCACGTGGAGGATCACCCACTGGCCTATATCGATTTCGAAGGGACGATTCCCGAGGGGCAATATGGCGGCGGAACGGTGATGGTGTGGGACCAAGGGACATTCGAGCCCCAGAGCAAGTCGCCGGCGAAGGATCTGGAGAAAGGGAAACTGCACTTCACGCTCCATGGGAAAAAACTGAAGGGCGAGTGGTATCTGGTGCGGTTGCGGGATGAGAACCAATGGCTGCTCATCCGCGGCGGGGAAAACATGAAGCCGGTGTCGAAGAAACAGGAGGACACGTCGGCGCTTTCCGGGCGTTCGATGCACCAGCTTTCGCAGGGCGATCGCGTGTGGCAATCGAAGTCCGCGAGTGAGACAACGTCGAAGGGAGCAAAGCGTCGCCCGGCTCGGCCGGCGCCGCTGCCAAAATTTGTCGAGCCAATGAAGGCTCGACTCGCGGCGCATCCGCCGCACGGGGAGTGGAGTTATGAGATTAAGTTCGACGGCTTTCGCGCGCTGGCCTTGAAGGGGGGCAGTCAGGTGCGTTTGCTCTCGCGCAACGAAAAGGATTTTGGGGCGAAATTTCCCGAGGTGATGGAAGCGGTGCTCGCGCTCGACGTGCAGGACGCGATCGTCGATGGCGAGATCGTGGCGCTCGATGGCGAGGGACGTTCTTCATTCCAATTGCTCCAGGCACGCGAACTCGGCGAGGAACGGCCACCGCTGTTTTTCTACGCCTTCGATTTGCTGCAGCTCAATGGCGAGAAGCTGGTCGGCCTGCCATTGGATGAGCGTCGGGAAAAGCTTGCCCACTTATTGCGTGGCGCACCGGAAGTCATTCGCTTTTCGGATACGCTGGGCACCGATGCCAAACGGTTGCTGGCCCAGGTGCGGAAGCTGAATCTCGAAGGACTCATCGGGAAGCGCGCCGATTCGCTCTACGAAGCGGGCAAACGCACGGGCGCATGGATCAAGCTCAAGATTCAGCAAGAGCAGGAGTTCGTCATCGGCGGCTATACCGATCCGGAAGGAAGCCGGCCGCACTTTGGTGCGCTGCTGGTTGGCGTGCAACAGAAGGGGAAGCTGATCTACTGCGGGAAAGTCGGCACGGGGTTCAACCACAGCGTGCTCAAGAGTCTGTATGCGGCTTTCAAGAAAATCGCGCGCCAGAAGTGTCCTTTTGCCAATCTACCTGCGAAGAGTAGCGGGCGTTGGAAGCAAGGGATCACCGCCGCGGAGATGAGGCGCTGCCATTGGGTCGAGCCGAAGATGGTGTGTCAGATCAAGTTTGGTGAATGGACACGCGACGACGTGTTGCGCCAGCCGGTCTTCCTGGGCCTGCGCGAGGATAAGGACGCCAGCGAGGTGGTTCGCGAAAAAGCATCCTGATTATGAGCACGAAAGCGACGCTCGATGTGGCCGGACGAAAGGTCAATGTCAGCAACCTGGAGAAGGTCTTCTACCCGAAGGTCGGGTTCACCAAGGGCCAGGTGATCGACTATTACATCCGCATCTCCGAGGTGCTGCTGCCGCACTTGAAGGACCGGCCGATCAGCCTCAAGCGCTACCCGGAAGGTGTCGACGGTTTCTTCTTCTATGAGAAGCAGTGTCCGAGTCACCGGCCCGATTGGGTGAAGACGGCAAAGGTGGCGAAGAACGAGGGCGGGGCCATCGATTACTGCGTGATGAACGACCTCCCGGCCCTGGTCTGGGCCGCCAATCTCGCGGACCTCGAGCTGCATACCTTTCTGCATCGCGCCAAGGCGATCGACAAACCGACGGCGCTGGCCTTCGACCTCGATCCCGGCGCTCCGGCGGACATCGTGCAATGCTGCCAGGTCGGCCTGTGGGTGAAGGAGATATTCGATGGGTTCGGCTTGGAGTCATTTCCGAAAACCTCGGGGTCGAAAGGCCTGCAGGTCTACGTGCCGCTGAACACTGCCGTGACTTACGAGAAAACCAAGGCCTTCGCCCACACGCTGGCGCTGCTGCTGGAGAAGCAGCACCCGGAGTTAGTCGTCTCGCGCATGCAAAAAGTCCTGCGCAAAGGCAAGGTGCTCGTCGACTGGAGTCAGAACGACGACAAGAAGACGACGATCAATGTTTACTCCCTGCGGGCCAAGGAGCGGCCCACGGTATCGACGCCGGTGACTTGGAAAGAAGTGGCGGCGGCAGTGAAGAAGAAAGGGGCGGAATCCTTGAGCTTTGACAGTGAAGAAGTGCTCCGGCGCGTGAAAAAACTGGGCGACCTTTTCGAGCCGGTTCTGACCTTGAAACAGAAGCTACCCGCCTTGCGGCGGCTCGAAAAACTGGACGATTAAACTGGGGGGACTGCGGGAGCGGCTGCCTGACTCACGACGTCATGAGGAGCGCGGCCAAAATGAACCACACGAGTCCCCAAAGAAATGAGTCGGTGTTCATGGCAGAAGCTCTTCGGGGACGAAGCGAAGGGCGGTTGCATTCCATTTCAATTGACGCGCGAATTTTTGGGGATGGACCGCTACGACGCCCTTCAAGAGACGCGGCGCATCCAGTCGAAAAGTGGATGAGACTCCCGGCAGTCGATGCAGATCGTCGTCGGAAAAGTGGTATGACAGTGCGGACATTCCGCGCGGGTCTCAAAGGTGTCGAAGCCAACTCCGCACTGATGGCAGCGCCACAGAGCCCCGATCGGCGGGTGCACATGACAGGATGGACAGGTGAACTCCGGTCGACGCGGCAGACGCTCGAGCGCGGTGAGTGTCTTGGCGTGGTCCCAAGCGCGGCGGCAATTCGAGGCGAGGTAAAAGGTGATGAGGCCCAGCCAGATATCCCGCTTCGTCAATGCCAACACTCCGAGCGCGGCGGCGCCCAGAAAGCCGAAAATGGCAGCAACATACATGCTGCGGGCCCGACCGATGAAGAACCACAGGAGCGAGCGAAAGATTTGTCCCCCATCCAACGGATAGACCGGAAGCAGATTGAAGATCAGCAGTCCAGTATTGATCCACCAGAGGTTGCGCAGGAAGGTCTCTAGGTCGGGAAGGTGCGCATCGAAGGATAGGGGGATTTCCTGAAACCGAACCACTGCGGTGAATACGAAAAACAGTACCACATTCACCAACGGGCCGGCAGCAATGCTCCAAAGCTCCGCACCCGGCCGGGCCGGCGGCGAGACGTAGGCGATGCCGCCGAAAGGCCAGAGGAGAATTTGATCCGCTTTGCCGCCGACCTGCCGGGTGGCCAGCGCGTGACCGAACTCGTGAATCAGGACGATCAGGAACAGCGACAAATACTCCGCTATTTTCCAGCCGATGGAAGAGTAGGCATGGGCCCGGTAGTTGATCTGGTAAATGGCCACGAAAATCCACGCCCAGTGAACGTAAACGTCGATCCCAAAGACGCGAAACAACCGTAGCGAATCTGTCCTTTGAGAGGCCATACCAGTCACTCTCGCCGACGGTCTTCTGCGCGGCAAGGAACATCACCTGGCGGCAGTCTTTCCGGGCCCTGCTCAGGACGTCAGTGGCGAACCGGCGGCCCACGCCGCGATGGGATGTGATTCCTGGCAATACTGACATTGCGTGCCCGGAAACACCGTTTTACACTGTGGGCATTCCGACGGCGGGGCGAAGGCGTCAATGCGGGTTCCGCACTGCTGGCAGCGCCAATGGGTGCCGATCGGTGGATGCGCGTGGCAGGAGGGGCAGAAGAGTTCCTTTCTTTGCGGCAGCCTCTCCAGGACCACGAGGCCTTTGGCTCGCTCCCAGTTCCGACGACAGGTCAGGAAAAGGTAGAAGGCCAAAACGCCGATCCAGATGGACTCTCTGTAAAGCGCCCAATATCCAAGGGCGAGCGTGGCCAAAAATCCGCACAGCACGGCAACATACAGGCTGCGCGCGCGGCTCAGGAAGGACCATAGGAGAGTCCGTAGGATTCGCCCACCGTCCAGCGGATAGATGGGCAGCAGATTGAAAAGTAACACGACGATATTGAGGAACCACAGGTTCCGCAGGAGCCTGTCCAGATCGTCGACGGCTGGGAGGGATTTGGCCGTGAGCGGAATTCCGTCGAGCCAGAGCAGAGCCGTGAAAACGAGAAAGAGTCCGACATTCACCAGAGGTCCCGCGGCGGCGCGCCAAAGCTCGGCGCCACGACGCGGTAAAGAAGAGACGTAAGTCGTGCAGCCCAGTGGCCAAAGGAGGACTCCAGTCGCCCTGCCTCCGACCTGCCGGGTGGCCATCACCTTGCCGAAGGCGCAGATCAGGAGGATGGCGAAAAGCCCCAGATATTCTGCTGCCGCCGAAGTGAGAGAGCTGTAGACGTGGCTGCGGTTTTCAATCTGCCAGAGGGCGACGAAGAGCCACGACCAGTGCACGTATACGTCCACCCCCGAGACCCGAAACAACCGTAGCGATTTTCCTCTCCCAGTAAACATCGGCGCACTCTGGCCAACGTGTCCGAGAGTAGCAAGGGACATTGCTACGCGCGGCGGCCGCTGCCTTGGCCAGAGAATGCCGTCTCGGAAGACGATCGCGCGAATTTGCCTATCCTGCCGAATGAGGTTCCATCATCAGGACTGACACCGGAGTCGTGCGCCACTGGACCAGCGGGTGCACGGTCTTGCAGGTCATATGGCTTCACTCAGAGGCAGCCGCTTCGGGCGTGCACTTTTTGGTGTCTTACGCACCCGCGTGATTTGCCAAACCCGGTTGAGCCCGATATATCTTGCCTCCCCACCGCATGGATCGACTCCTGTTGGTCATCGCTACATTCTGTTTTCTCTTTGGCTTTGCTTATACGATGCATGCCTTGGGGGCGCGCGTGTACAAGGCTTCGCGGCTCAATTTCTTCGCGATCCTCACCGGTTTTCTCTGTCAGACGGGCTTTCTTTACCTTCGGGGGCATGCCCTGGGGCGGTGTCCGCTGACCAGCCTCTTTGAGGTGCTGGTCTTCCTGAGTTGGTCGACCGTTCTCTTTTACCTGCTCATTGGTCCGACTTACCGCCTTTCCCTGTTGGGGGCGTTTACCTCGCCGCTGGCTTTTCTCTTTCTGGTGGCCGCGCTGCTGCTGGCTCACGATCATGCGCCGATCAAGACAGCCAATCCGCCCAATGGCTGGCTGGAATTGCACGCGGCTCTCTCCGTGGTCGCCTACGGCGCCTTCGCGCTGGCCTTTGTTGCGGGGGTGATGTATCTGGCTCAGGAAAAGCAGCTTAAGAGTCACAATATCCACTCGATCTTCTATCATCTCCCGCCGATCCGCGATCTGGCCGTAGCCAATACCCGGCTGATTATCGTCGGCTTTCTGTTGCTCACCGTCGGGCTCGGCGCGGGATTTGGCCTTGGGAGCATCTTCACTCACTCGGTCGTGACCGCGTGGGCGGTCGGCGTCTGGTTCCTTTACGGGTTCATCCTCACCGCGGAATGGCGGCATCGGATCAGCCCGCGGCGCGTTGCGTGGTTGTCCGTGGCGGCGTTCAGCGTCCTGTTGATCACGCTGGGAGGTCTAAATTTCATTACGCAGAAAGGTGGTCTGTAGCGATGGAGATTCTCTGCCTCGGCCTCAGCCACCATACCGCCCCCGTCGCCATCCGGGAAAAATTTGCCATTGGGGAAACCGAAGCCACGGAGGTCGCCCAAGCAGCTTCTGGGATCAGAGGGCGTGAGCGAGGTGGTGGTCGTCTCCACCTGCAATCGCGTGGAATTCTACGTGGCCGCGGAGCAGGCAGCGCAGGGTTTTGGCGCGGTGAATGAATTCCTGACCACGCGCCTCGCCGAGCCGCCGGGCAGCGCCTTTTTCCAATTGCCCACCGCGGCCGCCGTCCGCCACCTCTTCCGCGTGGTCAGCGGGCTGGATTCCATGGTGCTCGGCGAGACCGAAATCCTCGGCCAGGTGAAGAAAGCCTACGCCGCGGCCAGCGCCGGAAAGACGACGGCAAAACATCTGAACAAGTTTTTCCAGCGCGCCTTCAATGTGGCCAAGGACGTGCGCACCAACACCAACATCACCCGCGGCTCAGTGAGCGTCGGTTCGGCGGCGGTGGAACTCGCCGAGAAGATTTTCGGCAAGCTGTCGACCTGCCACGTGATGATCCTCGGCGCCGGCGAGATGAGCGAGCTGACCGCCGGGGCACTTTCCGCCCGCGGCGTGAAATCGATTTTCGTGGCGAATCGTTCCTACGATCGCGCGGTGACCCTGGCGGAGAAGATGAAGGGCAAGGCCATTCATTTCGAAGACTGGCCGCGGGAGTTTCACGACGTGGATATTCTCATCGGTTCCACGGCCGCTCCGCATCACGTGCTCACCGCGGCGCAACTCGGCCCGATCATGCGCACGCGGCCGGATCGCCCGCTTTTCTGCATCGATCTCGCCGTGCCGCGCGACATCGAGCCCGCGGTGAACGACATCGAGGGAGTGTATCTTTATGACATCGACGCGCTGCAAGCGAGGGCTGACCAATCCATGAACGTCCGCAAACAGGAACTCGTGATTTGCGAGCAGATGATCGAGCGGCATGCTGTGGAATTTGGCGAATGGCTGGCCGGCGGCTGGACGCAGGCTGGGGTGCGCTATTCGGAAGCGGTGTCGGGAGGACAGAGTTGAAGTCGATCATTCTTGGAACCCGCGCCTCGGCGCTGGCCGTTGCCCAGGTGGAGTTGACGACGAAGGCGCTGGCTGCAGCCTTTCCCGCCATGCAGATCGAGCGGCGGGAATTCGTGACGCGCGGGGATAAGAAGCTCGACCTCAGCCTTCTCCGCGCCAACGAAGCCGGCGGCAAAGGTCTCTTCACGAAAGAGCTCGAGGACGCTTTGTTGAACGGCTCGATCGATGTGGCGGTCCACAGTCTCAAAGACCTACCCGGACACAATCCACCAGGCCTCGACATCACCGCGGTGCTGGAGCGTGCGCCGACCGCGGATGTGCTCATCACCAAGCAGCCGCAGACCTTGCTCGACCTGCCGCAGGGCGTGTTGCTCGGCACGAGCAGTGTGCGCCGGGCGCGGCAATTGCAATGGCGCCGGCCCGATGTGCGCGTCGAAGAATGGCGCGGCAATGTGCAGACGCGTTTGCGCAAGTTGGCGGAGCGGGACGATGTCACCGGCATCATCCTCGCGCAGGCGGGGCTGGAGCGGCTGGGTCACGATCTCAGCGCTGGCCGGCTCGAAACCGAGCATGGGAAATTTTATGTCACCTCGCTGGCGGAGGATTTGTTACCGGCCATCGGCCAGGGGGCGATCGCTTTGCAAAGCCGCGCTGACCGCGCGGAAGTAGCGGCGGTATTGCAGAAGATCGACCATCGCGAGACGCATCTCGCCATCCGCGCCGAGCGTGAACTGCAGCGTTTGTTGGCCGGCGACTGTGCGTTGCCGGTAGGCGTGCGCACGAAGCTGCTCCCCGGCGGCATCGCCATGCGGGCGATCCTCTTCGGCCCGCCCGACGCCCCGCCGAAGCAGGCCGAGGCAGAAGCCGCGACGCCGGAGGCTGTGGCGGCGGAGGTGTTTGCTCAGCTAGAGCAACACTGAATGGCCTGTCCTGTCCGCTGAATCGCTGATGCCATGCCTGCCGATCGAGATTCTGGGATTCGGAGATTCCGTGGATGGCTTCTGATCGTTCTTTTCGCGATTGCCGTGATCGCCACGCTGTTGACCATCTCGTATGTGCGAGCTCGCAGCCAAGCCGAACGAGTGCTGGTAAAACAGGGAGGGCATTGGAAACGTCTCTCCAGCCGAATGTGGTTTATAGACAGGACCGGTTCGTTGACACTGTCTTGGGAGTTTACGTACGAAACATTGGATTACTTCGCAGATTGGCCGGTCTACTTCCGCTACACTCTTACTGGTTACCCGATCCCGCCCACACCGACGGAAGATTCTATCCCACACTGACCGGCGGTCGCACCACTCCCGAGCGCGCCGGTCGCTCGATCCCCGAGCGCTTCGACGATGCCGGCAAATCGGTGCGGGCCACCGAAGGCAGATCGATGGTAAACGTCGTGCCTGCGCCAAGCCCCGGGCTCGCTCCAGTGAGCGTGCCATCGTGTAATTCCACAATCCCACGCGCGATGGCCAGGCCGAGGCCGAGACCACCATGTTTGCGATTCGTCTCGCGGCCGGCCTGCTCGAAGGGATGAAAGATGCGCTCCATCGATTCCTGCGTGAGGCCGACGCCGCTATCGCTGATCCGCACCGCGATCCGACCCGGGGCCGGATTCGTGGTCTCGATTTCGATGTGCCCATCCTGCGGCGTAAACTTGGCCGCATTGCGCAGGATGTTCCAAAAAACCTGCAGCAACCGGTCGCGATCGCCTTCCATCCGCGTTTCCTGCGCGCGGAGGTGAAGCGCGGGCAACGGGCCCATGAGCTGGCCATCGATGCCCGCCGTGCGCACCGCTTCCGTCAGGAGCAGGTGCAGATCGAGCGGCCGCAATTCGATCTCGAACTTGCCGCGCGTGAGCCGCGTGAGATCGAGCAGATCCGAGATGAGCCGCGCCTGCATGTGCGCGTTGCGATCGATGAGGTCGAAATCGCTCCGCACTTCCTCGGTCAACGTCTTGTCCTTCAATCGATCGGCCACGCAATAACTGATCGCGCTGAGCGGGCCGCGTAATTCGTGGCTGAGCACGGCGAGGAAATAATCCTTCGTCCGGTTCAATTCATCCGCGGCTTCGTGGGCCCGGCGCTCGGCCTCGTAGAGATTGCGCAATTCCCCTTGGGCGGCGTCGCGCATGAGCAAGGCGCGGTGCAGGTAGCCGGCGCAGAAGCTGATGACCAGGCCTTCGACCACCGACATGGCGAAGGTGATGGTCGCCGCGGAGGAGTGGATGTGAAACGAGTAGCGGGGGAGGAAGAAGAAATAGTTTCCGAGAAGCGTGCCGACGAGGGTGGAGAAAATGCCCGGCCCACGCCCGAGCAGAAATGCACTGACCGCCGCGGCGAGGACGAAAAAGAGCATCCGCGACGAGTTCGCCAGGCTGGCGTCAAAAATCCAGCGGGTGAGAAAGGCAATGAGAGTAAGCCCCAAGGCACAGCCATATGCCGGAGGGGGATGGCGAAACACCGGGCCAACGCGTGATGACCGGTGTTTCTCGCGATGGCAGATCGGCTGATGGAGTTGCCATGTATTTGCAAAGTAAAGCAGCACTCGGTGCAACACGCTAGTGGCATTTGTTCTAAAACAACCCATCTCATCCGCGGGAGTGCGGATTACTTAGCAAAGGAAGATTTCACCGCGGAGAGAGCGGAATGACGAATGACGAATGAATGCCAAAGCACAAATGCCCAAGCGGTCATTCGGCATTCAATGTGACCTTCTGCCTTCCGCGTTCGTTACCGTCTCCGCAGGATCATTCGTCATTCCCCTCACGCCACCTCGACGACCGCCTTGATCACACCCGTCTCCGGCCTCAACCAGCCGGGGAAGGCGTCGATCATCGTATCGAACGCGGCGTGGTGCGTGATCCACGGGACGGTGTCGATCCTGCCTTCCTCGATGAGCGCGATGATGCGCTTGAAATCGGGTGGCAGCGCATTGCGTGAGGCCATGATCGAGACTTCGCGGCGGTGCATGATTGGCGAATGCAGGAAGCTGACCTCCTGCTGGGTGATGCCGACGTAGACAAGCCGGCCGGCGAAAGCGCAATACGCGAGCGCGGCGGACATGGATTTGTTGCTGCCAGTGGCATCGATGACCACGTCGGCGAGTTGACCATTGGTGATGGCGCTGAGCTGCTCGACCGCGGCGGCTTCTCCGCCGGGCGTGAGCTCGATGGTATCGGGTACGCCCATCTTCTCGCGGACAAACGCGAGTCGGCCGGCATTCATATCCATGACGATGGTGCGCGCGCCGCTGAGTTTCGCAAACTCGATGGCGGAAAGCCCGATCGGTCCCGCGCCGATGACGAGCACATGCTCACCGGCCTGCGACGCGCCGCGATTCACGGCATGGCAGCCGATGGCCAGCGTCTCGACGAGCGCGAGTTGATCGAAGGTGAGCTGGCGAGAGATGTGTAGCTTGCGCGCGGGCAGCACGTAACGCTCTGCCAGGCCGCCATCGCACATCACGCCGAGCGTCTTGTTGTGCTCGCAGCAGTTCGTGTGGCCGCGACGGCAGGCGTAGCACTTCTGGCAATTAAGATACGGCTCGACCGAGCAGCGGTCGCCCGGCTGCACATTGGTCACGCCTTCGCCCACGGCCAGCACTTCCACACCGAGCTCGTGCCCGGGAATGCGCGGGTAGCTGAAGAATGGCATCTTGCCGAGATAGCCGCCGTAATCCGTGCCGCAGATGCCCACACGATGCACCTTCACCAGCGCATCGCCCGGTCCGGGCGCGGCCGGTTCGGCGGTGTCGATGAGGCGAAACTTTTGCGGTTGATCGAGGGAGATGGCTTTCATGTCAGTTGTTCTCGGGAAGGCCTTCGCGGTGGCCGATGTTTTTCACGGGAGCGAAGATGTCCTGCACTTCGCGGAGCAGCGTTTCGTCGAGCGGTTCGGCGGCCCACTTGGCCCAGTTGCGAATGTTGTTCGGGTTGGCGCTGCCGGAGACCGTAGTGGTGATGTCCGGGTTCGCGAGGCAGAACTGCAGCGCGAGCTTGGCGATGTCCACGCCCTTGCTGGCGCAATGCTCGGCGGCCTGACGCGCCGCGGCTTTCACGTCTTCGGGTTCCTTCAGCCACGGGGGCAACGGGGCATTGGTGAGCAGGCGCGCGCTGAAGGGGCCGGCGTTCATCACCCCCACGCCTTTTGATTTGAGATACGGAACGGCCTCATCGGCGAAGCGCGTGTTCTGCAGCGTGTATTGATTGTAGCTGAGCACGCAATCGACGCTCGTCTGGTCGAGGATGAAACGGAAGATCTTCATCGGGTAGCCGGAGAAGCCGATGTAACGAACCTTGCCAGCCTGTTGGATCTTGCGCAACGCGGGGATCGTTTCATCGACGATCTGCTGCATGGGCACGAATTCGATGTCGTGGCAGAGGATGATGTCGAGGTGGTCCGTGCCGAGGCGGTGGAGCGACACGTCCACGCTTTCGGCCACGCGCTTTGCGGAAAAGTCGAAGTGCTGGAGATCGTAGCGGCCGAGCTTGGTGCAGAGCGTGTAGCTGTCGCGCGGCACACCGCGCAGGGCGATGCCGAGCAGCACTTCGCTCATCCCGCGGCCGTAAAAGGGCGAGGTATCGATGAAGTTGAGTCCGGAATCGAGCGCGACGCGCACGGAGTCGAGCGCTTCGTCGAGTTTCACGCTGCGGAATTCCTGCCCGAGCGACGAAGCGCCGAAGCTGAGGATGGGAAGCTGGAGGTCGGTCTGGCCGAGGCGGCGGGTTTGCATGGGAGAAAATCAGCGGGTGCTCATCTGCGGCTTGGTCGAGGTGCGCTTGAGCGTGATCTCGCCGTAGAAAACCGTGGCGCGTGGGTCGGTGACCTTGCTCGGCTTGAGCGAGAGGTGATACAACTTGCCGTCGTGGCGCAGGACGCCGGTGCCGGCGTTGTCAAAGCTGTCGGTCCATTTGAATTCGAGTTCGCCCTTCGCGTTCACCGTGCCTTCGCCATCGCCATCCGGCGCGGCGCCGGAGCCATCGGCATGCGCGGCGGAAAAGGAGGTCGTCGCGGTTTTGCCCTTTTGCTGCACGTCGAGGGAAAGCGGCGAATTGTTTTTCTTCGCGAGTTCGTAGTGGCCGGTGAGGCTGGCTGCCGCGGGATCAGCCGCGCGGACGGTCGTGGTGGTGATGGCGAGAAGAGCGAGAGCGAGGAGGCGTTTCATATCGCTAGTTGCGTTTGGGTGTGGAAAACACCGGCATCGGCGACTTCCCAGTCGCCGACCGACCCAACGCGTGAAGCGCCATCCCTTGGGCGTCGATTAGCAACGCAGGGTGACTGGGAAGTCGCCCCTCCCAGGTAACAGTTCGTTTGGCTGGGCGTGACATTCTATTCGGATGCCTAGTCCACCCGGCACCCCAGCGTGAGGAGCACATTGGCCCACAGCGACTGGTCGGCGGTCTGGATGGTGAGGATGTGGTCGGGCGATTCGACGTGTTGGTAAAAGTCCCATTTGAGGATCGGCTCGAGCGTGAGCTTCATGCCGGACTCCGCGACGATCTGGCGATACTCGGCCCACACCGGAGGGTCGCCCTGCTGCGCGTAGGGATCATCCGGCGGAATGCCCATGGTATTTACGTGATCGATGGGCAGAGCGCTGAGCAATGTGCGCAGCACTTGCGAAACGGTCGGCACGCCGGGCGTGAGTTGCAGGCACACCAGCTCGGCATTCGGGCCTTTCTTTGTCGCCGCGGGATAATTGCCATCGGCGATGAGGATTTTCGAATGATGCCCCCCGCGCGCGACGATGCGCAGGATATCGGGATGAAGGAGCGTGGTCTTGAGCATGCTATTTGGCGTCTTCGTAGTGGATCTTCAGGAAGGGCTTGAAGCTTTTGACGATTTTTTCCACCCAAGGATCATATTCCCTCGCTTTGACCTGCGAATACGTGAAATGCAGCACCGCGCAATTGTCTCCCTTGGTGTGGACCTTGCGGTAGAACTCCGTGCCATCCTTCACGCCCGAGACGACATACCAATTCGCCGCTTTCCGCTTGTAAGTAATGTGCCTGCCGAACTCCTTGAGGTCGTCTTCCCAGAGGGAGTTCAGGGTGGCGTCGACCAGGTAGTGTCCGTAGGCGGTGACGCTGAACTCCTTATTCTTGGTATGGTATTCGCGACCGTCGCCGTTCTCCGGTTCAGCGCTGGCAACCAGTTCGGCCGGGTAGCTCATCTTGAACCCAAAACGAAGGTTGACGTAATCACGCCATCCTGTGTCCGCCAGCGTGGATAACGGCAGCGCGAGAAGGATGAACCAAAACCAAACGTGTCTCATGACGCACTGCATTTGCGGAAGCTTTCGATGGTCTGGCGTGCCGCGGTGAGCGCATCCGGCTGCGGAAAAATTTCCGCCGAGAGATAGCCCGTGTAGCCGATCTCCCGCAGGGCGGCGATGATCGGCTCGATGCGCGTGTGGCCGCAGCCGATGGCCTGTCGATTCGAGTCGGCGAAATGCACGTGGCCGATCCAATCCTTGCCCGCGCGAATGGCCGCCGGGAGATCGCTCTCCTCGATGTTCATGTGGAAGAGATCGGCGAGGACCTTCACGCCCTTTGTCCTCAGACCACGGACGAAGTCCACCGTCGGTGCGACGCGATTGAACAGATTCGTCTCGTAGCGATTGAGGAATTCATAAAGCAGCGGCTGGCCGTGCGAAGCAGCGTGATCACCGAGTTCCTCGAGCCCTTCCGCAAGCCACTCCAGCGCGTGTTCGCGGGTGACGTCGACGTCGACCTTGCCCTGCATGGAACCAATGATCGCCGGCGCGCCGAAGCCCGCGGCGACATCGATGATCGCGCGAATGAAATCGCGTGCCCGCTGACGGAACGTCGGGTCCGGATTGGTCAGCGACCAATTATGAATAACCCAGCCAGCGCCGGTGCCGATGGCCGCGACCTTCAGCGAATGATGATCGAGCAATCCCTGCAGTTCGGCCTCGTCGATGGCGTTCGCTGCCGGCGGGAAAATTTCCACGGCATCGAAGCCGAGCTTCGCGGCTTGCTCGATCCCGTCGGCCAATCCGTCGTGAAAAACAAACGGACCGCGACGGGCTTGGGGAGTGATGGAGATGGTGATGGCGGAGCGCACGGGGAAGAAGGTTGAATTTAGCTTATAGAAACTGTGTGGCAGCGCAGATGCTCTTAATCATAATCATAATCTTACTCTCTTTTGTTAACCCGCCGTCAGAAGGAGGGATTAAGATTACGATTAAGCGTAAGATTAAGAAGCTGGTTTCTGGATTCGAGAATCGGTCCCGTGGTGGGAACCAGAAACTAGAAACCAGAAACTTTCGTCCTACCCGATAAACAGCGGCCGGAGATGCCGCGCGTAAATGTTCCCGGTCACATTGCGGCCGACGACTTCCGCGTTGGCTTCGAGCAGGTCGAGGTAACGGCGGCCGGCCTTGGCGGCGAGCTTGAAGCCGACGTGCAGGAGTTGGCGCAGGCTGGAGTTGAATTGCGGATCGCTCGGCACGTGGCGCAGGGCGCGGACGAATTGCTCGCTGGTCCAGCCATTCACCGTCTCAGCGCTGGGCAGCTTGGCGCGATCGATGTCGATGACCGAGGCATACGGCGCGCAGAGTTCATCCACATGACCGATCGCTTGCGCATACATTTCCCTGGCGAAGGCCAGGCCTTCGCCACCCGCTTCGGCGAGGCCGATGATTTCCTCCAGCCACGTCGTCCCGGCGGTCTTGAGGTGCAGGCCGGCGCCGAACTGCGGCAGCGTGCGGCGGATGATCGGGTAGAGCGAAAATTTGTCCGAGCCGCTGTGGACCGAGAGCTTGAGGTTCGCCGGCAATCCGTAGCGCGCGATGGCGTGGCGGATGACGGCGAGGTCGTCGTGGAATTCCTTCTCGAACTGCACGAGATCGCCGACGTAATCGACACCCTTGTTAAAGCGCCCGGTGAATTTCGGCGCGATGGTCTGGACGCGCACTTTTTCATCGGCCAGCGCGGCGAGGATGACGAGCAACTCGGGCGGCGTCTGCGGCGAATCCGTTTCGTCCATGGACACCTCCGCGATGATGTTGCCTTCGCCTTTGGCCTCGGCGATATGCCGGTAAATCTTGCCCGCGTCCTGCACGGCGAGAAGGAATTTGCCGGCGATGCGTGCGACTTCGTCGCGGGTGATTTCAAAGGGGCGATCGATGCCTTCGATCTGGACGCGGCCGAGGAGTTCGGGATGGCGATCGATAAAGGCGCCAACCGCTTCCGGCGCGACGGGCTGGGCGATGGAATCGGCGACGTCGATGGTGAAGAAATCAGAGCAGGGGAGGAAGCGGCCGACGGTCTCGAGGCGGATGTGATCGGCGTCCACGTGCCAGCCTTTTTCCCAGCCGAGGGATTTCACCGCGGCCTGCGCGGCGTCGAAGACGCTCTGCGGTTCCGAGCCGACGAAGGTGTGTTCGCGGTTCGATTTGTTCCAGACGGGTACGACTTCGACGCCATCCCTGGCGGCTTGTTGAAAGGCGCGCAACTGCGCGGCCGCCTGGTGGGCGAAACGGTCGCCGACGCCGATGGTGAATTTTTCGAGGGTGAGCATAAACGGGAAAGGGGAAGAGCGAGGGAGATAAGGCTATGCCGAGGGGACCGGGTTTGGGAATGGCGGGGATTGACTAAGGCATGTCGAATCTTGACCTTGTTTACGGTTGAACGTCCAAACGCACTTTCCCGAAAAACGTCCCAGCTTCGTCTCCACCCAGGTGGCGGAGGCGCGCCGCTATTATCTCGATCTCCAGCCGCGGGCGACGCGTGAGATCACGGTGGTATGCGGTGGCGTCGAGCGGGTGCGGCCCGATTATGTCGTGCAGCGGCGGACGTTTCCGTATTACGCGGTGGAATTTGTCGCGGAGGGCGAGGGCTCATTGCTGCTCGCGGGGAAACGGTGCCGGTTGCGGCCGGGTGTGGTCTTTGCCTACGGGCCGCGCGTGCCGCACACCATTCGCACGGAGCCGGGGCGGCCGATGTTGAAATACTATGTCGATTTCGTCGGGCGTCGGGCGAAGGAGTTGCTCGAAGACGGCCCGGTGCGGCCGGGGCGCCTGGCGCAGGTTTCGACGCCGGGGGAGATTCGCGAAATTTTCGAGTCGCTGCAGCGCAATGGTGGCGGCGAATCGCCATTTGGGCCGGCATTGTGTGCGGCGTTGATCCCGGTGTTGTTGCTCAAGATCGCCGAGCGCGCGGTGCCGGCGGGTGGCGCCGATCCGCGGGCGTTGGCGACCTATCAGCGGGCACGGGCGTTGATCGATGCACGGTTTCTGGAGTTCAAGACGCTCGACGACGCGGCGCGCGCGGCTGGGGTGAACCTGTCATATCTTTGCCGGCTGTTTCAGCGTTTCGATCACCAGACGCCGTACCGCCATCTCCTGCACCTGAAAATGAATCGCGCGGCGCAGTTGCTCCTCGATCGCGGAATGCTGGTGAAGGAAGCGGCGGCAGAGCTGGGATTCAGCGATCCGTTCAATTTCTCCCGGGCGTTTCGGAGTGTCTTCGGACTGGCGCCGGAGAAGTTCCTCGCACGGACGCAGCGGAGGGGGGAGTGAGGAATTCGGAATGACGAATATTGCCCTATTTGGCCTTCCCCGCTTCGAGCGTGATTTTTGCGACCGAGCCATTGGCTTCGACGTCCTTACTGAAGGCGAGCTCGACCTTCGCGGGGGCGGATTTGACGTTGGGGACGGTAACTGTGGGCGCTGAGGAATAGCCGTAGCCGCCGCTCACGACTTCAAAGCCGGTGACCACGCCGTTTTGCACGAGAGCGTTGGCGACGGCGGCCTTGGTCGGCCACATTTCGCCATGACTGCGGACGTAGCGGTAACGATTCGAGGCGGCGTCCAGTTGGTCGTTGGTGATGCCGTATTTCCCGAGTACGGACATGAGCGCGGCTTTGTTCGCTTGGGCTTCTTCGCGGGTCGGCCCGCCGCTGTCCACGCCGGCGGGATGGACGCGGCTGAAGGCGTCGCGGAAGACTTCCGGCGCCACGCCGAGCGCACCGGCGACGAGCGCGACCGGCCGTCCGTGATCGCGTGGATCGGTTTCATGGCCACCGGAGAAGACGACCGGCACTTTGGTGACCGCGCCTGCGGCGCCATCGGCTGCCGGGGTGTGGGTGACAGAAACAGTCAGGGCGATCGCCGTGAAAAGAAAAAGGACGGATTTCATGGAGCGAGGGGAGATTTGGCTGGGCCGGGGGGACTTTCCTTTAACAACTCCGCCGCCGCGCGGCTTTCTCTACGTAATTGCCAGTAAATGACGACGCGGAGGGGCGCGCTCGCCAGAACTCGGCTGCAGGGTGCTCGGCAACGACTGTGGTTTTAGCCCGGGCGATTCGAAAACGAAATCGAACGTCATACCGCCCCGCCTCGCCTACGCCCTACGGGTGCAGGTGAAAATGCCAACCTGTTCCCCGCGTTATTTCCTCCGCGAGCGGCGTCCGAATAGCGCGACGCCGCAGAGCAGCAGGGCGATGGAGGAAGGCTCGGGGATGAATTGAGGGGTGAAACTGATGCTTTGGGAGCTCAAACGAATGCTCTGGGTGGTAAGCGACGGCGTCGTCGATTCAGCTACTCCGAACTCGCCGCTGTGGTCGATGACCGCCCACACGGTGGAATCAGCAGCGTCCACGCCGTATTCGCCGAGATTGAAATCATTCGCCGCGTCATAGGCGCCCGAAACAAATTGGTGACTCGCGCCAGCATCGCTATCGCCGTTCACCGCGTTCTTCCAGGTGCTGTCGGAAGTATCCAGCCACGCCAGATACAGCTTCGAAGGGTCCGTGACCAAGCTGGGGTTATAGCTCATCTCCAGCACGTATTTGTCGTTCGCGGCCGGCGTTTCGGTGATGTTCAGCGAAAGGGGATCGCTGACGAGATTCTGCGCGGCCGGCAAAAAGAGCAGGGAAACCGTGCTGGCATTCGTCACCGCGCCACCGAGGAACGTGACCGTCGTGCCGTTGCTTCCGGCGACGCCATTTTTGATCGGGGGCAGCTTGGAGAGAAGGGTGGTCGCCGGCAAATTGAGATTCAGCGTGCTCGAACCGTTCAATGTAATGAGGTTGGCTTGAGGGATGCCTCCGGTGGTGAGATTCAGGGTGGAGGTATTGTTGATCTGGAACGCGGAGAGGGAGCCAGCGCCGATTACCGGGTTCACCGTCAAGATCGACCCGGTAGCGGGATTAATGGTTCCGATGCCGCCGGCGAGCGTCAGAATGCCGCTTCCACCGCGGATTAATGGTGCGGTCCCGACGATGCTGATCGTGCCGGCCGCTACATTATTGATCCCCACATTATTGATCCCCAAACTCAGGGTGGCACCTGAAGTGGTGAAAGTCGCGCCGGTATCCAGACTGCCGTTGAGGTTGAGCGTGGGAACGATCGAAGTCAGGATCGAACCTCCGCTTAGGTTCACCGCGGAAGTTACCGTGCCGGTCGTGGTAATGCTGCCACCGTTCCCAAAGGTCAGGAGGCCGCCGGCGAGTGTACTGTTGACGCCCGCAGAAACGGTTCCGCCCGAATTGAGGAGCGAACCGACAGTGAGATTCAGCACTCCGTTGGAAGTCAGCGTCGAATTGGCGCCGAGCAAGATCGGAACTCTACTGTTGAGGACGGAGCCCGCGTTGGTGATGACCGTTGAGCCGGTATAGAAGGATCCGCTGTTCAAAACCAAAGTGCCCCCGACAGAAAAGGTTGATCCCGCGGCCAGCGAGATGTTGTTGTTGCCGACAAACCTCGCTGAGTTATTGAGCGTCAGGCCGGTGTCGAGCGTGGCACCGCTGAATGTGTTAGTCGCGAAAGAAAGGTTCCCGATGCCGGTTTTTTCCAACGAGCCGACATTTTGCAGGGTGCCGTCCTGGGCGGCGTTGAAGACGGTCACCGTGTTTACGCCGGCAATGTCACCGCCGGTGTAAGGCAGGTAAGTGGAGCCATTGACCGAGAGCATCCCAGTGGAGTGGCCGGAATACATGATCAAGGTGGCGCCCCCTCCGGAGACGTCTTGCGCCTGGGCAGAAAGGACCGCGGCGGACCATGTGAGCACACAACCGACAACAACACTGGGAAAAACTTTCATACGCTTGTCTCTTGAAACCTGGAGTCCGCAGCATTGCGTAGTTCCCCAGGTAGACTCAAGGCTGAATAATAAAAACTTGATGCGCCTTTTGTTCAACAATTGTAGGTGTCGTTCGGGAGTCTTGGTGGGCAGGAAAGTGGCAGAAAGTCTCCCGCTGTTTTCGACCACGAATTCGTGATCTATCCCTGTGGCAGACGTTACTTTCCGTTATCTGCCTTCACAGGAATATTACAATCCCAGCGTCGCCAGTCGGCGGAGCCGTCGGCTAGGGGAGGGCGCGTTATGCACATGCTCGCCGACCTTGCCCTCGCCTCGGGATCGACAACCACTACGTGGATCTTTCTCGTGCTCGCCCTGGCGCTCGCGCTCGGGTTCGAGTTCGTGAATGGCTTTCACGATACCGCCAATGCGGTGGCGACGGTCATTTACACCCATTCGCTCAAACCCATGGTGGCAGTCGTTTGGTCCGGCTTGTGGAATTTGATCGGCGTGCTGAGCTCCACCGGCGGCGTCGCCTACAGCATCGTCGCGCTGCTGCCCGTCGAACTGGTGCTCCATGTCGGCTCCGGTTCCGGATTCGCCATGGTCTTCGCGCTGTTGATTTCTGCGATCATCTGGAACATGGGCACGTGGTATCTCGGTCTGCCGGCTTCGAGTTCGCACACGCTCATCGGCTCCATTCTCGGCGTGGGTATTGCCAATGCCATGCTCACCGGCCACTCGTTTGGCGAAGGCGTGAACTGGGGCGAAGCGCAGAAGATCGGCATGGCGCTGCTCATTTCCCCGGTCCTCGGTTTCATCTGGTCGGGGCTCCTGCTGCTCCTGCTCAAGATGATCGTGCGCAATCCCGCGCTCTTCGCCGAACCGGAGAAGGACAAGACGCCGCCGCCGTGGATCCGCGCCATCCTCGTTCTCACCTGCACCGGCGTCAGCTTCGCCCACGGCCGCAATGACGGCCAGAAAGGCATGGGGCTGATCGTTCTGATCCTTGTCGGTCTCCTGCCCGGCATCTACGCCCTGAATATGGGGCATTCGGAGAAGGAGATTCATGACCTCGTGGTCAAGGCTCAAGCGGCCCAGGCCTCATTTGCCCAGGATGCCGGTGGAGTGAAGGTCGAGGCCGGTCAACCGGCGGCCGACGAACTCAGCGCTTACATCAAACCCTCCGGCGCTCTGCGCAAGGAAACCTTCGCCGCCGTGGCCGCGCAGAGCCAGTCGATCGCCACGAAGCTGGACGCGCTTAAATCCTTCCACGATCTTCCCGAAACGGAGCGTCGCGCCATGCGCACCGAGCTCTATGTCCTCGGCAGCGCGCTCACGAAGATGGACAAGGGCGGCAAGTTCACCAGCCCTGCGGAAGCGGAGCAGGGCAAGGCCTTGATGAAAGACCTGGACGGGGTCACCAAATACATCCCCGATTGGGTGAAGTACGCGGTCGCCGTCGCCCTCGGCCTCGGAACCACCGTGGGCTGGAAACGCATCGTTGTCACCGTGGGCGAGAAGATCGGCAAATCGCACCTCACCTATGGCCAGGGCGCCAGCGCGGAACTGGTGGCGATGTGCACCATTCTCCTCGCCGACGGCCTGCACATGCCGGTGAGCACCACGCACGTGCTTTCCTCGGGCATTGCCGGCACCATGGCGGCAAACAAGTCCGGCCTGCAGATGCAGACGCTGCGCAATATCCTCTTGGCCTGGGTGCTCACCCTGCCGGTGTGCATCTTCCTCGGCTCGCTGCTCTTCGCCTTCGGCAACTTCGTCGTGCTGCACGTGCTCGGCGTGCATTGAGGTGGGGCGACGGGGGAATCTTTATTCCTTAATCCTTATTCCTTAATCGTTAATCCCTCCCTCTTCCTGCGGGCTGGGATTAACGATTAAGGAATAAGATTAAGGATTAAGAATTAACGGCTTTTTCCTCGGTGTAAAAACACCGTGCTTTGGCGGCGATTTTTGGGTAAGTTTGACGCCTTAACCCATTACACCCCATGAACATGAAATCATTCTATGCCACCGCTTTGGTGGCCAGTGCGTTGTCACTCGCGGCGATTGCCGCGGAACCGAAAGGCTGGACCGATAACTACACCCAAGCTGTGGCGAAGGCCAAGGCGGAGAAGAAATATGTGCTGCTGGATTTCACCGGCTCGGACTGGTGCGGCTTCTGCAAGGTGCTCGACAAGGAAGTCTTCAGCACACCGCACTTCGAGTCGTGGGCGAAAAAGAATGTCGTCCTCGTGACGGTGGATTTTCCTCATCAAACGCCGCTCAGCGCGCAGGTGAAAAAGCAGAACAGCGAGCTCATGTCCAAGTATCCCACCCGCGGCTTCCCGACGATCGTGATTACCGATGCGGACGGCAAGGAACTGGCGAAGGAGACTGGCTATCAACCCGGCACCGGCGCAGTAGCCTATGTGCAAAAGCTGGAGACGGAATTGAAGAAGAATGGGCCGCTGCCGGGGGAGACCAACGGCGGTAGCAGCAGTGCCGGCGGGACGCAGGAGCCTTCCATCTTCAAGACGCCGCCGGCGGGCACGAAGTAGTCGCAGGCTGCGAATAAGGACAACCGCAAAAGACGCCCGAGGGCCTTCGGGAAAATCTGCTAAGGTTTGCGTGCGCGCGTGCATCAACGCACGTCCCACGCTCATGCCAGATTCCCTCCCACCTTCCGACCAGCAGGTCGCCCTCGTGCAGATGTTGTTTGTGCAACACACGGCGGCTCTGCGTGGCTTCGTCCACGCGCTCATGCCGGATTTTGGGCGCGCGGATGATATCGTGCAGGAGACCTTCCTCACCGTCACCAAGAAAGCCGGTGACTTCGAGCAGGGGACTAATTTCCTCGGCTGGGCGTGCACCATCGCGCGCTACAAGGTCATGGAAACCGCGCGCAAGCAGCAGCGCTCCACCGCGCTTTCGCCGGACATCATCGAATCCCTCTGCGCCTGCGAGCCGGAGGCCGAGGCGAGCGACGAGCGGTTGCGCCATCTCAGCGAATGCCTGAAGAAACTCGCCCCGCAGGCCCGGCAGGCCGTGGAGATGCGTTATCAACAGGCGCACAAGCCGGCGGAAATCGCCCGGCGGCTCGGCTGGGGAGCGGAATCCGTCTACGTCGCCCTGTCGCGCGCCCGCGCCATGTTGCGCGAATGTGTGGCCCGCAAGCTCGCCGAGGAGGCGGTGCAGTAAATGGATTCCGCGCGTCTCGAACGCCTGCTCGACCGTTATCTCGACGAAGCGCTCACGCCCGAGGAGAAGACCGAGGTCGAAGGCATGCTGCGCACTTCGCCGCAGGCGCGGCAGACTTTCTGGGAACGCGCCCGCTTTCACGCGCTGCTGCGCGAAGCCGGCGCGGAAGGCCGTGGCCGCGAACTGGCCCAGGAACCCGATCGCCGCTGGCTGGACGTGCTCGCGCGATTGATCGGGTTGCTGCAACGCCACGCCGGTTGGGCGGTGGCCGCCGCCGCGGTGATTGTCGCGGTCGTCGGCATCTGGATGGCCTGGCGGCAGATCGAAGCACGCGGCGACCAGACCACTTCCGCCGTCGCCGTGCTCACCGAGGCCGTCGACATGGAGTGGGCGCCCGGCACTGGCGATCACGCCGTCGGCGGCCCGCTCTCGCCCGGCTGGTTGCGATTCGACTCGGGCCTCGCGCAGATCGAATTCAACGACGGCGCCCGCGTGATCGTCGAGGGTCCGGCGGAATTGGAAATCCGCTCGCGCTCCGAAGCCTATTGCCGCGAGGGCCGGCTCAGCGCGCAAGTTCCCGCCGCCGCGCACGGCTTCAAGATCGGCTCGCCGAAAATGACAGTCGTCGACCTCGGCACCACGTTCGGTTTCGAGACCCACGCTGGCGCCGCTCAAGTCCATGTCTTCGAAGGCAAGGTGCAGATCGCCGATGCCCGCAACGCGCCCAAAAAAGAGCTCCTCGCCGGCCAGGCCCTGAGCGTCGATGCCGATGGTCAGTGGCGCGAGATCACCGCCACCGCCTCGCTCTTTCCCAGCTCGGCGGCCCTCCAGCAAAAGGCCGCTTCGTCCTGGCAAAAGCGCGAAGCCGATTGGAAACTCGCCTCCAGCGCGCTGCAAGGGGACCCGACGCTCATCCTGCATTATACCTTCGAGAGCGATTCGAATTTCGATCGCCGCCTGCCGAATGTCGCCCATGGCGAGCCGCGCGCCTCGGATGGTGCGATCGTCGGCTGCCGCTGGGCCGAGGGTCGCTGGCCGGGCAAAGGCGCGCTGGAGTTCAAAGGCGCCGGCGACGGCGTGCGCGTGGAAATTCCCGGCGTCTTCGATGCCCTCACACTCGCCGCCTGGGTCCGCGTCGATGGCCTCGATCACAATTTCAACTCCCTCCTCATGGCCGACGCCTTCGACCGCGGCGCCATGCATTGGCAGATCACCAAGAAAGGCACGGTGAAGCTCGGCCTCGCCGGCGCCGGCGATTTCGACACCCCGGTCATTTTCCTGCCGGAACGCCTCGGTCAGTGGGTCCACCTCGCCGTCGTCGTCGACCGCGCCGGACACCGCGTCGCCCATTACGTCGACGGCGCGGAGGTGAGCACCGCGGCCTTCAAGATCGATTTGCCCTTAGGTTTTGGGCGCGCGGAGGTTGGGACATGGAATCCGGCGCCCCGGCAAGACCGCACGCCCGTGCGCACCTTCAATGGGCGCATGGATGAAATGCTCGTCTTCCGCCGGGCGTTGAGTGCTCAGGAAGTTCGCGACCTGGCCCGCAACGCCCTCCGGCCCGCTCCCTCCCCGCAATAAACTATGACCGCCCGTTCCTCCGTCCGCCTCGCCGCCGCGTCCCTCATCGCGTCGCTGCCGGCGTTCGCCGCCAGTCTCGACCCCGTCACCAAGCCGAACCCCTTTCCGCCGCAAAAGGCGGTGGTGGCGCGCACACCCGCCGAGACGCTCAAGGCCACGGAGTTGCCGCCCGGATACCATCTCGAGACCGTGCTCACCGAGCCGGAGATCAAGGAACCGGTCGCCATCGCTTTCGACGGTGACGGTCGCATGTATGTCGCCGAGTTGCGCAGCTACATGCAGGACATTGACGGCACGAACGAGCACGACCCGGTCAGCCGCGTCTCCGTGCACTGGTCCTCGAAGCACAATGGCGTTTACGACAAGCACGCCATCTTCGCCGACAAGCTCGTCCTCCCGCGCATCATGCTGCCGCTCGACAAAGGCCGCGTGCTCATCGGCGAGACCGACACCAGCGATCTTTACATTTACTCGGATACGACCGGCGACGGCGTGGCCGACAAGAAGGAACTCTTTTTCCAGGGCGGGCCGCGCGGCGGAAACCTGGAGCACCAGCCCAGCGGCCCCGTTTGGGCGATCGATAACTGGCTCTACACCACCTACAACGCCTACCGCCTGCGCTGGTCGCCTGATGGCCAGACGAAGAAGGAAAACACCGCGCCCAATGGCGGCCAGTGGGGCGTCTCGCAGGACGACTGGGGCAAGCTTTGGTTCGTCAATGCCGGCGGCGAAAAAGGCCCGGTGAATTTCCAGACCGGCATCGTCTACGGCGCCTTCAATACCAAAGACCAGATGGAGCCGAACTTCGAAGCCGTATGGCCAAAGGTTGGCCTGGCTGACGTGCAGGGCGGTGAGAATCGTTACCGCGAGGAGAATGGCACGCTCAATCACTTTACCGCCACCTGCGGCGGCGAGATTTATCGCGGCGATCGCCTGCCTGCCGAACTCCGCGGCGATCTCTTCTTCGGCGAACCCGTCGGCCGCCTCGTGCGCCGCGCCAAGGTCACGATGCAGGATGGCATCACGCATCTCAGCAATCCCTACGGCCAGTCGGAGTTCATTCGCTCCACCGATCCGCTCTTCCGCCCCGTCAATTTCAACACCGCGCCGGATGGCACGCTCTACATCACGGATATGTATCGCGGCATCATCCAGGAGGGGAATTGGGTGAAGGACGGCAGCTACCTACGCAAAGCGGTGCAGCAGTACGGCCTCGATAAACCCATCGGCCACGGCCGCGTCTACCGTCTCGTGCACGATGGCATGAAGCCTGGTCCGCAGCCGAGCATGAACAGCGAGACGCCCGCGCAACTCGTCGCGCATCTCGAGCATCCCAATGGCTGGTGGCGGGACACCGCGCAGAAGCTGCTCGTCATCAAGCAGGACAAATCGGTCGTCCCTGCGCTGGTCAAAATGGCCACCACGAGCAAGAACCCGTTGGCCCGCCTGCACGCGCTCTGGACCATCGAAGGGCTTGATTCCCTCACGCCCGAACTCGTTCGCGAAAAGCTCAAGGATGAAGACCCGCATCTCCGCGCCGCGGCCATCCGGGTGTGCGAGACGCTCTACAAGAATGGCGACAAATCCTTCGCCGCCGACGTCACGAACGCGACCAGGGACAAGGATGGCGATGTCGTCCTGCAGGCGCTGCTCACCGCGAAGTTGCTCGATATTCCCGATTGGAAAAAAACCCTCACGGACGTCGTGGCCACGAACAACCACCTCGGCGTGAAACAAATCGGCGACATGATCCTGCATCCGCCCGTGCAGCAGGCTCCGCTCGCCATGAGCAACGACGAGAAGAAGCTCTACAAGGCCGGTGAAGGCATCTTCCAGACCCTCTGCGCCACCTGCCACGGCATGGATGCTAAAGGTATGCCCATGGTCGGGGCCGCGCCCGGCGTCATGCTCGCCCCGCCGCTCGCCGGTTCGCATACCGTGAACGGCTGGCGCGAAGGTTCCATCCGCGTGCTCATGCAGGGCTTGAGTGGCGACATCGACGGCAAGAAGTACGAAGGCCAGATGATCTCCATGGCCACGAACGACGACACCTGGATTGCCAGCGTGCTCAGCTACGTACGCAACACCTTCGGCAACCGCGCCGGCTTCGTCACGCCGCAGCAGGTCGCCGCCGTCCGCGCCGTGGGCAAGGATCGCACGCAGCCCTGGACCGCTGCCGAATTGCGCGCCTCGCTCCCCCAGGCCTTGCTCAATCGCAAGTCGTGGATCCTCTCCGCCAGCCACAAGGCCGAGAACGCCGGCCTGGCCGTCGACGGCAAGGTCGAGACCCGCTACACCACCGGCACCCCCCAGGTGCCCGGCATGTGGTTCGAGATCGAGCTCCCGCTGGAAACGCAGGTCACTGGCGTGCAACTCGACGCCGGCGATTCGAAGAACGACTACCCGCGCGGTTATAAGCTCGAGCTCTCCAACGACGGCGAACACTGGAAGGAAGTCGCCAGCGGCAAAGGCACCACCGCCGTGACGGACATCCAGTTCACTCCCGCGAAAGCGAAGATGATTCGCATCACGCAGACCGGCTCAGTCCGTGGCAACTTCTGGTCGATCCACGAGGTGCAGGTCTTCGAGGCGAACACGACTACGGTGGCCTCCGCCGCTCCTGCTGCGCCGAAGGCGCACTGAGGCGGCTCCTATTATTCCTATTCGTCCTATTCCTCCTATCGGCGAATAGGAGGGATAGGAAGCATAGGAGGTATAGGACCCTCTACTCCTTGAGCCGCCAATGCGTGCTCAACAAGCTCGTCTTCTCCCCCGTCTGATCGATCTGGTAGTACACCGTGTAGATCGACCCATCCGCGAGTTGCACCGAACTCGGGTACCCCAAGTCGCTATTCGGCGCTGTGCGTAGAGTGATTTCATGCTCCACATCCCACGTCTTCCCGCCGTCCTTGCTGATACACGCATGCTCCCCAAACGGCTCCCGCCGCACGCCATAGACCACCAGCAGCCACCCATTCTTCAGCATTAGCAAATGCGGCGGGTAACCATAAATCGGCGTCTTGTGTGTGGTCGTCCAGGTCTTGCCGCCATCCGTGCTTTCCGTCTGCCGCAGATACGTCTGTGAATGGTCCTTCGGTTCCGCGCGGATCATTGCCACCAGCTTCCCATCCGGCAGTTCCACCACGTGCGGTTCATCCTGCATCCGCACGCGCCAATCCGGATCGCGCTGATCCTCCTCCGCCACCGGAATCTCCGCCAGGTATTGCCAGCTTCGCCCATCGTCGCGCGATTCCTCCACCCCGAGCTTGAGCACCTTTTCGTGCGTGCTCAACCCCACATAAAGCAGCCGTCCATCCTGCAATTGAATCGGCCCATGCGGCGCCGAGCCGATCGTTTTCACCGGCTTTTCCCAAGTCTTGCCATCATTCACGGAGCGCCGCGTCCAGTTCCCGTGATCCGCCACGATGGTCTCCGGGCTGATCTTCTCGATGTGCCGCTGCCACGAGGTCAGCAACTCCGGAGGCAGATTTTGCCACTTCAGTTTCTCCGGATACATAAACGCCGTCGAAGTAAACCAACTCACCAGCAGCGCCCCGGACTTCGTTTGAATGATCCCCGCATCGCGATCATCGAGCGGCGAGTTATTGATCGTCTCCGGCTCGCTCCACGTTTTCCCATCGTCGTGGCTGCGGACTATTTGCGTTTTGCCCCATGGACAAATATGAGCATCGCGATCCCCGGAAAAAACGACCAGCAATTCGCCGTCGCGAGTCCGGGTAATCGTCGGCCAGCCAATGTAATGCCCGGCCTGTTTGCAGACCGTGCCTTGCGAAAGAATCGTCGCCCCGTCATCCGCCGTGGCCACGGAAGGGGAGAACAGCAAGGCCAGGACAGGGGAGAGCGCGAGGAACCAAAGAGAGCGTTTCATGAGTTTTGGGGAGGGGGAGCAGGATGATCGTTGCCCAGAACAATCCCGCAGGCTGTGAAATGAAGAGAAAAATCAGTTTTCTGAGATTTCCCGCAAAAATCTCCCGCTAAGGTTTGGGTATCCCGTGCAATGTAGCCTTGCCAGTCAGACCGCATTCATTCCCCATACTCTGCCCCACTTTTCCCTGATCACCTCATGTCAATGAACCTACGACCCGTCATTCTCTCTCTCGGCATCGCGACGCTGCTCAGCGGTTTCCTGCACGCCGCGGCGCCGGCCACTCTCGAACTCAAAAAGGACGACAACGTCGCCATCGTGGGTAGCGGCATCGCCGACCGCCAGCAGTATCACCCCTGGCTGGAGGCGCTCATCCACAAGGCGTATCCGGATCTCCATCTCAAGGTGCGCAACCTCGGTTTCACCGCGGATGAAGTGAACGTGCATCCGCGCAGCGACGAAGTGCCGACCATCGAGCAATTCCTCAACATGAAGCCCGGGGACGACGACCCTCACGGTGGGCAAGACGGAAGTGACCTACCACTGGGGCGCTGATTTCCATGCCAATGTGATCCTCGCCTATTGGGGCTTCAACGAATCCTTCAAGGGCGAAGCGGGCCTCGAGGATTACAAGAAGGCACTCGACGAGTATCTGAAAAATCTGAAGACCTCGGACTTCGGCAAGGGCCACCCCCGCGTGGTGCTCTTCTCGCCCATCGCCAATGAAAACCTGAAGAGTCCGAACTATCCGGACGGCACGGCGAATAACAAAAACCTCGCGCTCTACACCAAGGCGATGGCCGAAGTGGCCAAGGCGAACGATGTGCAGTTCATCGATCTCTTCACTCCCTCGGAAAAACTCTACAGCCAGGCCGCGCATCCGCTGACCATCGATGGCGTCCATCTCACCGACGAAGGCGACAAGGAACTCGCCCCCGTGCAGTTCAGGGCGCTCTTCGGCAAGGACGGGGCGAGCACGACCGATCCTACGGTGGACAAGATTCGCGATGCGGTGCTGACCAAGAACGACGAGTGGCATCATCGCTACCGCACCGTGGACCAGTACAACATCTATGGCTCGCGCTCGCGCATCAAATACGCCTCGCCGGACGATCCCAAGAACGCGCCGGACAACGCCACCATCATGGGCGAAGAAATGGCCCAGCGCGATGTGAAGACGGCCAACCGCGACCAGGCGGTGTGGGCCGCCGCGGAGGGCAAAGCCTTCACGGTGAAGGATGACAATCTGCCTCCGGTGGACAAGGTGCCTTCCAATCGCGTCGGGCCATTCCCGGTGCAGACCAAGGAGGATGCCACGGTGAATACGACCACGGCGAAGCCTTCGCCGAAAGCGCCGCTGCGCCCCTACATCGAGAAGGGCGAAGACACGCTGAAGTACATCAAGGTGCCGGAAGGTTGCAAAGTGGACTTCATCGCCTCGGAAAAGGAATTTCCCGAGCTGATCAATCCCGTGCAGATGGCCTTCGATACCCGCGGGCGTCTGTGGGTGGCCTCGTGGCCGAACTACCCGGAGACCACGCCGACGACGAAGGTCTTCGACAAACTGCTCATCTTCGACATCGACCCGAAGACCGGAAAATTCACCAAGTGCACGACGTTCGCCGACGGCCTGAACTGCCCGACCGGCTTCCAGTTCTACAAGGACGGTGTGATCGTCATGCAGTCGCCGGACATGATTTTCCTCCGCGATTCGACGGGCAAGCAGATGCATGCCGACACGAGTGAGCGCATCGTCAGCGGTCTCGACGCGGCGGACTCGCATCACGAGACGAACTCGATCTGCTACGAGCCGGGTGGTGCGGTGTATTTCAGCGACGGCGTCTTCCATCGCACGAATGTGGAGACGCTCAACGGGCCGATCCGCAACCAGAACGCCGCGATCTATCGTTACGAACCGCGCACTTCGCGCTTCGATCGCTACGCGCCGTATGGCTTCGCGAATCCGCACGGGCGCGTGTTCGACTACTGGGGTAATGACATCATCACCGATGCCACCGGCAACAATTCGTATTTCGCGCCGGCGTTCAGTGGGCATCTCGACAGCGGCGCGCACCCGAAAATGAAGCAGTTCTGGGACCGGCCGTCGCGTCCGTGCCCGGGCACGAACATTCTCTCCAGCCGGCATTTTCCGGATGACTGGCAGGGGCAATTCCTGGACGGCAACGTGATCGGTTTCCAGGGCATCTTCCGTGCGAAGATTTCCGAGGACGGCGCGGGCCTCAAGGCTGTGACGATCGATCCGCTGGTCGAAGGCCTCCTTGGCGATGACACACACGAGGGGAACCCGGACTTCCGCCCGAGTGGCATCGCCGTGGCGCCGGATGGTTCGCTCTACTTCATGGACTGGTCGCAGATGCTCATCGGCCACTTGCAACACCATCTGCGCGATCCGAACCGCGATCACCTGCACGGCCGCATCTACCGCATCACCTATCCCTCGCGTCCGCTGCTCACGCCGAAGCCGATCTACGGCCAGAGCATTCCGGCGTTGCTCGAGCTCTTGAAGGAACCCGAGGACAACGTGCGCCAGCGGGCGAAGATCGAGCTCGATACTCACGACACCGCCGAGGTCATGGCTGCGACGGACAAGTGGGAGAAGGCGCTCGATAAGTCGGACAAGAATTACGAACACAACCGCCTCGAAGCGCTCTGGGTGCACCAGTGGCAGAACGTGGTGAACCTCGATCTGCTGAATGACGTGTTGAAGTCGCCCGAGCCGCGGGCTCGCGCGCAAGCCGTGCGCGTCCTCTGCTACTGGATGGATCGCGTGCCCAACCACATGGCGTTGCTCGAGACGGCGATCAAGGATCCCGCGCCGCGGGTGCGTCTCGAAGCCGTGCGTGCGCTCAGCTTCGTGAAGGGGCAGGATGCTCAGAAGGCCTTCGATCTCGCCCAACTGGAGATGATGGATAAGGACTACTATATCGACTACTGCTTCCGCGAGACGATGCGCCAGCTCGGTTCGCTGCCGGAGAACCAGGGGAAGATCGAGAAGACTCCGATCCTCGCCGCGCGTCTGCGGGCCGTGCCGGATGCGAAGTATGGTCCCACGCGCAAGAAGCTGACTGCTGCGGAGCAGAAGATGTACGACTTGGGCAAGGAGGTCTTCAACAAGGACGTGCATTGTGCGACCTGCCATCAGCCGGACGGCAAAGGGGTGGAAAATACCTACCCGCCGCTCGCCAAGAGCGAGTGGTTGGCGGACCAGGATCGTGTCATCAAGATCGTGCTCAAGGGACTTTATGGAGAACTGAAGCTCCAGGGCAAGACTTACGGACCGTCGAAGAACACGCCGCCGATGGTGGGCTTCGGCCCGCTCGACACCGACGAGGAGATCGCCGCGGTGATCTCTTTCGTACGCCAGTCGTTCGGCAACGACCTCGACTTCGTGAAGCCGGAAGAAGTGAAGCGCGTCCGCGAAGAGGTCAAGGACCGGAATATCTTCTACATGACGGACGATATCCTGAAGGAGCATCCGCTCGTGCCGAAAGACGCGAAGGCTCCGGATGCAAAGAGCGCCGACGCGAAGAAAGCTTCCGAGACAAAGGCTCCGGCAACCAAATAACTTCGATCCGGGTTCGCCCTCGATCGCGATGCAGTTCGCCAGGTTATGGCGAGCGCAATATCGAGATCGACCAGGCAGGAACGGTCAATAGTTGATCGGCCCTCACGGTGCGTTGCAATGGCGGTTCATTCCGCGTTGGGCGCCCGTGGGGGCCTTCTGCGTACCAATGGTATTGCCGCGCGGAATAAGTGACGAGCGTGGCTGCGCCGTGAAACGCCCGGTCGCCGCGAAGCGTGATCAGGGCCGGTCGGCTGGGATCTTTGTTAATCATCAACAGGGACGCCGATCCATCCGGGCGCTGCAATGCGAATGCGCTGAAGTGATCTGCGGGAAGGTTGGAGTGGACGCGTAACACCTGATGCAGACCACCTTGCGGATTCAGCCAATCGCTCGAGATCATGCGCAACGCATGGAAGGTGGCCACGGGGGTGACGTCGTTTTGGCCTTTCGCTTGCAGCAACATGACATGCCGTCCCCACGAACCGGTCGTCTGATTGAGCGCATCGGGTTCGCACCCGTAGAAGTAAGCGGCCTGCCCGCCACTGCAGAGAAATTGCGCGACGGTCTCGGCATTCAGCATCGCGCCACCGAGGTCGACTTCGTGTTCCGTGAAATAGGCGGAGTAGTTGTATTCGCCGAGGATGATGGGCAGATGCTCCGTGCTGAAATGCCGCATGGATCCCGCCAGTTTGCCGGGGGCTTGTGCCAGTTGCCCGGCCTCCGGCGTCCAGACATCATCGAAGGGGTAGGAAACTCGAAGGAGAGGAATTGGAAGTTCACCCCGCTTGTCCGCGAATCCAGCCAGGGCGCGACGGAATCGCCGCAGCCAGTCGCGATAGAGGAGCCCGAGGTAATCGGCATCGCCGGTCATGAAACTCGGCCCACCGAGGATGGCGTGCGGTTCGATGTGACGAATGCCACGCGCCACTTGGGCATAGAGCACCGCGAAGTCGCGTGGATCGACGCGTTGGCCATCCGGTTCTTCGCCGAGTTCGAAACGCGCGATGGGATGGTTTGCTCGCCGCATATAAGCCGCGAGCGCGATGGCATCCTCCGGCGTGCCGTAGAGTACCGGCACCGCGAGCATCGTGGGCAACCCGCGGGTGATACCTGAGCGAAAGACGAGATCAATGCCGGGTTGTTCGGTCTGGCGATCACGATCGGAGGCGCGATGCCAGGGGTCGGTCGAGGAGACGTAGGTGATCGTCTGCCGCTGATTGGCCGAGTGGTGCACCTGGTCGTGAAACACGCCTGCGGCGTCGCGCCATCCTGCCTCGATCTCCCGAATCGCATAACCCAGCCGATCCCGCACATCCTTCGAACCTGTCGCCGCGGTGCCCGATCCTTCCGTCATCCAGATACGCAGATAGCGAGCCTTGATCGGGTCCTTCGAGAGGATCGAGAGCGGTGCGCCGCCGGTCCCACGAGTGATCCTTCCATTTTCAAAGCGATGCCACACGCCTCTCGGATGCTGGCCGAAATAGACGCACCCGCTGTCCGCATATTCCACGTCGAAATGCGTGGCGTAAGGATCGGCCCAATGAATGCGAATGGCATTGAGCGGAACGGGCTTTTCGAAATCGATCAGCACCCACGCTGGGTGATGCGCATCCGGTTCACCCGTGAACTGCGAGGCGAGGTACGGATTGCTCTTCCAAAACGTCGCGGCATCTCCGTCGTCGAGCATCGAGTAGCCATCGTCATTCGCTTCATCGTGCGTATCCCCGCGTCGCGGGAGCTTGTAGCCGTAGGAGAGAAGGATCGGCCGGTCACGCTGCGGCGTAGCGCTGGAGGTCCAGTATCCCTGCTGATGCCGCGGATCGCTCCATGTGCCGCGCGGGTTCCAATGCCATGCCTCAACTCCAAGCTCCGTGCGCAGGCGAAACGAGACCGGGCCAAGCCCCGCGCGCAATATCTGCCGCACATTCTCCGGCGAAAGCATGCGCGCGACTTCGCCATCCCGATGGCCATCGATGCCTCCACCCAACGCAACCTGCGGATCAAACTGTGCTGTCGGGTGAACCGAGTCGATGGTCAGCCGAATCTCTTGCGGTTGCGCCGCTACGGCAGGCAAAAGCGCTCCCAACAAAAGCAATGAGGACGCTACGTACGATCGACGGAAGACAGGGAATTTCATCAAGGACGGACTGTTGGGCGGCACCGTTCTATTTTCCGCAGGTGGGTTTGGCTACCGCAGACGTCGGGCCGGCGAGCAGCTTTTCCGGGCCAAATGCCATCAAAGGAATTGCATCATTTCGGGTAAGTTGGCTAATAACTTCACATTTCCGCGTGATGGTGATCCGTCCCTGTCCGGGACGCCATCCACGCACGTTCGCCCCCAATTCGCCGTGAAAACCTTCCCTCTTGTTCTCGCCGCCTCCCTGTTCCTCGTCCGCGCCGTGGCCGAAACGCCCAGCGCCACACTACCCGACGGCTACACCCTCGACGTCGCCGCCGCCGCGCCGATGGTGCGGCATCCCATTATGGGCTGCATCGACGATAAAGGACGTCTCTACGTCGGCGATGCCGCCGGCCTGAATCTCAAGAAAAGCGAGTTGGAGGAGCAACTGCCCAACCGCATCCTGCAACTCACCGACACGAAGGGCGACGGCCATTACGACAAGGTCTCCGTCTTCGCCGACAAGATGACTTTCCCGCAGGGCGGTTGCTGGCTCAACGGCTCGCTCTACGTCGCGTCGCCGCCGGGCATCTGGAAGCTCACCGACACCGATGGCGACGGCGTGGCGGATCAGCGCGAGATGATCGTGGGCGGCTTCGACTACACGGGTAACGCCGCGGACGTGCACGGCCCGGTTTACAATCCGCGGAACGGGCGCCTGTACTGGTGCCATGGCCGCAAGGGGCACAAGGTGGTGCAAAAGGATGGCACGCTCGTGCACGAGGGCCTGGCGTCGGGTATCTGGTCGTGCAACCCCGACGGCACGGACATCCAATGGCACGCGCTGGCCAGCGCTGACAATCCGGTGCGGATCGTCTTCACGCCCGAGGGCGAGATCATCGGCGACGTGAATCTCTTCTACAGCCAGCCGCGTGGCGACGTGCTCATCCACTGGCTCTACGGCGGCGTTTATCCGCGGCCCGATATGCTGCAGGCCATCGCGGGCTTGCCGCGCACGGTCGATCTGCCGGTCATTCACAACTTCGGCCACGTCGCCGTTTCGGGCATGTGCCTGTTGCAATCGGGTGCGCTGAATCCCAAGTGGAAGGGGCAAATCTTCATCACCCATTTCAACACCCAACGCGTGGCCCGCATGGAATTGATTCCCGATGGCGCGACCTATCGCACGCGCGAGCACGAGTTCTTCAAGCTCAACCAACCGGACGCGCATCTTACCGATGTGATCGAGGATCGCGACGGCTCGCTGCTCGTACTCGACACGGGGGGATGGTTCCGCATCGGCTGCCCGTCGAGCCTCACGGCGAAGCCGGAAATCATGGGCGCGATCTATCGCATCAAGGGGCCGAACGCTGGGAAGCCGCAGCTCGCGCCGACGCCCATCGCCAAGTCCACGCCGCGCAGTGAAGACGAGTTGCTCGTGGCTCTGGTCGGCACTGCGCCGAAGGCGCGACTCGCGGCGTGCGACGAGATCTCCTGGCGCCGGTTGCACAGTCCGAGAATCGAGAAGGCGCTGCTCACCATGCTCGCGCAACCGCTCGAGCCGGCGCTGGAACATGGCGCGATGTTCGCCGCGTTGCGCACCGGGCTTCCGATCCTGCCGAACTTGCGCGAAGCGCAGAACCCGCTCCTCGTCCGGCGGCTCCTGCTGCTCAGCGATCAGGGGGCGAAAGGCACGACCGACGCGAAGGAGATCGTCGCTCTGGCCAGCCGCTATTTCTCGTCAACGGATCAGGATCTCGCCGCGGCGGCGATCAAGGTCGCGGCGCGCCAGCCCGACAGCGTGGCCTTGCTGCACGATGACTTCGAGCATTGGCTGCAAGGCAAGGAACCGGACGCTGCGCACCTGCACGTGCTCGAAGCGGTCGTCGGTCCGCAACTCGCCAGTCCCGCCGCGCAGGACACGCTCACGAAGATGCTTGGCCACGCCTCGCTCGCCGTGCGGCAGGTCGCCTGGCAGGCCATCGCCCAGCAGACGGGCACGGCCAGCAATCCCGCGTGGATTCCCTTGCTGAAAGCGCAGTTGTCCTCCGCCGCGCCGGGTGATTTGCCGACGGTGCTCGCGGCGGTGAAGAAGCTGCGCAACCCCCAATTCCGGGATGCCTTGGAGACGCTCGCCAAGGACGAGAAGCAATCGCTCACCACCCGCTTGCGCGCGCTCGACGCCATGGTCGGCAGCCAGAAGCTGGCGCCCGAATCGTTCGCCCTCCTGCTCAAGACGTTGCAGGATTCCATGGTGCCGGCGAGCGCTCAGATTCAGGCGTCCACGATGCTCGGTGCGGCGGTGCTGACGCGCGACGAGCAATTGGAACTCGCGCCGCAATTCACCGCGCTCGGTCCTATCGAGTTGCGCGAAGCGATCCACGCGATCAACAAGACCAAGGATGTCGAGGTCGGCAAAGCCTTCGCGCATGCGCTGGTCAATTCGCCCGTGCTCGCCTCGGTCCAGGAGAGCACCTTCCGCACGCTCTTCCAAGGCTACCCGCCGGAGATCTTCGAGCAGACGCTTCTGCCCGCGTTGCACAGAGCCGACGAGGCCGTCGAAGCCAAGCGCCGCCGGCTCGTCCCGCTATCGGAGAAGGTCATTGCCCAAGGTAAACCGGAGAACGGCCGCAAGCTTTTCGAGACGGGTCATGGAAGCTGCATCGCCTGTCACCAGATCGGGAATGTAGGTCGCTCGATCGGGCCGAACCTCTCGCACATCGGTTCCATTCGGCGTGAGATCGATATCCTCGAATCCATCATCTTTCCGAGCGCGACGATTGCCCGCGATTACGAAGCGCACTCCATCGAGTGCGCGGGTGGTGAGACCTTCGTCGGCATCATCAAGAGCCACACCGCGGAAGGCGTTCTGCTCGTCGACCTCGGTGGGCAGGAACACAACATCCGGCACGATCAGATCACCGCCGACACGCAGTTGCCCACGAGCCTCATGCCCGTGGGACTGGATCAGACGTTGTCGGAGTCGGAATTGGTCGACCTCGTGGCCTTTATTCGCAGTAACAAGTAGCAACCTACGCGATCTCCAGTCCCTTCATCGTGCCCGTGCTCGAGGCGAATTTGTTGGCTTCGATGCCGAGGCGTTGGAGCATGGAGACAAAGAGGTTGGGCAACGGATAGTTACGCTCGCGATCGAAGAGCAGGTGCTGGCCGTGCTTGAAACCGCCGCCGGCGAAGAGCACGGGGAGGTTCGTCGTCACGTGGGTGTTGGCGTTGCCGAGGTTGCTGCCGTAGAGGATCATCGTGCGATCGAGCAGACGGTCCGCCCCTTCGTGGGCGGTCTTGAGTTCGCCGAAGAGTGTGCCGAGCAGCTTCATGTGCTCGCGATCGATCATCTCGAGCTGCGCCAGCTTGGTCGGCGATTTCCCGTGATGCGAGAGGTTGTGATACCCGTCCGTCGTGTTCTGTCCTTCGACCTCGATGGCCGGTGAGTTCACGCTATCGAGCATGAGCGTGACCAGACGTGTGGAATCGTTCTCGAACGCCAGCCGCGCCATGTCGTACATCAGCCGGACCTTGTCCATGTATTCGCGCGGGCTCTCGGGATCCTTCGGGATGGCGGCGTTCACCACCGGCTTCGGCTTGCGTTCCCAGGCGCGCGCATCGCCGAGACGCTTCTCGAGATCGCGCACGCCGGTGAAATACTGGTCGAGCCGTTCGCGATCGCGCGGGCCCACATCGCGCTGCAGACTCTTCGCCTGACCGGCCACGGCGTCCATGATGCTCTGCCCGAGAGCCAGCTTGCGCTCCTGTGCCGCGACCTGTTGCGGCGTGCCGTTGAGAAAGAGTCGCTTGAAAACTTCCGACGGCTTTTCCTCGCAGGGAATGAGCGCGCCGGTGCCGGTCCACGAAAGGCTGCGCTGGCCCTGCTGCACATTCACGCCGAGCGTGAGGGAGGGAACACGGGTGAGATTGCCGATGCGCTCCGCGGCGTATTGATCGAGCGAGATGGTATTGCGGAAGCCGCCGCTGCCCGGATGCGGCGCGGCGGTGAGGAAGCAGTTGTCCGCCGGATGCCCGCCATCCACATCGGGATGCGACACGCCGCTGAAAACCGTGAACTCATTGCGGTGCTCGCTCAGTTCCTGGAGATAGGGCGAGAGGGCGTAATCGCGCCCGGCCTGCTCGGGGAAAAACTTCTCCGGCACGAGGCCGAGGTTATTGCAAACGGCGAGCATGCGGCGTGGGGGCAGCACTTTGGCCTCGCGGGCAAAGGCGGGCATCATCGCCTCGAGAAAAGGCAGGGCGAGGACCACGCCGGTGCCGCGCAGAAACTGACGCCGGGAACAAACACGCTTGGTGGAGATATAGGAACTCGGGTTCATTTGTTTTGGAAGAGGTCGCTTTGCACGATGGCCATCACGAGCGATTGCACACCGTAGTCTTTGGCTTTGGTTTGATCGAGGATCTGCTCCACCTGTGGGCGGTCGCCGAAACGCACCGGCGCTCCCGTGGCGTAAACCACAAGTTGCCTGGCGAGATTGCGCGCGATCAGCCGCTCATCGGCGAGGAGCAGCTTCTTGAGTCCGCGAATGTCGGCGAAGGCGCGGCCATCCGGCAGGTTGCCGCTGGCGTCGACGGCCGGGCCTTGGTGATAAGCGAAAGCCTGGCCATTCTTGCCGAAGCCCTTCACGTGCTCGCCATCGCCCATGGCGCGGTAGTGATCGCGCCAGCCGCCGAAGACGTCGAAATTCTCCAGCGCGAAACCGGCGGGATCGATCTTCGCATGACAGGTGGCGCACGACTGGAGGCTGCGATGCTTCTCGAGTTGCTCGCGGATGGTCGTGGCGCCGCGCGTGTCCGGATCGATGGATGGCACTTTCGGAGGCGGCGGTGGCGGTGGGCAACCGAGGATGCGTTCCATGACCCACGCGCCGCGCACCACGGGCGAGGTCGTCGTGCCATTGGCCGTGACCTTGAGCACGCTGGCCTGGGTGAGGAGACCGCCGCGCACGCTATCCGCGGGCAGGGCCACGCGGCGCAGGTTCACGCCATCGACATTCGGAATGTCGTAGTGTTTGGCGAGACGCTCATTGAGCATCGCGAAATCCGACGAGACGATATTGCGCGCGGGCAGATCGTTGCGGAGCAATTCATTGAAAAAGAGCTGTGTTTCCGAAGTAGCGGATTCGACGAGCAAGTCGTCGAGATAGTAATCCGGATAAAGACTCGCGTCGGGAGCGGTCGCGTTGGCCTTGCGCAGGTCGAGCCAGTAGTCGAGGAAGGCATCGACGAAGCGGCGCGACTTCGGGTCGGCGATCATGCGGGCGGTCTGCGCGTGCAGCACGTCGGGCTTGTGCAGTTCGTTGTTCAGCGCCAGAGCACGCAATTGCGCGTCGGGCTCGGAGTTCCACAGGAAATAGGCGAGACGCGAGGCGAGCGCGCGGTCGTCGAGTTTGCCGGGCTTTTCCTCGAGGCAGATGAAAGAGGGCGAGCAGAGCACGCCGGAGTAACCGGCAATCATGGCATCGGCAAAACTGCTGCCGGACTTGAGCGCGCCATTGACGATCCCGAGAAAGCGCTGCACGTCCTCCTCGGTTGCCGGTTCGCGATAAGCCTGCTGGAGAAAGGCGCGCATCAATCGGTCGGCGTCCTTGGCCGGGTTGTTCGAGACGACCTCCACGCTGCCATTCTTGCCGGGCTTCAAGGGCAGGTTGCCAAAGAGCAGCTTATGGCCGGCACTGGGCCACTGATCGTAAATCGGTCCCTCCACTTCCATCCAGCGGAAGGCCACGGCGGGTTGGCCGTCTTCCTGCGCGAGCGGGTTGTGGTAATTCGGCGGACGCGAACGAAACAACCGCGCGGCATCCGGTCGGATGCTTTCGCCGGAGAGCAGCCAGGTATCGATCTCGCGCACGGTGGGATCGGGATTGACGTCGAAACTGCCGAGCAGGCGGAGCAGCCGGGGCGGCGTTTCCGAGTAAATGGTGATCGGCTCCGGGCGCCGGCCGGCGGAAACCTTGTCGAGATCCGGGCGCCACCATTTGGGCGCGGGGCCGGGGCCGACCCAGACGGAGTAGGCGCTGAAGCGCAGTTTGTAATAGCCCGCGGCCGGCGCCTTGAATTTATCGAAGCGCAGCTCGATCGGCTCGTAACTGCTCGCCACCACGCCCATCGCTTCCTCGTCCTTCTTTGCGGGGTCGCTGATCGGCGCCTTGCCGGCGCGCACGTCGGGTTGCGCCTGGTTGCCGATGAGCGGGAAAGTTGCACGCTCGGGGCTTTTGTTGAACACGCTGAACTTCATCTTCGCGGCGAAGACGCGTTGGTCGCGCGCATAGTAGCGCACCGTGGTCGTCGGTGGCCGCGAGACTTGCGAAGCCATGACCTGGCGCAGCGCGTAATCCGCGGCGGAGAGATAGCGCGACATCTGGACATGCGAGATGTCGAGCGCTTCGCCGACTTTGTTAAAGCGATAGGCCTCGCCATCCTCGGGCAGCATTTCCTTGATTTGCAACCACGGGGCATGCAGCAGATCGCGCAGAGTGTTTTCGTATTCGTAGCGATTCAGCCGGCGCTGCGTGGCGCGGCCTTCCTTGGCAGCGCGCGTCTCGTCCGCGGCGATCATTGGTGTGCCGAGGGTCTTGAGAAAAGCGTCACGTTCAGCCGGATCAGGCTGGGCTTTTTTCTTCGGCGGCATCTCACCGTCGCGCACCCGATCGTGCACCTTCACCCACTCCGCGAAGACCTTCGGATCGTCGAGATAGAAGGGAAGGGCCGTGAGGTCGAGGTTGCCCTTCTTCGTCTCCGAGTCGTGGCAGTCGTAGCAGCGATTCTCCATAAAATCCTGGCCCGGTCGGGCCGGCTGAACCGCCGCCCAAACGGTGGTGGCGGAGAGCAGGAGGAGAGAGGCTGGGAGATGCTTCATGTGACTGAGAGACAATGCGATGGGGGAGGGTTTCTTAGTTCCGGTATTCTTGCGTTAATCCGCTTCTTTCTTCTTCGGCGCGCCCTTGGCTTTCATCTCCGGCGTTGCGTCTTTCAATGCGAGGGCGCGATATTCGCCCGTTTCCTTTTCCCACTCGGCGACCAATTCCTTGAGCTTCTCGGGTTGCGAACTGGCGAGGTCGTTTTGTTCACCGCGATCCTTGCTGAGATCATACAGTTCCCACGGACTCTTCTCGCCCGAGGCGACGATCTTCCAATCGCCCATGCGCAACGCGCGGTTGCCTTCGTGTTGCCACCAGATGGATTGGCGCGGGATGGTCACATCCTTGGCGAGCGCGGGAACGAGACTCTTGCCGGGGCGCGGCGGCACGGGTTGGCCTTCCCACGTGTCGAAGGGTTTTCCGCCGGCGAGTTCCATCAAGGTCGGCACGACATCCACCAGATGACTGGGCGTGTGCCGCAGTTCGCCGTGGGTGGCGATGCCTTTCGACCAATGGACGATGAACGGCGTGGCGATGCCGCCTTCGTGTGTCCAGGTCTTGTGACGGCGGAAGGGCGTATTTGCGAGGCTGGAGAAGCCGGGGCCGAGGCAGAGAAAGGTCTTCGCTGAACCCATCGGCGCACTCGGGTCGTGGCCGTCGCCGCGCACCATCATCTCCGCGCTGGCACCATTATCGGAGAGGAAGAGGATGATGGTGTTTTCGTACTGGCCCATGGTCTTGATCTGCGCGAGCACGCGGCCGATTTCCTGGTCCATGCGGTCGACCATGGCGGCGTGGATGGCCATCTTCGTCGCCTGGAAATCTTTCTGCACATCGGTGAGCGTGTCCCACGGCACGGGGCGATCGACTTCACCGGGCCCGAGCAGGGCGACATCCTTCGGGAAGGCATACGGCGGGCCGAGGCTGCGCTCGATGGGCGAGAGTGCGCAATCGACGATGCCCATGTCTTTCAGACGCTGCCAGCGTTCGACGCGCATTTCGTCCCAGCCCTTGCGGAAGCGGTCGCGGTATTTGGCGATGTCTTGTGCCGGAGCTTGCAACGGGAAGTGCGGCACGGTGAAGGCGAGATATTCGAAGAAGGGCTGATCCGAATATTTCTCGGCGTGTTCCTTGAGGCACTTGATGGCGTGATCGGCGTAGGCGGTGCTGGTGTAGTAACCGCTGTCGGGCTTGACCGGCGGCAGCTTTTGGTCGTCCTCGAAGATGAGCGTGGGATTGAAGTTCCGGTTGTGGTCCTCGATGTCGTAGGAATGGTCGAAGCCGTTCTGCAGCGGTTTGCCGTCCACGTGCCATTTGCCGGAGTGATAGGTGCGATAGCCCTGCGTCTTGAGCATCTCGGGCAGGAGCTTCGCCCAGCCGGGACGAATGCCGCGGCCGCCGCTGAGCACGCCGGGCACGGTGTCGCGCCGGATCTCCTGTGCATAATAGCCGGTGAGGAGCGCGCCGCGCGAAGGCCAGCAGCGTGCGGTGTTGTAGAATTGGGTGAAGCGCAGGCCGTCTTTCGCGAGGGCGTCGAGATTCGGCGTCTGCACTTCGCCGCCGTAGCAGCCGGCATCGGAGAAGCCCATGTCATCGGCGAGGATGATGAGGATGTTGGGCTTCGCGGAGGCGGCGTGGGAGAAGGCGGCCGCGGCGAAGAGGAGACAGGCGACAGCGAAGGACCGGAAGAGCTTCGAAGGGGAGAACATAGGCTTGGGGTAAAACTGGCAGGAATCCGCGCGGTTGCGCAATTTTCGCGAACCGCATGGGAAACAAGGAAATCGCGGAGGCTTTATTAGGGCAACTCGGTTCTCGATGGCAGGGCTCACTTAAACGCGGATGGCGCGGAGAACGCGGAGGATCGTCGAGGAGGGTGTTTTAAAACGCAGAGACGCAGCGCGGCAGAGCCGCCACCAAAAGGGGAGCCACGAACCTTCGAAAAGACAGGGAAGGGAAAGTGACCCGCGAATCACCCGAATGACGCGAATGATCTGCCCCTATTCGTGTCATTCGCGTGATTCGCGGGCCAAAATTTCTACGCGTCGTGCGGACATTTTCATGGTTAGCACTGCAGAGACGCGGAGGGGGGCTGACGGCCGAAATGACGAATGACGAATGACGAATGATCCCGTCGCGCAAGAACCAGTGACGAACGTCGGAAATGTCGCCTATTCTCTGCTCCTTCTCTGCGTCTTTGCGTTTCAAAAAATTACTGCCCCGCTGTCCGACCGAGCTCTCGCGCGAGCTTGAGCAGTTCGGCGGAATCTTCCAGGCCGTCGAGGAAACGCTGCGGGATGCCGGCGAGGCCGACTTGGGCGCCGACCAGGGCGCCGGTGAGCATGGCGCGGGCTTGATTCTGGCCGCCGCCGTTGATGGCGTGCAGGACGGCGGATTCGAAGTCGTCGCGGAAACGCGTGGCGAGATAGTAGGCGGCCGGGAGCTGATGATAGACCGCGCAGGGCATGCCATAGACGATGGAGACTTTCCACGCGGGCTCGATCTGGACGTCGGGATCGCCCGCGGCCTCGGCGATGTAGGACGGCGTGAGCAGGGCGTCGGGTGAGGAGAAGTGTCCGGCGCGGGCGGGTTCGGCGTCAGATTTGGGTGGCTGCAAATGGCCGGAGGTGACGGCGTGAAAGGGGAGCGCGCGGGATTTCACGAGGTCCATGAGTTTGTCGGAAAGCTGTTCGTCGAGACGTTCGCCGGCGACGAGCTGGCCGAGCACGCAGCAGTAGGCAGTGCTCATGGCGACGATCGCTTCGTCGCTCTGTGTGAGAAGGCAATTGGCACTGACGGTTTCGGCGAGTCGCTTCGGATCGAGCGCGTAGCGGGCGCCGAGGACGAGGGCACGTTCGATGGCTTCGGTGGTGTCGGCTTGTCCGCCGGTCTCGCGCCAGGAGGCGCCTTCCTTCACCCGCTTTTTCCACGCCTCGCGAATGGACTGGCTGGTGTAGCCGCCGGGGCCATTCTTCGGTGTGCCGTCGAGTTGCGGGAAGAGGTCTTCATCGAGACGGCGGCAGAAATCCGCTTCATCGTAGCCGCCCTGCTCGACGACCGAGTGCAGGAGCATGACGAGAATGATGCCGGCTTGCGAAAGCGCGCCGGCTTTCAGTCCGTCGTGATAGCGCCCGGGCTTGGGCGTGGTGTAATCGGTGATCCACGACCCGTGGTCGCGACGCAGTTCGGCGAGGTCGTAATACCAATGCGGGCCGACACCGAGGGCTTCGCCAATGAGTGCGCCCATGACGGCACCGGCGGCACGATCGGAGAGAGTGGAGGAAGACATGGGAGTGAAAAGTAAAAGTGAAGGTGGAAAGTGGGACGCCGCGCGTGGGTGAGCGCGATTCGCGGGCTGGATCGCTTTTCGAGGAGATGGCAGATGTGCGGAAGTTTAAAAATTGGAAAACGACGGGATTATTCGTCATTGAGGTTCATCTTCTTCCTCTGCAGCGCTAACCTGAAAAGTGTACGCAGCTTGCGGAAATTTTTTTGACCACGGATTTCACAGATTTCACGGATTAGAGGTCGCCGCGGATTCTTTAATCCGTGAAATCCGAGTAATCCGTGGTTGATCTCCTCCTCAGTCGAAAACCGTTTGGTTGCGGCTCGCTGCGCTGGGGCCCTCTGCGTTTAAATGGGTGGGTCCTTGGTTGCGGCTCGGCAGCGCTGCGTTCTCCGCGTTAAAATCGGGCTCCGATCTCCCATACGTTTTCCTCAGCATCCTGGCGTTTCAATCCTCCTTGAATTGCGGCTGGCAGCGCGTAGCCAGTGGCTGATTGAATCGGCGTCTATGCCTACGTTGATTGAGAAGCCGACGCAGATCGAAGCGGCGGGGAACAAGCCGAAGATCATCCAGGAATTCATCGGACGCGTGAATTCGGATACGTCACAGGTGAGCGTGGCGCGGATGCGCAGTCCCTCGGGTTGGGTCGAGCCGGGGCAGACGCCGGAGTTCGATGAATACACTGTGGTGCTTGCGGGTTCGCTGCGCGTGGAGTCGCACGCCGGCACTTGATGTCGGTGCGGGGCAGGCGGTGATCACTCATGCTGGTGAGTGGGTGCGCTATAGCACACCGCATCCGGATGGCGCGGAATACATCGCCGTGTGCCTGCCGGCGTTTTCGCCGGACAGCGTGCATCGCGACGCGTGAATGCCGGAGGGATGCGCTCCTGCGCGTGCCTCCGGATTGACTTCGCGGGGGCGAAGTCATTAGCTCCCTCCGAATGAACACCGCTCTCCGCTCGGTTCGCATGCGCATGGCGATCGGTTTCGTCTGCGCGATCTTCACTCTTGCTATGCCCGCATCGGCGGCGTGGATTGCGTTGCGCGATTTCAATGGCTGGTGGACCGATGATTTGCAAAACGGCGCCTCGGTGAAGGCGAAGGAAGTCGCCGATCAGAAGATGAAATTGAACGACGTCGCTTTTGCGCCGTCGGGCGATTGGGTGGTGCTCTTCGGCGGCAATGGTTACTGGACGAGCGATGTCAACCTGCACGCTTGCAAGAAGCTCACCGAATTGCAGTCCGGCGCGCACACTTTCAAGTGCGTGGCGTTTGCGCCGAATGGCGGCTGGGTGGTGTTCTACGACCTCAACGGCTACGCCTATGAAAGCATCCCGGCGGAGGCGGTAAAGGCGATCGAGCAGGTAGCGAACTCCGGCGGCGCGCTGAAGTGGTTTGCCTTTGCTCCCGGCGGCGGCTGGTGTCTTTTCCACGGGAGGAATAGCTATGTGACGCGCGACATACCGGGGGATTGTTTCAAGAAAATCCAGGAGGTCTCCGGGCACGGTAGCGAATTGGAAACGGTCTCCTTCTCGGGTGGTACGGGCTGGGTCTTTTTCTTCGACAAGGGTGGATTTTACGCGGGGAATATTCCGGACGATGCATTCCAGCGGTTGGTCGAGCAGCAGAAGACGGGCACGCCGCGGGCGATTGCCTTTGCGATGGGAGCGCGGTTTGATCCGAAGGCGACTTATGTGCTCGAGGAGAAGCCGGCGCGTCATATTCACGCGACCCTGAGCACGGATATCGCGCTGCCCAATGGGCAGGTCGACGAATGGTATCTCTACGCGCCGGAGTTTCCCAATCTACCGAGCCAGCGGGAGATGAAGACGACTTTCGAACCGGCGGGGCAGATCGTGCGCGACGAAAGTGCGCTGAAGCGTCCGCTCTTTCTCACGCGGCTCACCGATCACCGCAAGGAAGTGCGCACGGTGCTGACCATCGATGGCACGTTGTATTCGCGGCAGCTGCGGGTGCTCGGGGCCGGTCAGACGGTGCCGGTGGTGAAGGAGCTTTTGCCCGAGCAGGCGCAGTATTTCACCCGCGTGTCGCCCACCAGCGATATCGAGACCGCGGCCTTTCGGAACTGGGTGCAACGCAATGGCCTGACGCGCGCGGCGAGCGAGAGCGAGTTGGTTTTTGCGCATCGCGTGTTCGCCTTCATCGTGCATCACAATACCTACCAGTGGCCGACGGAGAATCATACCGCGACCCAAGTCTGCACCACGGGGAAGAGCGATTGCGGCGGGCTGTCCGCGCTTTTCACCGGCGTGATGCGGGCGAATGGCATTCCGACGCGGTTGCTCGGCGGGCGCTGGGCGTCATCGCAGAAGCCGGGGAACAAGACCGGCGATTACGGGAACTGGCATGTGAAGGCGGAGTTCTTCGCCCATGGTGTCGGCTGGGTGCCGGTGGATGGCGCGAGCGCGCTCAGCGATCCGGATGGCGAGAACACTTTCTTCGGGCACGACCACGGCGATCACGTGGCCTTCGTCATGGACGAAGATATGGTGGTGAATTCGTTCGTCAGCGGCCCGCAGAAGGTGCCGCTGATCCAGGGGGTTCTCTACTGGTGGCGTGGTCGCGGGAATGGCGACAACAGCCGGTTCGAGGATCTGTGGACGGTGCAGCAGGAAAAGCAATAGGCCGCTGTCTACACCAGCTGCGCGTCCATGGTGATGTGCGCGTTGAGCAGCTTGGAGATCGGGCAGCCGCCCTTGGCCTTGGTCGCGGCTTCGTGGAAAGCTTCCGCGCTCGCACCCGGCACCGAGGCGCGCACGTCGAGATGGCTGGAGGTGACGGCGAAGCTGCCATCCTTCTGCTCGAGGGTGACGGTCGCGGTGGTCTCGATCTTCTCCGGCGTAAATCCGGCCTGGCCGAGGATATTCGACAGCGCCATGGAAAAACAGCCAGCGTGCGCGGCGCCGATGAGTTCCTCGGGGTTCGTGCCCGGCTCGCCTTCGAAGCGCGTGCGGAACGAGTAGGCTTTATCGACGAGCGCACCGGAACCGGTGGACATGGTGCCGCTGCCTTCCTTGAGGCTGCCTTTCCAAACTGCGGAGGATTTGTATTTCATGGGTGTGTGGGTGAGGGTGAAGAGCAGTCGCTTTCTCCATTCGCAGGGTGTCAGTTCTGCGGACGCAGTTATTTTACTTTCTGGATGATGTGCTTTCGGCGTTGCGCGGCAGCCGAACCCGGGCATGAATCGGGAGTATGACACGGCGATTCCTTCTCGTCCTTGTGCTGCTGGGGATGTGCGCCACTGGCTGCCGCGCGGCGGATTTGCCGCGAGTCGTGGTCGCTGAAGACAAGCGTGGATTTATCCTGGAGGGGACGCAGCAGGCCTTTCACCCATGGGGGATGAACTATGGCAACGACGGACGGCTGATGGAGGATTTCTGGGACACGGATTGGCAGACGCTGGCCAACGATTTTCAAAAGCTGCGTGAGATGGGCGCAAATGTGGTGCGGGTGCATTTGCAGTTCGGCAAATACATGCGCTCGCCGACGGAGGCGGATCGACATGGGCTGGCGCAATTCGCGCGGCTGCTGCGATTGGCCGAGGCCACGGGTCTGCGGCTCGATGTCACGGGGCTTGCCTGTTATCGACCGGCGGACACGCCCGGGTGGTACGATGCGCTGGATGAACCGGCGCGCTGGGCGGCTCAGGCGCGCTTTTGGAAAGCGATTGCCGAGGTGGGCGCGACGAGCACCGCGGTCTTTTGCTACGACTTGATCAACGAGCCGCTTTCACCGGGAGGGAAGCGCGAGCCGGGGCAATGGCGCTCGGGCAGTTCCTTGGGTGGATATGATTTCCTGCAATGCATTGCGCTCGATCCCGCGGGGCGAAAGCGCGAGGACATCCCGGTGGCGTGGATCCGGCAGATGAGCGCTGCGATTCGCCCGGCGGATGCCCATGCGTTGATCACCGTGGGTTCGCTGCCGTGGTCGCGGCAGTGGCATTTTCTCTCCGGATTCCTGCCGGAGAAGATCGCGCCGGAACTCGATTTTCTCTGCGTGCACATTTATCCCGATGCGAAGCTTCCCGACGAAGCGATGGAATGTTTGCAGCATTTCGCCGTGGGGAAACCGGTGGTGATCGAGGAGACGTTTCCGTTGAGCTGCGGTGTGCCGCAACTGGAGAAATTCCTGCGCGACTCGCGGGAGCTCGCCTGCGGCTGGATCGGGCATTACGATGGGCAATCGTTGACGGAAATCGATGCCTTGGAGAAGGCGGGAAAAATGACCGCGAAGGAAGCCGCGTATCGCGAGTGGCTGCGGCTCTTCGTGAAACTCACCCCGGGGTTTTCCGCCGGGAACTAAACGCGACCGGCCTGTTCTCGTTCATGGCCCGCATTGGCAGCCGACGCCGTCGTTTCGTTGCCGGCTTCCAACAACTGACGAAGGTCGAGCGGATGGCTGAACATGGCGAGGCTGCCTTGCCCGTCGCGCGGCCACTCTTCGCGTGGGCGGTCCCAGTAGAGTTCCACGCCGTTGTCATCGGGGTCGCGCAGATAGATTGCCTCGCTCACGCCGTGGTCGGCGGCGCCTTCGAGTGGGATGCCGGCCCGCATCACGCGCCGCAGGGCGTCGGCGAGTTGGGCGCGGGTGGGATAGAGAATCGCGGTGTGATAGAGGCCGGTCGTGCCGGGCGGTGGGGGCGCACCGCCGGCACTTTCCCAAGTATTCAAGCCGATGTGATGATGATAACCGCCCGCCGAGAGAAATGCCGCCTGTCGCCCCATGCGCTGGGCAACCTCGAAGCCGAGCACGCCGTGGTAAAAGGCGAGCGAGCGTTCGAGATCGGCCACTTTCAAATGCACATGGCCGATGTGCACACGGGGATCGATGACGGGCGGATTCATGGAGTGACCGAGAGCGTGTCCTCAGGCCTTCCACACGCCGGCAAAAGATTGCCGGTGATAGGCGAAGACTACCAGGAACAGGATGGCAACCACGATGGCCAGCGGCAGTCCGGAGGGTTCAAGGAAGGCGTGGAAGCAGAGAATGTTCACGATGACCGGACCGAGCAAGGTGAGTCCGATTGGAACGAAACGGCCGATGAGCAGGAGCGCTCCTCCCACCACCTGAAATGCGGCTACGACGTAAATATAGCCGCTGGTGAAGAGAGCTCCCATGAACGCGCCAGCCTGGGCCTTGCGGTGGCGGCATTTTCAGGAAGTGCAGGTAGAGATTGAGGCCGAACACCAGAAAGATGAGCCCCAATAAGGTGCGACAGATGATTGCGGCGATTTTCATAACTTGTCCTTCGTTTGATGAGGTTGGTTAGCGTGTAAGCTTCGCCGCGATGGTGGCGACGTGTTTACCCTGGAAGCGGGCCATGGCGAGTTCCTTGGCGCTCGGCTGGCGGGAGCCATCGGGGCCGGCGATGGTGGCCGCGCCCCACGGCGAGCCGCCCTTGACTTCGCTGATGTCGGCGAGTTCTGGACAGGCGTAGGGCAGGCCCACATAGAGCATGCCGTGGTGCATGAGGGTGGTGACGAAGCTGATGATCGTGCTCTCATTTCCACCGCCCGTGCCGGTGCTGGTGAAGACGCTGCCGACTTTGCCGACGAGCGCGCCGCTCATCCAGAGCTGGCCGGTTTGGTCGAGGAAGTTGCGCATCTGCGCGGTCATGTTGCCGAAGCGCGTGGGGCTGCCGAAGATGATGGCGTCGTACTCGCCAAGTTCCTTGGGCGAGGCGACCGGGGCACTCTGATCGAGCTTGGCGCCGTATTGTTTGGCGACTTCTGGTGGCATGGTCTCGGGGACACGCTTGAGGGTCACTTCCACGCCGTCGACGCCGCGTGCGCCTTCCGCGATCGAGTTGGCGAGAGTTTCGACGTGGCCGTACATGGAGTAATAGAGAACGAGGAGCTTGGTCATGGTGTATTGGATGTTGGGTGGTGGGATGGGTTTGGGTTGAAGAAGAAATCGCCCGCACCACCGGGAGCGGCGGTGCGGGCGGGTGAGGATTTAGTTCAGGTCGAAGAGCAGGACCTGCGAGGCTTTTTGGCCGCGCAAATCGAGCTGGCTCTCATCAGCCACGGCTACGGCGTCGCCGCCGCTCAAGGTCTGGCCATTTAGCGTGACTTCACCTTCGGCCACATGCAGCCAGGCATGGCGTCCCGGCGCGAGCGTGTGGGTCAGGCTTTGATTCGCGTCGAGCTTGCCGAGATAGAGATCGGCATCCTGGTGGATGGCGATCGAGCCGTCGCGGCCCGTCTTGCTGGTGATGAGGTGCAGCTTGCCGGTCTGGGCGTCCTTCATCGACTTCTCCGCATAGTGCGGGGTCACGCCATTCGCATCGGGCTGGATCCAGATCTGCAGCAGGTGGACGGCTTCCGTGCCGGACGGGTTCTGCTCGCTGTGGAGCACGCCGGTGCCGGCGCTCATATATTGGAATTCGCCGGGCGTGATGACGCGTCCGTTCCCCATGGAATCCTGGTGCGCCAGTTGGCCGCTGAGGATGTAGGTGATGATTTCCATGTCGCGATGCGGGTGCATGCCGAAGCCGGCGCGCGGCAACACGAGGTCGTCGTTGATGACGCGCAGACTGCGGAAACCCATCCACTTTGGGTCATGGTAATCCGCGAAACTGAAAGTGTGGTAGGTATCGAGCCAGCCATGTTCGGCATGGCCGCGCTCATTGGCTTTGCGGGTGATAATCATGGTGGGAGAATACGTCCGGGAAATGTTCTGCGGAAATACCATGTTCCTTGCCTTACGATGCCGAAAAGGCATGCTCGGCGCATTCATGGAACTTCGACATCTTCGCTATTTCGTGGCTGTGGCCGAGGAGGAGAACGTGACCCGCGCGGCGGCGAAGCTGCGCGTGGCGCAACCGGCGGTGAGCCGGCAAATTCGCGACCTGGAGGATGAGCTCGACCTGCCGCTGCTCGAGCGCACGGCGAAATCCGTGCGGCTCACGGATGCGGGCCGGGTGTTTCTGGAGGAAGCGCGCGCGGTGTTGCAACGCGTGGACGATGCGGTGAAAGCGGTGCGCGCGGTGGCGGGAGGAACGCGTGGCGAATTGCACGTGGGCTACGCGCCTTCGCTCACCGTGCAGATTCTGCCGCGGGCCTTGCGGCGGTTTCAGACGGTGCTACCGGGTGTGCGCGTGTCGTTGCACGACCTCTCCACCGAGGAAATGCTGGCCGGGTTGCGGGAGGGACGCTTGCACCTGGCTCTCATGGTCGCGCCCAGCGGGGGGCAATTGCGCGGGCTGCGCTTTCACGAACTGGAACGGTATCCCATGTGCGTGGCCGTGGCGCCGGGGCATCGCTTTGCCCGGCAGCGTGGCTTGACGCTGGAGAAGATCGCGGGCGAGCCGTTCATCGGCTACAGCCGTGCGGGTTATCCGGAGTATCACGCCGCACTGGCGAAGATCTTCGCGCCGACGAGACGCGTGCCGGAGATTGCCGAGGAGCACGAGAGCGTCACCAGTCTCATTGCGGCGGTGGAAGTCGGTCGCGGAGTGGCGCTGGTGCCGGATGCCATGGCCTGCATGGCCGGGCCGCGGCTGAAGATCGTGCCGATCAAGCCGCCGATAGAGCCGGTGATCGTAGGAGCGGTCTGCTGCCGGGCCGGCGTATCGATGCCCGCGCAGAGGTTCATCGAGGCGGCGGGAGAAAAATGACGGGGTGGTTGCGTTTGTTGCTTGGAGGCCACGCCGTGTTTTTGCTAAGACCCCGCGGAGAAAGAGTTCCCCATGAATCGTGTCCAACAGTGTCTTTTGATGATCCTCCCCATTGGGTTGTTCGCGGCTTGCGTCGCGACTTCCGACGTGACCCCGCTCCTGCCGAGCGATGATTGCGGGCCGCGACCCGACAATTACAGGGCCATCGCCGCTGCCTGGCTGAACGCGCATTGCCGATATTCTCCTCCGAATCCGATCAAGCCGGAGGAACTCTCGATGACGGCGCCCGTGCGGGTGGCGACGGTGGACGAGATGCATGGCCGCAATGTCGGCTGGCGAGTGATCCTCGGGCCGGAGAACAAGGTCGTCTGCAATTTCGCGGATGCGAAATACACGCGGATGATCATCAATCGCGGGCGAGTAATTTCGGTGACCTCGGATAATCGGTTGGCGGCGCTGCTGCCAACGCCTCCGTCGAAGGTGAAGGCGAAGCGGTAGGTCTTCATGGAGGTACGCGCTCCTGCGCGATCCCCAATCTCCTGCCGTCTGAAGAAAGATGGGGAGCACGCCGGAGCGTGTCCTTCCCTGCAGGCGCCCCTTCGGGGCGCGATCGAATGCGCTCAGTGCTGACAGCCGGGGCACACAGGTTATATTGAACCGTGTTCAAACGTCTTTTTGTCGGGCTGGAGCTGCCCGAGGGCAGCCGCCACCTTTTTCGCAAGCTCGATCCGCAGATTAAGGGGCTGCGCTGGTTGCCGCCGGAGCAGTTGCATCTCACGATGAGCTTCATCGGGGATGTGGATGCGGAGCATGAGGAGCAACTGCGGGGAAACCTGGCACAGGTGCGGGTGTCGCCGTTCTTTTTGCCGATCACCGGTGTGGGGGCGTTTGGCGGTGAACGGCCGTCCGTGGTGTGGGCGGGAGTGGGGAAGGGGCATCCGCATTTGTTTGCGCTGCATCAGCACATCCAGGATGCGGTGTTGCATGCGGGACTGGACCCGGATTTGAAGCCGTTTCATCCGCACATCACGCTCGGTCGGGCGCGCGGTGTTTCGCGCGCGGCGCTGAAACCCTTTTTGCGCGATTACCAGGAATCGGAATTCGACCTGTGGAAGGTGACGAGCTTCACGCTGTTCTCCAGCCGGCTCACGGCGGAAGGATCGATCTACACCGTCGAGTTGAGACAGGAACTGCAGTAAACCTTAAACCTTAATCCTTAATCCTTAATCTTTGATCGTTAATCCTTAACCCCGATCGAAATGAGGATTAAGGATTAAGGATTAAGAAATACGATTAAGGAACTGCACCGCTACTTCTGCGCGACCTTGTTCGGCGTGTAAGGCGTGAAGTGCTCGACGTAACCGATCATCATTTCGTTGCTCGTCTGTTCGCCCCAGCGGACCGTCTTGTTCGGGTCGGGATTCGCCGGATTATTGGCGCTGTTGTCGTAGACGGCGGTAATGCGCACCTTGCTGCCGGCCGGGATGAATTTTGGCTGCGCGTATTGATACTGGATCTGCCAGTTGAAATCGTAGTGCGGGACGTCGAGCAGGGTTTCGGTTTTCCCGTCGGGCGTGGTGACCTCGTATGTGAAGGATTTGCCGCGCACGTGCATGTGCGGCATGAAGCTCATGAACATCATGTTCGTCGGGATGACGGTATCTTTGGTCTCCACGTGGTTGGCGTCCCCGGGCGGAATGTTGATGCCGGGCTTGGCGATCCCCACGACGTGGACTTCGTACTGCGGCGGCTGCGCGGCGAAGAGCAGGCCGATCTTGAGCTGATCCTGTGTGGCGTGGCCGTTGGGCGTGTAGTGAATCTGGAAGCTGATGCGCGAGCCGGCGGGCAGGAGCTTGGCGAAACCCTCCGGCAGCAGACGGTAGCTATTGCCGGGCACATAGGCGGCAAAGAAGCCGTCGCGGCCGTCACCGGCCTCCTTCAGCCCCGCGCCTTTCGAATGCACGCGGACGATGACATGATGCACGACGGCACGATCGGTGGGCTGGATCTCGTAGCCGCGCACCCAGCGGTCTTCGGTGAGGTTCGTTTCCACGACAGCGGTTTGATACGGCATCGTGCCCTCGGCCTTGATCTGGATGGGCTGGGGGATTTGATACACCACGTCGGGTTGGCCGATCATCCAGCCTTTCGAGAAATGATGCGGCACCGGCGCATCGGCGGGGTTGCCTTTGGGACGATCAGAGTTCAGCCAGGCGAGCAGGTCGGTCTTGTCGATATCGGAGAGCGAGCGGTCGTTCAGCCATTCGTGTTCCTGTCCGGGTTCCTTGACGGCGAACCATGGCGGCATGGCGCCGCGATTGATCTGCTTCTTCATCATGCCCGCGTGCTCGATGACATCGGCATAGTTATCCAGCGGAAAGGGAGCGATGCCATCCGCGCGATGGCAGCCTACGCAATTCGCCTGCAGGATGCGGCTGACGTCGTGGTTATAGGTGAGCGTGGTGTGCGCGGGCTGCGGGGTGTTGGGAAGGTCGAGGGCGCAGCCGGGGGCGCTCGTGGCGGCAATCGGCGGAGCGGCATCGCGCAGTACGGCATCGAGGGCATCGCGCAGATAGTTTTTCCCCGGCGCATTTTTGGAATAGCCGAGTCCGTACTGGTCGTTGATCGCACCGCGATAGACGAGGGTGCGCGCGGCATCGAGGACGAAGACTTCGGTGGAAGTCGTGGCGCCGATGGAGCGCTCGAAAACCTGCGCCGGGTCGTTGAGCGCGGGTGATGTCAGGCCGAATCCGGTGAGGAATTTTCGCACCTCCGCGACTTTGCTTTCGGGGGCGATGTTCACGAGGAAGAAGCTGACGTTCTTCGCCGCGTATTCTTTTTCGATGCGGGCCAGCTCGGGTCCGAGCTTGTTGCTGATTGGGCAACTGGAGCTGAACAGCGCGACGACCGTGGCCCTGGCACTCTTCGGTGCCGCGAGTTTCACGTTGCTGCCGTCGAGGTTCTTCAAGGTGAGGTCGTCGACTCGACGGCCCACGCCGCGTTCACCGGTCTTGAGCAATTGCGGTTGCTCCTTGAATGGCGCCATGTCGGCCTCGGCGAAAGTGGTGGTCTGGGGCAGGCCGCGATCGGAGCCGCGATGGGCAATCGACTCGGCAACCACCTTGAGGGCTTCCTCCAATGTGACCACGCCATCGTGGTTCAGATCGAGTTTGTCGAACCAGGCCTTGTCGGGCAATTCGTCGGGCGTGAGCTTGCCGTCGCCGTTTTTGTCGAGCCGCTTGAAGAGTAATTCGGTGGCGATGCGACCGTTGCCGACGCCGCCCTCGCGCAGTTTTTCCTTTGGTCCCTGACCCGCTTGTTTGAGTTTGGTCAGGGCTTCGCGCGCCTCCTCGAGCGTGACCTTGCCATCGCCGTTGAGGTCGAGTTGGCGCAGGATCGGGGAGGCATTGAGTTCATCGCCGCTGAGGACGCCGTCGTGGTTGGTGTCGTACTGCTTGAACTTGTCCTCGATTTCATCCGCCGCAGCCGCGTGCAGCAGGAAGGCGGCGACACTGAAAGCGGCGAGGCTGGAAAGGGGAATACGGAAGCGCATGGACAAAAGGAGAGTGGGAGTTCGGTTTATAGAACGCTGCGGCGCGGATTAAGTTACAAAGTAGACGAATCGATTGCGCGCTCTGGAGGGTTTCAGGCGCGGGAGGTGCTTCATGGATGGCCGTGAAACAGACTATCCGAACCGCCCTTTGGGGCTTCTTCTGGGGATACCTTGTCGCGTTTTTGCTTTGCATGGGCCTGCTCGAGATCGGATTCGGGTGTCCCTGGCTCGGCTGGGATGGGCTGCTCGACATGGTCCGCTACGTGTTCATTAGCCAGGCACAATACTTCTTCCTCTTTGTCGGGGCGCTGGTGGCGATATTTCGCGCTCAATATGCCAATATGGATGAAGAGGCGAGGAATCAGCAGTTCCTCGACGATTGTGAGGAAACCATGGAATCGTGGTGGGAGAATCGGCCGAAGTAAACGCAGCGGGTGCAGTGATTCCGCCGGTTGGTCGATCCTACCGCAGCGATTCGACGAAGCGCTCGTATTTGGATCGGCTGGGATTGTCCTTGGACAGGGAGCGGCGGGCGCCGGCGAGCAGTTCGTAGCCGAGGCGGCGGGCCTCCGGGAGCCGGCGCTGGTCTTTGCGCAGGACGGCGTATTCGTAGAGCACGCTCAAGGTCGTGGGATGGGTCGCGCCGGGCGACTCGCGCAAGCCGGCGAGCGCGCGTTCGTAGAGCGCGACGGCGCCTTCGGTGTCGCCCTTGTCGCGGAGGATGTCGGCGAGTGTCGAAGCGCTGTTGCAAGTGGCGGGGTGTTGAGCACCGAGGGTGCGCTCGCTGGCGGCGAGACAATTGCGGGCGACGGTCTCGGCTTCGGGCAATTTGTTCGCCTTGCGCAACGCACCAGCCAGGTTGTCCATGGTGTTGAGCGTGTCGGGATGATCGGGACCGAGCGCCTTTTGCCGGCCCGCGAGACAGCGGCGATAGTCGGCTTCGGCTTCGCTGTAGTTTCCGCTTTCGAAGTAGTAGGTCGCGAGATTGCCGAGCGCGAGCAGGGTCTCGGGATGTTCCGCGCCTTGCACGCGCACGCGCGTGTCATAGCAGCGTTGATAGACGGGACCGGCGGCGATGTAGTTGCCTTTGCGGAGGAGGAGATTGGCGAGGTTGCCTTCGCCGGCGAGCGTGGTCGGGTCGTCGGGGCCGAACTTCACCTGCAGCTGGTCGACGAGTTGCCGGTAGAGCGGTTCGGCGCGGGTATAATCGCCCATGTCCGAGAGGAGATTGGCGAGGTTGTTGAGCATCGAGAGCGTGTCCGGATGGCCCTCGCCGGAGACGCGCTGCATCGTCGTCCACCCGCGGCGATAGAGCGGTTCCGCGCCGGCGAAGTCGCCCTTGGCGCGCAGCACGAGGGCGAGATTGTTGAGGCTGCCGAGCGTGTGCGGGTGGTCCGGCCCGAGGGTCTTCTCGCGCAATTCCAGACAGCGGCGATGGAGCTTCTCTGCCTCGTCGAGTTGGCCGCGGTCGTGCAGTAGATTGGCGAGGTTGTTTAGCGCCGCGAGCGTGTCGATGTGCTCGGGGCCGAGGGCGCGTTCGCGGACGGCGAGGCACTGGCGCAGCAGCGGTTCCGCGCCGGCAAAGTCGCCTTTTTCCTGCAGCTGGAGCGCGGTCTTTTCCATCGCGACATCGTCCTGCGGCGCCGGTGTCGCAGCGGCGCGCAGAACGGCGGGTTTGGCTGGCGCGCGATGATCATGACGCACCGCCCAGACGAGGCCGACCAGCGCGACAGCGCCCAGGATGTAGGCGCGATTAATCCACTGCCGCCGCTGGGCGAGGCGGCCTTCGTCTGCAGGCTCGAGTTGGGGCGAATGCGGATCGATCCGCCGAGTCTAGCGTTTCCTCCGGCAAAGAGGATGAGAATTTCGCTGTGCCGCTCGGTAGCTACTAGCGGCGTCGACGGACCACGAGTCCGAGCCCACCCGCGATCAGCAGTCCCGCGCTGCCCGGTTCCGGGATCGGGACGAAAGTGACGTTGGTGTTGCTGATCGTGAACTGGTCGGCCTTGAGACTGCTGCCCGCGAGGAAGCCCACGCGATTGTAGGCGAGGGTAAGCGGCGTCGTGTCCACGAAACTCCCGCTCAGGGTATAGCCGGTGGTCGAGGTGCGGTTGAGGGCGTAGGCGATGTTGACCGCGTTTCCAGCTTGAAGCGTCAGCGTGAGAGTGAAGTTGTAAGTGCCGTCGGCGATGGAGGGACTGCCGGTCGCCAGCGTCGTCGCGAGCTGCGTCTCGCCCGTCGTGGAAGTGTAGAGTGCCGTATTGCCGCTGCTGCGCTCGAAAAAAGAGCCGGTGTGAGTGCCGTCCGACTCCGAGGCGCTGTAGCCCAGCCAACCCGTAGCGGTGGAACTGCCGTTCGTGTTGTACAACCCGAAGCTGAGATCGCCGCCGGCGTTGCCGTTGTTAACCCCGGCCAGCGTGAATGTGCCGGTCATCTGGATCATGTCTCCGATCGCCGCGAGGGTGGCATTGCCCGAAAGAGAACCGGAAATCGAAACACCGGATGCGCTATCCTTCGCCCCCGTTCCGACAACTACTGTCGACGTGTTTGTGCCGGAGATGGCCTGACTGCCGGCGTCTTCTGTCCAAGACGTGATGAGCGTCGCCTCGGTAATACTCGGTATGAAAACCGCCAGTAACGTTAACCATCGTGCCGCTGACCCTATAAAGGTGTTTACACTCATGTCGACTGGGGTATACGTGTCGACTAGTGGCGACGCAAGGCAATTTACGTGAAAATACCCTTATCTGTCTTTGAAATGCCTCAATTTCGCGCGTTAAATGCCCGGTTTGGAGCCACTTGAAGTTCCGTATCGCCGAAGCGGTATTTTCTCTGATAAAGCGGCAGGGATGATCGTGCCTGACAGCTATTGCTGGACAAACCCGTACATGAACGGGTGGATCCACCATTTTTACGGCCTCCATTTTCGGAATCTCTACGAAAAGAAAATCTTCACGGAGTTCGAGTTTTATGAACTGCTGATGACCCGCAAGGAGCGTCCGGAGATCATGCTGAAGTGGTGCTTCGATTCGGATCGCGCAGGCATGGTCTATCTCTGCCGCGAACACGGCATCAATGTCGCCTTCAGCGAGGACGGGTTTTTCCCGCACTACTCGACCATGCACGTGGATCCGCTGGGCTTCTGCTGGGAGTCGTCGCTCTCGCGAATGGTGTTTCGTGGGGCGTCGGACAAGCAGCGGGCGCGGGCGCAGGCCGCGCGCAAGGCCTGGCTGCAAAAGCCGGGCAAGGAATTGCCGGCGTCGGTGAAGAAGCCATTCGTTTTCTGGCCGCTGCAGTTGCTGCACGACCAAGTGAACCAATGGGACCTCCGGGTGAAGAACTGGTGCGACCTGCTGCGGCACTTCCGCTCGGTCCTGCCCGACGAATTCCAGCTCGTGCTAAAAAAACATCCGCTGACCGATACGCCCGACATGGCCGGCCTCGAGGAATTGATACCGACCCTGCCCAATACCGTGCTGCTGCCGAAGGAGGTGGACCTCACCACGCTGCTGCGCGAGTCGCGCGCCGTGGCGGGCGTGAATTCCAGCGTGCTCTATGAAGCGCGGCTCATGCATCACAAGCCGACGTATGCCTACGGGCGGAGCTGGTTCACCGGGCACAGCGATTTGATCGTGCCCGTGCTGCGCCACGACCGGCGGCCACTGCCGCGCCTCGATTGGCTGGCGGATCCCACGCTAATGCGCAACGCGTGGCTCGACGATTACACGGATTGGTTTCTCGCACAGTTACTCGCGCGGCAGTTCGATCACAAGCTCGGGGAAAAACAGCCGGCGGAATTCAAGAAAAAGGTCTGGCACTTGAGCTGGCAGTCGTATTGCCAGCACGGCGAGGCGATCTTCGATTGAGGTGTTGCGCACGTAGCGGCGAACGCCGGAGGGACGCGCTCCTGCGCGTTCCCCATTTCCAGTTCAGGAAGAAGGAGGGGTGGGAGCGCGCAGGAGCGCATCCCTCCGGGGCAGCCGCAGCGCCCGCGCGAAGGGGTGCACGAGCTGCCCGACAAAATCCTGCGGAAATTCCTCGGGGATGCCAAAGTTCTCCGGCACACGATCCTTGGGCATGTAGAAGGTGCCGAAGAGCAGATCCCAGAAGACGAAAAGGCCGGCGAAGTTTTTGTCCCACGCTTCACGATCCCTCGAGTGATGCCAGCGGTGGAACCGCGGGGTGGCGATGACATAACGCAGCGGGCCGAAGTCCCAGCTCACGTTGGCGTGCAGAAAGATGGCGTAGAGGGTGAAGAAACCGGCCGCGGAAAATGCGGCGATGGGCTTGAAACCGAGCAGGAGGAACGGTGTGACCTGGCAAACTTTCGAAACGAAATCATTCACCGGATGGACGCGCACGCTGCTCAGCCAGTCGAGATCCTCGGAGCTGTGGTGTACGGCGTGAAACGGCCACCAGCGTCCGCGATGAAAGAGCCGGTGCGACCAATAGCCGAAGAAATCGAAGAGCACGTAAATCTCGATGATTTCCGCCCAAAGCGGCTGCCGCGAGAGCGGGCCGAACCCGTGATACGCGCCGCTTTTCAGCCCGTCGGCGCTGGTGATCCCGAGCCCGATCAGGATCAACGCAGGAAGAATAAACGCGCCGCGAGTGATCACCTTGGTGACCAGTGGAGTGAAGAACCAAAAGCAGATGTCGGTGAACCAGCCCCGGCGCAGGATCGGGCGCTGGCGATTGCGCGCGATGACGCGTTCGATGATGAAGAAGAAGACCGAAAGAACCGCGAGTCCAAGTGTGATGCGGAGAATTTGAGCGTCGGGTTTCATGGGGAGGTTTATTTGCCTATCAGACGCGACTTGTGGCCGGCGGTTACATTCTCCTATTACCTGCAGCGTTGCACGGAAAAGGCCACTGCTCGAAAGCGGGTCGACCGGCGCGACTTTTTTATTTTCCTTTTTTATGATGCGTTCGTTCCTCCTGCAGTGGGTGTGCGGTCTCGCTTTGATCGCGAATGGCGGTTTGGCCGCCGAGAATTTCGATGTCGTGGTCTATGGCGCGACGCCGGCCGGTGTTTGCGCGGCGACGGCCGCGGGGCGCGCTGGGGCGAAGGTCGCCCTGGTCGAGCCGCTGCCGGTGGTCGGTGGGATGATGTCGAGCGGTCTCAGCTTTAGCGATTCGAACCAATGCGATCGCCGCACCCTCGGTGGCTTGTTCGAGGAGTTTCATCTGCGCGTGGAAGCGGACTATCGGAAGCGCGGGGTGACACTGCCCTATGAGGTCGCGGTGAAGGACAATCGCCCATGGACCTACGAACCGCATGTGGCCGAGCAGGTCTTCCACGATCTGTTGCGCGAAGCCGGCGTGCAGATTTTCACCGGTCAGCAACTCGTTTCGGCGGTGAAAGAAGGCCCGCGCATTCGTGAGATCAAGACGGACCATGGGGAATTCGCGGGGCGTGAGTTTGTCGACGCCAGCTACGAGGGCGATCTGCTCGCCGCGGCGAAGGTTTCATTCGTGGTCGGACGCGAGAGCAAACAGCAGTACGGCGAGACGCTGGCCGGCCAGCAATACAAGAAACCGCGCATGGCCTTCTCGCCACGCGATGCCGCGGGAAAGCTACTGCCGCTCATGACCGCGGAGAGTGCCGGGCCGGATGAAGGCGACGCGCACATCATGACCTACAGCTGGCGGATCACGATGACCAAAGTCCCCGGCAACAGTGTGCCGCAAGTGCAGCCGCCGAATTATGATCCGGCGCGCTTCGAACTGGCGCGCCGCCTTCTGCAAAGTGGCAAGGACCCGCGCATGGTGGCCGTGGATATTTACCCGATTCCCGGCGACAAAGTGGACGTGAACAACGGCATCGGGAGACAGATCTCCATGGGGCTCATCGGCGCGGCGGATGCCTGGCCCAATGCGAGCCCGGCTGAGCGTGCGAAAATCTGGCAGCGGCACAAGGACTACGCGCTCGAGTTTCTGTGGTTTCTCGGCCACGACCCGGCGGTGCCGGAGGCAATCCGCGCGGACATTTCCAGCTACGGATTCGCCAGGGATGAAAACGCCACGCCGGACCATTGGCCACCGGTGATCTATATCCGCGAAGCGCGGCGGATGCTCGGGGAATTCGTGATGACCCAGGCGGATATCCGGAAGGAGATCACCAAACCTGATTCCATCGGCATCGGCTCATTTCCAGTCGATTCGCACGACTGCCAGCGCGTGCCGACGGAGGACGGCGGATGGGTGAATGAAGGCACGATTTTCCCGGTGCACATGGCCGGCACGAAATACGGGCAGCCGTATCAGTTGCCGTATCGCGCCATTCTCCCGAAGCGCGCGGAGTGCGACAATCTCCTCGTGCCTGTCTGCCTTTCCGCATCGCATGTCGCACTGGGCAGTGTGCGCGTGGAGCCGACCTGGATGGTGCTGGGACAAAGCGCGGGCGTGGCCGCGGCCTTCGCGGCGAAGAAGGATGTGCCGGTGCAGGACTTGCCCGTGCCGGAACTGGAAGAGCGTTTGCGCGTAGTCCATCAGGTGCTCGACTTGCGCCCGGAACATCTCGCCGCCGTGCAGTAGAGGATTTAGGAACGGTTCTCGGAATTCGTTTCCGCATCACGGGAAGCGCTGGAGGGCCGAGGAGGTGGAGGGGAATCGCGGCGGCCGGTAATGGGCGAGTCACCGCGCCGTCGGTGCTGAGAGAACACGCTGACTAAACCATACTGTAGCCTCGGCTGGATTAAACGCAGAGGCCGCAGCGCGGCGAAGCCGCAACCAAAGAAATTTTTAAAACGCACAGGTCGCAGAGACGCAGAGAAACGGAGGGATGCGCTCCTGCGCGTTCCCCAGTTTTGGTGGACGGGAAATTTCCGCAGGCTGCGTACACTTTTCAGGTTAGCACTGCGGAGAACGCAGAGGGCCGCAGAGAATGACAGTCGCGAGTGGACGAGTTATTGTCCCGTGACCTTCACGTGGAAATATTTTGGCGGGACGCCGTTGACGAGTGGCGGGAAGGGGACGGTGACGGCTTGGAGCGTACCGTCGGTGGCGACGATTGTCGGTGTGTCGGTGCTGGGGATCCAGATGGAGAGATCGGCACTGAACTCGACGGTGTAGGTGAGGCCGACGCCGGTGGCATCGACCCGACGGCCGAAGAGGGCGTATTTATCGAGACCACCGGAGCCGTTCGGCACGGTGAGCAAGACTGGCGTGCCGTAGCCGTTGATGGCATTGCCGTTGACCTGGATCGGGCCAAGCGGGGCGGAGCCGAAGCCAGTGAGGAAGGCCCACTTCAGAATGTTCTTGAGACCGTCGCCGTTGAAGTCGCCCAAGGGATCGAGCGCGTTATCGGGAAGGCCGGCGCCGGAGGCCCAATCCTGCAGCAAGGACCGACGGGTGACGGTTACGGTGTAGGTCTGGCTGGTCTGGCCATCCGCGGCCGTCACGATCACCGGGATCGAGGTGACACCGGGTGCGAGAGTGATCGAATTGCTCGCGTTTCCAGAGGTCGTCGCCACGCCATTGACCGTCACGGTAGCAGTGGAGTCGAAGGTCGTGGGGGTAAGGGTGATCGCGGCCGTCGCGTTCGAAACACTATCGATATAGGCGTAGGTGGCCGAATCGAACGAGGGCGAAAGGGTGCCGGCGCTGGGTTGCAAATTGCTGAGGGTGGTACTCGCAGGCAAGGTGGTGAAGTTGAGCGGACTGCCTTTTACGTTGCTCAAAAGATTGGAGGTGCCGCCGAAGACGAAGAAGGTATAAGTGGTGCCAGGTTGAAGACCAGAGATGTTGGCACTGACGGGAGCACTCGTGTTGCTGGTGACGAACGCGGGCGTGGCCGCGACCATGATGGTGCTGGGCGGAGGAAAAATCGCGCCGCCGGTAAAAGGAGTATAACCAAATGAGGCGGGCATCGGCCCCCCTTGGGGGTTGAGGAGCCCGTTCAAGGTGGCGGACGTGGCGGTGATATTGGTCGCGACCTGAGTGGTCGCCGTGGCGGCAATCGTCACAATCGGGCCGATGCCCGTATTATTGGCCGGGCTCGGATCATAAACCGTGGAAGAGATGGTCGCGGTGTTGCTGATCGTGGCATGTCCTGCCAAGGTTGAAGTGAGTTGGAGCGTGGCGGTGGCGCTGCCTCCGCTGGGAATATCGCCTACTGTCCAGACGATAGAGGATCCCTCTTGCGCGCAACTTCCCTGGGAGGTGGTGGCCCCCACATAATTGAGGACAACGCCGGGCAATTTGTAGAGTGCCGTTGCGGCAGTTGCGGTGGTTGGGCCGTTATTTGTCGCCGTGAGGGTGACGTAAACCGAACTCCCGTAACCGATTTGCGCGGGTGACACCGACTGTGAGATCGCAAGGTCGGCGGTCGGCTGGGATGCGGGATAGTAGCTGTGGACCGCGCCGCCGTCGTTGGAGAGGTACAAGACGTTGTTGGCCAAGGATGCCTGGCCGCCGAGCGGGATGGTTTGTCTCAGCGCGTAAGTGGCACGATCGAAGATATAGGTGTGTGAACTGGAAGAAACGATGACCGTATCGATGGTGACGAGCGGTTGACCGTAGAGCCCTACATCGTCACCGGTGGCATAGGTGCCGAGGAGCGCACCGGTCGTGGCGCTGTAGGCCTGCACGCCCGGTCTGGCGATGATGTAGACGATGCCATCGGCTACCGCGGGCGTTCCCCAGAATTGGCCGGCCACACTCCACGGGGAGCTCTGGGCAGTGAGGTTGACGGCGTAAAGATTGGTCGGGCTGGCTACGAAGGCGAACCCTCCGTCGATGGCCGGCACCGTGTTCAGCGTGGCATTCGGATTCAGGTTGCCGAGGCTGACCGACCAGAGAATGTTGCCGGTTACCGGATCATGAGCGCGAAAGCTATTGCTGATCCAGGTGTAGAGCAGGCCGTTGTAATAGGCGGGAGTCCATTCGGTGCCATTGTCCAGCGATTCGTTGAGGAACCGCTGGTTGCCGTTGGCGGTATCGAATCCGTAAAGGCCACCAAAATTGCCGCCGGGCGTCCAAACGCCATCATCGACCACCACCGGCGCGTAATAGGGACTTCCTCCGGGCGCTTCGATGGGCGCGGTCCAGATCGCATTGCCCGTCGCCGCGTCGAGACATTGCAACGTCGGTGTATTGGTGGAAGCCGACGCCCAGGTGTTTTCCACGTAGACTCTGCCACCGGCGAGAGTAGGCGGAGTGAATGCCGATAGCCTTCCAGAATTCGTTTGCCGCCAAAGCTCGATGCCGGTGTTCGCGTCGAGGGCGCTGATGCAGTTCGTGTTGGTCGCGCTGCTGATCGAGGTGACCAGCATGATCCCGTTTTCGATCGATACGGGATTCAGATTGGTAACGTTGCTATAAGACACGCTCCATCCGGCTTGATAGAGGGCGCTGCCGAGGGTGACGGGTTGATAGCCGGTGTGCGCCGGACCGTTGCCGAAGGTCGGCCAGTCGCGGTAGGTTGCGGGAGAATCTGCATGCGCGCTGATGGCGAAAAGACCGACCAGGCAAAGCGCGAGGCGGGCGGCGGTAGAGGTGAGGCGACGATTTATTTCATACCGGCGGGCCAGCCGGTTTCCAGATGATACCATAACTGAAGGACGATCTTACTGCCCCGTGACCTTGATGTGAAAGTATTTTGGTGGGACGCCGTTGACGAGCGGTGGGAAGGGAACCGTGACCGCCTGGAGTGTGCCGTCGGTGGCGACGACGGTGGGCGTATCGGTGCTGGGGACCCACGTGGAAAGATCGGCACTGAACTCGACGGTGTAGGTGAGGCCGACGCCGCCGGCATCGACGCGGCGGCCGAAGAGCGCGTATTTATCGAGACCGCCGGAGCCGTTCGGCACGGTGAGCAGGACTGGCGTGCCGTAGCTGTTGAGGGCATTGCCATTGACCTGGATCGGGCCGAGTGGGGCGGAGCCGAAGTCAGTGAGGAAAGCCCACTTCAAAATGTTTTTGAGACCGTCGCCGTTGAAGTCGCCCAAGGGATCGAGCGCGTTATCCGGGAGGCCGGCGCCGGAGGCCCAATCCTGGAGCGGCGTGCGGCGGGTGACGACGACGGTGTAGGTGGCGGTCGATCCATCCTGGCCGGTTTCGACAATGGTGAAGGTATTCGGACCGACGTTGAGTGGGATGGGGTTGCTGCTCCCGCCGCCGCCCAGGATGACGATGAGATTGAAGATCCCTTGATGAATGGGGTGGCCATCGACCGTGGCGGAGCCGCCGTTGGGGTAGGTCACATCCACCACCAGCGAGGTGGTGGCAGAGGAGACGCTGGCAGTGTAGCTGGTAATGTTACTGGAGAAAGCGGGGGGAGAGTGTACCGGGTGGTGAGGGAAGAGACTGGACAGCTGCGCGAGGGGGCGTCCCGGTGGTGAAAGTCATGCCGGCTCCGAAGCCGGTGCCAGCGGCGCTCTCGGCGCGGGCGCGGTAGTAATAGGTGGTGTTCGGCAGGAGGTTTCGGAGCGAGGCGCTGAAACTGGTGCTGCCCCGCGAACCGAAGAGGATGCCGGGGATGTTCGAGCCGTAGGAGGTATCCAAGCCGTAGTCGAATGAAATGGTGGTGGGGAGGCCGTGGCCATCGTAAATGCCGTTCACTCCCGCGGCGACACCGCCGGCGAAAGCGGGCCCCGTGGTGGCCGTGGGCGCCACGGGGTTCGAGACGGCCGTGGCGCGATTATTGTCGCTGTTGGCGTCGTAGACGTCGGAACTGACGCTCGCCGTGTTGACGACGTTGATCGTGCCGTCCGAGGTGGCGGTGATGGTGATGGTGGCGGGTGGCGCCCACGGGCAGGGTCGCCCACCGCGCAGGCGACATTGTTGACCGAAGCCGAGCACGTGCCCTGCGTGCTCGTGGCGGAGACGTAGGTGAGCGCCGAGGGAAGTGGATCGCGAACGACGACCGAGGTGGCGGTGGCGGGGCCGGCATTCGTGACCGTGAGGGTGATGGTGACCGGCGAGCCATTCGGCGCGGAGGCGGGCGCGATGGTTTGCGTGATCGCGGTATCGGCGAGGACGGTGCCCGGCGGATAGTAACTGCGCACCACGCCATCGCCCCCGGCGACGAAGAGGATGTGATTGGCGAGGCTGACACCGCCGCCATTGGGCAGCGTTTGCTGAAGCGCCTGCGTGGCGAGATTGAAAAGAAAAGTCTGCGTGGGAGAGGAAACGATCAGCGTGTCGTTGGTCACCAGCGGCTGGCCGGCGAGAGTCGAATCCGGCGTGGAGTAAGTGGCGACCAGCGCGCCGGTCTGCGCATTGTAGGCGAGGACGTCGCTGTTGCTGATGGCATAGACGATATTCGACCCGGCCGCCGGAGTGCCGGTGAAAGTGCCGCCGACCCGCCAGCTCTCTTTCTGGCGCAAAAGATCGATGGCAAACAAAGCGTGCGAGCCGACGACAAAGGCCTGCCCACCGCTGATGGCGGGAGCACGATCGGACTCCATCAAGTTGGGAATCGGGCCGTCGAGCGGAAGCGTCCAGAGCCGAACGCCGGTGACGGCATCGCTGGCCGAAAAGATATCGCTGGCCCAGCTGTAGGTGACGCCGTCGCGGTAGGAGGGAGTCCATTGATCTCCCGTGGGACTGGGATCGTAGAAACGCTGGCTGCCGTCGCTGATGTTGATGCCGTAGAGGCCGGCGGTGCCGCCGGCCATCCAGAGGCCATCCTGAACGACGACCGGCGCCATGGGCTCGGTGCCGAAGGGGTCGAGGGGGACGGACCAATCGGTGACGCCGGATGCGGCATCGAAACGCCAAAGGAAACCGTAGGGAATGAAACCGAGTCCGATCTGCTCGATGTAGACCTTGCCCGCATCGACCGTGGGCGCGGAGATTTCGCCCTGCAAGGCAACCTGCCAGCGGACGACGCCGGTGGAAGCGTCGGCCGCGCTGACATTGCCCGTACCGACGGCACTCGCGTAAAGGACACCATCGGTAATGGCGACGGGGTTGAGGGAATCGACCCCGTCGATGACGAGAACGTTCCCCAGCGATTGGCTACCCAGCGTGCTGGTCCATCCGGCTTGATACAGCGCACCGCCGGTGGCGACCGGTTGATAGCCGGAGTGCGCGGGGCCATTGCCCCAAGTGGGCCAGCCGGTGGTGGCATCGCGACCGTTGTCGAGCACGTTGAGCGACACCGTGCCATCGGTCCAACCGGCGACGTGGGCGGTGATGTTCGAGGGCTGCGTGCCGTTGGGGATGCCATCGTCCTCGGCATAGACATCGAAGGTGATGCTCGACTGGCCGGCGGGGATGATGATGAAGGGCGGAAGAGAGAGGTCGGGATTGGTGGACGAGAGGGCAATGCGGACGTCGGAATCGGGAGCCTGGGTGAGGCTGATGGTGACCTGATACTTGCCGCCCTTGGTCACCACGGCAGCGCCGCTGAGCGCGAGCGTGTCGGACTCGTTGTCGTTGACGGTAATAGTGGTGCGGCCCTCGACGAAGAGGAAGTTGGGACCCTTCGCTGAGACCGTGATCGTCTCAGAACCGTTGACCAGCGCGTCGTCAACGGCCAGCACGGGGAAGGTGGCGCTGAGCTGATTGGCTGGGATGGTGACAGTGGGCGGCAAAAGCAGGCGGGCCGGATCGCTCGGAGCGAGCGTGATGACGGTGTCCGTGAAGGACGTGCCGGAAATGCTGACGGTGCCGATGCCGCCCGCATCTCCCTCGGTGACCGATGCCGGCAGTGAAATGGCGACCGTGGTCATGCCGTCGGGGCGGTAGGTTTGCAACGTCGGCGTGTTGACGCCGGCGATGTAGAGGATGCCATTGGCCAGGCTGAGGTAACCGCCGTAGGGCAGAGTCTGGTCGAGGGTGAAAGTCTGGAGATTGAAGATGTAGGTCTTCGTAAGCGAACTGACGATCTACGAGTCGTAGGTCACGATCGGTTGGTCGATCCAGATGGTGTCGCCAGTGGAGTAGATACCGACCGGCGCGCCGGTTTGCGCATCGTAGGCGAGGACATCACCGCCGCTGATGCCGTAGACCACGCCGTGAGCGACGGCAGGTGTGCCTTGGAAATTGGCGCTGGCGCTCCAGGCGACGGCGTGGGTGGTGAGATCGACGGCGAAGAGTGAGGGACTGGAGACACCGAAGGCGTGGCCATTGGCGAGGGCGGGAGTGCGGCTGACCTGCGGCCCGCCGGGAGTGACCGCCGTGGACCAGAGCACGACGCCGGTGGCAGGATCGAGGGCATTGAGGACACTCTGATCCCACGTGTAGAGCGTGCCGTTGTACCAGGCAGGAAGCCAGTCGCCGTTGTCGGCGTTGACGCTGTTGGAGAAAAGAGGCTGGCCTTGGGCAGCGTCGAAACCGGCCTGACCGATCTCTTCTCCGGCATCCAGCCAGAGCTGCCCGTTGATGGCAGTGACGGGCGTCACGGGACGGAAATTAGTGGCGGTGTAGGTGCTGTTCCAAAGAGGCTGGCCGGTCGTGGCGTCGAAGCTGTAGAGCAGGCCAAAGGGTTGAGTGGTGAGATTGGTCGCCGTGGTCTGGATGAAAACACGGCCGGCATCGACGGTCGGGGCGCTGGGGGAATTGACGTTGCTCAATGACTGCCGCCAGAGTTCCAGGCCGGTATCCGCGTCGAGCCCGGAGAGGAAGGCGGTGGTGGCATAGAGGAAGGAGGGGGCCACGTGGACGACACCGCCGGCGACGGTGATCTGCTGAAGGGAGGCTGCGGAATCGTAGGTGACGGACCAGCCGGGGACATACTGGCGATGGCTGGTGAGGATGGCCTGATAGCCGGTGTGGCCGGCACCGTTGCCGAACGAAGTCCAATCGGTGTAGGAGGGATCGGTGACGGTGATCGAGCCGGTGCCATCGGTCCAATTGTCGACGTGGGCGGTGATGGGCGCGATTTCGAAACCAATGAACTGGCCTGCTTCGTTGGCCGCGAGATCGAAAGTCCCGGTGGTGTGTCCCGCGGCGATGGTGACGGTCGCAGGGACAGAAACGGCGTCGGTATTCGAGGCCAGGTGGACGACGATATCGCTGTCCGGCGGCGCGCTGAGGAAGACGCTACCGTGGACGGTGCCGCCCTGCGTGACACCAAAGGGCAGGAAGACCGAGAGCGTGGCCTGCTCGTTATCGTTGACTTGGATGTTGCCGCTTGCGGTGGCGAAACCGGCCGCGGCGGCGTTGACGCTGACCGTTTGCGGGCCGTCGAGCAGGGCATTGTCGATGACGGTGACGTCGAAGGTCGCGGAGAGTTGGCCGGCGGGAATCGTGACTTGGGCGGGGACGGTGATCTTCGAGAGATTGCCGGAGGTGAGATTGATGACGGTGTCCCTCGGCTGGGCGTCGGTAAGTGTGACCTGGCCGGCGGCGGGGAGAGTGCCCGCGCCTTCGACCGTGGTGGCGGGCGGCGAGACGCCAATCACCGATGGGACGATCGAGTCGTCATCGACGATCACGATATTGCTGAAGCCGCAGATGAAGGCGAGGCGATGGCCGCCGCAGCGGATGACGCGATCGGCCTGTTCGGTGGCCGCGGGAATCGGCGTGGTCGCGATGATCGCGTAGGTGGTGGCGTCGAGCGCGACGAGGTTGGTGGTGTAATCACCATTCGTGTTGGTTTGCTGGAGGACGTAGATGCGGTTGCGGGCGAGATCTGGGCAGACGTGGCCGGTGACCGGAAGGGTTGCGACGACGGTGCGGGTTTTCGGGTCGACGACCTGGCCGTCGTTTCCATAAACCAGCGTGCCATCGGAAATCAGGGAACCGTTGTCGAGCAGGTTGGGAGTGAAGTCCAGCAAGGCGATGCCGTTGGCGTTGATCGCAAAGCGGTCGAAGCTGGATGAGGCGCCATTGCTGGGCGTGCCATAGAGCATGTCGGCCGAGGAGCCGAAGGCGAGGGACTCGAAATTATAATCGTAGGCCGTCGCCGGCCGTGGGACGCCGTCGTCCAGCACAGCGATGGAGAAAGTATTGTAGCCGGAGACGACGATGGAGTGCGGATGACCGGGGAGGACGGAGAGATCGAAAGCGTCGCCACCGGCGATGTCGAATTGCGCGTCGACGGTTTGCGTGGCGAGGTCGATGCGGGCGACGCTGCCGAGTTCCACTCCGAGATAAAGGAACTGGCCGTCGTCGGAAATGGCGAGGGCACCGCATCGGACGCCGCTGACGTTGATGGGGGCGCCGAGTTGGAAGGTGGCGGGATCGAGCGGGATGACGCAGGGCTGGAAATTGGTGTCGGCGGTGCCGTCGGTGCTGAAGTAGATTTTGCCGGTGATGGCGTCGTAGGCGATGTCGCTGGGCGGGGAAACGGTGAGCGAGGTGATGGTCGACGCGGCGTGGGTGAGGCCAGTGAGGATGAGGAAGAGAGCCAGCCACGCGCGGCTGAGCAGTCGGCGTGAGGGCAGACGGAATGGAGAGACGAGCCTGGAGGGAAAATACATAACGAGCAGCGGTAACCGGGAATGCGAACTTCCACGGAGATAAAACCCTTTTCCGCTCCGGTGCGCAACGCCGGAATGCCAGGAGGTCTGTTAAGACCGCGTGACGATAAGTGATCTTAACTAATGATGTAAATTCCTGCTTTCCAGTAATTTACGCTAATGGATCAGAGAGAGGCGATCGGCCTCCTTTTCCAAGCCCATCCGGAGCTTAGTTCTCGATGCGATAGAGGGTCGTCTTGGTGCGCAGATAGAGCGCTTTGCCCGAGACGGCGGGCGAGGCCATGAAGCCATCGGGGAATTCATTCGTCGCCAGGACCTTGAACTGGCGGCCGGCGTCGAAGACGTAGAATTTGCCCTCTTCATTGCCCGCGTACATGTGGCCGTCGGCATAGATGGGCGAGGCGCTGAAATTGCCGCCGAGGCGCTCATTCCAAATCACGTCGCCGGTCTTCGCATCGAGGCAGGCAGCGATGCCGCCGTCATTCACGGTAAAGAGTAGGCCATTGACGAGCGTCACGCTGGGTTTGTTCGGCGCCTTTTTGTTCATGCGCCAGGCGAGGTCATTGGCGGAAAGCACGCCGTGGCCGCCGAGTTTGATGGCGAGCAGGCCCGCCTTGCCGAAGCCCGCGGGAATGTAGACCAGCCCATCGCCGACTACCGGGCGGGTGGCAGCGCTGTGGGCGTCGGGTTCGTCGAAGCGCCAGATCTCCTTGCCGTTGCGCGGATCGTAGGCGTAGTGCGCTTTCGCGCCGCTGCTGAGGAGGATTGGCTGGCCACCCTGCATGTAGACGTGGCAGGTGGCGAAGGCCTTGCGGTAGTCCCCTTCGTTTTTCACGGTCCCATCGGGGGCGAGATCGCCGTAGTCGGTGGAACGCTTCGTTTCCCACACGGTCTTGCCGGTCATCTTGTCGAGCGCGACGATGAACTGATGGTCGCTGCCGTCGAAATTCATGATGAGCAGGTTCTGCCAGAGGATCGGCGAGGAGCCGGCGCCGCGGTAGTGGTTGCAGACGAAATCGGTGCGCTGCCAGAGCACCTTGCCGGTCTTGGTGTCGATACAGGCGGTGCCCGGCGAGCCGAATGTGACGTAGACGCGGCCTTCCTCGATGGCCGGCGTGGGCGAGGCGTAGCTGTTGAACTTGTGGCAGAACTGCGGGGTGGCGATGTGAAAGAGGGTGTCGTCGCGCAGGATTTTGCCGGAGTCCTTGTCGACGAGGACCACGCCGAGCTCGGTGCCTTCTTCATTCGCGGTGGTGAGCCAGATCTGCGAACCCCAGATGACCGGCGAGGACCAGGCCTTGCCATGGATGGGCGTCTTCCACTTCACGTGATCGCTGTCGCCGAAGGTGACCGGCAACCCGGTGGCATCACTATGACCGTCGCCCGTGGGGCCGCGAAAGGTGGGCCAGTTCTCGGCGGCCAAAAGCGAGGTGCTGAGAAGGGCGAGGGCAAGGAGGGGACGGAAGAACATGGCTACCTGATAACCGCGGACGGGCCAGGATTCTAGGCCGAATCGATGCCAGTCTCGGAGGGATGCGCTCCTGCGCGTTTCCCAATTTTCGTGGATGAGACGTGGCGAAGGAGTGGGAACGCGTCCCTCCGGCTTTATCGACGCCGAACTTCCACCGGGCCTATCGTCGCACCGCTGTAACCGTTCCGATACGGCACACCGCCCCTCATGCGTCCGGGAATGATGGTGGAAAAACCAGGCACGACAAAGCCACCCACCGGATAGCCGTCATAGGTGAATCCTGGGCTGTCCACGGTCACCTCGAGACCGGTCTGGTTGGTTGGCCGATACGTTTCCGGCGTGGAGGCGTTCGCGTTCGCCTGATTCTGAGCGGCCAGGGCCCTGGCACGAGCGAGGGCTTGTTGCGCGGCCAGCTCCGCGGCTTCACGGCGTTGGCGCTCCGCTTCGAATTTCTGCTTCCAGCCTTCCGCGTAGGTTTCCACGTTGTAGCCAAAGTCCTTTTGATCCGCCTCGCTCATGTTTTTGAAATCGAGGAACGTCACGCCATCGTCGTGCATGATCTGGATGCCCGTCGCGTCCTTGGAGCGGACTTCGATGTTTTTGAAAACGTCGCCGCTCAGGGTCTTGATATCACGCGCACCGGCACTTCCACCGAAGACAAGAGTGGCGACGAGCAAAGAGAGAAATGCCCGTTGCATAATAAACAACGATACAACATCCGGGGTCCCGCGCGAGGGGATTTATGATCCTACTTCACCGCCGTCGGCGCTTCTTTTTTCAACAACGCACCTTCGCGCAACGCATACAGATCCGTCATCGTCGCCACGAAAAGCGTGCCATTCGCCACCGTCGCTGTGGCGCTGATACCTTTCTTGAAATCGACCATCGCGAGCACCTTCTTTTCCTTGCTCGCGGCGAAGATCCAGAAGTCGCCCTTGCGCGTGCCGATGTAGACCTTGCCATCGGCGACCAGTGGAGACGCCCAGAAATCGCCGCGCGTTTCCTGCGACCAGTATTCTTTTCCCGTCTCCGCATCGATGCAGTGCACCTTGCGCATGGTGTCGGCGATGAAGACGAGTCCATCGGAGATGGCCGGGGTGGACATGACGTGGCGGTCGAGCGGCGCCGACCAGACTTCCGCCGTGCCGCTGACGTCGCCGGTGCGCGTGGCGTCGATGCACTTGAGCCACGCGTCGTTCTTGCCCCACCACACGTCGCCACCGCCGGCGACGTAGATGCGGTTTTGATAGAAGACAGGCATGCCGTAGATGTCGCTCGGGCCGATTTGGCGATTGCTCGTGAAGCGGTGCACGTCTTCTTTCGGCGCGGTGGGATCGGGGTCGAAGGACCACACTTTTTTCAGCTTGAGCACCTCGCCCGTGGCGGGACTTTTCTTAATCGGCTCAAACGCGCGGATGATGCCATCGCCACCGGCGAAGAAGATGAGCGGCTGGCCATTGACCACGCCGTAGGAAGGCGAGGACCACGTGGCGTGAAAGATATTCGGGCCGATATGCTCGTCGTCGCGCGCCACGTAGCGGCCGGTCTTTTTGTCCAGCACGATGAGGCTCGGTGCGTCAGGCGCGCGCATGCCGCGGTGCGTGTTGTCCACGCCGGTGCCGGTGTTGAGGTAAAGGTAATCGCCGAGGATGAGGATGGAACTGTGCGCGCCATCGTGCGGCCAGGTGCCGGCGCTGGCCGGCATGTCGAAGAGCCAGATGATATCCGCATCCGTGGGACCGGGCGACGGAATGGCGGTGCCGGGCGGAACTGGGTCGGGCTGGAAGGTGGGCGGCAGCGCGCGGCGCGGCAGCATGTGCAGACCTTCGTCCTGATAAGGGCCGTCGTTGCCATTGGCCATGCCGTTGACATCGAGGCACAGGACTTCGCCACGGTTGTCGACGAAGTAGGCGCGGTCACCTTCCACGGTCACCGGCGAGGCCATGCCGGTCTTCGGCCAGTCGAAGTATTGATCCTCGGTGCGTTTCGGCACGGCGAGTTGCCAGAGGAAATGGCCGTCCTTTTCATCGAGGCACAGGAGAATGCCGAAGTCGCCGATCTCCTTCGGGTCACGTGGGTTTTCGTTATTGGTGCCGATGAAGACGCGGCCGCCGGCGACGACCGGGGTGCTGTGGGTCTGCGTACCGAGTGGGGCGATCCATTGGATGTTCTTGCCGGTTTCCAGGTCGAATGACCCAGGCAGGCCGCGCTCGGCGGAAACCATGTTGCGCGACCAGGCCTGGCCCCATTGCGGTTGATCCGCGGCGGTGAGGGGAAGAGTGAGGAGAGCGAGGGCGCCGGAGGCCAGCGCGAGGGGGAACTTCATTGGAAAAAATGGGTGCAGCGGGGCCATCCATGCATCGATGCGGGCTCAATCGAACCATTCGTCCTCGGGATCGAAGACCGGGAGGACGATATTCAGCACCTTGAGCTTGCCGACGGCGCGATGGCGGCAGCCGGGATGAATCTTCACCGTGGTCAGCGGCTTGAGCGGGATGCGTTCGCCGTCGAGTTCGAGATAGCCTTCGCCTTCGAGCACCACATAAGTCTCGGTGAGCGTCTTGTGATAATGCGTGCGCGCATCCTCGAGGATCTCCACGAGGTGCACGCTGGCTTTCGATTCCGCGGGATCGGCGAAAGCGCGGCGGCTCCAGCCGCACGGGCAACGCGTGGGATCGAGCGTATCGAGTTGAGCGACTTCGTAGCGAGCGGTGGAGGTCATGGTGAGGAAGGACTTACTATGACTATGAATCACCGTCGGGCACAACTCTTGGCGAGATTCTCGCGGTGGGTGGGCGTTGTCTTCCGGGACAAATCAGTCGCCGTGCTCAACGCAAAATCGTAACTCCTCCTGCGCATGAATGAGCTGAAGATTCGCATCATCACCACCGGCGGCACGATCGATAAGATCTACTTCGACGCGACCAGCACCTACGAGGTCGGTGCGCCGCAGGTGGTGCCGGTGCTGACCGAGGCGAACGTGAGCTTTGAATATGTGGTGGAGCAGGCCTGCCAGAAAGACAGTCTGGAACTGACCGATGCGGATCGTGCGGATATTCGCCGACGCGTGCTGGCGGCGCCCGAGCGCCATATTCTCATCACGCACGGCACGGATACGATGACGGAAACCGCGAAGTGCCTGGCGGATATTACCGACAAGGTGATCGTTTTCACCGGTGCAATGGCTCCGGCGCGTTTTCGTTCCAGCGATGCGCCGTTCAATTTCGGCTGCGCCATTGCGGCCGTGCAACTCGCCGCACCGGGTGTTTACATCGCGATGAATGGGCGGATCTTTCCCGGCACCGCGGTGCGTAAGAATCGGGAGAAGGGGAGATTCGAGGCGATCGAATGATCGTGATCAGCGCGCGCTACCGGGCTGGGTCAATTGCTCGAGTGCGTCGTGAACCGCGACGTCATGATAGACGAGCAACCCACCATCCGGTTGGATGAAGCGGCGGTTGCCGGGCGGGAACAGGCGTTCGATTTGATCGCGGGTGCTCACGCCTTGCACGAGCGAGGCGAGGCTGCGCGCAGTTTGCGGATCGGGCTTCACCTGCACGATGTAGGCGGGCGGAGCAGCGAGTCGGCCGGCGCGGTTGAAACGAAAAGCGATGACGTCGTTGCCGTAGCCGCGGTGCAAGGGATCCGCTGTGTCTGAGACGGGGGCCTGATCATAGCCGAGCTTTTTCTGCAAGGGCGAGCCCGGTTCGATGATGTAGTAGCCGCGGTGCGAACCGAGAGACACAAAGTGCGAGGTATCGGGCTGCGTGGCGCAAGCGGCGAGGAAACCGGCCAGGACGAGGGCGGGGAGAAACGAGAGCGTCTTCATCTATCTACGATGATACGCGAAGACGTGGGAATTTAGGAAAAGGATTCCGCGAAATTACGGCCACGTCGAACCGGGCACGACGCCGACTAGAGGATGCGCGCCGCCCGAAGCGGGCGCGTTCGGCGGGAGCGTCGTATCGGGAGACATCAAAGCATCGATGCGCCGGGAACTTCCGGTGGCATCGGTGTCGCCGTGAATGCGTGGGAGAGAGGCCGTGGACGAAAGAGCGGGGGTGTTGCGCAGGTCGTTCGTCGAATTGCCGTGAGTCGTCGAGTCGGAAATCGCGCCCGCGTGATCGCGGCGGGAATGACGCGAGGAGATGTCCTGCGTGCTGGCACAAGCTGCGAGCAAACACGTCGTGGCGACCGCGAGGTGGGTGGAGCGGAATCTCACTCCCCAAACTAGCTGCGGGGCATCAGCCACGCAAATGGCGGATGGAAGGGCAAAAAATGTGGGCGCTGCCGAAGCAGCGCCCACGGAGTTTTCTGAGACGGCGCGGTGCGTCGTCCCGGTCAGCAGAGGTGAAGTTAATTCTTCTTCGCGACCGGATTGAGCAGTTGCCCGTTCGAATCGAGCGATGAGCGTTCGACGACGGCGATGCGCGCCGGGCTCTTTTTGTTTTTGCGGATGAACCGCAGCAGACGATGCGGCGGCAGGTCGGCGTCCTGGGCGACCGATTCGACGATGATTGCTTCGATGCTCGCGCCCTCCAGGCCCATCCACGGATGGGAATACACGCCGTTGAGATTGGCCCGGCGGCAGGCCGCTTCGCCCGCCTGGTCGAACGTAAGGACGTAACCGCGGTGCTTGGCGATGGCGACCAGGGCATCGTAGGCGGAGACATCGTGGCAGGTGAGCCGGAAGTGACCGGGAGCTCCGTCCCCTGCGGAGAACTCCAGGCCGGCCTTCGAGCTTGCGGGCTCGGTGTGTTTGGTGGCGGTTTTAGCCAACGCAACGGCAGGAATGGAGAAGGCGCCAATCACTGCACAGAGGGTGGCCGCGACGGGGAGCTTAGTTGTTCTCATAATTATGAAAAACAGCGTTTTTTATTCCCCTGTTTCGCTGTTCGCCTCAGACGCCTTAAGACATTGGTGCGTGTTCTTCTCTGGTGAAAGTGCGTGTCAATACGTGCTAAAATTTTTTCCTAAATAGAGGCGATGTGTCCTGTTTTTGGGCACCATCAAGTGGACAGAAGACTGCGAGAAGAGGGGTACGGGAGCGGATAGCTGAACCGGGATTGCTGTGAAAGCGCTGCCGGGGGGAGCTCCGGGGAGCGCGCCCCTCTCGGGTGCTGGTTTCGGCGTCTCGCCGAAACGAACTTTCCGAGCGTGGCAGGAACGACGGAGGAGAAGTTTCGAAAGTTCGCGAAGGTGGGGACACTTTCGCCAGCACCCGGGACGGGCGCGCTCCCCAGAGCACCGCTGCGCGACCATTCTCCCATGGCAAAAGCGAAACGACGCGAACGGGAGACCCATTCGCGTCGTTTGAGTGACCGGCTGACCTTCCTGGCGCTTTACGTCGCGCTTTCCGGCTCGCCTTCGGCTTTCTCTTCGTCCTCGTTGCTAACCACCGGGGCGATGCCCTGCAGAATTTCGTTTTCGCGCAGGTCGATGAGTTTCACACCTTGGGCATTGCGGCCGGTTTCGCGGATTTCCGCCACGCGAGTGCGGACCATCTTGCCCTTGTTGGTGATGAGCATGAGTTCGTCCGTCTCGACCACGGTCAGGGCGCCGGCCACGCTGCCGGTCTTGTCAGTCGTTTTCATCGTGATGATGCCCTTGCCGCCGCGCGATTGGATCCGATACTCGTCGAAGCCGGTGCGTTTGCCGATGCCGTTTTCACCGGCCACGAGAAGCATGGCCTCTTTGTTGACCAGGGCGGCGGCGACGACGTAATCCTTGGTATCCGGGCGGATGCCCCAGACGCCGACGGTGTTGCGACCTTGATCGCGAAGCTCTCCTTCATTGAAGCGGATGCTCATGCCTTCGTGGGTGATGAGCACGATTTCATCGAGGCCAGTCGTCAGCTTGCAATCGATGAGGCGATCGCCCGTCTCGATCTGGATGGCGATGATACCGCCTTTGCGGATGTTCTTGAACTCGTTGAGGTTCGACTTTTTCACGATACCACTGCGCGTGGCGAAGACGATGTGCAGCTTATCGCTCCACGTTTCTTCCTCGGTTTTCTGGCCCTGGATGCGAATGGTCGCGGCGATCTTCTCGTCCTGGCGAAGCTCGAGGACATTGGCGATACTGCGGCCTTTCGACGTGCGCGTGCCTTCGGGAATCTCGAAGACGCGCTCCACGTAGCAGCGGCCTTCGACGGTGAAGAACATGAGATAATCGTGCGTGGTGGCGGTGAAGAGATGCTCGACGAAGTCGCTGTCCTCCTCGGTCTCACCTTCGCGCGCGGTCATGCCGATCACGCCCTTACCGCCGCGGCGCTGGGCGCGATAGGCGGAAACGGCGGTGCGCTTGATGAAGCCATTGTGGGTGAGGGTGACGATCACGCCTTCGTTGGCGATGAGATCTTCGATGGCGATCTCCCCTTGCTCGGGCACGATCTCGGTGCGGCGCTCGCTGCCATACTTATCCTGAATGGCGCGGAGTTCGTCCTTGATGATGGTGAGCACGCGATGCTCCTTGGCGAGGATGTCCATGAGGTCCCTGATGACCACAAGGAGCTTGTCGTACTCGTCCTTGATACTCTCGCGTTCGAGACCGGTGAGCTGATAAAGGCGCAGATCGAGGATGTGACCGACCTGTTTCTCGGTGAATTTGTATTGGCCATCGACGACGCGCGCTTCGGAGCGAATGAGGACGCCGAGTTGCTCGACGGCCGCGCGAGCCCAGGAGAGGGCCATGAGTTTGGCCTTGGCGTCGTCGCGGTCGCGCGAATCGCGGATGATCCTGATGAAGTCATCGAGATTCGCGAGGGCGATGAGAAAGCCCTCCAACTTCTCCGCTTCGACCTCGGCGGCATTGAGCAGGAAGCGCGTGCGGCGCAAGATGATCTCGCGGCGGTGCTCGATGTAGCAGGCGATCGCGTCCTTCAGACCGAGCAGGCGCGGGCGGCCGTGATCGATGGCCAGCATGTTCACGCTGAAAGAAGACTCCAGCGCGGTATGCTTGAAGAGATTGTTGAGGATGACCTTTGGGTTGCCATCGCGTTTCAGGTCGATGACCACGCGGGTGTTTTCATCCGATTCATCGCGCACGTCGCTGATCCCGGTGAGCACCTTTTCATTCGCCAGCTCGGCAATGCGCTTCACCAGTTCGGCGCGATTCACGTTGTAGGGAATCTCGGTCACGATGATCTGCTCGCGTCCGCCCTTGGCCTCTTCGAAACTGGCCCTGCCGCGCACGCGCACCGAGCCTCGTCCCGTCTCGAAATACGAGCGGATGCCGGCGGATCCCTGGAGGATGCAGCCCGTCGGGAAATCCGGCCCCTTCACGTATTGCATCAGCTCATCGAGCGTAATGTTGGGATTGTCGATCTGCGCGCAGATGCCGTTGATGCATTCGCTGAGATTGTGCGGCGGGATATTCGTCGCCATGCCGACGGCGATGCCGGTGCCGCCATTGACGAGGAGATTCGGAAACGCCGCGGGGAGCACGACGGGCTCCATGAGACGCTCGTCGTAGGTCGGGACGAAATCGACGGTCTCCTTGTCCATGTCGTCCATGAGCGAGGCGCCGAGCCAGCGCAAGCGGGCCTCCGTGTAACGCATGGACGCCGGTGGGTCGCCTTCGACGGAGCCGAAGTTGCCCTGGCCATCGACGAGCATGTCGCGCATGGCCCACGGTTGCGCCATGTGGACGAGGGTGGGGTAGATCGCCTGGTCGCCGTGCGGGTGATAGTTACCCATGGTGTCGCCGACGATCTTCGCGCACTTGATGTGCTTGCGATTGGGCAACACGCCGAGGTCATTCATCGTGACGAGGATGCGGCGTTGGGAAGGCTTGAGCCCATCGCGCGCATCCGGCAGCGCACGGCTGATGATGACGGACATCGAGTAGTCGAGAAACGACTTCGACATCTCCTCGGCGACGTTCATCGGCTGGACTTTTTCGTTGGGGTTCTGGTTGGGCATGAGAAAACGGAAATTCGGGGGTGTTTAATTCACGACTGGGATTTTGCGTCGTGCTTAATCTTCTGGCGTTTCGTTCACCGAAAATGGAGCGCAGCGATATCTGGCGATTTCTTCGTCCAACTCGGCAATGCGCCGGCGTGCCTCGGCAACTTCCTCAGTCAGCTCTTCTGCGGGCACGAACGCTGGCTTTCCATCGCGCCGCGTGACCACTGGGCGGCCATCGCGCTGATGTTCTTCGACGACCTTGATAAACGAGCGATTGAGGCCACGTTCCGTCAACAGTTCCATCGGAACGCCACGGGCGAGAGGAAAGGTTTCGGGCTTCATAACGTTATTTTAAGGAAGTCGAGGACCGCAAAATCGTATCGGAGAAAGTCACGTACGAAAGTCGTCTTTCCCGCACCATTCGGACCGGCAATGACGTAGAGCGACGGCATTTCACGTCGTCACACATCCAGTCGCGCATTCAGCGCGTTGTCTTCGATGAACTGACGGCGGGGTTCGACGACGTCGCCCATCAAGATGGTGAACATGCGGTCGGCTTCGACGGCGTTGTCTTCGTTGAGTTCGACCCTCCACATCTTGCGTTTGTTCGGGTCCATCGTCGTCTCGTAGAGCTGTTTCGGATTCATTTCGCCGAGACCCTTGAACCGCTGAATGCTCAGCCCCTTTTTGCCGATCTCGATGACCTTGCTGTGAATCTCGGGGACGGTGAAGAGGGAGTGGGTAATCGCCTTGTCGCCTTCGCCTTCGATGAGCTCGAAGATGGGATGATCGCTGTCCGCGAAATGCTCGATCATTAGTCCCTTGCGGGCAATGTCCGCCACGAGCTTTTGCACGGCGTCGGACTCGTGCAACTCGATGAGACGGGCACGGCGGACCGGACCTTCCTCCTTCTTTCGGGAGGCGACTGGTTTTTCCGCGAGAGCTTCCCCCTCGACGGGATTTTCGGGTGCGGGATCTTCAAAGAGGCCGAGGTCGCGATTGTCCTCGTGGTAGCCACGGACGGCGGCCTCATCGAGGAAGTACTCGACGCTCTCATTGTTGCCGTCGCGCACCTTCACCATATAAGCGGGGAAGGCGCCGGTCGTGGAGTCGCGCCGGGCGAGATATTGCTCGAAGTCACCGCCGTGCCGCCGGATGGCTTCGCTGAACTTGGCCAGACGCTCGAGCAGATCGAGCAATTCCTTGAGCTGCGTGGCGGTGAAGATTTTGCCGTCGGCGAGATTCTTCAGCTTCACGTCCTCGGAGCCGAGCGTGATGAGGATGCGGTTGAGGGCGGCGTCGTCCTCGACGTATTCCTCGCGCTTCTTGCGTTTAATGAGGTAAAGCGGCGGACAGGCGATGTAGACGTGGCCGCCGCGGACGAGCTCGGGCATTTGCCGGTAGAAGAAAGTCAGCAGCAGAGTGCGGATGTGCGAACCGTCGACGTCGGCATCGGTCATGATGATGATGCGGCCGTAGCGGAGCCGTTTGATGTCGAAGGTGCCCTCGTTCTCCTTTTCCTTTTCGCTGGTAGCCATCCCGATGCCAGTGCCGATGGCGGTGATCAGCGTCTGGATTTCGGTATTCTGCAGCACCTTGTCGAGACGCGCCTTCTCCACGTTGATGATTTTGCCCTTGATGGGAAGGATCGCCTGAAAACGTCGGTCGCGCCCTTGTTTGGCGGAGCCACCGGCTGAGTCGCCCTCGACGACGTAGAGTTCGGTGAGCTCAGGGTCACGTTCGGAGCAGTCGGCGAGCTTGCCGGGCAGGCCGCCGCCGGTCATCGCACCCTTGCGGACGGTCTCGCGAGCCTTGCGCGCGGCTTCGCGAGCACGCGCGGCCATGAGACACTTGTCGATGATCTTTTTGCCAACGCCGGGGTTCTGATCGAAGTGGAGCATGAGCCCCTCGTAGCTAATCGAGCCGACGATGCTTTCCACCTCGGGCGAGATGAGCTTCACCTTGGTCTGCGATTCGAAGCGCGGATCCGGATGCTTCACGCTGACCACGGCGGCGACACCTTCGAGCACGTCGTTGCCGGTAATGGCCGGGTCCTTGTCTTTCAGCAGCGAGTTGTTCTTGGCGTACTGATTGATCGCGCGAGTAAGCGAACCGCGGAAGCCGCTGGAGTGCGTGCCCCCATCCGGATTCGGCACGGCATTCGTGTAACAGAGGAGCTGCTCGTTGTAGCTGTCATTGTAGTGCAGGCCGAACTCCACGATGATGCGGTCGCGAGTGCCCTTCACGAGGATGGGCTTGGGGTGCACGAGCGTTTTATTTTCCGAGAGTCGCGCCACGAAATCCTCGACTCCCTTGGGGTGCACGATCTGCACGGGACGCGCGCCCTCGGTGCGCTCGTCGAGGAAGGTGAAGGAGAGCGGCGCATTGATATACGCGAGATCATTCAAGCGGGTGATAATGCGCTCGCTCTTGAACTCCGTAGTCTCGTGAAAAATTTCCGGATCGGGCTTGAAAGTGATGAGGGTGCCGGTGTGGCGATTGTTCTTCACCTCGGCGATGACGTGAAGCTGCTGCTTGGTCGTGCCACGCTCGAACGACATGGCGTGGATTTTGCCATCGCGCGTGACTTCCACCTTGAACCATTCGGAAACGGCGTTGACGCATTTCGCCCCGACGCCGTGCGTGCCGCCGGAGTATTCGTAGTTGCCCTGGCCGTATTTGCCTCCGGAGTGCAGGCGGGTGAGCACGAGCTCGACGCCGGGGATGCCTTCCTCCTTGTTGATGTCCACCGGGATACCGCGGCCATTGTCGCGAATGGAGATCGATCCATCCGAGTGAATCGTGACATCGATGTGCGTGCAGTAGCCGGCCAGGAATTCGTCGACCGAATTGTCGAGCACTTCACTCACGCAATGATGCAGCGCCCTTTCGTCCGTTCCGCCAATGTACATGCCCGGCTTTTTGCGCACCGCCTCGAGTCCTTTCAACGAACTCAAGTCGTCAGCAGTATACTGCGTTTTGGTAGCAGCAGTTTCGGAGTTTGAGACAGCAGAATCGGCCATAAAGCGGGTGGGAAAAAATTACTCAGTTCAATGTAGGTTTGGGCATGGAAGCCCACAACGCTTTTTTTCCGCCAGCGCCAGCTTTTATCCAACCAATTGTGCTATTCAAATGAACATACCACAATATGTAGGTGGACAGGAGGCGAATTGCGTCATAATTCGCTTCTCGTGAAAACCGCCCTCCGACTCGGCTGGATAATCCTATGCCTCGTATTAACGCTAGGGGTGCGGTGCTGGAATATCCGCGAGGTTTTCGTGGAGGGCCACATTTACTTTTTGGACCCGGATTGCTATTCGCGGATGACCCGCGCGAAAATGATCGTGGAACATCCTGGAACGATCGTGCGACACCACGATTTCGAAAACTGGCCGCAAGGGGTGACCGCGCATACGACGGCGCCGTTCGACTATTTGATCGTGAGCCTCAAGTGGACGCTCGATGGACTCTTCAAGGTCTTCGGCAATGCGCAGAAGCCGAGTGTGCTGCGCGCGCAGACGCTCGATTTGGCTGGAGCGCTCGTCTCGCCGCTGCTCGGTGTGGCCGGGGCGCTGTTTCTGGCCTGGTGGCTGGCCAGGTTTCGCGTGCGGTTTGGGGGCGCGGCGCTGTTGTTTTATGCGCTCAGTCCGATCCTGGTGCATGGCACCGTGCTGGGGCGGCCGGATCATCAATCGCTACTCATGCTCACGCTCACCGTCGCGCTCGGCGCAGAACTCGCGCTGGCGCGGAAAGCGGAATCGCCGGATGCGGAATCGCTGGCGAGTGAGCGGCGCTGGGGATTGGTGAGCGGGATCGCGTGGGGCATGAGTCTGTGGGTGTCGCTCTATGAGCCGATCATTATGCTGGTGGTGACCGGGGCGCTTTGGCTGGCGCTGGATCGGCGGGCGTTTCTCTCGCGGCCACGGGTGCCGGGAGCGGTGGCCGGTCTGGCGATCGTGGTGTTTTCGATTCTGCTCGAAGGCTGGCCGGTGGCGATGCCCGATGCGGCGATCCGGCAGTATTTCGGGAATTGGGAAGGGCAGATTGGTGAACTGTCGCGCTTAAGCTTCGTGCAACTCTTTCCGTGGGTGGGGTGGTGGTGCCTGGCCAGCGTTGTTTTGTTATGGCTCGCCCGACGCGAGGATCGTCGCGCGCTGCCGATGTTGGTCATGCTCGTGGTCATCACGGCGCTTTCGATGTGGCAGGCGCGGTGGGGATACTTCCTCGGCATCGTCTTTGCGTGGACGTTGCCCTGGCAGATGCAGGCGCTGCGGCGTGGGTGGGCGGCGTGGCTCTTCTTCGTCGTGGGTTGGTGGCCGGTCATGGACGCGTGGGACAAGAGTCTTTTCCCCGATGATCTCATGCAGGATCAGCGCAACATGAAACGCGCGGAGTTGGTCGCGCTGCGCGGCCTTGCGTCCAATGTAATGAGCCAGAATGGCGGGCCGTTTCTCGCTTCATGGTGGCTGTCGCCGGAGATCGCCTACTGGTCGGGACAACCCGGTGTGGCCGGCAGTTCGCACGAGAGCCTGTCCGGCATTGTCGATACCGCGCGTTTCTTTTTGAGCGGCGATGCCGCGACGGCGGCAGAGATTTTGCGGAGACGTCGTGTGTTCTGGGTGGTGTCGGACGATTCCTCGCGCGATGTCGAAATGTCGGCCGAATTGCTCAAGGAGAAGCCGCCCGAAAAACCGCTGGCCGTGACGCTTTGGGATCACCCGGAGGATGCCCCGGATTTTCTCGTGGAGTGGAGTGGGCGCGTGGCGGTGCGGCCGGATGGGCTGCGCTTCTATCGCCTCTACGAAGTGGATAATGCTACACTACCCAAATGAGTGAATCGGATTTCGATTTTATTGTGATCGGTGGCGGCAGCGCGGGCTATGCCGGCGCGGCGACGGCTTCGCGGCTGGGACTGAAGACCGCGGTGATCGAGGGTGGGCCCGAGGTGGGCGGCTTGTGCATTCTGCGCGGCTGCATGCCGAGCAAGACCTTGCTCGAGAGCGGGCATCGCGCGGAGGAGATTCGCCACGCGGGCGAGTTTGGATTACGCGCCGCATACCAGGGCGCGGATGGAGCGGCGATTCGCGCGCGCAAGCGCAAGCTCATCGGCGAATTTGCCGACCACCGCCGAGGGCAGCTCGAAAATGGAAAATTCGATTTCATCCGCGGCGAAGCCGCGTTCGTCGATGCGCACACCGTCGAGGTGCGTTTGCTCGACGGGGGCACGCGCACGCTCACTGCGCGGACCTTCCTCATCGCTACTGGATCAAGCATCCAGTGGCACGATATTCCCGGCCTGCGTGAGACGGGATGCTGGACCAGCGACGAGGTGCTCGACAGCGAGCACATTCCGGCCTCGGTCGTGTTGCTCGGCGGTGGCGCGATCGCGCTGGAACTGGCGAGCTACTACCAGGGAATCGGCTCGCGCGTTACCGTCATCCAGCGCAGCGAACAAGTGCTGAAGGAGACCGATGCCGACGTCGCGGAGGAATTGGTCAAAGCGCTGGAGCATCGCGGCATGGAGATCTGCCGGAAGACCAAGCTGCTCAGAGTCGAGCGCGTCGGCGCGTTGAAGCGCGTCCACTTTTTCCATGAGGGGAAGGAGCGCTCGATCGATGCGGAGGAAATCGTCTACGCCTTGGGGCGTGCTCCGGCGATCGAGAAGCTGCAACTCGCAAGGGCCGGAGTGAAGACCGGGCATCACTCCATCGCGGCTGATTTACACCAGCGCTGCGGGCCGACTCACATTTTCGCCGCCGGTGATGTCTGTGGTCCGGTGGAAGTCGTACACATTGCCATCCAGCAAGCCGAGATCGCCGCGCGCAATGCCGCGCGCACACTCGGTCATCTCGATGGTGCGATGGAAAAAACCGACTACCGCCTCGCGCTCTTCGCCGTCTTCACGGATCCCCAGGTGGCCGCAGTCGGGCTCACTGAGCGGGATGCCCGCAAAAAGCATAAGATCGTCGTCGCAAAATATCCATTTGCCGACCACGGCAAAGCCATGATTCACGGTTCCCAGCACGGTTTTGTGAAACTCATCGCCGAGCGCGACAGCCAGCAAATCATCGGTGCTTCCTGCATCGGGCCGGATGCCGCGGAACTCATCCACGAGATCGTCGTGGCCATGCATTTCCGGGCCACGGCCCGCGATCTGATGCACATCCCGCATTACCATCCCACGCTCAGCGAAATTTGGACGTATCCGGCGGAAGAAATCGCGCACGAAATCAATCTCATGCCGCCATGAATCAACTCTTTCGATCAAACCCTTGACACCCCCAAGGCCGCACAGAATAGTCGCCCGTGTTTAACCGACTACGCTCGGGCGAAGCGAAGGGTTCCGATGAGGCTGAAGAGCCCACTCCCCCCGCTCCGCCTGTATCTGTACCCGCACCCGTATCACACACACCAAAACCAATCATGGCTGATCCAATCTCTGGCAAAAACCTGCTTTCCGCTGACGTTGAAATCAAGGGTTCCATCAAGTTTCAAAACGAACTCGTCATCGACGGTAAAGTCGAAGGCGAAATCACTTCCGCCGGCATTTTGACCGTCGGTGAAAATGCCGAAATCCGTGGCGAAATCAAAACGAAGTCCGTGACCGTGCTCGGCAAAGTGCACGGCAACATCACCGTCGAAGAGCGCTGCGAGCTCAAGGGCCGCGCGGTTCTGCAAGGCGACCTGAAGGCCGCTCGTCTGGTGATCGAGGACGGTGCGACGTTTGTCGGTAAATCGGAGGTCACTCCGGTCAAGGGCGCCATCAAGCAGCAATCGGAAGCGCCGCGCCCTCCGGCGCCGCAACCCGCACCCGCCCGGTAATCGCGGCCCTCTGTGGCCAGTCCTAATACACCGAAGCAACCCGAAAAGATCAGCGCTGATTGCCCGCACTGCGGCTTCAGTCAGCTTGAGTCTGCTTACGCCAAGTCGACCTTCTGCCGGAAGTGCGGCCAGCACTACAGCATAGAGAAGTTGCTCGCCAAAGAGGTCACGAGCCTCAAGGCGCCCTCGTTTCTCGACAAGATCACCAAGCTTGTCCAGGGCGAGAAGATTCGCGACATCTGCTGTTTTAGCTGCGGACACCGGCAGCAGGTCAGTACTTCCGCGCAGTCAAGCATCTGTCCGGGTTGCGGTTCCTACATCGATCTCCGCGATTTCAAGATCAGCGGTCCGTTCGGTCGTAGCATTCAGACCCAGGGAGACGTGGTCGTGACCTCGAAAGGGGAGATCACGAGCTCCAAGGTCTCGTGCGGCTCTGCGTACATCGAAGGCAAATTGCGCGGCAATCTCTTCTGCACCGGCATCGTCTCGGTGAAGATGCAAGGGAAGCTGCTCGGCAGCGTCGACACGCATCACCTCAATATCGTCAAGCGGGCCGACGTGGAATTCGTCCGCCCGGTGAAAGTCCATTCCGTGGAGATTCACGGGAAGATTTCCGCGCGCATCATGTGTGAGACGGGCGTGACTATTGCCAAGGGCGGCTGCCTGGAGGGAGTGGTCTACGCCAAGGCGATCAACATCGAGCGCGGTGGGATCTTCAGCGGCGAGCTCTTCATCGGGCAGCAGGAATTGACCCAGCCGGATTTGCTCGGCAAGGACGAGCATTCGGGGCTCTTTGGCGACGAATCGCTGGGGCTCGGCCCGGCTTGATTTAGATCGGCGAGGTTTCCCCCAAACAGATGGCGCGTTTCTTCCGCCGCAAACTCCCACCCCGGCTTGCCGTTCGGAAAGCCGGGTTATCCGAATGAGAGTCGCTATTCTGGTCTCCGGCCAGTGTCGGACGCTGGATGTTTGCCTGCCGAGCATCCAGCGGCAGGTTCTGGCCCATTTTCCCTCGGCGGATTTGTGGATCAGCGTCGCGGATGGATCGGACTCCGCGCAGGCATCCTTGCTGGCCAATACTGGCCTCCGGGTTTGCCTGCTGGAAAAGGTGAATCAGCCGACGCTGGACGAACGCGACTACCGCGCAAAATCGGTCGGCGGCAATTTTTATATCGGCGAGGGGTTGCACGATCGCACGATCGTCCAGCGCATTCTGCGGCAGGCCTGGCATCTGCGTCGGGTTTACGAGTGGTCGGCGACGAGTGGAAACGACTACGATGTTTACATCCGTTTGCGTCCCGATCAGTGGTTTTTCGTCGGCGTCCAGGGTTTGCCGGATATTTCTCCGACCACCGCGGTGGTGCCGTGGTGGGGGAGTTTCGATGGCGTGAACGATCGCTTCGCTGTTTTGGGAAAACACGCTGCGGAGGCCTATTGCTGGTGGCCATGCCTGGACCGTTGGCTGGCCGAAGGCTGCCGATTCCATCCCGAGACGCTAACCAAATATGCTCTGATGCGGGCGGGTTGTAAGATCGTTCACACCCCGGCGTCCGCTGCGACCCTGAAGCGTGACGAGTCCGGAAAGGTGAGCGTGCGGCCACCCGAGGTTCTGCCCACCGAGGTCATGGAATTGCAGTTGCCGAAGTAAGTTGGGGGATTGTCTCACAATCCAATTTCCGCATCGCAAATGATGCGCGTGCCGGTGGGCGCCGCGCCGTCGGTGCCCAGGAAA
>NZ_ABVL01000013.1 GCF_000173075.1 Chthoniobacter flavus Ellin428
AAAGGCCAAGCTGCGCGGGCAACCAAGAGCGGCTGCGCAAGAAGCTCGCGCAGATCGATGCCGCGTTGCGCAAAAAGCCGGCCCAAGTCACCCCGGGTGATCGAACGGCGCATCGGCAAATGGCTTGGGCGCAATACCGCCGCCGAAAAGCTCTTCGCAGTCGAAGTGCTCGTGGGAAAAGGCCGCGCGGTCGGACTGCGCGTCAGCGAAGACCCGAGCAAAACCGAATGGGCGCAAGCCGCCCATGGCGCCTATCTGCTGCGCACCAACTGCACCGAAGAAGATCCCGGCAAGCTTTGGCGTTGGTATATCCAACTGACGGAAGTCGAAGACGCCTTTCGGACCAGCAAGAGCGACTTGGGACTGCGCCCAGTCTTTCATCAAAAAGAAGATCGGGTGCAGGCCCACATCCTGGTCTGCTTCCTGGCGCTGGTCATGTGGCGCACCTTGGAACTCTGGCTCAAAGCCAAGGCCATGGGAGACACCGCTCGGCAAGTGGTGCAGGAACTCGGCACCATTCATTCCATGGACCTCTTGTTCAACGTCCGTGACCGCGGCGAAACCCGGCTGCGCCTAGTCAGCAAACCCGAACCGCTGGCCGCCGATCTGCTGGCTCACTTGGGCCTGAAACTGCCCACGCGTCCGAAAATCATCGAAAATGTAGTGGAGAAAAACCGCCTTTAATCAACGTAAGCCCTTCAAAATCAACCCAACTAACTTCGTAACTGTCGAACTTGGGCTAGCGCGCTGCTGCTCGTCGCAGCCATCGCGATCGTCGCTCTCGTCCTGCTCATCGCGAAATTCAAGCTCAACGCGATCATCTCCATTACCATCGTTTCGCTGCTCCTGGGACTGGCCGCAGGCATGGAACCCAAGCACGTGGTCGATGCCTTCGGCGAAGGCGTCGCCCACACGATGGCGCAGTTGGCCATGATCATCGGCCTCGGCACGATGCTGGGCAAGATGCTCGCCGAATCAGGTGGCGCCACCGTAGTCGCTTCGGGAATCACTCGTTTCTTTGGTACAGAACGAGTCGACTACGCAATGATGGTGGCGGCCTTCATCATTGGCGTTTCGGTGTTCTTCCAAGTTGGGTTACTCCTGCTCGGCCCGATTGCCTTTGCCCTCGCTCGCGAGACCAAGACTCCCATTCTGCGGATCGGCCTTCCGCTGGCCGCCGGGTTATCGACGGCCCACGGGCTCATTCCTCCGCATCCAGGACCGCTGGCCGCCATTGGTATTCTTGGAGCCGACGTAGGCAAAACGATCGCCTGGTCCCTGCTGGTCGTGGGTCCACCGGTGGCGCTCGTGACCGGTCCGCTCCTCGCCCGCTGGGTCACACCTCGCGTGAAGGTCGGCTTCGCCGGACTCGGTGAAAGCGCAAGCGCCAAGCCGAGCGCTCCGCACACGCCTGGTTTTGGCATCAGCATTTTCACCATCCTGTTGCCCGTTCTGCTCATGCTCGTCAAAACGGCGGTTGAACTGCCTTGGTTCGCGAATGGCGCTGTCGCCGGCACGTGGCAGGCGGATTTCCGGATATGGGCCGAGTTCATCGGTGACCCCACGGTGGCGATGCTCGTCGCTGTCCTCTTCTCCTTCTGGAGTTTCGGGCGTGCCTGTGGGCTCAACTCCCACCAGATTCTGCGTTTTTCCGAAGACTGCCTCGCCCCCGCGGCGGGAGTGTTGCTGGTCATCGCCGCAGGCGGCGGCTTCAGTAGAGTCCTGAATGATTCAGGCGTCGGCAAGGCATTGGCGGATGTCGGCGGCCATTTGCACATGTCGCCCCTGCTCCTCGGCTGGCTCATCGCGGGCATGCTGCGTGTCGCCGTCGGATCTGCGACGGTCTCCGTCCAAACCGCTGCCAGCATCATGCTGCCTTTCGTTCAAGCCGACCCACACATCAACAAAGAACTCCTCGTCCTCTCCATGGGCGCCGGTTCGCTTGTCCTCTCGCACGTCAACGACGGCGGCTTCTGGCTGGTGAAGGAATACTTCGGCATGGACATTCCGCAAACCCTCAAGACCTGGACGGTGGTGGAAACAGGCATCGCCGTGATGTCCATCACGCTCATCCTGATCGTGAATTCGCTGCTGCCCTTGTTCCATCATGCCTGAGCGCGGCACGGCGGCAGATCGGAAAGCGCTCCACGGTTTCCTTTTCTTCGCCCTGCTCATCGCGGCGACCTTCGTGCCGATCTTTCGCACCTGGCCGCTCATCTGGATCGCGCCCCTCGCCGGCTACTTTGCCCTCGCGAGGCTGGTGCGGCCGTTGCGAGCGACGTTTACCGGCTGGGCATTTGGCCGGGTAAACGCGACCGCCGTGCTCGCCACCGTCGGCATTGCGATTTTGTCTTCGGTGACTTTGCTGCTGTTCCAGCATTGGTCGCGACCGGATCTGCACGCTTACGCTGCCGCTCTACCAAAGCTGCCCGGCGATGAGATCATCATCGCCGGCATCGTCTTCGCGATCCTCAATGCCTTCCTCGAGGAACTGATCTTTCGCGGCATCCTCTTCACCGCCATTGAGTCGCAGGTGAGCACGCCGATGACGGTGATCGTTACCGCCGCGCTCTTCGGCTACGGCCACATGCACGGGTATCCACCCGGCCCGCTCGGCGCCGTGCTGGCGGGCATCTACGGTCTGATGCTCGGCTGGCTCCGGGTCTTTACCGCTGGCCTCGGTCTGCCCGTGCTCGCTCACATCGTCGCCGACGCAACCATCTTCCTGATCGTGTTACGGGCCGGATTACTTTAGCAGCGGACCTCGCGCGAGGCTTGCGCCCCTGCGCGAATTCTGGAAAGTGCGCGACCTCATGTCTGGATACGAAATTTTCGCCCTTGTCGCCTCGGCCACAGCCGCAGGAGCGATCAATGCCATCGCCGGGGGCGGCACTTTGCTCACCTTTCCCACGCTGCTGCTCTGCGGCACGCCGCCGATTGTCGCCAATGCCACGAGCACCCTCGCACTGGTCATCGGCACGACGGGCAGCATCTTCGGCTTTCGCCAGTACATCGCGGCGATCAAAAAATGGCTGGTCCGTTTCGTCCCCGTAAGCCTCGTTGGCGGATGGCTGGGAAGCTGGTTGCTCACCCATACGAGCGACAAATTTTTCGCCCGGCTCGTTCCGTTCCTGATTCTTTTCGCTACGGTGCTCTTTCTCGCGCAGAACCTCTTTCGCCAGATGGCCAAGCGCGAGGCTGCCACGCCGCACAAAGGGCAAACCGGCTTGTGGGTGGCGATCGTCTTCCAGTTCGCGGTGGCTGTTTATGGCGGCTACTTCGGCGCGGGCATCGGCATCCTCATGCTGGCTTCGCTCGGCTTCCTCGGCCTCTCGAATATCCACGAGATGAACGCCCTCAAGAACGTCCTCGGCTCGCTGATCAACCTCGTGGCCGCCGTGGTCTTCACCTGCAGCGGACTCATCGACTGGCAGAAGATGGGCATCATGACGGTTGGCGCGCTGGCCGGCTACTGGCTCGGCGCGCACTACTCCCAACGCCTGCCGCAGATCGCCGTGCGCCGGTTGATCACCGGCATCGGCTTCGCCATGTCCGCGGTCACCTTTTGGAAGCAGTTCCACCATTAGGAAAAGCGCAGAGCCGCAACCAAAGATTTTTTAAACGCAGAGGCCGCAGAGACGCAGAGAAGAAGTGTAAGAGGGACTGGTGGAGTAAAAACCGCTAATGGACGCTAATGGACGCGAATCGGAAACGCATTCATTTCCCTCCTCTATTCGTGTTCATTGGCGTCCATTCGGGGTCAAAAAATCTGCGCAGGCTGCGTACCTTTTCCAAGTTAGCACCGAAGAGGCAGAAGAGGCCGGGCACCCAAATCGAGGGCACTACGAAAGCTTCCTCTCTGCGACCTCTGCGCCTCCGCGTCTCTGCGTTTTAAAATTCTCCCGACGTCAATGCAGCACCGACCGCACGACCTCATGGACCAGCGCCCAATCGACGTTCTCCACCTGTTGCCATGCGCCGACGGTGGTCGGTAAAACGAAGACGTTCTTTCCGTCGCGGAATTTCTTGTCCATCTGCATCGCCCGCACGACGCGGTCGAACAGCCCCGGTTGATCGGCAAAGGAAATCGGCAACCCTGCGCGCTCGATGAGCTTCTGCAAACGATCGAGGAAGGACTGTGGGCACACCCCCAACTTCACCGCCAACCGCGTCGCGGCGATCATGCCAATGGCGATGGCCTCACCGTGGGTCAGCGCGTAGTCGGCGCTCAACTCCAGTCCATGCCCGATGGTATGGCCAAAGTTGAGCACATTGCGGATGCCCTTCTTATCGAACTCGTCCTGCTCCACCACGCGCGCTTTCAAGGCGACGCATTGCGCGACGATATCCGTGAGCACCGTCGGGTCCAAAGCCAGCAGCTTCTCCAGATCGCCGCGCTCCAATTGCTCGAAAAGCGACGCCGAGCACACGCCACCGTACTTGATGATTTCGCTCGTCCCACTCCGCACTTCGCGAGGATCGAGCGTGCTCAACAGATCGAGATCGCAGACCACCAACCGCGGCTGGTTGAAGATGCCCATGATATTTTTCACACCGCCGAAATTCACCGCGACCTTGCCGCCGACACTCGAGTCCACGGCGGCGAGCAGTGTCGTGGGCATCTGCACGAACGGCACGCCACGACGAAAAACTCCCGCGGCAAATCCACCGAGATCTCCGACGACCCCGCCGCCGAGCAAGATCACCAGCGGAACCGATCCCGTATCCGGAAACGCCTTCAGCAAGGCCGCACATGTCGACGAGAATTCATCCCAATTCTTCCCCTCTTCGCTCGCCGGAATATCGTGCCGCACCACGCGACGAAACTCCGCCGCCTCCAGCGCCGCTCGCACCCGGTCAAAATACAACCCGCCGACCTGCGGATTGGTAATGATGAACGCATCCGCCTGCCGCATCCCATGGGACCGCAAGATCTTCCCGAGCACGGGCAGCAAATTGTTCCCGATCGCGATCGGGTAACTGCGCGGGCCAAGATCGATTTCAATACGGGCGGAATTCATGGAAAAGACATTCTCGATTGCCAATTGCCGATTGCCAATTGCGGATTGCAGCAACTTCGTCATTCGTTCCCGCGTAGCGGAATCATTCGTCATTCCGCATTCGGCATTCTCCCTCCAATCCCCGGCTTGCACCCTCGCCCGGGTTCATCGCATGCTTCGCCCCCTTTTCCATGAATCACCCGCCCGCCCTGCTCCGCTCGCTCGCCGAAAAAGTCGGCACGCCCTTCTGGCTTTATGACGCCCGTGTCATCCGCCAGCGGATCGCCGACATCCAATTCCTGACCGATACGGAGGGCGTGCAGGCGCGGTTTGCGATGAAAGCCTGCCCGGCGACCAAGGTGCTCAAGGAGATGAAGGCGGCGAACATCTGGATCGATGCCGTCTCCGGCAACGAAGTGCTCCGCGCGCTCCGGGCCGGACATCCGACTGGACATCAGCCGCCAGTCATCTGCCTGACCTGCGATGTCTTCCGCGACAACGCGCTGCCGGTCGTGCTCGAAAACGGCATCCTGCCGAACATCGGTTCGCCCGGACAAATCGCCGACCTGAAGAAGGCCGGCTACAGCGGCCCGATCTCGGTGCGCGTGAATCCCGGCTTCGGCCACGGCCACGTGAATGCCTGCGATACCGGCGGTCCGAGCTCGAAGCACGGCATCTGGCTCGAGGATTTGTTCGCCACCAAGGAAATGGCCGACAAGGCGGGTCTGGAGATCACCATGCTGCACGCCCACATCGGCAGCGGTCCGCAATTTCAGGAACTGCACGACAACCTCACCCGCCTCGCCGCGGAATTCGTCACGCTGCTGGAGAAGTTTACCAAGGTCAACACCATCAGTCTCGGCGGTGGCATTCCGCACAACTACCGCGACCACGGCGCCCAAGTGCCGATCGAACCGCTGCACGAACTCTTCGCTTCGTGCCACCAGCGACTCGTCTCCAAGGCGCGTCGGGACCTGCGATTGGAAATCGAACCGGGCCGCTACTATGTCGCGCCGGGGTGCACGCTGGTTACTAGAGTGACCGATGTGAAGCAGACTCGCAGCAACGAAAAAGGCAGCGGCGCGACCTTCGCCATGGTCGATGCCGGCTTCGTCGATCTCGTTCGCCCGGCGATGTACGGCAGCTATCACGCCATCGATATCGTGGGCAAGGACGACGAAGACCCGAATGTCCCGCGCGAGCCCATTGTGGTCGCCGGCCCGCTCTGCGAGAGCGGCGATATCTTCACCCGTGACGATCGCGAATTGCTCGCCCCGCGCCTTCTGCCCCGTCCCGCCGCGGGCGACCTGCTCACCCTGCGCGATGCCGGCGCCTACGGTTACGCCATGTCGAGCAACTACAACTCCATCGGCCGCGCCCCGCAGCTCTGGCTGGAGGACGACGGCAGCGTGGAGATCATCTCGCGCCGCGAGAACATCGACGATTTGCTGAAGGCGGAGACCAGCGAACGGCTGGCTTGATGGGAGGAATAGGAGGTATGGGATCCTATCCCTCCTATTCGTCCTATGCCTCCTATCGGTCCTATTTGGTGGAATCGCCCTGCCCATCGCAATAGATTGCCACGGCCACTGGGCGCTATATAAGCGTTATAAAGTGTAGCTATGAAAAACATCGCTGTCGGTCTGGTTCCCATCGCCCTCCTGCTTCTTTCCTCGTGCGCTTCGGTCAGTGTGAAGGGCGAGCATCGAGAGGCCAGCAAGCCGGTCCAGAAGCCCGCGAAGATTTATGTGGCTGCTTTCGACACGACGAAGGGCGCCTATAAGATCGCCGGCACAGAAGCCAAAGACCCCGAGTCGTTCAAACACAAGACCGCGGAGACGCTGGCCAATTACGTCACGAAGTGCGTCAACGAACACGTCGTCCCGGCCGAACGTGCGGCCGATGCGCATCGACTGCCGCGCCAGGGTTGGCTGATCACGGGCGAATTCCTACGCGTGAACACCGGCAATCGCGAATTGCGGGCCCTCGTCGGTCTGGGCGCCGGTGGCTCCAAGATGGAGACGCGGGTCTCGGTCATCGATCTTGCCGGCAATGGCAAACCGTTCCTGACTTTCGAAACGACCGGCGGCAGCAACGCCATGCCCGGCTTGCTCGAAAGCTCCGGTCCCGGCAGCGCGGCGATGAGCATGACCACGCAATCCATGATGGGCGTGACCGACGATGCGGCACGCACTTCACGCATGATCGCCGGCGAATTGAATACCTACATGATGGAGCGCGGCTGGATCGCGAAGGGCAAGAAATACTCGGTGAAGAAGCTTGGGGAGTATCAGCTCATTCACGAGCAGTACTTCCATTAGGCCGGGTCTTACCGCCGGGAACCCGGTTGACGACCAAGTCCCCGGCCTTGGTTATTGCCCACCACCGTGCAAGGACCTGGCATAGGGCTTCATCAGCATGCCCTCGGTCGAAACCATATCGCCGCTTTTCAGGTAGACGGTCTTACCCTTGGCGTCGGTGTAGGTACCGACGCAACACACTTTGCAACCGTTCTTCATCGTCACGTCCCTGGTCATGGGCGTGACTTTCATCATCTTGCCGTTGAGCATGATATACATGGGATCGGGGCCGGCCATGGCGGTGGCGCCGAGGCAGAGCACGGCGGCTGCGGAGAGCGCCATGCGGGTGAGCTTCGAAGTTTTGGCAATCATAGGTATGCTGGTTGTTGATGTGGAGTTCGCGGGTGAGACATCACCGCACACAAGGACAACGAAGAGCGCTGCAATCCGATTGCATCAGTTCGAATGATTTTGCTCTCCACCGGCGCCCGATCCAACGGCCTTCAAAAATCGGAGGCGTCCTCCCCAGGGCCTACGGCGCGCCGCCGCCGGCTTTCATCGGCAGCGGTTGGCTCGTGCGCAGGTAGGTGAAGAGGTCGCGCACTTGCTGATCGCTGAATGCGTCGAGCAGGCCTTCGGGCATCAGCGATACGCCGGCATTCTTCATCTCGGCAATCTGGGTGCGGGGCAGTGACACGTTCTGGCCATCGAGCCCGCGCAGGACGACGACTTGCGGATCCTGTTCGGCGAGGAAGCCGTTGATGATCCGGCCATCCTTCGTGGTGACGAGAAAGTTCTCGTATCCTTCACGAATTTCCGCGCTGGGATTGACGATGTTGAGCAATAGCGTGTCGAGGTCGTCGCGCTTGAACTTGGTGAGATCGGGGCCGACCTGTCCGCCTTGATTGTGCAAGGTATGGCAGGCGCCGCAGGTCCCCATGAAGACGGTGTAACCCTTGTAAGGATCGCCCGTGCCGCCATCGCGCAGCATCACGCCGAGGCGCTTGATCTTCTGCGTCATCTCGGCGGTCGTGGAGCGACCGGCCAAACCCCAGATCTTTTCCGTGCGAGCCGGCAGATCATCGGACGTGAAGAGCTTGATCTTGCGCACCACTTCCAACGGCACTTCGGCGTGCGGGATACCGCCACTTTCCACGGCACTGACGAGCTGTGCTGCGTAATTGGCCCGGCGGGAAAGCAGGCTCAGCGCCGCGGATTGCGAGGCCTTGCCCAGCTTCGGAAAATCCGTCACGACGCGTTTGGGAATCTCCGCGTCATCGTAGGGCGAGAGCGCGCCGAGCGCCGCTTTGCGCAGCGATTCGTCCTTCGACTTTTCGATCACCCCGAGCAGCACCGGCACGCTGCCAGCCGCTTTGACTTCGCCCAGGATGGTAATGTACTCCAACCGCGTCTGCGCCTTCGCCTTTTCATCGGCGATGGTCTTGAACGCCTGCTCCACCGCCCCGGCGTCGCCCTGGCGCAACGACAGCGCCACGGAGCCGACATGATGCCGCTGCATCGCGATGACCAATTGATCCGGCAACCCGGAGAGCGGGCGCCCCTTGAACGCCTCTTCGAAGCCGGTCATGAGAATTTTCGAATGCTCCGCCGTGGGCGACATATCGAAGATGCTCGCGCAGGTCACCAGGTCCTTGCGCGAACCGGTCTGCGCATAGCGGCGCATGAGGCGCGAGAGGATGTCCTGCTTGACGATCGCGCGATCCCACAGCGGCGAGTCATGGAACATGGCGAGCACCGCATCACGATCCTTCGCCGCCTTCGCCTCGATGGCCCACCAGAGCAACAGCGGTTCACGCGGATCGGCCGCGTCTTCATCGTGATTGAGCAAGGCGCGCACGATCGGCAAATCCTGCTTCGCCGGGAGACGTTTCGCCGTGCAGGCGAATTGCGCGCGCGCCTCGACATTCGGCTCATGTTCCGCCACCTCGGCGAGCTTCTGCGCGACCTCCGGAGTCACGGTGTTTTCATCGCCGAGCAACCGCGCCGTCCACAGCCGCACGAAGGGGTCCTTGTGATCGAGCAGATGCACTGCGGCCGGTGCATCGAGGCCGCCACTGCCGTGCAAGGCCCAAAGCAATTCAAGCGCATATTGGCCGTCACTTGTGTCGAGTTGCTTCTTCAGGTCGGGCACGATCGAGGCGTCGTGACGATCGGCAATCAACCGCTGCACCGTCTGGCGCACCCACTTGTTCGGGCTGTGCAAGTCGTCCACGAGCTGGGTGATGCTGTGCGCGCCGTAATCGACCGGCGGGGCCGGCTTTGCATCCTTTTCGCGCAGGCGATAGATGCGCCCGCGAGCGAGGTCGAGGCCGCCCTGCTGGAGATCCGAGTAGGTGCGATTGTGCGCGAGCTGCGGCACGTACCAGTCGCAGAGATAGATGGCGCCGTCCGGACCGGCCTTGATATCCACCGGACGGAACCACGGATCCGAGCTGGTAACCGGCCGCTGCAGATCGTGCGTCTTGAAAGTCGAACCCAGCGGCGTGATCTCGGTCTCCACCACCTGATTTTGCAAGGGCTCCGGCCCAAACAAATGCCCGGCGTGCGCCGCGCTGAACGCCCCGCCCTCGTAGATGAGGAAGGTATGCGAGAAGCGCTGCACCTTCTCGTGCTGCATCATGTCAAAATAGCCGAAGGTGTAGGGATTCGAGAGCGGGCCGTGCTTGTCGAAGCCCTTCTTGAGATACGCACCTTGCATGTAGTGGAAGCCGCGCGTGTCTCCGCCATTGTGGCCGGAAAAGATGCGGCCCTTCGAATCCATCTCCACGCCGAAGGTATTGCCGCCGCCCTCGCAGAAGACCTCGAACTTGCGGGTCTCCGGCTGGTAACGCCAGATGTCCTGTCCTTCGATCTCGGCGATCGGTTCCTTGTCGATACCCGGGCGGATGATCTTGGCCGTGACCGTGCTGCCGTGCGCCCCGTAGAGCCAGCCGTCCGGACCCCAGCGCAAGCTGTTCGCCACCGAGTGCGTGTCCTCGATGCCGAAGCCCGCGAGGTGCACCACGGGATCCCCCGACGGTTTGTCCTCACCCGGCTTCACGGGATAGAAAAGCAGATACGGCGGATTCAGCACCCACACACCGCCGCGGCCGCGCTCGACCGAGGTGCAGATATTGAGACCATCAAGGAAGACGGTGTGCTTGTCGTAAACGCCGTCGCCCTTCGTGCTCTCGTGAATGGTGATGCGATCGTGGCCGGGAATCTGGTGCGGCGGAGGCGGCGGCACCTTGTCGTACTGCGCGCGCCAATAGGTATCGTGGCTCAGCACCTTGAGACCGGCGGGCTCGGGATACTGGCGATACTCGACGACCCACATACGGCCACGTTCGTCGAAATTGATGAAGAGCGGCTTCACCACATTCGGCTCAGTCATGAGTTGCTCGAGCACGAAATCGTCGGCCACCTTGAATGTCTGCATCGCCTCACTCGGCGTGGACGCCGCGGCGTTCGTCTGACCCGGGCGCAGCTTCTGGGTCACACCCGGCACCGGCACCGCACGGCCCAGCGCCCAGAAGACGCCGTTGAGCAGCAGCTTGCGGAATTGCGGGAGCTCGAAGTCCTCCGGCGCGCCGAGCGAGGTGTAGAAGACGCGGCGGTTGTCCTTGGTGTTCACCCACGCGATGGGCTGGGTCTCGGATTTGCCGTCGATCGCGATGCGCGCGGTCATGAGCGGCGTGACCCACGCGGGCAGGTCGGGATTCTTGTAAAGATGCGAGGTGATCTTGAATTCATCCGGACCGATGCCGGCGAGCACCGGATGCTGGGTCTGCGCAGGAACGATTTTGGCCCACGTCTCCAGGTTGTGCGCGTAGTGGTTGTTGTAATTGCCGCCGAGAATCTCGTGATCGAATTCCGGCCAATCGGCATAGCCCGCGGGCGGCTTGGCGTTCTTGTCGCGCAGGGCAAAGGCGTGGCTGGCCGTGCGAATGCCGACCACCGGTTTGCCCGCCGCAATGTGCGCACGAATCGCCGCCATCACCGCCTGCGAAGGCGTGTGCCGGCGCACGCTGATGAAGAGCAGATCCGCATCCTTCAGCGCCTCGATATTTGGGAAGTCGTTGCTCGTGTCGTCCGGCAGGACGGAGAACGTGCACTCCACGCCGCGCGGCTCGAGTTCCGCCTTGGCGAAGGCGGGGACGGTGGTCTTGGTATTGTATTCCGGCTCGCCGATGAGGAAGAAAATGTGCGGCGCTTTGGGGGCGGGTGCCAGGTCCGCCGCGCGAGCGGGCACGAGCGAGACGAGGGTAAGGACGAGGAGGGCGAAGAAACGTCTAGGAGTCATGGGGAGTTAACACAGGGTGGAACTGCCTACAGAGCGTTCCCTTTGGAGAAACTTTCTTTATGCGGCAATTTGCTGACATCCACTCGGAGCCGGGTTGCCGTCATGCCGATGGGATGATGTGAAACCATCACATATGATGCAGTGGAATCTTCAATACGTATCTATCGGGAATCACAAAAAGAGCGTGCTTTTTAACCAACTCGCTGCAAAACCAATCAAAGAAGCATGCGCGCGGCGGCTTATTCAGTGTGCCCGCCCGACGGGCTTTTATTTCCCCATCATCCCAACCACCTCCCTGAATCCATGAGTCTTATTCTCCCTACTCGTCGCGACTTTCTCAAGGTCTCCACCGCCGCTGCGGCCATGGCTGCGGCCGGCGTGCACACCAGCATGGGTGCGCCCGATCCCTCGCGCAAACTGAAGATCGGCTTTATCGGCTGCGGCGGTCGCGGCACCGGCGCGGCCTCGCAAGCGCTGCAGGCGGATAGCAATGTCGAACTGTGGGCCATGGGCGATGCCTTCCGCGATCCGATCGACAAATCGCTCGAGTCGCTCAAGACGTTGCTCAAGGACAAGCCGGAAAAATTCAACGTCGCCGAGAGCGCAAGTTCGTCGGCCTCGACGCCTACCAGAAGGTCATCGATAGTGGTGTGGACGTGGTCCTTCTCACCACCACGCCGGCGTTTCGCCCCATGCACATCAAGGCCGCGATCGAGGCGGGCAAGCACGTCTTCGCCGAGAAGCCGATGGCCGTGGACGGTCCGGGCCTGCGCTCGGTGATCGAGAGCGCGAAGAAGGCGAAGGAGAAGAATCTCGCGCTGGTCGACGGCTTCGTCTGGCGCTGGACGCAGGCGAATCGCGAGGCTTACAAGAAGCTCCACGAGGGCGCGATCGGCGACATCAGGACGATCTATTCCAGCTACTACACGGGTTCGGTGGATCGCTATCCGAAATGGAATCGCACGAACACCAAGACGGACCTCGAGTGGCAAATCCGCCGCTGGTACTATTTCACCTGGCTCTCGGGCGATCACATCGTCGAGCAGGCCATTCACAGCATCGACAAGATGCTCTGGACGATGAAGGACGAACCGCCGGCCAGCGTGGTCTGCGTGGGCGGACGCCAGGCGCGTCCGGGCGCGCTCCCGCCGGGCAAATACCAGCTCGGCAAGGCCGATGGCACCACCACGGATGTGGAATCCGCGGGCGGCGAATACGGCAATATCTACGATCACTTCGGCGCGGAATTCCGCTGGGAGAATGGCGTGAAGGGCTATCATTTTTGCCGCCAGATCGGCCGCTGCTACAATGCGAACACGGACGAAGTCGTCGGCTCGAAGGGCGTGTATCAAGGCGAGAGCGCGAGCAAGCGTCACGTCATCATTCACAGCGACAATCCGTGGCGCTACCAGGCGCCGTCGGGAGTGAAGGACAACGGTTACCAGACCGAGCACGACGAGATGTATGCCTCGATCCGGGCCAACAAGCCGATCAACACCTCGGAGCGTTTCACCAAGACGACGATGACCGCGATCATGGCCCGCATGGCCGCCTATAGCGGCAAGGAAGTAACCTGGCAGCAGGCCATGGAATCGAAGGAAGATCTCTTCCCGAAAGACCTCAAGTGGGATTCGAAGCTGCCCGTGGCGCCCGTGGCGATTCCGGGCGTGTATGAATTGACGTAAGCGAGCGGCAGTTCGTCTGTCGTCCTGAGCGGAACTCGCTCAGCAAGCACATTCGAAGAACCCCGAGGACCAACCATCATGATCGCTGGTGAAGCCTCGGGGTTCTTTTTTTGCCCGCTACCAGTTATTCCCCACGCCTTTGGTCACCGTGTAACCTGTCCCCGCGGAATTGATGAACGTGCCGGAGATCGCGGAGTAAATGGTCACCGCGTCAAACGTCCCGGACCCAGCCGCGCCGGCTTTGATATTGATCCCATAGGTCGCCGCGCCCTTGACGTTGATCCCGTCGAAGACCACGCCTGCCTGGCTGTAACCATTCTCGCATTGTACCTGGATGCCCGAGTAAGAGGCATTGTAGACATCGATGTCCCAGAGGTTGATCGGCGCGTTGAAGCTGGCGGTATTGGCATCCACACCGATCGCCCCAGCTTGCGTGCTCCAATACGTAAACGTCCCGCCGCAGCGATACAGGTCGATGTTCTGCGCGGTCGTGGTGGGGGCAAAGGGGTAGGAATTGAACCCCTGGTCGATGAAGAGACCGAAGTCGGTGACGGTGTCGTAGACCTCGCAATTTTTGACCACGTTGTTGTAGCCGCCGTAAACGGCAATGCCGTTGGCGAACCACGGCGACTGTACAGTGCAGTCGGTGACAGTGTTGTTGAAATCCGGCGATCCGCCGGTGTAGGGCGCCGAAAAGAGCGCGATCCCGTCGTCGCCGCTGTTGCGGATGCAGGTGTTCTTGATCGTTGAATTCCGCGTGCCGGTGTTGAGATTGATGCCGTCACCGTAAAGGTCGCGCATCCGCAAATTGTTGAGCACCACGCCGTTGGCCGTCACGGTCGCGTTACCCACCCACATCCCGAAGCCGAAGTGCTCCACCCAGAGATTTTGCAGCACGGTATTCGTGCCGAAACTTCCCACGAAACAGGTGCCACCGTTGCCGCGATCGTTGGCCGCGCCGATCAGGGCGAAATCGGAGAACTGCACGTTGGTGCCGATATTGAAACCGCAGGCGGCGGAATTCGGATAGATGAGTTTCGAATACCACATGCCAGCGCCGTTCATCTTGATGTTATAGATATAGAAGCCGTTGCTGACCTGGAACGTGCCCGGCGGAATCCATAAGCCCTTGCCCGAGGTGCGCGCAGCCGTCCACGCTTGGGTGATGGCGGCTGCGCTGTCCGTGGCACCAGTGGGATCGGCGTTGTAAGGCGCATCGGTGATTGAAATGTAATTCGGCGGTTCGGTCAGCGCCGCGGGTGCTTGCTCCAACTCGATGAAATCGATGGTGTAATAAGAGGCCGTATTCGCGGCGTCTTTTTGCAGTTTCACCGTCGCGCCCGCCGGAATGGGATTAGTGAGCAACGCGGAGACTTCATCGTAAAGATGGCGCGCCGTGCCTGCGGTAGGATCGTTGGACCAAGTGTTATTGATGTAACTGCCGTAGACCCAGCTATAGCGCGACGTCACATTGAGGGCCTGGGCAAAGGTCCCATTGACGTAGAGATTGAGCGTCGAATCGATTCCGCCACCGGTCGCCGCATCGGGAATGCTTAGCCGCACGACGATGGCATTGGCCGCCGCCTTGGAGGTGATCTGCACGTATTGCCCCGTGCTGTTCAGGATCACGGCCTGGCGGTTCGACGCCTCGGCTTGCGCGGTTCCTTCGGTCACGCCGGGGCCGATCACTGTGCCGTTGGTCGTGCCATTTTCCGCCTCGTAAGTGATCCACGGCACCGTCGCGCCGTGCACGGTTTCAAAGCTCCACCAACTGCTGGTGAACCCTGCCGGCACGGAGGTGCATTCCGCATAACCCAACAGATCCTGCACATTCATGAACGTGCCCTTCCACAAATTCTCGATACGGTAAAAATAACTACTTTCCACGGTGATGACCCATTTCTCGCTCGCCCAAACCAGCGCACCCGGGCCGCACTCCACCCAGGCAAGCTGATCCTGGTTGTTCATGTAGTGGCCGGTGTAACGATTCTGGATCCGGCATTGTCCATTGCCGATAGCCAGCAACGCCCACTGCGAAGTCTGATCGCTCCAACCCGGCATTTCGTAGATCACCTTGCCACCGACCTCGGAAAGATACTTGCCGGTCCATTGATTCTTGATCCGCACCCAGGGCTGCGCGGAAAGGCGGAAGCCGTTGAGAATGGCGATGGCTTGCCCGTTATCCACGCCGGTGCCTTTGATCACCACATTGCCGCTGGCATCCGAGCGCACCGACATTTGACCGGAGAATTTCGCATCGGCGTCAGCGTCGGTGGTAAAGCTGTAGTGATTGGTGAAATTGACCGTGGCGCTGCCGGCCAGCGATCCGGTGGTGGTATCGGTAAAGGTCACATTGCCGCTGAAACTGTTATCGTAGGCGTATAACTGCAGCACATATAACGTCGATGGCTGCAATCCCGAGATCGTCAGCCACTCGTAAGTGCCGGCAGTGAGATTGTATCCGGCGAAGGATTCATACAGCGGGCCTTCGGTGAAGCCCGCGCCGCCGCCGGTCAGCGCCCCGCGATCCGCCCACGAGTGCGTGAGCGTATTGGCGCCAGCGGTCGTTCCTCCGACGAGGCTCACTGTCACCGTGCCGCTCGGCGCGATCTTGGGATCGGCGCCGGTGAGCGTCGCGGAAACGGCCTCGGTCCCACTCGGAGAGCCGGTGACATTGTAGACACTGCCACCCATGAGCGGCGGGCTGCCGGTATTGGGCGTAAATTGAACCTCGAGCTGGCCGAGCGCCGAGGGCGAAGCCGGAAGCAGGGCAAGGAAGGCAGCGAGCAGCGCAGCGGGAAAGAATGCCACGCGATGCAGAGAGGACTTGGTCTTCATAGGGGGAAGAATCCTGCGTTGTGGGATCGGGAGAGCCGCTCGTCTATCGCACGCGCCGTACGGGGCGCGTGTATCGATCGGCGGCCTGCTCAATTTATTGCCGGGGCTGGTGGCGGTGGCTGTAGATACGGCGCTCCGCCGCCGTCCCGGGAACTCTGCAAGCGACGCGCTATCCCACGCTCCCCAACGGTCACTGACCTGATCTTTATACACAAGTTGCGATATCCGAACGCAGCTGTCTTGCGACTCTCTCCTCGCGGTCATTCTGAGCGGAGCGCCCCGGGGGCAAGGCGGCGGGGCGCGGAGTCGAAGAACCCGGTCGAACAACCAGCGAGCCGCCTCTGGAGCTGCGTTGTAAACGCAACCGAACAACCAGCGAGGATCGCACGTGAGCGGCGGGGTCCTTCGACTGCGCGCTCCCCACTGGCCCGCGAGCGCTCCGCTCAGGATGACACCGCGGGGAGAGACGCTATCCCTTCGCCAAAGCGGAATTGCCCGAGACGTGTATAAAGCTCAGGTCACAAACCGCCGCTACAGCCGGCTCATTCCCCTGTCTCCATCAAATCGCTGATCGGCGCGTCGGGCTTGTCCATCATGTCGAGCACCACGGCTTGCAGGAGCATTTGGAAACCGAGGATCATCGGCAACATCGCCAATGCAACGGTACCGGCGCTTTGCTCGTGGCCGTACATCCAGTTGTGGCTCCAGCGCCAGACACCGAAGGCGCCGCCGCCGAAAAACAGGAACGCGCCGGTGATGAGGAAGACGGTGACGATGTTGATGTCGTAAATGAAGTAGCGCCACCAGATGCGATGCACGAGACCGGCGGCGAGCTTCGAGGGGAACGTCACCAGTGCGCGCATCGGACTCAGCGAACTATTTTCATCCGCATACTTCGCTGGGATGGGCACGTCGATGGCGATGGCGCGGATGACGTTGAGCTGAATGAGCAGGCTGATCTCGAAGAAATAGCGCGGGGCGAGGAGGTGAAAATTCAGCATTCGCAGCGCATTGGCCCGCAGGGCGAAATAGCCATTGGTCGGATCCGACAAATGCCAGAAACCACTCGCCGCCTTGCTCAAGAGCGTGAGACCGAAATTGCCGAAGCGCCGCACGAAGGGCATGGCCCGCAAGGCCCGCAAATCGTAGAAGCGATTGCCCTTGGAGAAATCCGCCTGGCGCGAGACCAGCGGGGCGATGAGGCGCGGCAGGTGTTTTGCCTCCATCTGGCCGTCGCCGTCCATCTTCACCATGATGTCCGCGCCAAGTTCGAGAGCGGTCTTGAAGCCGGTGATCATCGCGCCGCCCACACCCTGGTTCTGCTCGTGGAAGACAATGGTGAGCTTCGGCTCGGCGCGCGCCTGGCGAAGAAATTCGCCGGACTTTTCCGGGCAGCAATCATCGACCGCGACCACGAAATCCGCGACGGCGAGCACCGACTTGACGACCTCCACGATCTTGTCGCGCACGCGGTAGCAGGGAATGACGACGGCGATCTTGGGGCGATCAGACATGGGCAAGCGTGGGAAGAAACTCGCGATATGGCATGATGCGGAATCCGGCGTCGAGGATGGATTCGAGCCGGCGGAGGGTCCCCCCGCGGTTGAAATAGAGCAGCGTGTTCAGCAGGCGGCTGCCCCCTACCCCGCGCGACATCACCCGCTCCTGCGCGGTGTCGATGTCGTAAGGATGAAAGTAGCCGACGATGGCGGTGTCCGCTTCGGCATGATCGGTGAAGCGCCGCTGAATGGAGCCAAAGGGCAGGCAGCGGAAGTATGTCCCCGCCCCGACTGGCACTTCGAGGCCGAAGAACGGGCTGAGCGTGACCGGCACCTCGAGCACGCCGTGGAGGCGGCGCGGCTGCAGCCCGAAACCGGGCCAGCCGTGCAAGGGATTCTTCGCCGGCAACACGCTGCTCGAATAGGTGAAGCCGAGTTCGGCGAGGATTTCGTAGGCCCACTGCTGCTTCTCGCCGAGCGAGAGAATCGGCGCACGAAAACCCTGGACCGGTGTGGTCGCGAACTCGGCGAGCGCATCGAGATTGCGCCGCAGGTCGTCGCGCAGAGTATCCGGATTCCGTTCGTTGAGCGGGATGTGATCGAAGGTGTGGCAGGCCAGTTCGTGTCCCTCGGCGGCGAGGGCACGAATGACCGATGGAAATTTTTGCGCGATCTCGCCGACGATGAAAAACGTGGCCTTCATCTCCCGGCGGCGCAACAGGGCGAGATAACGCTCCACGAGTTCTGGCAGGGGCGTGCGCTGGAACTCGGCGCGTTCGGCGTAGAATTCCTCGAGGTCGATGCTGAACAGAAACGTCTTCACGCGAAGGGGCGGAACGTCACCTGAGGGAGTTCCGGCAAGGCAAATTCCGGCGCAGGATTCTGGAACACAATGCCGATGAGGCTGTCGCTCCGGAAGGGCGCGGGCAAGCCCAGGGTCTCCAGAGCTTTCAAGCCGGCGTGCATGAGGCGCCAGGGAATCGGCACGAAAGTGGGGCGATTCCCCTGCTTGTCCGCCATGCGCTGAAGCAGGCTGCGCAGGGAAATTTTCTCCGGATGCGCGGCGGAAATGGCGTGCGAGATCGACGGTGCATCGGACTGGCAAAGGGCGAAGACCAGTTCCGCGAGGTCCTCGTCAAAGACGAGGTACTGAATGTAAGAGCCATCACCGATCAACGGGATGAAACGGCCGCTCGCCGCCCGCTCCAGGGAGCGCATCAATGAACCGGAGGTATTCGACCAGACCAGGCCGGGACGCACGACCGCCCAACCCAATTCCAAGGCAGCGGCTTCGACTTCGAGTTTGGCCTGTCCGTACAGCGAGCGGCAGCCGGGAAAGGAACTGAGCGAAGAAATGAAGACCGCGCGCTTCACCCCTGCCTCCCGGGCCGCGCGTAAAAGGCCGATGCTGCCGTCGACATTGATCTCGTGGATTTTCCCTGGGCTTTTCGGACGGAAATCGTAGGCGCAATGCACGAGAGCATCGACCTCGCCCCACGGCAGGCTCCATGGATCGTCGCCGAGTTGGTAGGGCACGCGTTGCGCGTAGGTCACGCTGCGGCGGCCAAAGCCCAGCACGTCCCACCCGTGCGCCCGGAAGCAGCGCGCCATCGCAGAGCCGACATGCCCGGCGGCACCTGTAATCGCACAGCGCATGATCAGAGTTTCGCCGCCTCGGTGGCGATGCGGTGCGCATTGGCCATGACGGTGAGAGTAATGGTCGTGGCGGGAATGCTGGGGAAGACGGAGGCGTCGAGCAGGTGCACGCGAGCGAGGCCGGTCGGTTGGCCGAGGACGTCGGTCTCGAATTTTCCCGGGCGCGAACGCATGGGGAAAGTGCCGCCCGAATGATAGCTGCGGCCGGGTTCCGCGAATTGCATCGCCGGCACAACCGGCGCACCACCGAGGAAGCGGGCATTGGCCACCAACTTGAGCCCCGCCCGAATGCTCGCCCACCACGCGCGCCGGCTGGGTTGCGGCTCGACGTGCAGGTGTGGCTGGCCGGCGGCATTCCGGCGCAACGAAATATTCAGCCGTCCGGAATCGCGCGAATGCAGGAAGCCTTGCACGACGAGCAACCGGCCGAACAACTGCTCGGCCACCCACGGAATGCGTAGGAAGAAGCGCAACGGCGTCTCCATCAAGGCGCGCTGGAGAAAATCGCTGTAGCTGAAAATCTCGAGATGCACGAGGTGCCGGCTGATGGCTGGATCCTCGATCTCCACGAAAGCCTGGACCAGCGAATGCAGCTCTTCCTGGCGCACATCGGGGGTTCTCCGCAGCCGGAAAAACGGGTAGATGAAATACTGGCTGTCGAGCATCTCCACCGTTTGATCGAAGGCTCCGAGGGAATTCAGGACCAACCCGGCGGTGGGCAGCACACCGGTGCCGACGAAGGCGCGCTCGGCTTCGAACGTCACCGTCTGCTGGCGCTCCAGATCGCGGGCGATGATGGTGACGCCATTCGCGGTCGGCTCCAATTTCTCGACGCTGTGTCGATCAATGTAAGTGACCTTCTTCTCCTCGATCAATCGGCGCAGCGTGGATGCCGTGGAATAGATGAGCCCGTACGGACAACCGTAAAGGCAGAGCCCGCAATGCACGCACCCGAGGCCTCGCGCCTCGTCCGCCGCCGTGACCGCGACGCGCGAACGGCCAAAGTGCAGGCCCGCGCGACGCAACGGTTCACGATTCGCCCGCAGGTCGGCGAGAAATTCGCCGGCTTGTTGCGAGGGTCGCAAATCCTGGCCGCGATCCGTATAGGTCGGCAGCAATTCGGCCAACTCATCGTTCACCGCGCTGGTCGGCATGAAATCGAAGACGGCACGATAATGCGGCTCGAGGTCGGCCACGGAAATCGGCCAGTCCTCGATGTCCGCCGCGCGCGAAGGAAGCTGCGAGGCGCCCCAGACATTGCTCAAACCACCGCGCGCTTCGGAATAGTGAAAGGGCGGCTCTTCGGCGGAATCCAGAAGCGTCCCATTCGTGGCGTACGGATAATCCGAGCCGTAGTTGAGCTTCACATGAATCGAACCCTGGCGCGTTTTCTGGTCACCGCCACGGAGCGCATCCAGATCCGCCGCCGGCCATTGCCCAGGCGGCAGCTTGCCGAGGCGATCGAGAATCTCCTGCCGCTCTTTCTCCAGCTTGCGACCCGCGTCGAGGATGGTGACGGGCAGGCCGCGATTGGTGAGCGCCACCGCGGCGGAGATGGCCGCCGGACCGGAACCGATTACGTAGAACATGCGCGGGATGTTACCCGACGATCACGCCAGCCCTTCCAGAGATCGGCGGCGTAATCAAAGAGGAAGAAGAAGTAGAGGAGGAAGAAGGGTTCGTAGACAAAGCGAAAGCGACCATTCGTCACGCCCACCATGCACGACACATACAGACCGCCGAGGACCGTGAGCACCCAGGCAAAGTGGAACGGGCGCAACTGCGAGGGCCGCAGAATCGCCGCGAACATGCCCAGGAAGCCAAGGATGTAGAAGAAAGGCACGCCCGGCAGGGTGTGTCGCCAGTCACCCACACCACCATAGAAATCGTGCACCCACCGCTTTTGATCCAGGTGCCGGTCGGGCATGCGGAAGTGGATGAGATATTTGTTCCAGTTCTTTTGATAGCGGGTGAACCAGGCCACTTTCGATGAGCGGTAATGCTCCTTCAGCCAGTCAGGGATTTGCTCCAGGGTGATCGGCCGGCCGGTGAGACCGTGGCCGAGGACGGTGGTCATCCAGTCCTTCATGGTAAGCGCCTCGCGCTGATTCTCCCACAGCGAACGCTTGTCCCAGCAGTAGGCGCTCCAGGCATCCACCGCCAAACGAAACTTGATCCACGGCTCCATCAGGGTCTTGACCGGTTCCGCCTTGAGCGTCTCCAGGCAGAGGCCGCGCACGATGCGCGCCTCCTCGGGCGCCTGCTTCTTGCGGCCCTGAAAACGCTCGGCGACGTAGTTGCCCACCGCCGTGTTGATGTCTTTTGAAACGCGCACCAACTGCGTGGGGAATTCCACCGAGCGGGCGCGCGCCTTTTGCCGGATGGGAAGAATGCGCGGCATAATGCCCGGCTCGGTCGCGGATTCGGTCGGTGCAAAGCGAATGAGCGACGCGTAGACAAGCGACGAGACGTCGCGATCGCCACCGACGTGAAAGGCGACCTGGAAGGTGATCACCACCGCGGCCACGGCCACGGCCATGCGCCACCACTGCTTCCAGAAAACGAGGAAGGTGAGCAAGCCCGCAAAGAGCAGGAAGGTTTTCGATTCCAGACGCGTGCCAAAAACGAGCACGAGGCTGACCATGAACCAAGCCAGCCGGCCCAGCGTCGGACGCCGGGCCAGGAGCGTTCCGGCGAGGAGCATCACGAGGGTGAAGAAGAGGAACTGCGCCTCCCCCATGATGGTATGCTCGTACCAGATGATGAACGGATTCGCGCCGAAGAGGATCGTCACTGGGATGATAGCGACGCGCCAAAAGCGGAACCAGAACCGGACCAGCGCGCCGACGATGAGGATCGCGATCAACCCCATCACGTGCTGGGCCACGGCGATGGTGACAGTCGCCGGCGCAGGCAGCAAAAAGGCGGCACTGAAAAGCACGGGGGTGAGATAGGAGCGCTTGTGGTGGATGTAAAAGTGGTGGTCCTCGATGATGCGCTGGGTCGTGACGAGATAGTCGGAGCTATCGTACTGCACGTAGCCGTTGGGCATGCACCACATCACCGCCGCGCGAATGGCAAAGCCGATGAGCAACGCCGGCAGGCACCAGCGCAGCACTTCGCGGAAGGTTTGCTTCCAGCTCACATCGGTACTCGCGGAGACTGCCGCCGATGGGGCGGGCGTCTCCAGGCCTCCATCCGCTACGGGAGAGGATACGGGTGGCTCCATTAACCGAGGTGACTGAACAGCATAAGAATAGGCGCGGTAAGGAAATGCATACGGGGCGATTTGTGAAGCGATTTTCCTGACAGGGTCGCAACTCCCAGTTTTCCTAACGGCCTCCGTCAGCCGCTCTTGCTACTTCGCCGGCTTGGCCGCGACGGTGATTTTGATCGGGTTGCTCGGATAAATGACCCGCATCTTTTTGTCCCCGCTGGTGGGCACCTGGCTTTCGGCGTTGATGATGAAGCTGTAGGTGCCTTCCTTCGTCTTATCCGTCGTGGCCACCGTAAGCGTGGCCTCGGTTTGGCCGGGATTGATCGTCGTGGTCGGGATGGTGAGGCCGGGCGGAAGGTCGTAGCCGGTGCCGGTGAGTTGGATGGCGCTGGGCATATCCGCGCGGCGGGCGGCGGTGACCTTTACCTTGATCGGGTCGCCGGCCTTGATGGCAGTGTCGGTGGTGGAAGCGGTCACGGCAAAGGGAGTCGTTTCCCGCACGGCCAGCATGATGCTCTTGGTGATGCGGCAAATGGCGGGCGTGTTCACGGTATTCCAGACGATGGTGCCTCCGCGCGCTTCGCGAACCAGTTTTTCCGATCCTACCTGACACGTGCCAACGATCTTGATCTCGGCCTCGCCGATCGGCGCATCCGGCGCGGCATTCACGACGAGCGTGCCCCACTTCACGCCGGGGCCGATGACAATCGGATCGGCCGTCACGCCGGGCGGCAGATTCTGCGCCTCCACTTCGATCGGCGCATCGTTATCGTTCATCCGCCAGACGAGGACATCGAGCCGCTGCCGTCCGCCCTGATACACGCACGAGCTGTCGATGTGGATGTCGTGCGTCGGCGTGCAGACGAGACGGAAATCCGGCGCCGGATCCTTCTTGATCTCGAGCCGGTATTGATACTGCGGCCCCCCCTGCACCTGGCTGTAAACGTGCTCCAGCCGCAGCGTGAAATCCGCGTCCTTTGGCGCCGTCCACAGGTAGACGATGTCCCGGGTCATCGTCGGGAAACGCAACTGGCCGATATTTTCACCGGTATCCTGGTAACTGTTGATCAGCTTGCCCTCGGGTTTGCCGTCGTTCTCGTAGATTTCCAGATCAGGATCAGCGGGCGAATTGATCCGCTCCGAGGCCACATCGATGAGATACTTTTCGCCCTTCTTCGCGCTAAAAGTGTAATAGCCGGCGTCCTTTGGGGCATTGAACGCGCCGGTCACGGCACACGGCACAGGGATGTGCTGCGTGTGTTCGATGCTGTCGTTCGGTCGCTGCTGCAGCAGCTCCGGGCTATCGCTGTAGACGAGCATCCGCGCGTTCGAAGTGCCGGTATCGCCACTGACGCGCACTTCCATGCCGTCCAGCCGGGAGGACGGCGGGCGGACCAATTCATTGACCTGCAAGCCGGTCACTTTCTGCGAATCGCTCGGCACTTCGATCTTCCGCACCACCTTCTCCAGCGGCCGCCCATTCACCTGCACATCGGTCTTCTCGCCGCCCGGCAGATTGCGCCCGTAAAAGGTAATGTCCGCGGTGGTGCCGGGCTTCGCGCCGCTGGGCGTGATGAAATCCAAATACGGCCCGGTGCTGATCTTGAGCCGGTAAAAGCAATCCTCCCCGCCGTTATACATGAAGTCGGTAAACCGCACATAATAGTCGCCGTCCTCCGGCACATCGAAGTCAATGAACGGGTCACGCTTTTGGTCCCGGATGTTGGCATCCTGGTTCGAAGCGATTTCTTTCCCTGCGCTGTTGAAGAGCACGAGTGTGCCGTCCAGGCGCGAATCCAGGCGCCAGGCGAGGGATTCAATCAAAACTCGCTGGCCTCGCTTGGCCTCGAAGACAAACCAATCGATGTCCTCCGCTGGGCTGACCGTGCCGTTGATGATGCAATTCAACGGCACGCGATTCGCCTTGTCGCGGGTATTATTTGGCTCCTTCTCCATCACCTCCGCGCAGTCGCTCACGTCGAACGCGCGCGGATTGCTCACGCCCATTTTGCCGGCGGAGCGCACGTCATAAACACCAACGGGCACATTCGCCGCCACCGTCACTTTGAAACGCGCCGGCAGTTTCGCCGGGTCGGAGATCAGCTCGGCCGTAATGCCCGGATTGCTGAAATAAAGCTTCTTCGTTTCGTCGAGCCGACTGCCGTTGAGTTCGACTTCGACCGTCGTGCCCCGCTTCGCGCCGCAGGGGAGGATGTGCTGGAGTTCCGGGACGGGAATTTCCTGGGCGTGGGCGGTGAGGATCGACGCCAGGAGGCCGCAAATCGCCACCGCCGATTGAATGAATCTTTTCACGAGTCTTGTGTCGGACAAAAGGAGTTTTTGAACCACGGATTACGCGGATTTCACGAATGAGACGAGCGGCGCGGATTTCTTTAATCCGTGAAATCCGCGTAATCCGTGGTCACCCTTCCTCCCGAATTAGAACGGTCCAGGCTCTCAGGCCAGCAGCTCTTTGATCGGCTCGCCGTAGTTGAGGATCGGCACCGGGCGGTCGGCGTCGTTGACGTAACTCTTCGTCTGGTCGATGCCGAGCAGGTGATACATCGTCGAGAGAACGTCCTGCGGCGAAACCGGGCGCTCCTTCGGAAACTCGGCGCGCGCGTCGCTCTCGCCGAGCACGATGCCACGCTTGAGTCCGCCACCGGCCATCGGCACGGAGAAGACATTCGGCCAGTGATCGCGACCGGCATCCTTATTGATACGCGGCGTGCGGCCAAATTCACCCCACGCGAGCACGAGTGTATTGTCGAGCTGCCCGCGCTGCGAAAGATCTTCGATCAAACCGGCAAACGCCGCATCGAACTGCGGCAGGTTCTTGTTCTTCAGGCTTTCGAAGTTATTCGCATGCGTGTCCCAGCCGCCGACGTTCACCGTCACGAAACGCACGCCGGATTCGATCAAGCGCCGGGCGAGCAGCGTGTTCTGGCCCCAGGTGGTGCGGCCATACATGTCGCGCGTCTTCGCGTCTTCCTTGCCGATGTCAAACGCCGCCTGCACCTTCGGCGAAGTGACGATGTTATAAGCCTGCTGGGCAAAGGTATCCATGCCACCGATGAGGCCGGAGGAATCGACGTCCCGGCGCAGCGTGTCGAAGTGGCTGAGGATGGCGCGGCGATTTTCCAGCCGGTCCAGGGTCAGGCCCTGCGGAACCTTCAGGTTCTGCACCGTGAAGTTATCGCTATTCGGATCGCCTTGCGTTTCAAACGGGTTGTAAGCCACGCCAAGATAGGCGGCGAGCGAGCTCTTCGGCGCCGTCGGCACGGTGACATACGCCGGGAAACCTTCGACCTTCGGTCCCATCTCCTTGGCCACGATGCTGCCATAGGACGGCGCCTCGTTGGACGGAATATCATTCGTCGGCTTGTAACCGGTGAGCAGCGTGTGCGTCGCCGATTCGTGCCCAGCATCGCCGTGGGTGCACGACCGGACGAGCGCGAGCTTGTCGCATACCTTGGCGATGCGCGGCATGTGCTCGCCGATTTGCAGACCGTCCAGGTTGGTATTGATCGGGCTGAAAGTGCCGCGGAATTCGGACGGTGCGTCGGGCTTCAAGTCCCACATATCGAGCTGGCTGGGGCCGCCCCCCATCCAGAAGAGGATCACGTTCATGTCCTTGGTCGCCTTGCCGGCAGCCTCGGCCATGGCTTTCTGACGCAGGAAAGAACTCAGCGACAAGCCGCCGAGCATCAGGCCGCCGGTTCGAAGAAAGCTGCGGCGAGTAACGCCGTCGCAGCAACGATACGCTCCACTGTGGACGTCGATATTCATATGGGGATTAGTGGTTAAAGAGAAATTCTTTGGCGTTGAGGAACATCCACTCGAAGTCTTCGAGGGACGCCCGGCGATCTTTGGCGCCGGCGACCATGGCCAGCGCGTCCTTCATTTCATCGGGACGCGGGTTGCGGCCAAAAGCGCTGAGATAGAAGTCGGCCAGGATTTCTTCGTCCGATTTCTTCGCATCGAGCAACTGATTCAGACGGCCTTTCTTGTCGGCGATCTTGTTCTGTAATTCGGGCGAATTCATCAGGTCGAGCACCTGGGAAAGATTCGGCGCATAACTCCGCTCGCATTCGCAAGCGGTCTCCCGCATGGAGCGGCCAAACACCGTGAGGAAGTAACTCGGCACCGCTTCATCCGGCAGATCGATGGCGCGCGTCCCGAGGGGCAGCCCTTCGAACTTCGACTCCGAACCGGTCACCTGATCGACGGCGTCGAGCAGCGCCTGCGCGGAAAGCCGCTTCGGCGTGTAACGCGCGTAATTCTGGCGGTCCGTTTTGTTTTGTTCCGTCGGCGTCGAACTCAGACTGTAAGTCCGCGATTTCATGATCACCGACATGAGATGCTTGAGGTCGAAGTGGTAGTTGATCATCTCCTTGGCCAGTGCGTCGAGCAGTTGCGGATTGCTCGGCGGATTGGTCACGCGCATGTCATCGACGGCTTCCACGAGACCCACGCCCATGTAGTGCGCCCACGTACGGTTCGCAATGGCCTTGGCGAAATACGGATTCTTCGGATCCGCCATCCAATCGGCGAGCTTCTGCCGCGGATCCTCCCCGCGCACATAATCGTATTCCGGCCCGTTCAGCGCCTTCGGCTTCATCGTCTGGCCGGTGCGCGGCTGATTCACGGCGCCATCCTTTTTCACCACGATCGCCTGCTCGTCACCCAATCCACGTTTGACGGAGACGCGGGCGAAGAACGCGCCGTAGCCCCAATAGTCATCCTGTGTGATGCGTTCGTAGGGATGATTGTGACAGTTCGCGCAGGAAAGGCGCAGGCCGAGGAAAAGCTCCGAACTGTCGTTGACCATCGCCACGGTATTGCGCACCCAGCGATACCAATTGGTCGGCGGACATTCGGCGCTCTCGCCCTGCGCGGTGAGAATCGCGCGCACGAATTGGTCGTAGGGCATGTTCTGCGCAAAGGCATCGTGCAGCCAGCCGGTGAAGGCAAAGGTGCCCGCCTTGAGCGTGTTCTGTCCGTGGCGTTGCACCCGGAGAAGATCGCCCCACTGATTCGACCAATAACCCGCGTATTCCGGGCGATCGAGAAGCCTATCCACCAACCGGTCGCGCTTGTCCTCCGACTGGTCCGCGAGAAAGGCCTTCACTTCCTCCGCCGTCGGCAGCGTGCCGATGGCGTCGAGGCTGGCGCGGCGCAGGAATTCTTCGTCGGAGCAAACCGCGCTCGGGGCAATGCCGAGCTTGTGCCATTTTTCGGCAACCAGTTCGTCGATGAAATTCTTCGGCTGGAAATGCGCGTAGGCTTCCGCTGGGCAACCCGCGGCTGAAGGGGACGGCGACGCGGGCCACGTCCACCTGGCCCATGTAGCGGACCATCACCGCGCCTTCGCCGGTGTGGCCGAGCGTGCTCACGAGACCATTCGTCTCGACCTTCAGGATATCCGGCTGCTGCGCCTTGTATTCCGCCTGGCGGGTGACGTCTTGAAACGAGCCGTCGGTGTAATGCGCGACCACGCGCAACTGCTGCTCTCCCACGCCAGCCAGGAGTCGCTCACGCGGGAGAACTTCGATGCTCTGCACCGTCGGCGCTTTTTCGTCACCGTAGGGCACGCCTTGGGCGATCCAGCGGCTAAGCATCTTATAGGCTTCGGAATGCTCGTCGAAACGAGTGCCGCCGCCGTGAACGATCGTGCCGGTGGCCTTTTTCAGGATCAGCGATTCCTCGGGCGACGCCGGGAAGACGCGGCGGCCATGCGCTTCATTGACCAACGCGTCGTAGTCGAACTTTGGCTCGAAGGCGAAGAGGGAAAGCTTGAAACCGTTCTGGCCCGAGGCCTTGCCGTGACAGCCGCCGGTATTGCATCCGGTCTTGGTCAGGATCGGCTCGATGTCGTTGACGAAGTGGAGTTCGCGCTCGACGGCAAAATTGCGGACGGTCGCCCTGGCGGACGCGACGACAGTTTGCTTGGTCACCGGGTCGACGACCGAAGCCTCGACGGAAATGGCGCCATCGCCCTTCGGCACCAGCCGGCCTCTTTCCACCGCGGCCACGCCATCGCCCGAGCCGCTGCCTTCGGTCAGTTGCGTCTTGTATTCGACCTGCCGGGTGCCGTCCCGCAGAGTGCCGTCGCTCATCTTCAGGGTGACGAGAAACTGCACGGACTGGTCGGCGTTGGTCAACGTGACCTCATGGGGCTCGATCGTCACCTCTGTGATTCGAGGCGCATCTTCGGCCACGCCCACGGAAGCGGCGGCGGCAAAAAACGCGAAAATGAGGGACTTTCTAAGCATGCTGTGGGAGGTGGCTTTAATGGAATGCCCGTCCTTGGTGACGTGGCGATTTCAACTACTTCCTCTTTAAAGCAGAATGTTCGCCCAATTCTTAGACGAAATGGCACCCCTCCCCCAGAGTATCCGGCCCGACCAGCGATCGCTGCTGGGGGCCGGCATCGCCGCTATTTCCGCCGTTTTCGCTCTCGCCACCGCGGTTTCTGCGGAACCGCCTCCGGCCAAGGCACCTGTGCCTTCCACGCCGGCTCCCGCCATGGCGGCGGCGAAGAAGATCGATTTCGAGGCCCAAGTCCTGCCGATCCTGAAGAAGAACTGCCTTTCCTGCCACAATGCCACCGATGCAGAGGCCGATCTCGTGCTGGAGACGCCGGCGACTATCGCCAAAGGCGGCGAGGATGGCCCGGTGGTGGTGCCGCACAAGGGGAACGAGAGCTTGCTGGTGAAGAGCGCGGCTAGGGAAGCCAAGCCTTACATGCCGCCGAAGAACAACAAGGTCGGCGCGGAAATCCTGAAACCGGAAGAAGTGGCCCTTCTCCAGGCGTGGATCGACGAAGGGGCCACCGGCACGGTGAAAGCCAAGGTGAGGCCGGTGAAATGGCATCCCCTGCCCCCGGGCCTGCACCCGATCCTCGCCGTGGCGGTATCGCCTGACGGGCAATACGCGGCTTGCGGACGGGCCAATCAGATTTTCATCTATCACGTGCCCACTGGCCAGACGGTGGCGCGGCTCACCGATCCGAAGCTGGCGGATAAATCGGGCCGGAGCGGCTGGCGAAGTTCGGCGCAGCGGGATTTCGTGCAGTCCCTCGTTTTCAGTCCGGACGGGAAGGTGCTCGCCTCGGGCGAATACCGCATGGTGAAACTCTGGCGGCGGGAGCCGAATCTCCCGCAGTTCACCCTGGGCGCGGAACCGGCCACGGCGCTCGCGCTCAGTCCCGATGGCAAGTTTATCGCCACAGCGGCGAAGGATAACGTGATCCGCATTTGGGATAGCGCGGCGGGCAAGCAGTTAAAGGAACTGGCCGGGCATTCGGCGACGGTCAATGCCCTGCGATTTTCGCCCGATAACAAACGACTGGCTTCCGGCGGCGCCGACAAGACGATCCGCGTATGGGATCTCACAACTGGCCAGAACACGACGCAGGTGGAAGCGGCCACCGAAGTGAGCGCCCTCGCCTGGGTGAGGGATGGGAAACAGCTAGCTTCGGCCGGCGGCGATAAGTCCGTTCGGCTCTGGGATATTCCCACAGCGGCCGATGCACCGTTGACCCAGGCGAAGGAATTGACCGGCCACACCCAACCGGTCACCGCGCTGGTCGCTTCGTCGGATGGCAAGCAGCTCTTCTCCGGCAGCAGCGACGGCTCGGTGCGCCAGTGGGCGGTGGATTCGGCGAAGCAAGTGCGGCAGATGGATCACGGGGCGCCGATCACCGCGCTCGCGCTCTCGCCGAATAACAAGACGCTCGCCACGGCGGGCGGAAATCACGCGCGGATTTGGAACGCGGAGAAAGGTCAACAATTGGGCGAGATGAAGGGCGATCACCGCGCCAGCGATCGTCTCGATCGTGCCACGCAGTTCGCAGATTTTGCGAAGGCGGAGGTCGCCTACTGGAAGGACGCGGTGGACGCGGCGACGAAATTGCAGGCCACCAAGGCGGACGCGATCAAGAAAGCGACGGATGCCGTGACCGCGGCTGACAAAGCGGTGACCGATGCCAAGGCGGCGCTGGAAAAGGTCACGGACGACAAAGCGAAACCGGCGGCGGAAGAGGCTGCTAAAAAAGCGACGGCGACCAAGTCCTCCGCCGAAAGAGTCCTGAAACTTGCGCAGGAAAGCGCGAAGGAAGCGGAGCACCGCACGGCGGACGCAAAGGCGGCTTCGGACAAGGCCGCCGCCACCCAGCAAACCGCGGATACGGAAGTGGAGAAAGCAAAGAAGGCGGCGACCGATGCGGAAAAAGCGGTGCGAGCCGTGGCCTTTTCGCCGGACGGCCTGACCGTGGCCACCGCGGGTGAAGACCAGATCGTCCATACGTGGAGCGCAGAAAATGGCGCGGGCTTCGATACCTTCCCCAGCCAACTCGGCGGCGTGCAGGCGCTGGCTTATGCGGCGGATGGGCGGATCATTTCCGCCGCGGAGAAAAACGGCGCGATCGTCTGGCGCAGCGGACCGAACTGGACGCTCGCGCGCACCATCGGCACTGGTGATGAAAAGTCGCCGCTGAGCAATCGCGTCGTGGCGCTCGATTTCAGCCCCGACGGAAAATGGATCGCCACTGGGGGCGGCATGCCTTCGCGCAACGGCGAAGTGAAAATCTGGAACGCGGCGGATGGCGCGCTCGTGCGGGAGATCAATCCCTCGCACAGCGACACTGTTTTCAGCGTCCGCTTTTCGCCGGATGGAAAACTGCTCGCCACGGGCAGCGCGGACAAGTTCGTCAAGGTCTTCGACACCGCCAGCGGCAAGCTCGTAAAATCGATCTCCGGGCACACCCATTACGTTCTCTGCGTGAGCTGGCGCGCCACTGGCCGCGAGATCGCCAGCTCCGGCGCGGACAAGACGGTGAAGCTGTGGGCGTTTCCCTCGGGAGAGCAGATCAAGAGCATCGAGGACTTCAAGAAAGAGGTCACCTCGGTGCGTTTCGTCGGCTACGGCGGCGAGCTGTTGACCGCCTCCGGCGACAACCGTGTGCGCATGCTCAAGGAGGACGGCGGCAACCTGCGCGAATACGGCGGCAGCAAGGGCTTCATCTTTTCCACCGCGCTCACGCCCGATGGGAAGATCATCCTCGGCGGCGGACAGGACAGCGTCCTGCGCATTTGGAACGCGGCGAATGGGAAAAACCTTTTCAGCCTCGATCCCCCGCCCGTCGAAGCACCGCAGAAAAACGCGAGTATCTCCGCGACGAAATAGACGCGCGTCCGTGCGGGCATCGGCCATTCGCGTTTCTCGCGGCAAACCGCAAAACCCCGCTTGCTCACGAGCCACGACGCTGGCACTGTCGCGCCCTTCTGCGGCGCCGTGGTGAAATGGCAGACACAGCGGACTTAAAATCCGCTTCGGGGAAACTCGAGTGCGGGTTCAAGTCCCGCCGGCGCCACTTACTTCGCCGCCCACTCGCGCACGAACTCGCGCATCTCGCCTTCGTTGAGATCGCTCACGAGGCCGAAGTTCATCTTTCCATCGGACCAGCGCAGGACGTTGTAGCCGTTGCGTTGGGTTGCGCGGAGTTCCGCCGGCGAGGAGGATGCGGATGGCCAGACGAAGAGATTCAGGAAATGCTTCTGCCGGCCATAGACGAGCGCGGCCACGGCGCGGCCTTCGAGGAAATCCATTCGTCCGCCAAGCAACGGGAAACCAGTCTCGCGCAAATCTTTCACCGGCGGGGCGAAGTCGATCTTGCCGTCGAACCACGGCTTGACTGTGTGCTGATCCGTCGAGGCGACATCGTAGAGATGATTGACCATCAGCGAACGGACGTGACTGGAGGTCAACTCCGCGAGCAAACGGTCGTCGCTGCGCCGGAATGACACCTGCAAAGTCAGCACACACGCCACAAGCAGCACCGCCGCCACGGACCAAGCGGGCTGCCGATACCATGGCCGGGTGATCACGGCCGGGCGTTCGGCCCGGACCGCCTGTTCCACGGCCGCGGTGATCGAGCTCCGCAGGCGGGTGGGCGCGCGGAAACGCAGCTCGGAATCTTGCAGCGCGCCGCGCAACGCGGAGAGCTGGCGCACGGCGTTGAAGCAGCTCGGACAATCGGCGAGATGCTCGTCAACCTGCAGTGTATTCGCAACGTCGAGTTCGCCGTCGTGATGCGCGTGAATCAATTTCTGGACCTGCTCGCAATTCATGAAAGACCTCCGCTTTGCGGTTGCGTGGAGAGCGCGGTCTGGAGCTGACGGCGCGCGCGGGTGAGCCGCGACATCACCGTGCCAATGGGCACGCCGGCGATATCGGCGATCTCCTTGTAAGAACAATCCTCCAACTCCCGCAGCACCAGCACTTCGCGAAAGACCGCGGGCAGCGTGGCAATGGCTTGCCGCACCGCATCGACATCGCCCGCGCGGATCAACGACACCTCGGGACTCGCGGAGACATCGATACCGCCGTGCAACTCCTCGTCGAATTCCACCGCCTCCTCGTGCCGGCGATTGCTGCGCAGCCACGTCCAGGCGGAGCGGCGCACGATGGTCAGCAACCACGCCCGCGCATCACCGCCACGAAAGCCGTCGAAAAACTTGAACGCGCGCAGGCAGGCCTCCTGGGTCACATCCTCGGCATCGCGCTCGTTACCGATCAACCAGCGCGCGAGGTTGTAGGCCGCATCGAGGTGCGGGAGGATCGTCTGGTCGAAGTTGGCGGCAGCGTCAGGCAAGGCGTTCGAGAGATGGGTTCAACACAGGCTAGACTCGCGAGGCGGCGATTTTATTCCCGGAACCGATTTTTTCGCAATGCAGGGAATTTTCCCGAGGGGCGGTGGGTCTCGGTCGGTGAGGCGCATCGTGCGCCCGTGAAATCCACATCAACGACCAAACCACATCCCATCCTATGTCCCAACTCATCACCGAAAACTCCACCGACGACAGCCTCGACCGCCGCGGATTCCTGCACTGCATGGCCTGGGCGGGCACCGGCATGCTCTTCAGCGTCAGCGGCGGCATTCTCGGCTCACGCCTGCTCGGCAGCACGGCCAGTGCCGCGGAAGCCGCGACGTTCAATTTCGTGCAGATCAGCGATAGCCACATCGGCTTTCACAAGCCGGCCAACCCCGATGTCGGCGCGACCTTTCGCGAGACGATCGCGCGCATCAATGCTCTGCCCCAGGCGCCGGATTTCATCCTGCACACCGGTGATCTCACCCAACTCTCGGAGACGAAGGAATTCGACGACCTCCAGCAAATGCTGAAGGACTGCAAGACGAAGCAGGTCTTCTTCGTACCGGGCGAACACGACATCCTCAGCGACAATGGCGCGCAGTATCTCGAGCGCTTCGGCAAAGGCACGCACGGCACTGGCTGGTACAGCTTCGATCAAAAGGGCGTCCACTTCATCGGCCTCGTGAATGTCGCCACGGTGAAAGAAGGCGGCCTCGGCGTGCTCGGCGCGGACCAACTCGACTGGCTGCAAAAGGATCTCGCCAGTTTGTCGAAGAGCACGCCCATTGTGGTCTTTGCGCACATTCCGCTGTGGAGCGTGTATCCGCAATGGGGCTGGGGCACGGACGACGGCGCGCGCGCGATGGAAATGCTGCGGCCCTTCGGCTCGGTCACGGTGCTCAACGGGCACATTCACCAGGCGATGCAAAAGATCGAAGGGAACATCACCTTCCATACCGCGCGCTCCACGGCCTTCCCGCAGCCCGCGCCCGGCACCGCGCCCAAGGCGGGACCAATGGCCGTGCCCGCGGAGAAACTGCGCAGTTATCTCGGCATCACCTCGGTGTCGTATACCGAGACCTCGCACTCGCTGGCGGTGATTGACTCCACGCTGGCGACCAACCGGTAACCGCGCGCGCGATGATCGAGCCATCCATCTGGTCGAACCTGCACGGGGCGAGCACGCATTTTCCCATCGCGCTCATGCTCGTCTCGGCGTTCTGCGATTGCGCCAGCCTGCTCTTCTCCCAGGCGGAGCAGAAGCAACGCGCGCTGCGCTCCGCGGGCACGATCACGCTTGTGCTCGGCGCATTGGGCAGCTACGCGGCGGTCTTCACCGGATTGGTGATGACCAGGTGGCAGGTGTGGGGCCACGCCACGCTGCTGCGCCATCATCAGTTCGTCTGGCCGGCCTTCGCCCTCATGGTCGGGCTCGCCACCTGGCGTCTCGTCGCGCGGCGCAATCCCGGCGACAAACTGCCTAGGGCGTATGTGGTGCTGATGCTCCTTGCGGCCGCCTTCATGAGCGGGGCCGGTTACTGGGGCGGTGAAATGCTCAACCGAGGATAGCCATGATCTCGCCTCACTTGCCCGGCCAGGCGCTGCGCGTCGCCGTGATCGTCGTGGGTTGCACCATTTCGTGCGCCTTCGATCTCGTCGGCACCGATTCCACAGCACCCACCGTCGCGCCCGTAGCGGTGGTCACACAGCCGCCTTCCGCTCCGCGCGGAAGGCGGCTCTTCATCCAAAGCTGCGCGCATTGTCACGGCGACGATGCGCGCGGCAGCGGTGAGGACGGCGACGGGCCGGATCTCTTCGCGCTGCGGATCAGCAATGCCCGCATCGCCGCGGTCATCCGCACGGGCATTCCCGAGGAAATGCCTTCCTTCGCGAAGAAACACGCCGCCGCGGATATTGCCGATCTCACCGCCTATCTCCGCACGTTGCGATAGGAAGGGTTCGCGAATCCTCGAACAGAATGTCGATTCAAGCCGGGCTCATTTATCCGGCGAAGGGAGATACGGACCAACGATTTCCGTCCACAGCTTGTAGCCCTCGGCGTTCATGTGCAGCCGATCCGGGCCGAAGATTTCGGGGCGCGGCAGGCCATCGGTGCCGAGCATCCGCGGGAAGACGTCGATGAACTTCAGGCCGGGTTTGCCTTCGATGTATTTTTCGATCAGCGAATTGGCCGTTTTCACCTTTTCGACGTCGGCCCATCGGGCGGGATTTCCCGCGTTCGAGATATAGGCGATCTCGGTCTTCGGCAGTTTCGCATGGATCTTTTCGACGAAGGACTGGAAATCCGCGAAGACCTGCTCGGGCGATTTGCCGGCGTGGATGTCATTCGTGCCCGCGTAGAGGACGATCATGCGCGGCTCGTAGGGGATGACGATTCGGTCGGCAAAATGCACGCTGTCGATGAGCTGCGAGCCGCCGAAGCCGCGGTTGATGACCACGCGATGCGGGAAATCCTCGGCGAGCGTGGTCCATTTGCGAATGCTCGAACTGCCGACAAAGACGATGCCGCCCTTGGGTGGCGGGCTCTGGCGATCTTTTTGCTCGAAGGCGGCGATTTCCTTTTCCCACTTCGCAAAGGGATCGACCGGCGCCTCCGCGCGCACCTGCGGTGCGACGGCGACGAACAGCGGGAGGAGAAGACAAAGCCAGAGAAGAGGGAAACGCATGGCGGGACAATGCGCACGGGGCACGCAAATGGCAATGTCAGCGGTAGTCCTGCCAGCCCAGTTTATTGACGATCGGTTGGGCACCGTCTTCCGCCGCGCGAGACCACAAGATGGCCACGAACTGGTGCGGAGCAGCGGCGGTGAACTCATGAAAACCAGCTGTCAGTTCACGCGGCCCGCTGCCGGCCGCAGCACCATCTATCGGATCGGCAACGAGTTGGCCGTCAGCCCACAGGACATACGAGCCGGGTATCTTGACTTCGAAACGGATTTTCTGACCCGTCGCGATGGATGAATTAGTGACCGCCTTGCCTGCCACCCGCAATCGCCCCACCGAAAGGACGTCTACATGACCATACGGGGCGTCGACAATGAAGGCGTGAGAGCCGGCCGTGACTTCGTATGGTTGGACGCTGCTCTTAATGCCCACAATGGAGCCATCCACGACATGGTTATCGGCCCACAGCACATACGAGCCGGACACTTTGACTTCGAAAGGAATCTTCTCACCAGCCGCGATGGGTTTGTCGGTCCTCGCTCCGCCAGCCCCTCCTTTGCGGGCAACGGCGAGATAGTTTTCCTCGATGAATTTCGCTCCTTTCTTCGGATACCAGCGGTCCTGATTCAGGGCGACGCAGACGTTTTTCGCGACGAGATCCTCCGCCACGGTATCGGCGATCATCATGCTCCGGATTCGGACAAAAGTGAGCGGTTCGAGGACGTAGTAAAACGCGCGCTGGCGAAAGACCGATTCACCTTTGAAATCCATGACGAATTCACCCGGCTTCGTGAGCCGCAGCACTTCGCTGAGAATCTCCCGCTCGCGTTGGGTGCCATCGATCCAAGGTTTGCGCCCAACGAGCAGGAGGACGATTTCCAGGACGCTGACAGCGATCAGAACGCACTTCGCGCGTGAGGCCAGGAAGCGATCGGCGAGTGCGATCAACGCCGCGGCGAGCAGCACCATGGCGATTGGATAGAAGGGCAGAAAGTCCTGGCGCGTGAGCAGCGTCCAGAAGCTATAGAGCGCGGTGTAATAGAGCCCGGCCAGCAGGAAAAGCCCCGCGCGGCGCAACGCCTTCGTGGTGTCCGGCGTGCGATAGGCGATGTATCCTCCGATCGCGAGCAGGAATGGCAGAGCGATCGGGAAAGCGAGGCGCAGACGGGACGGATGATTCTTCGCATCGACGTCCGGCAGGAGATTGTGCTGGATGGTGCCGTAGAAGAACGGCGCCCACGCACCTTTCATCATGAAAAAGGAAGCGAGAATCGCCGGTCCAATGAACATCCCCAGGAACATCGGCCAGGCTTTTCCGAGAATGCGCCCGATGCCTGCGAGCCCCAACCGTCGCGCGCAAACCAGCATCGTAAAGCCGAGAGTCATGGCCAGCACCGCGGCGAGCAGCGTGGTCTTCAGCGAAACCGTGGCGCACAGCCCGAGCAGCAGGCCACCGAGAAATGCGCGCGTCCGTGAGAAACGACCGCACACGAGGGTGGCGACAGTGCCGAGCCAGAGTGGTGCCCAGAGATTGTCCGTGCGATATTCGACCGCGCAATAGAACCACCACGGCAGCAAGCTGATGAACACCGTGCCCCACAAGCCGACGCGCCGCGAGAAGACCGCCGAGCCGATTTTCCACACGCACCACAGCGACACGAGCCAGAGCGGCACCATCGCCAGGCGCATGTAATCCAGGATATTCGTCCGCTCACCCAAAGCCGCGACGAGCGGCGAGAAGAGGATGTGGAAGAGCGGGGTGTGGTTGTCGAAGAAGTCACGGTATTGCAGCAGCCCCTGCGTCCAGCCCCAGGTGGTGTGCAGGTGCTGGGGCTCGTCGCTATCGTAGCGGTAACGGAAGACGTAAAAGCAGCGCAGGCCGAAGGCGATGACGAGGAGGAGGCCGGCCCAGAATTTCTCGCGCCACGAAATGCCATTTTCCTCGGCTGGCCGAACGTCGGCGGGTCGAACCTCCTCACTCATGGGCCCAGGGAGCGACAGGCAGGCGGAAGGACGAAAGTTGGCGGCATGCCTCCTTCAATCCGAAATCCGGACCGATGCCAACAGCGGAGGCGTGGGGAAATTTCGAATCGCCTATTCCGAAAGCTTCTGCGTACCCTTCGGACCACTCTTCGGCGGCAAGGGATTCGCCTTCCCGGTGGCCTGCGGCAAGGAACGTGCGCCGGGTGGGAGCGGACGTTGTTGTCCGGGCTTCGGGGTCGCCGGCGTGCCGGACGCGGCGGGCGTCGCGGGTGCACCGGGCGCCTTGGGCGGTCCACCGGCTGGCGTGCCGGTAGCGCGGGGCAACGGACGAACGCCGGCACTATTGGCGGGCGCAGCCGGGGCGCGAGTAAACAGACTTTCCGGAATCGAGGAATCCACCGGCGGGATGAAGGCGGAGCGCTTCGGCAAATTCGCCGGTGCAGCCGGCTTCTCGGATTTCTCCGGTTTCTCGATTTCCGTCGGCACGAGCGCAGAAGGCGTCGGCGCGGTCGCGGCGGGCTTGGCCAGTGGGACCTGCGGCTTGGCAAGCGGCTTGAAAGGCATGTGCGCCGCCGGGGCCATCGGCTCGGGCGCCGCCGGCGCGGTCGGGGCCGGCACTTCGCTCGGCGCCACGGGAACTTCCACTTCCGCGTACGGCTTGGGGCGGATCGGCGCTACTGGCACCACCGGTGCGGCGGGCTTTACGGGAACAGCCGGCGCCGCAGGAGTGGGAGCGATCGAGGCAAGTGCAACCCCAGCCAGAGTTCCCATCTGGACACTTCGATGCGCACTTCACCCGCCGGGCGCGACCGCCGCCGCCGCCTCCACGGGCGGCAACGCGGGCTTTTCTTCCTCGCCATTCAGCTTGCGACGCATTTGCTCCATCTCGCGCTGCGCTCCATCGTAGGCGAGTTGCAAATTGACACGGTCGCGTTTCAAAATTGCGAGATCCGTTCTCAAAAGATTGATTTCTTCCTCATGGCGGAGCCGCTTTTCCTTCAGCGCCTCGCGCTCGACGACCACCTGTTCGTATTCATCCCGGCTCACCGTGGCGCCTTCGGCCGCCTGGTGTTCTTTGCGCAGCGCGGCGATTTCCTCCCGCAAGGCCGACACCGTGGCGCGCATCTCGGCATTTTCCTGCCGCACGGCATTCACTTCCCCACGCGACGGGAAGGTCTCGGCCTCTTCGCCGGACGCCACATCCTCGGGGCTGAACTGCGCCTCGACCGTGCCGAAGCTGATCGTGCATTTCTCATTCAGGTGGTAATCCGACACCTTCTGGCCATTGACGTAAGTGCCATTGGATGAGCCGCGGTCATGCAGGCGATAGTGGCCGTGCTCACTGATGAGCTCGGCGTGAAAGCCTGAGACCGTGCGATCGATGATCTGGATCGTATTAAAGGGCAATCGACCGATGGTGAGTCGCGCGCCGGTCAGCGCAATCACCGTAGGCTGATCTTTCTCGGGGAACGTAAGACGAAGACTGGCCATATTACTGGAGCTATGGGGAATCGGCGCGAAACAGTAGTGAGACGCACTGGAATCGCAACCGCCTTCTTTTAAGAAATCGTGGAAAGTGAAAAAAGTGGGGGGATGGATGTCAAAAAATTTGCGCGTGAACGCTGTAGCATTCCCCGGGAACAAGCGATTTCAGGTGAAAATCACGGCGCATGATCTATTGTAGACTATTGTTTACAAACAAGAACAGAAGTTGACGTCAGATAAAATTTAGTCGAATTCGAAGACATCCACCAACCCACTGCGCTGCGTTTACAGCCCACAAAATACCAGTCTTCCTTGTTGACCTGTAGAAAATTGTCACAAAGAACGCGGACCGCGGCATTAAGCATGCTGTAGTTGGTTGGTTTTAGATACCAATACGCTTATGGATTTGTTGCCCTCGATACTGATCGCTGAGGATGATGAGAGAACCTGTATTCTCCTGCAAAGCATGCTGGAGAGTCTGGGCTACCCCATTGTCGGAACAGCGGGCGATGGAATGGAAGCCGTCGAAAAGACCCTCTCCCTCAAACCGGGAGCGGTGCTGCTCGACATCGGCATGCCGGTCCTGGATGGACTGGAGGCTGCCCGCCGCATTTTGGACCAAATGCTGGTCCCCATCGTGGTGCTCACCGGCATGTCCGATGATGCGACCCTGGAAGCGGCCCGCGCGCTCGGTGTGCAGGCTTTCCTCCTGAAGCCGCTCGCCAGCAAGGAGCAGCTTCGCGCCGCCATCGTCATCGCCACCACCATCTGTGACCGGCAACGTGCCGACGCGGAACGGATCGATACCCTGAGCACCTCGCTCGAGTCGACCCGTGTGAAGACCATGCCGCGCGCCCTCGGAAGCTACGGCCTGACCCGTCGCGAGACGGAAGTGCTGCACCTCCTGGCCGAAGGCAAAGCGAACGCCGAAATCGGCGTCGAGCTGGGTCTTTCCCCGCGCACGGTGGAAAAGCACGTCGAGCACATCCTCGACAAGCTGGGCGTGAAGTCGCGCACCGCGGCCACCCGCCTGGTCGCCGACGCCGGCCGCCGCAAGCGGTAAACACCCGACGAACAATCGCGCCTTCCGCCGCTTCGCGGAACAACGCCTGAACAAAGGTGCAAAACGTACGTTAGTCGTTTGCGCTTTCTGTGCCTTTTGTGGCCGCTCCTCCCGCCGTTTCGCGGCCAGATTAGTTGCCGCGCTCGGTATGCGGGCGGTAATGGATGACCTGCACCTTTTCCAAGGTCACCAGGCCGCCATCCATCATCTCGTCGAGCACTGGCAGGAATGCCTGGATCTTCCCGGGTTCATCCACGATCTCGATGACCATCGGCAGATCGGTGGAAAGCTGGAGGATCTTCGCCGTGTGAAGACGGCTGTTGTGTCCGAAGCCCATCGGGCTTTTGAGGACCGTCGCGCCGGCCAGATGCAACTCGCGCGCTTTGAGCACGATCGCCTCGTAGAGCGGTTGGTGGCCGTAGCGATCGGTGTCACCGATGAAGATGCGCAGCAGCGTCGCCTCGGCGGGCAGAGGTGCAGACGCGCCAGAAGAATCGGGAGTCATGGGAGAATCAGCGTTGATTGATGAGCGAAGCGACCAGTTGCCCCAGCCACACAGCGGCCAGGCAAAAGAGGACCGAGAGCAGCACATTCCAGCCCGCCCTCAGCCACTCACCGCCATTGAAGAGACTGAGCGTCTGCAGGCTGAACGAAGAAAACGTGGTGTACCCGCCGAGCACGCCGATCATCACCACCTGTCGCGTGAGCGGCGGTGCGAGGTAAATCCCATCCGGGCCGGTCAGCGCCGCGAAAAGACCGATCACAAAACAGCCGGTGACGTTCACCACAATCGTTCCCAACGGAAACGTCTCGCCATAATGATTGGCGAACCAGTTCGAAAGCCCGAGGCGCAACGCCGTCCCCACCGCCCCACCGAGCATCACGGCGAAATACGTTTTCAAAATCTCCGGTGTGGATGAGGCAGACATCGCAAAACTTCTAGTGCCGTCGCGGAATCGCGATCGTCACCTCGTAGCGCTCCGCGCCGTTGGGAGAATCGCAAAGATAGAGATCAAAACCATCCGGCGTCTGCTCCAGCGCAATGACATCGCGGCCCTGGCGTTTCACGATCCAGGCTTTCGTGAGATCGAGGTGGCTCACCACATCCTGCCACGCGGGCGGCGTCTTCGAGAGATCCTCCCAAGGCTCGCCATCGAACGACACATCCGTGGGCTCGTCCCAATACTTGTGCTCGTAGCGTACCCCGTCGCGGGTGAAAATGATTCGCCCGCTGCCGTCCACATTCGCACTAATCCGCAGCAGCTTCGGCTGCGCCGCAATCTTGTCATCGATATTCGCGGAGGAATCATTCCGCGTATCCCGCGTATTCGAATCCTCTTTCACGGGCGTCAGCGCCCCGGCCCCCATCGTCGCAGCGAAAATCAACAAAACAGCGGTCTGAAGGAGCGTCTTCATGGTGATCCTAATTCGTGGAGAGCGTCGGGTTTGAGGGTAGACGAACGAGCGCTACCGAAAATTAGAGCAAAGCCCCCAAGAGCAGGCTCGATCTATTTGGCCGCTGGCTGAAAAAGCAGCGGCATGATCTCGTGCAAATAGTGCCGCCAATTCGTCCACGTGTGGCCGCCCTTGCTAATATGTGAGGTGAATTTCACGTGATGCTCGTTGAGCAACGTCTCGAGATCTTTTTCGCTCTTCAAAAGGAAATCGTCTTCGCCGATCCCGATCCAGAAAAGCGAGAGCTGGTCATTCGCCTTGTCGAGAAATGCGCCGTGGCTCTGGGCATAACTGTCCCGCGCCCCCGCGCTGAAGACGCCGAGCCAGGCGAACTGATCCATGTGCTTCACGCCCACATTCAGCGTCTGAAAACCGCCCATCGACAACCCCGCGAGCGCACGATTCGCCGCGCCCGGCGCCACGCGATACTGCTTCTCCACGGTGGGGATGATCTCCTTGAGAAGCTCATTCTCGAAATCATCTTCGTGCCCGGCCTCGCGCGGGTAGGTGCCATTCGGCATGACGATGAGCATCGGCTTCGCCTTGCGCTCGGCGAGCAGATTGTCGGCGATGAAATTGGCGCGGCCCACCACCGTCCAGCCGTCATCGGCATCGCCCGAACCGTGGAGCAAATACAGCACCGGAAAGTGCTCGCTGGTCTGCTGGTCGTAACCCGGCGGCGTGTAGACGCGGAAGCTGCGCGGCGCCTCGAGGCTCTTCGACCAGAACGTATGAATGGTGACGTTGCCGTGCGGGATATCGATGGCTTCCCAAAACTCCGCGGGATGCGCCGGCACCTCCACTTCGCTATAGTTGGGCCGCAGGCCCGATTTCACCCATGCATTCGCCGGGTCAAGACTGACAAACCCATCGATGTCGAATTGATAGTCATAAATCTCCGGAGCGAGCCCTTCGACCGTGGCCGTCCATACACCCTTGTCGTCATGCTGCATGGCGATGAGGTCCTTGCGCCCATTGATGCGCACATTCACCTGCTGCGCCTTGGGCGCGGCAAGACGGAAGACGACCTTCCCCTGCTCCACCTCCGGCGAAACCAGCCGCTCCGGACGCCGCGCCAGTGCGGGTTGCTGAGCGAAAGTCGAACAAGCGAGCAACGTGGTGATTACAACGCAGAAAGGGATCGATTTCATAATGGGGAGGAATGGCCCCACAATGAGTGAGGGGCTTGATGATGTGTGTATCAGCAAAGCACCCGCGGTCGAGCCTGAGTACGATTTTGAAAAAAACCTTAACCGACGCCGTTGACGATGTTCTCCAGCGGCTCACCACGCACCGCGGCGAGGGCGATGCGAGCGGAGGTGGCGCGCATTTCCAGCTTCGATTCCACGCTGCAAAATGCCGCGTGGCAGGTGACGATCAAATTCGGCGTGGCGGCTTCTTCAGCGGTCTGCAGCGGCTCGTCTTCCACCACATCGAGGCCGGCTCCGGCGATGCGCCCGGTGCGCAAAGCGTCGAGGATCGCCGTCTTTTTGATCACCGCTCCACGCGCAGTATTGACCACAAACGCGCCGGGCTTGAGCAAGGCGATCTCCCGCTCGGCGATGAGATGCCGCGTCTCTTCGGTGAGCGGGCAGTGCAACGACACCACATCCGCCTGGCGCAGCAATTCGTCGAGTTGGCGCACCCGCACAATGCCCACCGCCTTGTCCACGCCATTCGGCAGATACGGATCGTAAAAGACGACCTTGAACCCGAGTGCCTTTGCGCGCAACGCCGCCGCAGTGCCGATGCGGCCGAGGCCCACGACACCGAATGTCAGTTCGCGCAGACGCCGCAACCTTGGTTCGACGCGAATGGTCCAGCCGAGTTGTTTCGCCTCACGGTCGAGTGGAAAAAGCTGGCGGCACAACGCGAGCGCCAGCGCGATGGCGTGATCGGCCACTTCCTCGGTGCCGTAGTCGGGCACATTGCACACCGCAATGCCGTGCTCGCGGGCAGCCGCGATATCCACTGAGTCAAATCCCACGCCATTGCGGATCAGTGCGCGGCACTGGCGCAGCCGGGCCAGGCCGGCGGCACGGATGGGAGTGTTGTGCCAGACGATGAGGGCATCCGCCCCGCAAATTTCGTCGGTGAAATCATCATCGCTCGAGCAGAGGAAACGGCGCACTTCGGCAGCGTCGCCGATCACCGCGCGTTCCGCGGTGCATTCCGGTTCACCGAGCGGAGATTTCGCCCAGTCGATAATGCCGATGAGAGGTTTGGGGGAGGACATATTGGGGGAGGTGGAACGTCCTAGCAGCCTCTCGGTGGGGGGAAAAGGAGGAAGGCGGAAGGATGAAGAAAAGTATTATTCGATGACAGAACGTCGTCGGAATTCCAAAACCGCGTAGCGCACTCTACTTCATCCTTCATCCCTCCTCCTTCCTCCTTCATTCTCGCCACCATGCAAATGAATCTCGAAGGGCAAAAAGTAGTCGTCCTCGGTGCCGCGCAGGGCATCGGCCGCGCGATCGCGGAAGGCTTTGTGGCCGAGCGATGCCGCGTCTGGGCGTTCGACCGCGAGGCACAAGCCGCTCCCCTGCCCTCCGTCGAAGCCAACCTCTCCGGCGACGTGACAAAATACGGCGACCTGCGGGCCGCCGCGGAACAGATCGGCGACGTGGATCATGTCATTTTCACCGTGGGCGCGGGCTCGGGCAAATTCGGCTTTCCCTTTTGGAACCTGGAGCCCGGCGATTGGGCGCGCGTCCTCGACATCAACTTGATCGGCGCCGTGAATGCCGCGCACGCCTTCGCCCCAAAGCTGATTGCCAGCGGAAAAGGTTCCATGCTCTTCCTCGTCTCCGTCGCCGGGCAAATCGGTTCGCAGACCGATCCACCGTACAGCGCGGCGAAAGCAGGGCTCATCAATTTCATGCAATGCGCGGCGAAAGATCTCGCGCCGCACAATGTGCGGGTGAACGCGATCTCCCCCGGAATGGTGCAGACGAGCTTGAACGAATCCGTGTGGCGCGCCGGCCAGGCAAATCTGCCCACGGACCAGCGACAGGATTATGCGACGTGGGGCGGCGAAAAGATTCGCAAGGTCTCCCCGCTCGGCAAATGGCAGACCCCGCCAGAATACGCGGCCATGGCCGTGTATCTTGCCTCGGATCACGGGCGGAACATCACCGGCCAGACGATCAATATCGACGGCGGGCAGGTGATGCATGCGTGACGCTACTTGTCGTAGAGCATGAACAACCCCGAGTGATCCACATCACCGAGGCCTTCTTTTTCGACCATGCGTTCCCACTGGGCACGGCAGTTGTCGAGGGTCGGTGACTGGAAGCCAAGGGACGCAGCGAGTTCGCAGATGAGGCGCACATCCTTGAGCTGCAACGCCGAGCGACCGCCGGGCACGAAATCGCGCCGCACCATGCGGTCGCCGTGCAGTTGCAGGATACGGCTGTCGGCAAAGCCGCCGAGCAGTGCTTCGCGCACTTTCGCCGAGTCGACTCCCGCGAGTTCCGCGAGGCGCAGGGCCTGCGCCACGGCATCGATGGTCTGGGCGACGATGAGTTGATTCGCGAGTTTCGTCACCTGCCCCGAGCCGACCGGGCCGAGGTGCGTGACATTCCTGCCGACCACGCGCAGCACCGGCAGGGCTCGTTGAAACGCCGCCTCGCTGCCGCCCGCCATGATGGTGAGCGTGGCTGCTTCCGCGCCGACCTGTCCCCCGGAAACCGGCGCATCGACCCAGGTCACGTGCTCCGCAAATTTTTTGGTCGCCGGCAAGCCAGTGGTGCCGAAGTCGATCAGCAGCGCACCGGGCTGCAAGCCCTCGATCAATCCACCCTGGCCCAACAAAACCTGCTCGACGACTTCCGCCGTGGTCAGGTTCAGGCAGATGATCCCGCCGCCGATTTCACGCGCGAGTTCCGGCAGCGTAGCCGCGCAACGCATCCCCGCTGCGACCGCGGCTTCCGCCGGCCCTGTACTGCGATTCCAAACGACGACGTCAGCGCCGGTTGCGTGGAGATGCCGCGCCATCGCGCGGCCCATGTTACCGAGGCCTACGTAACCGATCTTTTGGCCGGAGAGATTTTTGTCTGTAAGTTGCGAAGTCATAGGAACGGGAGGAAGGTATTACATGTGGAAGGTAAAATCGACTGAACAACCACCGTCTCTCGCACGTCCAATCTGACATGAAGAACATCCTGCTCAATTCACTGGAAAGCCTGCTCTCGGTTAAGCGGCAGCGACTTTCCGTGGCCCGCTCACTGCGGTCGCGAATTGTGCTCAAGCGCGAAATCCAGCAACTGCAGCATCAGATCGACGAACTGCGAGCCAAGCCTCTCTAACCTCGTCTTCGCCGAAAGGAGTCCCGTCATGATCTTCTTACTCTATCTCGCTCTCATCTACGTCGGGTGTTTCTGTCTGCTTTGCGGCCGCGCCGCGGAGCAATGGTAGAAAAACAAGGGGCCGGTGCGCGACTTGCGTCGGCACCGGCCTGAGCTTTGGTTTCCCTCGCGGGAAAAATGGGGATTTGGCGATTAGCGCCCGTCGCCTTATTTGTGGGCGGCCACCGGACCAAGGCGTTTCTTGCCGAGGGCGATGTCATCGATCCACACGGTGAAGCCCGGATCGGTCGCGGCCTGATAGTTGGTCCAGCCGATCGAATAGGTATCGAACTTCGCCGGGATCTCCGACTTGTCGTACTGGCCCGCGCCCTTGTGCAGCGCGATGTCGGTGATTTCCTGGCCATTGACAAAGAATTGATAGGTCTGCGTGGCGGTGTCCGCGTGCCACTCGAGGAGCGTCCACTCGTCGGTGAATTGATTCGTCGTCTTCTGCGAGACACCGAATTCCCCGCGCAGCTTCGTCTGGACGTTGTAGAGATACTTGAAGGCGCCGGTACCATTCACCGAGAGGCCCACGAGGCGCACTTCGATCGGGTCATTCGCCAGCGGGCTGGTGCACTTGCCGGCGACCAGCGTGGTGTGAATGGATCCGCTTTTCTTGCCTTCCGGAATGACCGGAAGCGGCGCGGGCGTCTTCACCTTGTAGTAGAGCCGGCCCCAATGTTCGCCACCGAGCGCAGCGACCTTGTCGGGCGAGAGGGTGATGAATCGGCCGCCCTTGATGGCCGGTTCGATCTTCAGCGAATGCTTGCCGCTGTGAGCCTGGTCATCGGCCACGGCGATGGCGCCGGTCTTGGTGAAGCCTTGCGGAATCTGGCCGACGGCGGTGGATTCGAGGTCATCAGAAACGACGATATCCGCCGCCGAAGCCTGGGCGAAAAGATGGGGTGTGGAAACCGCCAGCAATGCGGCGGAAAAGCAAAGGAGGGGCAATTTCATAACGCGAGTGATAGCAGGCTCGCGTGACTTGCGAAGAGAAATTCACACCAACTTTGCGCTGCGCGCCGTGGCCTCGAGCAGGAGCTGATCGGTGAAATGGAGCCGGCGCGCGAGCTCCCGCGCGAGGTTCATCACGAGCAGTGCAAAGAGTTCCAGATCCTCGTGTTTCAGTTGAATGAGCGCGCGCTTGGAAAGCACCATGACCTCGCTATCGGTGGCCGCACGGGCCGTGGCGGTGTGGCAGTGCATGGACAGGAGCGACGCTTCGCCACAGCACTCGCCGCAGTGCAGTTCGTGTTTGTTGATTGTCACGTCGCCATCCGTGATCTGGATATCGATCTGGCCATTCTTGATGATGTAGATCGCCGACGGCTCGTCGCCTTTTTGAAAAAGAAGATCCCCCTCCTCCACCTTCCAGAGTTCCAGACGGCGAAAGACACCTTCCCTTTGAGAATCGGTGACGCCACCGAAAAGTCGCAACTGGGAGATGATCTCGCTGACCGATTTAAAATCGGTCAATGGTGCGGTTCGAATCATCAGGGGTAATATAGAGAGGTTCCCATAAATACAAAGCAGGGAAAGGGCCACATCCGAGGAGAAGCTGGATAATAGACGTTTTGGTGCGATGCTTTATTCATGACTCGAACGACCGAAGCTTGCGTCGTCTGTGGAGCGGCGCTGTTTTTTCTCTGTGCTGCGCTCGGATACGCCCAGCAACCGGCCGCCAAAACTCACGGCACGGGCTCGGCCATGAGTGTCACCAGTTCCGCCTTTCCGGCGGAGAGCATGATTCCCTCCAAGTATAGCTGTGAAGGCGGGAACGTGTCGCCGCCGTTGAGCTGGACAAGCGTGCCAACAGGCACGAAAAGTTTCGCGCTGATCTGCGACGATCCGGATGCGCCGGGCGGCACATTTGTTCATTGGGTGTTGTTTAATCTGCCGGCCGGTGTGACGGCGCTCACGGAAAAGACGGCAACCACGGCGATGCTGCCTAATGGTGCGCGACAGGGGATCAATAGTTTCGACAAGGTCGGCTACGGCGGGCCCTGTCCGCCGGAAGGCAAGCCGCATCACTACTTCTTCAAGGTCTATGCGCTCGACGCCAGTCTGCCGGTGAAAGCGGGAGCGACGAAGAAGGAAGTCGAGCAAGCGATGGAGCATCACATTCTCGCCGAGGGCCTGCTGATGGGGAAGTACCAGCGGAAGAAGTAGAGCGCGGACGGATAGGGGGATGGGAAGAATAGGAATGATGGGATTCCCATAACTCCGATTCTTCCTATCCATCCCATTCGCCTCCAGCGGTTTTCGCGAGCGCATACGCCTGAATAGGCCGCCTGCAGCGATTCTACTGCGTATGCAATGTTTTGTAGTCCGCGCGCTCTTGTGCACGGTTCTTTTCACCGGCTGCACTCTCGTTCCGCGCCTCCACGGAGATCGCGCCTTCATCGATTACTGGCCGCCGGCGAAGACCGGTCAGTTAACCCTCGCCGTAAAAGACAACATCGATATGCAGGGCGTAGTGACCACGGTCGGCTCGCGCTTTCTGCTCAAGCACGCTCCGCCCGCGAAAAAGGACGCCGCCTGCCTCGCCATTGCGCGCCAGCGCAAAGTGCAAATCGTCGGCAAGACGAATCTGAGCGAATTCGCCGTCGCACCCTCCGGCTTCAACGAATATTTCGGCACGCCGGAAAACCCGCTCAGCCGAGGCTGGCCGCGCCGCGTTCCCGGCGGCTCCTCGTCCGGCTCCGCGGTCGCCGTCGCCAATGGCAAAGCCGAGGTGGCTTTCGGGACCGATACCGCGGGTTCGGTCCGCGTGCCCGCAGCTTGCTGCGGAATCGTGGGTCTCAAAACTACCCGTCACCTCATTTCACTGAAGGGGGTATACCCCATCGACCCCATCGATCTCGACACCATTGGTCCGATGGCGAAAGACATTCAGCGGACGGCGGAGGGCATGGATCTTTTGGAAAACGGATTCATGGCGCAATACGCGGCGGCCAAGGTAGCCAGGCCACGCGCTCAAGGCATTCGTGTCGGCCGACTATATCTCAAGGGAACCGACGCAAAAATCGACGAGGCGATCGATCGTGCACTGACTCACACCGGGTTTCAAATCGTCCGTCTCAGCGACTCCTTCCGCGACCGATGGGAGCAGGCGAAGAAGGATGGGGACACGGTGGCCGCGGTAGGCATCTGGCAGAGCTATCAGGAATACGGCAGCACCGTGGGCATTAGTATGCGCACGAAGAATGGTATGCTGCTGGGGCACAGTCTCTATGGTGAAAAATATCGCGAGGCCCTGGCTCGCAAGGCGGGCTGGCAGAACGCGCTGCGGCAGACTTTGCAACGGGTGGATTTCATCGCGTTACCCACTTTGCAAACTACTCCGCCGCGAATGACGGTTGACCTGCGAATCGGGCTTATGGACACGCGCATGCTTGGCTTGCAAAACACCGTGCCGGTCAATCTCGCTGGCAACCCGGCCCTGGCTCTGCCGGTGCCGTTGGAAAACGCGGGCTTCCCAGTGACGAGCCTGGAATTGATCGGACGTCCGAAAAGTGAAGCGGCGCTGCTGAACGCGGGGCGGTTGGTTGAGGCGGCTTTACAGCGGTAAGCAATTGCCCGCTTTTAACTCAGAAAATTACCGGATTCGGACATCAGGGAACGGAGTTCGGGCAGGGGTGAAGAATTCGACAAACATCCACCATTTCACGAACCGGCGAACCATAGGCATACCTATGAAAACCTACATTGCGATCCCGGCCTTGTTTGTCCTCTGTGCCTTCGGCACCACCAAGCTCAATAGCGCCCCTGTGACCAGCGCCAGTCACCCTACGGCCAAGGAATGTTCGGACTGCGGCTGTAGCGGACCGACCAAAGGCGGAGGCTGTCCCGACGAAAAGGGCAAGACCTGCAAGTGCGGCAAGAAGTAAGCCGAACCTAAACGCCAACTCCACGACGGAGGCATGAGCGCCCGTCGTGGAAATAAGCGCACGGCTATCCCAAGCGCGGCGACTATGGCGCGCTGGGAGCCGGGATGGTCGTCGGTACCGTCTGGTGGGTTTTCAGATAGTATTCCCCGTCGCCCACCCACTCCAGGTAAGCCGTGCTCGGGATCGTACCCGGAGCGGATCCTTCGTCATAATTGAGCACGCGAATCGCCTGCGTAGGGATGCCATTCACCGACGCGGCGGGCATGATGCCGGTGCCTTCATCAAACTCATCGAACATGGCGATGAAGAGCGAGTTGATGGTCGCGCCAGTGCCCTGCTTCACGATCGCCCCGGCGGCTTCATACTGCTCCCACAGGAAGCCTCCCTGGCGGCGTGGCAGCGTGAAGCCCGCCCCGCTGGTCTCGTTTTGGTTGCTGGTGCCGGGATAGACACATGGCAGGTATTTTCCGGGGAACAGATTGACGTCTCCCTGCCAATGACCAGTGCTGGCCTTGCTCACGCCACTGACCGTCGTGTAATGGCCCACTTCCCAGGGCAGGTAGCAATCGAGGCTTTCGATCATCGATCCCCACGCGGGATCATTCCCCGCGTCCGTGGCCCAGTTCCATTCGCCGGATCCGACGATGTAGGCCTGATACTTCCCGGGGGTATGGAAGTAACTGATCAACGCATTGGCCACGGCGGTTTGCCCGAGTTGATGGTTGGTGTTGTTGTAGAAAAATCCGAACACCGCGACGACGGGCAGTCCGTTGTGGTGGAGATAGGCGGGGCTATTGGTGACGCCGCTGTCGACCATGCTCTGCCAGTGATTTTCGACGATGCTATCGACCGTGGAGGCGGGCGTGCCGGAGCAATCGTATTCCAGCGCCCATACTCGCCCGGTTTGCGCCGCGGCATTCTGGACATAAGTCTGCACCTGCGTGATATCCGTGTAGCCGCTCGGATAGTGTCCGCCACCAGGGAGATAGTTGGCAAATTTTTGCAGGAAGACGCCGTCGATGTCGTACTTTTCCATCCAGGCGAAATGCCGCAGCACGGTGCGTTGATTGTCGGCGCTGTAGAGATTGGCCGTGGTGCCGTCCGGCAGAGTCATGCCCGGCGTGCTGAATTTCTCGGCGGCGCTGTAGAGGCTCATGTCCGGCCAGAAATCCACGTTGAGATTGGTGCCGGTGAGCGAAGTGCCGCTATGGCACCAGTGCGCCCAGGCATTCGTCGGATCGCCCACGCAACGGAACCAACCCTGGTAGCCCGCGACTACTTTGTTATCGAAGCTGGTGGCGTCGGCGTGCTTGATCGTGACTTCCAGATAAGGTGCGGTCGTGGGACCGCCATCGGCCGGAGCGAAGGCAAAGTTGGTTTGATGGCCGTCGCCGTTGGGCAAACCGGATTGGTGGATCTGGAGCTTGAAACAAATCGCCGTGTTGCCGGCGTCCACTTGCTGCTGGACGAAATCGGTTACGTCGAAGGCTTTCCAACCGACCTGGGCCGTACCGTCGAGGACATCACTGACCAGCAGCGTGCCGCCGGAATAATCCCCCATCGCGGCCCCTGTCGCCGAACCGCGGTTGCTGTAGCCGTAGAGATCGACGGAGTAACTGGTCGCGCTGTTACCTCGTAAATACATCATCAGGGTGACGTTGGCCGCGGCCTGGATCGAGCTGACATTGGCACTGCTCGCGGAGAAGGGCACATAGACGTGACAGTTGTTGTTATCGACTCCCGATTCGCCCACATTCAGCACTGCGCCCCCGGGCGTTCCGAGGCTCGTGTCGCTGTAGAGATTGCAGTCGGCGAAGGAGGCGCCCACCGTGGCGACGGCGACCAGCGGCGCCAATTCGAAGCCGTTGAGGATGGCGATGGTGTTGCCGTTGTTCAGGCCCGTGCCTTGGATCGTGACGGCGCCGGTCGAGTCGGCCGTGACGATCAACGTCGTCGTGAAATGGTCGTTGCCTTCGGGATCGGCTGGGAAGTTGTAGGCTTTCACATAATTGATCGAGCCCGTCGCGGCGGCGGCGCCACTGCTGAAGTCCGTGTAACTCACACTGCCGCTGTAACTGTTGTCGTAGCCATACAGGGTCATCGAATAATGCCCGTTGGGAACGAGACCGGATACGGTGAGCCAGAGATAGACTCCCGTTCCCACCCTTTCCCCGGCGAACGATTCGTAGAGCGCGCCATTCGTGAAAGCCCCGGAATTCGCCGGACCGCCGCGATCACGCACGATGCTGCTGGCGGTATTGCTCGACGCGCTGGTACCACCGGTCATCTTCACCGTGAGTGATCCCGAGGGACAGACGCTCGCATCGGCATTGGCAAAGGTTCCGGAAATGGTCTGCACCCCATCCGTCGCGCTGGTGGTAACGTGATAAAAGCTGGGCTGCTGAGGACTCGAGGTCAGGCCGAATTCAACATTCACATTGGCCCGGGCGGTGAAGCCACACGCCAGAAGGACAATAAGGCAAAGCAACCAGATGCTGGGACGACGCAGGAACTGGCGATGGGTGATCGATACGACAAGACCACGAGGGAAGCCGATGGAGGAGAGTCGGTGCATTGGGAGGTTCTCTTTGGGGGTTGAGAGTGCGGGCGGAGGATCCCGCCGGATGCGGCAGTCCTCCACTCGATGACAGCGCGAATCTTATCCCTCCGTCCGGGTGACGGTATCCCCTAAAGCGGGGATGAACTCACCAAAAGCTGGCCTGCTCGGTGGGCGACTCATCCAGGCCAGCCACGGCATCGCGCTCTTCATCCCGCAATCCGCCCCACCATTCCTGCGCTTCGCGTTCCGAATACGCGAGGATCTGAAAGCTCTGCTTTCTCCAGCGTACTTCAATCGCACACGAACCGACCTCATCAGCACGGCAACGAATCCAGGGAACGCGAATGACTTTCATCGACTGACCATTTGACCAAGTGGCCGGCTCCAACGCACGCGGAATCAAACCATCGTCTCAAAAATCACTGTTCCAGTCGTGCTGTAGACCGTGAGTGGGGACTCGCCGGTTTCGCTCAATTCGCGCGCTGCTTCCAGCGCCGCCAAAATGCTGTCGAATTCGCGGACAGCAGCGTCGCCAACGATCTTCAACGAACATTTACAATCTTGATGGCAGTATATCTGAAAATGCACGTGGGGGCATTTTTGCTGATTCGAGGCGACATTTCAACCATTCTTGTAAGTAAAACTATGTATAAAATTGCTGGTTTTTCAGACTTTGGCCCTCATTGCGCCCAGTCCCAAGAGGCAAAACCAGGCCACGGAAAGAGAGAAGCGGGGGGCCAGACGGCAGCAAATTGGAGGCAGAAAAACCACCCCTACAGAGAAAAAAAGGTGGTGCGCGGTACAGGGTTCGAACCTGTGACCCCTACCGTGTCAAGGTAGTGCTCTACCGCTGAGCTAACCGCGCATGGGTGAAGCGAGGCGGGGAAAGTAGGCGCACGACCGTGGCGTGGCAAGCACACTTTTGGAGGAAAAATTACGGGGCGCCATTTCGCGCGTTTTAGCACTGCATTTCGGACGGACCGGCCTGGCTTTGCAACGGACAGCGGGGGAGAAAAGCGCCGGCACCGGGCGGTTATTTCTCCGGTGGTTCGTAGACGTAGAGGCTTTCGATCGTCACTTCACCGTCTCCGTTCGTGACGAGTTCCAAGGTGTGCTTTTGATTCGGTAGATTGCGGGCCAAGGGCTCGACGAGTTGCCCGGGCGGTTCCGCCTGGAAGCTCACGGCGCCGGCCGCACTGCGGAAAACATCGAAGCGAAAGGTGTCGCCGTCGCTCACTCCGTAATCCACGGGCTGGCCCTTTTTCTCTACGCGCCCCTGCCGCCAGAATTTCGGATCGAGGTGGATCTGGCCGGACTTGCTGGTGAAAGGCGCGGCGAGGTTGCCGGTTCCATCCGGCCCGGTGGCGCTGCCCTCGAGGCGATAGTCGCCGCTGTCGCTGGTCATGGTGATCATCCACGCTTGCGGCACGGGATTACTCCTCAGGTCCACGGTGTGCGGAATGCGCCAGGCGTGCGCCTTGTTTGGCTGAATGTAATTCATCAGAAACACCGGCGCCTGCTCCGCCGGCGCGCCGTCGATGAACACTTTGACCGAACCACCACCCGCGGTTTTGCGACCAATCAGGTCGATCTGCGTGCCGGTGAAAGTGACTTTCAGCCGGGCGCCGGCGGCGCTGCTTTGCACCGTACCGTTCGTCGTGGTCCATTGGCCTGAGAGGCTCACCTCCTCGGTGGCGCTTTTGGTGGGAGGCGCCACCGAGAGGCGGCGCTCGCGGGATTCGGGTTTCCCGGTCGCCTGGCTCGATTCCACGAGGTGGGCGCTCACGTTGTCCCAAATGCGAATCCGCCCGTGCATGTTCTGGTGATTGTGATCGGCGAGCAGATCGTCCGGCACCAATCCCGCCTGCTTGATGTAGTCCGCCATCTCGCGGCGACTATCCACAAACTCGGCGCCGTGCTTTTCGCAAATCTCGCGCACCTTGTCCCACGGCACACCGGCCCCGTGCTCGATATCCTCCGGCGTCATGGTGCTGTCGGGTTTGAAGTGCAGCGAGGGAATGATGATGTCCGCCGTGGTGCGCCGGCGGATGTCCGTGAGCATGGCGTCGAGCCCCTCCAGCGTGCCACTGGTGTAGCTGAAAATGAGATCGGGCTCCTCGGCGGCCACAAATTGCCGGATCCAGCCATCGATGAATTCCCATGGCTCGCCGGGGCCACCGTGCTTGCGATAAATGATCTGCGGCGCATGCGGAAAGCGCTCGCGAATGGCGCGAACCAACTCGGAGCCATCGCCCTCGCGATCCGTAAAACTCGACCCGAGCGCCCAGATGACAAACGGCTTTCCCGGGATGCCAGCCTTGCCTTCCCACTTCGCCACGGAAAGCGCGAGATTCTTTCCATCGCCGGGCTGCGACTTCGCCATGTAGGAGGGGAAATTTGCGCGCTCGGCTTGATAGGCCGCCTTGATCTCCTCGTCCGTAACCGTGCGCAGGCGGACATCATCGAGGCTCACGAATAGCCCGTCCGCGCCATTCTCCCGCGGGCTGATATGCACCTGCACCGTCTGGCATTGCGCGGGCACCATGAAATAGAAGCCCTCCTGGCGCCATTCACCGTGGGTATCGAGCGGGAAGTCCTGATAAAAAATCGGCGTATGAATCGTGGTGAAGCTGGGCTCACGCTCGTCGGAGGTGAAGGAAATCGTCGTCCACGGATCCATGGCAGTGTTGATCCAAAAAGAAAGCAGGCAGGGCATTCCGGGTTGCACGGCTACGGTCGGACTGTTCAGCCCCGAATTCTTTTTCGCCTTCAGCCGGAAATACGCCTTTCCCTCCGGCGCATCGCCGGAGGCCACGATCTCTCCCCCACCCTGCCCCAACCCGCGGGAAGTCTTTCGCCGGCTTCGAAGTTACTTTCCATCAAGACCGTGGTTCCCATCGGCTCGGGAAACGCCTGGCGGCTGAGGCAGCGCAGCCCCGCGCGATCTTCCGGCGGCGAGCCACCGGCCCCCATCGCATTCGATAACAGCGAGGGCATGATGGCAATCAAACCGGCGAGCAAACGAGTATTCATGATAGTGGAGTGCTCTGATGACTGCCCAGACACGAAAGCCTTGGATTTAAAAACTTCCGCAAGCACGTAAACATGCCGCAACCAGCTCGCCTTCAGGAGTTTGAATCTCAACGGATCCTGCTCATTCTTCCGCGAAACGCCCCGAGTAACATGCAGGCGGCACGGGATGTGCGAATGTAGAGGTATCCGGGAGGCTCCGGCTTTTCGGCGCGAACATGAACCTCTACGTCTCTCCGCACGACGCGGCGATCGCCGCGGAGCGCCAATGTCCGCACTGCCGCGGGAGCGGACGGCGGCTCGATTTCATGGTTTCGGGGATGCGTGTGATCGTGCCCTGCGCCTGCCCCTTGGGCGAAAACGAGACGACCATTTGCGAAATCGGCAACCCGCACGCGCGCAATATCCACGACCCGTCGCAACACCGCCGGCCATCCAATATCCTCGGCCGGCCCAAAACGGCCGCCGCCTATTGGAGCCGAGTGCGACCGCAAGAGGAAGTGCTCAAGGGTTTGAAATTCTAAGAGGGCGTCCCGAAAGTCGAACGGGGGGATTTTTGACCACGGATTTCAGGATTTGAGGGATGAGACGAGCCGACGCGGATTTCTGTAATCCGTGCAATCCGTAAATCCGTGGTCCCTCCTCCCCTCACATTGAATTTCGGCACACTGTCGCGTTTTGACTTAAACTGTCGCCGGGCATCGTCCCGAGAAACTGGGGCAAATTAAACGCAGAGAACGCAGCGCGGCACAGCCGCAGCCAAAAGGGGAGCCACGAACATTCGAAAAGACAGGGAAGGGAAAGTGCCCCGCGAATCACTCGAATGAAGCGAATGATCTGTCCTCATTCGAGTGATTTGCGTGATTCGCGGGCCCAAAATTCTACGCGCCGTGCGGACATTTTCATGGTTAGCACTGCAGAGAACGCGGAGGGCCGCAGAGGGAGAAAAGGAGGAAGGAGGAAGGATGAAAAAAACGCGTTACCCGATAGCGAGTGTCGATCTCCAAAAACCGCGTAGCGCACTTCACTTCATCCTTTTGTTTCCTCCTCCGCGGCCCTCTGCGTTCTCAGCGTCCTCTGCGCTTAAACTCAGCCGTGGCGACAGTTTTGTCTAAAATGCGCTAAACGATTTGGTTCGCGCAGCGGTGGATTATTCTCCGTCGTTCCCAATCGCGTTTTGCGGACAAATCCCCTCGGCATTCTGCGCCGCCGCCTCTTCCTCATCCCCCTCCGGCTGTTTGAAAAAATAGACGTAAGTCTCGTCGTCGTTGTATTTCAGCAACTCCGGCGCCTCGTCGAGGCACACGCGGCAGGGCGTGCAGGTATCATCCACATACCATGGTCCCGGAACATTCTCGTGCAATTTATGTGTCTTGTCGGCCATGGGGCCGCAGGACTAACCGATTTCGCCCTCTCTGACAATCCGATTATCCGCGCTTTTAGATGTTTATAGCTTTTTTCAGTAAGTCGGCTACAAACACGGTGCCAGCCGGGCTTGTCCGCCTTTCCACGGCTGCCAACCCCGCATAGGAACGTGAAAATATCCGATAGCAAGATCACCCAGAACCTCCGGCGCCTGATGCGCGAAATCCACGAGCCGGCGAGCCTTTTCTCCGGCATGACGATCCAGCAATCGCTGGCCCCGGAAAACATCATCATCTTCAAGCGCACGGATACCACGCTGCTCAAGCCCGAGGGCGTGAGCGTGAATTTTCACCACCGCTTCGAACTGGTGAGCGTGCTCGATACCGCCGCCCCGGCGCGGATCGATCGCACGACTTACGATCTGCATCCCGGCGAATGCGCGCTCATTTTCCCGAATCAATTTCACCACTTCATGGACGTCTCGAAGAGCCATCTCGACTGGCTCTTCATTACCTTCGAGTTGAAGAATCACGACGCCATCCGCTCGCTGCAAAACTCTCCGCGGGTGCTCGATCCGACCTGCCTCGAGTTGCTGAACAACATCGTCCAGGAGTTCGTGCACCCGAAGAACGCCGCCCACGATACCCTGGAGATTTCCTATGCGCTGTCGCGCGTGCTCTTGCACTTGCTCGATTGCCCGCCTTTGCCGACGGATCGCCGGGACATCCACTCCAGCGACGACGTACGCGATGTCATCCTCGAGAGCATCAATAAATACGTCCGCGCCAATCTCGGCCGTGCCGTCACCATCGCCGATATCGCCGGTGAGCTGGGTTACAGCGTGAGCCATCTGCGTGCCGTTTTTCGCGATCGCCTCGGCGTGAGCCTCGGCAAATACATGCGCGAATCGCGTCTCTCGGAAGCAGCGCAGTTACTCCAGTCTTCGGGACTCAATGTCTCCGATATCGGCGAACGCTGCGGCTTCGAGTCGCTCTATGCTTTCTCGCGCGCGTTCCGCAAAGCCTACGGCATCCCACCGCGCACTTATCGCCAGCTCGTGCAGGAAGGCGGTCCTTTGCCCGTCTCGGGTAAGAAGAGCTGAGTTTCCTCGGTCCGCCCGATGTTTGTCATAAATGGATAGTTATCTTGCGAATTAGACAATTTCGCTGGTAGTGGACTGGTCACTTTCCATGAAAGCACTCGTCAAAGCGAAATCCGAACCCGGCCTCTGGCTGCAAGACGTCCCCGAACCGCAGTGCGGGATCAATGACGTACTCATCCGCGTCGATCGCACGGGGATCTGTGGCACTGACCTCCACATTTACAAGTGGGACGCGTGGGCGCAGAAAACGATTCCCGTGCCGATGGTCGTCGGGCACGAGTTTGTCGGCGAGATCGTGCAGGTTGGTGAGAATGTGAGTGACTTCTTCCCCGGCGAAATCGTCAGCGGCGAAGGCCACGTGGTCTGCGGACGCTGCCGCAATTGTCTCGCTGGCCGCCGCCATCTCTGTGCGCACACCGTGGGCGTGGGCGTGAATCGTCCCGGGGCTTTTGCCGAGTATCTTTCGCTGCCGATGACCAATGTCTGGCATCATCGCCCGGGCATCGATCTCGACGTCGCGAGCATCTTCGATCCACTCGGTAATGCTGTGCATACCGCGCTGAGTTTCGATGTGCTCGGAGAGGACGTGCTGATTACCGGCGCCGGTCCGATCGGCCTGATGGCCGCGGCCGTGGTGCGCCACGCGGGCGCGCGCTATGTCGTCATCACGGACGTGAATGAGCATCGCCTCGAACTCGCCAAAAAGATGGGCGTGGACGTGGCGCTGAATGTCACCAACGGCTCGCTGGCCGAAGTGCAGAAGCAACTCCAGATGGCCGAAGGTTTCGACGTAGGCCTGGAGATGAGCGGCAATCCCGCCGCTTTCCGGTCGATGATCGATAACATGGCGCACGGCGGCAAAATCGCCATGCTCGGCATCCCGAGCGAAGACATCGCCATCGACTGGAACAAGGTCGTCTTCAATATGCTCACCATCAAAGGCATCTATGGCCGCGAGATGTACGAGACATGGTACAAGATGAGCGTGATGCTCCAGAGCGGGCTCGATATTTCCCCAGTCATCACCCACCGCTTCGGTGCGGATGAATTCGAGAAAGGTTTCGCCGCGATGAAGTCCGGCGAAAGCGGCAAAGTCATTCTCGACTGGAAAGTCTTCCGCTGATTTCCGGCCCGCCGGAAACAGTCCCGTCCCCCATAACATGCAATGAAAACGCTCAGCCTCCTCGCGTCCATCGCGCTCGCTTCCACCGCGTTCGCCGAACTCCGTGTCCCCGCCTCCACCGCCTATCTCGACCCAGACCCCAATGGGGCGAAAGTCACCAAGGAGGGAATCTCCGGCTGGACGAATCCCCAGATCACGGTCTCGTGGTTTGGCGAGATCAAGACTCCCGGCATGCTCGATGCCTCCGTCGCGCTGCACCTTCCGCCAGGCACTAACAGTCGCTGGCGTCTGACCGTCGGCACGCAGGCACGCGAAGCGCAGGCCACCGGCAAGGGGCAACCGGTCACCGTCAAATTCGGCACCTTCCATATCCCGAATGCCGGTTACGTGAAGTTTCAGCTCACCTCGCTGAATCCCAAGGACAAGCCGGCCGGGGATCTCGATGCGCTCGTCCTCGACGGCACGGCGACACAAGGCGCGCACTTCAATCTCGATCCACGCCGCAACGCCGCGAGCGTACACTTGAAATACGAGACGCCCGCCAATGGCGAAGTCGCGCTCTTCTACAACGAAGTCACCGCCGTCACCGATCCGGTCGCGACTTACTATATGGCCTGTGGCTTTGCGCGCGGCTATTTCGGCATGCAGGTCAATTCCCCCACCGAACGCCGCATCATTTTCTCCGTGTGGGACAGCGGCTCGGGACAAACGGCGAAGAACCGCACCGACGTCTCGGATGAAAATCGCGTGAAGCTGCTCGCCAAGGGCGAGAACGTCGTGGCCAGCGATTTCGGCAACGAAGGCACCGGCGGCCACTCGCATCTCGTCTACAACTGGAAGACCGGCCAGCCGCAGAAGTTCGTGGTGACGGCCAAAGCCGAAGGAGATCACACCGATTACACCGGCTACTGGTTTCAACCCGAGCAACATGTGTGGAAGCTCATCGCCAGCTTCCGCGCCCCGCGCGACGGCAAATGGCTGCGCGGCCTCTACTCCTTCAGCGAAAACTTCGGCGGCTCAAATGGCCACCTGCAGCGCAAGGCGCTCTTCGGCCCGCAATGGATTCGCCTGGCTGATGGCAAATGGCAGGAAATCACCGAGGCCAGCTTCAGCCACGACGGTACTGGCAAGGAAAACCGCCTCGATCGTTTCATGGGCGTGGAGAGCGGCCGCTTCTTCCTCTCCAATGGCGGCTTCGTTCCCGGCTCCACGAAATACGGCGACAAATTCACCCGTCCAGCCAGCGGGCATCCGCCCGAAATCCAATTGCCCACCGTGACCTCGAATTGACCCGCTCTATGCCCGCGCTGCGCCGACTATTTTCCAATCGACTTTACCGACGACGGAAACTTCGGCGCCAATTTCGATTTCGCCATTTCGCCGCTCGCATTGAAAAAGCGAATACGTCCTTGTTTGTCACACAGCCAGTATTCGAGCGCCCCTGCGGCCAAGTAGAGATCCTTTTTGTAAAGCATCTCCTTCACCGTATTGGACGGGGAAAGGACTTCGACGCAAATTTCGGGCGCGATCTTGCAACTGAAGTCCTCGGCAACTTCCGTCCAACGTTTCCGCGAAAGCCAGACGACATCGGCTTCCTTCGTTCCGTCGCTGGTTTCCACTGCACATTCCACCACAATTTCCCCCTGCGGAAGATGTCGACGCAACAACTCGCCGATACGAAACTTGTATACTCCGCAATAGTTGGCGGTCGGGCTCATGACAATTTGCCCCTGGCCGTTCAGCTCAATCTTGTACGGGGCGTCCTCAAAGCGCTTGTCTTTACAGAGCTGCTCCCAAGTCATCAGCCACTTCAAACATAAACGATCATGGTTGAAAAGTTTCGGAACCACCTTCTCCAGCAACTCACCGACATCCGCACCGCCGGCCTCTATAAATCCGAGCGGATCATCACCACGCCGCAGGATGCCCACATTCGCGTCACGTCGGCGACCGGCACCGCGGGTCCGGAACGCGAGGTCCTGAATCTCTGCGCAAATAATTACCTTGGTCTGGCCGAGCATCCCGAGGTCGTCGCCGCGGCGCATGCCACGCTGGATCGCTGGGGCTACGGACTTTCCTCGGTGCGTTTCATCTGCGGCACGCAGCAATTGCACAAGCAGCTGGAGGCGAAGATCAGCGAGTTTCTCGGTACCGAGGATACGATCCTCTATTCGTCCTGCTTCGATGCGAATGGCGGTTTGTTCGAAACGTTGCTCGGCCCGGAAGACGCGATCATATCCGATGAATTGAACCACGCCTCGATCATTGACGGTGTGCGGCTTTGCAAGGCGCAGCGTTACCGCTACAAAAACAACGACCTCACCGACCTGGAAGCGAAGCTGCGCGAGGCGGCGGAGAAAGGCGCGCGCTTCAAGATGATCGCCACCGATGGCGTCTTTTCGATGGATGGCTACATCGCCAATCTCCGCGGCATCTGCGATCTCGCGGAGCAACATGGTGCGCTGGTCATGGTCGATGATTCGCACGCCGTCGGTTTCATGGGCCGCACCGGCCGCGGCACGCATGAGCATTGCGAGGTCATGGGCCGGGTGGACATTCTCACCGGGCACCCTCGGCAAGGCGCTCGGCGGCGCGAGCGGCGGCTACACCAGCGGGCGCCAGGAAATCATCGAACTGCTCCGCCAACGCTCGCGGCCCTATCTTTTCTCCAACACCCTTGCGCCCAGCATCGCCGGTGCCTCGCTCAAGGTGCTCGAACTGCTCAGCGCCTCGACCGCCCTGCGCGACAAATTGGAGGCGAACACCCGCTTCTTCCGCGAGGCGATGAGCAAGCTCGGCTACACCATCCTGCCCGGCACCCATCCCATCGTGCCCATCATGCTCGGCGAAGCCACCCTCGCGCAGCGCCTCGCCGAAGCCATGCTGCAGCGCGGCGTCTATGTGGTCGGCTTTTTCTATCCGGTCGTCCCGCAGGGGAAGGCACGCATTCGCACCCAGATCAGCGCCGCCCATTCCCGCGAAGACCTGGAATTCGCCGTCCAGGCCTTCGCCGAGGCCAAACGGGAGTTGGGAATTTGAACTCTGAATCCATGTCATCCCTGGCCCGATTTATGGTATCTTCTGCATGCAGTTAGCAACGTGCATGAACCTCTCCGTCCTCGAGTTCTACACCATCGGCATCGGGCCGAGTAGTTCACATACCGTAGGACCGATGCGGGCCGCACACCGCTTCGTCACGCGCTTAAATGAAGCTGGAGCGCTGGAGAAAACGACTCGCGTTGAGGCGCACTTGTATGGCTCACTCGCCCTCACCGGCCGCGGACACGGCACTGATCGCGCGGTCATTTTCGGGCTGGAAGGCGAAGCGCCGGAAACCATTGATGTGGATTCGATGGTCCCGCGCCTCGAGGCAATCCGCGCGCAGCACCGCCTCAAGCTCGGCGGCAGCAAATCCATCGGCTTCGATGACCGACGGGACTTGCAATTTCATCGTTCTGAAGTGCTACCGATGCATCCAAACGGCATGCGTTTCGTCGCCTTCGACGCCGCGAATACCGAACTGCTCAGCCGTACTTATTACTCAATCGGTGGCGGCTTCGTGGTGAACGAGAACGCCGCGCAACGCGATGAGTTGACCGCCGATCAACGCGAGCTTCCCTTCCCCTTCCACACCGGTGACGACATGCTGCGCATGGCCCGCGAATCCGGATTGAGTATCAGCGAAATGACCCTGCGCAACGAAGCCGCGTGGCGCCCGGAAGCCGAAACCCGCGCTGCGCTGATGCGCGTCTGCCGGGCGATGCAGGAATGCGTGGAGCGCGGCTGCCACGGCCAGGGCGTGCTCCCGGGCGGGTTGCGCATTCCGCGGCGGGCGCCGGTCATTTACCAGGAACTCATCACTCATCCCGAAGCCGCCTTGCAGGATCCACTCACCGCGCTCGATTGGGTAAGCCTGTGGGCCATGGCGGTAAACGAAGAAAACGCCGCCGGCGGACGGGTCGTCACCGCGCCGACCAATGGCGCTGCCGGCATTCTTCCCGCCGTGCTGCACTTCCTGATGCGTGTCCAACGCGTGACCGACGAAGACAAGCTCGTGCGCTTCCTTCTCACCGCCGGCGCGATCGGCATTCTTTACAAGCTCAACGCCTCCATCTCCGGTGCGGAAGTCGGTTGCCAGGGCGAAGTCGGCGTCGCTTGTTCCATGGCCGCCGCTGCCTTGTGTGAAGCGCTCGGCGGCACCGTGCCACAGGTCGAGAACGCCGCAGAGATCGGCATGGAGCACAATCTCGGCCTGACTTGTGATCCGGTTGGCGGCCTGGTGCAGGTCCCATGCATCGAGCGCAACGCCATGGGCGCGGTCAAGGCGATCAATGCCGCGCGTCTCGCCCTGCGCGGCGACGGCACACACCGCGTCTCGCTCGATCGCGTCATCGCCACCATGCGCCAGACCGGCGCCGACATGAGCACGAAATACAAGGAGACCTCGCGCGGAGGGCTGGCGGTGAATGTCACCGAGTGTTGAGCGGGGTTTCTTAATTTTTAATCCTTAATCCTTAATCGTTAATCCTTTTTCGAACGCGCCGGGGATTAACGATTAAGGATTAAAGATTAAGATCAAGAAGCCGCCGCCTCCTTTCCACCACCGCCGATGGACATCATCTCCGCCACGATCCTGCTGCTCACCATCATGGATCCGCTGGGGAACGTGGCCAATTTCATCTCGGGCCTGCGCAGTGTGCCGCCGGAGCGCCGCTTGCGCGTCATCGCCCGGGAACTCGTCATCGCCCTCATCATCCTGCTCGTCTTTCTTTTCTGCGGACGGTGGATCATGTCGTTGCTGCATCTGAAGGAAGAAGCGCTCTTCATCAGCGGCGGCATCGTGCTCTTTCTTATCGCCCTCAAGATGATCTTCCCGCCGAGCGTGCGGGAACGCGATGAGGTCGCCCTCGAACCCTTCATCGTGCCCCTGGCCACTCCCCTCATCGCCGGGCCCTCAGTCCTCGCCACCTTGCTCGTGCTCGTGAGTTCGCAACCGGAAGCCATGGGACGCTGGCTCGCTGCTCTGCTCACGTCCTGGGCCATCACCGCCGCAGTCCTGTTGCTTTCACCGGCCATCTCCCGCGTGTTGAAACAGAAAGGATCCATGGCCGTCGAACGCCTTATGGGCATGCTCCTCGTCATGATCGCCGTGCAAATGTTTCTCAACGGCTTGAAGCAATATCTCCAATCCTAGCCGCTAGTTACGCATACGCGTAGCTGGCCCGATAGGGCAATCCTGCTAATACATGCCACCTTTCAGGGCATCTCCCTGAGCTCCTTCTTGATCATGAGTTTTCGGTTCTCCCTCCATCCTCAAAACGCGCCGCCTTCCAGGCACATCCCGGCATGCCTTTTCAATCGCGAGTTTTCGCTACAGACCCCTCACCCAAAACGTGGCCACTTTCTTTTGCCCATCCTTGGCTCGTTTCCTGACCATGAGTTTCCGCCGATCCCTTTTCCCTCAAAACCGCGCTGTCCGTCTCCTCGCGACCAGCCTATTTCTCGCTGCTGTTGGACATGTCCCAGCCGCTCACGGAGAGAAGCTCCAGTTCAATCGCGACATCCGCCCGATCCTCTCGGACAACTGCTTCGCCTGCCACGGTACGGATTCCAAAAAGCGGGAAGCTGGCCTGCGACTCGACATTCCGGAAAGTGCCTTCAAGGCGAACGACGACGGCGACATCGCCATCACTCCGGGCGACATCGCGAAGAGCGAAGTGTGGCAGCGCATCATCAGCGATGACAAGGACGACATGATGCCGCCGCCCAAGGCACACAAGACGCTGACCGCCGGGCAGAAAGACACGATCAAGCACTGGATCGAACAGGGCGCCAAATATCAAAAACATTGGGCCTTTGAAGCACCGCTGAAGCCGCCGGTGCCCGAACTGCGATCTCCGAACTCCGATCTTCGAAATCCCATCGACGCCTTCATCGACGAACGTCTGCAAAAGGAGGGTCTCACGCCCTCGCCCGAGGCGGATCGCGAGACGCTGCTCCGCCGTGTCACTTTCGACCTCAGCGGCCTGCCGCCCACGCCTGCCGAGACCGACGCTTTCCTCGCCGACAAATCGCCCGACGCTTACGACAAGGTCGTCGATCGACTGCTCGCCAACCGCCATTACGGCGAGCACATGGCGCACTACTGGCTCGACCAGGCGCGCTACGGCGACACGCACGGCCTGCATCTCGACAACGAGCGCTCGATGTGGCCATACCGCGACTGGGTCGTCGACGCTTACAATCGCACCTCCCCTTCGACCAATTCACCATCGATCAGGTCGCCGGGGATCTCATTCCCAATGCGACGCGCGAGCAGATCATCGCCAGCGGCTTCAATCGTTGCAACGTCACCACGAGCGAAGGCGGCTCCATCGATGCGGAAATACGTCTTCCGTTACGCGGTGGACCGCACGGCCACGACCGTAAACACCTGGCTCGGCCTCACCGCGCAATGCGCCGTGTGCCACGACCACAAGTTCGACCCCATCTCGCAAAAGGAGTTTTACCAACTCTATTCCTTTTTCCATAGCACCGCTGATCCGGCGATGGATGGCAACAAGCTGCTCACCCCGCCCATTCTCAAGCTCACCACCCCCGAGCAGGCCAGGAAGCTGGCCGAATCCGAGGCGAAGATTTCCAGCACGGAAAAGGCGATCAAGGATGCGCTGACCAAGGTCGAATACACCGATCCAGCAACCGCGCAGCCGCGCCCGCCCATCGAGGAAAAGGAGACCGTGTGGCTGGACGATGACTTTCCTGCAGGCGCCAAGCCGCAGGTGGCCGGCGATCCCATCAAATGGGTCACCGCCGAGGAAGGCCCGGTCTTCAGCGGCAAGCGTGCGCTCAAGCGCATCGGCAAAGGCATGGTGCAGGACTTTTATTCCGGCGGCGCGGCGCCGCTTGAAATTCCGCCCGACGGCAAACTCTTCGCCTACGTCTATCTCGACCCAACCGATCCGCCCAAAGCCGTGATGCTCCAGTATCACAAGGGTGACTGGCTGCATCGCGCAGTGTGGGGCGATTACGAGGCCATTCAATTTGGCAAGGCCAACACCACCGAGCGCGTGAACATGGGCGCGTTGCCGAACACCGGCCTCTGGACCCGCCTGGAAGTCGACGCCGAGAAACTCGGCCTCAAGCCCGGCGATCTCATCACCGGACTCGCTTACACGCAGTTCGACGGCACGGTCTATTGGGACAAGGCCGGGGTCAGCGGCCGCATCGACCCCGCGGCCAATCCCACGACTTCGCAACTGGCGTGGGAAAAGCTGCACGATGGCAAGAATACGCCGGAGCTTCCCGCGGACATCAACAAGATCTTCCGCGGCACCGGCCGCAACGCACGCAACGAGGCCCAGAAGAACGCGCTCCGCGATTACTACCTCGCGAACGTTTACGCCGGGGCCAGAGCCACCTTCGAACCGCTGGACAGGGCACTCGCCGAAGCGAAGAAGGAGCGGGATGGCATCGACAATGTCGTTCCCGCCACGCTCGTGATGGCCGACATGCCGCAGCCGCGGGATAGCTTCATCATGATCCGCGGCCAATACGACAAGCCCGGCGAGCAGGTGCACAGCAACGTGCCCGCAATGTTCCCGCCGTTGGCCAATGCGACGAATCCCACGCGGCTCGATCTTGCCCGCTGGCTGGTCGCGCCGGAGAATCCGCTAACTGCACGGGTGACCGTAAACCGGCTCTGGCAGCAATTCTTCGGCATCGGCATCGTCAAGACTCCGCGGACTCGGCTCGCAAGGGGAACCGCCGAGTCATCCCGAGTTGCTCGATTGGCTGGCGGTGACCTTCCGCGAATCCGGCTGGGACGTGAAGGCGCTCGTCCGCCGCATCGTCACCTCGGCGACCTATCGGCAATCCTCGGCCGCTTCCTCGGAGCTCTGGAAACGCGACCCGGAAAATCGCCTCCTCGCCCGCGGCCCGCGCTTTCGCCTGGATGCCGAGGAAATCCGCGACAACGCGCTCTACGTCAGCGGCCTGCTGGTCGACAAGGAAGGCGGCAAAGGCGCGCGCACCTATCAGCCGCCGAATATCTGGGAACCGGTCGGATTCGTCGGCAGTAACACGCGCGAATACAAGCAAGACCACGGCGAAGCGCTCTACCGCCGCACCCTCTACTGCTTCCTCAAGCGCACCGCACCGCCGCCGTTCATGACGACCTTCGACGCGCCGTCGCGCGAACAATTCTGCACCCGCCGCGAGCGCAGCGACACCCCGGTTCCAGGCGGCTCCAGCTCATGAACGACGTGCAGCACTTCGAAATCCGCCCGTGCACTCGCCGGCCGCATCCTCACCGAAGGCGGCGAAAGCTCGCCGGCGCGCATCACCTGGGCCTTCCGCACCGTCGTCGGCCGGCACCCGAATGATCACGAGACGCTCATCATCTGGAGCGCCCTCGAGAAGCACCTCGCCCGTTATCAAAAGGATCCCGCCGCCGCGAAAGCCGCAGTGCACAACGGCGAATCCACTCCGCCCGCCAACCTTCCCGAACCCGAGCTCGCCGCCTGGACGCTCGTGGCAAATCTCCTGCTAAACCTCGACGAAACCGTCACGAAGAACTGACGCCATGGACCCACTATTCCAACACAAACTGCTTCAAACCCGCCGACAATTTTTCGGCACTACTGGTCTCCGGCTCGGCGGTCTCGCGCTCGGCTTGATGGGGGCGCGTTCCGGATTGTTTGGTGCAACTTCCGCCAATCCTCAGGCGGCTCCGATTACGAAGATTCATCCCGCTCTCGCCGGGTTTCCTAACTTCGCCCCGAAAGCAAAACGCCTCATCTATCTCCACATGAACGGCGCGCCGTCGCAGCTCGACTTGTTCGATTACAAGCCGCGGCTCGCGGAGCAATTCGACAAGGATCTACCGGATTCCATTCGCAACGGCCAGCGCATCACTACCATGACCAGCGGTCAGACGCGTTTTCCCGTGGCGCCGTCCATGTTCAAGTTCGCGCAGCATGGCAAGTGCGGCACTTGGGTCAGCGAGCTTCTGCCGAAGACCGCGGAAATCGTCGACGAAATCGCGCTCATCAAATCGGTCAACACATCAGCCATCAATCACGATCCGGCATGCACTTTCGTCATGACCGGCAGCGAGATTCCCGGCAAAGCCAGTCTCGGCTCGTGGCTCTCCTATGGCCTCGGCAGCGAGAGCAATGACCTGCCCGCCTTCGTCGTCCTGACGCCGAACTGGTCCTCGAAAGCCAATGCCCAGGCGCTCTTCACGCGGATGTGGTCGAGCGGCTTCCTCGCCACGCGTTATACCGGCGTCGCGCTCCGCGCGGTCGGCGATCCCGTGCTCTACATCGACAATCCCGCGGGCGTGAATCTCAACGATCGCCGCACCATGCTCGATGCGTTGAACCAGCTCAACGAACTGAATTACCAGCGCTTTTCCGATCCGGAAACACAGACGCGTATCGCGCAGTACGAGATGGCCTTTCGCATGCAGAGCTCCGTGCCCGATCTCACCAATCTCGAGACCGAGGACGCCGCGACGCTCGAGCTATACGGCCCCGACGTGAAGAAGCCCGGCTCTTTCGCCGCCAGTGCGTTGCTCGCCCGGCGTCTCGCCGAGCGCGGCGTGCGCGTCGTGCAAATCCTCCATCGCGGCTGGGACCAGCACAGCAATCTACCCAGCGAAATCCGCGCCCAATGCGGCGATGTCGACCAGGCCACTGCGGCCCTCATCAAGGATCTCAAGCAACGCGGCATGCTCGAGGATACCCTGGTCGTTTGGGGTGGCGAATTTGGCCGCACCGTGTATTCGCAAGGCAAACTCACCAAGGACAACTACGGCCGCGACCATCACCCGCGCAATTTCTGCATGTGGATGGCCGGCGGCGGCGTAAAACCCGGTATCGTCTATGGCGAGACCGACGACTTCTCCTACAACGTCGTCGAGAACCCCGTACACCTGAACGACCTCAACGCCACGATCCTGCAGTGCATGGGCATCGACCACCTGCGCTTCACCTACAAGTTCCAAGGCCTCGACCAGCGCCTCACCGGCGTGGAACCGGCCAAGGTGGTGAAAGATATCCTCGCGTAAATTGATTCCCGGACCGGCGGTTCGCTGAATCAGCCGATCCCGGAGATTCTGTTCCACAATTGCAGAAGTGGAATCTGCGACACACCGGAGAACTGCGCGTCGCCTGCTTCGATGACGATCCAGTGGCCATCTTCGAGCTGGCCGATATCGATGGCCGCATACGGCACCTTCATTCGCGCGGCGGCTTGTTGCGCCAAAGCTCGCACATGCGCTTCTTCATCCGCGGACAAAGCCCTCAGCGGATCGTCTCCTTCCCAATAGTATCCCATCCCGAGTACTTCGCCCGCATAGATAAACAGGCGATATTCACGGCCGAAAGGAAATCCCTCGGCCGAACACCGCGAGTGACGCAGCGCCACGACCTTCCGCAAGACAACGCGGCCTCGGCTGCGATTTTCCAACTCCAGTAGCGTCCGAGTCAGGCGGCGCAATTCATCCAGCGTTTCGGCGACACACGCTTTCCAACCCCGTGCTTTCCGGGACTGCACAGCGCCTTTCACGAAAATCGGCAATCCCACTTCCGCGACCGCTTTCGCACATTCACCCTCGCTGCTGACGATCACACTTTCCGGTGTAAGCCCCTGCAGAAATGGATAGGCCGAATCGAATTCCTGAGCCACACGATGCTGGGCTGGCGTGTTCAAGAGTTGAATGTTTTTCGCGAGCGCCGCTTCGTAGATCTGCCCGTAGCGCTCAAGCGTCGGGATATAACCGATCCAAACACCGAGTTGCCTTTCAGCAAAGTGAGGAACCATCCACAGCGCCCCCTCTGCGTCCTCGCAATCCGTGAAATCTGGTGGGATGTGAAAGACTTGGCAACCGACCAACTTTGCCGCATTCGTCGAGGCCGCAATATCTCGGGCGCTCGCGGAAGGCGGTAGTTGCTCAGCACTTTCTGTCAGGACAATCATCGGCACACGCGATTACAGCAACTCCCCGCGGCATGGAACCGGATTTTCAACAATCCACACCAGCCGTGTCATACGAAGAAAAGCGCCTCCGTCGGCGACGCTTTATTCGATACAGATATCGCACCCCCTATGACATCGACTTCCCTTTTCCCGCGTTTCCTCGCGTTCACGCTTTGTTCGGCAAGCTTCGCCCTGGCCGACCCTGCATTCAAAGTCACGGTCGATACTTCCAAGGCGCCGGAGTGCGCGGAGTTTGCGGAGAAGAGTAAGGCGCTGGTCGAAGAGTGGTATCCGAAAATCAATGAGATCCTTTTCGACAAGGACCACCCGTTGCCGGCGTCGGAGATTTCGCTCATTTTCCAGCCCATGCGAGGCGTGGCGAATACGCAGAAGAACGTGCTGCGCATCTCCGCGGAATGGGTAACGAAGAAAGCGCCGAATGACTACGGGATGGTCGCGCACGAATTGACGCACGTGGTCCAGGATTATCGCGGTCAGGGCGCCGGGTGGCTCACCGAGGGGATCGCCGATTACATCCGCGACCGCTATTTCGAGCCGGGCGTGCGGCATCACCACATCGATCCGGATAAGAGCAGCTATCGGGACGCTTACGGCACGGCGGCGACCTTTCTCATCTGGCTCGAAGAACACAAGGACAAGGACATCGTCCGCAAGCTGAACATCGCTTCGCACGACGGCAAATACTCGCCCGAGCTCTTCAAGGAATACTGCGGCGCGGATCTCGATAGTTTGTGGAAGGAATTTGCGGAGACCTACCGGAAGCAGTGATGTTGAAGGAGAAGGCCCGGCCATTTTCCTATGAAGACTGCTTTCGATCCCGAATTGATTGAGCGGGCCATTCTCCTCGCGCGCGAATTGCAGGAGCGGGCCAGTGCGCTGCAGACGCCCGCGGAACGCCGCCAGCAGGCCGAGCTCGATCGCATGCTCCAGGTGCCGGAGGACAAAGCGACGCTGGTGCAACTCACCGACCGCGCCTTTCGCGCGCACGCCCCGGAGCGCGTCGCCGAACAATTCACCCACATCCTCGATGTGCAAGGAGTGCCGCGCTTTTTCAGCCCGCTCGATCGTGCGCTGTTGCGTGGCTTCCAGACCTTCGGCGGGTGGTTGCCCGGCGTGTCCGTGCCGCTGGTGAAGGATCACATGCAACACGAGACGGCGAATGTCGTCCTGCCCGCGGAGCCCGAAGTCCTCCACGAACACCTGCAAGCGCGGCAGGAGGAAGGCGTGCGGATGAACGTCAATTTTCTCGGCGAAGCGTTGCTCGGTGAAGAAGAAGCCCAGCGACGGATGCGCGGCTATCTCGACGCGCTGAAATCACCGGACATCGAATGCCTGTCGGTCAAGATCTCGACGATCTACTCGCAAATCTCCGCCATGGCGCGCGCACACACCATTCGCGTGCTTTGCGATCGACTCGAACCGCTTTATCGCGCCGCCGCCGGCGCCACATTTCAACGTGAGGGCCGAAGCGTGCCGAAGTTCCTCTACCTCGACATGGAGGAGTATCGCGACATGCGCCTCACCGCCGAGGCCTTCATGCGGACGCTGGAGCGACCGGGCCTGGAAAAGGTCAGTGCGGGCATTGCCTTGCAGGCCTACATTCCGGATTCCGCGCGCGTGTTGCGCGAACTGACGGCGTGGGCGCACCAGCGGATCGCCAAGGGTGGCGGGCCGATCACCGTCCGTATCGTGAAAGGCGCCAACATGGAAATGGAGCGTGTGGAAGCGTCGCTGCGCGGCTGGCCCCAGGCGCCGTTCAAGACCAAGGCGGAGACCGATGCGAATTACAAACGCCTGCTCACCGAGGCGATCACGCCACAAAATCTGGCAGCGGTGCACATCGGCGTGGCCTCGCACAATCTTTTCGACCTAGCCTACGGCCTCGTGCTGGCCGATGTCGCCAAGGCGGGCGACCGGGTACAATTCGAAATGCTCGAAGGCATGGCGAATCACCAGCGTCGAGCGCTTTTCGAACGCTCGCGCAATCTGCTTCTCTACGCGCCTGCCTGCCGGAAGGAGGATTTTCTCAACGCCATCGGCTATCTCATTCGCCGGCTCGATGAAAACACTGGTCCGGACAATTTCCTGCGCCATGCCTTCAGGCTGCACGTCGGCACCGAGGAGTGGAACGCGCTCGAACGCGGTTTCCGTGAGGCCTTTCACCTTGGGATATCCGATGCACCACGGCGGACGCAAAACCGGACCGTGCCTCACAACGAAACGGCCCGCGAGGAAGCGCCGTGGATGGAGTTAGTCAACGAACCGGATACGGATTTTGCTTTGCCGCAGAATTCCGATTGGGCGGAGCAGATCGTCCATGCTGAAGGGCCTCGCTCCGTCGAGATCCAAAATCGAGATGGGGCGCTGACGGAGCAGCTTCCTCCGAACGAATCGCTCCCCCGCATCCCGCTCGTCCTCGGTGGAGAAACGATCCGCAATCGCGAGACACGCCCATGCCTCGACCCTTCGCGGCCGGGAGTCACGCTCTGTGACTATGCGCTGGCCACCGACGATGATGTGGATCGCGCCGTCGCCGCGGCACACGCCGATGTCACCGGTTGGCGATCGTTGAGCCATCAAGCCCGCTCCGCCATTCTCGGCACCGTCGCCGCTGAGTTGCGCAAGGCTCGCGGCGCACTCATGTGGGCGGCGCTGGCCAATGGTGGCAAGACGCTCACCGAATCCGATCCGGAGGTTTCCGAGGCGATTGATTTCCTCGAATTCTATCGCGCATCGGCCCGGGAGTTTTTCGAACTGCCGACGCTCGAGGCGCGCGCGCTCGGTGTGGTCGTCGTTGTCCCGCCATGGAATTTTCCCATCGCCATCCCCTGCGGCGGGATGGCCGCGGCGCTGGCCGCCGGCAATACCGTGATCCTCAAGCCCGCGAGCGATACCGTGCTCGTCGCATGGGAACTTTGTCAGTGCTTCTGGCGCGGCGGCGTACCACGGGAAGTGCTGCAATTCGTCCCCTGCCCGGGCAGCGGTGCGGGCCAGCGGTTGGTTACGCATCCGCATGTCGATGCCGTCATCCTCACCGGCGGCACCGCGACCGCGCTTCATCTTCTACAGGCTCGTCCCGATTTGCGACTCTTCGCCGAGACCGGGGGCAAGAATGCGACCATCGTCACCGCTCTCGCCGACCGCGAACAGGCCATCAAGCACGTGCTCCACTCCGCTTTCAGCCACAGCGGACAGAAGTGCTCGGCCACATCTCTGCTCCTGCTGGAGGCGGAAGTTTACGACGATCCCGCCTTCCAGCGCATGCTGGTCGACGCCGTCCGCAGCCTGCATGTGGGCTCCGCGTGGGATTTGGAAACGAAGATCGGTCCGCTCATTCGTCCGCCCGCCGGCGAACTCGCCCGCGCACTCACCGCGCTCGAACCCGGTGAGTCGTGGGCCGTCGAACCTCTTCAAGTCGGCGACAATCCGCATCTATGGTCGCCGGGAGTGAAGTGGGACGTGCAACCCGGCAGCATCACGCATCACACGGAATTCTTCGGCCCGTTGCTTGGCGTGATACGTTTCACCAAGCTGAGCGAAGCGATCTCGCTTGTGAACGCCACGGGTTACGGGCTCACCTCCGGACTCGAATCGCTCGACGAACGCGAGCAGGCGGAATGGCGCGACGGCATCCGAGCCGGCAACCTTTACATCAACCGCGGGACCACGGGCGCGATCGTCCTGCGGCAGCCCTTCGGCGGCGTGGGCAAGTCCTCGTTCGGACCGGGCATGAAAGCGGGCGGACCAAACTATGTGGCGCAGTTCCAGTCGTTCACCGAACGGCAGACCGCAACGAACAACCGGCTCGTCCAGCAACCGCGCCTGCGCGATTTGCAGGAACGACTCCTCGCGGTCGAGATCGATGCCCCGGCCAGCGAGGTCACGGGCGTGCTCGCGGCGATCAGCAATTACGATCGCTGGATGCGCGAGGAGTTTGGACAGGCGCACGATCATTTCCGGCTCATCGGCGAGGACAACCTGCGTCGTTACCAGCCACTGCACGAAATGCGCATCCGCGTGCATCCGGCGGATACCGTGTTCGACATCTTCGCGCGCGCTTGCGCTGCCCAGACGGTTGGCTGTCGCGCGCTCATCAGCACTCCGCCGGACCTGAATTCGAAAACCGTCCAGATACTCGATGATTTCACCGATGCATGGGGCGCGACGATCGAGTTTCTCCGGGAGACGGACGAACAACTCTCCAGCGCGATCCGCGGCGGCGAAGTCGAGCGCGCCCGTTTCGCCGCCCCAGATCGCGTCCCTATCGTCGTGCGCGCAGCTGCCGCCGAAGCCTTCGTCCATCTCGCCGACACCCCCGTGCTTGCGGAAGGACGAGTGGAGCTACTGTGGTACCTGCGCGAACAGAGCGTCAGCGATGATTATCATCGATACGGGAATCTTGGAGCGCGCTCGGAGGAGCGCCGCGTAGAGCCGTTGTGAGGAAGTGCCAGGAGCCAGGTGTTCCCCGCCCAACGCGAGATTGTGCGCCACATGGCTCCGGTTACCTGGTTCCTGGCGTTCCGCTACGGCGTCGTTGCAAACCACTTCTTGTCCAAATCCTCGAAGTATCCTTCCTCACCAAGCTTGAGCAGCGCTTCGTTGATCTGTTTGCGCAACGGACTCTTGTCCACGAGCGCGAAGCCATAGTCCTGCTTTTCAAAAAGATCGCCGACGAGGTGCAGCTTCGCGTTCGAGTTATTGCTGAGATAGAACTTCAATAGCGGTTCGTCGTAGACAACGGCTTTGATATCTCCCGCGATGAGCGCGCGGCAGGCGGCATCCACATCGGGATAAGTTTTGGGGGTGATTTGATTGCCCTGCAGAAAGCTCACCGTCGAACTGCCCCCGACCGTTCCGACATCCTGTCCCTGCAAATCGCTGACCGTCCGAATGTCGCTCTGCAGCGCGTCCTTGGTCATGGTCGAGGTGAGCGTCGCAGTCACATAGGAATAGAACGCCACGCCGGCCAGCATCCACACCACGCCCAGGAGACGGCCTGCGACCCTCGTCGGCGCAATGTTTTCACAGCCCAGGGTGACGAGAAAGCAGACCGACCACCACAGCGCATTCAGGATTCCGGGAACGTAGTCGCTATCGAAGGAATCGGAGCCCTTGCGTCGCTCGAAGAACCACAGGATGTGCGCGTGGATGACGATGGCGACGAGCAGGAGCCCGAGAATCTTGAAGATATCGAGCTTGAGAAAAGCGCGGAACGGCGACTTTGTATTCGCCTCGTTCACGAGAATGCGCAGCCCGGACTTGTAATAGGGATGACTGAAATCGATCACTGCCTCGCGTTCCGCAGTGATGCTCAGCGCGCCGAGGCCCACATCGGCCTGCCGCGCTTTCAAGGCATCAAGAACTTCCGGCACCGTGGCCACGGTCTTGAACTCGTAGTCGAGCTTCGCCTCCTCGGCGACCCGCTTCCAAAGGTCAATGCTATAGCCGACGGGCGCGCCGCCCTTGTCGAAAGCGAAGGGCTTCGCCGGTTTCACCAATACCGTGAGCTTCTTCACCGGAGTGGCGGCATCCTGGCCCATCAATAAGGCCGGAAGCGCGAAGAAGAGGAAGAGGAGGAAGGAACGCATGATGACGGAAAGGTGGCGCTAAAACTGGAAGTAAATGAAAGGCTTGTATTTTACCGGCACAAAAAGCAACGCAACAGCGATACCGATGCCAAGCAGAAGGGCGCAGGCCCAATCCGGCAACCGGCGCCACCACGTGCCGAGGATGCGTTGCGAATTGAGCCAGTGCAGCACCGCAAGCACCGCGAGGACGATGAAGCATTCCGGACTAAATGCATTCCTGCCGTGACCGCCGGTGAAAGTGAATTCCTTCAGCGTGATCCACGCATTGTGCAGGCCCGTGGCGGTGATCGCGTGGGTCTTCTCGTTATAAGTCGGCGCGGCGCGGAAGAAGATCCACGTCACGCACACCCAGAAGAAGGTCAGCGGTACGGCGAGCACCGCGATCGCGCGACGCAGTAAGACGCCGGTATTTTCGCTGAGGCGCACCCATTCGCGATGCACGATCAGGGCCACGCCGTGGAGCCCGCCCCAGATGACGAAGTTCCACGAAGCGCCATGCCACAACCCACCGAGCAGCATAGTGAGCATAAGATTGCGATAGGTGTAGAGCTTCGTGCCACGATTGCCGCCGAGCGAGATGTAGAGGTAATCGCGCAGCCACGTGCTGAGCGAGATATGCCAGCGGCGCCAGAACTCGGTGATATTGCCCGAGAAATACGGGAAATCGAAATTGAGCGTGAGCTCGTAGCCCAGCAATCGCGCAGTGGCGATAGCCATGTCGGTGTAGCCGCTGAAGTCGCAATAGATCTGCACCGCGTAGAAGAGCACGCCGGCCAGCGCGCCGAGGTGGCTGTATTTTTCGGGCCCGGCGAAGAATTGATCGGAGAACGGCCCGGCGAATTCCGAGACGCACGCCTTCTTCACGAAGCCGACGTAAAAGAGCGTCGCGCTGCTGCGCACATCGACATTCGCCCACTGGCGCTTCACGGAAACCTGCGGGAGAAAGACCGTGGCGCGGACGATCGGACCGGCGACGAGCTGGGGAAAAAACGAGATAAAGAACGCAAGATCGAGGAACCGCCGCACCGGCTCGAGCCGCCGCCGATACACATCGATCGAGTAACTCATCGACTGGAACGTGTAGAAACTCACGCCATAGGGCAGGATGATCTTCAGCGTGTGCAGCGAAGAATGCAGGCCCACCCAGTCGAGAAAACCTCCGGCGCTGATGATGAAGAAATTGAAATACTTGAAAAAGCTGAGGACGCCGAGATTCACCGCGAGGCTGACGAGCAGCCACGCCTTTCGGCGTCCTTCCGAGGCCGCACCCGCGATGCCGAGACCGACAGCGTAGTCCATGCAGGTCGAGGCCCACAGCACCACCGGAAACCACCAACCATCCGGCAACTGCGCCCACTCACCGTGCGTGACGTGCGCGAAGAACTCCGACGGTTTCCCGATGAAAAAGCACGCGTAGAAAGTGTGACTAGCCAGAAGCAGCCACCACTTGCGCGCGGTATTGCTGCGCAAGGCCCAGTGCACGCCGAAGATGACGGCGAAAAAGATGAGGAAGCGAAATTCGACGAAGAGCACTGGGCGAAATTACAAGGAAACCGCGAAGCACCGAGAGCGGTGGAAAATTGGCGTCACCAGGTCATCCAAGCCGTGGTGAAGTGTTCCGCGAGTTGCGTTGTGAACTCTCTCGCTCCAGCCTCATTCAAATGTCCCGGATCGTAGTGCAATTCCGGAAGATAAAGCCGTGGGTATTTCGAGGGGCTATCGAAGTAGAAACCGAAAAAGGCACCTCGGGGGCACGCTGTAAAATGCTCCTCCGGTCGCACTGTGGGTGGAATTACCAGAATCGCTTTCGCCCTCGTCTGATTTACTTTCCCCAAGATGTCATCCAGCGCAGCAGCGAAACCTGGGCGCCAATGTTCGTGAGTCGAAGCCTCTTCGAAAACCCGAATCTGGCGTCGGTACTCTTCCTGGGCCGCCTCGCTCCATTCGGTCGCGGGTTCGGGGTCAAAACCCCGACGCGAAATCCAACTCGTATCGACTTTCTTCCTCGCCGGGAAATAGCGCTGCTCCAGCCATTCCGCACCGCGGCCGGGGTTGGTCATGTTTTGCACGAACTCATGCGCATGGGTCGCGAAAAGCCCAACCTTCTCGTTGAAGGACAGCGGCGATTCCGCCACCAACCGCAGAGCCATGCCGGTGTGCGGCACATCATGCCAGTACACCGAGCGCATGGTCGGAGCCTCGCCCTCCGCCTGACCGAGGCGGTAGTCCATCAGTTCGATGAAGACGTTGCGCAGCTTCTTCGGATGGAGCGCGAGCACCTGACGCAGGTAGTAATAGCTCTCCGGTGGCCACATGCCTGAGTAGCCGAGATTGAACGAATGCGTAGGCACACCATTCTTCGCCGCCGCCTCATCGAACACTTGCGGGATAATCCCATGCCGGATGCGGCTTGAGCCGATGAAGATGGTATCGAACTCATCCTTGTGCTCCGCGAAGTAGCGGAAGCGCGGCGCGATATCCGGCACCGACGGGAACGGCAGGCGCGAGTGCAGCAGGCCGCACGTGCCGGCAAACGCCACCAGGAACAGCGCCACGATCAGGGCGTGATGCGCGATACTTGGGCGGGCGTTGGTGGACGGGACGGCGACTGCGGCCCCTGCGGAATTCGTCACGCGCCGCATCGTAGAGCGTCACCCTGTTAGACAAGGAAATTGCCACCACCGGGAAACGCACCTACACTCTTCCGTTGCATGCGTCTTCGAAAGGCTCACGCTCGGTCGGTGCGCACTGGCGATTGTCCTTCCAATCGCTGCGGTTGGTCAACCGCCGGACATCCCGGAATCGGGCCGGGCAGTCCCGCGCAAGGTCGTCTTTAGCCAGCGCGGCGAAGCCATGGTCGATATCGCGAAGGTTTGCCCCGGGATCGTCGTCGAGATGCGCTATGCCACCGATCGTAATGCCGCGCACGCCGTGATCTATCCGCTGCGGGCGCGTGCGCTTGTCCGCAAGAGCGTGGCGAAGCGGCTGCGCCAGGTGCAGAGCGAATTGAACAAGGTGGGGCTGGGGCTGAAAATCTGGGACGCGTATCGCCCGGCGTGGGCGCAGGACGCCCTGTGGAAGGCAGTGCCCGACCCGGAACATCTGGTTGATCCCGCCCGGGGCGGATCCTATCACACTTGGGGCATAGCGGTGGATGTGACGCTGGTGGATCTGCAAGGACGCGAGCAAAGGATGCCTTCGGATTTCGACGACTTCACCCCCGCGGCAAAAGCCGAATATGCAGGCACCGATGGCGGGGTGGCCGCGCGTCTGAGGGTCCTGCGCACGGCGATGTTCAATGCGGGCTTTGCCGCGATCCACGACGAATGGTGGCATTTCTCCGCGCAAGACGCCTACCTCTTCGCTCCGGTGGACATGGCGCTCGAAGACAACGGCAATTAAAGGGGGAAGGGGGCGGTTTCTTAATCTTAATCTTAATCTTAATCCCCCACGTCAGAGAGTAAGATTACGATTAAGATTAAGATTAAGAAAAGGAATCCCCCTCATCCGCTCTGCCCCACAGCGGAAAAGGCTGGCGGTCGGCGGTAAAACATCAAGAATCGCCGACCCACCCATCTTCCCCAACCTGCCTCTTCACTCGTGAAAATCATCCGCTATCAATCCCCTACCGGCGAAATCGGCTATGCCCAGGAACACGCTGACGGCACGGCTACGAAGCTGCGTGGCTGCCATTTCGATTCCTTCGAGCAAACCGGCGAAACGGCTCCGGTAGCCCGCTTGCTCGCGCCGCTCGAACCGACGGCGATCCTTTGCATCGGCCTCAATTACCGCCAGCACGCGATCGAGACGAATGCGCCGCTGCCGCAATATCCCGTGCTCTTTTTCAAGAACCCCGCATCCGTGCAGCATCCCGGCGAACCAATCGTGCTCCCGCGCTGGCTGGCCAGCGAGAAGGTCGACTACGAATGCGAACTCGCCGTGATCATCGGCAAGCGGGCGAAGAACGTCCCGCGCGAGCGTGCTCTGGAATATGTCTTCGGCTACACCTGCGCGAATGACGTGAGCGCCCGCGACTGGCAGCGCGAAGGCGGTGGCACACAATGGTGCCGCGGCAAATCGTTCGACACCTTTGCCCCGCTCGGGCCCCGGATCGTTACCCGCGATGAAATCCCGAATCCGCAGGCGCTGCGCATTCGCACGATCGTCAATGGCGAGACGCTGCAGAACAGCTCCACGGGCGACATGATTTTCGATGTGGCCACGCTGATCGAATTCCTGAGCGGCTCCACGACGCTGCTGCCCGGCACCGTGATTCTCACCGGCACGCCGCAGGGCGTGGGCATGGCCTTCAATCCGCCACGCTTCCTGAAGGCGGGCGACAAGGTGACGATCGACATTGAGAATATCGGCGCGTTGAGCAATCCGGTGATCGACGAAACGCCGACCGGCGCGACGAGTTTCCGTTTGTAAAAGCCCCGCGGGGGCGAATAGTGCGGTTATGCAGATCCTGCAAACTTTGGGCGTGGCCCTCGGGCTGGCGTCACTCGCAGGCCTGAATCTTTATCTCACGGTTTTCGTCACCGGACTGGCCATCCAGCAGCACTGGGTCGATGTGAGCCAGACCTATCCGGAACTCGCGGTGCTCGCGCATCCCGCGGTGCTGATCATTTCCGGCGTGCTCTATGTGTTGCAATTCTTCGCGGACAAAATTCCGTGGGTGGATTCGCTCTGGGACGCCGTGCACACCTTCATTCGTCCGGTCGGCGGAGCGTTTCTGGCGCTGCGCGCGATGAATGGGGTGCTCGGCAATACCGATCCGACCATGGAAGTGGTCGGAGCCTTGCTCGCGGGCGGGGTAACATTGACCACTCACACGATGAAGACCAGTACGCGCCTGGTCGTGAATCATTCGCCGGAACCGTTTTCCAATATCGCGCTAAGCGTGGGCGAAGATGCGGCGGTGTTTGGCGGGCTCGTGCTCATCAAGCACGACCCATTTCTCGCGCTTATCGTCTTCACGGCGATCCTGCTGCTTTTCGCCTATCTCGCGCCGAAAATCTTCCGCGGAGCGAAGGTGCAACTCTGGCTGATTTGGAAAAAGATTTCGTCGCCGGCCGCGGATAAATTGCAGAAGGAGCTTTCCAAGACGCTACCGGAAGAGCTGGAGATTCCTTTCTTCACGGTGAATCTCGAGCGCGATCCCATTGCCTGGGCGGCGCCGTGCGTGAGCACTTCGGCACGCGGGTTGCCGGGTAATCTCTTCGGCTTCCTGGTCACCACCGAACGCCCCGGGCCGAAGCTCGCCTTTCTCGCCAAGCGCCATTGGAGACACGCGGCGGTCGAACTCGACCTGACCGGATTCCGAGTCGCACATGAGCCCCGGTTTCTCAGCGAGAACGTGGCGCTCTATCAGCAGGAGAAGAAGCCGAAATACGTTTTCCTCTTCGCTCGCAGTCAGCGGGCGATTGCCAAGGCGGTGGTCGCCAGCCTCGAGGAGCGCCTGGGGGCCAGTCGACCGACAGTCGAGGAACCGGCGCGCACGGAAGAGCCGGCGTTGTCTTAACTCCGACGGATAGGAGGAATGGGACCGACGGGAGGAACACGAACCCAGCGGCCGATCGGCGTGCGCTTTTACTCCACTCCGAAACACGCTGGGCTCACCACTTTGCAGAGCTCGAGGAAATCTCCCACTGCAAATCCAGCCAGGGATCTTTCTGGCGCACATACCCGAGCGTCACGCCGGCGATGCTTTTCCGGGCTCGCTCGAGGTCACGACTGATCTTCGCTTCCGAGCAGGAGAACATGACGGCCAGTTCGCGGCCGAGCAATCCATTGGCGTGGGCCAGTTGCACCAGCACGAAATCCTGCGCGTCGCATTCGTGAAAGGCCGCTTCGACCGCGCCACGCATGATCTCGAGGAGCGGCGCTTCGACTTGAGGAGGCTCGTGCACCGGCGGAACCGGCTTTCCCTCCGGAGGATCGCCAATGACGATCGGATCTCGTTTCTCGCGGCGTTTTTGCTGGACCAGGCGGTTCAGCGCAACGGCCTTGAGCCACGCCTGCAGAGCGGAGTTACCCGCGTAGGTAGCCAGTCGCGGCCGATTGCCAGGACGTTCCGCGAGGCAATCCGCCCAAAGGCTATCGGTCACATCCTCCGCCTCGTGCGGGGTCGCGCCACGATGCAGAAGATATTCCTTGATCGGGTTCGCGTAAGTCTCCTGCAGTTGCCGAATCGCCCGTACGTCGCCCTCCAGGCATTTCTGCGCGAGCAGAAAATCTTCGGGGTGAGGTAGGACATCGAGCATGGCGCGCGAATCGTGAAAAGCCCGGCGACGAATTTCAACGGCAAATTACAAGAGATGTGGATTTGCGAGGGGAACGCGGCGATCTCACAAGACCGCGCCCCCCTCGCAAAATTCCCGCGACAGACAGCGCCCACCAACCCCAACCCACCCACTTTCCACCGCCCTCCACGTTTCCGCGCGGCACCCGCTCTCCGTATCCCCCACACCCACACGCCCGGCGGGCGCTATCTGTCAGCGAAGGCTCCTCCCAACACCCACTGCCTTCACCAGCTAAGACGCGGGTTTGTCGACTTCTTGCAGCGAAACCGGCATTTTTCTGAAATAATTTCTGATGGTCAGGTTTTCCCTCACAAACATTCGTTTTTTCTCTGCAAGAATTCACAAAACCGTCATCTAAGCCGGTAGTTATGAGCGACGATGATATTTCCCTTTTAATCGAATTCTTCGAGCGCTGTGGTCCCGAAGTGAAAGGTCATGGCTTGATCGGGCTCCGCGTGGAGCAATCGGCTATGATCGAGCGATTTATCGCTGGCCGGTGTGATGATGCAGAACGGCGCGAATTGTCGCGCTTCCTGCAGCTCCACCCGGCATGGATTCGCTGGATTGCAGAGCGCATCAAGACCGGGCGTGACTTGGATGAGGTTTCGCCGGCCACCGGCAGTTAATTGGCCGGCGCGAACGGCGGAAGTTGGACCGCCGTGACGTGGTGGAGCGTGTCGATTCGCGGCGACACGGAAGGATGAGCGAGCGTGTTCATCGGGAATTGCCTATCCCACAGGTCGTGGTCTACTGGCGATGACCCTGCTGCCATGAAAATTCCTTCCCGAATCTCCGCGGTTCTTTTGTCTCTCCTTTTACCCGCTCTCGCGGCGGCAGCGGACCATACGAGTCCCTCCGTGGGCGCCGACGTAGCGCTGGCGCGATTGAAAGCCGGCAATCAACGTTTCGCCAGCGCTTCCGTTAGCAGCAGCAAACCGGTCGCCGCACGGCGGGCGGCCACGGTCAATGGCCAGCATCCCTTTGCCATCATCGTCGGTTGCGCCGATTCGCGCACGCCGCCGGAGATCATTTTCGATCAAAGCATCGGCGACCTTTTCGTGGTGCGCGCGGCGGGCAATCTGGTGGATGACTACGGACTGGGCAGCATCGAATACGCCGTTGAGCATCTTGGCGCCCGGCTCATCGTGGTCCTCGGACATCAGAAATGCGGGGCGGTGCAGGCAGCTCTTTCCGGTGGAGAAGCGCCCGGGCACATCCATGCGCTGGTCAGCGCGATCCAACCGGCGGTCCAAGCGACGAAAGGAAAACCGGGGGATCCTCTGTCCAACGCGGTTCACGAAAACGATGCGCTGGTCGCGGAAAAGATTCGCAAGAAAGCCAGGCTTGGCGATCTCACCTCGCAAGTGCGAGTGGTCGAGGGCTGCTACGATTTGCGGACGGGCAAAGTGGAATGGGCGAAATGAGAGTTTCCTGGATCGCCTACGCTGTCGCCACCGCGGTTTCTCTCACCAGCGCGACGCCGCATCTTCGCGGCGCGCCCGCTCCCTCGCGGGAGGAAGTGCTCGCCGCGACACTCCGGCCGTACACTGGCGAGTCGGTGCACGGAGTCGATACGAGCACGCTGACCGGCAAGGTGATGTGTGGTTATCAAGGCTGGTTCAACTGCGAAGGCGATGGCGCCAATCGCGGCTGGGTGCACTGGGTGAAAGGCCGCGGCATCCCCTCGCCCAGCAATATCAAGGTGGACCTGTGGCCCGATGTCTCGGAGTTGGGTGCCGACGAGCGTTTCGACACGGCGTTTCATCACGTGGATGGCACGACCGCGCAGATCTTCAGCTCTTTCAAGGAGGCGACCGTCCTGCGGCATTTCAAATGGATGCGCGATTACGGCATCGATGGCGTTTTCGTGCAGCGCTTCGTCGGGGGAGCGCGCTCGGCGGATTTCCAGCGCCAGAATAATACCCGTGCTCGCGCATTGCCGTGAGGGCGCGAATCGCAATGGCCGCACTTATGCGCTGATGTACGATCTTTCCGGCCTGGGCGCGGGACGCATGGATGAAGTCATCGATGACTGGCGCCAGCTTCGCACCCGCATGAAGCTCGGTGAAGATCCCGCCTACCTGCATCATCGCGGCAAGCCGGTGGTCGCCGTGTGGGGCATCGGTTTCAATGACAAGCGCGCTTACACGCTCGACGAATGCAAGCGGCTCATCGAGTTCCTGAAGAGCGATGGCTGCACCGTCATGCTCGGTGTGCCGACCTACTGGCGGGAACAGAAAAACGATGCCGTTCCCGATCCCGCGCTGCACGATATCATCGCGCTGGCGGATATCGTGAGCCCGTGGACGGTAGGCCGTTATCGCTCACCGGATGACGCCGCGCGCTATGCGGAGAAGCAAATCAAGCCCGACATCGCGTGGTGCACGGAACATCATCTCGACTATCTGCCCGTCCTCTTCCCCGGCTTTTCGTGGCGCAATATGTATGGGCAAAGCACGAACGCCATTCCGCGCCGAAGCGGGGAATTTTTCTGGCGGCAGTTTCACGAGGACAAGACCGCCGGGGCCAACATGCTCTACGTCGCCATGTTCGATGAAGTGGATGAAGGTACCGCGATCTTCAAATGCACCAACGACGTGCCACCGCCGAGCGAAGCACCATTTGTGACTTTTGAAGGGTTGCCGTCGGATTACTATCTGCGGCTCACCGGGCAAGGGACGAAGATGCTGCGCGGGGAGTTGCCGGTGGACAGCCCACTACCGAAACCATAGCCGCGCCTTATCGCTCGTTTGGTCCGCGGATTTCACGACTCCACGGGGTCGCGATACGTTGGAACAACACCTTGGTCTGTAGCGGATCGAGATCGGGAATTTCGCTCAGCAGGCACGCCAGCATCCCCGTGACACGCGGGGCGGCGAAGCTGCTGCCGGTGACTTTCTTCGTTCCGCCGCCGGACCACGGCACATCCACATCCACACCGCGCGCGGCGAATTCCACCAGGTGGCCCGGCTTGTAAAAAATGCCGAGATTATCGTCCGTCCGCGCCATGTTCACCGTCAGAACCGAGGTGAAAAACGCCGGCCATTCGGGCCGGCCGTAGTCGGCGTTGTTGCACGCCGCCACCACATGCACGCCGCGAAGGTATGCTTCATCGACCCAGGCCTTGTACTTGAGCACATGCTCGAGCACACCGCAGCCCAGGCTGCAGTTGAGAATGTGATAGCCGCGCTCGATGGCCTGGCGCGCGCCTTCAAGAATGATCGCCGTCCGCGCGGAGAGCGATTCACCGAGCACCCGGATGCTCCCGATCTCCGCTTCGGGCGCCATTTCCCGGATGATCCCGGCCACCGCCGTGCCGTGGCCGAATAGATCGCGCCCTTCGCCAGCCACCACTTTCAAACGGTGACCATCTTCGACAATCGCGAGATCATCGCAGAGCGCGCCTCCGCCAAATGTCGAGTGGCTGGTTTCAATTCCCGAGTCGAGCACCGCGATGCGCACACCACGTCCCCGCCCCCGGCGCAAGGCCGCCGCTGCCTCGGCGGGCGAAATCCAGCACCTCATGTCACGTCTTCGAGTCCGATCGCAAGAGACTGGAGTTGTTGCTCGATGAGACGGCCGAGGACATTGGCCGAGAGTTGCAGCGTCTCGAGGTGCTGCTGGGAAAATCCAGGCGGTTCCGGTTCGTCTGAACTCGGCGCGCGCAGTTGCACGGCCGAAATGACCCCGCGCAATTCACCAGCAAAATAGAGCGGCGTCGCCAGCATCGCGCACGTTTGCAGGCCGAGCTTTTGGTCGAGCGATTTGTCCTGCTGCTGATTCCTGCGGACCTCATTCTCGCACAGCGGCAACTCCGTGGAGACGATCATGCTGATCATGCCCGCACGTACGCTCTGGCGGAAACGCCCGACAAAACTCGCTGCGTTCGGACCGGTGTTGAATCGAGGAATGAGATAATTGCGGCCTTCATCGAGCAGCCACACGGTGCCTTCATCCGCCCCGATGGATTGGAAGCAGCACTCCACGAGCGCCCGCATCGTGGAGTCAAAAAATTCGTCGAAGGCCCCGGTGCCCGCGCGGGCCGCCAGTTCACGCAGACGCGTTCGAACGATGGACCGCAAATGCCCCAAGCGATCATCGTTCAGAACCATTAGTCGTTCGCCCATGATGCCTCTCAGCCTGATTCTTTTGCGGTCCCTTATCAAGCTGCAATCTGTGACGATTATTTGTCCAAAAGTGTCCCACCGCGCAGGCCACTGGGCAACAGCCGCTGCACCGCCGTCGGATCCACCGAAGGAACGCTCGGACCGCGCCCATCCGCCCCGTGCGTGATCGCGTCTTCGACCGTCAGCGCATAAGCCCGAACGGTCTGCTCTTCTCCAAAGGAGTCGGTGTAATGGAAATAGCCCGCCGGATAAATCTTTCCCTGCCACGACTCGCCAGCCGCGCCCTCCAGTCCGTAAATGAAGCCATCGCCCAGCGAAGTCGTCGTCCGCGTATCCTTGTCCAGCATCGTGGCTGCGGCGCGCCCGTTCAGCACGGTGAGTCCCGCGCGCACCCCTTTGGACGTGCCCTGCTCGATGGTCGCCGTGGCGAAAATCACACTCTTCTCGATCTGAATCCGGCGCTCCGCTTCCTGGGGGGAAGGCAACTGGCTCTGCTTCTGATCGATCGCCTGCGCCTGCGCGCGGATGGCGGCCATTTGCTGCGAAATCTGTTGGGACACCGCCTGTTGGTGGGCCACCACTTGGTTGGCCCGATATTCCCGCGCCTTCGCAGCATCGTATTTGAATCGCTTCTGCAATTCATCCGAGAGAAACACGAAATCAATCTTCTCAACCCCTGAATCTGTCTGCACGACCAACCCATCCGGTTCCGCGCGCACGACAGTGGCCTTAAAGGTCGTCCCATCCGCGCGTTTTAGATCCTCGGCAAACGCCAGTATTGGCAACAACACCACCAGCAAAGCAGGAAGATATTTCTTCATATCCATCGGGAACTCAGGCAATCCCCGCACTCTCGCAGAAATCTGCGGGCTGTCGAGTCGTTCCGGCAACGGCTCTACTTGTAAGCGACCGCCGCACTGGAAGGCCCGGCGAGGTGGATCACTTCGAAGCGCTGGAAGCCGACCTCGCCGCACCATTGGCCGAAATCCGCGCCGGAATAATCGAACGCATCGCCGAACTCGATGAGCATGTTGAGCGACATCAGCAGACCTTGCACGTTTTCGCGGCGGGCATCGTCGATCAAAGCCTCGATGGCAACCAACGCGCCGCCGGGCGGCAGCGCCTCGTAGGCCGCGCGGATGAGGTGCTTCTTCTTCTCCAGATTCCAGTCATGCAGGATCATCCCCATCGTAATGACGTCCGCCTTGGGCAGCGGATCCTGGAAGAAATCGCCGGGCGGCCGTCCTCACGCGGCCTTTCAAGCCCGCTGCGGGGATAATGCTTCTTCGCAATCGCCTCGACCGGCGGAGGTCGAAGCTGACGCACTGGAGATGCGAGTGACGCTTCGCCACTTCCGTGCAGAGCAGGCCGGTTGCGCCGCCGACGTCGCACAAGGTCTGCGATTTCGAGAAATCGAACTTTTCCGCGAAGGCTTCGAAATTGAGACGGGAGAGACCCGTCATCGCCCCCATGAATTGCTCCAGCTTGGGCAGGTCGGCGTAGAGCTCCTCAAAAATACCTTTCTGCCCGTGCTTGACCTCATTCTGCGGCCGTCCCGTGCGCAAGGCCTCGGGTAGGTCGTTCCAGAACTTGAACAGCCGCGCATTGAGCATGATCAAGATGCCGCCAATGTAACGCGGGCTGGTCTCATCGAGGAACAAAGCACCCTCGGGCGTGTTGAAATACTTCCCGGGCGCTCCGTCTCCATCGCGGCCAAGAAACTTCATCGCCACGAGTGCGTCGAAAAAGTCCGCAATCGCGCGCGGATGCAATTGCAACTCCGCACCGAGTTCCTCACCCGTGAGCCGGCGACTGCCAAGCTTGGTAAACAAACCAAACTCGACCGCGGTGAGCAGGACCTTGGAATGCCAAAAGCCGAAAGCGGTCTGCAGGATGGAGGAGGGATCGAGCGGAGAGTTCATAAAAGTGCGGCCGCATTGCTAGTGGCAATGCGGCCGCGGACCTCAGCTTTGGTGCAGGGCGCGTGTCCTGCATCCCCCATCCGGCTCAATAATACGGCGCTTCGTCGGCCTGGAACGGAATGTCCAGCACCTCACTCCAGGACAGCACCCGCGAATAGACCCGCACGTCGTCCATCATCGCGTTGAGGGTCGGCGAGCCAATGCGCGGGCCGAAGAGCGTATCGACACCGCCAAAGGTCGAGGGGATGCTCACCGTGCCTTCGAGCACTCCGTTCCGGTAGCGGCTCACGACTCCGGCGGTGCGATCGACTGTATAGGCAAGATGTGTCCAGGTGCCGACGGGAAGCGTACTCGAGGTCCATGATCCCACGCTCGCACCTGTCCCATCCCACAGATACAAGCCAACGGAGCGGCCTTGGTTCCCGGTGATGTACCACACCTTTCTGCAACCAGCCGTTGTTGTTGTTGGAAACGAGTTGCGGCGTGCCCGTTCCGGAATCAGCGAACTTCACCCAGAAGGCCACGGAGAAGGAACCCGAGGGCAACGATGTCGTGCTCAGCGGCGGGCATTGCACATAACCCGCGGAGCTGAATTGCAGCGCGCCATTCACCCAGCAACTCGAGGTATTCATCCCGGTCAACGTCGCGTTGTGACCGAATCCGGAGGCGTCCCACGCCTTGGTCGATCCCGCGTTGTCATTCAATTTGCAGCGAACCGCCAGCCCGGGGTCTCCCCCGGCGGCAGACGCGATCTCCTTCGGATCCAACGCATAGTTCCACGTTTGGAAATTATCCAGATCACCATCGAACGAGGGCGACCCGAGGGCCAATCCAATCGTCGTGTCGATACTGCCCAAGCTGCTCGAGATCGCTCCAGCCGACTGGAGGACGCCGTTGCGATATTGACTGATGACGCCGTTCTCGCGATCGACCGAAAATGCCATGTGGGTCCACACGCCCGTCCCCAGCGACGTCGTCGTCCACGATGAAGCAGCATTGCCCGCACCATCCCACAGATACATGCCGACGTTCCGGCCTTGATTGGCGCAAATGTACCAGCCTTTTTGCAGCCACCCATTGTTGTTGTTTGAAGCCAGCGGCGGGGTCCCTGTTCCGGTGCTATTGAATTTCACCCAGAAGGCCACCGTGAACGATCCGCCCGGCGATGCGGTTCCGCCCAAGCTGGCGCTGGCCGTACTGCTCGTGCCGTTGAAATCCAGCGCGTTGCCGATCTCGCCACTGACAAAGGACGTATTGGTGAGCGTGGCATTTCTGCCGTTCGTGGTGGAATCGTAGGCGGTCGCCCCGCTGCTCTCGTCGAAAGGATAAGCCGCAACGGGCATGGTGTATGGAATCGGGTCGGTATTTTCCTGCGAGAGCTCCACGCTCATGTCGTCCACATAAACGGGAGTAGTCGTAGTCGAAGTCACGCTGACATAGATATCCGCGGTCGTGCTGCTCGCGCCAGTGATGAACCAGAGATCGTTCATCTCCCAAACGCCACTCCCGGCGGGCACGGTGACCTGCGTCGCGGCGTAGCCATAGTTCTTGATGCCAATGGTGATCACCGCACTCGAAGCGGCGGTCTGTGTGCCGACATACAGCTTATGACGGCGTCCCGGTTGCAGCCCCGTAACATGCTGGGTGACCTGCGAAGTCCCCTGGCCGAACATCAAACTATAAGCTCCCGAGCGGAAACGCCCATCCGTCCACGCGGTGTGCCCCGAAACACTGAATAACGTCACGCTCCCCGTGGTGGTCCAGTTCGGACTGAGATTGCCGCTCTCGAAACTGCCGTCGACGACTTTATTGGGAAAGACCATCGCCGGCATGCTGTAAGTGGGATCGGGAGACGGCGGCGTGGTGAAGTTATTGCCCACCTTGGTCGTCCAATCCGTCCCTCCGTACTCCAGTGCACCCATGTCCGGCGCCGACCCCACGTAGCCGTCCGTGACTCCCGGTATCACCGTGCCTTGATCAATCGCCGGCGACGATGCCTGAAGCTGCGAGGTTCCCGCTACGAACTTGGGATCGGTGTAAAGGTTGTAACCCATGTCCGACTTGCTCCAGGAAAGGCCTTCCGGGGTGGTATTGAACAAATTATTGTAAACGTGCGTTCCCGTCTCGCCGTCCAAGCCGGGGTCAAATGAAGTCAACAAGCCGACCGCCGTATTCCGGACGGTATTGTTGAAGATCATATCGAAGTTTTGCCGGGTATTGAACTGCATGCCCCACCCCGGGACGTTCCAGACGATATTATGATGGACAATCCAGCTGCTGTTCTGGCTGTCCAGATAGAAGCCTTCCACCGGCGCTCCCGAATGACCCAGCGGTCCGGTTGAATCGTGAAAGAGATTGTAACGCACGATCGTATTACCGGCCTCGGAGAAGGTGTAGAAGATCCCGCCGTCGGTGGTGAGCTTCATCGCATTCGCCATGTCGTTGTATTCGACAATGGCGGACCGGCCCGGATTGCCCATCTCTGCGCGACCCGAATTACGGAACGTATTGTGACTAACGAGAATGCGGTTGCCGCCGCCGTTGACCATCGCATCCCACGTCGGGACATAACCCGAATCGTGGAAGTAATTGTTGATGATCTTGATATCGTTGCCTGCCAGCTGGATCAATCCGCGGGAATCCCAGGCCAACTCGCTATTCCGCAGGGTTGTGCCGCTGTAGAGCGTCAATCCGAAGATCGACGAGTTCGTCGCCCCGTGCCCGAGAAACTGCATCGAGAGACCGTTGAACGTCTCATTGGTGGATCCGGAATCCGACTCGATCGTGCAGGCAAAAAAATCGAGGTTCACCAAATTGATGTAGGACCGTCCGCGCAGGTCAAAACCGTAAGAGCGTTGCTTTGCTTCCACGTTCGCCGGCGCGGAGGTGGAATAGAAATACAACCGACTCGTGGTCGTGTCGTAAAACCATTCGCCGGGGCTGTCCATTTCGCCCTTCACCCCCGTGAGGTAATACTCGTTGCCCGCCGCAATCGCGTAGGCGGCATTCGCTCCATTGGGATCGTTCGTGACCATCGTCTTCGACGAGTCGGTGTAACTCGTCACCTTCGGCGAAGCCATGATCCAGCCGTGGCCGGACATGATGTGGACGGTCGCGCCATTCCAATAGCCATTGGCGCGAGCCGGCAGGCTGGTGTCTGTAAACCATCCGTTGGCATTATTCGTGTAACCCGAGGTGACGACATACGACCAGTCCGGCGACGGCTTGATCGCGCTATTCTGCCATGGGAAACCGCTGCCGACATTGGGCCACCGGGCCTCGGGCTTCATGGCGCCACTTTGGAAGACCTGGTTGCCATTCCCCAGCGTGGTGGGCATGGAAGTGTAGTAGACGTTGGTGCTTTCCAGCGTCCATCCCGACATGGCGTTCGTGCCGCTGATCGTGGCGACCTCACCGGTATACGCTTTGAAGGTGATTGGCGCCGCAGCGGTACCGGAAATCGGCATCGTCACGGTCTCACGATACGTGCCGGCACGAATCAAACAGGTGTCCCCTGCCGCCATGGAACTTGCGGCTTTCTGGATCGTTTTCCAAGGCGTGCTAATGTTTTGCGCCTGCGTCGTCGTGTTCGCATCATTCCCGCTCGGCGACACATAGTAGGTGGCCGCGTGACCTGTATCCGTCAGCCCCAGGCATCCCAGGACAAAGACCGGGAGCAGACGGGCAGCACGGAGGTGAAGCGATCGGCGTAGTGACGACAGAGGGCGGAGGGAGGCACGAGAGACGGAGGTGCGTAGGCTCATGGTGGGGTGGTGGTTTGAAAGAAACCGCCGCGGCGGAATTGCCGCTAACGTAGCGCCCATCATGACCGACCATCAGCGGCGGTCTATTATGCGGAAGTATTATACGGAGCCATCCAGATGGATGATGCCGTGGCGCAAAGCCTCCATCACCGCTTGCGAACGATCCAGCACCCCCATCTTCGATAGCAAATGGCTCACATGAATTTTCGCCGTAATCTCGGCGATGCCCAATGCCATGCCGATCTCCTTGTTGCTGCAGCCCCGGGCGAGCAGCCGGATGACTTCGAGTTCCCGCGGCGTCAGCGGCGCACGCTTCTCGTGTTGCAAGAGCGCGGTCTGCACTTCTTGTGGGAGATATTCCTGACCATCGTGGACCGCCCGGATGGCGCGGAGCATCTCCTGCCGTGGCATATTCTTCATCACGTAGGAACGCGCTCCGGCGCTGAGTGCTTGATGAATATCATCGTCTCCCTGGCGGGTGGTGAGCGCGATGATGCGCGCTTCCGGAAATTCGCGGCAGATCGTGCGAATGGCTGCCACTCCATCGAGACGGGGAAGGGAGAGGTCCATCAAGGTGATATCCGGAAGATGCGCGCGGTATTGTTCGATGGCTTCGCCGCCGTCCGCCGCCTCGGCGATCACCGCGATGTCTCCTTCCGGTTTCAAGCAGGCACGCAACCCCATGAGGATGGCGAAATGGTCATCGACCAGCATGACGCGAATTTTTGCGGAGGTCTTCATCGGCGTGGTTTAGTTGACACTGGAAAACGAACCGGCATTACGCAGCACCACCTCCACCACCGATCCCGTCCCCGGCGTGCTCTGCACGGAGAGCCGGCCGCCGATTCGCTCCACGCGTTCCCGCATTCCCATGAGTCCGAAGCGGGCGGTGTTTTGCGAACGCGCCTCCACGTCGAAGCCGCAGCCATCGTCTTCCACGCGCATCGTCAGAGTGTCTCCTTCGTAGCGTAGCGCGATGCTGATTCTCTTCGGCGCGGCGTGACGGACGGCGTTGCTCATTGCTTCCTGGCCGATGCGCAAAAGGTGGTGCTCGATCACTCCCGGCAATCGCCGCACGGGGCCATACTCCTTGCACTCCGGCACCGCGCCACAATGCGCCGCGCTCAACTGGAGGGCTTCCTCCAGCGCCGGCCCAAGGCCGCGCTCGACGAGCGTGCCGGATCGCAGATCCCAGACGGCGTGGTGCATGTCCGCCTGACTGCGCCGCACCTGGCGCACCGCGGCTTCGAAATTCTCGCGGACCATCGGCTCGAGTTCGAGCGCCCGGTCGGTGATGACTTCGAAATGCATGCCGATCGCGGCGAGGTCCTGCTCGACAGTATCGTGCAGTTCGCGGGCGATGCGCTCCCGTTCGTTAAGCGCGGCTTCGGCGCGCAAGCGGTCGGAGATGATCGCCGTTTGCAACCGGACCCGATGCCGCAGCATGGCCACCCAGCACATGGCGCCGACCAACAGGCCCGTAACCACGGCCAGCAACCAAGCCGCGCGCTGCTGGGTCCACCAGTCCGGCGGCTTCACGACATGCACGTCGTCCGGCGATGGAAGCAGGAGTTCGAAAGCAGAGACCGGCCAATCGCCCAACACCGGCCGATGCTCGCCCATCTGCAAGCGGCAGATGCCGGTGAGGGACAGGATGCTATCGTTGGCCAGCGAAGAAACTCCGTCATCGGACGGCGAGAGACGCGCATTGAAGAGAACCTCGCCCGCTTTCATGACCAGCAGTTCCTCTCCCTTTCTCCGCGACTGCTCGACCAACTGCGCCTGTAATCGTACGAGCCTTCGGTCAAGCCGCCCCTCCAGCAACTGGCCGGCGGTGACATCGATCGGCTTGGGGGGCAGCCCCCGGCCGACGCGGCGGAAGATCGCATCCTCGAGGCGTGGAAAGGAATATTCGCTCCACAGCGGGAACCCCAGCACCTCCACGCGGTCGCCCACATGCAGCATACCGGCCTCGCGGCTGAGCACTTCCAAACCACTCGTTTCGTCCTCGATAAAGCACGACTGGCCCGGCTGGTGATAGAGGACGGTGCCACTCACCTTGACGCGCCGATCATGCGTCGAGCCCTGCACAAATTGCATGATCTGGCGGATCGGCTTGGCCGGCGCCGCGTACGGCTCGGCAGAGGGATATTCCTCGCGAACGACATCGTCCAACGTCAACGCACTGAGCCCAACCCCGCAGAGCTGACGCTGCTTGTTGAAAGTGGAACTGCACACGCCGCGGACCCGCACCACGCTATCGATCCACTGCTCCGGATGCTCCGGCGCCAGCCCTTCGATCACCGTGGGCAGCTTTCCGCCACCGGAGGCGATCTGCATGACGAATTGCTGCCGGCCCTGCTGATAAATCGCCCGGACCACACCGCGCACCTCCACACGCTGGCAGGCTTGTTGACCCGACATCAATTGGTCGTAACGCATCGGCTTTGCCTCTGGCAAAGGTGCAAAGCCGGTAACCTCGATGTGCGACGCCATAATGTTGGCCACATAGCCACCGGGGCTGCTCCATCCATCCACCGTGACGATCTGACCGGGACGGGCCTTGAAATCGACAGCGGGCGTGGTCTTCAGACAAGCACACGCGCCCGTTTCATCCTGCAGAACGAACCACGAAAGTTTCGCCCGGCAGTAGGTCACCACCGCGGAGAGATGAATCGGATAGGAATACGCCGCCTGCTCTTCACTCAGAGCGCGGATTTGGCCCACCGTCGTCAAGGTCGGCAAATTTTCCGCCTTCGCCGGCCACATCGGAAACAACAAGACCAGCAGCGTGAATGAAAGGACCATCTGCACGCGGCGAGCAGTGAATGAGGGGGGATTCATTCGAGGGGGCCATCATCCTTGCAAAATGCGCCGCGTTTGCACAAGCGATTCCGTCGTCTCGACCGGCCTCAAAAGCCCTCGGGTTAAAGCAAGGTCATGATCTCAGCAAGCCGGCAGAGACTGAACGAGGAAGCCGCCATACAGCGAAACACCGTGAGTCGTCTTCCAGAATTCGTCGATTCGAGAGGTGCTACTCTCCGCATCCTATACCACCTACACACTGTGCGAAGGGGCCCCGTGAAACTCTTCGGCCGTGATTTGTTCGACGCGCGAGAAGTGCGGGTTTTTCCGGCAGGATTCGATGAAAGTCTGCAGTGCCTCGGGCCGGGACAGCGTGAGACGCAGATATTGCGAGTCTCCGGCTCGCTTGCGCGATGAGCCGAGGATGAAGTCGGCATCAAAATCGGGGAATAGATTAAATTGGTAATAAGCTGCCTGCTCGTCGCGAAAGACGAGCCGCAGATAGTGCTCGCTCGGCTCTGCGAGAGGTTCGCTGGCTTTGGCGCGGCCGCCCCTTCTCGCACCTTCGTGGCTGCGAAAAGCGATCAAATGAGAATGGCTGCCGTCGGGAAGATCGCGAAGAAGCGCCGAAAGCTGCGCCGAAAATTCCGGCGATTGATCATCAATACGCGCGAGTAATTCAAACAACGCCCGGGCAGTGAGACGATTGGCCACCTCGCGAATCCGGGTATCCACATCGAGACCATAGACCTCCCGACGATGCAGAACGATATCAGCAATTTGCTCGGCGGATGGGCAGGACATGCAACCCAGAAGCCCCGGTAGCCAAGGCCAGCTCAAGAGAAAAGAACGGCGCGGGGGCCCCGCTGAGCGCTCTGTTACTTGATAATCCCCCGCGGGCTACTGGTCACGAAGGCGACCAACTGCGTGACTTCCGGCGTTTCCGGCAGGTCGGTGCGGATTTGCTCGACCGCTTGCTGGAGGTTGAGCGCGGAACGGTAGATGAGGCGATACGCTTCCTTGATGGCCCGGTGCGTCTGGTCGGAAAAGCCGTGCCGTTCGAGGGCCACTTTGTTGTAGCTGCGGACCTTGGCGGGGTTGCCGTCGGCGATCATGAACGGCGGCACATCCTGGACGATCTTCGAGCAGCCGCCGGTGAGCGCATAGGCGCCGATGCGACAGAATTGATGGATCGCTGTCAACCCGCCGATGATCGCGTAATCGCCGACCTCGACGTGTCCGGCAAGCGTGCCGTTGTTGGAAAAGATGACGTTGTTCCCGACGATGCAGTCGTGCGCGATATGCGAATAGGCGAGGAAATTGCCGCCGTTGCCGACGCGCGTGACGAGGCCCTTACCCGTGCCACGATGCACGGTGACGAATTCGCGAAAGGTATTGCCGTCGCCAACCGAAAGATAAGTCGGCTCGCCGGCGTATTTCAGGTCCTGCGTTTGCTGGCCGATGGAAGTGAAGGCGTAGAAGCGGTTCCCCTGCCCGATCTTGCTCGGACCATTGAGGCTCACGTGATGCTGCAGCCAGCAATCGGGGCCAAGCTCGACATTCGGCCCGACGACGCAGTACGGCCCGATCTCGCAGCCTTCGCCGATCTGCGCTTCCGGATCGATAACGGCAGTGGGATGAATCCGCGTGCTCACGAATCAACAATGCCAAACATCATCTCTGCCTCCGAGACCACCTCGCCATTCACGAGGCAGCGGCCTCGCGCCTTCATAATCGCGCGCTTCTTCTGCATGAGCTCGACTTCGATGAACAACGTGTCGCCGGGAACGACGGGCTTGCGGAATTTCACCGAGTCCGCGCTCATGAAGTAGCCGATCTTACCGGTCACATTCACATGTTTGAAAAGCAACACACTGCCCGCCTGTGCCATGGCCTCGAGTTGCAGCACGCCAGGCATGATCGGGTGTCCCGGAAAGTGACCTTGGAAGAACGGCTCATTCATCGAGACGGACTTGATGGCCGTGCAGCGGTCTTCGCTGAGTTGCACCACGCGATCGACCATCAGGAATGGATAGCGATGCGGCAGCACCTTCATCACGTCCATCACGTCGAGAATGTCGCCGCCCTTCGGCGTCACCGTCGGCGGCACCATCGCCGCCGTCCGCGCGAGTTGCTTGGACAGGGCGCGCGCCAGATCGGTATTCGCCCCGTGACCGGGTTTGACGGCGATGATGTGGCCTTTGATCGGCCGCCCGATGAGCGCAAGGTCACCGACGATGTCGAGAATCTGTGCCGGGCAAATTCTTCGCAGAAAGCGCATCGGCTCCTTGCTGTGCACGGATTCGCCCTGCACCACCACCGCGTTCTCCAGGCTGCCGCCCTTGATCAGGCCCTTGTCCATCAGCGGCTTCACGTCCTCGTAATAGACAAACGTGCGAGCCGGGGCGATTTCCTTCTCGTAAATCGCGGGCGTGATTTCGGTGGAATAAAATTGGGTGAAGCGGCCATCCGGGCCGACCTGCGTGCAGGAAATACGGAAGGCCGAATCCGGCACGATGGTCATCAGCGAGCCACCCTTGGTCTCGAGGAAGACCGTCTCGGACACGTGAAACTCCGCGCGTTGCGCAGGCTGCTCGACGATGCCGGCTTTCTTGATGAGCTCGACATAGGGCTGCGCGCTGCCATCGCCGATCGGCGGTTCATTGGCGTCCATCTCGATGAGCGCATTGTCCACGCCCATGCCGGAGAGCGCGGAGAGCACGTGCTCGACCGTGTGCACTTTCACGCTGCCTTCCGCGATGGTCGTGGAGCGCTCCACGGTCTTCACGTTTTCAACCTTGGCGTCGATGATGGGTTCGTCCGCGAGATCCTTGCGCTTGAACTTGCGGCCGTGTCCCGGCGGTGCAGGGTGCACAGTGAGGGTCACCTTCTCGCCGGTGTGAAGGGACGAGCCGCTGATGCTGGCGGATTTGGCGAGGGTGGTTTGCAAAGAACTCATGCGGTCGGTGAAAAGAAGGGGGTCGTATATGGACGACAAACTTCCTCCCGACAAGCCCCTTGTGACCGATTATTCAATCCTTGCCTTCCACCGGGAAGAGCAACGAGTCGACGTAGCGCTGGTTGCTCGTGCGCAGGCGGCTGACCAAACTGCGGCCGATGGCGATGAGAAATTTAAAAGCGGCGGTGGGATAGACGCCGGCCAGGGCAGCAATGGAGGCCTGAGTAATCTTGAGCAGCATCCCATTGCCCTGGGCGATGACGTCCGCCGAACGCGGGCCGCTATCCACCAGCGCGATCTCCCCGAAAAAGTCGCCGCTCCGCAGCGTGGCCAGGGCGATATCCCGCGTGCCACGGTGATGCACCACGCGCACTTCGCCATCCACGACGATGTACATGCAGTCGCCGGGCTCATCCTGACGCACCACCACTTCCCCGTCCTTCACGCTCACCTGGTCGAGCAGATCAATGAGTTCCCCAAACTCGAGGGCGGTGAACTCGACGAAAAGAGCATTGTCTTTGAGTTTGCTCCGGATGTCGCTGATGTTGCTCATGGATGGTGGGAGATTTTTCCGTCGCGCAGACGGATGCAGCGCGAGGCTTGACGCGCGATTTCTTCGCTGTGCGTGACGACTAGCATTGTCGTTCGGCGCTGAGAAGAAATCTTTTGCAGCAGCTCCATGATCTGGCCGGCATTGGCCGAATCGAGGTTCCCCGTGGGCTCATCCGCCAGTAAAACCGCCGGGTCGTGGACCAGTGCGCGGGCGATCGCCGTGCGCTGCAACTGCCCTCCGCTAAGCTGGTGCATCCCGTGCTGCGCCCGGTCGCCGAGGCCGACCAATTCGATGATCTCCCCAGCCTTCGCCCGAGCAGCGGGATACGCATCCCCACGCAGCAATAACGGCAGGCAGACGTTCTCCGTGACGGTCATCGTCGGCAGCAAGTGGAAGAACTGGAAGACGATGCCGATCTTCGTCCGGCGATACGCCGTCAATTCCGCGTCGTCCGCTCCGTGCAATGGCAGACCGTCGACGACGATCTCGCCCGAGGTCGCCGTATCGAGGCCGCCGATCAAATGCATGAGCGTGCTCTTGCCACAGCCACTCGGCCCGGTAATGGCCACAAACTCCCCCTCAGCGATTTCGAGCGAGACATCATCCAGCGCCGTGACGGCGGCGGAATAGCGGCGGGTGACGTGGCGGATGTGGATCACGCTTAGCGACTATCTTATTGCCCGGCCAACAACGCTTTAAATCCCGCCTGTTCAAAGTGCCGATCCCCGGTCAGCGCCTCTCCGAGCCCCTCATCCTTCAGTGCCATGGATGTAGTGGTCGTGTTCCGCCGCAAAATCTTCCGGCCCCTCAATGGCTCCTGCGTATTTTTTCATCCAGTCCAACGCATTCTGAGGTTTGGACGCCGCGTCTTCCTCCAATAACGTAACCTCAACACGCGTACCATCCGGCACATGCACGGGAAGTTTGATCGTGCCGTTCTCGACGATGGCGGTGATGCTCATATCAACATCATGCAATGTGATATATCGACCGTCAACGCCAGCGCAGCGTCCGCCAGGGAACGGCTCGTCACATTTATTCGTCACCGAGATTGATGCTGGTGCGTGAAATGCCGACATTCGTCGTGCACCAAACCCTGTGGCCTTCATTCCTCAGCCCAAAGACCCACCTCGCTTTACTGTCATCGACGAAACCGCCGACTGGCTGGTGGTGGACAAGCCGCCATTCATGGAGGCGCATCCCAGCAAGCCGAATGGACGGCCCACACTGTGGGATGGCCTGCGCGGGCTTCTGGCTTACGAAATCGTCAATGGCGGCCAGGTCTCCATCATCAACCGGCTCGATCGCGAGACCAGCGGGCTCACCCTCGTGGCCAAGCATCGCGCGGCGGCCCGTGAGTTGCACCTCCAGATGCAGGGCCGGCGCGTGGAAAAGGAATACCTTGCCCTGGTCTGGGGCTGGCCGGAGCGCGAGACCTTCACTATTGATGCCCCCATCCTGCGCCAGGGCGAGTGCATGCCCTCCCCGATTCACCTGAAGCAAGCCGTCCATCCCGATGGCGCTGCGGCCCGCACCCGATTCCAGGTGGAGTGCACATTCACCCTCGAGACCAGCAACGGCAACCGCTTCGCCCTCGTTCGCGCCTTTCCGGAAACCGGTCGTACGCACCAGATCCGCGTGCACCTGGCCCACGCCGGTCATCCTGTCGTCGGCGACAAAATTTACGGCCCCGATGAGCAATGCTATCTGGAGTTCATTCGCACCGGCTGGACCCCGGAATTGGGCTCCCGCCTCCTCCTTCCCCGCCACGCCTTGCACTCCACCGTCCTGCGCCTCCCGGATGCCGGACTCGCCTGGCGCACCCCCCTCGCCCCGGACCTGATGAGCTGGGCTGGGGAAAATTTGCTCGCTGCCCTTAAAACGAGCATCATATAAGAGGCTCTATGTCACGTTTTGGGAAATGCCAGAACCTATCGGGATGTCTGCTCGCCTATCGTGGTGAGGAGACAGAGGTTGAAAATGGCCAGCCTTTCATTTGTGCCGAATGCGGCAAACCTCTCGTCGAGGTGAAGTCGCCGGCGTCTGTTTGGATGCGCTATGTTTACGGGCTTCTCGCCATTCTCATCCTGGCCGGTGTCGCCTTCGCTTTTTACCCACCGCTCCGCGGAATGATCTCGAAGGGCAAGGGCCACCAGGAGGCGAGCGATCGCCCGGCTTCCACAGACCAACCGTCGTCGACGGACAACACCCCGGCCACCCCCTCTTCCAATTCTTCCTCCACTCCCGCCGGCGAGACGAACAGCACCACGCCATCGACGACGCACGACACGACCTCCTCCGCCCCGGTCGCCGAGCCACCGGCAACCGTCACCTCGCCGCAGCGCATCGAGATGGACCTCTCGCAGCAGGAAAACAAGACAGTCAAGGCCGAGGTACTCACGCGCGTCGACCAGATGCCGAACATCTCCGGCGGGAACAAGGACAAGCTCTACATGGCCGTCGAGAAGGCGCGCAAGATGGGCAAGATCATCACCATCCCCTTTGGTTCCGGCAAAACCGAGCTCACCGCCACGGACATCCAGCAGCTCAAGGCAGAGCTGGAAAAGCCGGAGATCGTCTCCCTGCGTGGCGACCCCACCGCCGTCTTCGTCATTCTCGGCTACGCCGATCCGAAGGGCGATGCGAAGAAAAACATCACCATCTCCGAATCGCGCGCCGATTCCGTGCGCAAGATCATGAAGGACAAATGCGACGTCATCAACGTCATGCACACCGTCGGCATGGGCGGCTCGAAATTGCTCGACGCGCACAATCTCGAGAAGAACCGGATCGTCGAGATTTGGGCAGTGCTTCCATAGTCCTCCCTCGAGCATGAATGGTGCGCATCTCGCGGTTACGAGTGGGCTGCCGGCACGGGTCTTTGCTCTCCGCGCAGGAAGCTTTGTCGCGGGACGCGCCGCGGAGGTCGATTTCGAGCTCAGTCACGTCGAAATTTCCCGCCAGCACTGCCGCTTCACCTGGGACGGCAACAAGTGCATCGTCGAGGATCTCGGCAGCGTGCGCGGCACACGGGTCAATGGTCACCGCATCGAAACGCCGACCACGCTGAATCCTGGCGACCAGGTCGGCGTCGGCCCTGCGGTCATCGTCTTCGGCCTGGGTGAAGTGCCAGCGCCCGCTTCGAAGAAAGAGCCGCCATCCGGGCCGGCGGGCAACGCGCAGATGCTCGTCTTCGGCAAACCGGCCGATCGCATCCAGGTCGATCGCCCCATGACCTTCGGCCGCGACCCGGGCACGGACATCATGCTGAACGATCCCGGCGTCTCCCGCCGGCACGCCTCGGTCGCACCGGGTGAGCGCGGCGGCGTGATCGTCACCGATCTCAACAGCACGGCCGGCTCCTTCGTCAATGGCCACCGCTTCGACACGCACGAGCTCACCATCGGCGATCGCCTGCAAATCGGCCCGTTCTGTTTCCATTTCGATGGCCATTCGCTGAACCGCGTGGCCAATGCCGCCGGCGGGACCATTCGCTCGGATCATGTCTTCATGCGTTCGGGAACGCTGACGATTCTCGATGACGTCGTGTTGACCATTCCCGCGTCGCGCTTCGTCGGCATCATCGGCCCCAGCGGCGCCGGCAAATCCTCGCTGCTCACGACTCTCAGCGGCCTGCGCGCGCCGGAAAAAGGTCTCGTGCTCGTCGATGGGAAGGACATCTATTCCGGCAACGAGCCGCAGTCTTTCGGCTTCGTCCCGCAGGAAGACATCGTCCACGCCGATCTCACCGTCGACCAGGCGCTGCGCTTTAGCGCCCGGCTGCGTCTCCCCGCCGGCACCCCGCCGCGCGAGATCGACAAGCTGCTCCTGCAGACCATGGATCAACTCGGCCTGCGCGCCCACGCGCGCAAGCCCATCAACCGCCTCTCCGGCGGCCAGCGCAAGCGCGTGAGCGTGGGTGTCGAGTTGCTCGCCAAGCCGGCCATCCTCTTCCTCGATGAACCAAGTTCCGGCCTCGATCCGGCCACAGAATTCCAGCTCATGGAATTGCTCCGCGATCTCGCGGACACCGGCTGCACCATCGTCTGCACCACGCACGTAATGGAAAACGCCTACCTCATGGACCAGCTCATCGTCCTCTGCGGGGGCTGCCTCGCGTTCCAGGGTTCATCACAAGCGGCGCGCGAATACTTCGGCGTGCAAAAGCTCACCGGCCTCTACGATCGCCTCGCCGATCGTCCGGCCAAGGAATGGCAAAAAGCCTTCGTCGATCGCCCCGCCTCGGCGGACGAAATGCCCCCGCCCATCGGCCCCAGCGTGCGGATCGCCAAACCTGCCCGGCGTGCTTTCGCCCTGCCCATCTTACTTGCCCGGCAGTGGACCATCCTCAGTTCCGACTGGCGCAACTTCGTCCTGCTCATCAGCCAGCCGATCATCATCGCCGCCCTCGTTTCGTGGGTGAGCGACGACCGCGCGCTCATCATGTTCTTCGCCTACCTGGCCACGATGTGGTTCGGCACGAGCAACGCCGCGCAGGAGATCGTGAAGGAGATCGCCATCTACCGCCGCGAACGTCTCGTCGGCGTCGGGGCGCATTCCTATCTCGCCAGCAAATTCATCTTTCTCATCACGCTCACCGCCTTCCAGGCGCTGCTGCTCTACGTCACGGTGATGATTGGTGAAGGCAAACGGGACGGCTCGGTGATGTTGCAACTCGCCTCCTTGCTCGGCATCGCCATTGCCGGCGTGGGCATCGGCGCGGCCATCTCCGCGCTCTCGCGCTCCGTCATGCAGGCGGTGATGTTCGTCCCGCTCATCCTCATTCCGCAGATTCTTTTCTCCGGCTACACCGTGGCCTCGACCGACATGAGCCACAAGGTGCTGCTGGTCAGCCGCCTCACGCCGACCTTCTGCGCACAAACGGTCATGGACACGAGCTTCCTCTGGCAGCGCGAACTCAGCGGCGAGTTGATCAGCGACCATCATCAATCCTACCGCAATCTCGACCCAAATCGCGAATTCTCCACCGGCGACGTCTACAACAAATTCCACCCGGCGAAACGCGGCCTCATTGGTTTACTCTGCTGGGGCATTTTCACCTACTTCGTCGCGTGGTTCACGTTGAAGAAGCGGGAAAGAGTGTAGAAATTCGGAATGCGGAATGACGAATGACCCCTTCGGGATATTCCGAGTCCGGGCCTCAATGCAGCCCGTAGAAAAGCCTCCAGTTGTGAATTGCCTGAAAGACGGCTCGGAGGACGCCGACGGCGATAAGCGCAATGCCCAGCCAGCGAACATAGCGGTTCTGCGTCCATCGTGGCAGCGGAGGGGAAGGCGTCTTCGCATAGATGTAAAACACCATCACCATGAACGCGAAGACGATCCACAGCGGCATCAGGTCCCTGAACAGGATCCAGATGTTGTCTTCGTTATGCCCCATATCGTGAGCGGCTATAGAAATGACTGATCCCGCGGCGCGGAAACAAAGCCTTCGTCATTCCGCATTCCCCATTCCGCATTCGTCATTTCTCACTCCCCATTCGGCATTCCAAACACCCGCACCGGATTGCTCTTCCCCTTCAGCATCTTCTCGCCGAAGTCGGTGAACTTCCGCATCACCTCCGGCATCTGGTCGGCAAAATCCCCGGACATCACCACGCGCTGATTCAGCTCCTTCGACACCCCTTCCAGGCGGAAGACCGTGTTCACCGCGTCGCCGATAATCGTCGCATCGCGCTCCGCGGCCACGCCCACGTTGCTGCAGGTCACCTTGCCAAAATGGAGCGCAACCGCGATCCGGAACGGCGCGCCGTTCTGCCATTTCCGCGAATCCGCGAGGGACATCATCATCTTCGCCGCGGCAAAGGCGGTCCCACAATCCGCCGCCGGCCGCCCCGCAGCGCCCCAATAGGCCAGCATTGCGTCGCCGATGAATTTGTCGATCGTCCCCCCACTCTGCGCCACGAGATTCCCAGTCTCGCGGAACCACGCTCCAAGCATCTGCGCCATGTCGCCGCTGGGAATCTTCTCGGACATCGTGCTGAAACCGCGGATGTCGCAGACCAGCAGCGCCACCGGGCGCGACTCGACCACGCTGTGATCGTTCGAAGAAATCGTCCCGACCAGCGTCATCGCATTATGCTCGCCGGAGCTCTCGTCGTTGTGCTCGGAGAAAATGAGGATGTTGTCCGCGATGCGGATGCGGGCGCCGTCAGTCAGCGTCATCGGCATCACCACCCGCTGGTCATTCACGTAAGTTCCATTGCGGCTGCCGAGGTCGATGAGCTGGTATTGCCAGCCGTTGTGACAGCGAATAATGGCGTGCTGCCGGGACACCAATGGGCTAAAACTCAGGCAAACCGTGTTCTCTCGCGTCCGCCCAATAGTCGCCGTATTTCCGATGGTCACATCGAAGGCGTCGGATTGGGCTGGTTGGATGGAAAGTTTCGCTCCCATGGGGTTGAATGCCGGGTTTGCTGATTGCACATTGCGAAAGGTCGCGGAAAACTGCAACATTTGACGCTGCCCTCAGAATAACTGGCCTAAATTTTTACATGCCCGACTCCGCTGTCTTCGACCACTACGAAGTTTTGACCCGCGATGATGGCTCGCTTTTCGAGCTCGGCCGCGGCGCCATGGGCATTACGTACAAGGCCTTCGACACCAGCCTGCGGATCCCCGTCGCCCTCAAGGTCATTAACTCGACTTATCTGAACAGCGAGGTCGCCCGGCAGCGTTTCGTCCGCGAAGCGCGCTCCGCCGCCCAGCTCCGCCACCGGCACGTGGCCTCCGTCTTTCATCTCGGCACAGAAGGTGAAACGTGGTTTTACGCCATGGAGTTCATCGATGGCGAAACGCTCGATGCCCTCATCAAGCGCCAGGGGCCGCTCGCCCCGGTCATCGCCCTCACCATTACCGCCCAAGTCGCCCGCGCCCTCAATGCCGCCTCCCAGCACGGCCTCGTGCACCGCGACATCAAGCCGGCGAACCTCATGCTGGTCAAAGAAGACGACGAACTCGTGGCCAAGGTCATCGACTTCGGCCTGGCCAAGGCCTCGGTGACCGGTGATGGCGAAGACGCCGCCACGCTGAGCATGGGTGGCTTCGTCGGCACGCCGCATTTCGCCAGCCCGGAACAGCTCGAGGAAAAGGAAATCGACGGCCGGTCGGATATCTACTCTCTCGGCGTCACGCTTTGGTACATGCTCGCCGGGCAGGCTCCGTTTGCCGGTTCCATGGCCCAGGTCATGAGCCAGCACCTCTCGAAACCACCGCCTTTCGAGAAGCTGGACAAGCTGCCGGTGCCGGTGGCCGAGGTGTTGAAGCTCATGCTGGCCAAGGATCCCGCGGATCGCTTCCAGACGCCGAACGATTTGCGCAAGGCGATCGAAGCAGCCATCGGCAAGATCACCGGCGCAGGCGGCGCGCCAGCGATGACCGCCGAAGCGGTAGAGCAGACGGAAGATTTCGCCACCCTGCTGGACGACTCCTCGATGCGCTCGGGGATGGGCAGCTTCGAGACGAATTCGACGATCGCCAACCGCTATCGCGTGGCGCAATCGTGCGGTGAAACCAATGCCGGCAAGGTCTTTCGTGCTTACGACACGGAGCGCAAGACGGAGGTGCGCCTCATCGTGCTGCACGCCGAGGCACTGAGCGACAGCGTCGCCCTTTGTGCCCTCGAGCGGGAGGTCGACAAATTGCTGCCGGTCCAACATCCGAACCTGCTCAAAATTTTCGGCTTCGAGACCGTCGATCGGGGCAGCTTCCTCGTGCTGGAATGGACCGAGGGTTTCACCGTTCTCGACCTGCTCAAGGCGCGGCGGGAACTCGATGCCGACGAAGCGATTGCCCTCCTGCAGCAGGCGGCGGCCGGCGCGGACCAGGCGCTCAGCCTCGGGCTGAACACGCTGGAATTCGGCCTCCACCAGTTGCACATCCATTTTCCCGGCCAGGAATCCGTGGCCAAGGAAAAGCTTCTGCGGTCACCCCTGAGCTCGTGGCCCGCGTTTCAGCTGAAGCTTTATCCGCTCGGCGCGACACGCGATTTCGCCGCCTCCCAGACCTGGGCTGGCGCGCAGACGATGATCGCCGGTTCGGAAAAGAGCTCGGTCCCCGGCATGGATGCCCGGCCGCAATACGTTCAGGCATTGGGCGCGGTCACCTACGAGATTCTCGGCGGCACGCTTTCACCTGTGGCCCTGCGCAGTCCTGGCGGACCTACCGCGCGTTATACGCCGCTCTCCACGCTCTCCGAGGAAGGCAACGAAGTGCTGCGCCGTGCGCTCGATCCGGCGCGCTCCTTCCCGTCGGTCAGTGAATTTGCCGCGGCTCTCGCCGGCCTCCGTGGCCTCCAAGTCCGCCGTTCCGAATCGCGGGCTCCGATGACCGCGCCGACCCCGCCGGTCGCTCCAACTCCGACCGCTCCGCCCCCTCCGTCCATCCCCAAGCGGCAGACCGACAAGACACCGCCTCCAGCTCCAGCAGTACCGCGCGTCCCGACCCATACGGCAGCGCCAACGCCGCCACCCAAAACGGTGCCGATCGCGCTCATCGGCGGGCTCGCCGCGCTGTTTCTGGCGATCGCCGCGGCCGCCGGGTTCTACTTCCTGCACCCGAAGCCGAAGCCGATCGACACGGCCAACCCGACGGCCAATAACAACACGAGCGATTCCAACACCACTGGGAATAGCAATACCAATACGCCTCTCGTGGCGGACAATACGCCGGTGGCTACGCCCATTCCGGCGACCCCGATTCCGGTCACGCCGATTCCAGTGACTCCCATGCCGGCCACGCCGGCTCCGGCGACTCCGCCGCCAGGACCGAACCGCCAGGAACTGCTCAAGTCGGCCGTGACCGACGCCGAAATCCTCGAGTCGAACAACGATTGGGCCAAGTCGCTCGACGCCTGGTTGAAGGTCGCCAAGGAATTCCCCGAGTCTCCGGTCGGCAGAAACCATCTGGAAACGATGCTCAACCATCTGCGCGATCGTCCGAGCCCGATCAGTTTCGAGGAGTTCCAGACCATGCGCGGCCAGATTCTCGAGTGCGCCCAACAGGGTGTCCTTTCCGCCATGCTCCTCATCGGCGACACCCTGCGCAACCGCGAGTCGCGCACCGCGGCCCAGTGGTTGTCCGCCGCCGCCGAAAAGGGCGATCCCACCGGCATGGTGCAGTACGGCTTGATGCTGAAGAAGGGCCTCGGCGTGCCGCAGGATATGGAAAAGGCGGTGTCGCTCTTCCAGGCCGCCACGGACAAGGGCGACCCCAATGGCAAATACGAACTCGCTTCCTGTTACCTCAACGGCCAGGGAGTAAGCGTGGATGCCGACCGCGCCGTGAAGATGCTGACCGAAGTCGCCGACTCCGGCAGCGACCGAGCCATGGATTTGCTCGGCTATTGCTACGACCATGCGCTGGGTGTTCCCAAGGATTACAAGATGGCCGTCGATTATTACCGCAAAGCCGCCGATAAGGGGAACTTCGAGGCTGGGGGCAACCTGGGCATCCATTACCTCCAGGGAGAAGGCGTGACCGCAAATCAGAAAAAGGCGGCAGAACTTTTCGAGAAAGGCGCCAAAGGCGGCAGCGCCCTCTGCATGTGGCTCTACGCTTCGGTCCTGGAAAAAGGCGTGGGCGTCTCGAAGAACCCCATGCTGGCCATCACCTATTACAAGAAGGCCGCCGCCGGAGGTATCCGCCAGGCCGTCGATTGGTGCAACGAGCACAAGGTGGTCTATAGCGAGGAAAATTAAGCGCGGCAGCGCTCCAGGCGGAATCGACTTCTGCGCCACTGGCAACATCGCTCCCAACCACCGCCCTTCGCCCGTGCGTATTACACCGTAGGCGTCCCTTTACCATCCCAGAATTGCTTTGCCACCGCACCAGCGGCTTATTAACTTTTATCAAACCAGTGATATGAAACCCGGAACGCTCAAAACTGTCGCCCTCGCCACCTCCATTTCCCTGCTCGTCAGCGCCTGCGAAAACATGTCCCCCGGTGAAAACGCCGCGGTCTTCGGCACCACCGCCGGTGTTCTCGCCGGTGGCATCGCTCGGGCAGCCGGTGCGAGCACCGGCGAATCCATCGCCATCGGCGCAGCCACCGGCGCGGTCGTGGCGTTCACGGCTTACGTCATTTCCAAGCACCAGGCGACCGAGCGTCAGCGACGCATCGCCGAAGAGCGCGCCCGCGTCTACTACGGCCGCCTCGCCCCCGAAAAGAAAGTCGCCCTCCGGAAAAAGCATCGCTACATCGCGGTCGATACCGAGCGCAGCGAGCAAGCCCCCTCGAAGGCCAAGAAATCCGTCATGATCTGGGACACCCAGAATGAATCCATCGTGGGCAACAACGTCTACGACGTGCAGTCGACCCCGTCCGCGGGCTCGACCGCCAAGATCGACACCTACAACGCAGAATACGTCGGCACCGGTTCCCTATAAGGAACGCCCATCCAGCTGGCTGCGCCGGCTCGTTTTTTAAATGAGCCGGGCAAGCAACCTGAACTCAACCTTCACTTCCACTCCCCTCTCCCATGAAAACATCGATCCCGCGTTATCTGCAGCTCACTGCCATCCTGTGTGTCACGCTCGTTGCCCTGCCTCCGGCCTTCGCCATGGACGTCATGGAGCGCATCATCACCACGCAAACGTCGATGATTCGCCGCGAGGCGAGTGAGTACCAGCGCAAAGTCGCCGAGGCCCACGCGCGCGCTTACATGGCGGCGCAATTGCGCTCCTACCGCGAATCGCAGTCGGCCACCGGTCCGGTCACCAAGGGGAAAAAACATGCCGTGGCGGAAAATCAGGCTCCCGCGACCAAGGACGAAAAGAAAGCGCTCCGGAAGAAGCTGCCCCGCTACGTCGCGATCGAAACGCCGACGGACAAGCGCAGCGCGCCCGGCACGAAAAAGGACGTCATGATCTTTGACACCCAGAACGAGTCGCTCGTGAGCAACAACGTTTACGACATGCAGAGCTCGCCGGCGATGGGTGCGATGATGAAGGTCGAGACTTATTCGGCGCAATACGTCGGTACCGGCTTGTAATTCCCCGGCGGGCTACGGCACGTTGCATCGCTGCGCTTCGCGCAGGGCGGTTGCGTTTGGCGATTTGATCGTGAGCGCGTCTGCCATTCCCAGACTTTTGCTCAATGAATATCCACGAATACCAAGCTCGCGAACTTTTCGAAAAATTCGGTGTTGCCACGACTAAAGGCGGCGTCGCTGCCACCCCGGACGAAGCGGTGGCGGTGGCCGAGAAACTCGGCACCAAGGAATTCGTCGTGAAGGCGCAAATCCACGCTGGCGGACGCGGCAAGGGCACGTTTAAGAATGGATTCAAAGGCGGCGTGCAGATTACCGACTCGATCGGAAAAGTCCGCGAGCTGGCGACCCAGATGTTGGGCCAGGTGCTGGTCACGCATCAGACCGGCCCGGAGGGCAAACAGGTGAACAAGGTGCTGATCGCCGAACCCGCGACCATCGCCCGTGAACTCTACTTCGCCATCCTCCTCGATCGCGCCAGCGGCGCACCGGTGGTCATCGCCAGCACCGAGGGTGGCGTGGATATCGAATCCGTCGCCGAGCACACCCCGGAGAAAATCTTCCGTGAGCCGATTCACCCGACGCTCGGCCTGCAGCCCTTCCAGACGCGCAAGATCGCCCGCGCGCTCGGTCTCAGCGGCGCGCAGATCAATGCGGCGGCGAAGCTCTTCACCAACATGTTCAAACTCTTTCTCGCGCGCGATTGCTCGCAGATCGAAGTGAACCCGTTGGTCGTCACCGACAAGGGCGAGATCCTCGCGCTCGATGCGAAGTTCAACTTCGACGACAACGCGCTCTATCGTCAGCCGGAGATCGTCGCGCTGCGTGACAAGAGCGAGGAAGATCCGCGCGAAGTCGCCGCCAGCGAATACAATCTCAACTACATCGGCCTCGATGGAAACATCGCCTGCCTCGTGAATGGGGCGGGCCTCGCCATGGCCACGATGGACATCATTCAATACGCGGGCGGCAAGCCGGCGAACTTCCTCGACGTCGGCGGCGGCGCTTCGAAAGATCAGGTGACCGCGGCGTTCAAGATCATCCTCAGCGATCCGAACGTCGAAGGCATCCTGGTCAACATTTTCGGCGGCATCATGGATTGCAACGTCATCGCCACCGGTATCGTCGCCGCGGCGAAGGAAGTGGGGCTGAAGATTCCGCTCGTCGTCCGCCTCGAGGGCAACAACGTCGAGGCCGGCAAGAAGACGCTCGCTGAGAGCGGTCTCGCGCTGATCAGCGCCAGCGATCTCGCCGACGCCGCAAAAAAAATCGTCGCCGAAGTCAAGAAAGCCGCCTAACCCGTCCCGTCGCATGAAAATCGCCGAAATCGCTTTTTCCGCTTACCCCATCACGGACGTAGCGCGCGCCCGCAAGTTTTACGAGGGTGTGTTGGGCTTGAAGGCGACGCAGGATCAAGACATGGGCGAGAAAGGCCACTGGATCGAATACGACATCGCCAGCGGCACGCTCAGCCTCGGCAAATACGAAGGCTGGAAGCCGACGGGCGACGGCTGCACCGTCGGGCTGGAGGTGGAAAATTTCGATGAAGCAGTCGCCGCTATTCAGACCTCCGGCACTCCGATCAAGATGGGTCCCTTCGAAACGCCCGTCTGCCACATGCTCATGGTTTCTGATCCCGACGGCAACACGGTGATCATTCACAAACGCAAACCCGGCCACCACTAATCCCTTTTTCCCGCTCCGTACTTTCCAATGTCCATTCTCGTTACCCCGCAAACCCGCCTCCTCGTTCAGGGCATCACCGGCGACTTCGGCTCCCGCCACGCCAAGCTTTCACTCGACTACGGCACGCAGCTCGTCGCCGGCGTCACGCCCGGCAAAGGCGGCCAGACCTTCGAGCACAACGGCCACAAGGTCCCGATCTTCGATACCGTGGGTGAAGCCGCGAAGCAGACCGGCGCGACGGTCAGCGCGATCTTCGTTCCGCCGCCCTTCGCCGCCGACGCCATTCTCGAGTGCGTCGACGCCGGACTCGATCTCGCCGTGGCCATTACCGAAGGCATTCCCGTGTCCGACATGGTGAAGGTGAAGGCCGCGATGCAAGGCAGGAAGACGCGTCTCATCGGCCCGAATTGCCCTGGCCTCGTCACGCCCTGGCACCGGCGAAAAAATCCTTCGGCGGCTGCCGTATCGGCATCGCTCCCGGCTACATTCACAAGAAGGGCAACGTCGGCGTCGTTTCGCGCAGTGGCACCCTGACCTACGAAGCGGTGTGGCAGCTCACCACGCGCGGCTACGGCCAGAGCACCTGCGTCGGCATCGGCGGCGACCCGGTCAATGGCACCAGCCACCTCGACGTGCTGAAGATGTTCAACGATGACCCTGAAACCGAAGCGATCATCATGATCGGCGAGATCGGCGGCGACAAGGAAGAGGAAGCCGCCGTGTGGGCCAAGGATCATGTGAAGAAGCCGATTGCCGCGTTCATCGCCGGCGCCACCGCGCCTCCCGGACGCCGCATGGGCCACGCCGGGGCGATCGTCAGCGGCGGCAAAGGTACCGCCCAAGGCAAGATCGAAGCGCTCAAGGCCGCCGGCATCGCCGTCGCCCAAACACCTTCGGTCATGGCCGAGACGCTGCTCAAGCACTGGGGCAAGGCGTAACCTTCTTTTCTTAATCTTACTCTTAATCCTAATCTTACTCCTGGGGAGCAACGCTGCGGGATTAAGATTAAGATTAGGATTATGAGTAAGAACTCGCTGCTCGCCTACGGCTTTTTCGCGAGGTCGTAGCAGACGACGCGATCCTCATCGCGCAGATAAAGCCGCTTGTTCGCCAGCACCGGCGCGGTCCAGCACGGGTAGTGCATCTGCGGCACCTGCCAACGAGCGAGTTCCTCGAGCTTGTCCGGGCTCGGTTTGACCAAACCCAGCAGGCCAGCCTCACCGAGCACGATCAACTTGCCATCGGCCAGGATCGCCGAGCCGCGGCCATAGACATCCGGCGGAGCCACGCCTTCGGGAATCTTCGCGTGGCTGCCGTTCGGCCAGCCTTCGCGGCGCTCCCACGCGACCCTGCCCGAACTCATCTCGACGCAACGGAAAAACGCATCCGGCTCATTGCGTCCGCTAAACGCGTAAAGGAAGCCATTGAGCAACACCGGACGCGTCCAGTGCATCTCCAACTGCAACCCCTTCCACAGCGGCGTCACCGCCGTTCCGCTTGGGTCCACGCGCAACACCGTCGAACCCAAATGGTAGTACGCGGATGAGATGAGAATCAGGTCATCCTGCACAACGGGCGTCATGGCATTCACCGACTGATCTTGCTGCGCGCGAAACCAGTAGGAGAAATTGACCTTCCCGGTCTTCGGCTCGAGCGAGACCAAACCCTGGCGTGTGCAGACCAGCAGGTGCCGTTTGCCGTGAATCGTCGCCAACACCGGCGAGCAGTAGCTGGCCATCATCGAGTAGGCTGGATCGTTGATGCTCCAGTGCACCGTGCGTTCGCCCGGCCAGCCATTCATCGGCTGTCCGTTCCATGTCTTCTCGCCGACATTCTCCCACACGGTCTTGCCGGTGTTCGCATCCAGGGCCACGACACAGGAGTTCGGCTGGCCGCCCACTTGCACGAAGAGCAAGCCGTCTTCCAGCACCGGCGTACTGCCCACGCCAAAGAACGCCTCCGGCACCGCGAAATCCCCCTGCGTGTCGCGCCGCCAGATTTCCTTGCCCGTGGTGATGTCGAGGCAGGCCAGCACCCCTTCGGCGCCGAACGTGTAACAACGGTCCGCGGTGAGCAGCGGCGTGCAGCGTGGCCCGTTGTTGTAGCCAAAGGGATCGCGATAGTCGGACTTGTAAGCGTACTTCCAATAGGTAAGGCCGGTGCGCGCATCGCACGCCTCGACGATCTCCTGCATTTCCACACGATGATGAATGACCATCGTATCGCCCCGCACCGACGGCGCGCTGTAACCCTTCCCCACCTTCTTCTCGAAAACCAGCGGCGGCCCCTGCGCGGGCAGCGTATCGATCAGCCCGGTCTCGGTGGAAACCTGGTCACGCGTCGGCCCCATGAATTCCGGCCAATCCGCAGCGTGAATGGCGAGACCCAGGGCGGTGAAAACGAGGGGAAACAAATAACGAAGCACGCGCGAACCATGACGCACCGGTCTCACAGATCAAGCTCGACCTCCGGAGGCGGCTCGGGCGCGAAGTAAAGCGGCGACACGATCGCTGCATTTGCAGTTGGCTCTTTCCCGCCAATGTTGGAGCCTCCCCTCCTCCAGAACATGAAGCTTCGTCCTGTTGCCAGTCTCCTGTTCCTCTTCGCCCCCTGCATGGCCCTCGCTGCCGACAATGTGCGCGGCGACAATCCCGACTCTCCCCCGAGCACGCCCGAAGAAGAACGCGCCAAATTTCACCTGCCACCAGGTTTCGAGATCCAGCTCGTCGCCGCCGAGCCCGATATCCAGAAGCCGATCAATATCTCCTTCGACGGCGCCGGGCGCCTGTGGGTCACCGGTTCGGAGATGTATCCCTGGCCCGCCGGCACGGATGCCTCCCGCCAACCCATCCCCGGCTACGAGAAAGCTTTCGCGGACATCGCCAGCGCCTTTCATGTCGGCGATAAAGCGCCGCATCCCTCCACCGAAGCGCGCGACACCGTGCGCGTGTTGTCGGACTTCGATCAAAACGGCCACGCCAAAACCATCCGCGTCTTCGCCGATGGCTTGAACATTCCCAGCGGCATCCAACCCCTGCCGCACGGCTCTCCGGCGATCGCCGCGGCTTATGGCCTGCTGCCGAACTTTGATCCCAATCCCGCGATGGTGAAACGCGCGCCATTGGGTGGACGACACATCGGGCATGCGCCCAAGGGCGACAGCGCGATCGTTTATTCCGTGCCGAAAATCTGGCTGCTCACCGACTGGGACGGCGACGGCTTCGCCGAAAGCCGCGTGCCGCTCTACGAAACGGCCGGCTATCTCGACACCCACGGCGGCATGTCGAGTTTCCTCTATTGGACCGACGGCTGGATCTACGGCACGCACGGTTTCCGCAATCACAGCGAGATTCACGACCTGAATGGTCGCATGACCTTGCTCGAAAGCGGCAACACCTATCGCTTCCGCCCGGACGGCTCCGCCTTCGAGATCTATACGCACGGGCAGACGAATCCCTTCGGCCTCGCTGTCGATCCGCTCGGCAATTTCTACAGCGCCGACTCGCACTCCAAACCCGTCTACATGCTCCAGCGCGGCGGTTATTACGAGGGCATCGGCAAGCAACACGACGGCCTTGGCTTCGCGCCGCGCATCACCGACGACGGCCACGGTTCCACCGCCATCGCCGGCATCGCCTATTACGCCGACGACAAATTCCCCGAGGAATATCGCGGCAATCTCTTCAACGGCAACCCCGTCACCCGCCGGGTCAATCGCGACAAACTCGAATGGCATGGCTCGACGCCGCAAGCCGTTCGCCAGCCGGATTTCGTGGTCAGCGACGACCCTTGGTTCCGTCCGGTACAGGTGAAACTCGGTCCCGACGGCGCGCTCTGGATCGCCGATTTCTACAACCCGATCATCGGCCACTACGAATTCCCACTCGCCGATCCGCGACGCGATCACAAGCACGGCCGCATCTGGCGCATCGTCTATCGCGGCGAGCAGAAAGACACACCCGCGGCGACTCCACCCGACCTTGGCCACCTCGGGACCAATGATCTTCTGGACAAACTCGGCGACGTGAATCTCGAAACCCGACGCCTGGCCGCGAATGAACTCGTGGATCGCATCGGCGAGCGCGCTCAGCATGAAGTTGCGAATCGGTTCCTCAAGACGATCCCCCTCAACCTCTTCACGCCGGAACCCGGTCCGGTGAAGGTGGATCCGACCACCCTCTCACGGCTGATCACCGAACAATCCGTCATGGAACGATTCAAACCGGGATTCAGCGCCGCATGGTTCCTCAACACCAATCTCTCTTCCGAGCAAAACGCCGCCACGCTGCTCCGCATGCCGGATGCCTTTGCCAGCCACAGTCTCCAGTGGTTCGGCGAATTCCGGGAAAAATCCATCCCCGGTCTGACGCTCGCGGAGCAGCGGCTCGCCCTCAAAGATCCGAACCGCCCCACCCTGCAACGCAACGCCGCGCGGGCCATCTCCGCGACCGTCATCGCGCTGCGCAACGACGTCGAGGACGACAACGAGCGCGCGAAGAAATTGCGCGAACAATCCCTGAAAGAAATTCCGGAAGTGCTGACCGCTTTGCTCGATGCATCCGACCACGTCGACAAGGACGACACCGAACTCACCTACGCCCTGCGCATGGCGTTGCGCGATTGCCTGCTGCTGCCGGACTCTTATCAGGCGGTCACGCAGATCGGTGCGGAAGAAAACGCGGCCGCGGCCGATCACATCGCCGATGTTTCCGTAGCCGTACCGACCGCGGAATCCGCGGAATTCCTCCTCGGCCACCTCCAGCGCCATGGGTTGGGTTCGCCGCGTATCGGGGAATACTTCAAGCACGTCGCCCTGCATCTGCCCTCGGAAAAGTTCAGCCTGCTTTCCGATCTCGTCGCGAAAATCGGCGACGCACCGCTGCTGCAACGCCTCGTCGCCGCCGACGGACTTGCCCAAGCTGCCCGGCAGCGCGGCATCACGCTCCCCGAGGAAACCGTCGCCTGGACGCACAAGATCATGATCGAGTGCCTCGCCAGCAATAATGATTGGATGCTGAAAGCCGCCATCGAGAGCGTCCGCGAGGCGAAGTTCGATGCGAAGCTCGAACCGTTGGCGAAGATTGCCACGAACGCCAAGCGGTCCGAACCGCTGCGCATCGCCGCCCTCGAAGCGCTCGCTAATCTCGATGCTGCGCGTTCTATTCTCGGCCAGGTTCTGGCCACTCCGGCCGGGATGAAATTCCGCAAACGGGCCGCGGAACTCCTCAACCAGTCCAATACCGACGAAGCCCGCGCGGCCCTACTCGCCGCCCTGCCCAACGCGCCTACGGACGTCGGGAATTTCATCGCCGCGGGCCTCGCCGCCACCGATTCCGGCGCGGAGTCGCTCATCAGCACCATCGAAAAAGGAAAAGCCACGCCCGTCCTGTTGCGCAATCCCCTCGTCACCGCCGCCCTGGAAAAGCGACCGCAAGGGCTGCGCGATCGCGCAACCGCGCTGACCAAGGATCTCCCACCCGAGGACGAGCGCCTCGACAAAGTCATTTCCCAGCGCGCCACCGCGTATGAAAAAGCGAAGCCCGATTCAATCCACGGCGCGCAGATCTTCCAGCAAAACTGCGCCGTCTGTCACAAGATCCACAACCAGGGCGCCAATATCGGCCCGGCCCTCGATGGCATCGGCGCCCGCGGGCGCCCATCGCGTGATCGAAGGACATCCTCGATCCCCACCCGCCAACGTCGGACCCCATTGTTCCGCCAGACCATCATCGGAAACCAGCGAACGGCCCAGACCTTCGCCAGGCTTGAACGTCCACCGAAGAGGGCGAATTACTCGTATTTACCGACGTGACGGGCAAACCAGTCAGCGTCCCGCGCGCGAAGATCAAGACCCCAAACTCAATCCAAGCTTTCCGCTTATGCCACCCATTTTTTGAGACCACCATCGCGCCGGCCGATTTCAACGACTTGCTCGGGTTCCTCTTCAGCCCGGCGCCGACACCGTGATTTGCGCCACAGCGAGTTCGCTCTAGGCCAATGGCCCGCGGGAGGCTAAGTAAGGTCCACCAACATCACCATGTGCGGCATCGCCGGCTTCATTGATCCATCACTCTCCGCAGAAGAAGGCGCCGCCCATCTTCAACGCATGCTCGACCTCCTGGCCCACCGCGGACCGGACGGCGCAGGCACGCATGTCGCGCCGGGGCTGGGCCTCGGCATGCGGCGGCTCAGCATCATCGATCTCGAAGGCGGCTGGCAGCCGATCTGGAACGAGAACGAAACCATCGGCGTCGTCTTCAACGGCGAGATTTACAACTACCTCGAACTGCGGCGTGAACTGATCGCCGGCGGACACGAGTTCCGCACGCACACCGATACGGAAGTGCTCGTGCATCTCTACGAGCAACTCGGCGACGCCATGTTCGCCAGGCTGCGCGGCATGTTCGCTTTCGCCCTGCTCGACAAGAACAGGAACCGCGTCCTCATTGCCCGCGATCACTTCGGCCAGAAGCCGCTTTATTACACGACCAGCGGCGAGCGCCTCGCCTTCGCCTCGGAATTGAAAAGCCTCCTTGCCCTGCCGTGGGTGAGCAAGGAGCGCGATCCCGAGGCGTTCCTCGACTACGTCTCGTGGATGTCGTTGCCTGCGCCGCGCACGCACTTCCGGCATATTCGGAAGCTGCCCGCCGGCTGCTTCCTCAGTCTGCCACTAAAAGGTCTCCAATCCTTCGAGCCGCATCGCTACTGGCGCTATGAGCTCAACGAAGTTCCCGATCTCACCGCACTCGAGCCCGCCGTGGAAGAACTCGATGCGGTCCTCACGGACTCCGTGAAAATGCACCTGCGCGCCGATGTCCCCGTCGGCGTCCTGCTCAGCAGCGGCCTCGATAGCCGGGTGGTCAGCACCTACGCGCAGGAGTTGCAGGAAGGGAAGATGCAGACCTTCACCGTCGGTTTCGGTGGCCCGGAATCCGAGACCCAGGGGGCGGCCACCACTGCCGCCGAAATCAAGTCCCAGCATCACGGCCTGGAACTCACCTCCGACGATCTTCTGCACAACATCGAGAAAATCGCCTGGCATCTCGATGAACCGGTCGGCGATCCGGCCGCCTTCGCCGTGCTCAAGGTCTGCGAGCTCGCGCGCGGCCATGTGAAAGTGTTGCTCTCCGGCGAAGGCTCGGATGAGCTTTTCGCCGGCTACGACACACGCTATCTCGGGATGATGGCCACGTTGCAACGCTCCGAGAAGCTGCGCCGCTTCGCCCCGCTGGTTCCGCCCGCCGATCCGGCGTCGCGCCCCTCGCGCTGGCAGCGATTCGGTCTGCGCACGCATCACACGCGCGCCAGCGAAGCGGTGACCCTGCGCATCGAAGGTCTGCCTGGCGACGTGCGGCAGCCCCGTGGCCTCAACGCCGATCAGTTGCGCCACCTGCGCCAGCGCGCCAGCACGATTGCCGAAAGCGTCTTCCAACCGCAGCGCGACGTGCTCGGTTCGCTGCTCACCCTCGACCTCAACTGGCAACTCGCGGAATCCCTGCTCCAGAAAGCCGACAAGATGAGCATGGGCGCCTCCATCGAACTGCGTACTCCCATCCTTGATCTGCGCGTCGCGGAGCTCGCCGCACGCATGCCGTCTTCACTCAAGTTGCCGCCAGCGGGACCGGGCAAGCTCGTCCTGCGCCACTGCCTCTCGCGCAAATTGCACGAACCTCTCAACCGGCCGAAACGCGGCTTCCCAGTGCCCTTGGGCGATTGGTTCCGCGGTCCGTTGCGCGAACCTGTCGAGGCGACCATTTTCGCCAGGGATTCCGCCTGCCTGACGATTCTCGACCGCGACTTGATGCGCTCGGCATGGAACGATTTTCAGACGGGCACCTGGGAAGGCGAGCGCACGCTCTACGCGCTCTGGCTTTATGAGGTCTGGCAGCGGAAGTTCTCGCTCGCATGAAGCCGTTGGTCAGCATCGGCATTCCCTCTTTCAACAGCGCGCGATGGCTGGGCCAGGCCATCGAAAGCGCGCTCGCCCAGACGTGGCCGGAAAAGGAAGTCATCGTGGTCGACGACGGTTCGACCGATGAATCGCCCGAGATCGCACGGAAATTCGGGGGCCAGATCCAGCTCATCGTCACCGAAAACCGCGGCGGCAATCACGCGCGCAATCAGGCCCTCTGCGCCGCCCGCGGCGAATGGATTCAATTTCTCGACGCCGACGACTATCTCGAACCGGAGAAAATCGCGCAGCAATTCGCGGAAGCCGATGACGGCGCGGATGCTGACATCATTTACAGTCCAACGTGGATCGAGGACCTCGGCCAGAAAACCCGGGAGCCCGGGCCCATCGATACCCGGCTCGATCTCTACAGCCAATGGCTGGCCTGGCAGATTCCCCAGACCGGAGGCCCGCTTTGGCGCAAAAGCACCCTCGACTCGATCGGCGGCTGGAAAGAAGGCCAGCCCTGCTGCCAGGAACACGAGCTCTATCTCCGTGCCTTGCAGGCCGGTTTGCGTTTCCGCTACGCTCCCACCCCCCACGCCGTCTACCGCATCTGGTCCGAGCAAACCGTCTGTCGCCGTGATCCGCGGCAGGTCATTCGCGTGCGCACGGAGCTGATGGACACCCTGCAAGCCTGGATGCAGTCTCGCGGCCTCTGGACCGCCGAACACGCCCGGGTCGCCGGCCAGGCCTTTTTCGAGATGTCCCGCACCTTCGCCCGGCAGGATTTAGCGGAGGCAGCGGCCTATTTTCAGGAGCGAAAGAAGCGGGGACTCATTCATCTTGCCGGCCCAGCCGCCCCGCGAAGCTATCGGCTGGCGCACCGCCTGCTAGGGTTTACGGGCGCGGAGAGGCTCGCTGCTGCCCGCCGTTAAACCCACATGCCCGCTCCACTCGAATACAGTCTGGTCATCGCGACCTACGAACGAGCGGAAGAACTGCGTACCACACTGGCCAGCATCGCCGCCCAGACCCGCCCCCCTGCGGCCGTCATCGTGGTGGATTCCTCTCCCGACGACAAAACCCGCGCCGTCGTGGAAGCCGCGCCGGTCCCCGTCCGTTACGAACGCGCGAAAAAGCCCAGCGCCGCCGTGCAGCGAAACCAGGGAGCGGCGCTCGTCACCACCCCCATCGTGGCCTTTGTCGATGACGACGTTTTCGTCCCGCCGGACAGTTTTGAGAAAATCGTCGCCACCTTTGATGCGGACACCGAGGAAAAGATCGGCGGCATCGCCGCGCGCATCGACGGCATGCAACATCGCGTCCCCAGCGGTCTGTTGCGTTGTTACTACCGGCTCCAGGCCGGCTACCCGCACCCCACCTACGGCGGGAAGCTCTTCGGCGCCGCGATCAATTGCCTGCCGACCTACACGGAATCGGACAGCGAACTCATTCCCGCGGATTGGCTGAACTCGACCTGCGTCTTCTACCGCACCCCGCTGTATGCGCGGGAAAAGTTCCCCGAGTTCGAGGGCTACAGCTTCCTCGAGGACGTGCATCTTTCCGCCCGCGTCAGCCGCACGCACCAGCTTTATTTTCATCGCACGGCAACCTTCGAGCACCGCGACGCCCCGAGCACCTTCAAGCGTAACACTCGCGAACTCGCCCGCATGCGCGTGCGCCATCAACGCCTCGTCGCGCACGATATCCTCGGCCTGCGCGAGCCAGTGCTCACGTGGAAGCTGCTGCTCCATCGCCTTTTCGCCAGCATCAGCATCCTTCGGCAACGCGGGCCCACATGGCAGCAGGAACTCCTCGGCACATGGACCTGACCCGCTTTCTCGAGGGCCTGACCTCCCGCGCGCGCATCGCTTACTACCGTTCCTCGGGCATGCACATCCATGGCCACGTCTCATTACGGGCCATCGAAGTGCGGCAGCGCCCACAGTGCATCACGCTGGAGGATGGGGCGGCTCTCGATCGCGGCGTCGTCCTCCTGGCCACCAGCGATCGCGCCCGCATCGTCATCGGTCCTCGCACGTACATCAATCGCCACACGATGATCGATGCGGATGAACTCATCGAAATCGGTGAGAGCACGATGATCGGTCCGTTCTGCTACATCACCGATCACGATCACACGGTGAGTGCGTGGGCCGCACCGGCCGACGGCCCGCTCGTCACCGCGCCTACCCGGCTCGGCGCCCGCTGCTGGATTGGCGCGCATGTCACCATTTTGAAAGGCGTGAGCATCGGCGAGGGCACCGTGGTCGGTGCCGGGAGCGTGGTCACCAAATCGTTGCCGGCCGGCGTCATCGCGGTGGGCAATCCGGCGAAAGTCCTGCGGGAGATCGCACCATGAGTCTTACCGTCGCGGTCTGCATCACCACCCACAATCGCCGCGACGAACTCACCCGCACCCTCGCGGCGCTGGCCACGTTGAATCCCCCGCCAGACGAAATCCTCATCGCCGTGGATGGCTGCCAGGATGGCACGCTGGAACTGCTCCGCGACAAGTATCCGCAAGCCCGCTTACTCATCCACGAACAAGCGCAAGGCTCCATTCCCTCGCGCAACGAACTCGCCGCCGCCTGCCGTGGCGACATCTTCCTCAGCCTCGATGACGACAGCTATCCCCTCGAGACCGATTGCATCGCGCGCCTGCGCGATCTCTTCACCGCGCGGCCCCGCCTCGCCGTCGCTTCCTTTCCGCAACGCTCGGATGAATTTCCCGCATCGCTGACCGCCACCGATTTCGGCCCCTCGCAATTCGTTGGCAGCTATGCCAATTCGGGAGCAGCCATCCGCCGTTCGGTCTTCGAACAACTGGGCGGCTATCCTGGTTTTTTTTTCCACGCTTACGAGGAACCCGACTTCGCCCTGCGTTGTGCCGCCGCGGGCTGGCAGGTCTGGCACGAAGTCTCGATCACCATCCGCCATCACTTCACCGGCGCGCAGCGCAACGAGATCCGCACCCACCAGCGCCACTCGCGCAACGAATTCTGGAGCGTGCTGCTGCGCTGCCCAGCGCCGCAATGCCTCGGCGTCGCACTCTTCCGCCTCGTCCGTCAATTCGGCTACGCCGGGAAGCGCGGTCTGGATTGGGTCGTGCGCGAACCGGCCTGGTGGCTGGCCGCGCTGAAAGGCGTCTCGCGTTGCCTCGCCCAACGGCAACCGCTGCCTTGGGAAAAATATCGCGCGTGGATGGAACTCGTCCGCACCCCGCTGGCCTCGGAAGCGGAATGGAACGCCAAATTTGGAGCGGAAGCGTCGTGAAGATTTCCATCTCCGCCACCAACCCGTGCCATCTGTATCCCATGGCACTCGAACTCGCGAAGCACGACGCGCTCGGCTGCTATTACTCGGGTTATCCGGCGTGGAAGCTCGGCGCGGCCGCGGACCTGCCGGTGCGCACGCACAGCCTGCGCACGAATATCGTCTACGGCCTGCTCAAGTTCGTCCCCGAGCGCTGGCGGCCCGAGTCGAAGAAGCTCTTTCGCTGGCAGGATCACGGCTTCGACCGCTGGACCGGCGCGCACCTCGACGGCTGCGACTTCGTGCACGCCATGCCGGGCCAATGCCTGCACACCTTCCGCGCCGCGCGGCGGCTCGGCATCAAGACGGTGCTCAATCACGCCACCGGCCCGGTGCGCGAATGGGTGCGCATCATGGAGCCGGAATACGCCCGCATCGGCCTGAAGCTCACCGACGTCTGCCCCTACGACGAGGAATACTTCGCGCGTGAGGACGAAGAATACGGGCTGACCGACTGGCATTGCGCCGCCTCCTCCGTGGTGCGCGATCAACTCATCTCCCTCGGCATCGATGCCAGGCGCATCTGGCAGGTGCCCTACGGCGCCGACGCGCACATCTTCCACCACTCCGACCAGGCGCCGGGCCAATCGTTTCGTATCATCTTCGCCGGTCAGGTCGGCGTGCGCAAAGGCCTGCGCAATCTGCTCGACGCCCTCGCGCTGGCCAAACGGCCGGATTGGTCCATGGAATTCTACGGCGCCGTGCTGGGTGAAGCGTGCCACGATCTCGACGCCTACCATGGCGCCACGCCATTGAAATTCCACGGCCCTGTCTCGCAGGAAACCCTCGCCGGAGCCTTCCGGACCGGCTCGGTCCTCGTGCTGCCCTCGCTGGAGGAAGGCTTCGGGCTGGTCGTGCCGCAGGCCCTCAATTGCGGAATGCCCGCCATCGTCAGCGATCGCGTCGGCGGCAAGGATCAGGTGCGGCACCGCGATAACGGCTCCATCTTCCCCGCCGAGGACGTCACCGCTCTCGCGGCCGAACTCATGTGGTGGGCGGAGCACCCGAAGCGCGTGTCCGAAAACTTTGGCTGGAGCCAGCCGACAGAAAAGCTCATCGAATTCAGCGCCGCTGCCCTCTCATGAATTTTCCCCGGCCCAGACATCGCAATACCGCCCCACCTCCGCGTCCTATCGGAACCGTCCAGGCCGTTCCCGAGGCAGACGAACATCCGCATCCCGACAGCAACGGCACCTTTGCCGCCCTCGTCGGCCTGGCTCTGACCGCCCTTCTCGCGAACAGCAGCCTGCCCTCCTCCCTTGCTCGTTTCTCCTCCATCGGCGCTCTCATTAGCATCGGCATCAGCGTGGCCATGGACATGCGTCGCGGAGGCCTGCGCAATCTCATCCGCGCGGACCTCATGGCGATCTTCGCCTTCTACTTTCTCACCCTCTTCGAGTTCCTTTTTCCGCAGCCGCACTTCGATGAGTTGATCGATGTCCGCACCACGCATCAAGCCCTCCTCTGCGTGGACCTCGGCTTTCTCGGCCTCTTCCTCGGGCGCCATTTGATCCATCCACGAAAGCAGCCCTTCGCGCACACCCTCACCTACGAGATTCCCGCCGGTTGGATCGTCTTCATCTTCTGGGCCTGTTTCTTCATCGGCTACCTGCACATGCTCGTCGCGGTGAATTTCAACGTGGTCGAAATGGTGGGCTTCTTCATGGATCCGCGCTTCAGCCAGCCGTGGCAGCGCGGACGCCTCGGCGACTGGAAGGCGCTGCTCGTCGAGCTCGGCCTGTTCATCTATCTCATCCCACCGCTCGCCGGGATCATGATCGCCCGACGGCATCGCTATGGCACGTTTTCGCTGGCGCTCGCCTGCGGTGCCCTGCTGTTCACCTTTTTCTACGGTTTCACCAGCGGCACGCGGAATATCTTCGCCTCCTACCTCGTCACGTTCCTCATCGCCTACAGCTTCGCCCTGCCCTTTGCCCGGAAGAAAGAACTTCTCATCCTGTGCATCGGCAGCGGCTTGTTCATGATCTTTGCGACTTACTACATGCTGCAATTTCGCAACGTCGGGTTTCGCAATTACCTCCAGGGCGGCTATGTGCAGGAGGACCCGGCGGAGCGCACCATGTTCGTGGACTACAATCTCTACGCCATCTGCCGGCTCGTGGACGTCTTTCCGCACAAGCGGGATTATCTCGGATTCGAGATCCCTTATCAGGCGCTCATTCGGCCGATCCCTCGCGCGATCTGGGCCGGCAAACCGGAAGGCTTGAGCTCCTCCATCGAGGACGCACTCGGCGTCGAAGGGGTCACCATCTCGGCGAGCTTTGTCGGCGAGGCCTACATGTCCGGCGGCATGGTGGTGACCCTCATCATCGCTCTCTGTTTCGGAGCGCTCACCGGTTGGTGGAGTTTTCTGGCCTCTCCGAAGAACTCCGAACTTGGCATCCTCATCTACGCGTCCGGTTTTTTCGCGGCCGTCATTTCGATGCGCAGCCTTTTCGTCTTCACCACCGCGCTGCTGCCCACCGTGGCCGCGCTCGTCATCGGGACCTACGCCGTTCGCCTGCTCGCCAAGCAAGCCGGGCAACTCCTCTCGCGAGCCGCTTTGCGTAACGCCCAGGCACGACGCTTGCCCATGCCGCCCCGCCCTGCCCCGCCCCGGAAATGAAAGCCGCGTTCGTTTCCGTCGTTCCTTCCCCCTACCAGCGCGATCTCTTCCGGGCCCTGGCGCAGCGGCCGGAAGTGGACTTGAGCGTCTTTTATCTCGAGGCCGCCGCACCCGATTCACCCTGGCCCGAGAAAACGCTCGAGCCGTATGAGAAAATCATGCGCGGTTTCTGGCTGCCGGTCGGCTCCGCGCGCTGCCATGTCAACTGGCCGCTGCCGAAGCTCGAGGATTTCGACGTCGTCGTAATGAATACCTTGATGTCTTTCACCGCCCAATGGCTCATGCGGACGACACTGCGCCACAAGCCCTGGTTCTTCTGGGGCGAACGCCTGGGACGCGGCGGAAAGATGCACGAGCGCCTTTCCGAGCCCCTGCATCGCGCCACCGGCATCGCGGCGATCGGCACTTTTGCCGATGAAGATTACCGCGCGCGTTTTCCTGAGCCGCAGCATTTCCGCATTCCCTACTTCTGCGATCTCGATCCCTTCCTCGCCCTGCCGCGCCACACGCGCACGAATGGCCAGGTCGTCTTCCTCTTCTGCGGACAAATGATCGCGCGCAAGGGCGTGGATCTGCTGCTCGAGGCCTTTCAACGCCTCGGCGGTGCCGCGCGCTTGCTGCTCGTGGGCCGCGAGGCCGAGCTCCCGCAGCTTCTCGCCCCGCTGCCGGCGGCAGTGCGTGATCGCATCATCTACGCGGGCTTTCAGGCTCCGGAGGAGTTGCCCCACTTCTTCGCGCAGGCGGACGTTTTTGTCCTGCCCAGCCGTTACGATGGCTGGGGCGTGGTGGTGAATCAGGCGCTCGGCGCCGGGCTTCCGATCGTTTGTTCCGACATGGTCGGCGCCGGGCGCGATCTCGTGGAAGAAGAAATCAACGGCCTGCGATTTCCCGCCGGCGATGCCGCCGCGCTTGCCGAAAAAATGCAACGCTTCATAGTCCAGCCTTCGTTGTGCGAAAGCTGGGGGCAGGTGTCGCGCCGTCGCGCGCGGCACTGGACGCCCGCGGCCGGAGCCGCAAAATGGGTCGACGTTTTCCAGACCGCCCTCCAATCATGAGAATCCTTTTAGCCAGCAGCAGTTCCGGGTCACGCGGGGGCGGCGAACTGTACCTGCTCTATCTCGGGCGCGCGCTCGCGCAGCGCGGGCACACGGTGCTGCTCTGGGCCTCGGATCATCCGCGCATGGATGAACTGGCCAACAGCTTCTCCGGCATCGGCGAAGTGCTGCGTTCCCCCTATCGCAATACCTACGATCGCCGTGGACGCTCCCTCTCCAGCTACCTGAATCTCCGCGCCGTCGGCCAACTCGCCCGCGAGTGGAAAAAGGCGCGCCCGGATATTCTCCACGTGAACAAGCAGAACCTCGAAGACGGCCTCGACCTGCTCCACGCCGCACGCCGTTCGCACCTGCCGAATATCTGCACCATCCACCTCACGCAGAGCGCGGGTTATCTCAAGGCCAAGCTCGCTCCCGCGCGCGACTTCATCGCCCGGCGCGCCCTGCGCAATTACCACAACCCGCTCGTGACGGTGCTGGAAAATCGCTGCCAGGATCTCGTTTCCTTCATCGGCGAATCGCCGCGCATTCGCATGATCCCGAATGGCGTGCCGATCTATGATATCGCGCGCCGCCCCGCTGCTCGCGAAACGAAACGCGCGGACCTCGGGATCGGCGAGGATGAATTGCTCGTCATCGCCGTCGGTCGCATGGTCCCGCAAAAGCGTCCGCTGGAATTTCTCGCTCGCGCCGAGAACGTACTGCGGCGTTATCCGAAAGCAAAGTTTCTCTGGGTAGGCGACGGCGAACTGAGCGGCGCATGGGACGACTGGATCGAGGCGCATAAAATGGGCAGGACGATCCGCCGCCTGCCGTGGCGCAACGACATACCCTCACTGCTCATGGCCGCCGACGTCTTCCTGCACGTCGCCGAATACGAGGGCCTGCCCCTGGCCATTCTCGAGGCCATGTCCGCCGCGCTGCCCTGCGCCATCGCCAGCCATCTGCTGCGGGAAATGCCCTTCCTCGATGCCAGCAATTCCATCTCCGTCGGAGCCGATGGCACCTGGATGGACGCCTTGAGCGACAGCAAACAGTTGCTCACCATCGGCGCCGCTTCGCGCAAGCTCGTGGAGGAAAAATACTCCTACGCCACGATGGCCGAAGCCTACGAGGCGCTCTATCGCGAGGCACTCGGCAAACCGTGAAGGTCATCTTTTGCGTTCCGCCGATGGAACAACGCGTGGGCGGCCTCGATTCGGCCATTCAAAGCCTGCGCGGCGCCTTGGGAGATTTGGGGACGGCCATCACGGATGATTCGCAACCCGCCGAAGGCGGCGACACGCTCGTGCATTTTCACGGCCTGTGGCAACCCGGTCACGCGCGCCTGGCGAAGCGCTTCACGGCCCGCGGCATTCCCTACATCGTCTCGCCGCACGGCATGCTGGAACCCTGGGCGTGGCGTCACAAATGGTGGAAAAAGTGGCCCTATTTTCATTTCATCGAAAAGGGCCACCTCGCCCGGGCCGCCGCCTTGCTCGCCACCGCGAAGCCGGAAGCCGGGCGGCTGCAAAAATTTGCTCCTGGGCAACGCATCGAGACCCTGCCACTCGGCCTCACGGGCACTGCCCGGCCCGACTACGAAAAAGCCCGGGAACGCCTCGGCTGGAAACCGGAAGAGCGCGTGCTGCTTTATCTTTCCCGCATCCACGTCAAGAAGGGGTTGGATCTCCTGTTGGAAGCGCTGGCCACGACTTCGCTTCCCCCGCATACACGCTTGATCATCGTGGGCGAAGGCGGCCGGGATTACGTTCACTCGCTCAAACGCTTCGCGCAGAGGCATGCCTCCCAGCTTCCCTTCACGCGATGGGTCGGCCCGGTGTGGGGCGACGCCCGCTGGGCTTATTTTCAAGGTGCCGATTTGTTTTGTCTGCCCACGCACTCCGAGAATTTCGGTCTCGCCGTCCTCGAAGCCTGCCAGGTCGGCACGCCCGCACTCACCACCACCGAGACGCCGTGGGCCGAGCAACTCTCCACCGGCCGCGGCTACATCTGCCAGCCCACCATCGACAGCGTCCGCCAGAGCCTTGCCGAATTTTTCCGGCAGCCCTGCTGGGATGCGCCCAAGCGCGTCGCGCTCTCCGAATGGGCCCACGCCAACTACGATTGGCAGAACCTCGCCCCCCGCTATCTCGCCTTCTACGAAAGCATCCTGCGCACCCGGCAATAAGGCCGCTGCAAATCGTTGAAATTTCCTCTTGCCACAAAGCCACGTCGAAGGCATTTTCCCGTCCCTCGCAGACGGGGTCTTAGCTCAGTTGGTAGAGCGCCTCAATGGCATTGAGGAGGTCAGGGGTTCGAATCCCCTAGGCTCCACTCCCCTCTCGGTGAGGGGATTCACCAGAAGCGAATGTTCTGGCAACCAGCGCGCCGCACGGGTGTTTGCTATTCCATGACGACAACGCGCCATTTTGCCGTTTCCTGCCTGACAATTCTCATTCTTTGCGCACTCAGCTTGCGAGCCGCCGAGATCCAGACAGGGGAAAAATTAGCGGCGACGACCAACAGCCAGGCAGTGAAATGGCATCCAGGCCACTATGCGTTTGTCCAATCCAGCCCGCTAGGCGAAGAACAGATTTACAAGAATTTCCGAGGCATCGAGAAAATGTACACTTGGCGCGCACTGGAGCCGCAGAAAGATCACTACGATTTCACCGCCATCCGCTCGGACCTCGCGTTTCTCGGCAAACATGATCGGCGGTTGATCATCCAGATCCAGACCAAGACATTCGGTGCGGGACAGAATTACTGCCCTGACTACATCTCCGGTCCGGACTATGGAGGGGGCGTTTACAAGACGCGCTGGAGCTCTTTCAATCCCGTCATCTGGAACGAGCGTGTCAATGAGCGGTTGAACGCTCTCTACACGCAACTTGGCAAGGAGTTCGATCGCGAGCCGTTCCTGGAAGCTGTGGTCATCCCCGAATCGGCGACGACCTTCGATGTCGCCACTCAAACCGCCATCGCTTACACCCCGGAAAAATACACGCGCAGCGTCGAGTCTGGCATGCAGGCGCTCAAAGCCGCCTTCCCCAGCACCGTCGTCATGCAATACGTCAACATGCCACCCGAATCGATCCAACCTCTGGCTGACTATGCAAAGGCACGCGGCATCGGCTTCGGCGGGCCAGACATCTATCCACACGATCCCTTGCTCACCAATCCACAGCACGGTGTCTATCGCCTCTACCCGCCACTGTCCGGCCTCGTGCCGCTGGGCGCCGCCGTGCAGCAGAATGACTACACGCAAACCGCCGCCTTCCGCGGAACTCCCGGGGAAACACCGGTGAAAGAGATTTACGAATTCGGCCGCGACAAACTCCACTTGAACTACATTTTCTGGGGCACGCGCCGAGGCTATTTCGAAAAAGTAGAAGCCATGCTCGCTGACCCTTCCTTTCCCAAGGACCCGGCCGGCGGCCTCGAACCCCGTTGTCCACAATCGCTGGCCAACCCGATGACGTCCAGGAATTGACAGGCGCCCCCAAAGGGTAGTGGCTCCATTGGAATTCGATGGGTTATCCCGCGATCTCGCGGGGCACGGAATGCGCGATTCAGCCTAAGAAGGAACCTCTCCTGCGGCATTCGCATCGGTGAATCTTTCACACGTTTGTTTTCCGCCCATGTCCGCCACGAGTATCTCCCGCCATTTTTGGAAGTCTCTCCCCTTCTGCCTGCTCCTCGCAATGTTCGCGGGAACTGTCCTGGGTGAGCCGCCCAAGCCCGAGGCACTCGAGACACTGCCGGATTTCAAAGTGGAACTCGTTCGCGTAGCGGACTTGGACACCGAAGGCTCGTGGATTTCGATCGCCAGAGATCCGAAGGGACGGCTGCTCCTCGGGGCCGAACGCAAGCAACCCATCTCCCGGCTCACTCTCGAAAACGGCCAGGTCACCAAGGCCGAAATCCTCCAGATTCCGTTGTCGGAGGTCATGGGGATGCTCTTCGCTTTCGACAGCCTTTACATCAATGGTCGCGGACATACTCCCGATGGCCACGACGTCTTCGGCCTCTGGCGCTGCCGCTCAACCAAGGGTGACGACGAATACGATCAGGTCGAACTGTTGCGCGAATGGAAGGGCGGAGGCGGTGATCACGGCGCGCACGCCATCCTGCTGAATCCGGACAAAAAGCATCTCAACATCGTCTGCGGAAATTTCGTGGATGTGCCCGGCGACGTGCTTCCTTCCTCACCGCATCGTCACTATGCAGACGATCTCGCCCTGCCGCGCGCGGAAGACAGCAACGGTTTCGGTGCGGGTCGGAAACCGCCGGGCGGTTTCGTCGTCCGCCTTGATCCGGATGGCAGCCACTGCGAACTGGTGGCCAGCGGCGAGCGCAATACTTACGACGTGGCCTTCAACCACGATGGCGAGCTTTTCGGCTTCGACAGCGACATGGAAAACGACTGGGGCACGCCGTGGTATCGGCCAATCCGGGTCTACCACGTGACCAGCGGCGCTGATTACGGTTTTCGCGAGGGCACGGCCAAATGGCCCGAGTACTACGCGGATAGCCTGCCGGGTACGCTGACCATTGGCATCGGCAGTCCGACCGGCGTTGTTTTCGGAGAAGGCGCGAACTTCCCGGCCAAATATCAGCGCGCGCTCTTCATCGAAGACTGGACCTACGGCCGCTTGATTGCCGTGCATCTCAGTCCCGATGGCGCGAGCTATGGCGGCGATTGGGAAGATTTCCTCGCGCCGAAAACGCTCCACGCGACTTCGGGCAAAACTCCGCTCAATCTCACCGGCATCGTGGTCGGCGCCGACGGCGCGTTGTATTTCACCATCGGCGGCCGGCACACGCAGGGAGCGCTCTATCGCATCACCTACATCGGCCGGGAATTGACGACGCCGGCGAATCTCCACGACCCCAGGGATGAAGAAGCACGGGCCCTGCGTCACCAGCTCGAAGCATTTCACGGCCATGAAGATGCGCGGGCCGTGGATTTCGCATGGCCGCAACTCGGCAGCACCGACCGCTTCCTCCGCTACGCCGCACGCATCGCGATCGAGAGCCAGCCGCTCGAGCAGTGGAAAGACCGGGCATTGTCGGAGAAAGATTCGCGGACCGCGCTCACCGCGCTACTGGCCGTGGCGAGATTGGGCGGTACTGCATCGCAGGCCGATGTATTCAAGGCGCTGGCCAAATTCCCGTTGTCGCGACTTCCAGATGAAACCCAGCAACTCGACAAGCTGCGGGCACTCGAAGTCTCGCTCAGTCGAGCGGGGAAACCCTCCGCGGAAGTAGCGGCGCCGCTCGTTGCCGAGCTCAACCCGATCTTCCCAGCGAAATCGATCCCACTCAATCGCGAACTTTGCCAGGTGCTGCTCGCGTTGGATGCCCCGAATGTGATCGGCCGAATGCTCCAACTCGTCGCCGCCGCCCCCACCCAGGAGGAGCAGTTCACCTACATCTTCTACCTGCGCACGATCACCGCCGGCTGGACCCCGGAACTCCGCCACCAGTACTTCTCCTGGTGGACCCAAATGCCGAAGACGGCCCAGCATCCCGACTATCAGCTCCGCTGGTTTCCGGAAGCCGGTCGCGAATACACCAACGGCTCGAGCTACAACAACTTCCTCATCAAGACGCGGCATACAGCGATGACGAATCTCTCACCCGCGGAACTCGCCGCCCTCCAGCCGGTGCTGGACTCCTGGGCTGAGCCGGTGAAGAACCTCCATTCTTCAAAAAAGCAGCGCGGCTATGTCCGCGATTGGAAAGTGGCCGACCTCGAAGGAGAACTCGATCACGTGGGCCACGGCCGCAACTTCGCCGAGGGCCAGGACGCCCTCTATGCCGTGCAATGTCTTATGTGCCATCGCATCGGCGACGATGGCGGCTCCGTGGGCCCCGATCTCACCGCGATCTCCAGCCGCTTCTCCCGCCACGATATTCTCGAGTCGATCATCGAACCTTCCAAGGTCATCTCCGAGCAGTTCGCGAATACCGACCTCGTCTTGAAAAATGGCGACGTCCTCTCCGGACGCATCGTGTCGGAAACCGACGATCAGATCGTCATCCGTCCCAGCATGCTCGCGCCGGAGATGCGTGAGGTGCGCAAGGCGGACGTCCAGTCGCGGGAAATCTCGAAGGTCTCCCCGATGCCTCCCGGTCTGATCAACATGCTGACCAAGGACGAGATTCTCGATCTGCTCGCCTATCTCGAATCCGCTGGCCACGCCGATGGCGCGCCGTTCAAGAGATAGACGGCGCTACTTTCCACCGGGACCATAACCCGGCGCCGGCGTGCCGTCGTCGTTGAGATGGCCGGTCGCCCACAGCAACCCGCGCGTGACGAGGTCGAGATACCGTGGATCGGCGACCGTTTCGGTGTTGTGGCCGATCGTCGTGCTGAAGACGCGCGTCTTGCCGTTGTAAATGTTCGTCCACACGTCCACCCAATCGTCCGTGCGATCTCCGGTAATGGTCGTCGTGCCATCGGGATTCTTCTGCTTCACATGCACCGTTTGTTTGCCGCGCGCGAGAGGATGAGCCGTGTCGAAGATGTGGACGTTGTTGTAGTGCTCTTCCTTGATGGTAGTCCAATCGGCCAGCCCCTTGGTGATCGGACTCTCCTTGTCGATATAAGTCACGGCGATCGGTTCCTGCGCATCATGCTTTCTGGATTCCAGGCCGAGATACTCGAACCATGGCGAATCCTTCGCCCGATAGGCATGCACACCGCAGTGCAGATTCACCCCGGGAATGCCATCCTCGCGATGCGGCTTGAGGATGCTCTTGATGACCGCTTCATTCTCCGCCTGGGTGGTGAGCCCGGAAGTGCGTGAGGCGCATTCGTCGTGAATGATCACATCGTAACCCTTCGCATAATTCGGGTTGCCGTAGATCATCGGGAACGCCGGAGAGTCCGTTTTGTCGCTGCTGTAAACTTCGTCGACGACGATGTTGGCGCGCGCTTCCAAACCCTCCCTCAGGATTTCCTTTTGCTTCACATAGTCGTGGCAACATCCGCCGGTGATGAGCAGGGCCTTGATCGGTTTGACGGCATCAGCACCGCGGACGGACGCAACGGTCAGCGGCAGGAAGAGCGCGACGAGCGTAGGGAGAACGAGTGTTTTCATGGTGAGAATGCGCGGGCATCGGGAATGACCACCGAGCCGAGGCGGTGTTAGGTACGTTTGAAGGCGGCTTCTGGAACAAGCTTGTTGGCCATTCTTTGCATCGCTAGAGACCAGCCATGACCAGCCCGAATCCCTCGCCCGCAGTGCCCGTGCGCACCGAGGCTCGCCTGCCGTCTCTGGTCTTCCGTGGCCTCGAATTGCTGATCCTGGCCATCGTACTCACTCTCGCGTGGAAATCCTGGAGCGCGTGGCCGATGGTTCCGCTCGCCGACCCGGACACGTGGGGATATTTGAACCCGGCGCTGAGCTGGCTCAGCGGCACGGGCTTTGTCCAGGCGGGTGGGCGCGACTGGCTGTACCCCGCCTTCGTCGCGTTGTTTCTCAAGACGACCGGTTCGTTCACCGGCATCGTCGCCTGGCAGAAATGCATCGGTCTGCTGTCGGGCGTGCTGATGGCCATCACGTGGCGCTGTTGGGTGTCGATGTTGCCGTTCCATCGGGGTATTCGCTTCGCCATTTCTCTCCTCGGGGCGATGCCGATTTTCATGCAGTTGGTGAATCCGCAGAGCGTCCTTTACCAGATGTCCCTGCGCCCGGAATCGTTGCTGCCCTGTTTCGTCTACGCGCAACTGGCCTGCGCCATGGGCTATTGCCGCTTTCGCTGGCACACACCGAAGCCCTTGCCTTCCCTGCTCCTCGGTGCGGCGGCGCTGGTCTTCGCCTACGCTTGTTTCCTACTCAAGCCGAGTTGGTATCTCGCAACGGTCACCACCTCGCTTTCGGTTGGCATCGGGCTGTTCGGCAGCGCGCTTTCGTGGAGAATCCGGTTACTGACTCCTGTCACCGGCATCGCCGCAGCACTGCTCATCCTGGCGCTTCCTGCCCGGATGTTCTTCGTCCGGGACGGTGCCTCTGTCACGCTGCTCCCGCTGGCCTTGTTTTGCGTGCACGCTCCACTCATCGACGAATCCTTCACCGCGAAGCTCGCCCATCTTCCGGATTCAGCCCCGGAAAAGCCGCGCCTGCAACATCTCGACGATGTCCTCAAAGGCGAACTCGCCATCGCGGCGGACCACTATCGGCCGTACGATCATTTGCGCATCAACCCGGACTATCTTTTGGACAGTCGCAAGCTCAACACGGCCATCCCGGAATACGCCGGCGCCACTCCTCAGCAAATCAAAGCCTTCTGTTTCGGTTCCTTCGCCAGCGCCGTGCTGCACGATCCCGGTGCTTACACCCGCAAGGTTTTCCTCCAGTTCCACTGGTTCCTCTGGCCCGATGCGAAAACCTTTTTCAAGGACCGCTCGGATATCACCGGGGAATATCGACTCTCGGCAGAATCTCTGACCGCTCACCAGCCCACCGGATTACGCGCCGACTGGCAGACCACGCGGCAGCACTATCAAGAGGACCTCGCCGCGCTGGCGAAGGCATCGCCCCCATTGGCCGAGCACCCCAAACTCACCGAATTGGCTCGGGGCGTGACTCGATGGGCGTTGCCCTTGGAATGCCTCTTCCTGCTCGCCCTGCTCGCCGTGCATGTATGGCCTCCCTTGTGCAACCTCCGCAGCACCGGTTGGGCCGCCTTCTTTCTCTTCCTCGCACCGCTGGGAAATGCCTTCGGCGTCTGCATCGTCCACGCCCTCGATATCTACCGCTATCGCATTACCTATGGGGGGTATTGGCTGTTCGTGCTCACGGCCATGACGGCCTTCATTTTCGCCGTCGCCGGCCAGGCGCTCTACCGCACCGCTGGAAAAATCGTTCCACAGCGATCTTGAATCTGAGCCGTGCCCCTGAACACACTGCCTCCCCTCTCTCCCTCCCCTTCCATGAAACGCCGCGACTTTCTGCAAAACACCATCGCCGCCTGCGTCGGCGCCGCCGCTCTCGAAACCAAGGCCAATGCCGCGGAGGCTGCCGCTCCTGCCGGGCGCGACCTCTATGAACTGCGCGTCTACACGCTCAAGACCGCGAAAAAATCGTTGCTCGACGATTATCTCAGCAAAGCCTTCATCCCTGCCGTGAAGCGCTTGGGCAGCGGCCCCGTGGGCGTGTTTAGCGAGACCGTCGACCCGGATCATCTGGCCGTTTACGTGCTCACCGTGCATTCGTCCGCGGAACAAATCGTCGCGCAACCAGCGAAGCTGGCCGCCGATTCCGAGTATCAGAAAGCGGGTGCCGATTACCTCTCCGCCACGGCGGCCGATCCCGTCTACGAGCGGATCCAGAGTTCGGTGCATCTCGCCATCGAAGGCATGCCGAAACTCGCACGGCCCGATTCCTCGAAACCCCGCCTACTCAACCTGCGCATCTACGAGAGCCACAACGAGCGCGCTGCCGCGAAGAAGATCGAGATGTTCAACCTCCACGAGATGCCCATCTTCCAGCGTGTGGGGCTGACTCCGGTCTTCTTTGGCCAGACGATCGTCGGCGCGAACATGCCGAACCTCACCTACATGCTCGTCTTTCCCGACGACGCCGGGCGCACCGCCGCGTGGAAGCGTTTCGGTGGCGACGATGAATGGAAAAAGCTCAAGGCAATCCCCGAGTACGCCGACAAGTCAATCGTCTCGAAGATCACCAACAAGATCCTGACACCCGAAGCGTACTCCGAGATCTGAGTCCGCAAGGACTACGCCCGACCCGCTTCGCCCAAACTCCACCCGCGCCCTTCCCACCGCATGCATCGTCTCGCCCCTCTGCTCGCTCTCCTCCTCTTCGCCTGTGCCAGTGCCCGGCCGATCCAGCATCGCATCGCGGAACTGCACGTCGGAATGACGCAACAGGAACTGACCAATCTTCTCGGAAAGCCGCGCACGATCAGCAACATGGGCGCGCTCCTCATTTACGACTACGTCTTCACCCAGGAGCAACCCGCCGTCCTGCACCAGAGCGAACCGCCGACGCTGTCCTACTACGTCATCCTCGGCCGCGATGGACGCGTGCGTTCCTATGGGCCGAACTGAGCCCGTCGCCACCCACTTTTCCTCCAAATTCGAGAAAACACATTCGCAGGGCGCTGATCACTCAGCGCCCTTTCTGTTTGGCACGTCTCTTAAAATAGATCTCCGGATCCCGAGGCGTGCCGCGCGACCCAATTGGCGGAAACGAATATTTCTTGCACTGGTATACCAGTGGTATTTAACTGCCTTACCAGATCCGCCTTCCGATGCCCACCAATCCCCTCCGCGACCAGGCCTACAAGCACATCCACGGCAAGCTCCTCGCCGGGGAATTGCCCGCCGGCCATGTCGTCTCGGAACATTCGCTCGCCCGTGAAATCGGCATCAGCCGCACTCCCGTGCGCGAAGCCATCCAGCGCCTCGAACAGGAAGGCGTGCTCGAACAGGTCCCTCGCTACGGCACCATCGTCCGCCGACCTGAGCGGCGGGATCTCGAGGAACTTTATCAGCTTCGCGAAGCGCTCGAGCCCTATGCCGTCGCCCAGGTCGCCGGCCGCCTCAGCACCGAGGACCTCGTCACGCTCGGCAAGCTGTGCGACGAAATCCGTTCCATCGCCGCGACCTTGAAGAAAGCGCCGCGCGCCGTACTCGATACCGCGCTCATGCGCCGGCTGCTCTCCGCCGATCTCGGTTTCCACATGGTCCTGCTGCGCGCCTCCGGCAACCGGCGCCTCATGAAAATCATCGCCGACTCGCGCATGCTTACCCGCATCTTCGGTACCCCGCGTCAGGAACACGATCTCGACGTGATCCAGGAGACCCATCGCTTCCACAGCGACATCCTCGAGGCCGTCAAAAAGAGCGACGCCGCCCGTGCCCAACGCCTTATGGCCGACCACATCCGGGCCAGCATGCGCGAAGCACTCGACCACTACGACCGCGCGCAAACCACCCCCGACACCCGTTCCATCCCCCTCGGCCTCCCCGACGACCTGCTCGCCGACCTCCAACGCATCGAGCAAGGCCCCGCTCTTCCTCGTCCTCGCAAAACCCGCCAACGCAAAAGCTGACACCTTTGGCCTTCGTATCCGCCCCGCGGAATCATTCGTCATTCGTCATTCGAAATTTCCCTCTCCCATGCCTCCCCAGCGTCTCCTCACGCTCCCGCTCCTTGTCACGGCGTCTCTCCCCGCCCTCGCGCTCGAGCCCATCCACTACAACAACCCCGGCCTCGTCGTCGACCTGAGCGTCGGCCTGTGGGCGGATCCTTTGCCGATGGATTTCGACAGCGACGGCAACCTCGACCTTCTCGTCGATTGCCCCGACAAGCCTTACAACGGCCTCTACTTTTTCCGCAATCCCGGCGGCGACACCGCGGTGAATCCATTCCCCGTCTTCGAAGCCGCGCGACGCATCAGCGGCGGCGCGCAGTTTGCTCAGGTCAGCTATCTCAACAGCAAGCCGCAGATCCTCACTCCCGCTACCTCCTTCCCCTATTTTCACGAGACCGGCCTCGACAAGCCGATCAAACTACCGCTGCCGGTGAACGTGCACACGCACAACGTCCGCGGGAATTTCTGGAAATACGTCGACTACGATGGCGACGGCAAAGTCGATCTCATCGTCGGGGTCGACGACTGGGGCGACTACGGCTGGGACAACGGCTACGATGCCACCGGCCGTTGGACTCGCGGCGGCCTCCACGGCTACGTCTATTTCCTCCACAACGCCGGCACCAACGAACAGCCCACTTATGAATCCGCGGTCAAAATCCAGGCCGGCGGAAAACCGATCGAAACCTTCGGCTGGCCCACGCCGAACTTCGCCGACTTCACCAACAGCGGGAAACTCGATCTCATCTGCGGCGAGTTTCTCGATGGCTTTACCTATTTCGAAAACATCGGCACTCGCACCGCGCCGAAATACGCTCCGGGCCGGCGGATTAAAACTCCCGATGGCCAGCCGCTCAAGATGGACCTGGAGATGATCATGCCCACGGCCATCGACTGGAACAAGGATGGCCACGTCGACCTCGTCGTGGGCGATGAAGACGGCCGCGTCGCCTTCATCGAAAACACCGGCAAACTCGACGCCGATCACACGCCCATCTTTCTCCAGCCCCGCTACTTTCAGCAGCAGGCCGATCTCGTGAAATTCGGCGCGCTATCTTCGCCTTATGGCTTCGATTGGAACGGCGACGGCTCGATCGACATCCTCTGCGGCGACAGCGCCGGCTACATCGGCTTCATCGAAAATCTCAGCAAGCCGGGCGAGGTGCATCCCAAATGGGCCGCGCCAAAATACCTCGAAGCCGATGGCCAGCGTATCCGCATCATGGCCGGTCCGAACGGCAGCATCCAGGGCCCGGCGGAGGCCAAGTGGGGCTACACCACGCTCAGCGTCGCGGACTGGGATGGCGACGGTCTGCCCGATCTCATCGTCAATTCCATCTGGGGCAAGGTCGTGTGGTATCGCAACATCGGCACTCGCACCGCACCGAAGCTCGCAGCCGCGCAACCGATCGAAGTCGAATGGGAAGGCGCGGAACCGCAACTCGCGTGGGGCTGGCAAAAACCGCAGGGCAAAGAACTGCTCACGCAATGGCGCACCACGCCCTATGCCATCGATTGGAACCACGACGGCCTCGTCGATCTCGTGATGCTCGACCAGGAGGGCTATCTCGCCTTCTTCGAGCGCGCCAGGCGCGACGGCAAGCTCGTGCTGCTTCCGCCGAAGCGCGTCTTCTGCGATGAAAAGGGCGAGCCGTTGCAATTCAGCAAAGGCACGGCAGGCAAGAGCGGACGCCGCAAATTCTGTCTGGTCGACTGGGACGGCGATGGCGCGATCGACATCCTCATCAACAGCGGCAACGCCGAGTGGTGGCGCCAGGTCGGGGCACACGATGGCAAATGGTTCTTCAAGAACATGGGCAATCTCGACGCCAACGCCAATCTTGCCGGCCATGATACCAGCCCCACGGCGGTTGACTGGAACAACGACGGCATCCCCGATCTGCTCCTCGGTGCCGAGGATGGCCATTTTTACTATCTCAAAAATCCCCGCTCCAAATGAAACCGTTCCTCCCCGCCCTGTTCGCTCTGCTCACTATCCCGGCACTGTCCGCCATGGCCGCCGATCTCACCACGCAACCCGGCTACGTCCATTCCGAGTTCATTTTCGAAAGTGCGCCGTTTCCGAGCTGTCACGCCTCGACCATCGCCCAGACGGCGAGCGGCCTCGTCTCCGCCTGGTTCGGCGGCACGCGTGAAGGCGCGCCCGACGTCGGCATCTGGCTCTCTCGCCACATCGGCGGCCAATGGAGCGCGCCCGTCGAAGTGGCCAACGGCCTGCGTAGTGATGGCCGGCGCTTCGCCTGCTACAACCCCGTGCTTTTCCAGCCCGCCAAAGGCCCGCTCCTCCTCTTCTACAAGGCTGGCGGCAATCCCAACGGCTGGTCCGGTTTTCTCAAGACCTCGCTCGATGACGGCGCCGACTGGTCCGCGGCGAAGCCGCTGCCCGATGGCTTTGTCGGGCCAGTGAAGAACAAGCCCGTGCAATTGGCAAACGGCATGCTGCTCTGCGGCGCCAGCATCGAGACGCCGGAAAAGCCGAGTCGCTGGCGTGTGCAAATCGAGCGCACGCCCGACCTCGGCAAGACGTGGGAGAAGACGGAATTTCTCAACGACGGTCTCGAGATCAGCGCCATCCAACCGAGCATCCTCTTCCTCGGCGGCGACAAGCTGCTCGCCATCGGCCGCACCCGCCAGGCGCATCTCTTCCGCACCACTTCCGCCGACGACGGCCAGACGTGGAATGAACTGTCGCTCACGGATCTGCCGAATCCGAATTCCGGCACCGACGCGGTCACCCTGCGCGATCACCGCCACGTACTCGTCTACAATCACACCGACCACGGCCGCTCTCCGCTCAATGTCGCCGTCTCGCGCGATGGCAGGACCTGGCAGGCTGCGCTCGTCCTCGAAAACGAACCCGGTGAATACAGCTACCCGGCGGTGATCCAAACCGCCGATGGACTCGTGCACATCACCTACACGTGGAAACGGCACCGCATCAAACACGTCGTCGTCGATCCCACGAAATTGGTGCTGGCGCCGATCGTGAATGGTGAGTGGCCCGACAACGAGTACAGCGCCCCCGAACCCGCGCCGGCCGCGGCTCAGGCAAAATGATGCGCGGCATCATCCCACCCATCGTCACGCCCCTCCGATCGCGCGATGAGCTCGATGTCGAGGGCCTGGAGCGTCTCGTGCAACACGTGCTCGCTGGCGGCGTGCACGGCATCTTCATCCTCGGCACCACCGGCGAAGCGCCGGGCTTGAGCTATCGCCTGCGCCGCGAACTCATCGAGCGCACCTGCCGGCTGGTGGCGGGCCGCGTGCCGGTGCTCGTCGGCATCACCGACACCGCCTTTGTCGAGGCGGTGCACATGGCGCAGTTCGCCGCGGAATCCGGCGCGCAAGCACTGGTCCTTGCGCCGCCCTACTATTTTCCGAATAGCCAGCCTGAGTTGCTCGAATACGTGCAACACCTCGCGCCCGAGCTGCCGCTGCCCCTGTTCCTCTACAACATGCCCACGCACACCAAGACGATCTTCGAGGTCGAGACCGTGCGGCGGGCGATGGATATGCCGAACATCGTGGGGCTGAAGGACAGTTCGGCGAACATGGTTTATTTTCACCAGTTGATCCGCCTGCTGCCGCAACGGCCCCAGTGGTCGCTGCTCGTCGGCCCCGAGGAATTGCTCGCCGAATCAGTGTTGCTCGGCGGTCACGGTGGTGTGTGCGGCGGCGCGAACCTGCGGCCGCGGCTTTACGTTGATTTGTACGAAGCCGCCCACGCTCGCGACTTCGAGCACGCTGCCGCGTTGCACGCCGAGGTCATCCATCTCTCGACTACGCTCTATCGCGTGGGCCGCCATAGTTCCGCGATCATCAAGGGGCTCAAGTGCGCGCTCCGCGAATTGGGCATTTGCGATGATTTCATGGCCGAACCGTTCCATCGCTTCCGCGAGGAAGAGCGCGAGCGGGTGCGCAAGGTCCTCGCGGAACTAAAAATCACGGCCTGAGTTATGTTTACGAATTCGAGAGGGCGAATGACCATCGCTTGCGTTTTGGAATGCGGCGGTGCTCCGCCGCTTTGGGAGCCGGTCCTCGAAAAGCGGCGGAGCACCGCCGCACTCCAAAACGCTGCCGCGAAAAGCCTCACCTAACGGAATTCGTAATCGCACCCTAAGCCATGGCAGATCGTCTTACACTCGGCCTCGACTTCGGTACGGAATCCGTTCGAGCACTGCTCGTCGATCTGCGAGGGCGCGAACACGCTTCCGCCGTCGCGAAATATCAGCATGGGCAGATCATCGAGACCCTGCCCGGCTCGCCGAAGAAACTGCCGCCGCTTTACGCGCTGCAGCACCCGCAAGATTGGATCGACTCCGCGGCCAGGGCCACGCGCCGCGCCTTGCGCACCGCTGGAGCGAAAGCCACCGACGTCATCGGCCTCGGCGTGGATTTCACGAGCTGCACGATGTTGCCGGCATTGCGCGACGGCACGCCGCTCTGCCTCGTCGAGCGTTTCGCGCGCGAGCCGTTGGCCTGGCCGAAGTTGTGGAAACATCACGGCGCGCAGGCCCAGACGGAGCGGATCAATCGGGTCGCCCGCGAGCGTGGAGAGAACTTTCTCGCGCGTTACGGCGGAGCCATCGGACTGGAATGGTTCTTTCCGAAAATGCTCGAGACGCTGGAACACGCGCCGCGCGTTTTCAAAGCCGCGGAAGTGTGGCTGGAGGCCGGCGATTGGTTCGTCTGGCAGCTCGTCGGCGGTGATGCCACTACGCTGCCGCGCTCGACCTGCCAGGCGGGATACAAAGGTATGTGGAGCGCCGATGGCGGTTACCCGAGTGAGGATTTTCTCCGCGCGCTCCATCCCGATTTTACCCGCGTCGTCAAAGACAAGATGCCGGGACGCTTGCTCGCTCCGGGTGTTTCGGCGGGTGGATTGAGCGTGGCAATGGCCAAACGACTGGGACTGCGCGAAGGCACGCCCGTCAGCGCCGCCATCATCGATGCCCACGCCGGCGTCCCGGGCGCGGGCGCGGCGGAACCGGGCACCTTTGTCATGGTTCTCGGCACGAGTTCCTGCCACATGCTCAATAGCGTCGAGGAACGTTTCGTTCCCGGGGTCGCGGGCATCGTGCGCGATGGCATTCTGCCGGGATTCGTCGGCTACGAGACCGGACAGGCGGCGGTGGGCGATGCCTTCGATTGGTTGCGCCGCCTCGCCGGCCAGCGAGACCTGCGGCTACTCTCGCAACAAGCCGCCGCGCTCGCTCCCGGCGCGGATGGCGTGCTCTGTCTCGACTGGCTGAACGGCTGCCGCACTCCGCTCATGGACGGCTCGCTCACCGGCGCCTTTACCGGTCTCACCCTGCATCACACGCCTGCGCATCTCTATCGCGCGCTGCTCGAAGCCTCGGCCTTCGGCGTGCGCTGGATCGTCGATCTTCTTCGCGAACATGGTGTGCCGGTGAATCGTTTCGTCGCCACTGGAGGCCTGCCGCATCACAACCCGTTGGTCGTCGAGGTCTATGCGGACGTCCTCGGCGCACCAATCACCGTGCATCCGTGCAAAAACGGCCCCGCGCTCGGAGCCGCCATCCTCGGCGCGCTCGCCGCAGGCGCTTTCCCGTCGCCAAACGCCGCCATCCGCGCGATGGCCACGGCCAGATCCGCGTCGGTCGTCAAGCCGCAGCGCTCCCATCGTTCCGCCTACGACGAACTCTACATCCGCTACCGCGAACTCGCGTCGCATTTTTCATCCCCATGAAGCCAGCCGCCCGACTCAGACCCAAGACCGCCTACCTGATCGCCAGCGGCGATCTTCGGCCCAGCGCCAATCGCGTTTGCTGGCCGGCGCAGCAGAAGATGGAAGCGGCCCTCGCCAAAGCCCTTTCTGCCCAAGGCTGGAAGATCCAGCGCGCCCACCCAGTCGATCGCGCGGCGGGTCACGGCTTCATCGATTCGCAGAAGATGGGCATGGCCGTGTTTCGCGACATCGACCCGGACGCCCCACTGATCGTCGCCGAGGCGGTGTGGCAATATTCCCATCACGTCCTCGCCGGGCTGACCACACATCGCGGGCCGATTCTCACCGTGGCGAACTGGAGCGGTCAATGGCCGGGCCTCGTCGGTCTGCTCAATCTCAATGCCTCGCTCACCAAAGCCGGGGTGCGCTATTCCACCCTCTGGAGCGAGACGTTCACCGATGGCTTCTTCCAAGCCGGTCTCCAGGAATGGATCACCACCGGCGCGGTCACCCACGATCAATCCCACGTGCGCGATCTCGCGCTGCTCAAGATCCCGGCGGAAGACGAGCGCCTTGGTCGTGACTTCGCCCGCAAACTGCGCCGCGAGAAAGCGATTCTCGGCGTCTTCGATGAAGGCTGTATGGGAATGTTCAACGCCATCGTTCCCGACGAATTGCTGCACCCCACTGGGCTTTTCAAGGAACGCCTCAGCCAGTCGACGCTCTTCGCCACGATGCGCACGGTCAGCGATACCGAGGCCGATGGCGTAATCACGTGGCTAAAGAAGCGCGGATTGCAATTTCGCTTCGGCCCGAACGCGGAGACGGATCTCACCGAGGCCCAGTGCGCGAGCAGGCGAAGATGTATATCGCCGCGGTGCGACTCGCGGATGAATTCGGCTGCGCGGCCATCGGCATCCAATATCAGCAGGGGCTCAAAGACCTCGCGCCCGGCGAGCGATCTCGTGGAGGGCATGCTCAACAACGTCGACCGCCCACCCGTGAAGAGCGCCGATGGCCGGCGCGTGCTCTTCGAGGGGCCAGGCCTTGCCCCACTTCAATGAAGTGGATGAATGCGCCGGTCTCGATGGACTCGTGACCTATCGCCTCTGGCGCGAACTCGGTTTTGCGCCGGAAAATACGTTGCATGATCTACGCTGGGGCGCGGATTTGAGGGCGACTACGTCTGGGTGCTGCTCATCAGCGGAGCCGCGCCGCCAGCGCATTTCATCGGCGGATGGAAAGGCGCAAGCAGCGAGCGGCAGCCGCCGATGTATTTCCGTCTCGGCGGCGGCACGCTGAAAGGCGTGAGCAAGCCGGGGCACATCGTCTGGAGCCGTGCGTTCATCAGTGGCGGGAAGCTGCATGCCGACCTGGGCGTAGCCGAAGTAGTAAAATTGCCCGAAGCCGAGACCGCGCGCCGTTGGCGTGAGACCACGCCGCAATGGCCGATCATGCACGCCGTTTTCAAGGGTGTCACTCGCGACCAGATGATGGCCCGGCACAAGTCGAACCACATCCAGGTGGTCTACGCGCCGAATGAGAAACAGGCCCGCCGCGCCGCGCGCATCAAGGCCACGGCCCTGGCTGAGCTGGGGCTCGAGGTCCACCTCTGCGGCAACGCACGGCTATTGGATTGATCCCCCGTCGCATTCAAGGACAAGGAATTGGTACCAAATGAGCAGCTGGCAGGTTGTCTGGTTTTGCTCTGCCAAGCGAACAAGTGGGTAATAGAATTCGCGCCCAAACGAATCCATCATTTCAGGCCTATGATCCATCCTGCGGCTCATCCAAACCACCGGGCCAAAAGAAAGCGGATAGAGTAAGAGGGCGACCAGCATCGCTGATATGATATAAGTCGGCTTCATCGAGGGCGGCAGCATTGAATCATATCACTTTGGGCCTCATTAGCCAGAATGGTCTCAGTCCGGGTCTTCTACGCACCGCACAATCCGCTTGGAAATCCCTTTGCAGCCTCCCGTCTTCACGCCTAGTCTCCACGCCCTTACTTATGATTGATCTCGCCACACTTCCTGATGCCCATGGCCATTTCGGGCCCTACGGTGGAATGTTTGTGCCGGAGACGCTGATGACTGCCCTCAACGAGCTCACGGAGGAATACGCCAAGGCTCGCGAGGATGCTTCGTTTCAGCGGGATCTTTCGTGGCTTCTCCAGGAATACGCCGGACGGCCTACCCCCCTTTATTTTGCCGAGCGCCTCACCCGCGAGCTCGGTGGCGCGAGGATTTACCTGAAGCGCGAAGACCTGCTCCACACCGGCGCGCACAAGATCAATAACGCCCTCGGCCAGATCCTCCTCGCCCAGCGCATGGGCAAGAAGCGCATCATCGCCGAGACCGGCGCCGGCCAGCATGGCGTGGCCACGGCCACCGTCGCCGCGCGCGCGGGGCTCGAGTGCGTGGTCTATATGGGCGCGGTCGATGCCCAGCGGCAGGCCCTCAATGTCGCCCGCATGAAATTCCTCGGCGCCAAGGTCGTCGAAGTCACCGCCGGCCAGCAGACGCTGAAGGAAGCGATCAATGAAGCGATGCGCGATTGGGTGACCAATGTGCGCACCACGCATTACATTCTCGGCAGCGCACTCGGCTCGCATCCCTATCCCATGATGGTCCGCGATTTCCATCGCGTGATCGGCGACGAAGCGCGCCAGCAGATCACCGCGCGTGAAGGCCGCCTGCCCGACTTGCTCATCGCTTGCGTCGGCGGCGGTTCGAATGCCATCGGACTCTTCTGGCCTTTCCTCAACGACGCCGGGGTCAAGATGATCGGGGTCGAAGCCGGCGGCCGCGGCATTCGCAATGGCGACCACGCCGCGCGCTTCCAAGGTGGCAAGCTCGGCGTGCTCCAGGGCACGAAGACGTATCTGCTCGCCGATGATGACGGCCAGATCCAGCTCACCCACTCCGTCTCCGCGGGTCTCGATTACGCGGCCATCGGGCCGGAACATGCCTACCTGCGCGATCAGGGCCGCATCGATTACAACTACGCCACGGACGACGAAGCGCTCGACGCTTTCCAAAGGCTGTCGCGCACCGAGGGGATCATCCCCGCGCTGGAATCCTCGCACGCCATCGCCCAGGTGCTGAAGTCCGCCCCGCAAATGTCGAAGGACGAGATCCTCATCGCGAACCTCTCCGGTCGCGGGGACAAGGATGTCGCCCAGGCAGCCGAGTATCTGCTGAAGTAATGCCACGCGAGGTGTGATGGATTCGACGTTTGTTCCGCCAGCGGTTCCGGATTACTCCCCCGGCCTGGCGGCGCCGACGCCGGAACCCGCACCGGCCGCGGAAATCGGCACGGTCAGCCTCATCCCGCCGCACGTTCTCGAGCGAATCGCCATCGGCCCCGTCGAGTCGTGGATCGTCGAGCGCCCGATCGATCTCGAAGCACGCAAGGAGGACGGCTCGAATCCAGTTTACCTGCTGGATGCGCAACACGATGCCGAACTGCAGGGGAGCTATCACCGCCACGTCCAGCGGCTGGATACGACGAAAGCCGTCAGCGAGGCAAGCCAGTGGCGATTAAATTTCGATCCCGCGACGGAACGACTCTTCATACACACCCTCATCGTGCGTCGCGGCGAACGCGTGGCGGAAAATGCGAAGCCGGAGCGCCTGCGCGTGTTGCAACGGGAGGAAGGCCTCGAATCCCAGACGCTCAACGGCCGCTTGACCGTGGTGGTGCTGCTGGAAGACGTGCGCGCGGGCGACATCCTCGACATCAGCTTCACCATCCATTCCCAGAATCGGATTTTTCCGACGCATTTCGCGCGGCTCGTCACCATTCCGAATTGGACGTTGCGCGACTTCCATTTGACCGTGCGCTTTCCCACCGGCCGGCCCATGCGGTGGAAGAGCAACGACGAAAAGCTCACGCCGATGATCGGCGAAGAGGCGGAAGCAACCGAATGGTCCTGGCATCTCCACGACCAAGCGGGCCGCGAACCCGAGCGGAACGTGCCCGGCTGGCATTTCCAGCATCGCTGGATCCAATTGACCGACTTCACCTCGTGGGCCGAGGTGGTATCCGGCGTGGTCGCCGCCTGGCGGGAGGATTTGCAAAACCCGGAAGTGCTTCACCTGGTCGAGTCGATCGCCGCCGAAGTGGCGCCCCCCGCCCTGCGTGCCGAACGGGCGCTTACCTACTTGCAGGACGACATCCGCAACCTCAGCGACAGCACCGAGTTCGGAGGCCAGAACCCGACTTCACCGGGCGTCATCCTCAAGCGGGGCTTCGGCGATTGTAAGGACAAATCCTTCGCCGCCGTCCATCTCCTCCGCCTCCTCGGCATCCCGGCGCGACCGGTCCTGGTCAATACCGACCTCCGCCAGACGGTCGAGGAGTTCCTGCCCACGCCCAATGTTTTCAACCACGCCATCGTCGAATTCGAAATCGACGGCCGCCGCCGCTGGCTGGACACGACCCAAACGCTGCAGGGCGGATCGGTGCTTTCGCGCCCCATGGCGCAATTCAGGCTCGGCCTGCCGCTCGGTCCCGGCGTGGAAGACCTGGAGTCGATTCCCACGGACGAATCGAGCGATCGCACGGAGCTGAAAGAAACTTTCTACCTCGATACCACCGGACGATCCTCGACCCTGCGCGTGCAGGTCATTGCCACCGGTCGTGACGCGGAAAAGTGGCGCCGCGGTCTCGCCCACGACGGGGTGGAGGTTTTCGCGCGCCAGCGGGAATTCTTTTACCAACAACTCTTCCCCGGCGCGCATCGCCTCGGGAAAGTCGAATGGCACGACGATCGCGAAAATAACGAACTGGTCTTCGGAGAGGCTTTCGAACTGCGGTCGGTCCTCTTTCCGATCGTCAGTGGGGAGGAGCGAGCCTTCCTCTTTCGCTTCCGCGCCCATGCCATCCAGGCCGTGCTCGGTTTGTTCGAATCCGGCAGGCGCCGCCACCCGTGGGAGATGCCTTTCCCCTGCCGTGTCCGGCATACCATCGAGATCGAATCCTCCGGACTGCCGCTGAATCTGGTCCGCCCGGCGCAGGTCGACGCGAAGGCCTTCCGCTTTTCCTGCCACGGCCAGCAGCGGCCGGGCTTTGCCTCCATCACCTTTCTCGCGCAGATCCTCGCCGATCACGTGCCGACGTGGGAATTCGAAGTACACAAGCAAAAGATCGGCGAGGTGTGGCCGTCCACGATCATGACCGGGCAATTGCCGCCCAGCTCAGTCGTGCCTTGGAAGGCGCGCTCGCACGAAAATCTGCTCCCGCGCAGGGGCACCCGTGCGACTTCATCTTCTCCACAGTCGCCCGACGAGGCCGGTCTCTCCGCCCTGCCTATCGAAGCGGCACCGGCGCTGACTTCGCGCGCCCAGCGGGAGAGAGGAAACCTCGTCCCGCGCGAGGAAAAATCCGGACGAGCGAGTGAACCCACCCACGGCCGCGACCGTGGACCAGTCCTTCGCCCGAATCCCTCTGCCACACCTCCGCCACTTCCCGATTCCGCCTTGCGCGAAAGCAGTTCCCGGCGGCGACGTGGCAGCCGGCGGCGGCATCGGCGCCAGGAGCACGGCATCCTTTTCTGGATCGGCACGATCATTGGGGGATTCATCCTGCTGGCGATGCTCCATTTCCTATTGCACGCAAAGTGAGCTTCCTATCCCCCACCGTTCGCCGTTAAACAAAGCCTATGAGAAGCATGACCGGCTATGGCCGGGGCCAAAGCTCGCAAAACGGCAGCAAGATCAGCGTCGAACTCAACTCCGTGAACCGGAAGCAGAGCGACGTGGTCGTGACGCTGCCCCGCGAGCTCACCGAACTGGAACCGCGCGTGCGCGATGTCATCAACGCCCAGGTATCGCGCGGCCGACTCAATGTCGTCATCGCCGCGCATCACACCGCCAGGCCGGCCAACGCCGCCCTGGCGCTCGATACCAATCTCGCGCGGATCTACTACCGGGCGATGGTTGACTTGCAGAAGGAGCTCAATGCCGCCGGCGAGATCAGTATCGACACCGTGCTGCGCGCCCCCGGCGTCCTGCGCATGCCGGAGGAAGAAGTTTCGATCGATGACATGTGGCCGCCGGTGGAAAGCGCGTTGAAGGAAGCGCTCGCCGACTTGGTCAAAATGCGGGAGCGCGAAGGCAAACACCTCGCCAAGGATCTCATCCATCGTCTCAAGATCGTCCGCGAATCCGTGCGCAAGATCCGCACGCTGCAGCCCGGGGTCCTCAAGCGCCATCGCCAATCGCTGCACGAGCGCATCCAAAAAGCGGGCGTCGATCTCCCCGTCGACGACGAGCGCCTGGTGAAGGAAGTGATCTTCTTCGCCGACAAATCGGACATATCCGAGGAATTGACCCGTCTCGACAGCCATTTCGCCCAGTTCGCCCATCACCTGCGCAAGAATGAACCCGTCGGCCGCACGCTCGAGTTCATGTGCCAGGAGATCGGCCGCGAATTCAATACCCTTGGCGCCAAGGCCAACGATGTGGACATTTCCCAGCTCGTGGTCACGTGCAAAGCCGAGATGGAAAAAATCCGCGAACAGATTCAGAACATTGAATAACGACCAATCCTCTTCCGTGGAGACCCCGGCCCCTTCCCGCCAATTCCGGCGCCTCGGCATCCTCTTCGTCGTCTCGGCTCCCTCGGGCGCCGGCAAGAGCACGCTGCTCAATGCCCTGCGCCAGACGCCGGATTTCGTCTACTCCGTCTCCTACACCACGCGCCAGCCGCGCCCGGGTGAGGTGAATGGCGAGGACTACCACTTCGTGAGCATGGAGGAATTCGAACAGCGCCTGGCCGGCGACGAGTTCCTCGAGCACGCGCAGGTGCACGGCAACTACTACGGCACGCTGCGGAGCGCGGTGATCGAGCAATTGCACGACGGCGTGGACGTGCTCATCGACATCGACGTGCAGGGCGCCCAGCAGATTCGCTCCGACGGCAACCCGGCGATCAGCGATGCCGTGGCCGATATCTTCATCATGCCGCCGAGCCTGGAGGAATTGCGCCGCCGCCTGAACAAGCGCGGCACCGAGACCTCCGAGCAGATCGAAACCCGCCTGCACAACGCCGCCACCGAGATGGAAGCCTGGCACGCCTATCGGTACACCATCATCAGCGGCTCCGTGGAGGAAGACCTGCAAAAGTTCCGCGCCATCATGCGCGCCGAGCGGTATCTCAGCCACCGGATGGTCCTCACGCCATGAGCGCCCCCGTCGTCGTTGTCGGAGTCACCGGGTCGATCGCCGCCTATAAGGCCGCCGATCTCGTGAGCAAGCTGGTGAAGCGCGGCTTCGAAGTGCACGTCGCCATGACCCACGGCGCGCAGGAGTTCGTCACCCCGCTCACCTTCCAGACGCTCTCGCGAAATCCGGTGATCACGAGCGTCTTCGACGACCAGCGCGACTGGAAACCGGGGCACATCGACCTCGCTGACCGCGCGAATCTCCTCCTCATCGCGCCCGCCACCGCGAACATCCTCGCCGAACTCGCGCATGGACTCGCGGGCAATCCCATCGGTGAGATCGCGCTCGCCACGCTCGCGCCGGTGCTCGTCGCGCCGGCGATGAATGGCAAGATGTGGCAGCACGCGGCGACGCAGGACAACGTGAAGTTGTTGCGCTCGCGCGGTGTGGAATTCATCGGACCGGAGGAAGGAATTCTCGCGTGCGGGTACGAAGGACTCGGTCGTTTGTGGAATGTCGACGACATCGTCGAACGCGTTGCGCACATCATCGCGCAAAAAAAATAGCAAAAATTTTCCGCGCGCAAAAATCGCGTGAAGTGCGCGCGCACGATCGCGCGGAGAAAATTTGCGGGTCACTCGCGAAGCCGCATAAACACACGCGTCGCGCGCGATGCGTGTTGCGCTTCAGGAAAAATTTCACGCCCGCTTTTGCATCGCGAGTCACGCGCGAAACGATAATTTCGCGACGCGTGCAAGAAAAAATTCGTTGACGGTTTGCTTCAACTTCATTACCCACTCACCAACGCAACCGAGTGATGTATCTCATCAACCACTCAACCAAATTTCCTGCGAACCGCACCTGCGGATTGAAAGGGGGGATTATCAATGGCGACTAAAAAACCTGCTGCAAAAAAGCCCGCGAAGAAGCTTGCTGCCAAGAAGCCTGCTGCCAAGAAGACGGCGGCCAAGAAAGCTGCTCCGAAGAAGAAGGCTGCTGCTAAGAAAAAGTAAGCAGATCCCTGCAACTTAAACGAACGGGAGGAGAATTCATTTCTCCTCCCGTTTCGTTTTGTGGAAGATGCCGGGCTCACCATTTTCCATGTCCACATCCACTTATCTCGAAACTGCGGTCAGCGCCGCCCTCGCGGCCGGTGAATTTCTGCGCAGCCACGTCGGCACAGCGCTCGAGGTCAACGAGTTCGCCGCCCACGACATCAAGCTCGAGCTCGATGTCCGCTCGCAGGAACTGATCACCAAACACCTGCTCGACCGCTTCCCCGATCACGCCATCTACGGTGAGGAAGGCATCGCCGGCAACCAGCAGAGCGACTTCCAATGGATCGTCGACCCCATCGACGGCACCGTGAATTACTTCTACGGCATCCCGCACTACTGCATCTCCATCGCTCTCCGTGAGCGCGGCGAGATCATCGTCGGCGTCATCCACGACCCCTCGCGCCATGAAACCTGGCAGGTGGAACGCGGCGGCACGCCGACCCTCAATGGCAAGCCCATCCACGTGAGCACGCGCAACCAGCTCAGCGACGCCGTGCTCTCCATCGGCTTCGCCAAGTCCAAGGAAACGATCAGCGCGGGGTTGCCGGTGCTCGATTATTTCGTGAGCAAGGCCCGCAAGTGCCGCCTCATGGGCAGCGCCGCACTCGACCTCGCCTATGTGGCCTGCGGCCGCTACGACGCCTATATCGAATCCAGCGTGAGCCTCTGGGACGTTGCCGCCGGCAAGATTCTCGTCGAGGCTGCGGGCGGAAAATTTGAAATGAAACCGCGCACCGACAATCCCGACAAAATCAGCGTTCGCGCTTCCAGCGGGCTCCTCGACCTGGAGGTGCGGCCATGACTCTTTCCGGTATCGGTTACGACGTGCATCGCCTGGTCGAAGGCCGGGCGCTCATTCTCGGCGGTGTGGAAATCCCGTATACTCACGGACTCGAGGGCCACAGCGACGCCGACGTGCTCGCTCACGCCATCGCGGACGCCGTGCTCGGCGCGATCGGCGAACGCGACATCGGCTTTCATTTCCCGAACACGGATCAATCCATCCGCGGCATCAGCAGCCTCGAAATCCTGCGCAAAGTCGCCAGCCTCGTCTCGGAGAAAGGCGGACGCGTGCTCAACGTCGACTCCTCGCTGATCGCGGAAGCACCGAAGATCAGCCCGCACGTGGCCGCGATGCGCGCCAATATCGCCAAGGCGCTGCGCCTCGATCCCAAGCGCGTCGGCGTGAAAGCCACCACCAACGAACGCATGGGCTTCCTCGGCCGCGGCGAAGGCATCTCGGCCATGGCCGTGGCCAGCGTGGAAGTGCCGGAGTAAAGACGCACACGCATGGGCATTCGCTTATTCAATACCTACACGCGGCAGTTGGAGGAATTCACGCCGCTCGATCCGGCTGGCCAACAGGTGAAGATGTACACCTGCGGCCCTACGGTCTATAACCACGCCCACATCGGCAATTTCCGGGCGTATCTCTTCGAGGATCTGCTCCAGCGGCATCTCGAAGCGCGTGGCTATCAGGTCGAGCGGGTGATGAATCTCACCGACGTCGACGACAAGACCATCCGCAATTCCCGCGAAGCCGGCCGGCGGCTCGCCGACTTCACCGCCATCTACAAAGACGCATTTTTCCAGGACGTCGACACCCTGCGCATCAAGCGCGCTCAGCATTTCCCGGCAGCGACCGAACCGCGCTACATCGAGCGCATGATCTCGATGATCCAGCAACTCGAATCGCAGGGCATCGCCTACCAGGCCGAGGACAAGAGCGTCTACTTCCGCCTCTCGAAATTCCCCGACTACGGCAAGCTCGCCCATCTCAATCTCGACGAACTGCGCCCCAGCGGCCGCATCGCCAATGACGAGTACGAGAAGGAAAGCATCGGCGACTTCGCGCTCTGGAAGGCGTGGGACGAGAAGGATGGCGACGTGGCGTGGGATTCTCCCTGGGGTCGCGGGCGGCCCGGCTGGCACATCGAGTGCAGCGCCATGGCGACCGCACTGCTCGGCCCGGAAATCGACATCCATTGCGGCGGCGTCGATAACATCTTCCCGCACCACGAGGCGGAGATCGCCCAAAGCGAGTGCTGCACGGGCAAGAAGTTCGTGCGCTACTGGCTGCACTGCGCCCACCTCATGGTGGACGGGCAGAAGATGTCGAAGAAGCTCGGCAACTTCTACACGCTACGCGACTTGATCGAGAAAGGGTTCACCGGGCGCGAGGCGCGCTATGCGCTGCTCACGGTGAACTACCGCCTGCCGTTGAACTTTACCCTTCCCGGTCTCGAATCGGCACGCGCCTCCCTCGCCCGCATCGATGAATGGGTCGACCGTCTCACCGCTCACGCGGCCGGCGCTTCCCCTACCGCGACTCCATTGTCCGATTTCACGGAGAAGTTCTTCGCCGCCCTGGACGAAGACCTGAATATCTCCGGCGCGCTCGCCCCGCTGTTCGATCTCATCCGCGAAAGCAATTCCGCCCTCAATCGCAGCGAGCTTTCGCCAGCGGAAGCGGCACAATTGCTGGCCGACTGGCGACGCATCGACAGCGTCCTCGGCTTCGAGCGCGAAGCCGCTGCCATCCCCGCGGACGTCCTTGCCCTGGTCGAGCAGCGTCAGCAGGCCCGTGCGGACAAGGAATGGAAGAAGAGCGACGAGCTCCGCGACGAGATTCTTGCCAAAGGCTGGGTGGTCAAGGATACCAAGGAAGGCCCCAAGCTCACCCCTCGCTGATGCGCATTCGACAGAAGGCGACATTTCAGTATTTCCTGCAACCGACGAATCGACTTTAAACAGTGGCGATGACTTTTTCCCCTGGCGACTACCTCGACCTGAATCACACCGAGCACCGCATGCTCTTTGAGAATTCGGTCAATGCGTGGGATGCGTTGAAGCAGATCACCAGCTACCTGCAGTTCCGGCTCAAGCCGGCGATTCAAGGCCGGCTCGTCGGCAAACCGTTCATCAGCGGTGCGGTCTTCATCGGCAAAGGCACGGTCATCGAGCAGGGCGCGATGATCAAAGGTCCCGCGTGGATCGGCGAAGGCTGCGAGATTCGCAACGGCTGCTACATCCGCGAAAACGTCATCGTCGGCTCGGGCTGCGTGTTGGGCAATTCCTGCGAGTTCAAGAATTCGATCATCTTCGACGAGGCGCAGATTCCGCACTTCAACTACGTGGGCGACTCGATCATCGGCTATCGCGGCCACTTGGGCGCGGGGGTCATTCTTTCGAACGTGAAGCTCGATCACGGTGAGATCGTTGTGCCGACCGCCGGCGGCCTGGTGCCCACGGGCCTGAAAAAATTTGGCGCCATCGTCGGCGATCGGGCAGAAATCGGCTGCAATTCGGTCATTAACCCCGGCTCGCTCATCGGCCGGAATTCCGTGATCTACCCTGGCACCGTCTGGCGGGGCGTCGTCCCGGCCAACAGCATCGTCAAGACCCGGCAGGAACATCAGATTTTAGCCCGACGCGATTGATCCTTGCGCGAAAGCAGGTCTTTTGGAACCTTGCCCGCCCCTATGCCCAGTCCTACGTCCACGCCTCAGCCTGCCGAAACCGAATTCGATCCGCTCGTTTTTTGGATTAAGCACCAGAGCAAGATCCTGCTCCTGGCCGGCCTGCTCGTGGTCGCGCTCGGAGGCTACGCCCTTTCCGAATACATCCACAACAAGCACACGGCCGCTGCCGAGGCGCTGCTCGCGAATGCGCATTCGGTCGAAGATTACCGCAAGGTCATCGCGGACTATTCCGGCTCCATGCCGGCGGGTGATGCCTATCTGATGCTCGCCGAGAAGCTGCGTGCCGAGGGCAAGCTCGACGAATCTTCAGCCGCGCTGCACACCTTTATTGAGAAGTATCCGGAGCATTCTTTGATTAGCGGCGCGTGGACCAGCCTCGCGACCAATCTCGAAGCCCAGGGCAAACTGGACGAGGCGCTGAGCACCTACCAGAAAGTCACGACCACCTACGCCAACAGTTTCAGCGCTCCCATCGCCCTCCTCGCGCAGGCCCGCATTCTCGCGGAGAAAGGCAAGACCGAGGACGCCCGCCGCTTGTACGAGCAGATGCTCACGCAATTCCCCGGCAACTTCGCCGCGCAACAGGCGCAGATTGAACTGCGGAAGTTGAAGAAGTAGGGCTGTGGTCTCCGAACGGAGACGAGTGAGGCACGAACAGAGAAAACGCGTGAAGGCGCTGCCGCGCAGCGGCTCCAAAAAAGCCCGTCATCCTGAGCGAAGTGCCCCGGCGGGCGAAGGTGGGCGGGGCACGCAGTCGAAGGATCTCCAATGTCGGCGGGCGAAGGTGGTGGGAAGAATGACGCGTGGTCACGCGCAAGTTGGGGAAGCTCCGCGCGAAAACCCGCAGAGATTAGAGGTCCTTCGACTCCGCCCATGGTTCCCCGCTCCGCTCAGGATGACCGTTTTTTCCGAGCGCTTCGCGCATCTGTGCCGGGCGTTTATTGCCAGCGATGTCTCACATCCGAAACCCTACAACAACGCCAACTCTCGCTTGATCGCCTCGATCTTCTTCACCCCATCGGAGACCTGGCGGTAATTCTCATCCATCGTCGCGCCGGAATATTTTTCCAAATGTCCTGCCGAACGAAGCGTGTGCAGCGGCGTGCCCTCGATCTCCGCCGTGCCTGATTCCTGGTAGGAAGTCAACGGCAACGACCGGATGTAGGCCTTGGTCTCCGCCATTTGCTCCTTGGTCTCTCCCGGTAACCCGTAGGTGAACGTGCCGTGCACGGTCATCCCGAGATTCCGCAGGTAGATGGTGGTCTCGCGCGCCTCCTGCAGGTCGAGTCCCTTGTTGACGATATTGTCCACGACATGCTGGTTGCCGCTCTCGAATCCGAGCTTCACACCATAGCAACCGCTTTCCCGCATGAGCTTCCACGTCTCGCGGTTGATCGTGTCCGCGCGGCACATTGCCCCCCACGGCAGGGCGATCTTGCGCATCACCTCACACATGCGTTCAACGTGACGATTGCCGAGGTTGAACGTGTCGTCATCGAAATAGATGGAGCGGAAACCGTAGCGCCCGACGATGTCACGAAGGAACCCCTCCATGTATTCCGCGGTGTAGTGCCGCACGGTGCGTCGATGCTCTCCATCCGGGTCGTTCCCCGTCATCGTCGCCGGCCAGACACAGAACAAGCACTTGAACGGGCAACCCCGACTCGACCACACGTGCGCTTGCGGCAGGCGGGGCGATTGCGGATTCGGATCGTAGTACCGCCAGGCGGTGACCGCATCGTAGTAAGGAAATGGCGCCGCATTCATCTCCGTCGCGGTCAACAGATCGTGCTCAAAAACTCCCGTCGCCCCCTGCACCACTTTCGCGGCCGCTTTTTCGTATTCCCCTTTGATCGCCGCCACCACATTGGGGAGCGCCATGATCTCATCGGCGCGGATGGTGGTGATCGGACCACAGACCGCAATTTTCACATGCGGTACCACCGTCGCGATGTGACGGATGATCTTCATGTCATGATCCCAACTGGGCGTTGCGCTTTCGATGAAAATGAAATCCGGCTGAGCCTCCCGCAGGTAGGCCGTGTAGGTGTCGTAACTCTCGTGCAAAGCCACGGAATCGCGCAGGGTTGCTTCCGCTCCCGTATGTTGGGCGACATACGTGGTGGCATACCCCATGAAGAAGGGATACGGCAGGTAGTGGCCGAACATGAACCAATCCGGCATGGAGCCAGCGTGATAGGTATTCGGCCAGCGGGAACCCGCGCGTACGCCTTTGCGCAAATGGTTCGTTCCTGGCTCGACTTCAAACCACGGGGGGTTGCTGAACAGCACTTTGATCACGTCCGCACTTTCCCCGTCTTCGCCCCAGAGTCAACCACAGTCCGAGGCGGAGTGGCAGAGCGCCTCGCGGTCGATACGGATAGCGCCTTGGGAGTGGCGACTTTCCAGTCGCCGACCGAAACAAACGCCCGAAGCGCCATCCTTGGGGCGTCGCTCCGCGACGCAGGGCGACTGGAAAGTCGCCCCTCCCAGTGAGCCGCGGCCGAATGCCTCGCTGTCCCTACAGCCGAATAAAGATGTGGGGAATGCTTAGGCCTTAGAGGGCGTACCTAAACTCTTTCCCGTAACCGCCCCTTGGCCGGCGGCGTCTTGAAGTGGAAGATGGGAAAGTTTCTCTTTGTCCGCAACTTGCGCTAAGCTCCCTCCCATGCGCCTCCCTTGGATCAAGATCGTTGCCACTTTGCTCGTCATCTGGGCCGTTGCGGGCGGGGCCATCTATTGGGCGCATAGCGCGAAGCCCACGCCCGAATCGGTGATGCGTTATCTCGATGAACATTCCGTGGCGAACGCCTCGGCGAAGGATCGCGAGGAGACCGTCGAGAAGGTCGCCAAACAGCTCAACCAGCTCAGCTATCAGGAGCGCCGCGAGGGACGGGTGAACAAAAAGGTCGATGGCTTTTTCCGCACCCTGCCCGCGGACGACCAGACACGCTTCCTGGACCTCACGCTGCCCACGGGCTTCAAACAGATGATGGAGTCGCTGAACAAGATGACGCGCGAGAAGCGGAAGCAATTCGTCGACAAGGCCCTGGCCGACATGAAAAAGCACGAGGGTGAGGATAGCCCGGATGGTCAGCGCGATCTCGATGCCAATGGCCAGAAGATCATCGATCAGGGCTTCAAGTCCTTTTACAGCGATGCGAGCGCGGAGACGAAGATGGACGTCGCGCCGCTGATCGAGCAACTGCAGAGAAACCTTCAGGGGCTCCGATGAACCGTCCCGCTGTTCGCGCCTTCACGCTGATCGAGATCATCACGGTGATCGCGGTCATCGCCATTTTGGCAGCGTTCGCCTATCCGGTATATCAACGGGTGACGGCCAGCGCAAAAGCCGCGGCCTGCCTCTCCAATCTGCGCCAGCTTGGGATGGGGCTGAATGCCTATCTCAACGAGAACGACATGAAGATGCCCACGCTGCAGATCGCGCGGGACAACCTCAGCCAGAACGTGCCGGTGATCGACAACACGTTCGACAAATACCTCACCGACAAAGGCGTCTTCGCCTGCCCGGCGGACAACAAGAACTACGCCGCGACGACGGGCACGAGCTACTTCTGGAATGTCGCGCTCAACGGTCAGGCGGTGGCCAGTTTGAACTTCCTGCTCGTCACCGACACCACGCACATTCCCATCCTCTCGGATAAGGAAGGGTTTCATCCCTACCTGCAAAACAAGGTGAACGTTCTCTATGCAGACGGGCACGTCACCAAGGACGTGAAGTTTTTTACCGGCAACTAGCTACTTCTGCGCCGGCGACGCGTAATCGCGGCCGATCGGCTTCTGCGTGACCACTTCATCGCGGAGCGGATGCAACCGACGCTCCAACTGCACGGTTTCGAGCAGCGCCATGTAGCGATTCAACTGATTTTGAAAAACAAGCATCGCATGCGCATCACCCGCCGGCAGGCTGGCCTTCTGCACGCGCAGTTTCTCCTGAAGGGAGCGCACGATATTTTCGCGTTCGGCCAGCGAAGGACGGGGACCGTCCGGATGGAGAGCGGCATTGAGCAAATTATCGATCTCCGCGCTGTAATCCGCGGAGGGCGGCGGCAGGGCGGCAGTCTCGGATGCCGGAGCTGCGGAAGTCGTGGGAGAGTTGAAGGCAGGCAGAGCCTTGGCAAGGCCGTTCGCCTGGACGTCGTGGATCTTTTGCACCGCCGCCTGGAGCAGGCCGCCCGTGCTGTCCTTGCCGAAGAGGGCGACCCCGCTGAAAAAGAGGACCGCGCCCAGGACCATACTGATCACGCCCGACAGGAGTTGAACACCAAAGGCATGGATGGTGCCGATATCATAAGTGCCAGCGATGATCAGGAGATTGGTGACGACGGCGACGAGCATCAAAGCGGCATAAATCCCCCCAACGACAAGCGGAGCGGTGTTTTTTCCACCCACAGCCGCAATCAGGAACATGAGAAGTACGCCCACTCCGAGGATGACGATTCCCGCCAGAATCCTGGAGATGATCACTTTGATTGCCATGCCGTAAGTCGTTCTCCCCGAAACGGCGATCTTGGCGGACAGCCACATGGGAATGGCGGTCACGAGAATAGTAACCGGGATCGAAACAACGATGGCGAGGATGATCATCACGATCCCTGCAGTGGCGATTCCCGCAGGGAGCAGAGAGTCAGCGAGAGACGGAGAGAAGAGACTGCCCAAAATGGAAGTCGGAGCCGCCAGCACGGAAGAAACCATTTGCATACCGATACAGTTTACCCACCCGCCCCATGCGTAACAACACTAAAATCGCTCCCGGTAAATGCCGGGGCGCATTTGACATCACTGTGCTGGCTTGGCGGCCGGGGCATTTCGGGCGATGATCAACTCATTGCGAAACAGAAGATAACGGTTGAGTTGATTTTGATAAGCGGTCGCCGCGTGGGCGTCGCCCGCCGGCAGAGAACGCTGCCGCGCATTGAGCTTTTGCTGGATGTTCCGCAGCGCGGCTTCCCGGTCGGCCAGGGGCGGTTGCGGGCCGATGGGACGCAAGGCATCGTCCAGCATCCGGTCGATCTCGTCAGGCTTCCCCAAGCCGAGCAATCGGTTCAAGAATTCTTGCTGCTCTACCTTGGACTTCCCGAAGGTCACCTGCAGGCTGGCGATGTCTTTTTCCAAATGCATGACGGGGGGGACGACGACTTCCACCACCTTCATGACGCCGCCATTGATGCAGGCGGCCAGCAGAAGAATGGCGAAGGCCCGGATGAAACCGGTGACGTAGATCTTCATCGGGATGAGAAAGGCGAGCAGCAGCCAGGTCATCAGCATTCCACCCGCGACCAGGAAGGTTCGCCAGTATTCGCCGGTGCGAATCATCCACGGGACCGCGAATATCAGACCCACGATAAAGGCGAGCCAGAGCAGCAGACCGAGCAGCCATGCTTTGAAGGAGTTGCCGAAAGTGCAGTGATCATTGCCCACCACCATCTTCGATGCGCCCCACAGGGCGAAGATTTGCACCACTTGGGCGCAGGCCATTAGGATGAGAAGGCAGGTGCCGATGTGCCGGACTTCGTCGCGTTGAATGAACTCGGCAAACCGGGGATGGAACGGAAACGGGCTCGCTGCTGCCAGCGGCATACCTTGGGAAATGAGTTGCATGCGAGGCGATGCTACCGAAAAGCTGCGCGCAGACCAATCCCGGAATGTCTTCCGCCCCCATGATCGAACTACGCAACTTGCAAAAAGCCTTTGGGGGAAAGCCGGCGCTCCACGATCTCTCGCTGGAGATGAAGCGGGGCGAGATCTTCGGCCTGCTCGGCCACAATGGCGCGGGCAAAAGCACCACCCTGGGGATTCTGCTTGGGCAGGTTTTTCCCGATCAGGGTGAAGCCTTCGTCAATGGCGTCTCCGTGCAGCGCGAGCGGGCGAAGGCGCTGGAACGCACCGGCGCGATCTTCGAGGCGCCGCGCTTTTACGATTACCTCAGCGGCTGGCGAAACCTCGAGATTTACACCAGTTACTCGGCCCGCGTGCCGAAGGAAAAGATCGCCGAAGCGGTCGAGACCGTGGGGCTGACCAGGCGCATTCGCGACAAAGTCGGGACTTACAGCCAGGGCATGCGCCAGCGACTCGGCCTCGCGCAAGCGCTGCTGCCGGACAACGAACTGATCCTGCTTGATGAGCCGACGAACGGTCTCGACCCCGAGGGCATTCACGAGATGCGCCTGCTCATCCAGCGGCTGAATCGCGAGCGAGGAATCACCGTGCTGTTCTGCTCGCATCTGTTGGTGGAGGTGGAGCAACTATGCGATCGCGTCGCGATCCTCAACCAGGGCCACAAAGTCTTCGACGGACGCTGGGCCGAGCTCGACAGCGAGCAGCGGAGCGTGCGGCTCGAGGTGGATGATTGGGAAAAGGCCGCGGGTCTTTTGCGAGACATCGAGCAATTGAAGATCGTCGAGAACGGATTGGTCACGGTCGGGAAAGACTTCGACACGGCGGACCTCGTCGAGCGCCTGGTGCAGGGCGGTATCCGCGTCCGCGCCGTGGAACCGCACCGGCGAAACCTCGAGGAAATCTACCTTTCCATCACGCACAACGGAGCCACGCCGCACACCGAATCATGAGCCTCTTCTTTCTTCAACTGCGGGGCGAGCTTTGGAAACTCTTCGCCCGCAAACGCACCTATCTCGGTTTCGGCGCTTTCCTTGCGCTGGAGGTCGTCATTCTGCTGCTCTTCCAGATTCCGAAAGTGCAGCGCTCGTGGCGCCACCTGCTCGAGGATTCGGGCTATGTCTTCGAGCAATACTTCTCGGGCATTACCCTCGCGTTTCAGGTCGTGCTCGGGACGACGACGCTGGCCTTTCTATACACCGCGCTCGTCTCTGGTGACATCGTGGCCAAGGAAGTGGAAGACGGGACTTTGCGGATGACGCTATGTCGCCCGGTCTCGCGCTTGCGCGTGCTCGCGGTGAAATATCTCACGTGTGTGCTCTACACCTTCGCGCTGGCGCTTTTCATCGGCCTGAGCGCGTTGGTCGTCGGCACCTTGCGACAGGGGACGGGCGGCTTCTTCGTCTTCCAGCCACTGGAGAAGCTCTATGTGATTTACGATTTCGGTCCGGGCCTGGTCCGTTATCTCGCGTCGTTGCCGGCGCTGGGCTTGAGCCTGCTGAGCGTCACCTCCTTCGCCTTCATGATGTCCTGCTGTAACGTGAAGCCGGCGGCTGCCACCATTGCCACGCTGACCTTCTTCATCGCCGACCTCATCTTCCGCGGCCTGCCCTATTTCGAATCCATCAAACACTGGTTCATCTCCCAGCATACGGAAACGTGGTATAACGTCCTGCGCTCCCCGTTGCCGTGGCAACGTATGGTCGAAGACTACGCCTACCTATTCGGCGTCGATGCGACGTTCGTATTGATTGGGGTTGTGATTTTCTGCTCCCGGGATTTCAAATCGTAAGCGGCTGTACCGACTAATCATTACCCACATCTTTGCACGGTATTTGCGCGTCGACACAGATGGCGTTCCTGGGAGCGGCGACCCCGCCATGGCGGGGTCGCCGACCGAACAAACGCGCGGAGCGCCATCCTTTGGGGCGTCGCTCCGCGACGCAGGGCGACTGGAAAGTCGCCCCTCCCAGTGAGCCGCGGCCGAATTCCTCGCTGTCCCTAAAAACCGACAAAAAGATGTGGATAATGCTTAGCCACACGCAGCGATTACGCCATGTTGAGGCGGCTGCGCCGGCCGCCTGTCACGAATAAAAAGGTGGCTGGCACAACTGCCCACCGGCAGAGCCAACCTTCATTTTCGCAACCCCATGGATATCTACGCTGATCCCGCCTATGCGATGGCTACGGAACAATTCCGGGTGATCGCCGACTACCTCAACCTCGACGCGAATATCCGCGAGCGGATGTTGCACCCCAAGCGGGCGATCGCAGTGACGCTGCCCATCCATCGCGACGACGGCACCCTCCAAACATACCAGGGCTACCGCGTGCAGCATCACCTCGCGATGGGGCCGACGAAAGGCGGCGTGCGTTTTCACCCCGGGGTGAGTCTCGGCGAGGTCGCGGCGCTCGCCACCTGGATGAGCTGGAAGTGCGCGCTCACCGGGCTGCCCTACGGTGGGGCGAAGGGAGGCGTGACCGTTAACCCGCGCGAACTTTCGACACGGGAACTGGAATCGCTCTCCCGTCGTTACATGCAGGAGATGATTCCTTTTGTCGGGCCGCATACCGATGTCATCGGCCCCGACATGGGCACGAATGAGCAGGTCATGGCGTGGTTCATGGATACCTATTCCGTCTACAAGGGCTACGCTGTGCCGGAAATCGTGACGGGCAAACCGGTGAGTATCGGAGGCACCACGGGACGCCGTGAGGCGACCGGGCGCGGCGTCGTGTATCTCGTCGAGCGCGCGCTGAATGTCCTCAAGATGCACGCGGAAAAGTGCACCGCCATCGTGCAGGGCTTCGGCAACGTGGGCGCCGTAACCGCGTTGGGTCTCGCCTATAAGGACGGGATGAAAGTCACTGGCATTAGCGATGCCTTTGCTGCCTTTTATCGCGCGGACGGGATCGACGTTCACGCCGCGGAGAAATATGCGAATGAGCATGGCAGCCTCGCCGGTTTTACCGAGGCGGATACCATCGATCCGGACGAACTCCTGATTCAGCCGTGTGATGTCCTCGTTCCGGCCGCGGTCGAGGGCGTGATCACCGAGAAAAACGCCGGTCAGCTCCGCTGCCGGATCCTCGCCGAAGCGGCTAATGGCCCGACTACACCCGCGGCCGATCGCATCCTCTTCGAACGCTGGAATGAGATCTTCGTCATCCCAGATATCCTCTGCAACGCCGGAGGCGTGATCGTTTCCTACTTCGAATGGGTGCAGGGGCTGCAGCAGTTCTTTTGGAACGAGAGCGAAATCATGGACAAGCTCTTTCGCATCCTGGAGCAGGCATTTACCGCGGTGACCAAACGCTCCCGCGAAGCGAAGATTCCGCATCGCGTGGCCGCCATGGCCATCGGCGTCGAGCGCGTGCTCGCCGCCAAGCGGGCGCGCGGGTTGTTCCCGTAGAGACTGTGAAATAAACCGGTAGGGAGATCGTTTGGCCCGCGAATTACACAGATGACGCGGATGAAAGATGCTCCATTCGTGTCATTCGCGTGATTCGCGGGCACTTTTTTCACAGTCTCTTAGCCGGGGATGAGCAAGGATTGGTGGCGCGCCGCTATGAAACGCTTTCAGAACGTGCGACTGGGAGCGGCGATCCCGCCATGGCGGGATCGCCGACCGGAGCAAACGCGCGGAACGCCATTCTTGGGGCGTCGCTCCGCGACGCAGGGCGACTGGAAAGTCGCCCGTCCCAATCAGGGCCATCGCCTTCCTACACTCAGCCTAAATCGGCCGGTCGTAAATCCGCTGGAACACCGCGGCTTCGCCTTCCCCCGCGCGGTTTGGATCGACCACGAAGATTCCATCCGGGCCGAAGCGCGGCCGTGACGGTGGCGCCTTTGCCTTTCTGCAGATATTCGAAATTCAAATCGCGGACCTGGGCGGCGGCGTTGATGAGCGCGACGGTGATGCGCGACTCCTCGGCGGTGGGGTAGAGCGAGGCGACGGCGTCGCGGGTCTCGCCGTGGAATTTGATCCGGCAGATCGCCGCGAGGCCGACGGTCAGGCTGTCGACGCCGTAACCGACATAGGCGCTGGTGCCATCGGGGCGCGCAACTTCGCGGGTGAAGTGGTTGTTCGCCGTGCGCGATTTGTCGCCTTTGCTCCACCAGCGGAAACCGCGGTATTGCTGGTCGCTCTCGACCTTGCCATCGGCGCCGACGATCTCGTGGCCCTGGTTCACCGGTCCTTCGAACTCAGGCGGCGTGATCCAGTTGTTGTGGAAGTTCATGCTCAGGCCGTTCTCGAAATCGACGCGGACCTGCACGGAGTCGTAAGCGAGAATGCCATCGCGGATGAGGCGCTTCTTCTGCCCGACGGCAGTGAGGGAAACGGGCTTGCTGCGATAGTAAGAGTAAATGAGATCGGTCCAGTGCGCGCCGACGTAGCTGAAGGGGTCGCTGGATTCGACCCACTTGAAAGTGCCGGTGGCGACTTCGAGCGGTTCCTCGAGATACGCTGTGCCGTAGAGCGGTGCGCCGATGCGCTTTTGGACGTCGTCGCGCACCCGGAGGTGATCGGGGTCGTAGCGCTTGTGCATGTCCACGGAAACGACGAGCCCCTTGGTTTGCGCCGCTTCGATGATTTCATCGGCCTCATTGATCGTGAGGCACATCGGTTTCTCGGTGATGACATGCACTCCCTTGGCCAGCGCGGCGAGAATGGGTTGCGTGTGGAGATTGTCCGGCGTGGCGACGGCCAGGATATCGAGATCGGGAATCTCGCGGAGAATGTCGTCCCATGGCGCATCGCCGAAGAAAGCGCGGGGTTCATGGCCGGTAATCTCGCGGAAGTGGGCCTGCGCCCGCTGGGCGGAAGCCTGCGAACGGGTAGCGACGGCGACCAGTTCGAAACGGATTTCGGCGAAATCGCGCGTCCATTTGTCGAGACCGACGCGGGCCAGTTGCCCGGCGATGCCGAAGCGCTGGAGGTCGGAATAAGCACGGAGATGGACGTCGCCGCCAAACATGCCGGCGCCGACGAGGGCGATCTTGATCGTTTTAGCCATGACTGTTCTGGGAATGCGCGTGCAGGGTGCCGAGTCCGTAAAACGTGTCGAGGGAAAATGCGAAAGAAAAACGCAGCTGCGCAACCAGGAATTTTTAAAACGCAGAGGCCGCAGAGGCGCAGAGAAGAAGTGTCGAGGGGCTGTTGGACTCGACAATTTTCCCAGCGATACGCTTCCTGGGATTGAGCCCCATTGGTAGATCTTTTTCTCTGCGTCTCTGCAGTGCTAACCTGGGTAGTGTCCTAATTTAGCTGTGGAACAATTTTGTTCCTATCCGAACGCCTCTCCGTAGAGGGTATTAAATCGACCTTCGCGCGGCTTGATGTTGTCCGTTTGACGCGAACTTTGCAGAAGAAACGCGGTGTATTTCTTGGGCGCATCAAAGGCCGGGTCTTTTGCCTGCTCGATTACGTCTGATAGGCGGCTGACTGCATCCCGAAGCGCATCTCTGTCGTTCCCAGGAGCCCCTTCGGGGACAGCACCGCCTAAGACCAAATGCCCAAATTCTTCAGGTCCATATCAGTTGGCATTCATCTCCGGCGGGTGAAGTCCGGTGTCGCGCTTCTCGAGCCCCGGATGTTCCCGGTAAATCTTTGCCAGAATTTGATAGTCCAAATTGCCGATGGCGTGGGCCACCGCGCGGCCATAGTCGGCAAACTCCTCTTCACTAGTCCCTGCTCTGATTGTTGTGGCCAATTGGTCCAATTCCTTAAATGTTCGCAATAAAACGATTGCGACCTCTTCAGCGGTTTCGAATTTCATATTTTCTCGCTTCCAAAGTTTTCCCAGTACCGAAAGCGGGACTCGAGCACGAGAGCAAAGTCATTTCCGTGACGAGCGAAATCCGAATCTACCAGAGCCCGGTCAATAGGTGCGCCAGCGGCTAAGCATTACCCACATCTCAAAAAGACTGCGGATGGAGCCCGCGAATCACGCAGATAACGCGAATGAGGAGGATTTTATTCGCGTGATTTGCGTGATTCGCAGGCACTTCTTCTCTCCGCGGGACCTTCAAAAAAGATGTGGGTAATGGTTAGCGCCAGCGGACGCTTACATTCGAAGGTCCATGTTGAGTCACTGTATACTGGCGCGCGCCAGTATACAGCCGTCTCTGTGCCCGTTTCCGTGCGTGTGGGTTCAAAGCCCACCGGCTCCATCTCCATTTGTGGAACAATTTCAAATTAGGACACTACCCTAACCTGAAAAGTGTCCGCAGCTTGCGGAAATTTTGCGGATCGGTCCCAAGTTGCAATTGGGATCGCGTCTGCCTGAGGCAGTTGCACTGTTCACGAAAGGGGCGTCTTCGGGTGGTCATCATTTCCCGCGCCCGCAGACACCCCCGCCATGCGAAGTAAAACTTCGCTCCAAAGTGCGGTCCCAAGTGCAACTTGGGACCGAGCGCGCAAAAAAACGTGTCGAGGTTAAATGCGGAGCCGCAACCAAAGAATTTTTAAACGCAGAGGCCGCAGAGGCGCAGAGAAGAAGTGTTGAGGGCTGGTGGATTCTACAATTTTCCCAGCGATACGCTTCTTGCGCGCTCGGTCCCAACTTGCACCTGGGGGACAGTTGTACTGCCTGCGAAGGAATCGTCTTCGGACGGGTTGTTCTTGCGCCCCCGCCGACACCCCCGCCATGCGAAGTGAAATTGCCAGCGACCGCCGTCGCTGCCCCTTCGGGGCAACCTGCGGTTGGCCTCTCCGCTCCGCTTGAGTTCGCTCCAAAGTGCGGTCCCAAGTGCAACTTGGGACCGAGCGCGCAACCCTGAAAATGTCCGCACGGCGCGTAGAATTTTTGGCCCGCGAATCACGCGAATGACACGAATGAAAACTGATCATTCGAGTCATTCGCGTGATTTCGCGGGCTACTTTCCCTTCCCTCTCTTTTCGAGTGTTCGTCGCTCCTCTTTGGTTGCGGCTCCGCCGCGCTGCGACCTCTGCGTTTTAAAGGTATTCCGATGTTAGGAGACGACCTCTACCGGTGACGGCGCAGGCGCCGCACCGACGGAGGAAAAACGCATCCGGCGCCAGGCGAGAGCAAGGCCATCGAGGATCGTGTCCAACCCGAAGCCCATAAAAATAAAGAGGATCCACTCGATGGGGACGAGGTAACGCGTGACGGTGTCGCCGATGGCGTAAACGATGAAAAGATAGAGCAACAGCGGGAGCCAGAGGAACGACGTGCGGGCGAAACGTCCCGGCAGGAGCGCAGAGATCAGGCCGAGCAAGGCGAGCCAGCCCATGGTCTGGATGTGAATGCGAGGAGGGTGTCCGATTTCACCGCGATGGGCCTGGAGCCAATTGACGCGGGTGAAGGGTTTCAAATATTTGGCATACCACACGGTGTGGGTGGCGCGTTCGACGACAAGGGTGTCAAAGGCCGATCGATCCATCTCGTAAACCATCTGCATTTCCTTGGGTCGCCGGCTCCAATGGATCTCGCCGTCTTCGCTTTGGTCGGACCAGAACTCCGCCGGGTCGATGCGCTGCTCGGCGTGCCGATCGGCGGCCGCGACGATGATCTTTTTGCAGACCATGCCGAAGTATTGGAAGGGGTGGGCGAGGACCGCCTGCCGCGCCAGGGTTTGGGCGACTTGCGCGAAGCGTTTGCGGTTGGAAAGAAGCTTCGCGTAAGCCGGACCGAGGGGGCCGTCCGCGTCGTCATTGATGAGCATCTTTTTGAAGTGCCCTTGATTGAAGACGTAGTTGGGCAGGTCGGTGCCGGGCGGAGTCGATGGCCGGGCGAATGAGGGCGCGCTCTTTGGCGTAGGGCTCGCCTTCGGTTTTCACCAAGGGCAGGGCTGAGCTCAGGAAGAGCCAGGGCCCTTGCGAATCCTTACCCGAGGTAAGGGCCACGAGGATGACCAGGGGAAGCGTCGCGTAGCAGAGTTTCGGCCAGTGCAACGGACGGCGGGTGACGATGGCGGCAGCAAGGATGAGCCCCAGCCAGAGGGGCCGGCCCGCGGGTTTGATGGCAACAATCAGCAGGGCCAGAATGCAGAACCAAATGAGACGGCGATCGCCGGCGAGCCCCTGGCGTGGGATGGCGATGGCGACGGTGGCGATAAAGGCGCCGAGGAGGAGGGTCTCGGAGATGAGCTCGTGCTCGTAGTAAATTGTGCGCGGCCAGATGGCCGCAAAAGTAGTGACGAGCGGCACCCAAAGCGTGGGGCGACGCACGAGGTGGCCTGTGATCCAACCGATGCCGAAGATGATGAAAAGACCGGCGAGATGCTGGACGGCGGCGACGACCTGGACGGTGTTGCAAAAGGGGATCGGCGGCGCTGCGGTCAGGAGGAGCGGGTAAACGTAGCGGCGCTTTGCCGGCATCTCGAAGCGGTGATCGAGGTAGATCGCATGCGCCGTGGCGAAGTAGGAGTTGCTGTCGCTGCCGTAAAAGCCCTCGGGAACGGCGGCGAGGAAGGAGATGCGCAAGATCGCGCCGATGATCAGCGCGGGCAGGCAGAGCCAGAAACAGCGACGAAGCGTGAAAGGCGGGCGGTCCTTTTCCGGCGGGATCGCAGTCATGGCGCGACGCAGCGAAGACTGCCGGGAGAAGACGGGCCGGGACCATGGTCGCGATAAAGCGACCTGCGCACAGAAGAGATGGCCTGCGGCAGCGGCATGGGATTTTCGCCCGGCGGAAGCGCCAGACGGGGTAAACCCGTTGTCTCTTCCAAAGACCCAGCACGACTGCAAGGGCATCCCGCTGCCTGTGGTTAAAATAGCGGAAAAACCGACATGGTGAGTCGGGTCATCCAGTATTCAGCGCTGCCCTTCCGCTATGTCAGGCCTCTCACTGGGCTGTCGTGGCCGGTGACTCGATCTTTTTGGGCACATGCCGCTGTCCGGAGACCGAACTGCTGCTGCCGCTTTCGCCTGCTTCGTGATATTCGGCGTCTTCGTTTACCCGCCAGAGATCGTAGACCGTTTCTCCGGCCAGGATGTTTTGCGCACAGAGCATCGCCGTCATCATGGAATGATCCTGGTTGTTGTACTTGTGCATGCCATTGCGGCCTACGAGATGGAGTGTCGGGAAGCGGCGGGTGAGCTCTTCGCGAATCGTGGCCAGGTGCCGGGCGTAGGCGTCATCGTAAACGGGATAGGCTTTGCGCTGCCGCACGACACAGGCGTCGACGATATCTTCCTGGCGGGCGAGGCCGAGTTTGCTGATCTCGCTTTTGGCGAGTTCCTGGAGCTGCTCGTCGGTCAATTCCCACAGGCCGGTGTGCTCGAAGCAAAAATACTCGAGGCCGTAGCAGGTCATCTTCGGATCGGGAACCATCTCCGGCGACCAGGACTTGAAATTCTGGATGCGCCCGACCTGCACGGAAGGATCGTGGATGTAGATCCAATTGTCCGCGAAGGCGTCGCGATCGTGCAGGATGAGAACCGCGGTGATGAAATCGCGATAACGGAGCTGATTCGCCGCTTGAACGGACTCTTCGGACAGCGCGGGTTTCAGCATCGAGCACAGCTCCCGCACCGGGGCGGTGGAGATGACGTGCTGGGCCGGGAGGGTCTGCACCTGCCCATTTTGATCCTGCGTCGTTACCGTCCACTCCTTGCTGCTCTCGTCGAAAGCGCATTCGGTCACGCGGCGTCCCATGAGGACCTGGCCGCCCGCGGCTTTGACCTTTTCCGCACAGGCTTCCCACATCATTCCGGGGCCCAGTCGCGGATAACGGAAGGACTCGATCAAGGTCTTCACCGTCTTGCCACCGCTGCCGGGCTTGCGTTTCGGCAGGAGGGCATTGAGCACGGCGGTTGTCAGGGAGAGGCCCTTGATCCGCTGGGCGGCCCAATCCGCCGAGATCTCCTTGCAGCTCATGCCCCACACTTTTTCCGTGTAGGTCTTGAAGAAAATCTGGAAGAGCCGTTTGCCAAACTGATTGCTCACCCAATCCTCGAAGCTCTTCGGGTTTTTTACCGGAAAGAGCCGCGCCCACAAGTAGGAGAGGCCGCAACGCACGGACTCAAAAATGCCCAGATTGAAGAGCGCCTCGGCCGCCTTGAGCGGATAGGAAAAGAACTGGCCGTTATAAAGGATGCGCGAGGAGCGCGGGCGGACGAGCATGTCGTCGGGCAGGATTTCGCTCCACAGATCTTCGACTTCCTTGGATTTGGAGAAGAAGCGGTGGCCCCCGATGTCGAAGTGGTAGTCCTTGTAAGTCGCCGTCTTGGAGATGCCACCGACATACTGCGGATCGCCTTCGAACACGGTCACGGGGACGCCGGCGCGGGAGAGGAGATAAGCTGCGGTCAATCCGGCGGGGCCGGCGCCGATGATGGCGACCATTCCCCGGGGTGGGTTGGAAGTATTTTCTGTCGAAGGCGAAACTGTCATTGAGAGTCTGGAAAGCGAGCGGGCGCGACACGACGAGCGTACCGCGCCAGGAGGGTGAGGACGAAACTGACGCCGACTGTCGCGAAGAACAGTTCGAACGGCAACAAGGTTCCGTAAGCAACTCGTGGGCCGGGAGTGGTGATACTCGTCCAGACGATCGGGAGCAACTGGATGAAGAGACACGCCGCCAGGACGCAAAATTCCCATCGCCGTTTGGCAAAGGCGATGACGATGCCCAGGAGCGAGAGGAAATAGAGCACCCGGATATGCTCCGCGTGGCGCGGGATATCATAGTAGACCCGGTAGAATCCTTCCGCCCAACGATGGAAGAAATCGCCGACGCTGTGACTTTTGGCGTAATCCTTCCACGTAAATTCGCTCTGGATCTGCCCGGTGTGGCCCTCCTCGTAGCTGTCCACCCACATGAAATTCGAGAGATACCCGTGATGGACGGGGTTGTGGAAGTATTGATAGCGGGGCAGCCACGTGGGAATCGTCACGATCATGAGCACGAATGCCGCACCGAGATAGGTGAGGAAGACGGATCGTGTGCGGGCGAAACGGGTGCGCGTGTCGTTTTCACGTGGTTTGGCGAGACGCCAAAGATCGTAGACGAACAAAACGCCCAGCGTGGCCGCGGCGCCGAAAAGACCATTGGTCCGGCTGAGGTAGTCCAGGCCGGCGGCAGCGGCGATGCCCAGGAGATAGAGCGGCCTCCCCGTGCGCACATAGCCGAGGAAGAGCAGAATCAGGATGACGAGCACGAGGGCGTGCGAAGGCTCCGTCATCAGGCGGCGGGCGATCTTATCCACCATGAATGGATTGCCGATGAAGAGCAGGCTGCCGATGGCCGCGACGGTATCGCTTTGGAAGAGTCGTCGCACGCCGTAGTAAAAGCAGATCAACAGCGCCAGCCCCACGAGGAGATTCACCGAGCCCAGAGCGATCGGGTTGTCACCCCAGAATTTCACCGCCGGCGCGAGCAGCAGCGGATAGAGCGGCTGCCGGTGAGGCATGGTCTGGACGTACGACATGCGGAAATCACCACGGGCAAACTCCTGCGCGATTTCGATATATTGCCGCGAATCCTTGGACTCCATTTTGGTCACGAGGTCCGGATGACGCGACGTGTGAATGAGCACGGAGATGTTCAGGGCCAGGTAGATGAGACACAAGCACGCTACCAGAATGTGCGAGGCTTTGCGTGGCCCGGAGTCGGCTTTGATTCCGGTATTCGTGGTGGGTTTGTCAGTCATTACCAATGTCATTTACGAATGAATCTGGCCAACAGGGCATCGAGAGGGATCGCCATGGTCACGAAAAGGACCGGCCAGACGACGGCGAAATAGTGGACATTGACCAGCGAAACGGAATAGACCGCGAAAACTTGCAGCACGGAAATGATGACCCAGATTCCGAGCGTGTTGCGGTAGCGCGGCAGGAACGCGCAGCCCATGGCCAGAAGCATCCAGATGCCCAGGAAAGTCGGCCGGACGAGAGAGAGTTTGCTCTCATTCTTGGGGACTTTGGGGTAGCGGAAGTAATCGAATTTCGTCCCGTAGCTTGCGACCCAGGTCTGCACCGTCCGTGCGGCCCAGGATCCTGGCGCCGGTTCCAGGTGGTGGGCGAACTCGCTGTAAGGCGGAAGCGGACCGTGAGGCGGCAGACCGAAAGCCAGGCGCAGCGGGCTTTTTTCATCCTTCACGGCCTCGTTGTAATACAGGGCGGAGCGATCCACGTAGCCGCCGTCCGCAAAATGGGAAAGCCCGTAAGCCGAGAGATTGGCATCGAAGACGACGCGCTGCAGGCCGAGATAGAAGACCAAATCGGGCCGCGCTTTGATGCCTTCCAGCGCGAGATCCATGTAGATTTTGACCTTCAAATTGTCGTCCTTCCCCAAGGCCTTCCAAAGGGGCCGTGCATCCTGCTCGCCCGGATCCCGCAGAAAGTAGAAGAGGTCCCCATCCTGCATGGCGTGAAAGTATTCCAGGTTGTTCCGGTAATGCTCCACCGAATCGCGGATCTCGGCCTTGTAGTCGGCGTGCAGCGGCGTATCGAGACGAGTCAGCGGAAAAACAGAAGTATAGAAGAGTTGGGAACCCTGACGCTTCGAGCCGACGGTCAGGGATACCCCCATCAGCAGGACGATGGCGGTGATTTGGCGCCAGCCGAAATTGCGCCAGGCTTGCGTCATCAGCGTTCCGATGGCGAGCCCCGGCCACACAAAACGCCCCGATGGCTTGGTAAGAATAAACAGCGCGAACGCCACGAAGAAAAACCAAAATACGCGCCGCGACCGGGTCGGGTCCTTTTGGGTGATCCACGCCGTCCAGCCGGCAAATGTCCACAGGAACAGGGCGAAGAAGACGTTATCGGCGAGGAGTTCGTGCTCGCACCAGAGCACCTCGGGCAGGCCGGCGTAGAGGATGGTGATCGGGATGATCCACAGCTGCCAGCGGACGAAGGATTTTCGAATCACATAGGCCAGAGGCACCAGCGTGACCCATCCCAGGAGGTGCTGGAAAATCGGCAACCAGCGCAGGACACCGCCTGGCAGTGCTGCCATCGGCGCCATGAGGAGCGGGTAGAGATAGCGCCGCTTGTCGCCGAGGCTGAACGAGTGGTTCAGAAACAGCTTGTGGGTGAATACAAAAAAGGACCGCGAGTCCGCCCCCCACAGGGCGTACGGCATGTAGCTGACAAAGAGGATGCGCAGGATGCCACCCACCAAAAGCGCGGGAATGGCCCAGCGAATTGCGTCCGCAACCACTGGATGTCGGCGAAACCAAGCAACGAGCCCCACGGCGGAACCGGCGGAGCTGTTCACGCGAAGATTTCCGTGCCGAGGGACGGTTGGCCGTTGGTGAGCCCTCTTCCCAATGCGGATTTCCAGGAGACGAAATCCACCCAGCGCGCGATGGTGCGAGAGACGCGAGGACGGGCATCGCGGAAAACGGAATGGGAATTGGGACCAACGGACATCGCGCCAGACTACACCATTCCCATTAACGGCGTCTGTATCTCGTGTGAAAAATTATTCAGTTTCAGAAAATACGTCTACGTATCGTTTAAATTAGTGACGTATTCTGATGCTGGATAGTCGGAACAGCTTTACCTCCTGGCTTTCCGAATCGATCGAGGCGGCGATTACTTGCCAATCCTACTTTGGAGTTCCTCGGCCATGGAGAGATGCACTTTCAGGGTCGGGAGGATTTTGGCGGCAAACGCTTTCACATCCGGGTCTTTCCCCTCACTCGCCGCTTTTTCGAAGGCATCGATCGCTCTCTTCTGGTTGTCGATCATGGTCTGCGCAAAAGCCTTATCGAAACTTTCGTCGGATTTTACCCCCAAGGGTGTCGATTTCGCTTCCGCGATGAGCGACGGATTCTCGGAAAGCGTGACTTGTTTGGTGCCAGCCAGCGTCTTCAGTTCCGCATTGGCCTTGGCGAGGTCCGCGGCCACGCGATCGGCGAACGTCTTCACGTCGGCATTGGCGCTTTTGAGTCCGAGTCGCGCGGCGTCGATTTCCGCGAGGCTGTCTTGATACGCCTTCTGGAGAAAGGATTTGTCGGCACGGCTCACATCGACGTCATTGGCGAACGACGCGAGGACGGAGAGACCGAACATAGCCACGGCGACCACGAAAAGTGAGCGAAGTATGCTTTTCATATACAAAGGTAGGTTAGTTTCACCCGGAGGCCACAAAATGTTCGTCCCGCGGAACGTCTTTGGAGGCATGAAACATGCCAACGAAAAGCGGAGTTAGCGAAGTCGCGAAGCTGCCATCGACGAGACTTTCGGAGCGCGCCGTCCTTTGCGAATCGTGCCATTCACCGGCACATAGCGGAGTTCCTCGCCACTCGCTGCGCAACTGAGCATGAGCGCGCCCCGGCTCATGTCGCCCCGCCCCACAAAATCGGCGGGAAAGAACAAGCGCTCACCGAAGACGGGTAACAGTGTTTCGACGTACTTTCCGGTCGCGATGCTACCCAAAATCACCACTTCAAATGGTTCGCTCAGCGGTAACGCACCGGCGGTGGCTTGCAGTGGCGCGGTGAAGCGCGGTTCGGCGGCATCCACTGGCACCGTGGAAAATTCCAGCAGCTCTTTCAGGCCGATCCGCGTCTCGGCGGGAACCAAGCCGCGACTGGGCGTGATGACCTGCGCGCCGCTGAGAAGACTTGGAACGCGCGCGAATCGCGTGGCGTAAGCAAGCTTGCCTCGGAAATACAAACCACTGCAAAAGGCGAAGACTTCGCCGAGGCTCGCGTCGCCGATTTGCACCCGGAGCGCGAGTTCAAAATGGGCCTGCGGCCGGACGAGCCACTGCGCGCGAACCCCCATGGCTTTCGCCGGAGAAAGAAGAAAGATGCGGTTCACCAAGTTACTTCGCACATTTCCTGTGCAGCGGCACGTGTTCGGTTCGATACTGCGTCCCGTCCTGCCTTTATCCACCTTGAGAAAATGAGCAAAGCCTTCACCCGCGAAAGCGATGATTCCGGCGAAGAAGCCGCCCTGTCGAGGGCTTCGACCTTGCCGAGTGGCGCTCGCAATCGCATGACCGTGGATGGCGCGGAACGGCTGCAGAAGGAACTGGCCGTGCTCGCGGATCAGAAAGCGCAATTGGAAGAAACCGGCGAAGGAGAAATCAGCCGTGACGAATTGCGCCGCGTGACCTCGCGCATGCAAGCCCTCTCGCAAAGGTTGGCGGATGCAGAAGTGATCGCGATTTCCGAAAGCCGCGGCGATGAAGTGCGGTTCGGCATGTTTGTCACCATCCGCGATGCCGGTGGCGTGGAAGACGAGTATCGAATCGTCGGCGTGGATGAAGTCGATTTGGAAGCAGGCTGGATCAGCTGGCTCTCGCCGCTCGCCCAGGCGATCGTTGGCCGGAAGATCGGCGACGTCGTGCAATTTCAGGCGCCGGCGGGAGAGAAGAAGCTGCACATCGTCGCAGTGCGCCCGCCATCCTGAGCCAAGACCGATCACTATTGCGGAGCCGATACATCATTGGCGGCAGCAGTGTAATTCTGCGGAGGGCCGGCAATAACCCGGTCGAGGTTCGATTCCTCAGCCGCCAACAGCTTCCCTTCGGACGAAAAGGGCGGGGATTGGACAGGATTGGACAGAATTCGAATCGGATTGGTCGGAGTAGTGAGGGTCAGAGCTGTTCCGGGGTTAAGCAAAGGGATGGGGCGTCGCATATCGGAGCGGCTCGGGATGGGTGGACTACTCGGTGGGCAATGGAGCTGGCAACGCGGTGGGCGATGGGCGGTCTGGAAGGTTCGAGAAGACGATCCCGGTGCTTTTGGAAGTGGGCTGGATGGAGGAGATGGCATCGGACTATCAGGCGGGTGACAGCCAGCCGTCACCCGGCTGTCAGCCAGGTGACGAAGAAGGAAAGAAGGAATGGAACGGAATGGAATGGAACTGAATGGAATGGAATGGAACTGAATGGAACTGAATGGAACGGGCGCTGACGCGCGCGCGGTCGAGGCGGAGGCGTTTGCGCGATTCTGGCGTGCTGATCCGCGAAAGGAGGCGAAAATCAGCGGCTGAAGATGCGGGTGCTGACGGACATTCTGGATCGCCGCTACTCGAACCGCCTGGACACGCTGCTGATCTCGAACGAGACGGCGCCGGCTTTCCGTGAATCGATCGGCGACTCGGCGTTGTCGCGGATCACGGAGCACGGGGAGATTGTGACGTGTACGTGGGCGAGCTGGAGGAGGGGGAGGTGAGCGGGATATATACGAAGGTCGGGCGAGAGTGGATGCGGCAATTTCCTGCTGCTCCTTGGCCGGAGCGGGGCGGGCAAAGGTTACCTGGCGACAGCGGCGCTGAAGTGGAATGGCTCGGGGATTTTCCTCAAGCATCCGGACATGCTGATGGATCTGCGCGCGAGTTATGATGCGGGCCGGACGCAGGAGCTGATCACGCGCTGGCAGGATTGTGAGATGCTGGTGCTCGATGAGTTTGGGCTGTCGGGCGGCGGACGGGACGAGGAGCCGATGCTGTATCAGGTGCTGGCGGATCGCTACGATCATCGGCGGCCGACGATCATCACGAGCAATCTGGAGATAGGCGCATTGCGCGAGGTGCTGGGGTTCCGGCTGTTGAATCGGCTGGGCGAGTAGGCTAAATTCCTTTGTCCCTCAGGGACAACCTTCCGCTTCACCGCAGTTTCGCCGGGTTGACTTTGCCTCTTACGGCGTCTTTTGGGGAATCCCGCCAGCAGACACTCCCTCCGTGCAAAACAGAGTTTCGCTCCCAAGTGCGTGCCCAAATAGAGTTCGGGCACGAGGGCAAAAAAGGCAGAAGGATGAAGGATGAAGGATGAAGGATGAAGAAAGGCGTCACCCGAAAAGAGGACGCCACATCCAAAGCCGCGGAGCGCATTTCACTTCATCCTTCATCCCTCCGCCTTCATCCTTCTCTTCATTCCGTGGTCAAAAACTCCTTTTGTCCGGCTTTCGGGACACCCTCTCGGGACTAATCTGTCGGGGAAACCATTATTTATACATCCAATCCCGGCTGTTCAGGCGATTCCCGCGCATGCCGGAAACGCCCAAAGAGGAGATCAAAAACATTCAAGAGGAGATCGGTGCACTCGTGAAGCGCACGCTGATTCAAACGGGCGACATTCAAGACGTCGAAGAGAAGCTCAAAGGGATCGTGGAGCGGAGTTCCAGGATTACCCCTCCACCGGCAGAGTCCGCGAATACGATTACGCCGCCACCGGCAGAGTCGGCGGATTCATGACGAGGCGGTTCCTGCTCCTCGCCCGTCGCCGCTGGGTCGGCTTCCGGCGGAAGGAGGAAGAAAAAGACGGAGTACGCGCATGCACTATTCGATCGGAAACGAGGGGCTGATTCTCCTCATCCAAGTTCAGGGAGGTTTGAGCAAACCGGAGATTCTCGCCTGCTGGGAGGCGATCAAGGCGCATCCGGAATATCCGCGCGCGACGGGAGCGCTGGTGCTCTTTGACGCGGTCTGGTGGGAAACCTCCGGCGACGAGCTCGGCGACCTGGCGAAAAGGGCGGATGAGCTCCGCCCGATCCGCTGGGCTTTCGTCACCGACGAAGACCTTTCCTACGGGATGGTGCGCAGGTTTGCCACGCAGGTCGAAGGTGCGGACAGATTTGCGGTGTTCCGAGATGAGGACATCGCCCGGAAATGGTTGGACCGACAGTAGGGGCAAGGCCTGCGGCGCGCCTGGGACGCGCCGATCTGGGCTGAAAGCGGATTGATTTTTTTGAATGCGCCGAACGCGTGGCGTCCGAATCAGGGAGAGGAGGAGCCTCTATGAAACGTGAAACGTTCGAGATCGAGATATTGCAGGGTCCACGGTTTGTTCTGCGCCGCCGGGGAGGAGCCGCCGAATGGGAGTTTGCCTCCGTGAAAGAAGCATTGGATTACGTGGCGATTCAGCCGGGCGGCCACGACGCGGAAAAGATGCTGCTGGATCAAGAACGGAAGCGGGAAATGAAGGTGGTCTGGTAGCGCGCGGGTGCCGCACCGCAAAGCAGGGAGGAAAATTTTTTAAAACGCAGAGACACAGCGCGGCGGAGCCGCAACCAAAAGGGGAGCCACGAACATTCGAAAAGACAGGGAAGGGAAAGTGACCCGCGAATCACCCGAATGACGCGAATGATCTGCCCTCATTCGTGTTATTTGCGTGATTCGCGGGCCAAAAATTCTACGCGTCGTGCGGACATTTTCATGGTTAGCACTGCAGAGAGGGAAGAAGAGCGGACAAGGGGACAAGGGGACAGGCGCCTGCTCCGCGTTCCGGGATCGCTGTTTCGTATTTGTAAACTATTTAAAATACTGGAAACCGGTTATCCACAGGGAGGGGTTGCACTATAACGCGGCGCGTTATAGGATGGGGGAGTGATTCAGGATTTCCGCGACAAAGAGACGGAGAGGATCTGGAACGGCAAAGGCTCCCGGCGTTTCCCCGCCGATATTCAGCGTGTTGCCGTCCGTAAGCTCCTACAACTCTCGGCGTCAGAAGTCTTGAGTGACCTGCGGGTGCCACCGGGCAACCGCCTCGAAGCCCTCAAAGGTGGACGGGCGGGCCAACACAGCATCCGCATCAATGACCAATGGCGCATCTGTTTTGTCTGGAAAGACGGACAGGCGCACGAGGTCGAAATCGTCGATTACCATTGACCAAAAACATCGCTATGAGTGCCAAGCTTCTCAAAGTAACGCCGGGAGAAATTCTCCTCCAAGAGTACATGAAGCCGATGGGGCTGACGCAGAACGCGCTCGCCCGCGCTTTAGGGGTGGCGCCACGCCGGGTGAATGAAATCATCCATGGCAAGCGGGCGATTACGCTCAACACTTCGCTCCGCCTCGGCCGTTACTTTGGCCAGTCACCGCGCTTCTGGCTGAACTTGCAAATGGAATGCGACTTGCGCAACGCGAAGCCGCTGCTCGCGAAGATTGCTCGCGAGGTTCATCCGATGGTCGCGGTCGGGGTGTAGGCGTGGCGTGGGCCTAACCATTACCCACATCTTTTTGAAGATCCCGCGGAGAGAAGAAGGGCCTGCGAATCACGCAAATCACGCGAATAAAATCCTCCTCATTCGCGTTATCTGCGTGATTCGCGGGCTCCATCCGTAGTCTTTTTGAGATGTGGGTAATGCTTAGGGCGTGGGCGGTTCGATCGACTCGGCGAAGACTGGGCAGTTTCTTTCGGTATCCGACCTCTCTCTCGTGCCAAAAACTCCATTTGGGCACGCCCTTGTGGGCCCAGCATGGGCAGCGCGATTGGCCAAGGCTGCCGTTGACTAACACTTCCTGCGTTTTTTCTTGACAAATGCTGCCATCTTTTCGCAAGCCGCTTTGGCATCTCGTGCGATTTCCTGCATATCCGGCGGCAGCGAATCGGGGCCGATCCGAAGCCTTATACCGCTGGCAATCTGCTCGCCGATTTTCTGCAGTTCCTCCTCGCTGTTGAAGTGCTCGGTTAGAGCAAAGGACAGAGCGTAATCTTCCTCCGTGACAGGCACGGACCCACAATGATCGCAGGGATTGAACGCCCCGAATTTGAAGGAACCGCAGTGGATGCAGACGGCAGTAGTCATAGGTAATCGTATTGACAGGGTTACAAGCGCCCCCAACGGGTCGCAGGATGATTCGCATCCTTACCTTTATGTGTGCAATGGCCTTTCGGGCGGAGGCGTAGGTCGGATTTCCAATCTCTCGTGCCCAAACTCCATTTGGGCACGCCCTTGCGGGCCCAATTCCATCGGGCGTGGAGGGGGCGTCTGCGGGTTTGGCTTTCGAGGGATCCCGCCCGCGGACACTCCCTCCGTGCGAAACAGAGTTTCGCTCTCAAGTGCGTGCCCAAAAATCCTAATCCCGCTACTATTGTAAGTAAAACTAACTGGCCAGCGTTCCTTGGCGCGGTAAATTTTGCCGCATGCTCATAAACATAACTCATGACTGCCGCCTTAGGATTGGCGGAAAACCAGTGCGAATCAACTCCTCAACCGGAGAATACCCGGTGGATTATTCCGACGCCATTCCACTCGATTTGGATACTGCCTTGCAAATGATCCGGGCATTAATAGGAAAATGGAAAGCTGAATACAAATCACTTTCACCGGGGTTGCCCGTTGAGCTTCGCCTGCCAATTGGACCAATCAATGCTCCGCACGTCATCATTGATGGGGTGTTCGTCAACGGAGACGAAACAGAAGCGTTGGAGGAAAAAGTACGCGCCTATTATGCTCCCATCATTCAGATCCGCAGGAAAAGTTTGCGGCGGTACATCCAGAGCAGGAGGAGCCACATGACTAACAACGAGGCGCTGCCGAGGAGGAGCGGCTCGTAGGGTTTCACGGGCACAAAGATTGCACGGTGCTGGACCCGTTCCTTGGCATTGGCCATTCCGCCCTCGCTGCGATCGAATGCGAGGATATCGTATCCCGGTTCATCGGTTTCGATATCGACGAGGAATATATCAAAGTTGCCTCTGAGGTGACGGGATGTTCCTATAGCGAAGCATGATCGACATCGTGATAGTTCCAAGGAGCGAGGGGCCGAAGATCAATGTTCAAATTGATGAATCCGCCACGCCGATGGATCTGGCTTCGGCGTGGCAGGAGACCGAATGCGAAATATTGCGACGCCATCTCTGGGACGCGATTTATTTTGAGTGCGTCCGTCGTGGTTTAGACCCTAAACCGATCATTGGAGACTCACCGCTCAAGCCTCCATCCCAAAGTTGATCGGACCATCAAATTATCAAATCGGCCAAGCTGTTAGAGCGAGTTGCGCCAATGCTTTTTGGCGATCGCTAATCGTTGCTGAGTTCCAGTCGTCGCATTCCGATACTTGGCTTGTGAGCACATATGGGCAGCTCGCGAAAACAGCTTTTGTTGTAGCGAACGGTTCGCTTTTCAAAACGGCGGAATTATCGCTGGCTCGCATCAATGCGTGATTTGCGGAGCCGGTTAATATAGATACCAGCTTCGTCGTGAATTGAGGGCGGTCTATCTATTGCAGGAACGGCCCGAATCTAACGCAGAGGGCGCAGAGAATTTTGAGAGAGGAGAGGAGGGATGGCAGGCTCTTCCTCTGCGGCCCTCCGCGTTCTCCGCGTCTTCTGCGTTTAAATTAGTCGCGACTACAGTTTCATTTTAAGATGCTCTAACGACCGGTTTCTTTCTTTCGGCGCGCGGATTTCTTGGAGCGGCGGCGGGCGGCGGGTTTGTTACCGTTGGCGGTGTTAGGGGCGGCTTTCGCTTTCAGGGCTTCGGCCAGATCCTTTGCCAGACGGTCGTCTGGCGAGATGCGCAAGGCGGCTTCCACGAGTTCTAGGGCCTTGGGCTTGTTGGCGGGCTTCCTCGCCAGGAGCGCGGCGTAGTTACAAAGATGCCTTGGATAGAGTGGGTCGGCCTCCACGGACCGTCGATAGAGTTCCTCCGCCTCATCGAGCTTGTTCCGGACCTCTTCGAGGAATTCGGCGTAGTTGCCGAGATTGTTGGCGTGATTCGGATCGGCTGTGATGGCACGTTTGTAGAACTCCTCGGCTTCGTCATGCTTCTGGCGAACATCGGTCAGGAAGTTGGCGTAGTTGCCGAGGTGAATGGCATTCTTGGGGGCGGCGCCGATGGCGCGTTTGTAGAACTTTTCCGCTTCGTCATGTTTCTGAACGACAGTATCCAGGAATATCGCGTAATTGCCGAGCAACGGAGCACTCTCGGGAAGTTTGCTCAGTCCTTCCAGGTAAGCTTTTTCCTGATCGTCAGGATTGCGTGCGGCAATGGCCCGGATCTCCCAGTATCCCCACTCCTCTTTCATGTCGGATTGTTCGGCATGATAGATCGCCGCTCGATAGAGCCGTTCCTTTTCCGTGCCCGTGGCCTTCGCAGCCAGTTCAATCGCAAAGCGGTAAATCAACTCGCGGCTGGCCTTTTTGTATCTCTCGCACGTTTCCTTGGCACTGCGTTGGAGCTCGTCGGACAGATTGCTCACGCCGAAAAGCTCGGCAAATTGTGCCATCAATTCATCGAAACCATACACCGGTACGAGCCAGCCTTGATGTTTCTTCACGAGCTTTTGAATGCGATCCGAGGGCAGCTCGTCGGGGCCACCGTTGGTCGAGCGATAAGTCCAGAAAATCCCGTCCGCGCCGAGGGGCGGCATGTGTTGGAGGAAATTCATGAGGCTGCCGGCGCCGCGGCCGGCGACGGTGCGTCCATTCATCGGCGCCGCCGATAACCATGGAGGAGGCTGGGAGTAAGCTATGCCAAACCGGCCTCCACGAGTGCCTGCCGTGCCGCGATCACCTCGCCCTGAGGCGTCGCCGATCTGCGGTCTGGACATCGCCAAAGCCAGCGGCGCCAAGGTGCTGGTCCGTGCTCCCAAGCCCGGCGAGGCGGATTGTTTCTACGCGTGGCAGCAGGGAGTCATCGTCCTGAGCCAGGACGTCGCGCTCGGCACGGACATCGGGTCACTGATCGCGGCGTCGGAAGAGGCCGCGCACCCACCACCAGCCGAAGTGGTTGCACGCCCTGCGGTTCCTATCCCCCGCGCGCTGGTTCGCCGAGGCGGATGCTTTCCTGAGAATCAAACGCGCCTTCGGGCTGAATTGCTAAAATATGAAAACAGTAACCGTAACTTGCGATATCTGCGCAAAGCCTGTCACGGAAGACGACATGCAGCCGGTCAAGGTCGTGACTCGGAGTCCATACAAGAGGCTGCAAATTGAGTTTCTAGTTAGCCTACTACCGGTGCAGTTCGATATGAATACGGCGAGAGAATGGAAGCTTTCCGAGGACGAAATGTCGAATGCCCATATCTGCACGGACTGCGTCTGCGAGGCGGCGGCGAAACGCGTGAAAGAAAAACCAAAGGCTCGGAAGAAATGAGCGAAATCCTCGAAGGCGACGAATGGAAACATCAACCTCCGGACTCCACTGCGGCGGCGCCGGCGCCCGGGCACTTTATCCTGCACAGCCGGGCCGAGCAACAAGCCTGGCTGGATGACTTATATCTCCGCGGCCAAATCAGCCTCAAGGTATGGCGCTTCCAGTTCGACCTGCTGAGCCTGAAAAACGCCGACGGCAGCTTACCCCCGCTCGAGTGAGCTCCGCCCAGCCTTAGGCATGACCCACATCTTTGCACGGTATTTGCGCATCGACACAGATGGAGCTCCTGGGAGCGGCGACTTTCCAGTCGCCGACCGAACAAGCGCGCGAAGCGCCGTCTTGAGGGCGTCGCTCCGCGACGCAGGGTCTTTTCTAGAAAGTCGCCCCTCCCAGTGGTCACCGTCGAATTCCTCGCGGTCCCTAAAAATCGACAAAAAAGATGTGGGCAATGCTTAGACCCAGCCCGCGCACCCCACCCGTGACCCGACCTTAATCCACCGATCGCATGAGACCCACGAAACACGAAACCCTGACCGGCCGCAAACCCATCCGCGTGAGCGAATTTGACCTGCCGACGAAAGCCCAGGCGCGGCAACTCGACGCGTGGCTGAACGGCCATCTGGAGAGCAGCGCACTGCCGAAGAAAAACAACATCGAAGAGCGCAAACGAAAGAACCGCGCCCGGACCCGGGCGTCCCGCCGCTCCATCCGCTGGCAACAAGAACACCGCGAAGCCTACAACGCCCGGATGCGGGCGTACCGGAAGAGGAGGCGGCTGGGGGAGAAGGCGGAGAGGGTCGGCGTGGGTGGGGGGAGGGTAGTTACGTGAAGAGGTTTGGCCTTGGGAAAAAATGATATCACCCGACAGCGGTCATGGACGCAGCTCTCTCGTTTCTCTCGCTCCGCTCGAGTTTGGGAACGAGAGGGATCTTTACCTGCATCTCAGTGGCGTCGATCGAGTTGAGTTGGCGAAGCGGCAGACTGTCCCGGAGGGACAACGGAATTTAGCCGGTGCGCAAGCCTGTGAGCTTCAGGCGAACAGGCGTGGCCACCGGAACTGCGTCCCTCCACGGACCCGCCCTGGAGGGGCGGAGGAATCTCCCGCGAGCGAAGGGTTCCCGCGCCGCCTCCGGGGCGCATCCGTGTGGGGGCGTGTTCCGGGGGTGTCGCTCGCAAGCTCGCTGTACCCCCGGCTAAATTCCTTTGTCCCTCCGGGACAGCTTGCCTCTTCACCGCAATGACTCGGACGCGTCCGGAAAGACGTGGGTAACAATCAGTTCATAGAGCGCGGGTACCGCGGTGAGGCGTTGCGACCTTCGCGCGCCGGAGCGTTAGAGCATTTCTCTCTCGTTCCCAAAGTTAGCGAAGCTTCGCTCATTGTTGGTGGTCCGGGCCGGACGGGCGACTGCCGTCGCCACCCTGCGGGCAGACTGCGTTTGACCTCTCGCTCCGCTCGAGTTTGGGAACGAGAGGGATCTTTACCTGCATCTCAGTGGCGTCGATCGGGTTGAGTTGGCGAAGCGGCAGACTGTCCCGGAGGGACATTGGAATTTAGCCGGTGCGCAAGCCTGTGAGCTTCAGGCGAACAGGCGTGGCCACCGGAACTGCGTCCCTCCACGGACCCGCCCTGGAGGGGCGGAGGAATCTCCCACGAGCGAAGCGTTCCCGCGCCACCTCCGGGGCGCATTCGTGTTGGGGGCGTGTTCCGGGGGTGTCGCTCGCAAGCTCGCTTTACCCCCGGCTAAATTCCTTTGTCCCTCCGGGACACCTGCCTCTTTGCAGCAACGACTCGGACGCGTCCGGAAAGACGTGGGTAACGATCAGTTCATAGAGCGCTGGTACAGGGGCACGGAGTCGAAAGCCGAGCTTGCGAGACGCCTATGGGACTGGGGGCAAACCCCGCCGCTTTACCAAAGATCATCGCTGGTTGTTCGTCCGGGTTTGCCCCGCAGTCCCATAGGCGCCTCGCTGGTTGTTCGCCCGGGTTCTTCGACTGCGTTCCGGTCGTTACACTCCCTCCACTCCGCTCAGAATGACACGCGGGGAGGGCGGTTTCTCTCGTGCCAAAATCGAGTTTGGACTCGAGGACAAAACGTCTGATTCTTAATCTTAATCTTAATCTTAATCTTAATCCCATCAGGTAACGAGGGAGGATTAAGGATTAAGGATCAAGGATTAAGGATTAAGGATTAAGGAAAGGATCAGCAGAAAATGTCTTGACCCTCGCGCGGCAGGGAGCAACGGCGCGGGGTATGTTGACTATTGGTGAGTCTGCTTCTCCTAATCCGGCTGTGCCGGCGGCGTCTGATCCTGATCCTTATGCGGGGACTCCGCTGCAGGGTGGGGACGGTGCGCGCCCGGAAGATTCCGATGCTTTTGCGGAGGAGGCGCTGGGGATTGATCCGCGGCGGTTGCTGGAGATCACCCGCGATGTGTGTGTGCTCATCGGCGAGTATCGGACGGAGATGGGGCTGGAGTATGGGAATCCGGAGCCGCGCTGGGGGTCTTGGGCGTGGTGGCGGCGGATTGCCCGCAGTGAGTATGCGGGGCGGTTTGCGCATCGCTATCTGACGGGTTATGGCGGGGTGTTTGATGCGCCGGGGGGGAATCTTTCGCTGGGGGTGCCGGCGCGGTTTGTGGCCACGCGCGCGGCGGGGCATGCGGATAATCTCGTGGGGACGGATCCGTTTGTGGCGGCGATGCCGACGGATATCAGTAACAAGGGCGAGGCGGCGTTGAGCCGTGAGGTGGAGGAGAAGCTGCAGGAGGAACTAACCCGGAGTAACATCCGCGGGGTGGTGCGCGAGGCGATCCGGGTGGCTTTGACGGAGAATGATTCGGTGATCAAGCTGACCTGGGTGACGCAGAAGGCGCAGCGGCCGGAGTTGCGGCCGGTGGCGGTGTATGTGGAGAGCGGGGCGCGGAGATCGGAGATGGGAGATGGGAGATCGACTTCCGATGGTGGCGCGATGGCGGATGGCGGTGCGATCACTGATGGCAGTGCGGCTTCCGATGGTGGCGCGACGCCTGATGGCAATGCGACTTCCGATGGTAGTGCGATGGCCGATGGTGGCGGGATGGGTAACGGCAGTACGACGCCTGGTGGGTTCGATCCGGTTGCTTTGCTGGCGGGGATGGATGCGGAGGCGATGGGGGCCGCTAATGCGGCGGCGCGGGCGGCGGCGGAGCCGTTGCGGACGCCGAAGGGGGATTTCATTTTTCAGCACGATGATATCGTGCTTTGTCTCGCGGCGACGAATACCGGCGAGTTTCAGGCGCTTTATGCGCCGGGCGATCCGGTGCCGGAGGGGCAGTATGTGCAGGCGCGGTTGAAGAAGGAGCCGGCGTTTGTCTTTGATCCGGCGACGATGTTAGGGCCGGATAGCAAACCGGTTTTTCAGACGGTGCCGGGGTTGATCGGGACGGACACGATTCAGGATTGCCTGGTGGGCGCGGGGCTGCAGGTGGAGGATTTTTTGTATGACATCAAGCAGCCGAAGCTGATGGACAGCCCGCTGCAGGTCCACGTCTACGACGATGAGCTCGATCGGGTGCTGGCGGCCTACGGGCATTCCAGCGATCCGGCGGAGAAATATGCGCCGCTGAAGGCGGGGCTGAATTTTCCGGCGCCGGAGGAGGATTCGCCGAAGAGCGGGGCGAGCATGCCGAAGCGCGAGCACGGCGAGTATTATAACACGCAGGGCAGCTCGATTCGCCGCAAGTGCAATGTGCACGAATGTTATTACCGGGTGCGGCTCCATCCGGATGATGCCAACGAGACGTGGCTTTTCCTGGTGCTCGATTACGCGCGGCAGGTGCCGCTGCATGCGGAGTATCTGGGTAACATGCGGATGAAGAGTCCGCCGTTCCGCATCCTGCGCGGGCTGGAGAGTGTGCCGTCGCGGGCTTATGGCGTGGGGATTTATCAGAAATTCCACGAGCGCAATCTGGCGGTGGATTACTGGTTCAACCGCGCGAAGCTGAAGACGACGAAGAACGCCAGCGCGGATTTCATGAAGGTGGACGCCTTCATCGAGGCCCAGGATGCGCAGGAGTTTCGCATGGGCGGGACGGAGATTTACCGGGTGAAAAGCGAGCTGAACGATCGGCCGCTGGGGCCCAGCAACCCGGTGATCTGGCGGGAGAATTTGCACGATCAAAACCAACTGGAATGGGAGATGATCCAGAAGATCATCCAGACGGGGCAGATCGAGTTTGGTATCGCGGACATCGGGCAGTTGCAGGATGAAGGCGCGCAGATTGCCAAGGACGCGACGGCGACGGCGACGCGCAATGTGGAGCGCACGGGGAATACTTTGCAGCGCGCGACGGAGAACATGATGGCCGAGGATCTGACCGGGCTGTGTGAGCTGGCGATCGATTTGATTTTGGAAAACGCGGACCTGGAGACGCTGCGGTTTTCGCCGGGCGGGCAGTTGCTCGCCGGGTTGAATCGCGATGAGATTCGCGATCTGCCGCGGCAGGTGCGGCTGTTGCTGACCAAGGCGCGGAGCAGTGAGTCGCTGGCGAATAATCAGCAGGCGGTGGCGATGATCCAGCAGTACGACGCGATGCGTCCGAGTATGCAGAAGCAGGTGCGCTTCGCGTTCATCGCGATGCTGCGCAGTCTCGATGTGCAGGATGCGGATGACATTCTCGTCGAGCCGTCGGATGAAGAGATTCAGGCCGAAGGGCAACAGCGGCCGCCGCCGCCGAATCCGCATCTCGGAGAGAGCATTGGGATCAAGCTGGCGGACCTTTTGCCGAGTGAGCAGGCTCAGGCGTTGCAGCAGATTGGGATTCAGGCGGATCCGCAGCGGGGGCAGGGGGGAGGGCAGTCGGGGCAGTCGCAGCAGTCGGCGCAGCAAGGCGCGCAGCAATCAACGTCGATGGCACCGATGACACCGATGACATCACCGCAGGTCCTGCCAAACCCTTCCGCCGCGGCGTAGAGCCAGGTTATGTACTTTTTCGAAAGCGATGCTATAGGATATCCGGTCGCGGCTGCCTTGCGAGGCCGCTCTCTCCCCGCGGTCATTCTGAGCGGAGTGCCCCGGAGGCCAGGCGGCGGGGCACGCAGTCGAAAGCCGAGTCCGCGAGACGCCTATGGGACTGTGGGGCAAACCCGGTCGAACAACCAGCGAGACGTCTCTGGAACGGCGTGGCAAACGCAACCGAAGAACCAGCGAGAATCGCACGTCAGCGGCGGGGGCCTTCGACTGCGCGCTCCCCACTGGCCCACGAGCGCTCCGCTCAGGATGACACCGTGGGGGGAGACGCTATCCCTTCGCCAAAACAGAATTGCCCAAGATGTGTATAAAGATCAGGTCGCAGGCCGCCGCTACAGCGGAGAGGCGCTGCGCGCGGGGGGTAGCCATCGCGCTCGGAGATCGCGATCCACCAGTACTGCTTCCGCGTCTTATCTCGGCTTCTCGTTTTTCGACTGACCGGTTCTGAAGTTATCTGACCCACCCTGACTTATGCCCGACGCCGATGCCCTTCTCATGCAGGCCCAGCAGGCCCAGCGGATCATCGTGGAGACGCAGGCGGCCGAGGATGCCCGGCTGGAATACACCAAGCATGCCAACACCGCCGGCCGTCTTTATCGGCTGAAGACCAATGACGACTTCATCTGGTTCCTCCAGGAGTTCGTGGAGCCGTTGATCGAGGCGGAGGACAAGATTCTCAATGACCTCGAGACGCCCACCGCCCGGCGCGACATCGCCTGCCAGCGCAAGCACATCGCCCGGGTCATCCGCGGTCTCGCGGAAGCCAAACACACCGAATTTCTCGCCAAAGCCAATCCCAACTAATCAACCGAAAATCCCATGGGTTCCAAACGTTACTACACTCCTCAGGGCCAGCGCAGAGCGGCCGCCGGTTATCCGCCGGCGGGTTATTCCGCTTACTACGGCCCGGCTAACTATCGCATCGATGGCCACGCGCCGACGGTGGTCCCGGATCTGGCCCTGAGCGCGGCGCATGACTGGGATGGATTCGAAAAAAACTTCCCGCAAATGGCGGACGGTAGCGCACGTCCCAAGGCGTTCGTCCCCGCACCGGCGCCGGACGCGTCCGCTCCGCCGGACGCGCCGGATGCGCCGCCGCCAGGTGCCCGAGATTTGGCGATGACCGCGCCGCATGACTGGAGCGGGTTCACAAAAGAGTTCCCGCGGAAGTCGCAGGGGCAGGCGAAGTCGCAGACGCCGCCGGCGAAGGCGCCCACGCCGTCCACGCCGTCCACGGCTCCGGCATCGTCCGCACCGGCAGACGCTGGCATGCTGCCGTCGTTGTTCCGAGTTGGCTCGATCAAGAGCGGGTCCAACGTCGAGCGCTTGCTCGACAGGGCGGCGGGCGCGCAACCGCCGGCGTCACGCACCTCGGCGCCGGCGAACTCCAGCGCGCCGGCCCCGTCTTTCAATGGCACGGTGAGGAACGCACCGGCGGACGTCAACGGCTCGCTCGTGCAGGGGCTGCTCGACAAAGCTTCCGGCGTTCAGCCGACGAGCCCGACTAACACCGCCACGGATTACGGCAAGGGCGGCGTCCGATTCGACCCCAGCGCCCGCGCCGAGAATCAAAAGCAGGCGGCTTACGACCGGGCCACTTCGGGTGAATACGGTCCGATCATGGTGTCGAAGTACGCCCCGACGGGCACGCTTCTGCGGGACGCCAATGGGAACGCATACGGCGTGCAAGGGGATGCTTTAGCGGCACGGCAAAATCTTTTTGCCAGTCATCCCGAGGTATTCCAGAAAGGGACACCGGAGAATGCGGCGATTGTCAATTACGCGAAATCGACCAATCCACTGACTGGCCAGCCGTATGGCGAGGAAGCGGCCATTGCCAATGCGGGCAATCTCATGAAATCCATTGCCAAGGGCTCGGCCACGCCGACGCCCGCGCAAACCGCGGCCTCCCAAGCGGCGCAGCAGACGGCCGCTCAAGCCCAGGCGGACGCCGGCCCGTTCAATGTGGGAACCGTGGGCGGCGACGCCATGACGGGGTTGAAGCATCTCGACCTGCGGTCGGGAGATGCGGCGGAAAGGACTTTGCGTTCCATCGGGATCACGGATCAGAATGCCAAAGACGTGGGCGATTACCTGCGCTACGGAAATAACGAATCGGACGTCGCCCAGAATGAACGCAATACCACCACGGATCCCGGCGTCATTTCGGCTCAGGCGCGGGCTCAATCTTTGGCCCGCGAAGGCGGCACCTCGACGGGCGATGTCGGAGCGCAGGAGCGCACTGCCTCGGTTAAGCCGGGGGCCATTTCGAATAAGGCGCGGGCTCTATCCGCCGCCCGCGAGCGCGGCACGCCGGCATCCGCGGTAGCGAATAACGTCAACGCGGCCCCGAAACCCGCGTCACCGGCCACACCCGCCAGCGCACAGCCGGCGATGTTTGCTCCCACGGCCACGACGCCAAATTCGGCGCCAACGTCGCCCGGCTCCCTGACCGGTAGCTCGCCGACTCCCGGCTTGGATAACTACCACCAGATGCAGGATAACAAGGTGTCGGGCGCGCCGTTGGCTACGGCGAGCAACGCCCCGGACTTGGATGCCAAGGCGGCCAACCAACACATGCCGAGCACCAGCACTTTGGAGGGTCCGCCCGCACCGACGTCGCCGAGTGAGGTCATTCAGCAGAAGGTCAACTCTCTGAACAACGACGATGCATTGCAGGGCTTGAATGCCGGGAATGAGGCCTCGAACGAGACGCCCGAGGACGATTCCGCGCCGGCGAGCGACATGGCTGCCGCGGACGTGCCGAACGATGCCCGCGGAGGCTTCATCCCTAACTACGCTTTCGGTTATGCGACCGAGGGCGGCGGCGACCAGATCGATCTCGCGGATAACATGCGGCGCGCCAATTCCATGCCGAATGTCTTCCACCCTCCGCACGATCCATCGTCCGATGCGGGCAATCCGCCGGCGGAGGCTTCCGCCTTCACGCCGCAGGCGAGGAGCCAGCCGACGGCGGCCGATCGCGCCGAGGCGGCGACCTGGAAGGGTGACATGCAATCCGCGCAGAATGTGCTCAATAGTTACGACAAACAGTACGACCCGAGTGCCGGGACGACCACGCAGCAGCTCGCCGGGCCGAATGGTCCGATGGCCACCGTGGAGGGGACGCCGCCGCCGAAGAATTTTGCGCGTGGCCGGGTGCCGGGTTACGCCGCAGGGCGCCGCCTCTTCGCGCCGGCGATCAAGCGCGAACGGCGGGCCATCGCGGCGGGAGTCGGCGGCGCGCCGCGGACGGCGAAAGCGCAGCCGGTGGTGCTGGCCGGTCGTCCGGCGGTGATCAATTCGAGCGAGAAGGTATTGCCGACGCCCGCGGGCGTAGCGGTGCTGAACCGCGACATGCAGCGCCGGCTGGGGGGAGGGGGGAGGGGGAAGTTGAGAGTTGAGAGTTGAGAGTTGAGAGTTGAGAGTTGAGAGACCGCCACCGGCCCGTAGTGCCACCGGCGCTGCCGCCTCGGCATTACCCACGTTTAGACGTCGAAGGGGATGGCGCCACTGGGAGCGGCGACTTCCTAGTCGCTGACCGAAAAACCGATGCGCGTAGCGCCTCTCTTTGAGGGCGTCGCTCCGCGACGCAGGGTTTTTTCTAAGAAGTCGCACCTCCCAGTGAGCTACGGCCGTATTACCCTAGTCCTAAATCCGAGAAAAGATGTGCGTTATGCTGAGGCTGCAGCGCCGAGGCGGCGGAGGGGAATAGTGGCAGGTCGGCGGACGGGCGAGCCGCACTCCCAAACGCCAGCGTTGATCGAGCGTCTTTTCGTCTTGACCCTCGCCACGTCGGCAGCAACGCCGTGACTGATGGCCAGCCATTCTATCTTTCGCGCTTTCTCCTTCGACGGCCCGCCAGGCGGCCGCCGACTTCCACTATCCCGGCGACGCGCGGTAGCTATCCTGGTCGCGATTACTCCACCCCACTTATATCTCTAACCTATGGGCGAACGACTTGCAGGGTACGATGTCAGCATTTTCGGGCGGCGGCGGGAACTGGCCGCGCAGCCGGTCATCGTGGCCAACGGATTTTCCGGCGGCGACTTTATCGCCGATACGGATACGCATACCGGTAACTGGACGGTCATCGACGTGGTGACGGATGTCGTCTTCGATGCGGTCACGTGTAATATCCCCGGGCTGGAGGCCTCGGGGGCCACCATTCCCGCGGGGAAACAGCTCTTCGGCAGCTTCACCCTCATCACGCTGGGCAGCGGCTCGGTCATCGCCTACCAATGATCCTCGTCGCCACACCCGTGCTGGGATGTTATCGGCCGCGGCTCGTTCCGGGGCCGCCGCCGGTTTATACTAACACGGCGTTTCTTTCGAACACCGGCGATGATGGGACGGCCGGGTTCAACAATCCCGAGCAACCCTACGCCACCCTCGCCGCGGCGGTCTCCGCGCTCGCCGCCGGTTTCCCGGGAAGCCCGGTGGTGCTGGGCTTTACCCAGACTTATAACCTGGCGGACTCGGACACGCCGGACGTCTCGCAATACGATAACCTCCTCGCCACGGGGCTAACTCTGCAGGGGTATCATGCCGGCAGCCCGACGACGGTTACGGGTAACTTCCCATTTGGCAGCCAGGCCAATGCGAATTTAACACTGACTCATGTGGCCGTGGCGGTCGTCATCAAAGCGGAGCAGAGCGGAGGATCGGGCGCCCAGAGCGCGGGGCAGATCACGGGGAAGAACGCGACCATCGGCAGTTTGGCCGTGAACGGTGGTTCCGGCGATGGGGGGAGCCCGGGCACGGACGGCGATTTTGAGATGGGCGGGAACGGAGACCCCGGCTCGGATGGCTCGCCGCCCTCGGATGGCTCGCCGGCTAGCGCGGTGACGATCGTCGGTGGCACCGGCGGCGCCGGCACGGATGGCAAACGAGCCTGGGACGTGACCCTGCGCGGCACGCTGCATGTCGCGAACGTCTCCGCGGTAGGCGGCAGCGGGGGTGTCGGCGGGACCGGTGGAGGCGGCGGTTCCGGGCAAGGTGGCACGGGAGGCGCGGGAGGCAACGCCATCGATGACGGCGCCGGCCACGCCTTCGATGGCGGTAATGGCGGGGACGGCGGCAGCGTGACTGCCAACGGCGGCAGCGGCGGCACCGGAGGCAATGGCGGTGATGGTGGCGTCATCTACTATGAGGCCGGTGTTTTGGTGGGTAGTTACTCCGTCGACGGAGGGGCCGGAGGTTTCGGCGGCAATGGCGGTTCCGGGGGTGGCGCCGAAGTCGGCGGCGGAGGCATGGGAGGGGTGGGGGTGAACGGCGGCGCCTCTGGCAACAGCGGAGCCCCGGGTAACTCGTTTACGAGTGCCGGTTTTCCCGGCGCCGGCGGCAACCATGGAGCTGCTGGTACGGTGGAACTAATCTAACACATTCATTTGATAACTCTCGCTCCGCTCGGTTGCCCTCCTCTTCCTCGGCCCTCTGCGTTCTCCGCGGTGCTACCCGAAAAGTGGACGCAGCTTGCGTAAATGTTTTACCGCGAATGGACGCCAATGAACGCGAATAGAGGAGAAAGATGAATGCGTTTCTGATTCGCGCTCATTAGCGTCCATTCGCGTTTTTTTTACTCCACGAGCCCATCTCCGCTTCTTCTCTGCGCCTCTGCGGCCTCTGCGTTCAAAAAATTCTTTGGTTGCGGTTCGGCCGCGCTGTGTTCTCTGCGTATAGATTAGCCGTGGCGACCGTGTTGTTTAAAATTCCCTAACTCCATGCTTTCGCGCTTGACCTCCAGAAGCTGGGGCGCAACGGGCGCGGGGGATGGGCGATCCTCTTTCCGAATCCAATCTCGAGGCCCTGGACGCCGCTCCGACGACGAGCAGCGCCGTGACGCTCGATGATGCCACGATCAAGGCCTCCGATCTCGCGCAACGCGGGCTGACTCATTATACCACAGCTTGGGCGGATGACTCGATTCCCGACTCGCCGGATGCCGCGGACGTTCCGAATGCTCCGCCGGATGCGCAGTCGAATGTCACTTCTCCCGATGCGTCTCCGTCGTATGCTTCGGCATCGTCGGTCACATCGCCGTCGAATGCTTCGCCATCGGCTGCCGCACCGGGCTTTGCGCTCACGCTGATCGACGCGCCGTCGGACTCCGGGCCGGATGCTTCGCCCGCTCCGGTGGATCCGGCGGACCCGGTGACCGCGGCGCAGCGGGATTACCAGGCGGCGCGGCAGGCGGCCGGGCAGTCGATGCTCGATACCCGGCAGAAGCTGGCCAATCTCGGGTTCAGCGTGCCGGATGATGCGCTGGCCGATCCGGCGGCGTTGCACACGGCGGTGCAAGTGCAGATCAATGCGGCACTCGCCGATCCCAGCGCCAATCAGCTTTCGCCGTTGGGTCCGGCGCGGCTCACGCCGCACTCCCAGCTTCTTCGGGATAACCTCGCGGACCTCGGCAACCGCGCGGCGGCGATCGTCAGCGATCATGCCGATACCCTGGATGACTTGCGCAGCTCCTACCGCGCACTGTCGACTTCGCGGCCGCCCACCACGGAACCGCCCACCGCCGCTTCGCCGGACCAGGGATCGACTTCGCGGCCGCCCACCACGGAACCGCTCACCGCCGCTTCGCCGGACCAAGGATCGACTTCGCAATCGCCGATGACGGACGCCCAGGGGCAGCCGACCGGCGCACAGCCGCAGCCGAACGCTGCGCAGTCGCAGCCAGGTACCGGGCCGTCGCAGCCCACCGCGACGTCGCCACAGGCAGATCGAGCGGCCTCGGTGACGCCGGCGACCACGGCCACGCCGCCATCGCCGGCCGGCGCGCCGGTGCAACCGATTACCGGGATCCCGAATTTCTTGTGGAGGACCGCCCTCACGGGGGCGCACACTTTCGAAAAAAGCATCGAGGGCGCGCTGCAATGGAGCAAGGCGCTGCCGGAGTGGGCCGGGGGCATCATGCCCGTGGCTTGGGCGCTGCAAAAGGTCGCCAATCACACCGCTGCCCTCCCGGCCCTGCAACACCGCACCGAGCAACAAGAGGCGCTCCTGCGCGGCGAACCCGTGGTTTTGGATTCGGGTGAAACCGTGCAACTCGGCGAACCCTCCACCGCCACCCGGATCGGATCCAACCTCGTCGGGGGCTTGATCGGCAATGCGCCCGGGATCGCCCTGGGCGGCATCCCCGGCCTCCTGACCCTGGGGATGCAGACCGCGGCGCAATCCAGCGCGGAGGCGCACGACCAGGCCAAAGCCGCCGGCGCATCGGACTCCGATGCCGCCAAAGCGGGCCTCGTGGCGGCGCTGAAAACGCTCCCGGGCACGCTGCTGTTTGCGGGCGCAGGAGGGGTCACCGGTAAGATCCTGAAAAACATCGTCCCGCTGGAGGCGTCGCCCCTGGCCCGGGCCGCGGCCGCGTGGGTGACCGGCAGCGGAGTGAATGTGGCCGCGGGCGCCGCGGGGAAGGCCGCGGCCGGTCAGAATCCGACGCCGACGCTGGATGACCTGGTCAATGCGGTGGTCTTCGCGGGCCACGGTGCATCGACGGAATACCAATCGCCGCAGCAACTGGCCACCGCGCGCAGCATCCTCAGCGGGCAGCACCCGCAAGTCGCCGTGCTCGACGGCATCGCGCAAGGAGCCGGCGGACGATACACCCCGGAGCAACAGGCACAGGCCGCGCAATACAGCCATGCCCTCCGCGCGGTCGCCGCGGATTTCCTCGACAAGGTGCGCGCGGGAAAAGGGATCAATGATCGCGCGGGGGCGGCGGCGGAGTCGCCGGCCGTTCCTGGGGGACCGGTGGCGGAGTCCGGTCCCGGCGAGTCGAACTTATCCACACCCAGCGGACTAACATCACAAAACCCACCAGCAGGGCTAACATCACCAGGAAGTCTGGTCCGACAAGGCTCCACAGGCTCGCAATCATTCCGGCCTTCTACTCCCGCGGCGCCCGAGGGTCAATCCTTTGCCACCCCGCCGGCGCCGGAGACTCCGGGCGCGCCGGAGCGACCGTGGGGCGTGTCCGAGGCGGACCGGGGAACGCCCGTGGAGTCGCGCAACGGCATCACCGGCACGCTGGGCGATGCCAATTCGCAAAAGGCAGCGGTCCGTGACGCCAGCGGTAACTATCATCTCTTCGATGCCGCCGATGTCCGCCCCGCCGCGCCGGATGTGCCACGTGAGAGCGGAGAGAAGTCTAACATTCCGGCAAATCCTAACCCACCGCCGAATCCCGGGCCGTGGGGCGAAGTCACCGACGATCACCGCGGCCTGCCCGTCGAGACGCAAGACGGCCGGACCGGCACGCTGGCCGCGGGGCCGCTGCCCAATACCCCCAACCCCAACATCGTCCTCCGCGACGCCGCGGGGACACTGCACGTCGTCCCACAGGCGGAAACGCGGCTGGCGGGTTCCGCGGGCGACGATGCGCCTTCACCGGAGGGCGGCGCGACCGCAACGGGCACCCCCGCCGCGCCGCCGAATCCCGGGCCGTGGGGCGAAGTTACCGATGATCACCGCGGCCTGCCCGTCGAGACGCAAGACGGCTTGACCGGCACGCTGGCCGCGGGGCCGCCACCCGGCTCTCCGAATGGCAACGTGGCCATCCGCGACGCTGCGGGGAAACTGCACGTCAAACCGCAGGCGGAAACACGGCTGGCAGGTTCCCCAGGCGACGATGCTCCGCCGCCGGAGAGCGGCGCGCCGGCGCCCGGCGCGAACTTCACTACGCCGGAGGCTGGAACGCCGGATGTTCCTGATGAGACAGCGACGAATTCCGACGAGGGGGACGAGTCAGGGATCGCTGCCCATACCACCTTCTATACGCATCCTTTGGACCCAGTAACTCCGCCGGAACCAGGAAAGGGAATTGTGGCGGAACCGAACCGAGCTACTGTCGAGGAAGCGGAAGTGATCAACGAACCTTTGGAGCATGGTACCGTGTACCTGCCGGACGGCAGTGTGTTGATGAGAAAGCCCGGAAAAATAAAGGACCAGGTGCCGTTCAAAAAGAAGGAAATACCCCTGCTGAAAGATAACATCTTTACGCACAATCATCCTTGCGGTAACTCCTTCTCGGAAGGCGATCTGGACTTCGCCGCGAAGGCCGACTTAGGGGAAATCCGCATCGTCTGCCCAACTCCCAAGGGTGGCGCCGTCCTTTTTCGCCTGCAGCGGCCTGCAAAGGGGTGGTTGCCCGCCGAAGAAATGACGAGCGCCTATAAGGCCGCCATGTCCAAGGTGCGCAACCGGCAGTTTGCGGAGAGGGCCGCCAACAAGGTCGGCAAAAAGCAGTCCAGCCAGATCTTCGCGCATGAGATTATGAACGAGTTGCAAAAAGAATTTCCGGAGGATATCCTTTACTCCCGGACCGACCTATGAACACTCCGCCAAACGAGCCCACCCGGGACGATGAGTTCATCCTCGACGACCGTTTCGAAGGGCCCTTCGATCGGGAGAGGCCGACCCCGGAGGAATTGCGTCGGGCTGACGCAGAACTGGCCGCGCTGGCTGTATATTGCAAGGAGCGGCCCTATCCCGACGACCCGGAAAAAATCGAGAAAGAAAAAAAGGCGCGGGCGAAATATGAGGCGGCAATCGTCGCGATCAATGCCCAATACGAGAAAGAAATGAGGGAGAAGGAAAAGAAAGGGTAACTAGACCGCGCCCGTATTGACCTATGAACACTCCGCCAAACGAGCCCACCCGGGACGATGAGTGCATCCTCGACGACCGTTTCGAAGACTTATTCGACCAAGAAGGGCCGACACCGGAGGAGTTGCGTCGGGCCGACGCTCAGCTGAAGGCATCAGCTATATACTACAAGGAGCGGCCCTTTCCTGACGACCCGGACAAAATCGAGAAAGAAAAAAAGGCCCGCGCGAAATTTGAGGCGGCGCTAGCCGCGATAGAGGCCCAATACGAGAAGGAAATGAAGGAGAAGGAAAAGAACGGGTAGCCAGGCGGCGCATTTGGTGCGCCCGCGTTGACCTATGAAAGGGACAACGAAGTCGCCATCGAAGACCATTTCAAGGACTTTGGAGGCGACGCCTACGCGGGCAGAAAGTATCCCGACAAAAGCACCGAGGTGCTCACCATGGGCATCGAGCGATTGCATGCCGATCCGGCGCTCTTCGCGGAGCAGGACCCCGAATACTTCACTTTTGTTGTCAACACCCTGCGGGGAGTGGTAAAATAGAATCTATGGCAGCCATCATCGAAATCATGGGGCACACCGTCAGCTTCGACGGCATTCATTGGGCTTCGGAAAATCCCGCGGCGGCGGAACTTTGCGAATTGAGAGCAAAAGATTTTGTTGCCCGTTATTATCCGGACATTGTCAGTGGCCTCGCCACCGCCGTGGCCAAATCGCTGAACGGCCGGGTGATTCATCTCGATCCGAAACCCCAACGCGAAGGGCCGCCACCGGAGCACATGGCTTACTGAGAGCGGAAGCTTGGGTGAAACGAAGCTATGGCTGCCATCATCGAAATCATGGGCCACGCCGTCAGCTTTGACGGCATTCATTGGAAATCGGAGAAGCCTGCGGCGGCAGAACTTTGCGAGTTGAGAGCAAGAGATTTTGTGGCGCACTATTTTCCAGATCGGGTCGGCGGTCTGGCGACCGCCGTGGCGAAATCACTGCAGGGGCATGTCATCCATATTGATCCGATTCCGCCCAATGACGACGGGCCGGATACGATTTATTGAGGGTGCGAGGGGAAAAGGGGGCAGGCGACATAATTGGACAGGTCGACCCAGCGCCGCCGGGGTTTGGGCGAAGGATGTTGTTCTCGGCGGTGACAGAGGATTTGCTGGCTGACCGCTATTTTCTCGCTGCGATCGCTTTCGGTCGCGGTGAATGGCGCCGAAAGACGACACCGCGAAGAAGATGGTCGGAAGCAACCAAAACCTTCGGCTGGCGCTTTTCCGCTTGACCCTCACCCCATCGGGAGCAACGCCACGACTTATGGCCAGCCATTGTATCTTTCGAGCCTCATCCTTCGACGCTCCACGCGGCGATAGTGATCGACTATTCCGGCGGCCGGCGGTCGATATCCTGGGCTCGGTCACTCCACATCACTGGGACCTCTAACTTATGGGTGAACGACTTGCCGGATTCACAGCGTCGATTTTCGGACGGATGCGAGAGTTGTTCTCGTGGCCGATTCTCATTTGCGGGCTGAGCACGGACGGATCCAAGGCCATCCCGATTACCGTGGACTCCGGCGGCGGGCTGTCCAGTGGAGTGGTCGAAGTGCGCGGTACTGCTTTGGAAGCGGGCAAGGTGCTGAAAAGCTCCGGCGGAAAACTGAAACAGTTCTCGGTCTTCAACTCCAAGGCGGCGGCCCAATTCATTTTGCTGATGGACTCCGCGACCGTGCCGTCGGACGGGGCCGTGACCTTGCTCTTTCCGCCCATCCCGGTAGCGGCCGGCCAGCTCCTGGTGCTGGATCTTCCGACGCCGCTTTCCGCGGCCAACGGAATCGCCGTGAGCAATTCCTCGACTGGGACGTTCAGCAAAACCATCGGAAGCGCAGACTGCGCGTTTTATGCGCAGGTAATCTAACTATGGGCATTACTGTTTCACCATTACCATCCGGCGGAGGCGGATCGCTTCCGCAGCTTCCGATTTGGACCTACAAGGGGGGCGCTAACCCAACGATCAATGCCGGTGAATTTGGCTTCGACAATGCCGACCCTTCGGCATCGACGCACATATTTTTTTCGATCAACTCCAAGAATGGCCCGTCGATCGATCTGTCGACGCTCTTGGAAGAGCTGGGATACTGCTACTTCGTATTGACTGATGCATCCGGGAAACCCTACGTGGGAACTATTGTTTCCTTGTACACTTCTACGGTGAACTACGTCGAATTGTATTTTAATTGGATTACGAACCCACCATCACTTCAGGGTGACTATGCGTTTTCATTGGGACCATCACCCAGCTTGGTTACCGGAGTTAACGGTCACAACGGACCGGGAGCGGTGACGGTCAACGACGCCGATGTGATGTCCGCCTCCGGCATCAATCCGATCGCAGACGGCACGTATTCCGTGACGGGTCCGAACACCATCGGAAGCATTACCTTTATGGATGGTCGGTGCACGGCCTATACGCCTGGGACGTAACCAACTCGCTCTTGACGGAGAGGTAGCCATCAGCTGATGGTATTTTGAAGATGTCTCCCCGTGGTTCCGACGCACTTTTCCATCTTGGATTGTCACATCATAAATTCGGACGCATAGCCGAGGCCGAGGCAATTTATCGTCAACTCCTCTCGGTAGATCCAAATCATGCGGAAACACTGCATTTTTTGGGAGTAGTGGAGCACCAGAAAGGACGACACTCGGAATCCGTTGTCTTGATCGAACGAGCGATCAGTCTCAACCCTCTCAACGCCGCCGCTCATTCGAATATCAGTGAATCCTATCGGGCGTTGGGCGATTACAGTAGGGCGGAGGCGGAAGGTCGGCGTGCGATTGAGTTGAATCCGAATTTTGCGGTTGCTTATAACAATCTTGGGAACGCCTTGAAAGGGCAGGGCCGGATCAAGGAAGCCTTGGACGCCTATTGCCACTCAATTACTCTTGATCCAGTCAATAGCCGAGCTCATCTCAACATCTCGATCATCCTTGCCGATCTCGGAAGATCAGATGAAGCGATAGTGGAATGCCGACGGGCACTGGCAATCGAGCCGAATCAAGTCGCTACAAAGTTTCATCTTGCGCTCCTTTTACTCCTCCACGGCGAATTCGAAGAAGGATGGCACCTCTACGAATCGCGCCACCTTTTGCCGTTGGCGCGCAAGCGAGATTTCAACCAGCCAAAGTGGGATGGCGGACCTTTGAAAGATCGCCGAATCCTACTTCACGCCGAGCAAGGTTTTGGCGACGCGATCATGTTCGTCCGATATACGACGATCGTCGCCCAAAATGGGGGTGTCGTGATCGTGGAATGCCCTGGTGTTCTAACGAGACTATTTCGCAATGCCAAAGGTGTCGCTGAGGTCATTACGGATGGTGACCCACTTCCTCAATTTGATGTCCATCTGCCGATGGCCAGTCTTCCGCTGACATTGAAGCAGTACGCGCCGATCACTACGCGAGATCCTTATATTTGCACGCCGAATGTGAGAACTTCCTGCGGATTGGACGTCGGCATCGTCTGGGCCGGTAACCCTGGAAACTACAGGGATCAACGACGTTCGATTTCCCCGGAACTTCTCCAGCCAATTCTGGACATCCCGGAAGTGAGGTTTTGTAGTCTGCAGTTGGGCCATCCCGCGCCTTCCGGAGTTACTGATCTAACGCGGTCAATAAACGATTTTGAAGATACTGCGGCGGCGATGTCTGAACTCGACCTGATCATCACGGTGGATACGGCCGTAGCGCATCTCGCCGGGGCGATGGGTAAGCGGGTCTGGACGCTGTTGCCGTTCGTGCCCGACTGGCGCTGGGGGCTGCATGGCGATACGACGCCGTGGTACCCGACGATGCGGCTATTCCGGCAAAAATCTGCGGGCGACTGGGAAGAAGTGATCGAGCGGGTGCGTGCGGAGCTGCAAGCTTGGGCGTCAGAAGGCGGGGGTAACTCTTGACAGTGGACACATTTACTAGACCTCGGCGCGTCATGCCTTGATGCAAAGGGATAGCGTGGTCCTCCCTTTGCGGCGTTTTGCCAAAGCGCGTTTCGATATGTACTAGCTGTCAACTGTCAAGAGTTGACCCCGATTATATTGACCCCGATTATACCCCCGATTATACCCCGATTATAGCGCCTTTTTTACTCGCTCGGTCTCGCGGCGGCTCTGAAGTTCAGAAAAAATGCGCGCTCTTTCTTTGTCACTTCCGAAAAACTTGCCAAGCAATCTGTTCACCGCTGCCTCGTCTTGTGGCGCCCAGCAAAAAGAATCCTCGATCGCAACTTCCGCAAAATGTTTAAGCCGATGTAGGGAAGCATTCAACTCGTCCTGCTCGGCGTTCTCCAATTCATTTTGCGTCAATAGCGCGGCTAACTTTCGACCTTCTGGGCTTGCTCGTTGGATTGCCTCTTCTTCGCTAAAAAACCCCGTTCGATGGGGTTCAATAGGCTTTCGTATATAGCCCGGCACAGTATGAGCCGCTAACAAATCCCGGTAAGCCTCCAATCTAGCTATACCGTCGTTGCGCAAGGCGACAAATTGGTCCCGATCGAAATCGCCCAACGGAGGAGGCGCATTAAATCCTCCAAGCAGGTTCTTCATCTCCTGAACAAGTGCTGCATCCTCGATTCGCGAATACGGTGTCAGGTAGACCTTCCAAAGGATCTTATTAGCAAGCCAAATTCGCGAATAGTCCGGCTTCGCGGGATATCTCGGCCATCCGACAACGGCGCTTCTAATGCCCAACAATGCACGGAAATAAGCGCGACCATGGTCTTTTCCATTCTGCGCATCCACCTCGGCGATCATCGCCTCCACCGCTAAATAGTCCTTTTGTTCTACGAGTTGCTTTGCCCGCGCAACAATTTCGGGCGGTGCATCGGCGCCGTCCGGATCGATTTCCGCCCGCGCAACACAAACAGAGAACAACAGGACAAAGGCTATTCTGACCCAGCGGCAGAGGCCAGCGAGACAAGACATAAGGATCATGGTTGATGGGTTGCGGATTGCGTGGGCGAGACTGCAGGTGTAGCCCGGCCATTTTTTCTTACCTCAGCCTGGAAATCTGGCACAGGAGAAAATACCGGGTCGAAATTGCAGTGGGTCGGTTCTTAAATTTGTGGCCCAGCCCTGTCGGAAGGCGGGTCAACTCTTGACAGTTCAACCATTTACTAGACTTCGGCGCGTAATGCCTTGATGCAAACGGATAGCGTGGTCCTCCCTTTACGGCGTTTTGCCAAAGCGCGTTTCGACGTGCGCTATCTGTCAACTGTCAAGAGTTGACCCCGATTAGACCCCGATTAGAGTTGACCCCGATTACCCGATTACGACCGAGTTGACCCCGATTACGACCCGATTACGAAGAGTTGACCCCGATTACGATTGACCCCGATTACCGCCGATTACCCCGATTAGACAGACTTGGCCGAGCATCCGATCCAAGTCGTCGACTTCAATCATCTAACCACCGACGCATTACGCGCGTTCTCTGCGTTCGTTCAGGTAGTCGTCTCGACGGCCTGGGGCAACCGGTTCTTCAACGTATTCTGAAGTCTGCTCGTATGTCAGCTTCCCTTTGATCACTTCCATCAGGGCAATGTCGGCCAAACCCATGCGCGATTCGATTTCCACCATCGGCCTGTGGCCATTGGAAAGTTGACGCACCCGCCTCGAAATGACATTTACGAGGTATTGTTCGTTTTTGATGACGGCAAGGGCTTTTTCGAGTAGTTGGCTTTGCATAAGGAGACGTTTCCCAGCCGACTCAGGGGTTTCACCGCGCGGGCTCCTTAAAAGAGAGACAGAAGCAGATGTGCACCGTCGTCTTTTTCGCAGAGATAGCGAGGAGTATTTTCGGAAATGAAGGAATGCACAAACCATTGACCACAATGCGCGCGTCGGTGCTCAATGAGCAAGATGCCGTCGTCGCTTGAGCAGGAATATTAATCCTGAACCAAGTAGCAATACGGCGGAGGCAGGTTCTGGCACGGCTTGAATGGTAATAAAGGTGGTGGTCAATTCACCTGCCAGCCCGACCGGGTTTCCCGATATTCCCGTTCCGGTGAAGGACGCGTTGTTTACCGTGTCATACGCCGTGTAATTGGCTTGGAAGTTATAGGTCTGTCCGGGGACCAAAGTGCCAGGAGCGATGGTGAAGGAAGTCAGAGCTGGATCGCTTTTCCCGAGGCCGTTCTGGGAAACGCTTGGAGCGGAAATGGGCTCTAAATTGGAATCGACAAACTCAAACTTGATTTGGGCGGCGGAGGTGCTCGAGCCGGTCGCAGCCGAATAGGCAGTGAACGAACTCGTGTTGAATGTGAGGACGGTGGTAGCTGTGGGGTCAATGAGGAGATTAGTGCCGCTCCAGGTTCCGCCGCTGGTGAGCGTTGGGGAGCTCGGATAGACGGGATTCACGGTATTCAGTGAAAGGGTCGGTGTCACAGTGGCATTGCCGAGGGTAAGGGAAAAGTTTCCCGTCCCGTATTGTGTATTCAATGCTGCCTGTGTCGCGAAGGGCGCACCCCAATGATATATGTGGTAGCCATTACCGGTTGCCCAGTTCGGGGCGGAGGAGGGACCGGTTGAAAACGTAATGCTGCCGCCATTGGGGTAGCCGAGGATGGGAGCGGCGGAAAGGCTTGCCCCACCAGTATCAATTGCTGCGACCATGGAGAATTGACTGACGTAAAACCCACCGAGCGGGGTATAGCCGTTGGAAAAAGAAGCGCTGCCTGTTTGTTGTAGGGATTCTTGCTCGTGTATGTTGTAGGTGGTCGCCGAGGAGGCGCGGGCACTGAAAGGCAGTCCTTGGAAATAGGCCAGCAGTGCGCAGATGGTAAGATATGCCTTTGTGTTCATGTTACTTTTTCGAGTGCGGCTTGTGGATCACATGCCGCAGCTACGCATTCGTGTGTAGAACGCAATGCGGTTCGTGTCGAAGCTTATTCCGTATTTGTGCGGAGCCTTTCAATCTGGGTCTACGGTGCAGTCTTGAGCCTGAAGTAAACGTGTTTCAAGCCTCGTTCCTCGCTGCAGTCGCGTAAATCCCTCAAGGGCCTCCAGGGGTGAAGATCTAATTCCAGCGATACCAGCGGTATTCCATCCGTGACCGGCACCTAAAACAATGACGCTATCTCGATTGCCACTTGTAGAGGTGCATAGCGATATACATGGCGAGCATGCCTATCAAAAATCCCGAAGAGTAAATTCCCATTGCCCGAAACCTCGCCGCGCCTCCGACGAGCCACGCCAAGCAGTTCGCAATGACAAGGACGACCATCACGGCAGTGACATAGACTGAAAGACGTCGCTGTTTCATAGTCCCAAAATAGTTCGATCCACAGTCGATGCATCCGATATGTAGTCGCCCCGCTCCGTGGTGGGCGGCGACTGAGCCTAAGCATTACCCACATCTCAAAAAAGACTTCGGATGGGGCCCGCGAATCACGCAGATAACGCGAATGAGGAGGATTTTATTCGCGTGATTTGCGTGATTCGCAGGCACTTCTTCTCTCCGCGGGGCGTTCAAAAAAGAGGTGGGTAATGCTGAGGACAGAGCGCGGCATGAAATGGACCGGAAAGTCTCCGCTTGAGAACCGATCCAATGGGAGCCTCGCCCCAATGTCGTGCTCTGCTCTGCCATGAAACAATGGGAGGGGATCGGCGATTCATACGCTCACGACGCAGAGGCCGCTCGAAGAAGGAATGTGAAGGTTTTTGAGGCTCCTCCCGTCTCAACCAGCAACAACCGCTGGATGAATTCTCCCGTTAAATCTTCAGCCGAAAATCCAATCATGAAATATCTCCTTCGGGCAGTGATGACGGCGGCGCTGGCCGTCGCCGCAGCGCAGGCCCATGCGGGCACACTTTTTTACGTGGGCATCCCGGGCAATGGAAGTGACGCCGGTTCCGGGATCACGACGAGCAATGTTTATACGGCGGCCGCCGGCGGTGGGAACGCGCCGGGAGGGTTGAGCATCGGCGGCGTGCCGTTCACGCCGCTCGTCATCTCGGGGAACTCGGCGACCGCGGCCGGATTAACCCTTAGCGCGGCCACGGGCACGCTGGCCGCCGGCGGTGGAAAGAGTGCCAGCATCGAGGCGGACGGCTCGCTCGGCGAGGTGCTCTCCCGCGCGACTTTTAATCAAGGCGCAGACAACGGCTCCGAGCAGTACCTGGTGTTGGATCCTGCGACGCTGCAGGCCGGGAAGACCTACGATCTGCGGGTTTATTTTTGCAATCCGTCCGGCCAGAACCGGCAGATCGATCTGGCCTTTGCGGGCGACGGTCAACCCGCGGTGGCGACGGATTTCTTCAACGAAGACGATGCGACGACTTCTCCTGGCGGCTTTACTGACGCAAACCAGGTCTACTACGTCGATTACCGGTTCACTTGGGATGGATCGACGAGCCCGGGCGTCACCGTCACCCAGCGCTCAGGCAGCACGCCTTTCAGCTTTTACGCGCTCACCAATCAGGAAGTGGCCGGCCCATCGGCCGCCTTGCCGCCCGGGGCGGTCGCCGAGGGGCCGAGCCCCGTGACGCCGGGCGCCATCCGCACGGATGCCGGCGTCGAGGACGACACGGACCAGAGCGATGTCGGAATCTCCAGCGATGTTTTCTACGGCGATGAGAGCCTGCAAAGGAATGGACATTGGGTGGAAGTGGGAAGCTATGGGCGTTGCTGGCAGCCGAATCATGTCGACGAGAACTGGAGTCCCTACACGGTGGGCCACTGGGTCTATGCCTCCGATGGCGGCTGGACGTGGGATTCGGACGAGGACTGGGGCTGGGCCACGTATCACTACGGTCGGTGGTGCCATGCCGATAACGGCTGGTTCTGGACGCCGGGCCGGGTGTGGGCTCCCTCCTGGTGCTCCTGGAGATTTGGCGGCGGCCATGTGGGGTGGGCGCCTTTGCCTCCCGAAGCTGGGTTCTCGGCAAATGTAGGAATCGGGGGCTGGGCCGACAATCATTACGGCCTCGGGCCGCAGGCTTATAACTTTGTCTCCGTGCGCGACTTCGGCGCGCCGCAGATTTCACGAGTGATCATTCAGCGTCAGCAAAACGTGAATATCATCCAAAAAACGACGAACGTCACGAATATCACCAATAACAATCATGTCGTCTATGCCGGTGGTCCCAGCCTTTCCTCCATCAATAACACGCTGACCCGCGGAGGCGGCCGTCCCTTCTCGCCGGTGGTGATTCAGCGCAATACCGCACTAAGTCCCGTGGGAGCAGGTGGCAGGTTTGTGCAGAAGGGGAATGTCCTGGCGATTGCCGGGCCGAAGATTGTCGCCGGAGGGAAGGCCACGAGAGTTCCGAAGGTCACGGCCACCATTCCCGCGACGAAGTTGGACAAAGGATGGGCGCAGATCAAAGACCCGAAATTGGCCGCGCAGTTGAAAACGAAGATCGCCAGCGAGTCGAATGGCTTAACTCCGCAAAATGCTCCCGCCCGGCCCCTGGGACAACCGATCGTCAATGGAGAACAGAAGCCCGGCCAGACGCCGCATAGACCCGGAGAAACGATCGCGAAGCCTGGGCAGACGATTCCCGGCGAAACGCCCGGAAAGCCGAATCAATCTCCGCGCAAGCCCGGAGAAACGATCGCGAAGCCCGGCCAGACGATTCCCGGCGAAGCGCCCGGAAAACCGAATCAATCTCCGCGCAAGCCCGGAGAAACCATCGAGAAGCCCGGCCAGACGATTCCCGGCGAAGCGCCTGGAAAACCGAATCAACCGCCGCGCAAGCCCGGAGAAGTGATCGAGAAGCCCGGCCAGACAATTCCTGGCGAAGCGCCTGGAAAACCGAATCAACCGCTGCGCAAGCCCGGAGAAGTGATCGCGAAGCCTGGGCAGACGATTCCCGGCGAAGCGCCCGGAAAACCGAATCAACCGCCGCGCAAGCCCGGCGAAACGATCGAGAAGCCTGGGCAGACGATTCCCGGCGAAGCGCCTGGAAAACCGAATCAACCTCCACGCAAGCCCGGAGAAACGATCGAGAAGCCTGGGCAGACGATTCCCGGCGAAGCGCCCGGAAAACCGAATCAGCCGCCGCGCAAGCCTGCGGAGGCTGAAAAACCCGCCCCGCCTGAGAAAAAGCCGGAGAAGAAGTCAGAGCGCCCCGCGCAGCCTCAGCAGCCCATTGAAAAACCGGAGAAACCAGCAAAACCGCAAAAGCCGGAGCGTCCTCCGAAAGAAGAGATCAAGCGCCCCCAGGCGCCGGTCGAGCCCATGACCAAGCGCCCGCCAGCGGAGGCTCCGAAGGAGAAGCGCCCTGAACAACCGGTTCCGAAACCACCGGAGGAGCGTCCGCGTGAAGGAAAACACAAGGAGCCCGCGCCGCAGGTTTCTCGCCCGGAAACCAAGGAAGCGCCGAAGCCTGAAAACAAGAGCAAGGAACCGCCGAAGGAGGGAAACAAAGGCAAGGAAGGCGACAAGGGCAAAGGCAAAGGCAAAGCAACGCCAGAACCACATTAGACAAAGCAGACAAAGCAGAAGACGGGGTCAACTCTGGACAGTTAGCAAATTTACTAGACCTCGGCGCGGAATGCCTTGATGCCAACGGATAGCGTGGTCCTCCATTTACGGCGTTTTGCCAAAGCGCGTTTCGACGTGCGCTATCTGTCAACGGTCAAGAGTTGACCCTGATCATTGATTGACCCCGATCATTGACCCCGATCACGCCGATCACGCCCCTGTGAAAAAAGTGCCCGCGAATAACACGAATGACACAAATGGGCGTATTTTTCATTCGCGTCATCTGTGTGATTCGCGGGCCAAATAATCTCGCTGCCGCTTCCTCCTGCGGGCGGAAACTCTGTTTCTTGATCGGCGCTCTGGATCGCCGATCGATTAAAATGGGGAAACGGAGTTTCAAGCCGGATGTTGCGTTCCCAAAGCGCTTCGCTAATTGTTGGCGGTCCGGGCCGGACGGGCGTAGCCGTCGCCACCCTGCGGGCAGATTGCGTCTGACCTCTCGCTCCGCTCGAGTTTGGGAACGAGAGGGTAAAAGGAATGTGCAGTCATTGACATATGCGATCTTATTCTATTCACACAATCCGCTGGAGGCCCTATGGGGACATGGGGAACTGACAGCTTTCAAAATGACTGGGCGCTGGATTGGCTGGGTGATATCCGAGAGTGCAGAGATGCCTCGCTTGTTCGCACTGCATTGAGCCAAGTTGTCGAGCACGGCGGCACAAAACATTCGCCACCTTCCATTCTCGAGAGGTTGCGTGGTCGTTCACATCATACGGCTTGGTTGACGGCTAGTGTTGCGGCCAAGTCCTTGGCCGCTGCTGAAATCGTGGCTGCATGGCGTGGCCATCCGTCTTCGAACTTGCCCGATAGCGTTATTGCATGGGTGCAGCAATACTCATCTTCATTTCACCCCGACTTGGTCGCTCTTGCTCAAAAGGCAACGGCTATTGTCAAGACCAACTCAGAACTAAAGGACTTGCGGGAAGAGAGCGATGTCGCTGGCTGGAGAAAATCGGTTGAGGATTTGGAGCGACGACTAGCCGAATAAATGTTCCGAAGAAAGGGGAGAAAGCGCACTGCCGTCCAAAATAAATGGAGGGAGAGAAGGGGGAGGGTGGAAGGCGGGGTCAACTCTTGACAGTTGGTGCGCCCGTGAAGCGGGCGTCAGCGCGGGTGAAAGTCCCGTCGGTGCAATTAGACGGTTCAGCACCGCAGACCGTGCCAACTGCGTCGCCGCGAGGCGGGGTGGGGAGCAGGCATGGAGTCGAACCGGCAGGTCGCAATGAACACATGAACCACATAAATGAGCCTCGAAAAAGTACTCCCGGCAGCCGAGCCCCTCAATTGTGGGCGAAGGCCGCAGAACTGGAACCCGGACCAACCGTCGAGGGTTCTGGCAATGGACCGGCGGGGTCTGCGTGGGCGACATGTCGGGAAGTGACGCTCGGGTAAACGGGGAGGTCTGTCATGGCGAGTAAAGACTCAACCGACGGCACAACTCCGGAGACGGAGAAGGCGGTGCGGGCCGTGGCAGAAGTCGGAGGCGTTCGTAGTAGCGATGATATCGTGCAGGGAAAAAGGTTTGAGCGAAGCGCCTACCGGTCCATTCCGTCCAGCCGAGGATTTTTCGGTTGCATGCGATAGTGTTCATATGATCACTTTCCTATGTGAAAGAGAATCCCTGTTTCCCATGTCTCCAATGCCGTAGGATCATACTCTGCCGGCGGTAACGGCCACCTCCGCATGAACTTGAACTTTCTTCGCCGCGCCGCCCGGTGGGCGGAAAAGATCGCTGTGGCTCAACGCCAGTTGGCCGACGAACTGGCGCAAGGAACTTCGAAGAGTTGAAGACGCGCAGGATCCGCTCGGGCAATACATGATCGAGGCCAGGCACCGGTATTTGTGCGCGGCGCGAGCAGACAAGACCAAGGCCCAGAAGAGTGTCGATCGTGAATTGGAACGCTCCTATGTCGAGGCGATGAACGTCGGATTCAAAGGCGGATTTGCCCTCTGGATGTCGCTGATGCGCATGGGCAAGACGCCGGAGGAGATTGCCCAGCAAGAGATCGCGCGCCCGAGCGGTCCGGAACCCGATGCGCTTTCCGGCCGATCCTAACTGAGGGGCATCGATGCGAATCGCCGCCTCGGGCCTTGTCGACTCCAGCCGACGTGCCCTATAGAGTGGAGGCATGGCCGACGAGACGCTTGACCTCTTCGCACCAGAACCGCCGCGGCCACCCGCGCAGCCGCCGGCCGGCCCGCTTGATCTCCCTGTCTATCGCCGGCAACTCGCCGCCCTCGCGGCCCAAGGTCTCTACGTCGGCACGTCTTCCTGGAAGTATCCGGGCTGGTGCGGGCTGATCTACGATGAGAAGCGCTACGAATACCGCGGCAAGTTCGCCGAGAAACGCTTCAACGACACGTGCCTCGCGGAATACGCCGAGACGTTCTCCACCACGTGCTTCGATGGGGGCTACTATCAATTCCCGAAGCACGATTTCCTGGCCGGGATGCTCAACCAGGTGCCGGAGGGCTTCAAGATGGCCTTCAAGGTGACCGATGATATTACGATCCAGCGGTTCCCGAATATCCCACGAGTGGGGAATAAGGCGGGGACGCTCAATCCGAACTTTCTCAATGCGGAAATGTTCACCCGGCTGTTCCTCGAGCCGTGCCTGCCGTTCCGTTCGAAGATGGGTCCCTTGATCTTCGAGTTCTCCCAGTTCCACAAAAAGGAGATCGAACACGGGCGCGACTTCGTCCAGATGCTCGACACGTTTCTGAGTGCGCTGCCCAAGGGCTGGCAATACGGCGTGGAGATCCGCAACAAGGGCTGGCTGGTGCCGGAATACTTCGCCATGCTCCGCTCGCACAACGTGGCCCACGTCTACAACAACTGGACACGCATGCCGGGCGTCGACGAACAGCTGGCGATCGAGGGCAGCCTGACGGCGGATTTCACGGTGGCCCGCTTTCTCCTCAAGCCGGGCCGGGCCTATCAACAAGCGGTCGACCTGTTCAGCCCCTACAAGGAAATGCAGGAACGCATCGATGCCGCGCGCGGCGCCGCGGCCAAGCTGCTGGAGTCGTCATTCTTTCTCAAGCGGCTCGTCTACATCTACATCAACAACCGCCTGGAAGGGTCGGCGCCGTTGACCATCAAGGGCTTTCTGGATTTACTGAGCATCATGGGGCAGATGATGAAGCAGAGAGGGACGGCGTGATCAGGTCGTTTGCCGGTTGCAGCCTCGGCGATCGGCCCTAAGCTGGTTCCATGACCGTCGCTGAACTTCTCGCTTCGGAATCCTTCGCCCTCCTCTTCCACCACGAATACTGTGAGCAGGCGATGCGCCAGCTTCGCAGCTACGCCTACCCGCTGGGAGACCCCGACTTCACCGCCGAAAATGTCGACGGCTCCGAAATCAGGGGTCGATTTTTGGCGCAAGCGGAACTCGAGGAGGGCCCGCATGGGGCGACCTCGGGCACATTCCTCCTGACGATTCCAGCCGGATGGGACGCTGGCGACGTCCAAGCCATCCTGGAGAATGCCACGCTCAACGTGCAAATCGAGACTGCTCCCGCCGGACCGGCAAACGCAATCAGGGTTAGATCCTGACGGCTGATAAGCCAAGGCCGCGATCGGGGGTGATCGTGTCATCCCGCTCACCTTTCTATTTTCCTTTCTTCAGCGGGCCTGCGCCCCCTCCGTGAGCTCCGCATCCCTCCGCAGGGCTCCGCATCCCTCCGCAGGGCTCCGCATCCCTCCGCAGGGCTCCGCATCCCTCCGCAGGGCTCCGCATCCCTCCGCAGGGCTCCGCATCCCTCCGCAGGGCTCCGCACCCCTCCGCGGGGCCTCCGCATCCCTCCGCAGGGCTCCGCATCCCTCCGCAGGGCTCCGCACCCCTCCGCGGGGCCTCCGCATCCCTCCGCAGGGCTCCGCATCCCTCCGCAGGGCTCCGCATCCCTCCGCGGGGCTCCGCATCCCTCCGCGGGGCTCCGCATCCCTCCGCAGGGCTCCGCATCCCTCCGCAGGGCTCCGCATCCCTCCGCGGGGCTCCGCATCCCTCCGCGGGGCTCCGCATCCCTCCGCGGGGCTCCGCATCCCTCCGCGGGGCTCCGCATCCCTCCGCGGGGCTCCGCATCCCTCCGCGGGGCTCCGCATCCCTCCGCGGGGCTCCGCATCCCTCCGCGGGGCTCCGCATCCCTCCGCGGGGCTCCGCATCCCTCCGCGGGGCTCCGCATCCCTCCGCGGGGCTCCGCATCCCTCCGCGGGGCTCCGCATCCCTCCGCGGGGCTCCGCATCCCTCCGCGGG
>NZ_ABVL01000012.1 GCF_000173075.1 Chthoniobacter flavus Ellin428
AGTTTTTTAAACCTACCACGCGACCACGGCCTTTCAGCCTGTTTCCTGCCGAGCGCTATTTTGTGGGTAGCGACTCCAGAAATTCCTTCATGAGCGCGATGCGCTCGGGGTCGGTGAATTGCTTCCCGCCGTGGACGGCGCCGGGGATGATGACGAGCTTCACCGGAAGGCCGGCTTTCTCATAAGCGGCAGCGAGTTCCTTGGACTGCTCAGGCGGCATCTGGGGATCGGCATCGCCATGGAGAAGCAGTAACGGCGGATCGTGAGCGTCGATGTGATTGACCGGGCTGGCGAGCCTGGCGAGCTCGGGTTTTTCGGTGGGGAGCCCGCCGAGGAGTAATTGCAATGCGGGGATACGGACGCTGCGGCCATGGTCGGTGCTTTGCTCGAGGATGGTCATGAAATTCGAGGCACCGAAGAGGCTGATGATGCCTTGCACATCGCTCGATTGGTCGAGATTGCCGCCGACGGTTCCTTCGAGTTCCTTGTCGCCATTGGTGACTCCGACGAGCGCCGCGAGATGGCCACCGGCAGACGCGCCGGCGATGACGATGCGATGCGCGTCGATGCCGAGCTGGGATTGTTGCGCGCGCAGAAAGCGGATGGCCGCTTTGATATCGTGAGCCTGCGCGGGGAAGGGGGCTTGCGTGGAGAGACGGTAATCGATGCTGGCCAGCGCGAAGCCCTGATCAACGAGGGGGCGGAGCGGATTTTCCTTTTTCGATCCGCCGCGCCACGCTCCACCGTGCACATAGACAATCAGCGGCGGGTGGGCCTTTTCCGGAAGGTAAAGGTCGAGCTTCAGCGACAGATCGCCGACACGGGCGTACTCGATGTCGCGCTTGATATCGATGGCCGAGGCCAGTGACGGAAAGACCAGTGCGAGGAAGAGGACGAACGCGAGACGGCGCGCGGGGGACATGAAGAAAAGGATGAAGGCGGAAGGATGAAGGATGAAGAAAAAAGCGACGCGCTCTTTGGCGACCGAACGTCCGCACTCCCCATCCCGCGCAGCGCGCTTTACTTCATCCTTCCGCCTTCATCCCTCATCCTTTTCACACCCCGCTGACCAGGAACACGATCTCGCCCTTCACCGACTTGGCGGAATAGTGCGCGAGCAGTTCGGGGGCGAGGCCGATGCGGAACTCTTCGAATTGCTTGGTCAACTCGCGGGCGACACAGAGCCGGCGCTCGGGAAAACGCTGAGCGCAGACTTCGAGCGTCTTGAGCAGGCGATGCGGGGACTCGAAGAAGACGGTGGTCACTTCGCGCGCCGAGGCGGCGAGAAGATCGCGCTCACGTCCGCCGCTCTTCACCGGGAGAAAGCCGCCGTAGAAAAACGCCTCCGCGGGAAAACCGCTGCCGATGAGAGCGGTGAGCACCGCGCTGGGGCCGGGCAGAATGGTGTAAGGTAGTCCGCGCTCGATGCAGGCGCGCAGGAGACGATGGCCAGGATCGCTGATGCCCGGCAGCCCCGCGTCGGTGATGACGGCGATGTGTTTGCCGGCGGCCAGCTCCTCGATCAATTCCGCGGTGCGGCGCGCTTCGTTGTGCTCGTGGTAACTGACGAGCGGCTTGTGGATCTCGTAATGGCGCAGGAGATTGCCCGAGTGCCGCGTGTCTTCGCAGGCAATGAGATCGGCGCTTTTCAGCGTCTCCAGCGCACGCAGGGTGATGTCCCCGAGATTGCCGATGGGGGTGGCGACGAGCGAGAGCACGGGGCAGGGCTTCCCGCGCCTTACCAGCCTTCGGCGTACTGGCTCACGAGCTGCACCGCCATGTCGGCGGCGGCCAGCGGCACGGCCTGGCGTTCGTCCTGGTTCACGTCCTGAGAGACGGAATCCGAACCGGTGGCGTAGAAGCTGGTGGTGCCGGTGACGACGCGCTGGTCGACGATCACCCCGGTGCTCTTCTTGGTGAGCTTGAAGCGGCAGCGTACGTTGAGCGTGTATTCCTTGGTGAGGAGGACGTTGCCCCGGACCGAGCGCGCGGGATTGCGCTGAAGGACGTCGAGCGTGCCTTCGAGGATCGCGTCAGCATCCTTCTCGTCGACGATCTGGTAAGTGCCATCCTGCTGGAATTGATTGATGACGGTGGTGGCGAGGATTGTCTCGACGCGGGGTTCGAGCGTGTCATTCCGGAAGGTTGGAATGGCGATCTTGTGAATGCCTTCCATGAACTTCGGCTGGACCGGTCCGATGTGATATCCTGCACAACCGGTGAAAACGAACGCTGCCAGGGACAGCAAAAAGGCGAATCTCATTGGTTCAGCTTGGGCGGCTCGGACTCGGGCGGAGCAGGGGTGAGAGGCAGGGTGCCCGCGGGCTTCGTCTCTCCGCCGGGCAGCGGAGGCTCCACCGCCGGGACGGGGCCGAGGTTATCCGGTGAGGTGCGCAGCTTTGGCTTCGCCGGCGCGGTCTCGACTTTCTGCTTTAGCTCCGCCACGGGCGGGCCGACGTAGTCCGGTCGCGAGACGGTATCCACCTTGGCCTGCAGTTTCCGGCGCTCGAGCGCGCGGTTGCCGGTCTCGGTGCGTTCCGGTCCGGCGCGCAGGGCGTCCTCGCCGTATTCGTTCTTCAGCGCCTCGATGCGGCCTTTCGCATATTCGGCCTCGGGCGAACCGGGCTGCGCCTTGATCACATCATTGTAGTAAATGACCGCCGACTTGAACTTCCGCGTCTTGTCGTAAAATTTCGCGATATCGAGGATGTTCTTGTTGGTGCCACCTTCGAGGTTGCGGATGTTCTCGTTGGCCTGCGCCACTTTTTCGCTATTCGGATAACGGGCGGTGAAGTCTTCGAACGCTTCGCGGGCCTTGCGATTCGTCGCGGGATCGTAGGAGCCCTCACGAGCGTCCTTCGCCCGAACGTAACCGACTTGATAAAGCGCGTCTGCTGCCACCGGGTCATTCGGATATTTCGTGTAGACCGCCTGATACGCCTCGATGGCTTTCGGATAATCGTTCTGCTTCTCCAGCGCCTGGCCGACATTGAACTGCGAGAGCGGCGCCAGTTTGCTGAACGGCGCGTTCTTCACGATGCTCTCGAACATGGCCTGCGCGCGCTGCATCGAGGGCCCCACCGGCACGCCGAAAACCTTGCGCTTCTGGCCTTCGAGGAAAAGCTTGGCGATCTTGAACATCGAATCCACGACCGCATCGAAATCCTCACCCTGCGGATACTTCGTCAGGTAGGAATTGTATGCATCGAAAGCCTTGTCGTAGTCGTGGTGCTTTTCGAGCAACATGCCGACTTTGCGCTGCGCCTTGGGCGCGAGAAACGATTGGCCGAAGCGTTTGACCAGCGCCTTGTACGATTTGTAAGCCCCAGAGTCGTTGCCGCTTGCCTCGAGTTTCTCCGCCTTTTTCATTTGCTCGGCGGCGCTGCCGGCCACCGCGGTGTCGTCACCTTCCACGGTCCAACCCTCGTCGGAGCGATAGACGACGGCTGCGTTCACCTGGCTCAGAGGCATCAGGAGGGACAGCAGCGTCAGGGCAACAAGAGGCGCGGTTTTCGACATGAGGCGCGCACGCTAAGCAAGCAAGGCGGGTGCGTCAAGCGATCAGCCGAGGGGGAGGCGGGGCCTCCAGAGTAGCGGCGCTGAGCTATTTCTCCAGAGTGAAGCGGTCCCGGCGGCTTCCGTGGTTTCACCGGGCTGGCGATTCCCGGGCCGCGGCCGCGGTCAGAAATGAGACGGAGGTGCCGCTGACGTGTGACATGTTCGCCAGACTCCCCTTGCTTTCCCAATGCGACCGGTTCGCGTTCACACTGGGCCGGAGAAGAGCGCGGTGAGCCGGCCCAGGAACGGGCGCAGGGCCTGCGGGCTGTAATTCTGCCACTCGGTGAAATGCTGGCTGAGCGACTTGCCCGGCTGATGGGCGCCGATATTGAGATAAGCCATCGCCGCCCAGCCGGCCGGTTCGGCTTCGAAGAGCGGGAGCATCTGGCGCGCGATGATCACTTCCTTTTCGCGCAGTACGGGATTCTCCCGCAGGGAGGCTTCATTCTGTCGGAACCACGCGAGGAAGCTGGTATCGGCGGGCAGTTGGTGCTCCGGCTTGGCCAGACGATCGCTGGCGTATTTGGCCATCGCCGGCGCGTAGGAGCGCCACGTTTCATAAGGAGCATTCTGCGCCCACGTGACACCGAGTCGGCGCAGGACGAACAACGAACTGGTCTCGCACAGGCTTTCCTCGAACCAGAGATTCGAATGGCGGCCCGGGTGCCAGCCGTGCAGGGCGATGGCGCTGTGCTGGGCGAGCGCGTGGCAGAATTCGTGGCCAAATTGAAACGCCATCTGCGCCCAACGCGCGTCCTCGCTGTTCAGGCCGATGCGGATGCGCCCGCGCCAGTCGTGCCCGAAATCGGTCTGCGGAAAATCGGTGCGGTGATAGATGTGGACCGGCTTGATGCGCTGGCCCGGGCAATTCTGCCAGACCTCATTTGCCGCGGAGAGAGTCACCGCGCGCACATCGGCCGAAGAAGCGCTGCCCCAGCCGCGGTTGTCGATGATGATTTCGAGGGTGTCGCTGTCGGCCACGGCCTGGGCGAGGCGCGGCGTGCCAAGGCCCGCGGCAGCGAGCGCGGTGAGAAAACGGCGGCGATGCATGGATGAAAGGAGCGCGCCGCTTCTCGCACCGTTCGCGGGCAAAGACGAGCACGGAATCCGCGGAAAGAGGTTTGAAGGCGAGGCAGGTAATCGGGAAAGTGGCCGCCGCATCCCCGACTGGAACTATGATTCGCAAAGCTTTTGTTATGTCCGTCCATGCCAGCAGCGAGGAAGAATACGCGCGGCGGCACTCCCCGATCTGGCCTGAGCTGGAACAAGTCCTCAAAGACCATGGCGCGCACAATTACTCCATCTTCCTGCATCCCGGGACGCGGCAGCTTTTCGGCTATGTGGAGATCGAGGACGAGGCGCGGTGGAACGCGATTGCGCAAACGCCCATCTGCCAAAAGTGGTGGACGCGCATGGCCGATGTGATGCCGGCCAATCCGGACCACAGTCCGGTCGCGCAGGAGTTGAAGGAAGTCTTTCACCTCGTGTAGTGCCTGAGTTGATAGTGGAGAGTGGATATTTGAGGCTTGGCGAGAAGTCCATGGTGCCGTGGGGACAATTGATAGCCGCCTTTCGGCCTGCCACATCGCCGGCCGAATCGCTGTTGAGCGCGCCAGGAACGCTTGCGTTTTGGAGTGCGCGCGCTGCTGCGCCGCTTTGAGAACCAGTCCTCGAAAAGCAGCCGCGCATCGCATCATCGAAACGCCGCTCGCCCGTGCATCGCCAAATGCGGAGCGTAATCATCGCCAGCGTTTCCATCGGGGAATCCGCTGCCTGAAAGTAGCGCCCTCGGCTGCCGATTTGCCTTTACCCGAAACGTTTTCGAGACCTTCCTTTCCGGCCATGTCGATTACGGACCCGAATCTCTGGATTAGCCTGGTGACGCTGACCGCGCTCGAGATCGTCCTGGGGATTGATAACATCATCTTCATCACGATCCTCGCCGGGAAGTTGGCCGAGGCGTTGCAGGGACGGGCCCGGACGATCGGTCTGGCGCTGGCGCTGATCACACGCGTGCTCCTCCTGTGTTCGATCTTCTGGCTCACGCGGCTCACCGCACCGCTCTTCCATGTTTTCGGCCATGGCTTCTCCGGACGCGATCTCGTGATGATCGCGGGCGGCTTGTTCCTCCTGTGGAAAAGTGTGCACGAAATTCACGGCACCGTGGAAGGCGAGGAAAGCGGTCAGCCCGAAAAGAAGAGTACGGGCTTTTGGGGGGTGATCGCGCAGATCGTGGTCATCGATATCGTCTTCTCGCTCGATTCCGTCATCACCGCGGTCGGCCTCGCGCAGCATATTGAAGTGATGATTGCCGCGGTGGTGCTGGCCATGGGGGTGATGCTGCTCGCCGCCAAACCGATCGGAGACTTCGTCAATCGTCACCCGACAATCAAGATGCTCGCGCTTTCCTTCCTCCTACTTGTCGGCATGGTGCTCATCGCGGATGGTTGCGGGCAGCACGTCGACAAGGGCTACATCTATTTCGCCATGGCTTTCTCGTTCGCGGTCGAAATGCTGAACATCCGCATGCGCAAAAAGCAGGCGAAGGGGTGATCTTTTAAAACGCAGAGACGCGGCGCGGCAAAGCCGCAACCAAAAGGGGAGCCACGAACATGCGAAAAGACAGGGAAGGGAAAGTGACCCGCGAATCACCCGAATGACGCGAATGATCTGCCCTCATTCGTGTTATTTGCGTGATTCGCGGGCCAAAAATTCTACGCGTCGTGCGGACATTTTCATGGTTAGCACTGCAGAGACGCAGAGGCGTGGAAGAGACATTTGTGGCCGGCATTGGTCCACGACGTGGCAGGCCGAAAACCGGCTATCAACTATCAACTGTCAACTATCAACTCCCCTACAGTTTGATCGTCTCGCCCGGTTTCCCCTTGGAGCCAGGGCCGAGACGTTTGACCAATTCGTCGAGTCGTTTTTGCAAATCGGGTTGCTTGCGAAGTTGAGGGGAGGCCTGGATTTTTTTCACCAGTTCCGCCGCCTGGGTGGTCATGCCTACCTGGTTCATCAGCTCCGCGGCCGAAAGTTGAAGCTCGAGGTTGTAGAGATCGGAGGCCTTGATCTTGAGCAAGATCGCGACAGCTTCCGAATTCATACCCATCCGGTTGATTGTTTCCGCGACCGAGAGTTGGACGGCGCCGCGGTGAAATTCCTCGGAGTCTTTGATTGTCTGCAACAGAGCGGCGACGTCCGCGGCCAAACCCGCACGATTCAACACCTCCATGGCCATCAATCGCTGCTTTGTATCACGAAAGTCGGCGGTGATCTGGAGTCTTCGTATAATCTTTTTGGCTTCTGTGGGCAGGCCGGCCTGAGTCATCAAATCCGCCGCTGTCAGATTCTGTTCGACGTCCGGAGTGGACGCGACTCGCAAGGCGCTCCCATCCCACGAGATCCACTCCTGGAGAGCGCGGTTGGCGGCTTCCTTTTGGGAAATGGACAGCGCCAGTTTTGCCCGGTCCAAGTAGGGCCGGCCGTCATAGAGGTCCGGGAGTTTCTCATCGATGTGGAGAGCCAGTTCACGACCTTCGGGCCATTCGGCCAGGACGTCGGCCAATGAGCGCAATGTCACGCGGGTCTGGGGAGCCCACGGCGCGAGCACGCCAATGTCCCCGAGCAGTCCCGTCGCTACCAGTCGATCCGGCATCCCCGGTCTGCCCGTCGACTGTAACTCGTCCAGGATTTCATCGAATTCCTTTTTCATGGAAGCGAGCCGCGCGGGGTTGTGTTTGAGGATATCAATCCACAAGACGAGCAACTGCTCTGGGCTGTGGGGGTGAGCCGCCGCGACTGCGGCCGCTTTGGCCCTGAGCGCGTCCAGCACATTCGCGTCGCTGGCCAGCTGCATCACCTTCGTGCCCTGGAGACTGGACTTGTGATCCTGGAAAATGGTCTGGCTCCACTTTCTCTCGGGAGACACGATTTTATAGCCCCACGGCTGACGCGCGACGGGAGGGAGGAAATAGCTCTCGAATTCCTGGATTGCCTCATCCTTGCGACCGGCTTTGAGTAACGCCGGAATCAGCGACTGCAGGAGGTTGGTTTCCTGAAATGAGGAAGTGGTTCCCCGCCTTGCGCGCGCCAGTGCGGCCTGCCACAGCTGGATCGCTTCCGCGGGCTTTCCATCCTGATTCATTGCCTCCGCGACCTGCTGGTAATAAAAGGTCGTATCCCGAGAGAAGAAAGCGAGAGCCGCCAGAAGATTGCCCGGCGGTGTTTTGAGCAAAATGGTACTGAATTGGTCGAGCTGCCCGGCGGCTTTGAAAGTGGCGAGATACCCGTTGAAACCTTCGCTGAAGATCGCCTGTGGATCTTTGGCAAAGACTGCCTCCCAAACGCGCACGGCGTCGGCCGGCTGACGATTCGCCGCGAGCGCGCCGCCCAGCCGGAGTTGGAGCGAAAGATCGTTCGGGCGCAACTCTACGGCACGACGAGCGTAGGTGACGGCCTGCGCGGCGTCGTTTTCGAAAGCATCGGCCAGCCGCAACACGGTTTCGAGCGATTGGGGATTGGCTGCCAATTGCCTTTTGAGTTCATCGGTATACTCGGTCAGGACGCTTCCTCGCCGCAGCGCGTCGAGTGCCGCCCTCCGATAGTACCGCTCCATCGCCGTCGTACCCAAAGGTGAAACCCGGGCGAGAATCCCGTGAGCCAGTCCAGTCGCCGTGCGCAAATTGCGGGCCGCCGATTCCCGCTCCAGTTCCTTCACCGCCCCGGCCATGCCGGTGTAGAACTTCACTTCGCTCTTCGCCCGCTTGCTGCTTTGGAAATTCAAGGCCTGTTCCTGGAGGCCGAGATCCTTCATCACTCTCTCCAGCGTGTCGTCCGAATCGATCGACGGGAAGCCGGCCAGTTGCACGGCCAGCGTTTTGGCGCGTTCGTTGTCTTTCTGCGCCCGGGCCAGGACCAGGAGTCGCGCCACTTGGTCGCTGGCAATGTCGGGATCGGTGGTGGACACCTTTTCCAATTCGCCTCGCGCTTCATCATAGCGTTCCATCTCGGTGAGCATCGAGCCCGCGAGGAGATGCACTTCATCGTTGCCGGTGGCGGTTGCGAGATCGAGGGCTTCGTGGATCGCCCGGTCGCGATCTTTCATCCACCACGAAAGACAAATGACCGCCAGGCGGGCATGCAGATTCCGGGGCGACGGGAGCTCCTTTGCTTTTTGGCTGATCGCCGTGCGCAGCGCGGCGCCCTTTCCGTACTGGTTGGGAATCTCGAAAATCTCAAACCAGCTCCACGAAAAGCGGTAAATGAGCCGCCCGTCGTAGGGAAATTTTTGCACCGCATGCAAAATCGAACGCCCCTGCCACAAGCTGCTGCGGAGATTGGTGCGGTCAAAAGTGTCCTGCATCCCCGAGACGAGCCATTTCATCAGGCGGGGATCGTCCGGATTTTGTTCGGCGATGACTCGGGCGAGCTGTGTCTTGCGAGTTTCTTGTCCGGTGTAGGGGCTGCCGGGGTTTTCCGCTTTCTCCTTCTCCTCCTGTGTGGTGAGCATCGCCTCGGCGTGTTCCACATCCCCCGTGGCCATGGCGAGATCCATGGCCATGTACTGACGATCGGCGGGAACTGCCTTCCACCCTTCCAGCGCCGTGCGGGCCGCCTCCACGGCTTCTTTGCCCTGTCCCGCCAGCTTCAGGACTTTGCTCAATTCCACCTGACCGAGGACCAAGGTGTCCGGATGTTTCTCCCGCGCCAGAAACGCTTTTAGGAGAGAAGACAACACGGAGGGATCGACGTCCACCCGGCCGGTGCCCGGCAGGATATTGGCGCCGAGCTCGAGCAGAACTTCGAGGCCGATCGCCTGGGTCAGCTCGTCGCCGGATGGGGCGGTGGCTTCGGCGGTCAGTTCCTGCAAAAGAGGATCGAGCGCCTGCACCAGGGCCAGGCGGGCGATTCGCTCGGCACGAGGCAGCTTGGCCAGCGTCGGTTGCAGTTCCGCCATCCATTCCGCGCTGTGGCCTTCCTGCCGCTCGAGGACCGAGTGGATGACCAGCGCCGCATCGGCGGCCTCAGCCGCTGTTTGCGGCAGGTGGCGCCTCGACGGGAATTGATTGTACGCCGAAAAATGGGGAAGCTCTTCCAGGGAAAAGGCGGGGTTGTTGAGTCCACTTCCGATCTTATCGAGTAAATCGCGCATTCCCGCACCGTGGACGTTGCGCCGGGCAAAATCGGCCGCCGCGCCATGGCCGATACCGGAATCATAAGTCACGGCGCCCGTAGTGTAGCCACGGAGTTCGTCCTTGTTGTTTTCCCCCGGGGCTTGCACCGGCGGTGCGGCGGCTTCGAGTTCACGCAGGTATTTTTTCGCGCCGACGAAATCACCGGCCTGCATTCGCGCCTCCGCCAAAAGAAAGCGTCCGCGCCAGTCTCCGGGCTTTTTGGCGAGAAACGATTCGAGCAGGCGGCTGGTGATTTCTCCCTGGCTGACGGCGCCGGCCAGGAGCAGCACATCGTGCCAGGGCATGGGGTCGGCGAAAATAGCGTCTTCATTCGCCTGCAAGCCCTTCAGCGCGTCGGTGGACTCGTGAGAATAGAACAGGGCGGAGATGAGTTCGATTTGGTGCGCCGTGCTCGGGGAAACTTCCGCGAGCAACCGCCCCAGGCGGACACGATCGCCAAGATCCTGCTGCTCGATGCTCAAACGCCACGCTTCGGTGAGAAAGAGTGGGTCGCGCGAGCGCGGACCCAATGCCCGCATCAACTCGGCGTGGGCTGCCGAAGCATTTTGAATCGAGCGCTGAATTTCCGCGAGATACACGAAGTAGCGCCAGCCCTCCTTTTCCGTGCGGCTCCTGGTGCGGAAGGTCGCGACGAGTTCATTGAGGCGGCCCATGCGGTTCGCTGCCTCGCCCAGGGCGGCGGTAAGGTCGAAACGCGCCAGCGGATCGCTCTCGGTATCGAACGCGGTGGTGAGAATTTTGTATTCTTCATCGAACTTCGGCCCGCGCAGAGCGGCGAATGCGGCATCCTTCGCGGTCGCCACGCGCTGTTCCCCCGCCGGCTGCGAGGCAGGAGGAAGGGGCGGCTTCGGCCAGGTCGCGGTTTCGATCGGTTGACGGAGTTCATCGAGCACCTGGGCGAGCAGCAAACTCGCGTCCGCGTCGTCGCCATGCGAGGCGACATAGTTTTTCCACATGTCCGCCAGCCCGGAGAGATCGTCCGCACGGCGATAAGTATCTTCGAGGCGCAGGCGGATTTCGTGGGCGATGCCGCTCTTCGGCGGGAGCAGCGTGAGCGCTTTTTGATATGCTTCCCGAGCCGTGGCGATTTCGAACTGCGCTTCGGAAAGCTGCGCGAGTTTGATCGTGGCCAGTGCCTTCTGCTCGGAAGTGGCGCCCGGAAGTTCGAGGCAGGATTGGTAGCGCGCAGCCGCGTCCTTGAGGTCGCCGGTGTCGGCGAGTCGATCGCCCTCGGCGTCGAGATCCGTGGCCGCCTTCGGCCATTGGCGGGTGAGTTGCTGCCAACTTTCCGATGCGCTTGGAGAGGCCGCCGGGGAAGAGGATTGCGCGGCGCTGATACCAGCAGCCGCGAGCCAGCCGGCGAGGCAAAGAATGCGTGTGTTCACAGGGAGGAGGGAAGGGGTTGGAACGATCGGTGACGTGTCGCCCCCGAAAGTACGCCATCAAACCCAGCACGCCCGGAACCGACAAGGGGCAGCGTGGGCCGTCTTCGCATCCAACGCAAGCGCCCGGTGGACGGCCGGGCAGTTCCCAGCGGTCGTGGAAATCGTGTCAGCGGGGAGGCGGTGTCGGAGGGACGCGCTCCTGCGCGTTCCCGCTATTCCTTCGGTCAGAGCCCGCAAGATTGGGGAACGCGCAGGAGCGCATCCCTCCAGCACCTTTCTCTAAAACGCGAAGCCGAAGCTGAAGTTAATCGCCCCGATGGATTCATTCGGGCGGCGGTCGGGATTGAGGCCGAAGTCGAGACGGATGGGACCGATGGGCAGTTTGTAACGGATGCCCAGGCCGACGCCGTAACGCATGTCGCCGGATTCCGGCAGGTGATCGTTGGTCACGCTGCCGGCATCCACAAAGACGGCTCCGCTCAGTGCGGTGGTAATCGGCACGGTGTATTCGATATTGAAGACCGTATAGACATTGCCGCCCACAGGATGACCGTGATTCGTCGGGCCGAGTTGGCGCTCGGCGAAACTGCGCACGGTATTGCTGCCGCCGTTGAAAAAGCGTGAGTCGATCGGGACGTTCTCCGCATTGGTCGAGATGTAACCACCGCGGGCGCCAAAGGCCAGCATGGTCTTGCCGATCGGCAGGTAGTAGGAGAAGCGGCCGAGGCCGCGCATGAAACTTTCTCCACCCTGGACGGTCGAGACGTCGAGGGAGGTATTGAAGACGAAGCCGCGGCCGGGATTGATCGGGTCGTTGCGGAAATCGGAATTCTGGGTGAGGCCGACGACGGCGATGGTGTATTGGAGCGGCCCGAGCAGATCCTCGCTGATGCCATTCGCCGTCACCTTGCGATTGGCGATTTCGCCGAAAACGCCGAGCTCCAGGTGGGGCATCAACTTGCGGGTGAGATCGGTGCGAGCACCGATGGCGTTCTTGGAATAGCCATCTTCATCCCGCGCCTCCGAGTAGATGCGGGTGCGGAGCGCAAAGCGGGAGTCGAGGAACCAGGGATCGACGTAGAGCAATTCGCCCTTGAGACCGCGCTGCGAATAGTCGGCGGAAAACGTGAGGGGACGGCCATGGCCGAAGAGATCACGATCGGCGAGGCGGATACCCGCGGAGGCGCCTTCGTAGCTTCCGTAACCGAGGGTAAAGCCGACTTCCTTGGCCTTGGCCTCAGTGGCGGTGAGGTCGATGTCGAGATCGTTGTTTGGCTGAGGCTCGAGCGAGATGCGGAGGCTATCGAAAAGACCGGTGCTCAGCATCTCCCGATAAGTCTCGTCGAGCTTGGCCGGATCGTAGACCTGCCCGCGCAACGGAGCGAAACGCTTGGGGAGGAAGTTGGCGTGCAATCGGGGCTTGACCGGCGTTTCGTTGCGGACCGTCACTTTGCCAAAGCGGAAGAGTCCCTTTGGCGCGACGTGAAAGGCAATGGGCACGCGCCCGCCATGCGGAGACGGTGTCGCGTCACCAGTCGCAATGACCTCCGCCTGATAGTAGCCGTGCGCCTTGTAGAAAGACTGCAGGTTCCGCTGCATGGTGGTGGCAATGCCGGGCGCGAAGGGGCCGTTCGTCGCTTCGCCCAGCGCCCCCACGAGTTTCTCGCGCGGGAAGATCGTTTCGCCGGTGAAGGTGATCTCCCCCACCGTGTAAGCGGGACCCTCGGTGATGGCGACCGTGACCTCGGCCTGGGCGCCGTCGCGGGAAAGCCGCACTTTCGAAGCGTCGATGGTGACGTTGAGATAGCCCTTGGAAAGGTACAGGCCGCGCACGCGATCGACACCGGCGGAAATCTCCGCGGTGGTGTAGGGAAATTTCGCCGGTTCGCGCGCGAGGCGCTCCGGCGTGGCGCCGATCATGTAGTCGTAGAGCGTCTTGTCATCGACCACGTGGTTCCCGGTGAAGTTAAGCTTGTGCAGGGTGGAGCGCGGCCCCTCCTTGATCTTGATGACGACCTTGCCGCCGCGAATTTCGTAACTCACGTCGACTTGGGCAAAGCCCTTCTTGCGATAGTACGAACCGATGTAAAAAGCGAGATCGTCAGCCCGCGCGGTGGTGACGCCTTTCTCGATGATGTCGCGGATTTCTTCGGCCTCCGCCGAGCGCAATTCCGGCTCGGGAATATTCTGTGCGCCAGTGATCTCGATCTTATTGCGCCCCACGTCCTGCGCCGTTTCCACGAGCAAATTCGCGCCCAGCGCCGTGCCCGCGGCGTTCGTGTCCTGGGCGGAAGCAGCGGTCGCCCCGCACGTGACAAGGAGAGCAGTGAGGATACGGGTGCGAAATTTCACGCGGGTTACCGGAAACGAATGAGATATTTCAGCCGTCCTGTGAAGCCTTCATCCGTGACGAGGTCGCCGATGAGGTAAAATGCATTCGTGATCCGGATCCGGCTGGTGATCTGCTGGCCGCCGGTTTTGTTATCGACTGCGCCCATTTCCAGTTTGAAGCGATCCATGAAATTCCCGTTGTCCTGTTTGTTCCGGTCGATGGCCGGTGCCTTGTTGGGGCAGGAAAATTTTGCGATACAGCTCCTGAACGGCGAGCATGGCCGCTTTGCTGGCCAGCACGTCGGCATTGTTGGAAAGTTGATCGCGGGTGACGCCCGGTCGCGAGCAGGGAGATGATGTCGGAATAGGGGAGCGGCGGCTCGCTGCTCAGCGTGACCTGCGGGTCGGAGGCCTTGCCATAGAAGTAGGCGTGAACGAGATAGTTGCTCGTCTGGGAATCGGCCTGCAAATCGAGCGACGGCTGGAAGGGGGCGTCCTTGGTGAAATAGACGAAGCCGCGCGAAATCTTGAGCGTGCTGAAGGGCAGGGAGGCCTTGAATTCCTCGACGTGGATCGAGCCCTCGAGATACGGGGCCAGGCCGGTGCCGCTGAGTTTCAGGTCGATGGCCGCCGCGCCATTGGCGAGGTTGCCGCGGACGAGAAAGGAGTCGTCCGGCTTGGTCTTGATGGCGAGGTCGAATTTCCAGTCACGCAAGGGCGGCTGGGGAAAGGAGACGCCGGTGTCCATGCTGCGCGCGGTCTTGGGCGCGGGCTTGGCCCTGCCTGGCAGGGCGATGGGCAGGATGTCGATTTCCTTGAAGAAGCGCGAATGGGTGGCGTAGACCGTTCCGCTCACGCTGGCCGCGGCGAGCGGGCCGGTGAGCTTGACGTCGGCATCGGAGCGAACGGTGATGGAATCGTTGCGCATCACGAGCACTTCGTCCGCCTGCAGGTGCAGGTCGAAATTGGGCTCAGTAAGTTTGGTCAGCTTGATCGCGCCGCCGAGCTTCAGTTTGCCGCCGCCGAGTTCGCCCTCGAAGGTGTTGAAGCGCAGCGTGTCTTCGTTGAAACCGAGTTGGGCCTTGAAGGCGCCGAGCGCGGGAATGCTCTCGTTTTCAAAGCGCGCGCTCTTGACGTCGATATTCGCGGAACCGCTCAGCGCCGGCTTCTCCACGGTGCCGGCCACGCGCACATCGAGGCCCACCGTGCCGTCGATGCGATGCACTTGCGTGGTGAGCTTCGGCACGATCGCGAGCGAGGAGGGCGGCAGATTGACCTGCACGTCGAGCGGCAGCGCCGGGTCGAGCTTCTTGCTCTTAATCGTGGCCTGGAGATCGAGCGGGACGTGGCCCTTGATGGTGAGCGGCTGGATCTGCGGCTGTTTCGCCGTGGCGGCGAGGGTGAGCTCGTTGTTCGAAAAGTGTAGGTCGAGATCGAGATCGGCGGGATCCAATGCGGCGACGGCCTTGGCCTTGAGTTTGCGGCCCTGGAATTTCAAATGCGCCAGCGGTTGCGACAGCGTGCCTCCGGCCACGACATTGGTGCTGATCGTGCCACTGGCCGGCGAGGTCTGGCCGAAGTTGGCGAGCAGCTTTTCCAGATCGAGGTCCTTGGCATTGATATTAGCCGCGATGCGCTCGTCGAGCGGGATGAGTTGCTGCGGATGATCGAGGTCGATGGGGAGGAAGAGGTAGCCGGTGAGCACGGTAAGCGTGCCTTGCGCGAGATTGATGTCCTTGAGCCGCACCTTGCCTTCCTTCATCTCGAGGCTGCCGGTGAAACTGGTCGGACCGGTGACGAATTTTAAGTCCGTGGTTTGCGCGAAGCCGGGGCCGTAGAGGCCGCCGAGCTTGATCTCGCTGAGGTCGATCTTGTCGAAGCGCCCCTTGGTGAGCGCGAAGTTGAGCTGGCCGGTGTGATCGAGCTTTGGCGCATACGGCGGCTTGATCGTTGCGGGTTCGCCCTTGCCGGACCAATCGAGATGCAGGTTGCCGGTGAGCGGTTGCTGCATTTTGAAAACGGCGAGCAACGAGTGCAGCGCGGTGAGGTCCTTGATGTCCAGGAGGACCGCGCCTTCATACGGAAAGGGCGCGCGCGCCTCGCCCTGGCCGGTGATGGCGATTTGGTCGGTGGCGTTGAGCTGCAAGGTCAGTTGCTCGACCTTGGCGATGCTGTCCTGGATCTGGATGCTGCCGGCCAGCGCGCCGGTCTTGAAATCGCCGAGTCGGAAATCGCCGCCGTCGATTTGGACATGGCCGTTCAGCCGGTTGTTTTCCATTTTCACCAAGCCATCGCTCTGCACATGGCCGGAGAGCGCCTGGTCGCTCACCTTGATGCCGAAGTCCTCGAGCTTCGGGACGTGAATGGCGAACTTGGCATCGATCGGCGCGGTTGCTGCCGTGGCCAAATCTTTCGGAATGCGATAGGTGCCCTGCGCCGTCACGGAGTTTTCCGCGCGATGCACTTCGAGGCCGTGCAGGGTGATCTGGTCGTTGTGCGCCTCGACATCGAGCTTCATGGAATCGATGCTGAAATCCTGCACGCGCACGCCGTTCACCGCGGCGACGAGATGGGCGGAAAGATCGTCGAAGGGCGTGGCCGGGGCGGGCATCAGGCGCTTATTCGCCGTGAGGCGCAGGGTGGTGTTGTCGAGATTCAGCTTCTGGTTCGACACCAGCTTTGCATCGAGAGTGAGATCGGTATTCACCCAGCCCTTGCTCATCTTGATCGGGCCGCCGCCGCTGATCGTCCCCTGGAGCGGTTCGGGCATCATGGCCGTGAGCGCCGCCAGATCGGGGGCATTGATCTTGAGCGAAGCGTTCACCTCGCTCATCGGAAAATCGTTCACCGACTCCGGCAGGACCACGGTCGCGGTCAAGGCAACGGAGTTCTTTCCGGCGGCGATGTTCACCCCGCTGACTTCCGCCTTGCCGTTGAGGAATTGCGCGTTGAGCTCCACGCTATCGACTTTCATCGGACCCGCCGCGAGCGCCTCGACGCGGAGTTTTGCGTGCCCTTTCCAAGTCTGCGGCATTTCCGGCTCACCGGTGTGGAGCACATCCAGGAGGGCCAGCTTGGCGACCGGTGGCTTCGGCGCGCCGAAATAACTGGCCGCCGCTTCGAGCCCGACATTCGCGGCTTCAATCTGCAGCGTGGTGTTGTAACTCTTATCGAGGTTTTTGCCCTTCTTGTTGAGCTGATTGCCGGCCAGCGAGACGTGCAGCGTGCCGCCAAAGAGATCGGCTTTTAAATCCACGCTGCCCTTGTTTTGCGCACGCTGGGAGGCGTCGAAATTGACCTCCTCGAGCACCAGATCCGGGGCGAGGACGAGATGACGAATGAAGAAATTGCGCTTCGCGTAGCTGGTCTCCGCGGAAAGATTCTCCCACAACGGCACGCCTGGGATATTGAGCTTCGCGATCTTCAGGTAACCCACCGCTTCGGGATCGAGGAAGAGCGAGAAGCCTTTCACCTCGGTGATGTTCTTCTCCGCGCGCACGGTGATGTTGAAATTCTGGATGCGCACCTTGTCGGCATACGCCGCCGGCTGGCCGAGGACGTTGTTCAAATCCTGGGCGAGTTCCATTTTCTGCTCGTGCTCGGGCTGGCTCTTGCTCGGCGAGGCGATGAAATCCAGGTCGGCATTGGTGACCTCGTAGCTCCGCAGGAATTCGCCGATGCCATGTTTGATCAGGCTCGGGATGCTGTAATCCAGCCGGACCCGCTCGATATCGATCTTCCGCACCGGGCTGGGACCCTTGCCGGTGGGAACGGCATGGACGCCCTCGACGATCAGGTTCGTAAAAACGCTGCCCGAAAAATGGACATCGAGCGTCAGATTCTGCTTGGCCGCCAGTTTGATGAGAAAAAGCCGCATTCCCACGTGGAACAGCGGCCGATGGAAAATGATCACCACCAGCAGCAGAATACCGGTCCACCGGAGGACACGCCGGAACCACCCGCGCTTGGGTGCTTTCGGGGCAGACGGCTTCTTCTCGGGTTCCGGCATCGGTGGCAAGGCTACCAGTCCATTCGTATGCTGCAAGACGCCCGGAGGTTGGCAGATGGAAATATTTCCGCCTACATTCCGCGGCGATGAGTGCTTTCCGACGATTTTTCCGCAATGCCGGTCCCCCCTTTCGGCTCTGGATCGTGCAGCGAATTCACATTCTCTGGCGGGCGGTCGTCAAATACGACGAGACCGACGGCGAGCAGCGGGCGGCCTCTTTTGCCTACTACGCCTTCTTCGCCATGTTCCCGCTCATCGTCCTGCTGGTCACAATCAGCACCAATTTCTTCGGCAACCGGGCCGTGGCCACGGACCGGATCATGAGCTACATCGCCCCCTACATGCCGCTGGATACCAAGGACTCGAAGATGATCGTCACCACCATCGACGGCGTCGTGCAGTCCCGCAAAAGCGCGGGCATCATCGCCTTCGGTATCCTGGCCTGGAGCGCCCTGAAGTTCTTCCAGGCCCTGGTCCACGGGGTGAACCGCGCCTGGGGCACGAAGCAATACTCCTGGTGGCGCATGCCGATCAAGAATCTCGCCATGACCGCGATCCTGGCCAGCGCACTCCTCCTCGGCACCATCATCCCGGCGATATTTAAATACGTGGAATACTTCTATTGGACGCACTCGTGGGAGGTGCATCTGGATTTCTGGTTCGTAAAACCGCTCTTCGACAATGTGCTCTATCCGCTCGTGCCGCTGGTTGTGCTCTTCTATGGCTTTGTGATGTTTTATAAATTCGCGCCCCGGCGCCGTACCCTGTTGCGGGAAGTCTGGCCAGCGGCGCTCTTTGTCACCCTCGCGCTCGAGATCCTCCAGCGACTCTTCATTCTCTACACGCGAAATATCGGGCACTTCAACGCGCTCTACGGCACCTTCGGAACGGTCGTCGCCTTGTTGCTCTGGATCTATCTCAGTGGTTCGATCATCATCATGGGCGGATGCCTCTGCGCGGCGAAATACGAGATCGAGATGAGTCTCACCGACCAGTCCGAATCCAATCACGCCCGCGACTAATTCTGTGGCCAATCATTCCTCTTCCGCGGAGCCGCGGCGCAAGCTGAGCTTCCACGAAATCACCGGGCTTTTGCATTACGTGCGCCCGTGGCGCGGGCGCTTCGCGCTGGCCATGGTGGCGCTGCTCGTCTCGATGAGCTTCGGGCTCTGCTTCCCGCTGCTCATTGGGCGCTTGATCGATTCCGCCATGCCGACGGAAGCCGCGCTGCGGGTCACCAGTTGGCATCCCTCCATCAATACTGTGGCGCTGCTGCTCGCCGGGACGCTGGCCATCCAGGCGGTGCTCACCTTTTTTTACTCCTACACCTTCAATTTCGTGGGTGAGAATGCCGTGGTGCGCCTGCGGCAGCAGCTTTACGACACGCTGCTTTCGCTGCCGATGAAGTTCTTCGGCGAGCATCGCGTGGGCGAACTCACCAGCCGGCTCTCGAACGATCTCACGCTGCTCACCGACACGCTGGCCGGCACGGTGCCGCAGGCCCTGCGGCAGATGATGATGCTCTTCGGCGGCGTGGTGGCGATCGTGGCGATCTCGCCGCGCTTGTCACTGGTCATGGTGTCGACCTTTCCCGTGCTGATGCTGGTCGCGGTTTTCCTCGGACGCAAAGTGCGGCGGGTCTCGCGCGAGGCGCAGGATCGGCTGGCCGAAAGCGCGACGATCATCGAAGAAACATTCCAAGGCATCGCGAATGTGAAGGCTTTCACCAACGAGCGCTACGAAGTGCAGCGCTACGGCGTGGGGTTGCACGCCTATCTGAATGCGACGCTGCGCGGCGTGCGGCGGCGGGCGAGTCTCGTGTCCTTCATCATTCTCGGGATCTTCGGGTCGATCACCTTTGTCATGTGGTATGGCGCCACGCTCATGCAGGCGGGGCGCTTGTCGCACGGGCAACTCACCACCTTCACGCTCTACACCTTGTTTGTCGGCGGCGCGGTGTCGTCGTTTGCCGAGGTCTTCAGCCAGCTCCAGCGGGTGCTCGGGGCGCAGGAGCGGGTCCAGGAGCTATTGGGCGAGACGGGAGAGCCGGCCGCGGAGGCTGGGGCTCTGGAACGTTTTCGTGGCGATGTGGAATTTGCCGGCGTCGGTTTTTCGTATCCCTCGCGGCCGGATTTGCCGGTGCTGCGCGACTTGTCGCTCGCCGCGCGGGCGGGCGAAAAAATCGCCCTCGTCGGGCCGAGTGGCGCGGGAAAATCGACCATCGTTTCGCTGCTGCTGCGTTTTTATGAACCGGACATCGGCCGCATTTTGATCGACGGCGCGGAAGCGCACACGCTGGCCCTCGGGTCGGTGCGGGGCAACATGGCCATCGTGCCCCAGGAAGTGCTGCTCTTCGGCGGCAGCATCCGTGACAATATTGCCTACGGCCGCCCGCAGGCGACGGAAGAGGAAATATTCGAAGCTTCCCGCCGGGCGCATTGCCATGAATTCATCAGCCGCTTTCCCGAGGGCTACGGGACGCTGGTCGGCGAACGTGGCGTGAAGCTCAGCGGCGGCCAGCGCCAGCGCATCGCCATCGCGCGGGCGTTGCTCAAGGATCCCGCAATCCTCATTCTCGACGAGGCGACGAGCTCGCTCGATAGCGAGAGTGAAGCCCTCATTCAGGAAGCGCTGGCCGAGCTGCTCATCGGGCGCACGTCCTTCATCATCGCGCATCGACTCAGCACCGTGCGGCAATGCGATCGCATTTTGCGTGATCGAGCAGGGGACCATGATCGAAAAGCGGCACGCACGCGGAGTTGATGGAATTCACCGACGGCACGTACCGGCGTCTGGCCGAGCGGCAATTCGCGACCGCGCATTAAGGCGCGAGGCGTTCCAAAAAAGACGTCATCCTGAGCGGAGCGGGGAAGCACGGGCGGAGCCGAAGGACCTCTGACTTCCGTGGGTTTTTGTGCGGAGCTGCACCGCTGCACGGGCACCCGCGCGCTTTCATTTAACCGTGGCGTAATATCCCTGCTAATTCAGATAAAAGAAGGATTGCGAATCCTGGGTTCCTTCCGCCGCTCAGCTCCGCGCAAAAACCCACGGAAGTCAGAGGTCCTTCGACTCCGCCCATGCTTCCCCGCTTCGCTCAGGATGACATTGTTTTTTTCGCTCGCTCCGCGCGAAGCATGACACGTCCCATCCATTCCGCTATCACCTTGGCGATGCGTCTCCCCCTGCTGGCCTTCTTCCTCCTGCCACTCCTCGTCCGCGCCGATCCACTGCCGGTCAAACCTCAGGACCTCGGCTATCACCTCACCTGGTCTGATGAATTCGATGGGACCAAGCTGGACACCACGAAATGGCAGACGAACTACGCGCCCAAGGTCCATCCCCTCGGCTGCAACGGCGAGCTCCAAGCCTACGCGCCGGAAAATGTCACGCTACGCGACGGCAAGCTCTTCCTCCGCGCCGATCGCACCCCACGCGAAGGCCTGCCCTACAGCTCCGGCATGGTCGCGTCGCACGACAAGTTTTCCCTGCGCTACGGCTGGTTTGAAACGCGCGTGAAGCTGCCGCGCGGAAAGGGTTTCTGGCCGGCGTTCTGGCTGCTGCCGCAGAGCCGCCAATGGCCGCCGGAGATCGACATCATGGAGCACAAGGGCAGCCTCTTGAATCACGTGTGGCTCACCGTGCATCGTCCGCAGCCGGGCACCTGGCGCCCGAAATCCGACGGCACGGAATGGACCGGCCCGGATTTCACCGGCGACTTCCACACCTTCGCCGTCGACTGGCGGCCGGATCGCGTAGTCTGGTTCGTCGACGGCATCGAGCGTCACCACTGGCGCGGCGACGCCGATTTCGGGCCGATGTACATCATCCTCAACCTTGCCGTCGGCGGCCAGTGGGACGGAAATCCCGACGCCGAGGCCCCATTTCCGTCCGCCATGGAAGTCGATTACGTGCGCGTCTATCGGTTGCCGGAGGCCACACCTGTCCACTGAGAAGACAGTAAAAAGGGCCCGCGAATCACACCAATGACGCGAATTAAAGAATCTCTATTTGTGTTATTTGTGTGATTCGCGGGCCAATGAATCCTTCCGCCGGTTTACCACGCAGCCTCTGAAATGCCCGCCGAATTTTCCGCTGGCAGCGCAACGTCACCTCATGGAAAGTGCGCGACTCTATGCCGCTGATTACCCCTCGAAAGTCCGCCATTAACTATGATGTCATCGTCGTTGGTTCGGGGGCGGGCGGCGGCATGGCGGCGTATAATCTGACCAAGGCTGGCTTGAAGGTGCTGATGCTCGAGGCCGGGCGAAATTACGACCCGCTCACCGAGACGCCGATGTTCGAAAATGCCGCGCAAGCCCCGCTGCGCGGCGCGCCCACTCCGGACAAGCACTTCGGCTTTTTCGACGCCACGGTGAACGGCGGTTGGACGGTGCCGGGCGAGCCTTACGTGATCAAGCGCGAGGGCCAGGACAAATGGCAGGAAGCCAGCGACTGGCAGGCCAAGGAGAAGAAAGGGGATCGACAGAATTTCATGTGGTGGCGTCCGCGCATGCTCGGCGGCCGCACCAACCACTGGGGCCGCATCGCCTTGCGCATGGGTCCGTACGATTTCAAGCCGCGCAGTCGCGACGGCCTTGGCCTCGACTGGCCGTTCACTTACGAGGAATTCGAACCGTGGTACGACAAGGCGGAGGCGTTGATCGGCGTCTTCGGTTCCAATGAAGGATTGGAGAACACCCCGAATTCGCGCAACGGCACGTTGATGCCGCCGCCCAAACCGCGCGGCTACGAACTGCTCACGAAGAAGGCCTGCAAGCAGCTCGGTATCCCGGTCATTCCCTCGCACCTCGCGATTCTCACCAAGCCGCTGAATAATCGCGCGGCCTGCTTCTATGCGACCGAATGCGGTCGCGGTTGCGCGATCAAGGCGAACTTCCAGTCGACCACCGTGCTCCTCCCGCCGGCGGTCGAAACGGGCAATCTCGACATCATCACCGACGCCATGGTGCGCGAGGTGATCGTGGGCAAGGACGGCAAGGCGACCGGCGTGCTCTACATCGACAAGGAGACGGGCAAGGAAGCGCGGGCCACGGCGCGCGTGGTCATCCTCGCCGCGGGCGGCTGCGAAAGCGCGCGCATCCTGCTCAATTCCAAATCGAACCTCTTCCCGAACGGCCTGGCCAACAGCTCCGGCAAAGTGGGCCGCTATCTCATGGACACGGTCGGCAGCAGCCTCAGCGGCCACATCCCCGCGCTGGAAAATTGCCCGCCGCATAACGAAGACGGGGCCAGTGGCATGCACATGTATATGCCATGGTGGCTCTACCAGGAGCAGAAGGCCAGCAAGATGGACTTCGCGCGCGGCTATCACATCGAGTTCGGCGGCGGCCGCCGCATGCCGGGCCTGACCACCGTTCCGAACCCGAAGGTCTACGGCAAGCAGCTCAAGGAAGACGCCCGCCGCTACTACGGCGCGAGCGTCGGCTTCAGCGGCCGTGGCGAAATGATTCCCAACGAGGATTCCTATTGCGAGGTCGACCCGGAGAAAAAGGATAAGTACGGCATCCCCGTCCTGCGCTTCCATTGGAAATTCAGTGACCACGAGAAGAAGCAGGCCGTGCACATGCAACAGACCTTCGCGAATATCATCGAAGCCCTCGGCGGCAAGATCAATGGCAAGCCGGAACTCGATCCGGAGAAAGCTTTCCTGCCCGGCGGCTCGATCATCCACGAAGTCGGCACCACTTGTCTCGGCGACGACCCGAAGAAGTCGGTGCTCAACCAATGGTGTCAGACCTGGGACGTGCCGAATCTTTTCGTGACCGATGGCGGTCCCTTCGTGAGCAACGCCGACAAGAATCCCACCCTCACCATCCTCGCCCTCTGCATGCGCACCACGACCTGGCTCGCCGAGGAAATGCGGAAGGGGAATATCGGTTAATTTCGCAAATCACCTTCTTAATCTTAATCTTAATCTTAATCTTAATCCCCGCGCCCACCCCTCTTCATCTCACTTCCCTGATCGAATCCCCTTAAGAGTAAGATTAGGATCAAGATTACGATTAAGAGCCGGAACCTCGCAGACCTACCCCTATGACCCCACAACCTCTCTCCCGCCGCGAGGCGCTCAAGCGCGTGATCGGCGTCTCGATCGCCCTCTCTTCGCTGAACATTTCGTCCTATGGTGCGGTGCAAGGCATCGGCACCGACCCGAATTTGCACAAAAAGGAAATCCCCTGGCCGCGCGTGCTCACCGATGAGGAGAAGCGCACCGCGACCGCCCTGGGCGACATCATTGTGCCGGCAGATGAATTCGGCCCCGCGGCCAGTGCGGTCGGCGTGCTCGACTTCATCGATGAATGGGTGAGCGCCCCGTACGAAGCGCAGCAGAAGGACCAGAAGGTCATTCGCCCCGGGCTCGAGTGATCAATGACGAAGCGAAGAAGCGCTTCAAAAGCCTTCGCGGAATGCGCCCTGGCCGACCAGACGGCGATCGTCGATGACATCGTCAAGGACGGCACGGACGCGCACAAAAAAGCCTTCAGCTTCTTCAAGAACTTCCGCGACCGCGTGACCGGTGGCTACTACTCTACGCCGGAAGGCTGGAAAGCGATCGGCTATGTGGGCAACACCCCGATGATCGAATTCCCCGGCCCGCCGCCCGAAGTGCTGAAGCACCTCGGCCTCGAATAACCTTTCGCCCATTCCTACGGTGCAAAAGCCAACCGACATAGTCGTTCGCGAAACGGAGCTTTTTTTCCTGCCCACGCATCTGCGCGTCCCGCTGAAATTCGGCGCGCAGGTCGTGACGCGTGCCCTCTGCGCGCGCGTGCGGGTGCGGGTGGAAGATCGGGAGGGCCGCAGCGCCGAAGGCTGGGGCGAAACGCCCCTGAGCGTCGGCTGGGTATGGCCATCGACCCTCACTTGGGACGAGCGCGAAAACCGGATGCGCGATTTCACCATCCGCATCGCGCAGGAACTGCCAAAAGTTGGCCAGTTCGGGCACCCGATGGAATTGGGGCATGGCTTTCAGGAACATCATCTCGAGAAACTGCGCAGCGAGCTGAACCAGGGGCAGAGCGAAGAGATGCCGCATCTCGCCGCGCTGGTCTGCCATTCGCTCTTCGACCTGGCGATTTTCGACGCCTACGGCAATCTCCATCAGCGGCCGGTGTTCGATACGCTTTCCGCGGAATGGCTGAGCGGCGATCTCGCGCGGTTCCTCGAGCCGTCGGCGAAATTTGCCGGTAAATGGCCCGTGGATTTCCTCACGCCGCGACGGGAGCGGTTGCCGGTCTGGCATCTCATCGGTGGCCTCGATCCGGTGGAGCGCGAGGAACTCACGGGCTCGGAGCCGAACGATGGCTACCCGGTGTTGCTGCGCGACTGGATTCGGGCGGATGGGCTGCAGTGTCTCAAGATCAAGCTGCGGGGCAATGACGCGGCGTGGGATTACGCGCGCATCGTGAAGATCGGGAAGATTTCGATCGAGGAAGGCGTGACGTGGTTGACTGCTGATTTCAACTGCACGGTGACCGATCCGGCGTACGTCACGGAGATTCTCGACCGGTTGCTGATCGAAGAGCCGCGCATCTACGGCATGCTGCTCTACATCGAGCAGCCGTTCCCGTATGATCTCGAGGCGAATCGCATCGATGTGCATGCGGTCAGCGCGCGCAAACCCCTGTTCCTCGACGAGAGCGCGCATGACTGGCATTTCGTGCGGTTGGGGCGCGAGCTCGGCTGGACCGGTGTGGCGCTCAAGACTTGCAAGACCCTCACCGGTGCGCTGCTCAGCCTGTGCTGGGCGCGTGCACATGGCATGACGCTGATGGTGCAGGACCTCACGAATGTGATGTTCGCGCAGATTCCACACGTCACGCTGGCCGCGTATGCCGGGACGATCATGGGCGTGGAGAGCAACGGGATGCAGTTCTGCCCCGAGGCATCGCTCATCGAAGCGAAAGTGCATCCGGGGCTGTATCGGCGTCGGGATGGGGTGCTCGATCTGAGCACGCTGACCGGGCCGGGCTTCGGCTATCACGTCGCGGAGATCGGCCGGCAACTGCCGTCGGCTGCCGCGCATTTCGGGTCGTGAGTTTTGCACGGGAAGCAAAACATCGGAGGGATGCGCTCCTGCGCGTTCCCCATCTTTTGTGGGCACCGGCGGTGAATGAAATCAGGGATCGCGCAGGAGCGCGTCCCTCCGTTTGGGGCATGCTTAGCGCATGAAAATCGCCGTCCGCGAATTTGGGTTCTTCATCCGCAATCTCTCGCTGCGGGTGCCGTTTCGCTATGGCATCGCGACGATGACTCGGACACCGCATTTCGTGGTGCGGTTGCTCGTGGAGATCGATGGCGTCCGCCAGCACGGATTCGCGGCGGATAACCTGCCGCCGAAGTGGTTCACCAAGAATCCGGAGGCGGAATATCGCGATGAGATCGCCGACATGATCGCGGTCACACGGCATGCCGCTGAGACGGCGTGCGCCCTGCCGCCGGCGGACAGCGTCTTCACCCTTTGGCGGCGAGTGAGCGAGGCGCAGGACGCGTGGGCCCACGTGAAGCAAATCCCGCCGCTGCTTTCCAACTTCGGCGTTTCGCTCATCGAACGGGCGGTGATCGATGCCTTCTGCCGCGCCACGCACACGCCATTTGCCCGGGCGGTGCGAGAGAACGCACTTGCCATCGATCTCTCCGCCATCCATCCGGAATTGAACGGGTTGGCGCCGGCGGACCTGCTGCCATCCACGCCGGAGCGCTCGGTGATCCTGCGCCACACCGTGGGCATGGCCGATCCACTCGTCGATGGCGAAGAGCACGATCATCCCAACGACGGCCTGCCGCTCTCGCTGGAGGCATTTATCCGCGAGCACGGGCTCACGCATTTCAAAATCAAACTCGGTGGGGACATCGAACGCGACCGCGAGCGATTGCTCCGTCTCGCGAAGGTGATCGAGAAACACACGGCGGATTATCGTTTTACGCTCGATGGGAATGAGAACTACCGCGCGGTCGAACCGTTCCGAGAACTGTGGGAAGGCTTCCGCACGGATCCGGCGATTGCCCACTTTTTGCAGCACCTCATCTTCGTGGAGCAGCCGTTTCACCGGGCTGTCGCGCTCGAGGAATCGACCACTGCCGAGTTGCTCAAATGGACGGATCGTCCGCCGATCATTATCGACGAATCGGATGCGGATTGCGGGGCATTGCCCAAGGCGCTGGCGGGAGGATACGCCGGAACGAGCCACAAAAACTGCAAGGGTGTCATCCACGGGATCGCGAATGCCTGCCTCATTGCGCACCGACGCAGCACGCAGCCATCCGCTTCGTTGCACATCAGCGGCGAGGATTTGACCAACCTCGGCCCCGTGGCGTTGTTGCAGGATCTGGCGGTGGCGGCAACCCTCGGCATCTCGCACGTCGAGCGCAACGGGCATCATTACTTTGCCGGACTCAGCCAGTTTCCGGAGAGTGTGCAGCGCGAGACACTCGCGAAGCATGGCGACCTCTACACATCTCATACTCGCGGCTATCCCATCGTCGCGGTGCGCAGCGGTAAGGTCGATATCGGCAGCCTGCTGGACGCGCCTTTCGGCGTCGCTTTCGAGCCGGACCTGAGCGAATTCACCCCGGTCGCAGACTGGCGATACGAGTCTCTGGAATCGTTTGGGTGAGCCGTATGGAATGGAGCGCGAGCGGCCCCAAAAAAAGCGGTCATTCTGAGCGGAGCGGGGAAGCATGGGCGGAGTCGAAGAACCTCTGACTTCTGCGGGTTTTTGCGCGGAGCGTAGGCCCGCTCTGCTATAGAAAGCGCCTTAATGGGCGGGTGGCCACGCGCAAGGTGGGGAAGCTCCGCACGAAAACCCGTAGAGATCAGAGGTCCTTCACTCCGCCCATGCTTCCCCGCTCCACTCAGGATGACAGGCCTTTTTTGGGGGCGCTTCGCGCCTTCCCTCCCGCCGCTCTATCCCCGGGTTGAATATTTGCAGACGTAGGTTAATAAAATGCCGGATGCCGCACCACCGAGCCAATGCCGATGCCCAGTTGGAAGCCGCGCTGGATTTGCTGCGCGCAAATCATCAGCGCGTCACCGAGCCGCGCAAGGCGATCCTCGGCATTCTCTCCCGCGAGCACGGTCCCTTCACCGCGGAGGAATTGCACAAGCGCATGAAGAAGGACACGTGTGACCTGGTGACCATTTACCGCAGCCTGGCGGTGATGGAGGAGAGTGGCGCGGTGCGTCGATGCGACTTCGGCGATGCCGCCTATCGCTACGAGATCAATACTGGCGATCACCATCACCATCACATCGTGTGCCGTTCCTGCCACGAAGCGAAGACGCTGGACATGTGCGTGGCAGATGGACTGGAGCGCATGGCGCGCCAGCTCGGCTACACGAAAGTGACGCATCTGCTCGAAGTCTTCGGGGTCTGCCCGCAGTGCCAGGAAAACGCCAATAAACAACCACGACCGCACAAAAATTGACCCCATGAAAATCCCTTCGCCCTCGAAAGCAACGCCGCTCCTTTCCCGTCGCGCTGTGTTGAGGGCCGGTGGATTGGCGGCGATCGGAACGCTGCTGGGATACCCGCGTTCGTTGCAGGCGGCGGCTGGTGTCGATCTCGATGGCTTGAAAGCCGCGGCCCAGTATTCGGCGGCGCATGCGGGGCTGTCGTTCCTGGTGATGAAGGCGGGGCGCGTGATCTACGAGAACTATCCGAATGGCCATGGCGCGAACGAGGCGCACAAGATTTATAGCGGCACGAAAGGGTTCTGGATTTTGGCCGCGCTGAGAGCGGAGGAAGAGGGGATCATCGATCTCGACGATCACGTGGCGAACACGCTCCCGGAGTGGAACGTTGACGGGGGCAAATCGCGGGTGACACTGCGGCAATTGCTGAGCTTCTCCAGTGGGCTCGATGCGGCGAACAACCTGCACGGCGAAGGATTCGAAAATCGCGATGCGATCGCGATTCACACGCCGCTGGTCGCGCAGCCAGGTTCGGCTTTCATTTACGGTCCCGCGCCGCTGCAGGTTTTTCACGAAGTCTTGAAGCGCAAGCTGGCCGGCCGCGGCGAGACCCCCACCCAGTATCTGGAGCACAAGGTCTTGCGTCCGCTCGGGCTTGGACCGCAGCGCTATCTCGCGGACCGGGAGGGAAACCCACTGCTGGCCACGGGATTCATGCTGAGCGCGCGGCAATGGGCGCGGATGGGGCAGCTCATTCTCAATGGCGGCAGCCCAATCGTGTCGCCGCATTCGCTGGCCCTCTGCTTCCGCGGCTCTGCGGCCAATTGCGCCTTCGGCATGGGATTCTGGAACAATGTCGAAGCCGGCGATTCCGCCGGGCGCGAGCTCGATGTCGAGGACATGCTCGAGCCGAAGTGGTATCGGCAGAACTGGCGCAATGTCTGCATCTGCCACGCCGCGCCTTCCGATATGGTGGCGGCGATCGGCTCGGGATATCAGCGCCTGTTTGTGTTTCCGTCGATGCAGTTGATCATCGTGCGCCAGGGACAGTTTGGGCACTTCTCCGACGGGGAGTTTCTGCGGCTGGCGTTGGGGCGGAGCTGAGGAAGAGAAGGATGAAGGATGAAGTAGCCGCCAGCGGCCGCGCATTCCTATCGTCCAACAAATCGCGTAGCGCAGTTTACTTCATCCTTCTCTTCATTTCGGCGTCGCTTCGATCAGCACGCCTTTGGGAATCTGCCAGGCGTAGCCGAAGGCAAAACCAAGCTCGCCGGTCCGGGAATGCTGGAAGGCGGCGGCGAGGTCGGGCTGAAAGTATTTCGCGAAGAGAGGAATCGTGTCGGTATAGGCGCCGTAGAGCCGCACGTTCCAGCGGCGCTGCTCGAAGTCGCGGAACGGAATGCCGGAGTCGTCCTGGATAATGAGCGTGCTATTGGCGAAGAGGAAATTGCGGATGGTGGAGAAGCCATCGCTGTGCATGAGATAGCTCGCCGACTTGAGCAGACTGACGCCGGGGCCGCGCCGCTTGCAGAAGGCGAGGAAGGCGCCGTTGCCGCCGCCGTTGGAGAGGTCGGTCTTGAAGTAATAGAGGGACTGCTTCCTGCCCGACGGGCTGCGAAAATCGATCTCCACGCTCGGTCCGCTGAAGTTGACGGCATTGATCGAGCAGCCGGCTTTTTCGAGGAAGACGAAGAGCAGGGGAAGCGTGCCGCCAATGGAGCCGCGAGTGAGGTCCACGCGCATATCCTTGGTGATGAAATAGTGCGTCGTCAGCATGGTATCGAGGGCCTGACGCAAGTTGTTGAGATCGCCGGCGACGTTGCCCGGATCCATCTTCGTGATGTCGGGCACGGAGCCGACCGGTTCGGTGCCGCAGAGAATGTAGGTCGACGCGTTTGGGAAGAAGGTGCGGGCGTAGAGGGAGTCCGGTCCGCTGAACATGTAGTAGACCGTGCCCGAGGCGCCGGCGATTTCCGGATGCCCGCTCGCCCAAGCCCGCACGTGCTCGAGTTGTCGCTGATCCATCTTCGCCCATTTCCGGTCGAGCTCGCCGGAGTAGGTCATCCACCACGATTGCTTCTCCAATGCTGCCAGTGTCGGGTCTCCTGCCGGCAGGCCGGCGATGAATTTTGCGAGGTCGTCGACGGAGGGCTGGCTGTGGGCCGAAAGCGTGCCGACGAGGAGTGCCAGAACAGTGAGCAGCAGGACCGGTTTCATTGGGAAGGCGTGGTGGCGGGCTTGGTGTTGCCTGAAGAATCGCCGCTCTGCCCCCGGGCGGTTGCGAGAATCAGAGAGGATTGGCTGGCGTGCCAAGTGTAGCCGAAACCAAAGGGCAGGGCCGGCGGATGGCTGGCCCTGTAGACGGCCGCGAGGTCCGGCTGGGGATATTGTTTGAAGAGCGGAATCGGCGCGCTGTAGCTGCCGAAGTAGCGCAGCACCCATTTCTCCTTGTTGAAATCCTTGAGCGGAATGCCCGAGTCGTCCTGCACGATGGTGCTGCAGTGATTGAGCAGGAAATCGCGCGCGGTAGTGAAATTTCCCGAATGCGGAAGATACGACGCGGCCTTGAGGAGCGCATGCCCCGTCCCCAGGCTCTCGCAGAATTTGACGTAACCCGGCTGGGACTTGATGCCTTCATTCGAAAGGTCGGTCTCGAAATAATAGGCGGTCTGCTGCGCGCCGCCCGGTCCGAAGAAGGTGATCTTCACGCCGGGGGTATTGGCCTTGCTGGTCGAGACGTTGCCAGCTTTGTCGAGCCACACGAGTTCCACCGTGTCGAGCTTGCACCCGGCGCGCTCGAGGAAGACGTAGAGGATCGGCAAGGTGCCGCTGAGTTGCGTCTGCCGCAGGTCGGTCTTCATGTCCTTGGTGATGAAGAAGGAGAAGCTGAGGACGGAGTTGAGCGACTTGCGCATGTTGGCCAGTCCCGACGCGAGGGCGCCGGGCGGCAAATGCTGGACATCGGGGATGGTGCCGACGGGCTCGAGGCCGGCGAGGACGTAGGTCGAGGCGTTGGGGAAAAAGGCGTGGGCGTAGAGGATGTCCGGCCCGCTGAACATGTAGAAGACCGGCGCTTTGTCGGCCGTGGCGTCGGCGAGGAATTCGGCACTCCACGCCTGAATCCTGGCGAGTTGGCGCGTCTCGAGGGCCTTCCACGCTTTGTCGAATTCGGTGGCATGATCCATCCACGCCTGGCTGTGGCTGACCCCTTCCAGAGGGGTATCGCGCACGGGCAGGCCGGCGAGAAAGCGCGCGGTGACATCGGGCGGAATGGCGTCCTCCGCGAAGACGGAAGCGGCGAGAGCAGCGGAAAGAAAGAGGGCCAGATAGGGCTTCATGAAGCGGGAGGGGCTGGAGACGGAGTGGGGTTCTTCGGAGAAAGATAATACACGACAAGGCCGAGAGCGATGGTGACCAGGCCGAGGAGAGAAGGATCGCGGGTGTCCTTGTCGGCCAGCATGTGCCAGAGCATCCATGCGCTGATGGCGAGAAAGACAATGGGGGTAAGGGGGTAGCCCCACGTGCGATAGGGCCGGGGCAAATCGGGCTGGCGAATGCGCAGGACGATGACCCCGGCGACGGCGAGGGCCGAGCTCAGGGTAAGGGCGAATTGCACGTACTTGATGACGTCATCAAACGTGGCCGTGACGATGAGCACGATGGCGATCGCCGCTTGGGTGAGGATGGCGTTGATCGGGAGATTGCGGGCGCTCTTGCGGCCCAGCCAGCGGAAGGCGCGCAAATCTTCGCCCATGGCCATGGTCACGCGCGGGCCGATCCACATCATCGAACTCACCGTGGAGACGAGTCCGATGCAGATGAACAGCGCCATGAGATAGCCGCCGGTGTGGCCGAAGATATGCGAACCGGCGATGAGCGCGACTTGCGGTTGGCCTTTCATTTCGTCGAGCGGAGTCGTGCGGAGGAAGGCGGCATTCACCGGGAGATACAGCGCCATGACGATGATTGTGCCGAGGCCGACCGAGAGCGGGATGGTGCGTGCAGGGTTGCGCACTTCGCCGACGATGTAGGTCGAAGCATTCCAGCCCGAATAGGCGTACATGACCCAGAAGAGATTGACGGCGAAAGCAGGGCTGAGGATCAGTGCGGTGTCGCCCGTGGCGGGCAGAAAGGAGATCGGCTGGGTTTTTTCCACCCAGAATCCAGCGGCGATGATGACGACGACGAGGCCGACTTTGAGGAGCGTCGACGCATTTTGAAAGACGCTGCCCAGGCGGACGTCGCGCAAGAGGAAGAGCGTGACCAGGACGACGATCAGGAGCGCGAGGTAAGTCGCCGGCGACAAGGTGTGGCCGTGGAGCAGGGAGATTGCCGGCAGATGGCCAGCGGGGCCGGATTGCGGGTCCGCGAGATAACGGCCAAAGGCGATGGCCGCCGCGGCAACCGGTGCGGCGAAGCCCACCGTGGCCGAGACCCAGCCGGCGAGAAAGCCGACCGCAGGGTGGTAGATCGTACCGAGGAAATGGTATTCGCCCCCGGAGCGCGGCAGCGCGGCACCGAGCTCGGCGTAGGCGACCGCGCCACACAGCGCGCAAATGCCGCCGACCAACCACAGGGCCATAAGGGAGAACCCGGTCGGCAGGCTGCCCACCTGAAAGCCGAGGCTCGTGAAGATGGCGGTGCCCACCATGTTGGCAATGACGATGCAGGTGGCGGTGAGGAGCGAAATGGATTTCACCGCTGAAGGAGAGGCGCCCGAATTCACAGAAAGTGCGGAAGGACTAGGGAAAGGACAAGCAGAAGTCAAATAGTGTAAATGACCAAACGCGAGCCGGAGGAAAGTCCTTACATTTTTATAGGATATTTTAACGAGGAAAGGGTTTCCGCGGATTTACTGAGAGGCCGGCAACTTTCCCAGCGGGTGCTTGTTTTCCCATTGGCCAGCGACATAGTGGCCCGCCCCCCAAAATGCTCTGCCGATTGCTCGTCATCTCCGCCCTTTTGCTCGGCGCCGCCGTCGTTTCGGCGAAAGATCCGACGTTTGATCAGCCGCCGCACAACTACTGGCAACGGCCGCTGCAGGATCGGTTTACGCATTTGAAGGAGGATGTGGAGGCGGGCCGTGTGGTGCTGGATGGGGGCGGAGAGAAATCGTTCCTGCTCAGCTTGTTGCATGCATTGGATGTGCCGGCGACTTCACAGATGCTGGTCTTCTCCACGACCAGCCTGCAATTGCGGCTCATCACTCCGGCCAATCCACGCGCCTTGTTTTTCAATGAGGACGTGTATGTCGGCTACATCCCGGGCGGGCGGATCGAGATCGTGTCGATCGACCCGGCGCTGGGTGGGATCTACTACATCTTCGATATTCCGCGAGGGACGCAGCCGATTCACGCCGAGCGGTCGAATCGCTGCATGAATTGCCATGCGGCCGAGGATACCGGCTTCGTGCCGGGACTGGTCATCAAGTCGGTCATCCCCGGTATTCGCGGAGGCAGTCTCGATTCATTCCGACACGAAGAGACCGGGCACGGGGTGCCGTTCAAGGAGCGCTTTGGCGGCTGGTATCTCACCGGTGCGAAAAATTTTGAGCCGAACCTGGGAAATACCGTTGGCCAGTTTTCCGGGGAAGAGTTGACGCGGTATCCGATCGAGCCGGGGACGCGATTTGATTACGCCCGCTATCCCATGGCGAACAGCGATGTGCTGCCGCAGTTGTTGCACGAGCATCAGATCGGCTTTGTGAACCGTGCGGTGGCGGCGACCTATCATACGCGGACGCAGCTGGCCAAAGGGGCGCTCGATGACGTCGCGGTTACCGAACTCGATACGCGGGCGCGGGAATTCACCCGCTATCTGCTCTTCGCGGATGAGGTGCCGCTACCGGCTGGCGGCGTGGTGGGTGAGCCGTCCTACAAGGCGGATTTCCTGCGGACCCGGCGGGCCGATGCGCAAGGCGCCTCGCTCAAGGATTTCGACCTGCAGACCCGGCTGTTCCGCAACCGTTGCAGCTACATGATCTACAGCGTGGCCTTTTCCGGGTTGCCGCCGGAGTTCAAGCAGCGCGTGTATCGGCGGATCGGTCAGGCGCTGGATGTGCAGCATCCCGACCCGGAGTACGCGTATCTACCGACAGCGGAAAAGCAGACCATCCACCGAATCCTCCGCGCGACGCTCACCGATCTGCCGGCGAGTTGGTAGGCGCGGTGCTTGGAGGGTAGGCGCTCCGTCGCCGCCCAAATTTTCAGTGAGAGTGGGCGCTGACAGAGAAGCGCCCCCCAGTGAGCAATGCCCGCACAAAAAAAGCGCCTCCCGCTCATCGCGGGAGGCGCTCGGAATTGGCAGGATCGAGGATTACTTCTCGAGCGGAGCGTGCGCGTCCTTCCAGCCGGAGATGCCGGCGGAGAGGTGCTTGACGTTCGTGTAGCCGAGCTCGGAGGCCGCCTTGGCCGCCGCAGCATAGGCGCCGCAGGTCGGGCCGCCGCAGTAGGCGACGACGAGCGCGCTCTTGTCGGTCGGCAGCTTGGCCGCGAGTTCGCTCTTCACGGACTGGAAGTCGATGGCGCCGGGGATGTGGCCTTCCTTGTAGGAATCGGAGCCGTTGACATCAATGACGGTCACTTGCTTGTGGACGATGGCGGACTTGAGTTCATTGATGCTGATGTCGGGATACTCGCCGGCGTGGAGAGCGACGGCGCCGAAGACAACGGCGAGGAGGGTGAGGAATTTCTTCATTAGGTGGATGGGTTTGATTCAGGTTTGGCCCGCCTCCACCGCCAGATGACGGTGAAGCGCCTCATGAGAATCTTCACCGCCCGGATGCAAGGGCCCCGGAAGGCGAAGAAGCCCACGAAGTTTACGGACGTTGGAACGCTAAGGATGATCCAAAGTTTCGCAACTTCTTAGTGGGAGTAGGACAGGAATAGGGAGCGTTTCTCAGTTTCCAGACGATATTTCCTTGATGCGGATGTGCCGGTATTCCATCTGGTCCCGGTCGGCCTCCAGCCCGATGGGCCCGGTGGGCGGGAGCTTGAAGGCCTCTTCCAGCACCTCGCCATTGCAGGTGCAGCGGGCCACGTTGTCCTTCACCACCACTTCGATCTCGTTCCACTCCTGGGGCTTGTATTTCGTGAGGTTTTTGTAGGGGCCAGCCACGAGGTAATCGCGGCACTGGAGCTGCGGTTTGCGCAGGAAAATGCCGCTATCGGCATTCACCGCAGCTCTGAACTCGATCCGCAGGATGAAATCCTTCGGGAATTCCTGGACCGTCCAGAGCTGGCGCAGGCGCGGCCCTTTGGCCGGATCGTGCGGATGGACGATGAAGATACCGTCCTTCACCGAGTAACGTCCATCGGTCGCCTCTGTCTTCCCCTCGAGAATGTTTGCCGGCTCATCCTGGTAATGCCAGCCGGTGAGGTCCTTGCCATTGAAGAGGCTCACAAACCCAGCCTCGGGCTTCCAATCGTCGGCGAATAGGGCAAGAGGGAAGAGAAGGAGAGCGAGGAGAGGGGGGAGAAGTTTCATGGGTGGGGAGTGTTGGAAGTGGGAGGGCGAAAGGCAAGGTTTCTGGTTTAAGGTTTCTAGTTTTCCCCCACGGCCCTGTCGGCTCTGGTTTCTTTGCAGAACTGACCTGGCAGTGGAAAACCAGAAACCAGAAACCCAAGCCCGCTCGCAGTTCTTCCTTCCGCCCTCATCCTTCATCCTTCATCCTTTCCCTATGAGCGCCCCCCGCATCCGGACCACGACTGTTGGCTCATATCCCTTGCCCGAATGGCTCGCCGCGCTGCCCAGTGAACAAGCCCGCGTCGATGCCACCCGGGTGATCTTCGGCATCCAGCATCAGGCTGGCATCGACCTGCCGACCGATGGTGAGCTCTATCGCTTCGACATCAATCATCCCGACACCAATGGGATGATCGATTACTTCATCCGACCGCTGGATGGCATCTCCTCGTCCGTCGGCGTCACCGCCTGGCGGCGCTTTTCCGGGACAGCCAATATGGGCTTCCGCCGCAAACCCGCCGGGGTGGTGAAAGGCCCGCTGGGAGAGGGCTCGCTGAATCTCTTCGCCGATTGCGCGATGGCGGCTTCGGTCGCGCCCGGTCCATTCAAGTTCACCGTCACCAGCCCCTACATGCTCGCGCGCACGTTGCTCGATGAGCATTACCATCACTTCGAGCGGCTCACTCTCGCGCTGGCCGATCTTCTTGCCGAACAGGTGCGCGAGTTGCCTTGCGCCTGCGTGCAGGTCGACGAGGCCAATGTCACCGGCAATCCCGAGGACGCCGATCTCGCGGCGGAGGCGATCAATCGCGTGCTGGAGGCCGTCCCCGCCGAGCGCGCGGTGCATTTCTGCTTCGGAAACTACGGCGGCCAGACGATCCAAAAGGGCGAGTGGAAAAAGCTCGCGGGTTTTCTCTCCAAGCTCCAGACCCACCATCTCGTGCTCGAAGTCGCTCACCGCCCGCCGGACGATCTCGAGGCGTTGCGGGATGTCGATCCGCGGATCAGCCTCGGCATCGGCGTCATCGATGTGAAAGTGAATCACATCGAGACTGCCGACGAAGTCGCCCGCCGCCTCGAAGCCGCGGAGAAAGCTCTTGGTGCCGGGCGCGTTGGCTGGGCCCACCCGGACTGCGGTTTCTGGATGCTCAAGCGCAGTGTCGCCGATCGCAAAATGGAGGCGCTGGTCAAAGGCCGCGATCTCTATCTCGCGCGGTAGAAAATTCGTCCCGAGGATCTCACCGCCGGGCATCATTTCGTGAGCGCCGATTGCTTCGCCACCTCCGATCTCCGCCTGGCCACCGCGGAGGATTTTGAGTTCAGCCACGAGCTGACGCGGAGCAACATGGAGGCTTACGTCGTGCGCCATTTCGGACCGTGGAGCCGCGAAATTTACACGACGAATTTTCACAAGGGGCGCAACTACATCCTGTGGTCGGGTGAGACCCGCGTGGGCTATGTCCGGTTGCTGCTGGAGCCGCCGATCCTTTTCCTCGATGACTTCCAGATCGCCGTCTCCCATCAAGGTCGAGGCTTGGGCTCCTCGGTCCTGCAACATCTCCACCAGATGCTGCCGCGGTGCGCCTGCCATGTCATGCGCTTGCGAGTCTATCACGAGAATCCCGCGCGCCGGCTTTACTTGCGCATGGGTTTTCGGGAAATTGAGCATCAGGAAGGGACCAGCATCCTGCAGCGTGATGGATAGCGTCGGGCGGTTGCCCGGTGCGTGATGAAAACCATTGCCCGATCACGTCTTCAAGGTGCCGCGAAGGAGCGCGCCTGACGTGAGAATGCCAGCGTGAAAGTAGATGGACTTTGCTCCGTTGAGTTGGAGACTCTCCGTCGATGCCGCGCGAAATCGAACGTAAGTTTCTGCTCAAGTCAGATGCGTGGCGTGGGCGTGTCACCGGCGTGACTTATCGCCAGGGCTATCTTTCCACGGTTCCGGAGCGAACCGTGCGAGTGCGCATTGCCGGGGACCATGCTTATCTCACCGTGAAGGGAATCACCACCCGTCATAGCCGCTCGGAGTTTGAATATCCCGTGCCGGTGGCCGACGCCGAACAAATGCTCGCGTTGTGCGAAGGCCCGCTCGTCGAGAAAGCCCGCTACGAAATCCCACACGCCGGAAAGACGTGGCAGGTCGACGAATACCACGGCGACAACCGCGGACTGATCCTCGCCGAAATCGAACTGACTTCCGAAGACGAAAAGTTCGAGCTCCCCGAATGGATCGGCGACGAGGTGTCCGGCGATGCGCGCTACTATAACTCCAACCTCGCCAGGAACCCTTTTGCCGCATGGGCGCACTCGTGACTCGGCGAAACGGGTGTGGTCGACAGAGAAGGATGAACCACGGATTACACAGATTTCACGGATAGAAGGCATCCGGCTCCTGCATTCTTCAATCCGCGAAATTCGTGATGGCATCCGTGGTCAACAATTCCCGCGAAACTACGGTGAACTAGTTCTACCGCGAATGGACGCGAATGAACGCTAATAAAGGCAGGAGCCTGCCTCTGCCATGCGCGTTCATTAGCGTCCATTCGCGGTGTCCCTTTCGCTTTTTTTGCCAAAAGCCAAGTCTTCATTTGACGGGAGAGGGGTGAGCCGTTATAAGTCGCCGCGTTCAATGAATCTTCTTTTTACCAGCTCCAAACGACAGCACCCGGGCATGCGCTCGGCGGCCGTCGTTTGGGCCGTCTGCGCGATTCTCCAGCGCGGTGGAAAAAGAAACTGAAGCGATTCCGAAACAACTTTTTTCCAAACCCACCGCTGGCCAACGGCGGTGGGCTTTTTGTTTCACCGCCTTTGGCTCGCACCAAACCAAACCAACCGAGCCATATGATCACTGAAACTACCATCCGCCTGCCGGAACCGCCCTTGCGGCGCGAAATGCCCGTGCCCGGTCCGGGCAATCGCGTCGGCCTGCTGACCCGCGCCTACCGCGACGCCGGCCTGTCGATCGAAGCCGCCCGCCGTTGCGCGCTGGCCGATTTTCGGGCCTGCTTTCCGCAGTATCTGGCGGTCGTATGAGCACGATGACCCCGTGCCGCGAACGTCCCACCTCCGCTCCGGAGACGGCGCCCGTTCACGCAGCGTCGCCCAAGACGTGGATGGTCATCGGCGCTTTTGCGGCCGTGTATCTCATCTGGGGTTCCACCTACCTCGGCATCCGTCTGGCGATCGAAACCATCCCGCCCTTTCTCATGGCGGGCGCGCGTTTCGTCGTCGCCGGCAGCGTGCTCTATACGATCATGCGCCGCACCGGCACGCCGCGTCCGCAGGCCATCCAGTGGCGCGATGCCGTGATCCTCGGCGCACTGCTCCTCCTGGTGGGCAATGGCGGTGTGAGTTGGGCGGAAAAGCGTGTGCCGACGAATATCACCGCGCTGACCGTGGCCGGCACACCGCTCTGGATGCTGCTGCTCGATTGGCTGCGCCCCGGTGGGAAGCGTCCGCACGGGCTCGTCTTCGCCGGGCTAGGATTGGGCTTTGTCGGTGTTGCGCTCATTGTTTCCAGTCGTGATGCGCAGGGCCATGGCATCATGGACCCGGCCGGCGCGGTGATGCTGATCTCCGCGTCCATTTGCTGGGCGGCGGGTTCCATCTTTTCGCGTCACGCAAAGCAGCCGTCCTCCGCTTTGCTGGCCATCTCCATGCAAATGATCGCGGGTGGTTTGCTCATGCTGCTGGCGGGATGCGTGCTCGGGGAAGCGCAACGTTTTCATTGGCACGATATCTCCAGGACCTCGGCGGAAGCCTTTGTTTATCTCACGATCTTTGGCTCGCTCGTGGGATTTACCTGCTACGTCTGGTTGCTGCGCGTGAGCACTCCGGCTCGTGTCTCGACTTATGCCTATGTGAACCCGCTCATCGCGGTAGTGATGGGGCGTGTCGTTCTCGGTGAACCCCTACCCGGCGGAGCGCTGCTCGCTGGCCTGTTCATCCTCGCCGCGGTCATTCTGATCACGGTGAAAGGACGCGCGAAGTAAAGCTGTGGCCAGCAAAGAGATTAAACGCAGAGGCCGCAGAGACGCAGAGAAAGATAGTGGCGTCTGCCGCCTGAGGTGCGCCACGCCGACAATCCATCGCGTAGCGATGTCATGCCTGTAGCCGTGGACTTTAGTCCACGGAACGCAGCCCTCGCGGTGCCGTCGCGGAGCGACGTTTGCCTCCATGCTGACTTCGAAGCACCAGTCGCCATCCGTGACTTCCTTGTCTTCCTCGAGCGCGTAAAGCCTACGCAAACCGCCTATCTCTCTTCGTCACCCAACCTCAACACTTCTCTGCGCCTCTGCAGTGCTAACCATGAAAATGTCCGCACGACGCGTAGAATTTTGGGCCCGCGAATCACGCAGATAACACGAATGAGGGCAGATCATTCGCGTCATTCGGGTGATTCGCGGGTCACTTTCCCTTCCCTGTCTCTTCGAAGGTTCGTGGCTCCCCTTTTGGTTGCGGCTTTGCCGCGCTGCGGCCTCTGCGTTTAAAAATACTTTGGTAGCGGCCTCCGCGTTTAATCTGGTCGTGTTTGGCTTGGTCGCGCTCAATCCAAGGAGCTGTAAAATAGGGCGTTGAATTTGGAGAAGAGCCCGTGCTGGTCGAAGGGCAGATGTTGCGTCAGGACGAGGGTGACGGTGTGCTCGTGGGGGTCGATGTCGCAGTGGGTCGTGGCGATGCCGTACCAGCCGAATTGCCCTACCGAGCCGGGAAGGTCGCCTTTGCTCATCGTGGTGCGCATCTCCACACCGAGGCCGTAGCCGTAAGCTTCACGGAATTCGTTGCAGGGTTTTGCCAGGCCTGCCAACTGATTGACCTGCATGGCTTCGACCATCTTGCGGCTGAGGATGCGGCGTCCATCCAGTTGGCCACCATTGAGGAGCATCTGCGCGAACCGCGCGTAATCTCCCGCGGTGGAAAAAAGACCGCGCCCGCCACTGGGAAACGGCGCATCCGGTGAGCCGCCGAGAATAGGATCGGTGCGGTGCAATTTGCCATCGGTCCCGGTCGTATAGAGCAAAGCCAGTCGCGCACGTTTCTCCGGCGGCACACGAAAGCTGGTGTCTTCCATATCGAGCGGCGCGAGAATGTGCTGTTGCACATAGACATCGAAGGGTTGGCCGGAGACGACTTCCACGACATAGCCGAGAATGTCCGAGCTGATGCCGTAGGTGAATTCCGTCCCCGGTTGATGCTTGAGCGGCAACGCGGCGGCGCGTTGCACGAAATCAGTGAGCGAAGTGGCCTCCCATAGTTTCTGGTGCTGGTAGAGTTCCTGCAGCGTTCCCTGGCTCAGAATGGCATAAGTATATCCAGAGGTATGGGAGAGCAGATGCCGGATCGTCACGGGTTGCTTCACTGGAACGAGCTCCGGTGCGTCGGCGGTTCCACCGGCCAGGACTTTCACCTGTTTCAGTTGAGGAAGGTAATTGCCGATTGGATCGTCGAGGCCGAGACGGCCATCCTCGATGAGCTGCAATACCGCTACCGCGGTGACCAGCTTCGTCATTGAATAGACGGCGAAGATGGAGTCTTTCTCCATCGGTAACTTTTTCTCGAGGTCACGGTAGCCATACGCCCGCCAATCCACTATCCGGCCATCGCGCGCGATGAGCGTCACCAAGCCGGCGTGTTTGCCTTCGTCCGTGAACGACTGCATCACGGCGTGCAACTGTTCGAGCCGCGCGGAAGAAAAGCCCGCTTCTTCCGGTTTTGCGACGGGAAGAGGTTCCGCGCCAAGGCGCAGCCCTTCGCAAAAGAGGATGACGAAAAGCAGGAGGCTCTTCATTTCGCAGAGGCGGACAGGGAACGAATCCATTCCTCGAGCACCGGGAGAATGCGCGCGGGTTCGTCGTTCACCGAAACGGGAGGCATGCGGAAGAAATCGGTGCGCTTGAGGCGCTGGAACAGCACGGATTTTTCCGGATGGCCCGGCACGATGACGCGTGCGCCGTGCAGGCCGAGGTCGCCTGCGGCCAATTCTCCATCAAGGAGTCTTTGCTCGGGAAGCGGAGTTACGAAGCGGGCGTCGAAATTGCCGCGCGATGGTCCGCCGGGGTGATGACAGGCGGCGCAATTGACGTCGAGATAAGAGCGGACGCGTATTTCCGGTGATGCGTGAGTATCGGCACTTGCCGAAAGACGGGGTGCAGCGGCGATTTCCGCCGGTCGGAGGCGCGGTGCGAACCAGCCATGATCGTTCCAGCTTTCGAGTTGGCCGTCGCGATTGATTTGCCGTTCGTTGACCGGCAGGAGGAATCCCGTGACGACGAGGTCGAGGTGGAGGTTTTCTTCGGCGCCAGGGGAAAACCAATGACGTTTGTTATCACCGGGCAGGGCGATGATTTCGCCTTCCTCGGCGAGCTTGGGATCCTGGGTGGTGTCGTTGGTCCAGCGATAGGCCGCCGCACGACAGGCGCGTGAACCGGTGAACCAAAGGACCTGCGTTTCGAGCGGGGCGCCGGTCTTCTCGACACAGTAGTGCTGGATCAGGGTTGCCCCATTGGGAAACTCAAAATCACCATCGGGCGTGATGCCCAGGTGTCCACCTTCGGGCAGGCGAATCCAACGTCGCGTGACGATCCCCGGCTGATCGGGCGGCACGTTGATGGTGAATTCCGTGAAACCCTCGCGAGGGGTGATGGTGGGAAGCGACGTGAAGACGTCCGCTGCCGCCAGGGTCTTCGGCAGCGGGGGGCGCGCCGCGACTTCGGGTGAGAGGCCGGTGTAGCGGATGCGCACGAGCGAGCCGGAATCGGGCTGCCAGCTTTTGTTGTCCCGCCAGATGGTGCCGCGATTGAGGACGAGAAGGGAACCGTCCGGCGCGATGTCCACGGCAACCGGTGCATTGAAACCGCGCGCGAAGGTCATCACATTCGCCGGCGCATCAGGGTCGAGGGCCTTCACCCAATGCGCCGCCCAGTCGGCGAAGAAAAATTTGCCGCGCCATTTCTCCGGGAAGAAATGGCTCTTGGCATCCGGCTTGGGAGCGCGCGGGTAAAATGCGGCGCCGACGATGCTGCGACCGATGACCGGTGGGTAGGTGTAGAGCGGATTCCGAAACGCCGGGTTGGCCGACATCCCTTCCGCCTGCGGCCAGCCGTAGTTGGCGCCCTTGAGGATTTCATCGACCTCTTCCCAGGAGGATTCGCCGACGTCGGTGACGAAGCACCGGCCGGTTTCCGGCTGAAACGCGAGACCGAACGGATTGCGAATGCCGTAGGCCCAGATGGCGCGGTACTTGCCGCTCGTCTGATTGTAAAAAGGATTATCCTCGGGGATCGAGCCATCGGGGTTCAGCCGGAGAATCTTGCCCTGCAAGGTGTCCAGCCGTTGTGACGGATCGCGCGCGGTCTGTTCGCCGAGTCCGATGTAGAGTTTTCCATCAGGCCCGAAGCGCACCGGCCCGCCTTGATGGCCGGCGGGTTGATGGCCGCCGAGTTTTGACTGGTCGTCGCCTTCGAACAGAACGACTTCGCTCGCCGGGTCGACCGCGTCGCCGTTCATGGTGAATCGCGAAAGCACGTGATGCACGAAGGGGCGATCGGTGACGTAGAGGACGAAGAGCTGCGGCGTGTGTGGAAAATCGGGATGCAGGGTGACGCCGATCAGTCCGCGCTCCCAGTAGTCCGTGACGTGCAAAGTGAGCGCCGGTTGATCGAGCACGTGCCCGTCTTTCCACAGGAGCAGTTTGCCCGTTTGATCGGCGATGAAGATGCGGCCGTCGGGCAGCGGCGTCATCGCGGTGGCTGCGTTGAGATGAGTCGCGAGGACTTCCTCGGTGAATCCCGCGGGTAATTCGGCGGCCTGCCCCAGCAATGGGAATCCACCGCAAATGGCCGCGATGAGAAATCGGAGTGTTCTCACTGCTTTTGGGCGGCGCCGATTAGCTTGACCATCGCGTCGATGGATTTCTCGGTCGTGTCCGGTAGGACGGCGACGGTGAGTTTCGCCGGCAGCCCGGTCAGCGCGGGAAAATGTTGTTTCGGATCCTGCCAGTCGCGCCGGCCGAAGCCGAAGACTGTCATTTGGTTGAGCGCGCCATCCTTGTCGGGCTTGTAGGGCCACGAGACATAACTATCCACCGGGCTGCCGGTTTGATGATTGAACATGAGCAGCCCATGGGGCGTTTCCTTGGCGCCGAAGACCACCCATGGCACGACTTCCTTCCACGGCTCGGTGAGCGGGGTCCGTCGTCCTCCAGGGCGGATGACGAAGTCCTCCGCCGCATCGAGCGCTCCGCCCGGTGTCCCTTCGTAGAGGAACCAATATTGATCGCCGGGAATTTTCAGCAGGGTGAAGGTCGCGTGATCGGGAAAGAAATCCCATTCACCGATCGCGTCGTGCTGCGCAGTCTCGCAGTGAATCCGAGCATGCGCTGGCTCGTACAGGGTCACCGCGGAGGTGAACCAGTTGTCATTCGTGTATTGGCCGAAGCCGTAGCCACAGTGAAAGTATTTCACCGGCTGCCCGCACTTCGGCAGCCCGCGATATTCGCCGAGGGCTTGTCCGCCGTGGTGGTGCGAGATCCAGTCGCATCCCTTGGGATCGAGAATGCCGGCGAAACCCGCGCCACGCTTGCCGAAGAGATAGGTCGCATTCGGCGTTTCGATTTTGAAGCACTCCATGTCGTCGAACAAGGTGGTGTCCGAGACCCGCACCGGCGCGGCATCCTCCGCGCGCAGAGCGCTGGCAAAAAAGAAGACGGAAAGCAGGAGCACACCGCGGCGCGCAGCGTGCCGGAAAGCCGGGGGGAGAAAGTTCATGAAGGCCGGAACCTTACACCTCCGACGAGATCTCAGCTACGCCGCCAATGCCGTGTTTTTATCCCTGCGTGCTTTGCGAGAGGGAGAGTTGGTGGATGCCGATCTCCGAGCGTCATGGAAAAGTCTGCACGCCGAAGGCGTCCATCCTTGGAAAGAGTGAGGCGCTGCGCGCGAGTGGGTACCCATCGCGCTCGGAGATCGCGATCCACCCGGGTACGCACTAGTCGACGACCTTCTTTGCCGCAGAAGGCCCCGTGGGGCCAGGGGGCCGCGGAAGGACGTGCGTGCGCTGCGCCCAGGCATCCCATTTCGCGGCCATGTCTTTGACGCGCTGCGGTTCGTTGCCCGCGAGGTCGTGCAACTCCACGCGGTCGACGTCCATGTTGTAGAGCTCCCATGGGGCTCCGGAGAGGGAGACGAGCTTCCACTTGCCCTCGCGAATGGCGCGATTTCCTTCGTGTTCCCAAGCGAGGTATTCGCGCTCCAGCGGCTGATTGGCAAAGGTCGGGGTGAGGCTGATGCCCTCCGGCGGGAGAATCTTGTGACCGTCGAACTCGGCAGGATATTTGGCGCCAGAGACATCGATGCACGTGGCCATGAGATCGATGAGATGCCCCATCTGGGAGCGGTATTCGTTTTTGGCTTTCACGCCGGCCGGCCAGTGGACAATGAAGGGCGAACTGATGCCGCCTTCGTGATCGTAGTGTTTGTAGAGACGCCAGGGAGTGTTGCAGGCATTGGCCCAACCGGAGCCGTAGCTGGGCCGGGTGCCGGCGCTGCCCATGCGCGCGAGTTCGTCTCCCTGGTAGAGTTTATTTGGCAGCGCCTGCGTGCCTTGGTTGATGCCCGTGCCCGGCTGCGGATTCGGCGTGTTGGCCATTTCGAAACCGAACGGTTCCCACTCCGCGCAGGCGCCGTTGTCGCTGAGAAAGAAGATGAGCGTATTGTCGAGTTGTCCGCTGGCGCGAAGGTCGGCGACGATGCGGCCGATATTGCGATCCATGCCGGTGATCATGCCTGCGTAGACGGACATGCGTTGGGCGAGATCCGCGCGTCGCTCGGCGGGCAGGGAATCCCAGGCGGGATTTTTCCCATCCTCGGTGAGCGAACCGATGCGCTTGGCCGCGGCGGGTTTGGGAATCCGGCTGCGCGGGGTGAGCGGTGTGCCGGTCGAAAGGAGTCCGATTTCCTTTTGTTTCGCCAAACGCTGCTCGCGGATTTTGTCCCAGCCCTGGGCGTAGATCTCCGGGTAGCCGGCCATGTCTTCCGGGCGCGAGCCGATGGGGAAGTGTGCCACCTGATAGGCGACATAGAGCATCCACGGCGCCTGGGTCTTGTGCATGTCCGCGATGAAATCGATGGCGTGATCGGTGATGGCGTCGGTGGCGAAGTATTCGCCGGGCGCGTAACTGCGCTGCGGCTTGCCCGCGGGCAGACGGATCATCATGCGCGGCTCCCACGAATCGACCGCGTAGCCGCGGATAAAGCCGTAGAAATCATCGAAGCCCCGGCTGGTCGGTGGCTCGCTGTCGCCGACGTGCCATTTGCCGACCGCGGCCGTGCGATAACCGGCGGTCTTGAGCACCTGCGCGATGGTAACACAGCTGGAGTTGAGCGAGCCGCGGTAGCCGGGAAAGGCTTCTCCCTGGTCGCCCGCACCGGGAAAGCTCGCGCCACGATCCGAGGTCATGAGGCCGACGCCCGCTTGATGTGGATACAACCCCGTGAGCAACGACGCCCGTGCCGGGCAGCACCGCGCGCAGTTGTAGAATTGTGTGAAGCGCAGGCCATCCGCCGCGAGGGCATCGAGATTGGGCGTGTGAATTTCGCCGCCGTAACAACCGATATCCGCATAGCCGACGTCATCCGCGAGGATGATCAGGATGTTCGGCCTGGCGGCCGGTGCGGAATTCGCGTGACCGGTGAAGGCCAGCAAGGCGATGCCGGCGAGAAGAAACGCGAGTGAACGATGGAGGGGTAAACGAAAGAAAGCGTCCATAGGGGACGCCTTCTTTAGCACGCTTGCGCGGACGGCGACCAGATCAGTCGTTGCCGGTTTCGACGTCGGGCAGCAGGATGGTCAGCAGACCGATCAGCGGCAGATAGGCGCAGAAATGGTAAACCGTTTCGATGCCCACGGAATCCGCGACCCGCCCGAGCACCGCCGAGCCGATGCCCGCGATGCCGAAGGCCAGACCGAAGAAAAGACCGGCAATTTGGCCGACTTTTCCCGGCACCAATTCCTGCGCGTAGACCAGAATGGCGGAGAACGCGGAAGCGAGAATGAGGCCGATGGCGATGGTCAGCAGCATGGTCGCGGTCAACCCGGCGTGCGGCAGCCACAAGGTGAACGGCGCCACGCCGAGGATGGAAACCCAGATCACTTTCTTGCGTCCGATGCGATCGCCGATCGGGCCACCGATGATGGTGCCCAGCGCGACGGCGAACAAAAAGACGAACAGGTAAATCTGCGAGGCCTGCACACTCACCCCGAAACGATGGATGAGGTAGAGCGTGTAATAACTCGTCATGCTCGTGAGATAGACATACTTCGAGAAAATGAGCGCGACGAGGACCAGCAGGGCGCGGATCACCGTGGCCTTGGGGAAGGGCAGCGCGACAGCGAAGTCGGCGTGTTTCGACTTGCGCTTGGTCTCGTGCAAGCGGCGGCTCATCCACCCGCCGATCTGCCACAGCACAAGCATGCCGACGCCTGCGAGCACGGAGAACCACGCGGTGGCGCCTTGACCGTGCGGCACGATGATCGCCGCGGCGAGCAGCGGGCCCAGTGATGACCCCGCATTCCCGCCGACTTGGAACAGCGACTGCGCAAACCCGCGCTTGCCGCCGGAAGCCATGTGGGCCACCCGGGAGGCCTCCGGGTGGAAGACCGCCGATCCCATGCCGACCATTCCCGCGGAGAGGACCACCATCGGGAAGGTGTGTGAAACCGAGAGCAGCAACAATCCCAGCAGCGTGATGCCCATGCCCACGGCCAACGAATAGGGCATCGGCCGACGATCGGTGTAGCGACCGACCAGCGGTTGCAGCAGCGAGGCGGTGCATTGGAACGTCAGCGTGATGAGACCGAGCTGCGAGTAGCTCAGGCTCATGTTCTGTTTGAACAGCGGATAGAGCGACGGGATCAGCGCCTGGATGGTATCGTTGAGGAGATGGGAAAAGCTGATCGCCATCAGCACCGAAAGCGCAGTCTGTTCGGCGACACGCGCGGCCGAGGGTGCAGGCGGTTCGGCAAGAGTCGAAGTCTTCATGAAAGGTGGTGAACACCCTCCAATCGAAGACCGTTCCGCTCAACTTCCGCTAACGGTGCTTACCGGCGAATCACTGGTATTTTTCTCGGAATCGCTCCAGGAAAACCGTCGGGCTTCGCCTTCGTAGCGGCGAAAAAAGCGGGCGAAATACGAAGGGTCTTCGAAGCCGAGGGCGTAGCCAATCTCGGAGACACTGAGCTGCGAATGTGAGAGCATGCGCTTGGGCGTCCAGCAGGCGCCGGGCGACGGATCAGTTCACCGGCCGGAGTGGCCGGTTTGCTTCGTGGACGACATCGTTCAAGTGATTTGCCGTGATGCCGAGGAGACGGGCATAGGCGTTGATCGAAGTCTCTTCGCGAAAGTGCTTTTCCAGTTCCCAATGGAATTGCCGGACGATCGTCATGCCACGCGTCGCTTTGCGCTCAGGAGAAGCGCGTATGTAAAGACGGGCGAGTCGTAAGAGCGTCAGCCGCAATGTGGCGCGCAGCATTTCCTCGGCATCGGGCAGCGCGGCATCGTATTCCTGGCACAGACTTCGGAACAGCGTCGTCGTCTCCGACGCATCCTCGCGCGGGATATGCAGAAAGGGCTGGGCGTCGTCGGGAAAGAAATACGGGAGTTCCAAAAGCCGGCTCGGTGGCGGAGCTTCGTCGTCGAAGAAGGCTTGCGTGAAGGAAATGGTATATCCCTGCAGACCTTCCGCCGGCCGGACGAAATGTACCTGCCCCGGGCTGACGAAGAACGCCGCGGCGTCACGGGTGCGGTATTCCTGGAAATCGAGCATGACCGTGGCGCGTCCCTGGATCAGACAGATTTGGAAGAACTCGTGCGAGTGCGGATTCAGGCGGCGCGGGTCATTGCGCAGCGAATCCATGAACTGCATGACCAGAATGCCGCGCTGGCGCAGATGGTCCGCGCCGGCCTCGTTCATGTCGTATTCGGGAATGGATCGGCGATTCACGTCTGCGGCTACCTTATCGCGCAAGCTGCGCGCGACGGCCAGTAACATCGCATCAGCCGCCGGCCATCGCGCCGACGATCATGAATGGCTCAGCACCGCTAGTGATCGCGTCGGGGAGTGGCGTGTCCGGCGGTTCGTGCGACAGATCTTCCTTGCAGGCGAAGAAACGAACGAAAGGGCGGCGTTTCAAAGTGTCGTGGTCGCGGATGGTGCCGCGCAGAGCGGGATACCGGGCCTCGAGAGCGTCGAGCACGGAACGCACGGTGGGCGTCCCTTCGATCGCCAACTCCACCTCGCCATCCATGCGCGCGAGGGTGCGGAGATGGTAGGGGAGTACGACACGGATCATGGCAGCGTTTGCACTTCGACGGAGAGCACCGCGGGAAGATCGCGCACGATGGCCGTCCAGGTGTCGCCGTTATCCGCCGAGGCATAGACCTGGCCACCGGTGGTGCCGAAATAGATGCCGCACGGGTCCAGCGAGTCGACCGCCATCGCATCGCGCAGGACATTCACATAGCAGTTCTCCTGCGGCAGGCCTTTGGTGAGTGCCTCCCAATCATTACCACCAGTGCGGCTGCGATAGACGCGCAGTTTGCCATCCGGTGGGAAATGCTCGGAGTCGCTCTTGATCGGCACGACGTAAATCGTTTCCGGTTCGTGCGCGTGGACGTCGATGGGGAAACCGAAATCGGAGGGGAGATTGTCGCTGACCTCGGTCCACGAATCCCCGGCGTTATCCGAACGCATCACGTCCCAGTGCTTTTGCATAAACAACACGCCAGGGCGCGAACGATGCATGGCGATGCGATGCACGCAGTGGCCAACTTCGGCATCGGGATCGGGAAGTTCATACGGCGATTTCAAGCCGCGGTTGGCCGGCTTCCACGTCTGCCCGGCATCATCGGTGCGAAAGACGCCGGCCGCGGAGATGGCGACGAAAATACGATTCGCATTCGAAGGATCGAGCAGGATGGTGTGCACCGCCATGCCACCGGCGCCGGGTTGCCAGAGGTTGCCCTTGGCACTGCGCAGACCAGCGATTTCCTGCCAGCTTTTGCCTCCATCCCGGCTCTTGAAAAGTGCGGCGTCCTCGGCGCCGGCATAGACGGTGTCCGGGTCGGTGAGCGAAGGCTCGAGATGCCAGATGCGCTTGAATTCCCAGGGGTGCTGCGTGCCGTCGTACCACTGGTGGGTGCCCGGTGTGCCCTCGTAGTGGAATTGGTTGTCGACTTGTTCCCAAGTCTTGCCGCCGTCATCGGATCTCTGCACCTGCTGACCAAACCATCCGCTGGTTTGCGAGGCGTAGATGCGCTCGGGCGCGCTGGGCGAACCCTTGAGGTGATACATTTCCCAGCCGGCGAAAAGCGGGCCAGTGACTTCCCATTGCTCACGCTTGCCATCGGCGGTGAGGATGAACGCGCCCTTGCGGGTGCCGACCAGAACTCGAATGCGGCTCATAGGCTGATAGTGGTAACAGATTTTGGGGTGGATGAGGAGCGCACAATCGCACGCGCTACGTAAAGATGACGAATGGCGACGCCGATTCAGGACAACGATTTGCAACCATGTGCAGTTTGGGGCCTACGGCGCAGTAGAAAAAGGCTGGCGCCCAGCGCGGTAGAACCGCAACCAAAGGGTTAAACGCAGAGGTCACAGCGCGGCAAAGCCGCAACCAAAGGGGGAGCCACGAACATGCGAAAAGACAGGGAAGGGAAAGTGACCCGCGAATCACCCGAATGACGCGAATGATCTGCCCTCATTCGTGTTATTTGCGTGATTCGCGGGCCAAAAATTCTACGCGTCGTGCGGACATTTTCATGGTTAGTACTGCGGAGGCGCAAAGAAGAAGTGTCGAGGGGTTGGTGGAGTAAAACCGCGAATGGACGCCAATGAACGCGAATTAAGGCCGGCAACGCAGCTTTTCCATTCGCGTTTATTGGCGTCCATTCGTGGTTAAAAAATTTCCGCAAGCTGCGTAGACTTTCAGGGCTAGCACTGCGAAGACGCGCGATATAAAGGAAAGCAAGTATGCAGACCAAACGACTACCGCGCGTCTTCATTGTCGGAGGTGGATTTGCCGGACTGGCCGCCGCCAAAACATTGGCCGAGGCCCCGGTCGAAATCATGCTGGTGGACCGGCGCAATCACCACGTCTTCCAGCCGCTGCTTTACCAGGTCGCCACGGCGGCGCTCTCGCCGGCCGAAATCAGCGCGCCCATTCGGACGGTGGTGCGCGATCAGAAAAACTGCCAGGTCGCGCTCAGCGAAGCGGTCGGCGTCGATCTCGCCAAACAGCGGCTGATCTTCAAGAGCGGCCATATCCACTACGACTATCTCATCCTGGCGGCGGGAGCGACGCACGCCTACTTCGGCCACGAGGAATGGGCGGCAGTGGCGCCGGGATTGAAGAGCGTGGAAGACGCGACGGCCATGCGCCGCCGCATCCTGCTCGCCTTTGAGACCGCCGAGTACGAGGGCAACGCGGAAGCGCGTCGAGCGGCGTTGACCTTTGGCATCGTCGGTGGCGGACCCACAGGCGTGGAATTGGCAGGAGCGATCAAGGAGATCGCCGGACAAGCCATTCCGAAGGACTTCCGACATATCGACACGTCGACGACCCGGGTCATTCTTTTCCAAGGTGGCGATCGCATCCTGCCTTCATTTCCCACGAAGCTGAGCGAGAAGGCACAGCAACACCTGGAGGACCTGGGCGTGGAAGTGCGCCTCAATGCGAGGGTGACCAACGTCACCAATCACGGCGTGCACATCGGCGACGAATTCATCCCGATTCGTACCGTCTTCTGGGCCGCAGGGGTGAAGGCGAACCCGATCGGGGCAACCCTCGGCGTGCCGCTGGATACATCGGGACGGGTGATCGTCCAGCCCGATCTGACCGTGCCGGGGCATCCAGAAGTGTTTGTCGTGGGCGACATGGCGGCGGCGAAATCGGCGAATAATGGAGAGCCGGTGCCCGGGGTGGCGCAAGGCGGCATCCAGATGGGGGAGTATGCGGGTTGTGCGATCCGAAACAGGGTGGCAGGAACGTCCTCGCCGCTCACCCGGCGGCCCTTTTCCTATCATGACAAAGGCTCGCTGGCCGTGATAGGCAAAGCCAAGGCGGTGGCGCAGATCGGGGCGCTGAAGGTGAGCGGTTTCCTGGCGTGGATCCTCTGGGGCCTCGTGCACATCGCGTTTCTCATCGGCTTCCGGAATCGCGTGCAGGTCATGATCAGTTGGGTCTGGAATTGGGTGGTCAATTCTCGCGACGCCCGTCTCATCACCGGTGACGCGCAAATCCAAGTGACTCTGCCGCGTTCTTCTGACTTCGTTCCCGATTTACCGGAAACGGCGGCTGCTCCCCACGGACAACCTGCCCCGGAGAAAGTTTCGACGTGAGGAACCGGTTTCGATCCACCTACAGCCGCGGCTCAATCGGTCAGTATCGACGGACGTCACCCCAGTGCGGGATTGCGTATAACACCAAACGCTAACCGAGCCATTGTGGATTCTTCGCCGTTGCATCGAAGGTCTGGCTCGTCTTGTAACCTTCGAATTTTCCCTCTTTGGCGGCCGGCGCGGTCCGCGCCAGCAACGCTTCGAGTTGCGATTGCTCCAAGGGCTTGAACGACCGCGCCGCCTCCAGTGCCTGGGTCAGGATATTCATCGCGTCGCACCCGGTGATGACCACACTCGTGGGCAAATTCATCGCGTAATGCAGGCATTCCACCGGGTCGACCGTCTTGCTTTTCAAGATCCATCCGCTGCCGATCGGCTTCATCCCGAGGATCCCGATTTCCTGCTCCACCAACACCGGCACCGCCTTCTGCGCGAAGCTCTCGAAATGGGCATCCATGACATTGAGCGGCATCTGCACAGTGTCGAAGCGGAAGTCATGCGCCTTGGCCACCTCCAGCATGTGCAAATGGATGTCCGGGTGTTTGTGCCCGGTGAAGCCGATGTAGCGCACCTTGCCGGCTTTTTGGGCCTCCAGCATCGCTTCGATCGCTCCGCCGGGCGCGAAGATGGCCTCAGGATCGTCGTGGCGGATGATCTCATGGAATTGCATCAGGTCCACGTGGTCGGTCTGGAGACGCGACAACGATTCATCGATCTGCTTGGCCGCCCCGGCCTTGGTGCGACCGTCGATCTTCGTCATCAGAAAAGCCTTCGCCCGATACCCATCCCGGAGAGCCTTGCCCATCCGGACTTCACTGCCGCCCCCGTTGTAGTCCCAGGAGTTATCCAGAAAGTTGACGCCATTGTCCAAAGCCGTTCGCACGATGCGGATCCCTTCTTCTTCGGTCGGCTTCAAGCCGATGTGGAAGCCGCCCACGCCGATGGCGGAAACCGGTTCCTTGGTGCGGCCCAGAGTGCGGTAAGGGATACCGGAGCGGGTCTCCGCCGTGGCGACTCGCGCGCTCATTTGAGCGAGAATCGCGGCGGCGACGCTGCTTTTCAGGAAGTTACGACGGCTCAGCGGAGAGTTCATACAATGCTCTTCGCGCCCCGCCGTCCGTGAGGTCTTTTCCCAATTTCCTTGGATCGAGGGGGTATGCGTTGGCGAAAACTGGCGCCGAGTGATTGCTCAGGGCGCAACCTGATTGGATGATTCCGTGTTGAGCAACCGGGCGCGATTGACTCCACGAAATACGGGCATGCGCGACCGTGTGAAACAGCTGGGAAAATTGCTCCTGCAGGGAGCGGTCAGCGGCGCGTTGATCTTCTGGTTGGTGAGTAATCGGGATCTCCGTCAGCAGCTCGAGCCGGCGCTGGCTCATGCCGATTGGGTCTGGCTGATCGCGGCTTTCCTGGTTTACGGAGCCGTCGAGTTTCTCGGCGCCATACGGTGGCAGTTATTCCTGCGAGCATTCGGCTTTCGCCTGTCCTGGTGGGATGCGACGCGTATCCTGCTCATCGGTATTTTCTTCAACACGTTGCTGCCAGGATTGATTGCCGGTGATGCCCTTCGCGCCATGTATCTGAGCAAGCGTTTTGCCGGGAAAGCCGCGGATGCCGTGCTGGTCGTCTTTGTCGAACGGCTCTTCGGATTGATCGGCCTGATTGTGGCCGGTGCTTCGATGATCCTGTGGCGCTACCGATGGCTGCATCTTTCCGCGATTACCGGTCATCTCACCGATCTCACATTAGTTGTCGTCGGCATCGGTCTGGTGGCCGCGGTCGTCTGTCTCCTGGCTCGACAGCGGTTGTCGCCGACTCGCGCGAGAAACTACCGCTTGGGCAGCGGCGTCCTTCTTGTCGCGTTGCTGACGACGGTCGCCGCACATCTTTGCTATGCCGGGAGTTTTTACTGCAGTGGGGAAGCCTTTGCTTCCTACGGTCCTACGGCGTCGTGTCTCGATATGCTGGCGATCACGCCGATCGTGAACACTTTCACTTCGCTGCCGATCAGCTTCTCGGGCATTGGCGTCCGCGAATCGCTGCTCCAGGTTTTTCTCAATGACTTATGCGGAGTTCCCATCGGAGTGGCGGTGCTGATTGGTTCGCTGGGGTTTGTCATTCGCGCCCTCTGGGCGGTGCTGGGCTGCGTCTTCCTCGCCAGCTGCCATCGTTTGCAGTGGCGTGAATGGACGGAACAACTCCTCGGTCACCGCGAAACGCATCCGGCGCAGGCGAGCGATCACGCGGCTTTCGGCGAACTTTGCCGGCAGCGGGGCTCCGCCCGTTCCATCCGCGAGTCAACGTGACTGAATGTGCTCCGGCCGGAACCCGACACCGATGAAGCGGGCGGGCAGGCGGCGCAGGAGCGGGAAGCGATTGGCCAGCCGGATCAGCCAAGGAGGATCCAGCGGGACATCACTGGAAAAGACCTTCTGGAGGAAATGTTCGTGGATGTAGACCTGCAAACGTTGGGTGAGATGAGCCGGCCGTTCGCGGCGCTCCTGCACGGTCTGTAGGTCGTGAACCGTGACCCGATCGGCCCGCAGTTTTTCCGCGAGGAGATTCGCCGTCGCCACGGCATCCTGGATGGCGAGATTAATACCGACTCCACCGACGGGTGACATGGCATGCGCGGAATCGCCAATGCACAGCAGACCCTCGCGATACCATTGTTTCAAGTGGTCGACCTTCACGGTGAGCAGCTTCACATCGTCCCATTCCTTGATCTCGCTGACGCGGTCCCCGAGGAAGGCCGCGCAGCGAACGACTTCCCCGCGAAAGGCTTCGAGGCCCTTCTCACGACGTTCGGCCAGCGAGCCTTTGCGGATGACATAGGCGCATTGCCAGTAATCGCCGCGGCCGATCAAAACCATGAACTGGCCGGCGCCGACATGGCCGAAGAATTGCTCCGGGTCGCCCTCGCGCTTGGAGAGACGGAACCACAGCACGTCAATGGGAGCACCCGAGTCGATCACTTCGAGATTCGCCCTCTGGCGCACGGTGGAGGAACGGCCATCCGCGCCGACCACGAGCGAAGCGCGGACTTCCAGTTCCCCTTTCGGCGTCCGCGCGCATGCCCCGACGATCCGGCCGCCCTCCGTGATCAAGTCCGTTACTTCACTTTCCACGCGCAGTTGAAATTGCGGATAGCGCTTTGCCTGTTCGGAGATGAAATTCAGAAAATCCCGCTGGGGCAGAAACGCGACGAACTGGCAGCGCGTGCGCAGATGCGAAAAATCCGCCAGCGTCAGGACACGATCGCCGAAGTGTGCGCGAATCTGCCGAAGTTCGTCATGGGGCAGTTTCAGCAAGCCTTCGAGCAAGCCGAGCTCGTGCATCAATTCCAAGGTCGAGGGGTGAATCGTGTCGCCGCGGAAGTCGCGGAAGAAGTCCTTGTGTTTCTCGAGGACCACCACGTCGACCCCGGCGCGCGCCAGCAGATAGCCAAGCATAATTCCCGCGGGGCCCCCACCGGCGACGCAGCAACGGGTGGTCACTTTTTCTAATGACGAATCGGTTGTGCTCATGGTCATTGGAATCGTTTGCGGCGTCCATGTTGGCGGCGATTCTTTTGAGTGCAATGCATGGGTTGTTGTCGTCGCTTCCGGGGCGCGGAGCGGCACGAGGGAAAAGGACAACCGGCATTGGGGGCGGCCACAGGCGAGTCCCGGGGTCTCCAGGGCTTTTTTGTGCCGCGCAAAGTATTTTCGAGAACAGCGCTAATTCCTAGGCCGGGCAACGACTTTCACCGCGGCGAAAACGTCTCAACCCCAGGAGCAGTCCGGAAGACGCGAAGAGGGCGGCGAGCACGCTGGGTTCCGGGATGGTCGGCACTGCTTGCAGAGTGACGTCATCGTGGTCGCTTCCGCCGACGTAGCTGATTTGGAAATCCTGACTGAGGCCGCCGGTGGTCACGTTGAAGGTCGTTCCTTCGTTGAGCGTCTGGCCATCGGCGAAGAACCGTCCACCAGAGCTGTAGCCGGTGACGGGACTGTTTCCATCGATCAGCGTAAATAGCGTGCCGTCGACTGGATCGGCAATGAGATTGAGCGCGAGGGTGATCGTGCCCGCCAGCGAGGCAGCCCCGGTGAGGCTGATCGTATTCGATGTCAGGGAACCGACTTCGAGACTCAGCGTGGAATTATCGTTCAGCGACAGTGTGGTGGCGCGGATCGCTCCCGCCCCGCCGAGTTGCAAGGTTGCGCCGCCGGCGACTGACACCGCCTGGGTTCCCGCAGTGGCAGGCGCAATCGTCCCGGTGACGTCCAGGGTGCCGGCGCTCACGGTGGTGTTGCCGCTGTAAGTATTCTGCCCGCCGAGGAGGAGTGTGCCGCTGCCCACCTTGGTCAGCGAGCCGATGTTCGCCGCTGTCACCGCGGTGCCGTCGGAGTTCACCGTGCGATCAGCCACCGTGCCGTTCACGGTGAAGGTCTGGCCCGCGGACACATCGATGCTCCCCGTATTCGCGCCGCCGGTGGTGGCGCCAATGCCGATGTTGCGGTTGCTATTCAAGGTGAAGCTGTTTGCGACTCGCAGTGTTCCCTGCTGGGCGATGATCACGGAATCCGTCATGGGAGTGCTGGGCGCCGCGCCCAGATTGGCATCCTGGTGGATGATCACGGTGCCTTGAGCGGTGATGGTGCGGCCGGTGTAAGTATTGAGGCCGGTCAGGTCGAGTGTCCCTGCGCCATTCAGGGTGATTCCCGCCAGCACGGTCTGTCCGGAGTCGTTGCCGGAAATGACCCCGCTGATGATCGTCGTCCCTGAACCGGCCAGGGTAAGCTGGCGCGAGACGGTCGTGACTCCGCTGGAAAGAAAAACGTTGTTGGCGAGAGTCAGCGCGTTTCCCGCAGCAAGGTTATTGCTCAACACGAAGTTGGTCGCATTGACGGTCGCCGAGCCATTGATCGTCAACCCGAAGCTACCGCTGACGAAGCTCGGGCTGGAGAGGCTGAAGCTATTGCTCAGGGCGCGAGACGCTCCGAGGGGTTGGAGGGTGCCACCGGCAAGCGTGACCAGGCCGGAACCCAAGGCACTATCGCTGCCGAGTTGGAGCGCGCCCGCCTGGAGGCTCGTCCCGCCGGTGAAATTATTCGTGCCGGAGAGAAGCAGTGTGCCAGTTCCCGCTTTCGTCAGGAGACCGCTGCCGGAGATATTGCCGGAGGCCGTCAAAATGGCGCCGGTGTTGACGTTGAACGTGCCGCCGCCCGCATCGAGCATGACATTGCGACGATTCGCGCCGGCGTTATCGAGAGCGAACGTGGCCGTCGCCAGCAGCGTGCCACCGTCCATATTCAGCGTCGCTCCGCTACCCGCGGCGCCTAGTGCGGCATTGCTGCCGACGCTGAGCGTTCCGCCGTTGAGATAAGTCTGGCCGGTGTAAGTATTCGTGCCGGTCAGTGTCACCAAGCCGCCGCCGGCGATAGTCAATCCCGTGGCCCCGCCGTTGTCGGCGATGGTGGAGGAGATCGTCAGACCATTGGCCGTGTTGTATTGCAGCAGCAACAGGTCACCGCTGGCGGAACCGGTCAATGTTCCCCCGGAGATCGCGGAGAGATTATTCCCCACGTTGCCGTTCACGAGGACCATGCCGCTGTCGATCGTCTGGGTGCCGGTGAGCGAAGCGGTGAATGCACCGGCGGCGCCGAAACGCAGGCTGTTGATGGCCGTGCCCGCGGTGGTCGCGACATTGCCGGTGACATCCATGTTTTTCCCCGCGCTCCAGGTGGAGGTGCCGGTGGCGACGTAATTCGCCGCCGTCAGCGCTCCCGCTTGCGCGGCGACAAAATCCGTCCCATTCAACGTCGCGCCGACGAGGAGCGCGTCCGAACCGGCGCCGGAAACACTGCTGCCGCCGGCCGCGGTGGGCGCATTCGCAAAGCCCGCCGTGTAACCGCTGGCGGAAGCGAAATTCACCGAGCCACCGACGCCGCGCGTGTAGCCGGCGCCACCCGCTGTCCCCGTCAAGGTGAGGCTCAGCGTGCCCTTCGGCGTATTCATGGTGGTGACCGTATTCGCGCCCTGCTGGACTGCGAGCGACGCGAGAGTCTGGCTCGACGACACGCTGCCGAAAGCTTGCGTGAACGTGCCCGAGCCGAGGCTGCCGCCCAGGGTCAAGGTAGCGAGTGGATTGATGCGATCGATCAAGCCGTCGTTGGAGGTCGGAGCCGGGCTGCCATCCTGCAAAGTGCCGCCGCCGTTCACGACCAGCGCGGTGGTGCCCGAAAGCTTGCCTTGGGTGGAGTCGCCGGTCACGGCCAGCAATCCGCTCTGGACGATCGTCGCGCCGGTGTAGCTGTTGTTTCCCAGCAACGAGAGCTGGCCGGAACCTTGTTTCACCAAATTGCCGCCGTTGCCGACGACGGCGAGATACATATTCGTCTGGCCGTTGATGATATTGAAATTGCGGGAGGCGGAGCCGATGGACAGTTGCGCCACCGCTCCGGAAGGGACGGTGCCGGAGATGGTAAAGTTGCTCCCTCCTGACGCGGTGAGGTCGCCATTCAGGACGATTTGCGAGCCGGCATTGCCGGAGGTGGCCGCATTGGTCTGGACTGTCTGACCGCTCAGGCTCAGACCGCCCGCCCCGATCGTCAGCGTCGTGAGAGTGGTCGAGCTCCCGCCGATCAGAATTCCACCGCCGGTCACGGTGATGCCATTGCTGCTTACCGTTCCGCCGCTATTGACGACAAAGTCCCCGCCGGCTCCGCCGGTGATGGAGGTATTGCCAAGGATGGTGGTGATGCCGGCGTTGCTATTGAATACACCGCTGCTGAGTTGCAGCGAACCGATGGTGGTGGCGCCGGTCCCACCGGAATAGGTGCCGCCGCTGATCAGCAGGGAGGCGAACGACTCGGAGAAGCCGCTACCGTTATAGCTTCCCCCGGCGATGGTCATATTCGACGTATCGGCGATCTGGTTGCTGGCCCCGAGGAGGAGTGAGCCGCCGTTAATGACCACATCTCCCGCAATGGCATTGACGCCCGCGGCCTTTTCCAGCGTCAGCGTCCCGGCATTCACGATGACCACACCGGAATAAGTATTGGGCACCGTATTGTTCGAAGTTCCGCCGAAGGTGAGGGCGCCGGCTCCGCTCTTGATGAGGCTTCCCCCGGAGCCGGTGATCGCGACGTTGATGAACGTCGTCCCGCCGGTGATATTCAACGTCCGCGTCGCCGTGCCGATGGCGAGCGAGTTGAGTCCGGTCCCGGGTGCGCCGTTGGGGACGATTTTGTTGGCCCCGGAGGCCGTGAGATCTCCGTTCAACACGATCTGGGTATTTCCCGGACCGGTATTGAGGGTGATCGACTCGCCGCTCATCGTCAGGCCGCCGCTGCCCACGACGAGCTGCGTATTGAGATTGCCTCCGATCAGAATGGTCGGCGTGGCGCCGGTCATCGTGATCTTTGCCGCGTTGAGCGTTGCCCCGCTGTTCACTGTGAGCGCCCCGCTGCCGCTGAGCGTCATGGCGCCGGTAATGTTTACGGTGCTGGTTTGGGTGCCGCTATTGCCGGTGATGAAGGTGCCGGCGGAGACATTCAGATTCTGAAAGGTCTCATTGTGGCCGGCGAAGGTCACCGCGCCACCGGCGACAGTGATCGTCGAGGTATCGGCGATCTGGTTATCCGCCGCGAGCGTGAGCGTGCCGCCGGTGTTGACCAGGATGTCACCCGTCACGGCGGTGACACCCGCGGTCTTGCTGAGGGTCAAGGTGCCTCCCGAAACGGTGGTCAGGCCGCTGTAGGTATTCGCGCTCGATCCGCCGAGGATCAAGGTGCCCGTACCGGTTTGCGTGAGGCCCGCACTGCCCGCCACGATGGAATTGATCGTCGCCGATACGCCCGCGGTCGCCGCGAGATTTACCGCGATGTTGCCGGTGGTGATCGTCAGCGTATTGCCGGTGATCGTGTAGTTGCCGCTGCCGGTGGTGTTGAAAGTCAGGGAGTTCGCAGTGATCGCGCTACCGAGGGCGACCGTGCCCGCCGCACCCGAACCCGCGCCGAAAACGGCATCGTTACCATCCGCCCAGGTTTGATTCTGCAAGGTGTTCGTGGAGTCGAACCAATTGCCTCCCCCGGTCTGCCAGGTTCCCGGCCCGTCCTGGGCCCCAGCGGTCGTGTTGTCGGTATCCCAGATGTAGGTCGCCGCTCCAGCGCTCAACCGAAAGGCGATCAACAGCGACGACGTGAGAAGCGAAGGAAGGATGACGCGATAGAGGAGGCGTTTTTTCGAGGGCACAATTTGGGGATTAGGGGATGGGGGCACTTACCTTTACGCATTCAGGGATGCTCTGCAGGAGAACCTTGCCCGATCTTCCTGTGGAGGATTACGTGACAAAATTGGATTCGGCCCCGCGATTCGCAGACGCGATTTCAAGGTTTTGGGCCCTTGCCCGGAGCCTCGCCATAGTAGCCGGCTCACGGATGTTGCCCGTGAACCTCTTACCACAGCGTTCCGGCGAGGCGCGTTATCGTATCGCGCTCGTGAATGACATCGCGTAAAACGTCCGCAGAACGCCGCGGCGAAATTCAGATCTTCGGCACCACCATTCTCTAAAATTCTTGTCTATGAACGATTCTCCATCTCTGAAGCTGGCGGGAAAAGTGGCCTTGGTGACTGGTAGCGGGCAGGGGATTGGGCAGGCGATTGCCATTCGTCTCGCGCAGGAGGGGGCCGATATTGTGGTCGACGACCGCGTCATCGGGGAAAGCGCCCAGGAGACGATTGCTGCGATCCACGAGCTTGGACGGCGCGCGGTGGCCGTGCAAGGCGATCTGAGCAATCCGGCCGACGACCGCCGGGTCATCTCCGAGGCGGTCGCGCAGTTGGGGAAGATCGACATTCTCGTGAACAACGCGGGGGTCGAAAAGCGCGCGGATTTCTGGGATGTGACGGAGCAGGATTTCGACTTCGTGGTGAACATCAACCTGCGCGGGACGTTTTTCATCACGCAGGACTTCGTCAACCATCTCCGGGCGACCAACCGGCCGGGACGGATCATCAATATCAGTTCGGTCCATGAGGAATTGCCCTTTCCCCATTTCTCCAGCTATTGCGCGAGCAAAGGCGCGCTGAAGATGCTCTGCCGGAATCTGGCCATCGAACTCGCGCCTCTCGGCATCACGATTAACAACATCGCGCCGGGAGCCATCGAGACGCCGATCAATAAGGCCCTGCTGAACAATCCGGATTTGCTCAAGATGCTCCTCGGTAAAATCCCGTTGGGCCGGCTCGGCACGCCCGGCGATGTCGCCGGCCTCGCGGCTTTCCTCGCCTCGGATGACGCGGCCTATATCACTGCATCGACCTTCTTCGTGGATGGCGGGTTGCTGTGGAATTACCACGAGCAGTGAGGCACGCGAGAGCCTCTTCACGGAATACAAAGCGCTTTGGCCCTGGTATACGGTAAGCGAAATGGAGTCGTTAGCGGACACGACACCGCTGTTTTGCGCTGAAATCCCGGCGACTAGAATAGTGGCGCCAGGGGAGAGACGGCCCATTCAGAAATATGTTCTGATATCGGCCGTCGCCTGAATTGTTCCAGCGTATAGGGGTCGGCTCTCGCCAGATCCTTCATGAAGATACCGTCCATCTCTGCACCGAAGCCCCGATCATACACCGTGATATCGAGCTCTTCGTTGATCTGCGCCGAGCGGGAATCGAAATTTGAAGACCCAAGGACAGAGAAAAGGCCATCGACCACAATCGATTTCGTATGAATCATCGTGGGAGCGTATTCGTAAATCTTGACGCCTCCTGCCAGTAGCTCTCCGTAGGCGGGTCTGCCGGCGGCTTTGGTGGCCGGCTGGTCGTCATGCTTTCCCGGGATCAAAATCCGCACGTCGACGCCGCGCTTTACCGCTTCGACCAAAAGCTTCACTTGGTTATGGCTGGGTGTGCAGTAGGAATTCGTGATGTAGATGGATTTTTCCGCGGAGGCAAAAGCCACCGCCTGCACCAAGGAAACGGGGGAGACGGAAAATGAGTGAGAGGCGATGAGTTGGGCGGAAAGTTTGCCCGCAGGGGGCAAGGGAGGAAACTGGGATGCGCCGCTGATCGTCTCGCCCGTGGCGCGAATCCAGTGCTGCTGAAAGGCCCCCTGCAATTTTGCCACGATGGGCCCCCCCAGCTTCATCTGAATGTCCCGCCAGTGGTTTGGCGCATCCGCATTTCCCTCCCAGGAATCCGCGAACCCGACGCTGCCGGTGAAACCAGTCTTGCCGTCCACGATCATGATTCGGCGGTGAGTGCGTCTGTTCAGTTTATCGACCCGCCAGGAGTGGGTGGGATGATAGTAGGCGAAGGTGCAGCCAGCGGACTTAAACGTCTTTTCGTCCGCATCGGAAAAATTCTTACCGGAACCGATCCCGTCCAGGAGCACTCGCACTCGCACGCCGGCGCGCGCGCGCTCACACAACGCGTCACGAAATTCAGCCCCTACATGATCTGAATAGAAGAGGAACGCTTCAAAATTGATGCTGGATTGAGCCTGATGAATGGCCTCCAGCATGGCGGGGAAAATCTCATCGCCATTATGGAGAAGCTGGATGGCGTTTCCTTCGAGTGGCGGTGGGTCGGCCAAAGCGTGAGCCGAGGCAAAAAATGAGGGATCGCGCGTCGAAAAGTCGTGCTCCCAGCGGTAGTCGACGACCGCTCGTTTGAGGAACGCGATGCCGAATCCGGCAACTAAAATGAAGACCAGTAAAACGCTGACGACGACGATCCCGAGAATTCTCCACCCCGTGAGTTTGTGGACCTTATGTTTGATCACAATGGCGTCCCGGCTGTTTGGGCCTGTTTCTGGGTGAGCCATGCGGCGGTCATTCTAAACGGAAATCGTTCAAGCTGCCCCGCCGGACGCATCGGGCGTGCGCCGGCATCACGTAGGAGGGGAGCTTGAGAATGACGGAGGTGGTAAACACCGCTTTGGAGATGATCCCAAAGAGAGAGTCACTGCCGCATTAAAAAACGATGTTCGTCATGGCACCTCTCAATATCCGCAGGTGCGAAACTTGATTGCCATGCCCCAAGCGAAAACCACTCTTTCAAGAGAAGAACGCCGGGCGAAGCGCGAAGCGCGGCGGGCTAAAGAACGTCGATGCTGCGCACCACAATGAGCACTGATTCCTGACTCAAGGCGCGTTCCAGTTTCGCCTTCAATTTTCCCCAATCAAAACGGGTCCGCTCATCATCAATCACGCGAAGAATGGTAACCTCGTCGCGAAACGTGGCCCTGCCGACCCGCCATACACCTTCACTCCGCTGGCGAAGATGGGTGTAACCACCAAATGCTTTCGTCAACTCGGCCTTCGTCTCGGAAATGATGTGTTCGTCCACTGGCTGGCCGGCATTATCCGTCGTCGGTAGATAGATTTCGTATTCCCGCATGGGAACGAATCCCTGTCAGGCTGTCTCGCCATGCTCGTGGCCGCAGTCACACGCCTGGCCATCGGTGAGGCACCTGGTGAGGCACGCGCTGAAGCCGCGACGACTGCGGCAAGCCGCGACGCACCGGATGCGACGCGACCACAACGCAACGGCTTTTTCCGGATCGCTGCGCAGCTCTTCCGCTAGCTTCGCGACATCGTACGTTTCGTTATAAACAGTTAACCCATTTACTTCGACCGAGTATTTGATCACGACTTTAAGGTCTTCGTTCAAAGGCTCGGTGGCGGTGAAAAGGCCGACGTCAGGCATAGGTGGAAGATTTTAAAAGTGGGATGGATGAAGTAAAATAGTTGGTCCCGGCAACTCATGATCGGCTCGTGATTGCTTTCCAGCTTCAGGCCGGTCCCCTAGAAAACGGTCGTCACTACATCGGCCCGGCAAATCCGTCGCGACAGGCAGCCGCGAATCGCAGGATATGGCTGATGACAAATCCAAAGCGGGCGGTCCCGACCGGGATCGCATTAACGTGCACGAAGATTACGAGCTTCGCGACTGGTCTCAAAAATTCGGCGTAACCCCGGAAAAACTCAAAGAGGTGGTGAAAAAGGTGGGGCCGATGGTTACGGACGTGGAAAAGGCATTAAAGTAGTTTCCGGTCCGTGAAACGCGTCGAATTTTCAATTCGCGGCGAAAATGGAGCGGCTTTAAGCGAGCCGCAATTTGTCGAGGACTGTTCGGAATTGCCGCTCGCGATCATGCGGGCAGTCGACGACTACCTGGAAGCGCAGGGCGGTAAAATGGAACTGCCGATCGTGATCCGCATTTTTCCAAGTTGCGGGGGGCCGACCTGCTAAAAAGCAACATGCCGATAGCGGCTCCCAGGCCGGCTTGAGCCGCTTTGGCAGAGAAAAGCCGTTGAGCAACTATTCGTAATTTTTAGCGATCGCTTCGGTTGCCATTTCGTTCACCGGTCCAGAGCCGTCGCGCCCAAGGGGGCATCTGCAAATCGCCTGCCAAAGGCTGATGTGTGCAGAGTTCGCCATGATTCCTTGCCGTCGCGAAAAAAGCGGGCGTAGTATGCCCACTCTGATGCCCGAAGAGATTGTTCATGTTCGTTTCTGCCGACCGTTTCTCCGTTTTGCACTCGCTCATGCCTTGAGCGTAGAACGGGAGCGTAAACCGGCAGGCGATTTTGGAACTGGCGAAACTGCTTTTTCTCTGTGAACGGGCCTGTAGCTCAACGGTTAGAGCAGGGGACTCATAATCCCTTGGTTCAGGGTTCGAATCCCTGCGGGCCCACTTTGCCGTTGGCGCTGCCATGAGCGCCGCGCCGAAGACCATCGCGATCGTGGGTTCGGGCGCGCTGGGAAGTTACTACGGGGCGAAGCTGGCCCGGCAGGGCGCGGACGTGCGATTTTTGATGCGGGCGGATTTGGAGGCGGTGCGGCGGGATGGGCTGAAGGTGCGCGAGAAGGGCGAGGAGTGGCATGTGCAGGGACAGGCTTTTGGATCGGTGGCGGAGATCGGGCCGGTGGATCTGGTGGTGATCGGGTTGAAGACGACGGCGAATGCGGATTTGGAGCGATTGATTCCGCCGCTGCTGCATGAGAAGACGCTGCTCCTCACGCTGCAAAATGGGCTGGGGAATGAAGAGATACTGGCGCAGCGTTGGGGCGCGGAACGCGTGCTCGGCGGGCTGTGTTTTGTCTGCCTGAATCGCGTGGCGCCGGGAGTGATCGAGCATTATGGGCACGGGACGCTTTCGCTGGGAGAATTTGGGCGTGCACCGATGGAGCGGACGCAGGCGATCGGCGCGATGTTCTCCAACGCCGGTGTGGAGACGCAGGTGGTGGAAAACCTCATCACGGAGCGCTGGCGGAAGCTGGTCTGGAATATTCCGTTCAACGGGCTTTCCATCGCCACGGGCGGGCGCACTTGCGATCAGTTGCTGGCGGATGAGGGGGTGAACGCGCAAGTGCGGGCGCTGATGCTGGAAACAATTGCTGCTGCGGGAGCGCTCGGGCACGCCATCCCGCAGAATTTCGCGGACTACCAAATCGAGCGGACGTATTCGATGGGAGCGTACAAGCCTTCGAGCATGATCGACTGGCAGCTCGGTCGTGCGGTGGAAGTGGAATCGATCTGGGGTGAACCGTGGCGGCAGGGAAATGCGGCGGGAGTAGCGTTGCCGCGTTTGGAATTGCTTTACCGGCTTCTGCAACAGCTCACGCAACGGTCATGAGTGGGATGGCGCTGACTCTCAGCGTGGAAGTGTTGCCCAAGGCGGTGCGCGATTTTCAACCGGAATGGGGCATCGTGCTCGGCTCGGGCCTCGGTTCGCTGGTGGAGGAAGTGGACGCCATCCTGAGCCTGCCGTACGAGGAGATAACGGGCATGCCGGTGTCGACCGCGCCGGGGCATGCGGGGCGTTTTGTGTTTGGCCGCCTCGCAGGATGTCGGGTGATGATGGCGCAGGGGCGTGTGCATCTCTATGAGGGGCGCACGGCGGATGAAGTGACGGCGGCGGTGCGCTTCATGGAGAACATCGGTGTGCGGAGGCTGTTGCTCACCAATGCGGCCGGGACGTTGAATCCGAAGTTTGAGCCGGGTTCATGGATGATGCTGAACGATCACCTCAATCTCACCGGCACGTCGCCTTTGCTCGGGGCGCCGAACTTTGCCGACATGAGCGCGGTCTATTCCCCTGAGTTGCGAGTGCGTTTCGCGACGGCGGCGGGCGAGGAGGGGCTCGTGTTGCACGAGGGTGTGTATGCCGGGTTACTCGGCCCGCAATATGAGACTCCCGCGGAGGTGCGAATGCTGCGTATGTTGGGGGCGGATGCCGTCGGTATGTCGACGGTGCTCGAGGCCATCCAGGCGCGCGCGTTGAAGATGGAAATAGCGGCGTTTTCCTGCCTCACCAATTGGGCGGCGGGCCTTGGGACCAAACCGCTCAGTCACGAGGAAGTGATCGAAACGGGACGCGTAGCGTCCGCGCAGATGCTGCGGATTTTGACGCGCGGGCTTGCGGGTTAATGCCGAGAGCAGTGCTGTGGGTGGAGTTGGCAGTTCGGACGCGGGCCAGCTCTTCTGTTTGGAACAAGCTAGTTATCGCCGCGCAAGCACTCGACCAGGAGTCGCAATTTGTAACCCTCCAGCATCTCCGCAAGTTTCTCGCGTTCTTCTTTGGGGAGCCACGCATTCGTATGGCGAAGATCGCGAAGAATATCAGCCATTTGCTGCTCCTCTTCGTCACTGGTAATTCGCCAATCGCCGAGCTCCCAAGTGACTATTTCATGCAGCAGATCGCCGGGAACGTGAGCTCCATGGCTCATCAACGAGCGAAAAATCGCCAGACTTGGCAAAAGTGCAGCATGGCCGATCAGCGGCAAAGTACCCCAAGTCGCATCCGGTGATGCTCCAGCGCGCAGGTGCGCCTCCACCTCAACTTCATTCCCGGCGAGAACAGCCAGGGTCAGTGGGGTGGCCACCTCCGGCGCCATGCACTGAGAGCGTTAAACGATCTCGCGGGAGCGCGGCTCGCGGTCCTTGGTCGTCTCGGTTGAGGGGACGGTGACGAACGGGCCACCGGCGAGCGGGGCGGGCTTGGAGAAAGCGACGTCGGGCATTTCGCTGGGACGGCCGGCGAGCGGGAAATCCTTGCGCAGGGGGTAAAAGGGATAACCTTCCCACATGAGGATGCGCTTGAGCTCCGGATGGCCGGCGAACTGGATGCCGTACATGTCGTAGGCTTCGCGCTCGTGCCAGTCGGCGGTGGCCCAGAGGTCGCTCACCGTGGGGACTTCGAGTTCGTCTTCGGAGACGGAAATCTTCAGGCGCAGATAAAGGCCGTCGGCGAAATGGTAGAGCTCGTAAACGACCTCGAAGCGCGGTTCTTCGCCGAAATTATCGACGCCGCTGAGATCGACCAGGTAGGTGAAACCGAGTTGCTCCTTGCAAAAGCGGGCGAGTTCCTTGATCTCGGCGCGCTCCACTTGAAGCGTGGTTTCGCCGCGGAATTCGGTTTTCTTGAGGACCTTGAACTTGCCGGAGATGGCCGAGACGGCGGTGGAAAGCGAGGCAGCCATGAATTAGTTGGCGGAGTCGGAAAGGGAAGCGATGAGCTCGCGCTTTTGCTCACGGAGCGCGGGTTCGGTTTCGATCTTGCGCTGGAGTTTCATGAGACCCTCGAGCAGCGCTTCAGGACGGGGCGGGCAGCCGCTGATGTAGACGTCCACGGGGATGAGTTGATCGATGCCCTGGAGCACGGCGTAGCTGCGATACATGCCGCCGCTGGAGGCGCAGGCACCCATGGCGATGCACCATTTCGGTTCGGGCATTTGGTCCCAGATTCGCTTCACGGCCAGCGCCATTTTGTAGGTGACGGTGCCGGCGACGATCATCACGTCGCTCTGGCGGGGCGAGAAGCGCATGACTTCGGCGCCGAAGCGGGCGATGTCGAAGCGCGACGCACCGGCGGCCATCAGTTCGATGGCGCAGCAAGCGAGGCCCATGGGCATGGGCCAAAGCGAGTTTTTACGCATCCAGTTCATGGCTGCGTCAAGCTGGGTGATGATCACGTTCCCTTCGATCTTCGAATCGTAAGCGACCGGGCTGGTCTCAGGCATATGGGAAGTCTAAAGGTGGGGACAGAGCGGGCAAGCGGAATTTGTGAAAGATTTCACAAGGGGCGGCGGAAAGTTGAGAGTTGAGAGTTGAAAGTTGAGAGCCGCGTCCAGTTTGCGGAAGCGTCAGGAGACAGGGGCCCGCTCTCTCAATTAAACCTCGGCGTCGGTTTCCTCGGACAATCTCGGGAAACGCCTCCAGTGGCGTAGACGAGCGAACCAACCGGCCTTTTCGAGATTGGGATCGTCGGGGCTCAGGTAGTGGTGCTTGTGCGTCCGGGTGGTGACGAGGAGGCGGCCGTCGCGCAGGACTTTTTCGACCGTCCAGAATTTGTCGATGAAGTAGATGTAGGTGTCGCCCTGCGACGCTGGGTGGACGTCGTAAGCGTGCGGGCTTGGATGCGTGGAGACCTTTTGCTTGCGATAGACGATGCGGTCGCCGGGGTGGACGGGGGCATTGGCTAGGGCTCGCATGGGAGGCAGGAATTCGTGCGCTAAAAGCAGCGCCAAAAAGACAGGAGTACCTACCACAACAATAAGAAGAAGCAACTCAACCACGCGAGTACATTAGCAGATGTTTTATGCCTGTAAATACTAAATTGCCTACTTCGCCGGGACGATGATCGGCTTGTCGAGGTAGACGGGATCGGCGACGCCCTGGCGGTAGGCTTCGAGGGAGTCGGGGGAGGAATCGACGTGAAGGTTGCTGTAGCGGCCGTCTTCGTTCTGCCAGCGTTCGTGCCAGTAGACGCACGCCTTGACGTTCGGGTACTTCGGGCTCTTGAAGAGCCGGAAGGCGTCGCGGATCCAGTCACCTTTGCTGCCGAGTTTGGGGAATTCGCCGACTGACCATTCGCAGATCATCACCGGCTTGGTGGCGTCGATGCGGCGCAGCTCTTCGTAAGGCCAGTCGAGCAACGGGAAGAATTGCGTCCAGTCGTCGTCGGCAAATTGCGCGCCGTAAAGGCTGATGCCCATCCAGTCGACATAATCGGAACCGGGATAGTATTCCGCGGCGAGATTCCAGCCTTCCTGCGGCAGGGAGTAATTCATGAGGTGCAGCGCCCATTCGATGTTGGTCGCACCCTTGGCCCGCACGCGATCGACCACGTGACGATAGGCCTTTTTGAAAGTCTCGGGGCCTTCGAAACGCACGGGATTGGTGCCCGGCACCGGCTTGCTACCGCCGTAGAGTTTGCCGCTCCATGGGAACCACTCACCGTTCATTTCATTGGCGAAGGAGACGATGATGGGCGCACCATACTCGCGCGCCTTTTCCGCCCACATGTCGATATAGGCATCGTGCTCGCCGGCGATGATGCTGGTGAGGGAGAATTTATCCGGGCCGCGGCCTTCGATGTAAGGCTTGTCCCAGGGCGACCAGTAGACGAGGGGCACGGAATCGTGGCGGGCGATGAGCCGCAGGTTTTCCAGAGGGAAGGTGCCTTCGCCCCAGTAGCTGGAACTCGCGATGATGGCCTGGTGCTTGCCGACGAGCTTTTCGAATTGGTCGATTTGTTCGAGGGTGACGGAGTCTTCCTTGTCGCCCCAATCGATGTAGGCGCCGGTGTAGATGCCGTGTTGGGGGATGGCGAGATGCTGAAGCGGGTGGGGGGCTGGGCTAGAGGCGGATGTGGAGTTAGCCGCCGGAGTGGGAGAGGAAGGCGTTCGGGATGTGCGTGAGTCGCAGGCCGAAAAGAACGTGGAGATGGCGAAGGTTAGAAACATCCAACATCCAACATTGCCCCCGCGGCACCACGGGCGTCTCGCAAAGCCTCGGCTCAACATCCAACGTCCAATGAGCGTCCATCCACGCGCTTGCCCCATTGGATGTTGGGTGTTGGGTGTTGGATGTTGGATGTTCATCTCCGTCATACGCGGCTGGGAACGCTGGCGGTGCGTTCCAGTTTTCCCCAGGCGACAAACGCGCCCTTGAGCGCACGAGAGATGGAACGCCAGATGACCCAGGCGAGGACGGGGCGGTAGAAAAACCGCATGGGCAGAATGAGGAGGGAGCGGCGAAGACGCTCGCCGTCCATCCAGCAAGCGAGGGCGGCGAGGAAGAGATCGAGCCCGAGCACGATGACAAACCAGTACCAGATGCCGCGGGCATTTCCGAAGAGCAGTGAGTAGAGCAGAATCGCGTCGACCAACGGGGTGACGGCGACGAGCCCGATCTGCATGAACCAGATATTCGGCAGACTGAACCAACCGAGCGCACCGTAACGCGGGTTGAAGACCATGTCCCGGTGCTTCCACAGGCACTGCATGGTGCCAAACGCCCAGCGGGAACGTTGTTTCACCAACCCAATGGTCGTCTCCGGCGCTTCCGTCCAGGCGACGGCCTCGGGAGCGTATTCGATCCGATAACCGAGGCGATGCATCACCAGGGTGAGATCGGTGTCTTCCGCCAGCGTGTCGTCGGAAAATCCGCCGCCCGCCACGATGGCACTGCGGCGGAGGGCGCTGACCGCGCCGGGCACCACCGTGATGCAGTTCCACTCCGTGTAGGCGCGCCGATCGAGATTGAATCCGCAGATGTATTCCAGGCTCTGGCAGCTCGCGATAAACCTGCGGGCCAGCAAGGAAAGCGTGGCCCAGGTCGAGCCGGCCCACCAGCGCGAGAGGAACCCGGGGGAATTCGCGGAAGCAGACGATGCTCCCGAGGAATCGTGACCGGTCAGCAGATTGCCGACGCGGGCATTGCCGCTCACCGCGCCCACGAGCGGATGTTCGAGCGGTTGGACGAGGGCGGAGAGCGTGTGATGCTCGAACAAAGTGTCGGCGTCGAGAAAGGCCACGATCTCGTTGCGGGCGACGGTCACGCCGTGACGCAGGGCGCTGGCCTTGCCGCGATTCGGCTGCTGGATGAGCCGGATGCGCGGTTCCGCCGCCGCGAGCGCTTCCACCTTGGCTGCGGTATCGTCGCGCGATCCGTCATCCACGATAATGAGTTCGAGATCGCCCGTGTAGTCTGTATCGAGGACGGAACGCAGGGTCTTTTGAATGACTTTCCCCTCATTGAAGGCGGCGATGACCACGGAGACGGAGGGTTGAAATGTCGATTTGCTTACGATCTCGCCCCGGTGGTGCCGATGGGCCAGCCAGGCCACAAGTAGAGTGCGCAAGACTACCAGGCCGGTGGAGAAAATCATGAACGCCCAGAAAAATTCGACAATGCCGTGCCAGGTGCGGAAGCCGGTGCCGGTAACGAAGCGTTCCATCGATTGCTGCTTCGGATTGACCGGCGGCATCAGTTCGTCGCGGGGAATTTTCAGCAGTTCCGAAAGCGACACGATGCGGTCGCCGCGAGCCCGCAGGTAATCGATGATCTGCGGCAACGCGGCCAGCGTTTCCGAGCGGTCCCCGCCGGCATCATGCAGGAGAATAATGTTCCCTTCCTTCCGCAGATCTTTCACCCGCTGGACGATCTCGTCCGTGCCGGGCCGCGCCCAATCCTGGGGGTCGATCTTTTCCAGCACCACGGTGTAGCCGAGTTGTTTCTGGGCGAGACTCAACGGCGCGAGTTCGGCGATATCGGTGGGCGTGGAGTCGGCGTTATAGGGCGGACGGAAAAGCGTGGTGGAGCGGCCGGTGATGCTCTCGATGAGCCGTTGGGTGATCGTCAGTTCCAACTCCACCTGCCATTCGGACATCACCGCGAGGTTGCGGTGCGTGGTGGTGTGATTGCCGATCTCGTGCCCCTCCGCGACGATGCGGCGCACGAGGTCAGGGTAGTCCTCGCAATTCTTGCCCAGGAGGAAGAAGCAAGCCTTCACGCCTTTCTCGCGCAGAAGGTCGAGAATCCTGGGCGTCCATTCGGGGCTGGGACCATCGTCGAAAGTGATCGCGACCTCATGTTCGCCGCCCGCGCCCTTGTGAATGAGCGTGGGATATTTGGCAAAATCGGTGTAGCTCGCCCGCAACAGACCCTGGTGGACTTCCGCCAGCGTGGTGGCCTCGAAAGGATCATTCGGGTGAATGATCGGCAGACCAGTGGCATCGATGCTGACGACGCGGATTCCATTGTCGTGGGTGGTATCGACTTCCACGATTTCACCGCGACCGATGTTGGTGATGGTGTCGGTGGATTTGATGGAGCCCAGCGTCTTGAGCACGGCCGGCGTAGGCTGACCCTTGAGTTCCAGCACATCCCAGATTTGCGGATCCTCCGTGCCGAGGCGCCAAATGCCGACCCCTCCGAACTCTGCGGCCCGGGCCGCGCGGAGATGATTGTAGAAGGTGATGGCGTCGAGAAAACTGACGGTGTGATCGTGATTATTGTTCGGATCAAAATACCGGTATTGCCCGTTGTAGCTGGGCGGGGCGACGTCGGTGGACTTGCCGCTCGTGATCATGTCGAGACCGGCTTCGCTGGCGCGGCTCATCGCATCCTTGAAGGTGATCAGTTCCGTCTTCTTCGTCGTCGTATTCCAATCGTAGGCATAGGCGCCGAGGACGGCGATCCACTGATCCGGGTCCGCATACTCGACGATGACCTTCAGCCAGCCCTCGATCCAGGGTTGCGAGGCGATGGGGCCGGGCGGGTCGGTCTCGGAATTTTCGTCGTGCAGGGTGACGACGAACCGGTTGACGAAGGTTTCCAGCGCGGGGCGGTTGAACTTCACCCCGGGCTGCGCATCGGGATCGCCGAAGATGTGGAAGGTCTTGAAATCGTCGCCAGGTGAGACGGAAAACCACAGCTCCATCTTGGCCGCCTGCAGGGCATAGGCCATCTGCTGGAGGAAATCGGAATAGTCGTCGCGCTTGGCGGGATCGAGTTGCTGCCAGTCGATGATGACACCGCCGGCCTTGATGCGACGCAGCTCGGCGAGCAGATCGTGGATGAAGCGCGCCCGTTTATCGGCGGTGCCGGTGGCCAGGTTCTCGACGGCTTCCGGTTGCCAGGTATCGCCCTGCAGATTTTGCAGCAGGGGCATGAGGGTGAGACCGTGCGCGGCGGCGAAGGTCACGAGGCGCGGATTGGGCTCGATGACTAAATGGCTATCGGTGCCTTGCAGGCTGAACCATTCCGGAGCGATGTGGGTGAGGGAACCCGCGTGTTCTTCCAGCGAAGTGAGGCTGTTCGGATCCCAGTCGGAATAGTAAGCGAGACGGATTTCCCCCTTGGCGGCATTCTTCTTTCCCAACTGATGCCGGATATTGATCAACCGATCCTGCGCGGATTTGGATTCGCTGTAGAAGCGTTGCCAATTGATCGCGTGAGGATCGTCCCGCTCGGTGCTGCTGATGGCGGCATCGAGTTGGCGCTGCAACTTCACCACGGAAGGCGGCGCCTTGAGCTGCGGGTGGACGAGCAGCGTTTTGAAAAACCAGACGGTCGCGGCGATGACGAGAATCGCGAAGCACACCAGTACACGCCGCAAACGCGGCCAGCGTCGGCCGTGTGGATCTTGGAAAATGAATGCGCCGCGATCTGTCTCGCTCATCTCTTTCTATTCAACGAGTGCTCGAACGGACATGCACGCCTTTCCGTCGTTCAATTCGGATAGCGGAAAAACGCCGTGGCGTTGCGCGAAGTGCGCTCCGCGAGTGCCGCGAAGGATTCGCCCCGCAACAGCGCGACGTATTCGGCGGTCTGCCGGGTGTAGGCGGGCTCGCAGCGTTTGCCGCGATAGGGGACCGGGGCGAGGAACGGGCAATCCGTCTCGAACATGAACGATTCCGGCGGAATCTGCCGGGCGGTATCCTGTGCCTCGGCAGCATTCTTGAACGTGACGATGCCGGTGAAGGACATCATGTGGCCGAGCTCGAGAAGCACCCTGGCGTGCGCGGGCGATTTGCCGAAACAATGGTAAACGGCGCGCAGCTTTCCGGTGTAAGGGCGGAGAACGGCCAGCGTGTCGTCCCAGGCGTCGCGCTCGTGAATGACGATGTTGAGTCCAAGTTCGACCGCCAAATCGAGCTGCTGCTGAAAAACGGTCGCTTGCTTTGCCTTGATCGCGCGATCGCGCTCCGCCGCCGTGGGATCGTCGGGCGCCTGCTTTCCCGGCAGACGATAGTAATCGAGACCGGCTTCGCCGATGGCGACCACGCGCGGGTTCTGGGCGATCTGCCGCAGTTCGTCGATGCAATGGTCGCCGGCTTCGTCGGCGGAATTGGGATGGACGCCGACCACGGCATAGACCTGCGAATATTTCTCCGCCAAGGCCACCGCCTGCCGGCTGCCTTCAATGGTCGTGCCGATGGTGTTGATCCGCGTCACACCCGCGGCCTCGGCGCGCGCGAGAAGCGCGTCGAGGTCGTTTTCGAAATCAGGGAAATCGAGATGCGCGTGCGTGTCGAACAGCATGCGCAAAGCCTACCACTGGATGACCGAACTCGCCCACGTCAACCCGCCGCCGAAGACGACGAGCAATACATAGTCGCCCACCTTCATCCGCCCGGTGCGATTGGCTTCATCGAGGGCGATGGCCACCGCGGCGGCGCTGGTGTTGCCGTAGCGGTCGAGGTTGATCATGAAACGATCCATCGGCAGATCCATGCGATGGGCGATGGCTTCGATGATGCGCAGATTGGCCTGGTGCGGGATCACGCAGGCGAGATCCTTCGGGTCGAGATTGGCGTCGGCCAGGACCTTGTTCGTCGCATCGAGCATCGAGGTCACGGCGTGCTTGTAGGTCTCCTTGCCGTTCATCTTGATGCAATTGACCCGCGTATCGGCGTTTTCCTTGGTGATGGGGAAGCGCGAGCCGCCTCCCGGGATGTAGAGGATATCGCTCAGGCCGCCGTCGCTGGCCATGAAAGTGCTGACCACGCCGTGGCCACCGCCACGATGCCGGAGAACGGCCGCGCCGGCGCCGTCGCCAAAGAGCACGCAGGTGTTGCGGTCGCTCCAGTCGACGATCGAGCTGAGCTTTTCCGCGCCGATGACGAGGATGGTGTCGTAGGTGTGCGAGGTGATGAACTGCTGGGCGATCTCGATGGCGTAGAGGAAGCCCGAGCAGGCGGCGCTGACGTCGAAGCAGGCGGCATGTTTCGCGCCGATCTTCGATTGCACGAAGCAGGCGGTGCTGGGAAAAAACATGTCCGGTGTGACGGTCGCGACGAGGATGAGATCGACTTCCTCGGCAGTAATGCCGGCGTTTTCGAGGGCGTTGAGCCCGGCCTTGGCCGCCATGTCGCTGGTGAATTCGCCTTCCGCGGCGATGCGGCGTTCTTTGATGCCGGTGCGGGTGGTAATCCACTCGTCACTGGTTTCGACAAGCTTTTCGAGTTCGGCATTGGTCATGATCCGCTCAGGGACATAACTACCGGTGCCGATGATGGAGACAGTGCGCTTAGGCTGGTTGGGGCGCGTTCGAGGTTGAATCATGGGAGCGTTGCACGGCCTCAACGATGTGGGGGTTGAGTTGGTGCTGGATGGAGGAACAAGCGGCGCGCAGGGCGTTCTTGACGGCAACCGGGGAGCTGCCGCCGTGGGCGATGATGCAGATGCCATTGATGCCGAGGAGCGGCATGCCGCCGTATTCGTCAGCGTTGGTGACTTCGTGCACTGCCTTGAAGCCCGGCTTGCAGAGGAGCGCGCCGGCCTTGCGGATGGGGTTGGCGAGGAGTTCTCGCTTGAGGAGTCGGAAAATACTTTTGGCCAGCGCCTCGCTGGTCTTGAGGACGACGTTGCCGGTGAAGCCGTCGGCGACGACCACGTCCACCGCGCCTTCGAAAAGGTCGTGTCCTTCGACGTTGCCGTGAAAATTCAGGCCACTGTTTTTCAGCAAGCTGTGCGCGGCCAGGGTCAACGCGTCGCCTTTGAATTCCTCGGTGCCATTGGAGAGCAGGCCGACTTTGGGATTCGGACGTCCGAGGACATGCTCGCAATACGCCGCGGCCATGATGGCGTTGTCCTTGAGGTGTTGCGGCGTGGGATCGGGATTCGCGCCCGCATCGCAGAGAATAAAGTGCCGGCCATTCTCCGTGGGCATCATCGCCGTGATCGCTGGACGATCAATGCCCGGCAGCATGCGCAGCTTGATGGTGCAGGCGGCGACCGCCGCGCCCGTATTGCCCGCGCTGACCACCGCTTCGGCGGCGCCGGATTTGACGAGATCCACCGCGCGGCTGACCGAGGAATCCTTTTTCTTGCGCACCGCGTCGATGCCGCTGTCGTGCATCTCCACCACCTGCGTCGTGTGCACGATCTCGATGCGCGAGTCGTTGCAGCCCTGCTGTTTAAGCAAGGTCTCCAGCTGGGCGGTATCGCCCGTCAGGATGAGCTTGGAAATCTGTGGATACTCACGCAGCGCCAGAACGGCACCTTCGACGAGCGGCCGTGGGCCATCGTCGTGGCCCATGGCATCGAGCGCGATCTTCATGAGCGCATTTCGTGCGCGAGAAAAACTTTGTGCAAGTGTAAAAAGAAGCAGCCGCCCGCGTGTTGAAACGGGGCGGCTGGCTAAAAGGACTTGCGCTTAAAGGGCCTCGATGGTGAGGACCTGGCGGCCTTTGTAGTAGCCGCAGGAAGGGCAGGCGCGGTGCGACGGAATGGTGCTACCACACTGGCCACACTTGCTCAGTTGAGCGGCATGAAAGCGGTTGGCGGCCTTGCGCGTGCGCAGGCGCATCTTGGACATCTTGCGTTTTGGAACTCCCATATCAGTAAGTGGTAGGTTATTTAAGTTTAAGCTGATCCAGCGCGCCCCAAGCGTCGGGTTTCTCGGCGAGGGGTGCATCGGCGACCTCGGTTTTTGACCGATAGGATACGCCCGGGCACACTCTCTTGCCGTTCCAGTCGCAGTGCGGGTGGGGCGGAAGGGCGAGCAAGATGTCTTCCCTTACCGGTTCTGTCAAGTCCACCATTTCAGAACCTGTTAATTCGATCTGGCAGGCGAATCCCGGCACCCGCAGCGGGTATTGAAAACGCTCCAGGCAGCCCACGCATTGCAGATCCAGGTCCACGCCGAGCTGGCCGGTGGCAAAGAGGCCCCCATCACTCAGACCCACATCGAGGGAATACTGAATATCGCTCACCGGCCGGACGTTGCTTTCCTCCCTCAGGTCGAGGATTTTGCTGGGGTCCGTTCCTTCGAAATGCCGCCCCTCCGTCGGGATTTGGTTCAGATGGATTTTCATAAAAGAGCCTTTTTAGCCGTTGGACGTCGCGAATTTCTCCCGCAACGCCTTGGCCACAGATACTGGCACAAATGAGCTGACATCGCCACCCAGTCGGGCGATTTCCTTCACAATCCGGGAGCTGAGATACGTATATTTCTCGGCCGGCATGAGAAAGATCGTCTCAATCTGCGGCTCGAGCTTGCGGTTCATCAGGGCCATCTGGAACTCGAATTCGAAATCCGAAACCGCCCGCAATCCGCGCACCACGGCGGTGGCCTGCTCCCGGCGGGCGAAGTCCATTAGCAGCCCATCAAACCGGGCAATGCGGATATTCGGCTTCGTGCCCGAAGCTTCCTGAAGGAGGGAAACGCGTTCTTCGGCGGAGAAAAGTCCCTGCTTCTGATCGTTGAAAGCGACCGCGACGACGACCTCATCGAAAAGGGTCGCCGCACGGTTGATGACGTCGAGGTGACCATTGGTGATGGGGTCGAAGCTGCCGGGGTAAATAACGCGTCTCACGGTGCCGAGCGTGCCGAGCGAGGGGCAATTAATGAAGAGGAATTTTTGAATGAAGGAGGGAGGTCCAAACAGAGCGGTTGGGCGAAAAAATGGCCGAAACTGTCGACTGTAAACTACGTGGCGTATAAATACCTACAAAAATGTAAGTATATCCTTGTGTTAGTTTAAACAAATATGGCAAACGCGCGGCACTATGAAGAAGAACAACGGGCGGTGTTCGACTACGGTGGGGTGCTGGGGCAGTCGCCTCGGCATTGGCGAAAAGATATGTACTGGGACGATTAGGACGGTCCTTGCCAGCCTCCGGATTCTTACGGTCTGGGCTGGCCTGACCGGTTTGCGTCTCCACGCTCAGCAGCCGGAGCTTTTGGATTGGGGCGCCAATGGCTCCGGTTTTCCCGGCGGCGGATCGGGAACGTGGGACACGAGCAGCTCGAATTGGGTGATCGACGGGAGAACCACCTATCAAGCGTGGCCGAACAACGATGCCGATACCTACGCCACTTTCGGAGGCACCGCGGGGGCGGTCACCCTTCAATCCGGCATCGTGGTCAATAGCCTGGTCTTCAATACCGACGGCTATATCGTCAACGCGGGTTCGGGGTCGCTCGCCCTGAAAAATTCGAGTACCAACTTCGGAGCCAACGTGACAGTTTCCTATACGGGACAGACCGCCATCATCAATGCTCCGATCACTGGCTCCTCGCTCGCTCAGTTGACGTTGTTCGGCGCTGGGACGCTGAATCTGACGGGGGCCAATACTTTCACGGCGTCCGGCGGTATTTCCATCCAAGGCGACGGCGCACTCAAAATCTCCTCCGCCACCGGCTCTTTGGATCCGAGCACCAACCTGTTTTTCGGTGTTACTCCCGGAACCGCCGGCTCCGGCGGTTCGGGCAGTTTTATCTACGATAACACGGGCGCGACCGGCGCCTCCGCCCAAAGTCTCGCCAGCGTTTCGATTTCGGCGGGCGATGCCACCATTCAGACCAATCGCGTCGCGGCACAAACTGTGTCGCTTACTTTTGGTTCTGAAACGCGCGTGCCCGGAGCCGCGGCAAACTTCGTGGCCAATGGCGGTGTCACCGGCACGGACAACCTCATCTCGATCACCGGGCATGCCAGCGGATTTATCGATCAGGGCTCCTTCTTTGGCGGCAGCGCCTATGCCTGGTATGACTCCGGCGGATTTGTGCGGGGGATCAAATACGGGGTGGACAGCGGGACAATCACTTCCGCGGGTGGCACCAGCGTCGCGTCGACGGCTCAAGTTCAGGTCACCGGCGCGATCACCGCGCAAGTCACGGCCACCTTCACCACGCTGAACCTGAGCGGGGGAAACAACTTTGCGATCGGCAGCAGTTCCACGTTGACGGTTAACGGCATCCTCAAGTCCGGCAATAACTCGGCGACGATAAGCGGGGGCACGATCAAACCGGGGAGCGGCAAGGAGCTCATCATTCGCGCGGATCAGGCAAGCGATGCGCTCACCATCAGCTCGGCGATAGCCGCGAACGGAGCCAACGCGTTGATCAAGAGCGGAGCGGGGACGTTGACGCTTTCGGGCTCCGACGCGTTGACCGGAAAGACCTATGTGGATGGCGGCATCTTGAGCGTCGCGGCCCTCACGAGTCTGCCCAGCGGAACGGTGCAAATCCAAGGCGGCGCTTTGCAATACACCGGCGCCACGGCGAGTACCACGCGCGTATTGAATGTGGGCTTCGGGGGCGGGGCCATCGCGGTGACTCAAGCGGCGACGAGTTTGACTCTTTCGGGAGTCGCCACGGGAGCCAACACCGGCCGGGCGACGGACGCCCTGCTCAAGAATGGCGCTGGGACACTCATTTTAAGTGGCAACAGCGATAACAGCGGTCTCTTTGTGACCGTCAATGCCGGCATTTTGCAAATGGCCAAGACGAGCGGTATCTTCAAACACGCCGTCAGCAGCTTGGTGATCAACAATGGCGGGACGGCGCAGCTTGCCGGCACGGGCGGCGATCAAATTTACGACAACGCGGATGTCGTGGTGAACAGCGGCGGCACGCTCGATTTCAACGGCAAGAGCGAAGGCTTCGACGGCTTGAGTGGCGCTGGGACGGTAACCAACACGGCCGCCACAACGTCGACCTTGACGGTCGGCCTGAACGGCAACATTTCGGCTAATGCGATGGATGCGTTTGCGGGACGGATCACCGATGGCGTGGGGAAAATGGCGCTCTTCAAGATCGCCTCCGGCACCCAGTCCCTCGCTGGCGCCAGCACTTACTCGGGTGGCACCACCATTCAGGGCGGCACGTTGCTGGTCGCGAACACGACCGGCTCCGCCCACCGGCACCGTTTTCGTGGAATGTGCAGTCGGGGACGCTCGGCGGGACGGGGACCGTCGGTGGTCCTCTGACTATCGAAGAGCGGGGGCGGCCCTCGCTTCCGAGTGCGACCACCTTTCGCCGCGACGGCCGGCATCAACCTGATGAGCGGCGCCCAGTTAGTTTTCAATCTCGGCCTCGATCGCGTGACAGATACCGGCGGTCTGACGCTGGGAAACACGATCAACCTGACTTTGACCGGCTTCGGAGCAGGGACCTATGACCTCATCGACTACACCGGTGCGCTGACCGATAACTCTGCGAACTTCAGCGGCTGGACGGTGACCGGGCTTCCCACCGGCTATACGGCAAATTTCGTGGTGACATCATCCGCGCTCCAGGTGCAGGTCATACCGGAGGCCAATCCCGGGCTGCTCCTTGCGCTGGGTGCTGTGGGAATGGGATGCCGGCGCCCGTTTCGTCGGTTGAGAGCCTAGTGGGGTGATTTCAGATTCTTCTGAATTACGCGCAGGAATTCATCGAGCTTGTACGGCTTGGTGAGATAGCCGGCGGCGCCGAGTCGCAGCAGGTGCTCGATGCGCTCGCCCATGGCATCCGCGCTGACCATGATGACCGGAATGTGGCGAACGGCGGCATCGGATTTCAAGCGATGCAGCACTTCGTCGCCGGTCATGTCCGGCAGATTCAGGTCGAGAAGAATGAGATCGGGTTGCTGCGAGCGGGCGAGTTCGAGACCGGTGTTGCCCAGCGTCGCGGTGATGAGGCGATACTGGGGGCGCGGGTTGAGGATGCGCTCGACCAGTCGCAGGTTGAGATCCTGATCTTCGATGTAGAGCAACGTGTGGCGACCATCGGTCACGGGAACGGGCGGCGGCGCCGGCTCTGCGGCGACCGAAATGGCGACGGGTGAGGGTTCTTCCATGGGTGAAATTTCATCGGCACGGGGCAGGGTGAGCCAGAAGGTACTGCCTTCGCCCACGCGGCTTTCCACGTGGAGTTCGCCGTGCAGCGCATTGACGATGCCGCGCGAAAGCGCCAGGCCGATCCCGGAGCCTTCGATGTCCGTGGATTCCGCGCCGAGCCGTTCGAAAGGCAGGAACAGCCGCGAGAGTTTTTCGGGCTCAATGCCGCGACCGGTGTCCGCGATGGTGATGCGGATGCGCGGGCCATCCACCCGATAGCTGACCGTGACGCGACCGTTGATACGATTGTATTTCACCGCGTTGGAAAGGATGTTGTACATCACCTGATGCACGCGCTGGCGATCCGCGAGCACCTGGAGCGGCGGCATTTCGGCCGTGGCCGGTTCCAGGGTTACGGGGATGACGTGCCGCGTGGCCAGTGGTTGTATGCTCTCGATTGCCTCGCTGAGGAAGCCGTGGACTTCGATCGGCTCCGGCGAAAGGGCAAAGCGGCCGGCGTCGATGCGCGAGATATCGAGCACTTCATTGATGAGCGAGAGCAGGTGTTTCCCGGCGCGCGAGACGTGTTCGACGCTTTCGGCCAGGCTCGGCCCGAGGGTCTCCGTTTCCATGAGCTGGGTGAAACCGAGAATGGCATTGAGCGGCGTGCGCAGTTCGTGGCTCATGCGCGAGAGGAATTCGGTTTTCGCCCGGCTGGCGAGTTCCGCCTGCTCGCGGGCCTGGCGGATACTTTCCTCCGCCCGTTCCCGCTGGATGGCGGCGGTGAGGACGTTGGCCACCGATTGGAGAAAGTGGGCATCGTCCTGGGCGAAGGCCCGCGCAGCCATGGTGAAGGCGGCGAGCACGCCGAGCGGTCCTTCGGATCCCTTTACCGCCACGCTGATGCCGCTCTTGAGCCGGGCATCGAGCACCGCCCTGGAGGTGGTAAAGCGTTTCTCGGCGGCGATATCGTTGACGATGACCGGCTCGCCCGCCAGCAAGGTGTAGCCGGCCTGGGAGCCGCGTCCCACGGAGATGCGATTGCCGGTGGAGTTCGGAGGCCAGCCGGCTTGAGAGCGGACGACCAGGTCCTTGCCATCGCGGGTCAGGGCGAGCAGCGAACAGCAGTCGACGCGCAGGACGTTCTGAACCAATTTCATGGCCTCGTCCATGAGCTTGCCCAGCGCCAGGCCGGAGAGCGCACGTTGACCGAGCTGCGCCACCGCTTCCTGCTGGCGGGCGCGATCTTCAATGACGGCGGAGGCGCGAGCCAGCTCCGCCGTGCGCTCGACGACCCGCTGCTCCAGCGTTTCCTGGCTCTGGGTGAGCGCTTCCTGCGCCCAGTGCCGCGCCGTGACATCGGCAAAAAAGCCGACCATGCGTCCGATCTGTCCGCGGCGGTCGAGGAAGAAATAGCCCTTGGCCTCGACGTAGATGTAGCCCGCGTTCTTGGGCCGGAGGCGAAACTCGAGGTGGAAGGGATCGCGCGTATTGATGACCCGCTGCACCTGGTCGTCGAAGATCGGGAGATCCGCCGGGTGAATCAATTGCCGGAACCGCTCCAGGCCACCGGCCATCTCGGCGATGGTGTAACCGAGCACGCGTTCCATGTCGCCGGCATAGGTCACTTCGTTGGTATACGAGTTCCAGTCGAAGAGCACCTGGCCGCTGGCGCGAATGGCCGCGTCGTAGCGGTTGGCCCACTCGATGCGCTCGACTTCGTCCCGCTTCCGCTCGCTGAGGTCCCGAATAATCGTGGAAAGGAACTCCACCTCACCATCCGTGCCCCGATGGGAAAGCAACACCTGGGAAATGGGAATTTCCCGTCCGTCGTGATTCTTCAAAGCATTTTCCCCGCGCCAATAACCGTCGCGTATGGCTGTGGGAATCGCTTCCTTCATCAGGATTTCGTTGGCCCAGTCGGGATGGTTGGCCGTGAGGTGAAAATCCAGCGGCTCGTTCGGGTCGATGCCGATCATCTTCCGGCCCGCGGCGTTGATATAAAAGGGGTGGCCATCCACGGTGGCCATGCCGACGTAGTCCGTGGTGGCCTCGAGGATGCGAATGAGCCGCGCCTGGGCCTCCTCGGCTTTGCGGCGATTGGTAATGTCCCGCGAAGCGACCAGCAGGCGGATGATCTGCCCGGTCGCATCGCGCATCAGGCAGGCGCGGCTGTCGAGCGTGACGTAGTTATCCTCGCGATCGCGGATGCGGTATTCGTAGGAAAGCCGGGTCGCGCCGGTTTTCATCGCCTCTTCGTAAATGTGCAGGATGCGCTCGATATCGTCGGGATGGGCATGCTGCCGCCACCAGGCGTGCGCGGCATGATATTCTGCCGGCGCCTCGCCGAGGAGTTCGATGAAGGCGGCGTTGTAAACGACGTGATTGATGCGCAAATCCCAGTCCCACACCATGTCGTGCGTGACCTGGCTGAGCAATTCGACCGGTTGCGCGGTAGCGCTCGCCGTGGGTGGCCGGTCGCTGATGTCCGTCAGTACGCTCATCAGGCCGCTGAAGACGCCCTTCGGGCCGAAGATGGGCGAGCTGTGTTCGGTGACCCGCCGGTAATCGCCGAGGTCGTTGCGCCGGCGATATTCGATGGCAAAACCCTGGTGCGCCTGGAGGGCGTTGCGGATCGTATCGGCGTACGATTCCTTCTCCTCCTCGTGGACCGAAGCGAACCAATCCCTCGCCAGGGTCACGGGACTTTCGTATCCGGCGAAGGCGAGGGTTGCCTTGTTGAAATAGGCCGCCGCTCCGCTCGGTTCCACGACCCAGACCATCATCGGCAGGTCGTCGAACGTCCGCGGGTCAAACTGGATTTTATCCAGCTTCATGCGGGCCTTGATGTGGACGGCGAGGATACGGTCATTCCGGCAATGGCTGGCCCTTGGTCTCGGGGCCGAACCACACGATTACGATACCAATAATATAGATGCCTGCCATGCAGGAGGCAGCCTTGGGAAAACTGCCGCCGAAGAGTTTCATGAGATTGGCCGTTTGCAAGCCGCCGACGGCCGCAATGATGCGGCCGAAGTTATAAGCAAAGCCCTGTCCCGTTGCACGAACGGCGGTGGGCAGCAATTCCGGCAGGTAGAGTGGGAAGAAGCCGTAGAAGGATGCGGTGACCGTGCCGGCGAGGAAGATGCAGAAGAGGAAGAAAGGGCCATAGGTGTCATTGGCCAGATAAAGCAGCAGTGTGCCGGCGATCGAAGTCGCGCACAGCACGGCGTACGTGATGCGGCGTCCGTAACGACCGGCGGCGATCGCGGCGATCATCGTGCCGACACAGGCGCCGATCGAGAGCCAGATCTGGGTCCATTCCTTGGCGTTCTTGGTGTGAGGCGCGAGTTGATCCGCCACCCACTTCGGCGCCCATTGGGTGGAACCCCAGGTGCCGAGAAGCGCCACGGACGACAACACCGCGCCGAAAAGCATGAGTTTAATGAGGACGGCGCCACGGCCCGACTGGAGCGTGCCGGCGGCTTCCGCACGATGCATGTATTTCCGCACGGGGTGCAGATATCCGATCAAAGCGACCCCGAGTCCCACGACGGTGATGGCGATTGCACCGTAAATATTCACTTTGTCCGCCCCCATCGGCGACCAGGCCCAGATGATGACCAAGGCGGCGACGCTGCCGTAGAGCACGCCGAGCAAGTCCAGGCGTGCCCAGTGGGCGGTGGCGCCGCGGGCATGTTCCGCTTTCCATTTCTCGGATTCGGGAACGAAGAGGAGAATCAGGAAGTTGAGCAGGGCCGGGAGTGCACCGCTGATCATGAGCAGGCGCCAGGCGGAGTGATCGGTGAGGTAATGGACCGTCGCTTGGGAAAGCCCGATCGCGGAGAGGCCGTGCTGCGCCGAGGTGATAAAGCCGAGCAGTGCCATGCTCAGGAAACCGACGATGAGGTAGCCGACATTGGCCGCGGCGCCGATGAGACCGGCGGTGACCGCGCGCGATTTGGCGGACCACACTTCATTGACCAGCGCCACGCCGAGCGACCACTCGCCCCCCATGCCGAGCGAGGCGATGAAGCGCAACGCGGTGATTTGCTCGGCGTGATGGGCAAAACCGCAAAGGCCGGTGAAGATCGCGTAGGTGAAGATGCTCAAGCCCATGGCCCGCACCCGGCCCATCTTGTCACCGAGCCAGCCGAAGAGCACGCCGCCGCTCGCTGCCCCGACGAGGAAGGTGGCGATGATGACCCCAAACCACTGGCTGATCGCGGCATCCGACGTCTGCGGCCCCAGCAAATCCTTCAGCGCCGGCTGGCCGATCAGCGGGAACATTCCCATTTCAAAACCATCGAAAAGCCACCCTAGAAAAGCGGCGAGAAGCGTAAGGACATTACGTCGGGAGGAAAGAGAGGACATTCGCAGCTACGTAGCAGAACGTTTTGCGCACAGCTTCTAAAAAAATAAGGCGGGGCGCAGAAAACACTCTAAGAGGGGCCGGCGCGGCGTCGGGCTCTTAATTTTTGATCCTTAATCCCTTAATCCTCGGTCGGAGGGGAAAGGATTAAGGATTAACGATCAAAGATTAACGATTAAGATTCTCTCCCCAAAAAAACAAAAAGCCCCGCCGGCGAGGCGGGGCTTTTGCCAGATAAACTGGAATGCTTGTCGAGGATCAGTCTTTGCGTTCGACGACCACGTAGCGGCTGCTGCCCTTGGTCGAGACGCGCAGGAGAACTTTCTTCTCCTTCTTCACCTTCTCGCTCATTTCCACCGCCTGCTTGGCCGAGGTGACCGGTTCGCGATTGATCTCATGAATCACGTCGCCCGCCTTGAGGCCGGCTTCGGCGCTCGGGGAATCCGGATCGATCTCCGTGATGACCACACCCTTGGTGCTTTCCGGCAGGTCAAACTTCTTGCGGGTCTCGCCGTTGACGTCGCCGACGGTCACGCCGTCGAGCACGTCCGGGTCCGTGTTCTTTTCCGGTTGGTCCGCGGACGCGACCTTGTTGGTCGGACGCTCGGCGAGTTCCACCTTCACCATCTTTTCCTGGCCGTCGCGGACCAACTTCACGGGCACCGTGGTGCCAGGAGCGATGCCGGCGACCATCATCTGCAATTCGCGGGGGCCTTCCACTTTCTTGCCGTTGACCTCGACGACGACGTCACCGGCCAGGATGCCGGCCTTTTCCGCCGGGCTCTTCGAAGTCACTTCCGCGACCAGCACGCCGGCGTTGTTCTCGATCTTGAACGCCTTGGCGAGGTCCTCGCTGAGCGGCTGCAGGGCGATGCCGAGGAAGCCGCGCGAAACCTTGCCGTTCTTGATGAGGCTATCCATGACGCTATGGGCGAGGTTCGAAGGCACCGCGAAACCGATGCCCATGTTTCCGCCGCTGCGGCTGTAGATCAGCGTATTGATGCCGATGAGACGGCCCTCGATGTCGACCAGCGCACCGCCGGAGTTGCCCGGGTTGATCGAGGCGTCGGTCTGGATGAAGTTTTCGTAGTCGGTGACGTGCATGTCGCTACGGCCGAGCGCGCTGACGATGCCCATGGTGACGGACTGGGTGAGACCGAAGGGATTGCCGACGGCGATCGCAAAATCGCCGACGCGCAGCTTGTCGCTGTCCGCGAAGGTGATCTCGTGCAGCTTCGTGTCGGGCTGGATCTTCAGCACCGCGATGTCCGTGCTGGGGTCGGCCCCGATCTTGGTCGCCTTGTATTCCTTCTTGTCGTTGCCGATGGTCACGATGATCTCATCGGCGCCTTCGATCACGTGATTGTTCGTGAGGATGTGGCCCTCGGGGCTGACGATGACGCCCGAGCCGAGCCCGAAGCGCTCGAGATGCTTCTTGCCGTTGTTGTTATTACCGCCGCGGTTGTTGCGCGGGGCCTGGTCGCCGCCTTGCTCATCCTCGTTGTCCGGGATGCCGAAGAAGCGCCGGAACATCGGGTCATTCAAGTAGGGATTGTTCGGGGAGGCGTTACGCTTGACCATCTTTGAGGTGGCGATGGTGACGACACTCGGCGAGACCTTCTCGACGACCGGCGCAAAGGTCGTAAGCGTGCCGGCGGCGTGGGTAATCGGATTGGGGTCGACTTTGACGGACGCCGGCGGCGCCTCGTCGGCAAGAGCCAGGGGAGCGATCGCGGCGCTTAAAAGCAGCGCGGCGATGGACGAAAACAGCGGTTTGGTGGATTTCATGTGTGATTGAGTTTCGAGCGGCGGAGGTTGTGCGGCTCTGTTCCGAGAGACACAAGTTGCCTCCCGCCGTTCAAAGCAGGGGTTACTTTCGTATTCGGCTCCGTAATTTTGAACACATTAGGGAGGAAGGCTATCTGTATCTTGCTTGGCCCCCGGGGTGCGTTAGGGTCTGCGGCCATGTTTTCCGCCCACACGCGTGTGTTTCGTTGCCTCTTTTGGATGGGAATGGGTCTGGCGCTGAATTGCGGCGCGGAGGAGGCAAACCGGCCTGGGGAGCAGTTTCATGTGCGGCCGGAATTCAGGGTGACCGAGCAACCTCCCCAATCGGTCCTCGTCCCGTCTCCTGGTGGCGCGCAACCGATCGCAGGTGGGCTGCCGCGTGATGATACGTCGATTTTCGGGACGGAGTTTTTGAAGGTGGCGAAGAAAATGTCCTCGCCGACGATGGGCCCGGATGGGCGGGTTTACCTTTTCTGTGCGGATGGCGGGGCGGCGATTACGCGCGTGGAAGGAGGGGTGGTGCATGTGCCGGACGAAGGCGCGGTTTTGCGTTGTGAGCCGGATGGATCGCACCTCGAGGTGTTTTGTCGTGGGTTGCGAGAGTTGCATGACGGGGCGCTGGCTTTTGACAAGGAGGGGAATCTTTTTGCCGGCGACGCGGGTTCGGGCAACGGCAGTGGCGGGCGCTGGCTGTATCTGGTCGAGCATGGCGACTATGGCTGGCGATCCGGTTGGCCGCAGTCAGCGTTGGGCGAGACGCGCAATCCGTGGATGGCGGAGAAGTTGTGGGCAGCCCGTTTCGATGGACAGGCCGCGTGGGTTTTGCCACCGGTGGCCAATGTGACGGCGGGACCGTGGTGCCTTACGCACTATCCGGGGCTGGGATTTGCGGAGCGATACGAAGATCATTTCTTCGCCGGCCGCCCGACGCAGCAGGCCATTCTTTCGTGGGTCAATAAACCCAATGGCGCGGGTTTCCTCCTCATCGATCAGCAAGAGGTGGTCGAGAATGTGGCTGTCGCCGCCGTGAAATTTCCTCCGGCGGGTGGGCTTCATTTTTGGACCGGCGATGGGAAGGCCTTTGTCCTTGCGGCCGCGTCGGGAGTGCCCGATCCGCAAATGGAAGAAGCGACGCAATTGCTCGAGGGAGAGATCGAACACAAAGTTCCGCTCGAATTGGAAGCCCTGCTGAGGTCGCCGGATCAGCGGGTGCGTCTCGAGGCGGAGTGGCGGCTGGCGGTCTCGCCGGATGGCGAACCGATGCTGCGGGAAGTCGCCCTCGCGCCGAATGGCGGCCCGATGCCGTCGATCGCACGACTGCATGGGATCTGGGGTCTTGGCATCATGGCCCGCCGCGCCGAGGCGAAGACGCCAGGCGCCGGAGCGAAGGTGCTGGAGCCCCTGGTGCCCTTGCTGGAGGACGACGATCTCGCAGTGCGCGCCGAGGCGGCGCACGTGCTCGGTGATTCCTACGTCGGAGCGGCCTTCGAGGGCTTGATCAAGGCACTGCGCAATCAGGACGAGCGCGTAGGGATGTTTGCCGCCGAAGCGCTGGGCAAACTCGGCCGGCCCGAGGCGCTCTCGCAATTGATGCTGATGATCCGCGAGTCGGGCGATCACGATCCGAATTTGCGCCATGCTTATGTCGACGCACTGGTAGGCTTGCACGATGACGCGGCGCTGCAGCAGGCCGCCCGGCATGAATCAGCGGCGGTCCGCAAGATCGCGCTTCTGGCCATGCGCGAATTGCATCGCCCGGAGATCGCGCAGTTCCTGCACGATGAAGAGCCTTCGCTGGTGCGCGAAGCAGCCGGTGCGATTCACGACGAAAATATCGCCGAGGCGATGAGCCCGCTCGCGGCCTTGATCGAAAAGCCAGCGGCTGATGAGGCGCTGATGTGCCGGGTGTTGAATGCCAATTTCCGGATCGGACAGCCGGCGAATGCGGATGCGCTGGCTGCCTTCGCGGCGCGCGAGGACGTGCCGGAAGTGCTGCGTATCGATGCCTTGAAATTGCTCGAGGGATGGCATCATCCAGCGCCGAATGATTACGTGACCGGCGCACCGCAGGCGCTGCCGGAGCGGGACAGCGCGCCCGTCAGCCAGGCGGTGGGGCGAATCCTGCCCGTGCTGGAGAAGGACGCGAAATCACCGGAATTCAAGGAGGCTTTGGCCGGCATTATTCTCGCGAACTCGCGATCCATGCCGATCCCGGCGAAATGAGTTTCCCACTAAGGCTCCGCCCCCCAGAGTGATCCTCGCTTAAACGCTTTTTACCGCCCAAGATTCCCCCATGAACCCGTTCTCCCGCCGTCGATTTCTGCAACTGACCAGCCTCAGCTTCGCCTCCCTGCAGATGGGCGCGCTGGCCGCGGAAAAGGAGCCCGTGTGGCAATCGCTTTTCGATGGCAAGACGCTGACCGGTTGGAAGGCGCCGGGATTCAGCGGGCAAGGGGAGGTGCTGGTCGAGAATGGCACGATGGTGCTCGGCATGGGCAGCGACATCACCGGTATGAATCCTTCGATCGAGGTGCCGAAGATGGATTACGAAGTTTCCCTCGAGGCCTCGAAGCTCGATGGATCGGATTTTTTCTGTGGGCTCACGCTGCCCTACGGCAAGACGTCGTTCACCATCATCCTCGGCGGCTGGGGCGGGGCGCTGGTCGGACTGTCGAGCATCAACGGGGATGACGCCTCGGAAAACGAGACGACGAAGTTCATCAAGTTCGACAACGGCAAGTGGTACAAGGTGCGGGCGCGCGTGACCGCGCAGAAGATCGAGGCGTGGCTGGATGGCGACAAGATCATCGACGTGGACACCGACGGGAAGAAGATCGACATGCGCCCGGGAGAGATCGAGCTGTCTGTGCCTTTCGGCCTCGCCACTTTCCGCACGCGCTCGGCATTCAAGGAAATCAAGCTGCGCAAACTCGACGCCAGGTAGCGGAGGGACGCGCTCCGGCGCGCTCCCTGATTTCTGCGGGCGAAGGCGGCGGCCAAAAGCGTGGGACGCGCAGGAGCGCATCCCTCCGCATGGAAAAGCGCTTGGCAGCACCCACGCGCGCGGCGAATGATGCGGCAACATGGCACGCCAATATACGCTTTCCCGCCCGTCCTCACCGGCAGGTTCGCGCATCGATTTCGCCGCTGAACTCAACCCGCAGCAACACGAGGCCGTCACCGCGCCGCCCGGGCCCGCGCTGGTGATCGCCGGAGCCGGCAGCGGCAAGACGCGCACGCTCACTTTCCGCGTGGCTTACCTGCTGGAAAATGGCGTGCTTCCGCAGAATATCCTGCTGCTGACTTTCACCAACAAAGCCGCGCGCGAGATGCTCGATCGCGTGGCCAATCTGCTGCCGAACGACATCAGTGGGCTGTGGGGCGGCACGTTTCACTCGGTGGGTAATCGGCTGTTGCGGCGCCATCCCGAGGCGGCGGGTTTTGCGCCGGGGTTCTCCATCATGGACCGCGAGGATCAGCAGGACATGCTCGATTCGGTGATCGTCAGCGCGGGGATCGACCCGAAAGACAAACGCTTCCCCAAGGGCGAAGTGCTCGCCGACGTCTTTAGCTTCGCCATCAACACGGGGCGCAGCATTGACGACGTGCTCGTGGAAAAGTATCCGCACTTCCTCGAGTTCAACGACAAGATCGCGCTCGCGCAGAAAAAGTATGAGGAAAAAAAGCGCGCGGCCAATTCGCTCGACTTCGACGATCTGCTCGAGAAGACGCTGCTCATGCTGCAAAAGGAGCCGGCGATCGCGGAGCGCTACCAGCGGCAGTTCCAGTTCGTCCTCGTCGATGAGTATCAGGACACGAATCGTATCCAGGCGGATTTCATCGACATCCTCGCCAAGCTGCAGCGCAACGTGATGGTGGTCGGTGATGACGCGCAGTCGATCTACTCGTGGCGCGGCGCGAACTTCAAAAACATCCTCGATTTTCCCAAGCGCTATCCCGGCGCCAAGGTCTACAAGATCGAGACGAACTATCGCAGCGCGCCGGACATTCTCGACGTGGCCAACGCCGCCATCGCGGGCAATGTGCACCAGTTCAAAAAGGAACTCGTCGCCGCCCGCCCCGCTGCGTCGATGAAGCCGGCGCTCGTGCCACTGGGCGACTCGAATCAGCAGGCACTCTTCGTTGCGCAACGGATTCTCGACCTGCGCGAGGAAGGCATCGAGCTCGACGAGATCGCCGTGCTTTACCGCGCGCATTTCCATTCGATGGAAGTGCAGATGGAACTCACCCGGCACGGGATTCCCTTCAGTATCACCAGCGGCTTGCGGTTCTTCGAGCAGGCGCACATCAAGGACGTCGCGGCCTTCCTGAAATTCGTCGTGAACCCGCGCGATGAAGTCGCTTTCAAGCGCATGGTGCGGTTGCTCCCGGGCATCGGCGCACGCAGCGCCGAGCAGCTCTGGAACAGCGTCAGCGACGCCTTATCGCGCGGCGGAGAGGTGAACTTTCACCAACTCTTCTCGCCGCTGAAAGTCCCGGCGAAGGCGGCCAGGATGTGGGAGCAACTGGCCCACACGCTCGACGAAATCGCCCCCGGCGGGAAGCCGCATCCGCCCGCGGAAATGATCCGCAGCGTGATCGAGGCCGTTTACGACGACTACCTCAAGGCGAAGTTCCCCAATTACGAGCAGCGCCGCGAAGACCTCACGACGCTCGGCAATTTCTCCAAGCAGTACGAAAGCGCCGCCGATTTCCTCGACCAACTCGCGCTGCTCACCAGCCTCGACAGCGAAGTCACCGCGACGAACGAGGACGCCGAGATGCTCACCCTCTCGAGCGTCCACCAGGCCAAGGGCCTCGAATGGAAGGTCGTCTTCGTCATCTGGATGGCCGACGGTATGTTCCCGAGCAACCGCAGCCTGGAGAGCGATGAGGCGATCGAGGAAGAGCGCCGTCTCTTCTATGTCGCGGTCACGCGGGCGAAGGACGAGCTCTACCTCACCTATCCCAACCTGCGCCTCAACGCCGGCTACGGCGAAATGCTCCAGCGGCCCTCGCGTTTTCTCGGGGAAGTGCCGAAGGAATTGCTCGAAGAATGGCAGGTCGGTGGCGCGAGTTGGTGAAGGGGGAGCCGCTGAAGAGCGACGACACTTCGTTTTTTAACGAAGCGTTATTGTCGGGTTTTCCCTTATAAGGGATGAGTGGAAACCCGTAAATCACGCTTGCTCGCCGTGTGCGTTCCTGAGACAACTGCCGTCGTCCAAAGCGGCTCGTCGTGTTGGCGGGTGTGGCTTTCCGAAAGGGGTGCCGGTTTTTGAGACGAGTGCCAAAATCGCAACCATGTAACGCTCCGAGGAAGGCTTATGAAAACCCGAGTGCTGGTAGTCGACGATCATGCTTCCATTCGACAGATGCTCGGCATCGTGCTCGCGCGAGAGGGCCCATATGAAATGGTCGGCGAAGCAGGAACGGGGTTTGAGGCGCTCAAGGTTTGCCGGAAGGTGAAGCCGCAGTTGGTAGTGCTGGATTTGATTTTGCCGGAATTGAATGGGCTGGAGGTCTTGCGGGCGTTGCGCGCCGAAATGCGCGAGGTGCGCTGTATGGTTTATTCAGGAACGCTGGATCGCCGTTTGATCGTGGAAGCGCTCCAGGCGCGCCCGCACGGCTTCGTCCACAAGTCGGACCCATTGAAGATTTTTTGCGAGGCTCTACGCGCGGTGACGGAAGGGTGCAGCTATTTCACCCCGTTTGCCACGAAGTTGATGGATGACGAACGCCACCTCCACACCGCGGCCTCGCATCTGACCGATCGGGAGCGGGCGATTTTGCAAATGATCGCCGAGGGCATGAGCAACAAGGAAATGGCCGAACGCATCTCCATCGCGCCGAAGACCGTCGAACATCACCGCGCACAAGTGATGCAAAAGCTCGGCATGCACGATGTCGCGACGCTCACCCGCTATGCGGTGCGGATGGGGCTCGTGCCGGTGGAAGTGTAGGGCCGAAAGGGAAATTCGGGGGAAGCGTAGCGGAAAAATCCGCATTAGAGTCGCGTCCGTGCTTGAAGGCGGGTGCGATGGCTGTTTGAAAGTCGCGCGCACCTTTCATGCAATTGTCACCCGATCATAAGCTCGCCGGCCTTCTCGCCCCGCTCTTTGCCCTGCGCGGAAAGCACGACCTCGGCGTCGGCGACCTCGGCGCGCTGCGGGAATTCGTCGACTGGGCCGCGGAGCAGGGATTCCGTGTCGTCCAACTCCTGCCGGTGAATGAAACCGGCAACGACAACTCGCCATACAACGCGATCTCCTCGGTTGCGCTCGATCCGCTGACCATCGAGATCACGCCGGAAGCCCTGCCGGACTTGAGCGCGGAGGATATCGAGAAGATCACCTCCAGCGCGGACCTGAAAGCCTTGCGCGCCGGGGCGGTGATCTATGCGGAGATGAAGGAGTTGAAATGGGTGCTCCTGGAGCGGGCTTTCGAAAATTTCGTCGGCCACTCGTGGAAGAAGAACGACAAGCGGGCGCGGGCCTTCCGCACCTTTTTGCGGAACGAGGGGGCGTGGCTCCATGGTTACGCGTTCTTCCGCGTGCTCGTCGATGAAAACGGCGGCACGGAGCGCTGGGATCTTTGGCCAGAGGAACAGCGCAGCTTCGCCCAGGCACAGGCGTGGCTGGACGTGCAAAAGCCGGCGAAGCGCCATCAATTCGAGCGCCAGCTCCGCCTCGTTTCCTACGTGCAATGGATCGCCTGGGAGCAGTGGCACAAGATGCACGACTACGCCGGGAGCAAGGGCGTGGCGCTCATGGGCGACATTCCTTTTGGCGTCAGCTACTACAGCGCTGATGTATGGACGCGCCCCGAACTCTTCGATCACATCTGGTGTGGCGGTTGCCCGCCGGAGCGCGTTTTCGAGACCGATCCATTCACCTACAAGTGGGGGCAGAATTGGGGCATCCCACTCTATCGCTGGGAAGTGCATCGCGAGCAGGGCTTCGACTGGTGGCGCCAGCGGGTGCGCAAGGTGCGCGCCTGTTTCCATCTGTTCCGCATCGATCACATCCTCGGTTTCTTCCGCATCTACGGCTTTCCCTGGCGGCCGCAGCTCAATGCCGAGTTCCTGCCGTTGACCGAGGAGGAGGCGAAGGAGCGCACGCACGGCGAGTTGCCGCATTACGTCCCGCACGAGGACGACACCGCTGCGCACAAGGCGGCGAACTGCGCGCAGGGGCGCGAGGTGCTGAAGGTGCTGATCGAGGAGTGCGGGCCGTTTCGTCTCATCGGCGAAGACCTCGGCGTCGTGCCCGACTACGTGCGGCCGTGCCTCACGGAACTCGGCATCGCCGGATTCAAGATTCCCTATTGGGAAAATGAGCCGGACGGCCATATGACCCCCGGCAAGGCTTACCAGCGCCTCTCCGTTACGACCTACGCGACTCACGATTTCGAGCCGCTACGCACGACGTGGGAAGGGTGGATGGCGAAGATCGAAGCCGCCGAGCATGGCGGTCCGGAAACGCACAAAGGGCGCGACCAGGCCTGGCGCGATGTCCGCCGCGTGGCCGGTTGGTGCGGTTTCGATGTACCGCGGATCACCCCTTATTCCGACGAAATCCACGAGAAGCTGTTGCGCGGGCTCTTCGCCACGAATTCCTGGATGGCGATCTACATGATCACCGATCTCTTCGCAACCACACAGCGGTTCAACGTCCCCGGCGCGGTCAGTGAATCGAACTGGAGCCGGCGCATGGACGAGCCCGTCATGCAATGGGACAAGGACGCCAGGCGGAAGGCGAAGATGGACCGCATCCACGAAATCCTGCGCGCCACGGGGCGCCTTTGACTAGGCGGTGGTTGCGAATTTTGGAGGGGAGGATGGCAGCGGATGCATCCCGGAGGGATGCCATAAATTAGCCGGTGGCGTAAGCCACCGGAACCCGTCCCAACCCATCATCCACCCCGGCAGGGGTGGCGGAAATGAATTCATCGCGTTTGTCGGCCCTCCGGGGCTTCAGATTTAGAGGAACGATTCCGGTGGCTCACGCCACCGGCTAATTTATGGTGCCCCTCCGGGGCACGCGCCCTCGCGCCCCCCCCTTCGTTCCTAATTCGTGAACACTGCCTGCCGTACGCCTACGGATCGCTCACTCGCAGTCGCAGGAAGATCGAAGCATGGCCGCTCACGGGAACACTAAAGATATGTTGCGTCCCTGAGCCGGTATCCGTCACGGGCTGCCAGTTGGGAGGGTTCAGGGAACCCGTCCAATCCGCCCCGTAGGTAATGCCGGTCACTCCCGAGGGTGCGGTAAAGGAGACGGTGAAGTTGGTCCCATTATAGACCGGCTGCGGAAGCTGACGCGACACGGGCGTGATCGGATTGAGACCGAAGGCGTATTTGACGAGGTTCGGCAACCCATCGCCGTCAAAGTCGAAGGTGTCCGCCGCGTTCCCGCTGTTTGCTGTCGTGCTGAAATAGGTCTGCCGCCAGTTCTGCAAATTGGTGAGCGTGGTGAAAGTGGCGTCGTTGCCATTGACCGTCCCGACGGTGCTCGTGCCGTTCACGCGGTAGTGATAAGTCGTACCCGGAGCCAATCCGGTGAGCGTGACGCCGACTGCGGTCGGCGTGCTGCCAGTCACTGGCGAGGGCGTTCCAGCGACATTCGTTCGTAGTTGGAGGTCGTCCCGTAGTCGAAGGAGACCGCCGTGCTGTTATTGGCCGCATTGACCGTTCCCTGCAGGAAGGCGCCGCTGGAGGTGACATTGGCGGCCACACCGGTGGTGGCGCGCGCGGTTGCCGTGATCAGCGCCAGGACGAGACAGAGAAGGGGAAGAACTTTCGCTAGGGCCATTGCCGGAGAATGGTAGTGGATCGGTGACCCACGTCAACTCGCTGAACGAGTCAGCTTTGCGAAATGCTCCGAGGGAAGACGGCTGGCCGGACGGAGCAAATGAGGCGGCCCGATTTCGGGAGGGACGAAAATTCCCGCGGCCAAATTCAGCAGGCAGCGATGAACAATCCACTTGTCCGCCGCCCGCGATTCGCAGAATCTCACCGCCTCTTTTTCCCATCCACTTCACGCCCAATCCCGAATTCCCCACATATGAAAGCTCCCATTCGCGTTGCCGTCACTGGTGCGGCCGGTCAAATCGGTTACTCGCTGCTCTTCCGCATTGCCTCCGGTTCGATGTTCGGCCCGGACCAGCCGGTCATCCTGCACCTCATCGAAATCGAACCCGCGTTGCCGGCGCTGGGCGGCGTCGTCATGGAGTTGCAGGACTGCGCGTTCCCGCTGCTCAAGGGCATCGTCCCCACGGCCAACCTCGATGAAGGCTTTGCCGGCGTGAATTGGGCGCTGCTCGTCGGTTCCGTGCCGCGCAAGGCGGGTATGGAGCGCAAGGACCTCCTCGGCATCAATGGCAAGATCTTCATCGGCCAGGGCAAGGCGATCGAGAAGAACGCCGCGCCCGACGTGCGCGTGCTCGTCGTCGGCAATCCCTGCAACACCAACTGCCTCATCGCCATGAACAACGCCAGGGGCATTCCGGCGAATCGCTGGTTTGCCATGACGCGTCTCGATGAAAACCGCGCCAAGATGCAGCTCGCGCTCAAGGCCGGGGTGGATGTCACTCGCGTCAGCAATCTGGCCGTCTGGGGCAACCACTCGGCGACGATGTATCCCGATTTTTACAATGCGCGCATCGATGGGCGCCATGTGACGGAGGTCATCCCCGACGTCCATTGGTTGCAGAACGACTTCATCAGCACCGTGCAACAGCGCGGCGCCTCCATCATCAAGGCGCGCGGCCTTTCCTCCGCGGCCTCGGCGGCGAATGCCGTGGTGGATACCGTGCGTTCGCTGGTTACGCCGACGACCGAGGGCGACTGGTACAGTGTGGCCGTGCATTCCGAAGGCGATTATGATGTCGAGAAGGGCATCATCTCGTCGTTCCCGATCCGCACCAACGCCGATGGCTCGTGGGAAATCGCCAAGTGGGTCCCGGTCGGCGACTTCAGCCGCGAGAAGATCACCGCCACGGTGAACGAGCTCAAGGAAGAGCGCGAACTCGTCCGCGAGTTGCTCGGCTGAGTCGAAGGGACGCGCGCGCCAGTGAACGGGGTAGCTGTTTAGCCTGCGAGGGCGCCAGCCCGGAGGGCTGATGGACCGTAGCCGGAGGTAAGCGAGCTTGGCGAGCGCCACCCCCGGATACCCGCCCAGTCCGGATTCCATCCCAGAGGGATGGCGGAATCTTCCATCAGCGAGAAACTCCAGCACCGCCTCCGGGGTGCATCCGCTTTTTTGGATGGTTTCCGGGGGTATTGCTCGCAAGCTCGCTCAACCCCCGGCTACGGTCCGGCAGCCCTCCGGGCTGGCACCGCCGCGCGCCAAACGGACACTGAACTGGTGCAGCTCGCCAGCGGATAAGAAGAATAGGAGATATAGGACTCCTATCATTCCTATTCTTCCTATCCCTCCTATTGCTGCTCGGAGCGCGCTTGCGCAGCCTCGTCACACGAATGTTACAATAAGTAGTCCTGCGCAGACACCAGCTGGCACGAAGACTGGTCTCTGGATGAGGCATGATTTTTCAGCCCACTTCCGAATCCTGCCTGACCCTCGATTGGTTGGAGGAGTTGATGGTGGAGTCGCGCACCTTCGGTGCCGAGGAGTTGGTCGGGGCGGTTTTCGATAAGCTGCAGGAGTGTGCCGATGGTTTTTTCGGCATCGTCTATCGCGGCGGTTATGTGGGGCTGATCTCGAAGGCACAGATCGCCATGTTGCTCAGTGGGCGGTTCGGCTACGCGCTCTATGCGAAGCACACCATTCGCGAGCATCTGCTGCTGGACACGGTGGTTGTGCGTCCCGGTGAACCGCTGCTCGCCGTCCTCGACCGCGCCTTGAGCCGCACAGGACAGCCTTTCCACGATGATCTCGCGGTGGTGGACTCGTCCGGTGGATTTCTCGGCGTGCTGCCCATGCCCACGCTCCTGCGCTTGCAAAATGAGCTGATCGCCGAGCAGACGCGCCGGAGCGAAGAAAACCGGCATGCCTTGGAAAGCCGCGAGCTGCAGCTTTTCCGCAGCCAGGAGCGATTGCGCCAGAGCGAAGGGCGCTTCGGCATTCTTTTCGAACACAGCCCGCTCGGGTTTGCGTTGCTGACCACCGACGGCCGCGTGGAAGCGCACAACCGCCGGTTCGCCGAGATGCTCGGCGTGGCGCGGCAGGGCGCATTGCCCGTCTTGAGCGAGTTCCTGCGTCCGCAGGATCAGGCTGGTCTCGCCGCGATCCTACGCGGCTTTGAGACGAATCTCGAAGGCGAGCCGCCCTCGACGCGCGAATGGCGTCTCGAGTCGCTCGGCAACGAACCACGCCTCGTGCGTTGCGATTTCCACTGGATCCAGGAAACCGGGCAGGTGTGCCTGTGCGTGCAGGATGTCACCGCGCAACGCCGCCTGGAGCAGCGGCTGCAGCAAAAGGAAAAGTCGGTGCTCCTCGACACACTGGCCGGCGGCATCGCTCACGAGCTCAACAACAAGCTCCTGCCCGTGCTCGGTTACGCGGAGATGCTGCAATTGCGAGCGCGTGACAACATGGAGCTCTCCGGTTGGTGCGATGTCATTCGCCAAAGCACGGTCGAGGCGGCCGAACTTACCGGCCAGCTTCTCCAGCTTTCGCGCCCCCCGGCGCTGGAGCCGCGCGCCTGCGACCTGGTCGCGATCGTGCATGCGGCGATGAATATGCTGCGGTTCCGTCTGCGTGAACTCAGCTGCGAACCCGTGCTCGATCTGCCCGCGCGCCTGGTCCCGTTGCACGCCGATCCCGCGCAACTCAAGCAGGTGATCGTCAACCTTTGCTTCAACGCCATCGACGCCATGTCCGGCGGCGATCGGCCACGCCTGCACCTCAGCCTTTTGGATGAAGACGACGGCGTATGCCTGCGGGTGCAGGACGCGGGCTCGGGCATCCCTGAGGAATGTCTGCCGCGCATCTTCGATCCCTTCTTCACCACCAAGGGCGTGCAGCAAGGAACCGGATTGGGTCTCAGCGTCTGCTTCAGCATCATTCAACAACACGGTGGCACCATCGAGGTCGAGAGCACTGGGCCGGAGGGCACCACCTTTGCCATCTGGCTGCCGCTCGCCGCGGAGTCTCTCGCTGATGCCGGCGAGGCTTCTGCGGAAACGCCCGTGGCCTCCGTCGATCGCGAATCGGTTGTGCTCGTGGTGGATGATGAGCCCTTCATCACCAGCCTCGTCCACGAGACCTTGCGTTCGCATCTCGAGTGTCGCGTCGTCCGCGCCGGCAGCACCGAGGAAGCGCTGCAATTTCTGGAGACGATGTCCTTCCAGTTGATCATCTCCGATGTCCGCCTGCCCGGGCGCAACGGCCTGAGCCTCTTCGAGGAATGCCGCGAGCGCTGGCCGCAACTGGCCGCTCACTTCTTCTTCATCACCGGCGACGCCGGCAGCCGGGAGTTGAACACTTCGCTGGAGCGAACCGGTTGCCCCGTGCTGCGCAAACCTTTCAGCATCGACGCCCTCGCAGCGCAAGCCGCCGCGCTGCTGCCGAAGGAAGCCAGCAGCGTCGCGCTGGCGTAACGGGAAGGCGCCCAGTTTTTTTGGATCGGTCCGCGCTTTACGCATTCGCGTGAACGCAGCGCGGCGATTTTAGTCAATTGGTGGGGCGCTGATGGGGTTGAGTGTTCGCACCCAATTCCATGAAGTTTACCCAGCGTTCCTCCCGCGTCGCATTTTTCGCCGCCTTCTGCCTTGCCGTCATGGTGGCCGATTCCCGCGCCGAGACCCCGGCGGCTGTCTGCAATCAAGTCCGCTTTCAGCCCAATTGGGGCGGTGAAAAGGACATCGTGGGAGGAAAGATCGAAGGCTCCAATGTTTCGAGCCAGACCGGTTTCGTGACGCTCGCGGAAATCAAGGAGGCGCCCAAGTTGAAGGAGTGGGGCGAGGTCAAATTCGACAACACCAAGGTCTATCGCTATTTGCGTGTGGCGTTGCCGCACGAAGGGAAGGGGAAGTTGAGCAAGGTGGAGTTCTATGATGGGGGGCAACTCGTGGCCACTGACAAAATGGGATTGCGCCTTAATTATTTCTACGGCGATGCCCCGGATGATCACATCATCGGCTACGATCTCCGCGAAAAGGGTTCGACCCGGCCGCCGGGTTTCAAGCCCGGCAACCCGGATCTGACCGGGCCGGCGGATGTCGCCTTGACCGCCGCGGATGGCGCCGTCATTCGCTACACGCTCGATGGGACGATGCCGACGGCGGATCACGGCGGAATCTACAAGACGCCAATTCACGTCGATCAGAATACGACAATCAACGCCGTGGCCATTCTGCCTGACCGTGCGCCGAGTCCGCCGAATGGCGTCACCTTTTTGCTGCCCGCCTCGACGAAGCAGGGGTTGGCCGTGGCCAGCGTGGGCAACAGTCTCACCGGCATCACCCTCAACTTTTGGCGCTACGCCCGCACCGCCGGGTACAAACACACGACCTATCCTTTTCTCCGCGGCGGCGCCTTGACTCGCGAACTGTGGGCGCTGACCTCGAGCGAATATGCTGCGGAACTCAAGGAGATGGAGAAGACGAGACCTTCGCTCGCGAACGGGCAACCGTGGGACGACTTTTGGCAGAAGATCAGGAAAGTGGATGTCTTTACCCTGCAACCGCGCGATTTCGATCTCGAGAAGGAGACGGCGGCGGAGGTGAATTTCCTCAAGCTCTTCCGGCAGAAATGGCCGGACCTGCAGCCGTATCTTTATTGCGAATGGGTGGAGCTGGCCCGTCAGCGGCCGAGTGACAAAGGCACGGTGCCGAGCTTCGAGATGCAGAAGACATTCCCAGCGCTCACGTGGGAGGAATCGATGAGCGCGATGCTGCTCTACATGGAGGAACTGCAACATCGTCTTGCCGCGGCTTATCCCGAGGGCAGGCCGGCGCACATCATTCCCGCGGCGCTCGCCATGGGCTGGGTGAAAAACAAGATCGACCACGGCCAGTTTCCCGGAGCGCAGCCGGGCGAGTTTTATTCGCTGCTCTTCAGCGACCAGGTGCACCCCGCCGAGAATGGCGCCTTCCTCGTGGACATGACGTGGTATTCGATGCTCTACCGCGAGCCGTCGGAAGGCAAGGTGCTGCCGGTCGGCACGACTCTCACACCCGAGCAAGCGCGCGCCATGGAGCAATTGGCGTGGGACGTCCTGAAGCACTATCCGGACTGCGGATTTTACGAGGAGGGTAAGGAGCCATGCGGCCAGCCGGAGTTTGCCAATGACGGCAGGATCATCACGTTGAAATCGTCCACGCCGGGCGCGTGGTTTCGCTACACCCTCGATGGCACGAAGCCGACGCGCACGCGTGGCTATGTCTACTGCGGTGCGATCAGTGTGCAGCCCGGCATTCACGTCCAGGCCATCGCTTACAAAAGCGGCATGGCGGACAGCGCGGTGGCCGATGCCGGCCAGAAATAAGCCCCCGATTTTCCCATGAAAACCCCACTCGCCTTCGCCGCGCTGCTTGCCGGTGTCTTCCTCACGTTTGCCGCGCCCGATCTCCGCGCGGAAAATCCGCCGCCCGTTTGCAATCGTGTTCGCTTCCAGCCCACCGCCGCAGGTCCCAAGGACATGATCGGTGGCAAGATCGAAGGCTCGAACGTCTCGCGCACCGAAGGCTTCGTCACCCTCGCGGAGATCAAGGAAGTGCCGAACGCGAAGGATTGGAACGAGCTGAAATTCGATAACACCAAGGTCTATCGTTATCTACGGCTGGCGCTCCCATCGGAGGGGAAAGCGAAATTCGGCAAGGTGGAGTTTTACGATGGCGACCAACTCATCGCGGGTGGAGATCGTGGCGTGGAGATCCACTACTTCCTGCCGGATGCGCAGGACAATCGCACCACGGGTTACGACCTTTTCAATGCCGCTGCCCAGCGCGTTTCTTTCGAGCCAAAGGAGGGCGATCTCGCCGGTCCCGCCGACGTCAAGCTCGCCTCCACGCGCGGCGCGGTGATCCGCTACACGCTCGACGGCACGTGGCCCACCGCGGAGCACGGCGAGACGTACACGCAGCCCATTCACATCGACAAGAGCACCACGATCAGCGCTGTGGCCATTTTGCCCGAGCGTGCGCCGAGCCTGCTCAATACGCAGACTTATCTGCTGCCGAATTCCAGCAAGCCCGGCCTCAATACCGCGCATCTTGGCAACAGCCTCACCGGTACCACCGGCGGGTTCTGGCGCTACGCCCGCACTGCGGGTTACGATCACAAAGCGAATGCCTTCCTGCGGCCCGGAGCGTTGACCCGCGAATTGTATGCCGTCGCCACTGGCGATTACGTGAATGACAAGGTGGCCAACGCCAAGGAAATGCAGGCGCAAAAGCGGGGCGTGCCGACGTGGGCGGAATTCTGGGGCAGGGTCGGCAAGATCGATCTGCTGACCATGCAGCCGCGGGATTTCGATCTCGATAAGGAGATCGCGGCCGAGGTGGGCTTCCTCAAGCTCTTCCGCCAGAAGTCGCCTGACCTGCAGCCGTGGCTCTATTGCGAATGGGTGGAGATGGTCCGCCAGCGTCCGAGCGACAAGGGCACGGTCCCGAGCTTCGAGATGACGAAGACTTTTCCCGCGCTCACGTGGGAAGAATCGATGAGCGCGATGTTGCTCTATGTGGAGGAATTGCAGCACCGCCTGGCCGCGGCATATCCGGAAGGCAAGCCGGCGCATATCATTCCATCGGCGCTCGCCATGGGCTGGATCAAGAATCGGATCGACCACGGTCAGTTTGGCGATGCGAAGCCGGGCACGTTTTATCCGCTGCTTTTCAATGACCAGGTGCATCCCGCCGATGTCCCCATCCACGGCACGGCGAATGGCGCTTTCCTCGTGGATATGACCTGGTTCTCGGCGCTCTATCGCGAGAGGTCGGAGGGCAAGGTGCTGCCGATTGAAACGACCTTCACGCCGGAGCAGGTGCGCCTCGTGGAACAACTCGCCTGGGACGTCATCAAGAACTATCCCGACTGCGGTCTTTACGAGGAAGGCAAGGACCCCTGCGGCCAGCCGGAGTTTGCGAACGACGGTAAGATCATCACGCTGAAATCGTCCACGCCGGGCGCCTGGTTCCGCTACACGCTCGATGGCACCACCCCGACGCACACGCGCGGTTATGTCTATTGCGGTGCGATCAGCGTGCAGCCGGGCATTCAGTTGAAGGCCGTGGCTTACAAGAGCGGCATGGCGGACAGCGCGGTCGCTGAAGCGGACAAGAAATGAACATGCGAATGCAAAAGCTCTTCACTCGTCTTCTCTGCTGCCTCGCCGTTGGGCAGGCGCTCAGCGCTCCCGCCGGGGATCCTCCGCTGCTCATCTTCAATCGGGTCCGATTCTATCCCGCACCGGGGAAGGAGCAGGCGATGGTCGGCGGCAAATTCAGCGGCTCGAATGTCTCGCCGAATGCCGGCTTCGAGTTGCTGGGAGAAATCAAAACCGCGCCGGCGCCCAATCAATGGAACGAGTTGGCGATTCCGAATACCAAGCCCTATCGCTGGCTGCGTTATGACGCTCCCGCCGGTTCGTATGGCATGGTCGCGGAACTCGAATTTTATGCGGGCGATCGCAAGCTGGCGGGTTCGCCGTATGGCTCAATCGCACAACGCGAGCCCGGCCGGTCTTATCCGCGCGCCATGGACGGAAAGACGAATTCGGTCTGGGAAACCGATAATCCGGACGGCCAGTTCGTCGCGCTGGACACCTGGGATTTTTCCGCGGTGAAGCAGCCGATCATGGAGCCGGGAGAGCATCGTGGTAACATCCCGGTCAGCGTGAAATGTCCTACGCCGGAAAAGGGTCCGATTCAGGTGACGCTGCGCTGCAGCACGCCCGGTGCGATGATTCGCTACACTATCGACGGGACGACACCTGGCATCAACGATGGCGTGGTCTACGACAAACCGTTCACCATCGACCACACCACGACGATTGTGGCTGTGGCGTTTCGGAAAGACCTCGCGCCCAGTCCCGCGACGATGTGGACCTATCTCGTGGACGGTTCGACCAAGCCCGGCCTGCGGAGCTTCAGCATCGGCAACAGCCTGACGCAAAGCACCGCGCGCATGGGCATCTTCGCGCACACCGCGGGTTATCTGCACGAATATACCAATTTCACCAAGCCCGGCGTTCCCACCTATTCGCTTTGGGAAGGCTTCGCCTCGCAGCCGAAACCGGAGTGGACGCAGACCCTCGAGGCGATTCCGAACATCGACGAATTCACCGTGCAGCTCCGCGACTTCGACGTCGCGCACGAAGCCAAACACGATATTCTCTTTTTCAATCTCATCCGCGCGAAGTCGCCGGAAATGCAGCCGTGGTTTTATACGGAATGGACCGAACGCGCGCGGTATCAGCCCCCGGGTGCCAAGGTCGATTTGTCCAGGGGTGTGCCGCGCTATGGTCTTGGCAAACTCACCGCCCTGCCGACGGATACCGGGGAATTCAGAGCAGCGAGACCAAGCTCTTTCCGGCGCGCAGTTGGGAGGAATCGGCAGGCGCGTTTCTACTCTACGTTGAGGAAGTGCAGAAGAAAGTGATGGAGACTTATCACGACGGGAAACGCCCGCGGGTGCTGCCCACGGTGCTGGCCGTCGGCTGGCTGAAGAAGTGGCTGGAGCAGGGGAAAGTCCCCGGCCCTTGATCTTAACGCTTTCGACGACATGATGTTTTCACGATTGCGTGCATCCCGGACCTGATGGCCCAGTTCCTTCATCGACTCCCGTTTGGTTCGCCGCCTTTTACGGCAAATCGCCCCGAAGGCCAGGTGCTGCCCGTCGGTACCAATCTCACCCGCCCGCCCCAGGCTAATGCGCTGGAGCGTCCTCGCGTGGGATGTGGTGAGGAATTATCCCGACTGCGGCGTGTATGAAGAGGGCAAGCGGCCCTGCGGCAAACCGGAGTTCGCCAGCGATGGCATGACCGTTACGCTCAAGTCCGCCACGCCGGGCGCCTGGTTTCGTTACACCCTCGATGGCACCAGGCCCACGCGCACCCGCGGTTATGTCTACTGCGGGCAGATCAGCGTGCAGCCGGGCATCCAGTTGAAAGCCGTCGCTTACCAGAGCGGTATGGCCGACAGCGAAGTGGCCACCCAATAGTCCCCCAGCTCCCCAACCCATGAAACGTCTCACCCTGCTTCTCGCATCCTGCCTCGCCGCGGCGACCACCGCGTTCGCCGCGACACCGGATAAACCGAACATCCTCTTCATCCTCGCCGATGACATGGGCTGGTCAGATCTCGGCTGTTACGGCGCGGATTTGCACGAGACGCCGAATATCGATCGTTTCGCCAGCGGCGCGGTGCGTTTCACGAGCGCCTATGCGATGTCGGTCTGTTCGCCGTCGCGCTCGACCTTGATGACCGGCAAGCACGCCGCACGGCTGCATTTCACCATCTGGGCCGAAGGCGCGCAGGAGGGCGGAGCCAAAAATCGCGAGCTACGTGAAGCAGAGTCGATCTGGAATCTGCCCAATTCGGAAAAGACGATCGCGACGTATTTGAAATCCGCCGGCTACCTCACCGCACTCATCGGTAAATGGCACCTCGGCGATTGGGAACATTACCCGGAGGCGCACGGTTTCGATATCAACATCGGTGGCACGAACTGGGGCGCGCCGCAGACCTTTTGGTGGCCGTACAGCGGCAGCGGGACGCATGGGCCGGAGTTTCGTTACATCCCGCATCTGGAATACGGACACCCCGGCGAATACCTCACCGACCGATTGACCGATGAGGCGATCAAGGTGATCGACCACGCGGGGGATCAGCCGTTCTTCGTTTATCTCGCGCATCACGCCGTGCACACGCCGATCGAGGCCAAGGCGGACGACATTCAGCACTTCGACGCGAAGTATCGCGACGGGATGAATCATCGCCACACCATCTACGCGGCGATGAACAAGGAGCTCGACGAAAATGTCGGCCGTGTTCTCGAACATCTCAAGGAGCGCGGGCTCGACAAAAACACCGTGGTGATTTTTGCCAGTGACAATGGCGGTTACATCGGCGTGGACAAAGTCAGCGGGAAGAACATGCCGGTGACGAATAACGCGCCGCTGCGTTCGGGCAAAGGTGCGCTCTATGAAGGCGGCATCCGCGTGCCACTCATCATCCGCTGGCCGGGCGTGACGCCCAACGGCGCGACCTGCGACGAGCCGGTGATCCTGACCGACATGTTGCAGACCTTCCTGCACATCACCGGCCAGCCGCCGGCCACCGATGCGACGGATGGCATGGACATCAGCCCGTTGCTGAAGGACCCGAGTGCGAAGCTGAATCGCGACGCACTGTTCTTCCACTATCCGCACTACTACCACACCACCACGCCGGTGAGCGCGATCCGCGCCCGCGATTGGAAGCTCCTCGAATTCTACGAGGATAATCACCTCGAGCTCTACAATCTGCGCAACGATCTTTCGGAAAAGCACGACCTCGCCAAGGAAATGCCCGACAAGGCCGCGGCCCTGCGCGATCAACTGAACGCCTGGCGCGATTCGGTCGGCGCGGTGCTGCCGCAGCCGAATCCGGACTTCAAGGGTGGCAAGCCGAAACCGCAAAACGCCCAACTCACCCCGTGAAGCGCCTTCTCTTCTTCCTTCTGCTGATCGTTTGCGGGGCCGTCGCGCGGGGCGCGGAGTCTTCGCCGAAGACGCGCCCGAACATCGTCTTCATCCTCGCCGACGATCTCGGCTGGAGCGACACCACCCTCTACGGCACGACGAAATTCTTCGAGACGCCGAATATCGAGCGGCTTGCCGCGCGAGGGATGAAATTCACGAATGCCTACGCGGCCAATCCGGTGTGTTCCCCGACGCGGGCAAGCATCATGACCGGCCTTTATCCCGGCCGGCTCGGTATCACCACACCGTCGGGACATGTGCCGGAGGAAAAGCTGGAGGCCTCGCTCGTCGCGCGCGGTTCACCGAGCCAGAAGTCGTTGCAGGCGACGAGCGCCACGCGGTTGAAACTGGAGTATTTCACCCTCGCGGAGGCACTGAAAGGTGCGGGCTATGCCACCGGGCATTTCGGCAAATGGCATCTCGGGCCGGAGCCTTTCGATCCGCTGCATCAGGGATTCGACGTGGATGTGCCGCACTGGTCCGGCCCGGGCCCGGCGGGTTACATCGCCCCTTGGAAATCGCCGAAGTTCCATCTGCCGGCGAAGCCCGGCGAGCAGTTGGAGGACCTCATGTCGCAGGAGGCGATCAAGTTCATCCGCGTCCACAAGGATGAGCCGTTTTACCTCAACTATTGGGCCTTCTCCGTGCACTCGCCCTGGGGCGGCAAGCCCGATCTCATCGAGAAATACCGGCGGAAGGCCGACCCGAATTCCGCCCAGCGCAATCCCGTCTACGGCGCCATGGTAGAAAGTCTCGACGACGCTGTGGGTCGCCTGCTGGACACGCTCGACGAACTGAAACTCAGCGATCACACGATCATCGTCTTCTTCTCCGACAATGGCGGCGTGAATTGGTTTGAGCCGGCGATGAAAGAGGAGGCCGGCATGAATTCTCCGCCGACGACCAACGCCCCGTTGCGCGCCGGCAAGGGCACGCTTTACGAAGGCGGCACGCGTGAGCCGTGTGTCGTGGTCTGGCCGGGCAAAACGAAAGCCGCCACGCAAAATGACGCGATGCTCTGCAGCGTGGACTTCTATCCCACGCTGCTCGAGATGGCCGGCGTGGCCGCGAAGCCGGATCTGAAATTCGACGGCGTGAGCCAGGTGCCCGCGCTGCTCGGCACCGGCACTCCGCGCGACACGCTCTTTTGCTATTACCCGGTCTATTCGCCGCCGGGCCACGTGGTGCACACCATGCCCGGCGTGTGGGGCCGGCGCGGTGATTGGAAGCTCATCCGCTACTTCCATGACGCCGATGATCAATCCGACCGTTACGAGCTCTACAACTTGCACGACGACCTCGGCGAAACGAAGGACCTCGCCGCGCGATTTCCCGACAAGGTGAAAGAGCTCAACGCGCTCATCGACGCGCATCTCGCGGAGACGCACGCGCTCATTCCCGGCAAGAATCCCGCCTACAATGCGCTCGTGCCCGATTGGGCGGTGAACAAGGAATCGACGGTCACGGTACGGGACGGTGCGCTGCTCCTCACCGCGACCGAAGCTGCGGTATCACTCTCGACGCGCGACCTGCCGCATGCGCAGGGACCTTACACCGTCGAGTTCCGAATGAAATCCAATGGCAAGGGCAACGGTCGTATTTTCTGGGCGGCGAATCCTCGCCAGCCTTATTTCCGCGATCGCGCCGTCAACTTCACCCCGACGCATGACAACGAGTGGCAGGACTTTGCGATCAAGCTGCCGGTGGAAACGCCGATCGAGATGCTGCGCTTCGATCCGGCCGTCGGCCCGGGCGAATTCCGCGTCGCTTACCTGCGTCTCAAGGACCGCAACGGCGCGGTGATCAAGGAATGGAATTACGCCACCGGGCACTGATGCATTTTCCCTAAGGACGGAGTGCTTCCCGATCTCAAACAGACAACACTATGAAACGTTCCCCTCATTTTGTCTCCGTGTTGCTTGCCCTGGTCGTGACCTTCACCAGCGCCCGGGGCGCCGATGAAAAAAGCGCCGCCGCCAGCCAACCCATCACCAAAGGCCAGCGCGTCTACACGTGCGGGCATAGCTTCCACGTCTTCGTCTACCGCTTGCTCGACGAAGTCGCGAAGTCGGCGGGCATTGCGGATCATCAATCCGTGGGCCTTTCCAGCATCGGTGGCTCGCGCGTTATCCAGCATTGGGATGCGCCGAATGACAAATTCGGGTCGAAGGCGGCGCTGACCGCGGGGAAGGTCGACGTGCTCACGCTGTCGCCGATCTGGCTGCCGGACGAAGGTATCGACAACTTCGCCAAGCTGGGCGTGGAGCACAACCCGGACATCCGCGTTTTGGTGCAGGAATTCTGGATGCCGAATGATGAATACGTGCCGGTCTATCCACTGCAGGCGGGGAAGGGGATCGATCACAATGCGACCGATATCGCGGCATTGAAGGCGGCCAATGACAAATACTGCCACGATCTGGAGGATTACGTGAGCAAGGTGAACAAGGCGATCGGCAAGGAGGCGGTGTTTGTCGTGCCGGTGGGCGAAGCGGCGGACAAACTGCGCGAGAAACTCGTCGCCGGCCAGGCCCCGGGGCTGAAGATGCAGTGGGACTTGTTCCGCGATTCGTGGGGACATCCGGATGCGCCATTGCAAGTGCTCGACGCCTATTGCTATTTCGCGGCGATTTATCATCGCAGCCCGGTGGGATTGCCCATGCCGAAGGCGCTCGCCGCTTACAAGGTCGTGGGTCTCGACAAGGAACACAAAGTGCGCCCGCGCGGCACGACCCCGGTGCCGAACACTCCGCCCGCCGGACAGGAGATCAGCCAGCAGGACAAGGAAAAGCTGAACCGCATGCTGCAGGAGATCGCCTGGGATACGGTGACGCATCATTCGATGACGGGAGTGCGCGCCCAATGACACTCCAAGCGGCCAGCGTCATCGCCGGCCTCGTGCTGGCGGCGAATGCTTTGGCCGCGGATGTGCCGCAGCGTCCGACGATCAATGTGAAGGACTTCGGCGCGAAGGGAGATTGTCACCACGTCGTCGATGGCGCGATGCGCAAAGGGGCGGCGACGCTGACTTCGGCGAGTGCGCATTTCACGAAGGCGGATATCGGCCAATCGATCTATGTCGTCGGCGCCGCGGTGCAGAAATTTCCCGACCTCGGCGAAGTGTCCGGCGCGGCGTTGAGCAGCCACATTGCGGCGGTCACGGATGCGCACACCGTCACGCTCGCGGATTCCGCACAGTGCGATGCCGCCGACGTTTCGGTCACCTGGGGCACGGACGATTCGTCGGCCATCCGAAGCGCGATCGATTCGCTGAAGGACACCGGCGGCACGGTCTTTTTCCCCGCGGGAATGTATCGCGTCGTCTATCAAGGCGGGCCGGGCATCCAGGTCGCGGCGTCGAACATTCACTTGCAAGGCATCGGCAACGAAAGCGCGATCTTCAATTCGACTGTCATCTTCCATGCGAAAATGAAAGACGGCGTTCTCCGCACCGAGCAGGCTGGTGTGCCCGTGATCTACGTCGGCCAGCCGAAGGTCGCGATCGAGAACGTGGAGGTCGATCATCTCTGGCTCGGGGACAACGGCGGCGAATACGACTATGCGACCTGGGGGCCGCATGGACCGGCGGACATCGGTTCCGCGGGGAAGATCGATCACTTCAGTTTTCACGATCTCACCATCGCCACTCATTTCCTCTGCGGCGTGGGCACGGATTCGGAGACGACCGGTTTTTCCATCCACCACGTGACGGTAATCAGCACCGGCGAGCACGGCTTCTACCTGGCCGGCACGGGGGCCGACGGCGATGTGCATGACAACCGTATCCTCGGTGATCCGCGCAAGCCGATGCGCATGGGGATCGCCATCAAAAAGAAGGACCGCCTCCGCGTGACGCACAACGAAGTGGCGAACGTCGAGTTTCAAGGGATCAGCGTAGTGGGCGACGATCCCTCCTACACCTCGCACGATATCCTCATCGCGGACAATTGGCTCCACGATTTGCCCGCCTGGCACACCGATGGAATCACGATCTTCAATGCGGAAAACGTCGTCATCCGGCACAACCGGATCGCGGACACGAGTTGGATCGGCGTCGATCTGCGGACCACGCTCTATCCGGTTTCGCACGTGCTGGTTCGGGACAACATCATCACCCGCGCGAGCAACCGCGACCCGGCTTTCGCCATCGCGGTGCACTACGATCCGCCGCGCAATCTGGCTGCCGGTGCGGCCTATCCGGGCGTGGTGAGCGACATCACCATCGAGGGAAATAGCGTGACCGACTGCGCGCACGGCATCTCGATGAAAAACGTGAGCGGCCACAATCTCGTGCGCGACAACCGGGTCGAAAATCACGCTCCGTCCCCTTCCGCCGTCGGCTATCAGCTGGATGAGCTCCCCGATGCCACGACCGAATTCCGCAACAACGTCGGTGCGAATTGCGCCCGCTACGACATCGCCGCGAAGATCGCCAATACGGACAACCAACTTCATTAGGCGTGGAGGGACGCGCTCCTGCGCGTTCCCCAATATTTCCTACTATTCCCCTCCGCCTCCTTGGCTGGGGCGTGTCCCTCCGTTGGAAATTCAGTAGCGGAGCGGGAATCTTTGGATACTAGTTTGCGCAGTTTCACGGCTTGTCAGCCCAGACGATTCCGCAATTTAATTTACCTATGTATCCCCTGGTTTGTCTCCGCAGCGTGCGCGTGTTGAGGATCGCCGCGCTGCTTTTCTTGATCCTGGCTGCGCCGCTGCGTTCGATGGCGCTCGATGCCTCGGCTCTCCAGGCCATGGTCATCGTCGAGGGCGACGAAGGGCGCGGCTCCGGGTTTGTGCTGAAGATGGGGAACCAGACCTTCTTGATCACCAATTCCCACGTCATTCGCGGCAATCGGAATGTGAAATTCAAGAACCTGCACAATGCCGATCTGAGCACGGGTGCCCTGGAAATCGCCGATGAGGTGGACGCCGTCCGCGCCGAGGTGAGTAACGCCACGAACGTCCTCGAACTCGAACCGAATATCGACAAGCTCAAGATCGGCGACGAGGTCATCGTTGCGGGTAATTCGGAAGGCGCCGGTGTGGTGCGCGAGATTCCCGGCAAGGTCGTCGGCATCGGACCAGACCGTATCGAGGTAGACGCGGAATTTGTCCCGGGCAACAGCGGCAGCCCCATCCTGCTCAAATCCACGGGCAAGGTCATCGGCATTGCCACCTATCTGTATGTGCCACGCGGGCGCACCGGCGCGAAATCGCCCTTCAGCCTCAATGAGGTGCGCCGCTTCGGCTACCGCCTCGACACCGTCGGGAAATGGGTGACGCCGCCGAGCAAAAGTCGCCTGATGGAGGAGGGGATGAAGCTGGCTGAATTGGAAGACCTCTTCAAGACGATCACCTCGATCCTCGAAAGCAACGCCAACTTCGTCACCAAATGGGGCGCGAGTACTTTCGTGAATAAGGACGAGACGAAAGACTACCCGGCGTTTGTTTCGCTCAAGACGGCGATTGAGGATTTCGTGAAGGGTTACAAGGGGGCGGCGAACGGCGACGACAAAACTAAGGCGGCCACGGCATTTTTCGCGAAGATCAAGAGCGTGATGGACGAAGACACCCACGGGTTGGCGCAGAATCAATTCAGCGGTTTCTTCGGAACGCAACTCAAGGAGTCTCTCGATCAGTTCAAAAATTTCGGCGAGTGGTACGAGGGCACGGCGATGCCCGCCTATCGCGACAATTGGGTCACCTCGGAATTCATGGTTTCCGGCCGTTCGAGTTTGCCGAAGATCGACCCGGCGAAGTTCAAGCTCGTGCTGAGTGATCGGGTGGCACAGGGCGAGGCGCTGGATAATTGCCACCACGTATGGTACCCGACGGAAGCGGAGCCGGCGAACACCGCCGGTCTCTTTTGGATCATCGTCGATCCCGCGGGACAGCAGAAGGTCATGGAGATGCACCACACTTCGGTGCGCGTGCGCACGCCGGTCGCCGGCACTTACAAGGTCTATGTCGAGTTTCGCGGAGACGGCAGGTCGAAGACCGTCAGCAATGTCGTGGAGGTGAAATACGAAACCGCGGGTCTGGCCGTCACGACGCTGGAGGCCAGTGCCAGCCGGATGGCCAATGCGGTGATCGCCGCCAACTCCCCGGAGGCCTTCACCCTCACGGGCGTACGCCAGGGGACGAAGATCACGCTGCAGTATTTGCGAGGCGCCTGGAAATCGTGGGGGCGCATCGCCACCGCGCAGCCCGACGATCCGAACGCCGAAGGCGGCGACGTCTGCCGATTGGCCATTGCCCTGCCGGTCAAGGACGGCAAGGTCGGCGAAGTCCTCGCCGTTGTGCGGCCGAATACGCGCAAGGAAGCTTTCGTGTTCGAGGCGCAGCAGGATTATCCCACGCTTGTCCTGCGGATCAATAGCAAGGACATCAGCTACTCGGGAAATCCGGGGAGCGTCGAATACAAGCTTTCCGTCCAGCCGCCCGGCGCTCCCGCGCCCAGGGAGGAGGCGCCGCCGAAGGGATTTGCGGCGCTTGGACTTGGGCGGACCATGTTGCTCACCGGGAGCAATGAAGCGCGCTGGGAGCCGACGAAAGGCGAGTGGAAAATCGAGAAAGGAGTGCTCACTGGCACCGGCGACAGCATCGCGCATTGCAAGGTCACCGTCGCGCCGCCCTTTGCGCTGGAGTTCAAGATCAAAGTCCTGGCTGGGATGCGTCCCGCGCGTCAAATTGGGTTCGGTGTCGTTTGCCAATGAAGGCTACCAGCCCCACGCTCGCACTTTATCCGCCCGGCCGGGGCGGCGGCATGGTGGAATATCAATTGAACCAGACCCGCAGCATCTCGCTCCTGGTCCGGGACAAGAGCGTGCAATTGTATATCGATCGGCGACTCGTCTCGACCGGGCCGGGCCTCGACGAGGAATTGAAGAACCTGGAGTTTCGCGGTGGTGACTCGTGGTCGAAGGGGAAGGTGGAATTCCGCGATATTTCCGTGCTGCGTACGGATAACAACCTCGCGCCGGCCGATGGGCAGACCGAAGAGGCGGATGATCGCTCGGCGTTTCTCACTCCGCCGGGCAAGGATATCGACGCGGCGCTCCAACTCGCGGAGAAAGACAAAAAGCGCGTGCTCGTTTTCGTCCTCGATCCGCTCCAGCAGCACAGTCATCACCTCAAGGCGACGATGAGTTCGCCCGAGACGCAAAAGCTCATCGATGCAAATCTCGTCGTCGTGTTTGTCTCGGATCCGGAGGAGAAGCACATCGCCGGACAGGTTAGCGACGTCAGCCCCGCGCATCCGGCCTGGGTGCTGCTCAAGCCCGACGGCACCGTGGCGGAAAAAGGCGATGCCGCCATGGGTGCGAACCGCGGGCTGAAGTGGATCCAGAAGCTGGTTGCCCCGCAGTAAACCCGCTCCACGATTTGCGCTGCGCAACGCGGCTGCGTTCTGGCACAAAGCTGGGATGCCGGCCCTTTCGCTCCCGCTCTATATTGATTTCGGCGCGACGTTTCTGTTCGCCATCACCGGGGCGATGTTTGCCATCCGGCGCCATTACGATTGGGTGGGGCTCTTCGTCCTCGCACTGTGCTCCGGATTGGGCGGTGGCTTGTTGCGCGATGGTATTTTCATCAACGACGGCGCGCCGGCCGCGATGCGGCATGCGGGCTATCTATGGTCCGTCATCGCCGGGTGCATCGCCGCGGGTTTTTTCCATCGGCATGTGGGCAAGCTCGACCGCTTTTTTCTCTACGTCGATGCCCTCGGCCTCGGCGCCTACGGCGTGGTCGGCTCGACGAAAGCCGCGGCCGCCGGCCTTTCGTTGCCGGCCTCGATCGTCGTGGGTGTGGTCAATGCCGTCGGCGGCAGCCTCATCCGCGATGTGCTGACCAATACCGAACCCTTCCTCTTCAAGCCCGGCCAGTTTTATGTCGTCGCCGCATTGGCCGGTTGCGCGAGCTACGTGGCCGCGACGGAATGGTTGCATCTGCCCCTCAGCATCGCGGTATGGATCGCCATCGGTATCACCTTCACCGCCCGCACGCTTTCCATCGTCTTCAATTGGAAGACCGCGTCCATCCTGCCGCGGTCGACGCCGGAGGAAGACGCCAGCCCGCAGCGCTGACCGCGCTCGCGGTTCCCTGGGGGAGGGGCGATCTCCAGGTCCCCCTGCGTTGCGGAGCAACGCCCATGAGGATGGCGTTCCGCGCATTGGATTCGGTCAGCGACCTGGGAGATCGCCGCTCCCAGCGGGCGTCGCAGCCATCCATCTCGACTGAATGCCGATTCAACCTACGGTGCGAGCGCCTTCAATTCCCCCCGCGCCAATGGCCATTCCGCCAACATTTTTTCATCGCTCGCGACGCATTGATGAAAGGAATCCGCGGCGGTGGTTTTGTCTCCGGGCCAGCAGATGCTTCATGCCGACGTAGTATAACATCCGGGTCTGACAGCGGTGTTGCTCCTCGGTATTTTTGGTGGAGGTCGTCACGGCGGCGAGAAGGTCCGGTTCCTTCACTTTGTCCAAAAAGAATCCTCCCACGCTGCCGATCCAGTCGACGGGTTCCCCGTGTTTTCGCTTCTCGAGCCACGCGGTGAGTTCCGCATTGGCCGCGTCCGCTTCTCCATGCTGGCTGCGAATCAACCAGATGTACAAGTGCAAATAGCTCTCATCCGGATCGAGGATGGTGAGGGAGTGCCGATAATCCTGCAGCGCGTCCGTCCATTTGCCCATCAGCGTTTCCGTCACCGCCAGGGAGCTGTAGGCGGTCGAGTTCTTCGGATTGCTCTCGATCATCCGGCGGAAGTCGGCCTGTGCCTGATCCAGTTGATCCAAAGCGCGATAAGCCCGGCCTCGCGTGCGATAGACGACGGTGAGCTTGGGATTTTCTTCCAGAGCGCGATTGCAGTCGTCGATGGCTTTTTGAAATTCATTCCGCGCCACGAAGGCATACCCCCGGTCGGCATAGGCTTCGGCCAGATGAGGATCGAGGGTGATGGCATGGGTAAAGTCCGCGATCGCCTCCTCCATCCTGCGCTGTCTATTCCGCACCCGGCCGCGATCGATATAGTGCCATTTGTCATTCGGCTGGAGCGTGATGGCCTGGTTGTAATCCGCGACGGCGCCCTCGTAGTCGCGCTGCTCATATTTCGTTTCGCCGCGGCTCGAGTAGACCGCCGCCGTCTTCGGCGAGAGCTCGATGGCGCGGTTGAGATCGGCCAGCGAGCCGGCGAGATCGCCTTCGTGCCGGCGCGCATAGCCGCGGTTGCTATAGGCGGGTGGCAGTTTGGCATCGATGGTGATGGCCTTCGTGCAATCGGCGATGGCGTCTTCGTAACGGAATTGCAAATTCCGCACATAGGCGCGCCACGTGTAGAGGTGGGCGTCTTTCGGATCGAGTTCGAGTGCCTTGTTGTAATCCGCGATGGCGCCGTCATAATCCCCCGTATCCGTCCGGGCCTGCGCGCGATCCTTATAAGCGCGCACATCGTTGGGATTCCGGGCAATGCGCCGGGTGCGATCGGTAATGATATGGTCGGGCTTCCGCTGTTGTTCCACCCGGCGCTGCAGGAATTTCCGCAGAAACATGACTCCGCCGACACCGGCGCCGAGATCGGCGATCACCGCCAGCGCGATCCCCGCGATGATGAGGATTTTCACCTTGCGGCTCAGGCCGGCCGGGCGAGCCGAAATGGGAGGAGGAGCTGGGGGCGGTGGTGGCGGCGACGGAAAATCAGCCATGCATCCATGCAAACGCCACCAGCTACGTATCGGCAAGCGCGAAGCGGATGACGCCCCTGGGAGCGGCGACTTTCCAGTCGCCGACTGAAAAACTTGGCGCGAAGCGCCCTCTTCTTTGGGCAACGCTCCGCGGTGCAGGGCGACTGGAAAGTCGCCCCTCGTGTGCCCGGCATGGGCCTGAACTAATCAGATGAAACGAACTGATCGAAACTGATGGAAGTAATCGTAGCCGAACGACAAGGCAGCGACCGTGAGGTCGTGGCTGAAAGAAGTCGCAGGCAAAACTCCGACCGCAGGAAGACAAACTGGCAGAGAGGCCGGGCGTGGGCGACGAGCGTGCGAGGAACCGCGAAGTCCGAAGTCCATCCAGACACGTCAGGTAGAGCCAGGCGGCGCGGAGGGAGAGTTCAGGTTCTTACCCGGGGAGATCTCCTGTGTGAGAGCACGGGAGAAGTCAGCAGAGGCCGTAGTAGTGAAGAGGCCCGGCGAAAGTCGGGAAGAGCGAAGGGCCGAAGGAACGCAAACGAAGCAAGAGAAGCTAGCTAAAGCCCGATCGATTGGTCGAGAGCCAGCAGGTGGACAACTGCGGTCAGCCTGCGAGGCACGAAGAAGGCCCCTGGGTAGAAACCCTTCAAGCCGACTGAGGGACCAACGCCGAAGCTGCGCGACTCTGAAGAAGAAAACTCGTTTGCGGTTTCAACCGCCGGATGCGGAAAACCGCACGTCCGGTGGTGTGGGAGCCCTGACGGGCGCAATCCCGTCAGGGCGACCCGATCCAGGATCCCGCTTCCCATTTATCCTCTATTCTCCGGAGGAAAAATAGGGGCGATGCTTAGGCAGGGCCGGCGCCGCTACAGCTGAGAGGACTCTCACTGCAGTGCTAACCTTAAAAATGCACGCAGCTTGCGTCGGTTTTTTGACCACGGATTTCACAGATTGCACGGATTGGAGGTCGCCGCGGATTCTTTGATCCGTGGAATCCGAGAAATCCGTGGTTCATCTCCTCCTCAATCGAAAACCGTTTGGCTGCGGCTCGGCCGCGCTGCGCCGCTGCTTTTCGAACGCGGAGCGGGCCAGCGTTGTCTGGGCAATTTCGTCCTGTGGAACATGCCATCCATCCTCCGCCATTGCATATCCCTATCACCCCGCTTTGTGCGGTTCCGGACCGTCGAATTTGTAGGGCAGGGGCCCGATATTCTGCCGCTGCGAGTAGGGCGGGGTGGCCCGCGGCATTGCGCAATCCGTGGAAATTGGCATTGTCCTCGGCTCTTTCTGCGCCTGTTATTCCCGGCGCTTCTTTTCCGCCCATGCTGATTCGCCGCTTTTCTTCCTCTGTTGTCCTCCTGCTCGTGGTGGGTGTGTTAGTGATGTTTGGTGGTTCTGTCTCGGCCAAGGAGGCTGAACCGATCGAGATCAAGGCCGTCTCCGGATTGCGTTACGATCCGCCGCGCTTCGTGGTGAAGCCAGGGGCGAAGGTGAAGCTCGAGGTCGAGAATACCGACGACATGGCGCACAATTTCGTGATCGTCGCGCCGGGCGGGCGCATGGAGGTGGTGAATGCGGCGATGACCATGCCGGTGACGCCCGAGCAGACCTTCATCCCGCAGAGCGACAAGATCCTTTTCCACACGCCGGTGCTCATTCCCGGCAAATCGGCCTCGCTGGAATTCACCGCGCCGACCGAGGAAGGCGTGTATCCTTATATCTGCACCTATCCAGGGCACGGCATGGTGATGTTTGGCGCGATGTATGTGACCAAACAGAAGGAGAAGGACCTGCCCAAGGTGGCTGACGACGAAAACCTGCCGGAGCTCATTCGCGAGCAGGCGAAGAACCCAATCCTGCACGCCTTTCCCATCGACACCCCGCACTGGTATCGCATCTTCATGCGCGACAGCGGCCCGGCTTCCATCGCGGTGCAATTGCCCGATGGCCAGAACTACTGCTGGGATGCGGGCGCGTGCCGGTTGCGCTACGCGTGGCGCGGCGGCTTCGTCGATCCGATGGACCACTGGCGCGGCAACGGCGACGGCTTCGCCGAAGTGAAGGGGACGATCTATTACCGCTCGACGCCGTATTTCCCGCTGCGGATCGGCGATGAGAAAAAGATCCCGCATGATATTCGCTTCCGCGGTTACAACATCGTCGATGGGTTGCCGGAGTTTCACTATCAAGTCGACGACGTGGACGTCCGCGAGTTGATCAAGGCGGCGCATCACGGCGGATTCGAGGAGACCTTCAGGATCACCGGCACGAAGCAGCCGGTCTTTTTCGTGACCGATCCGAATGGCGGCGCGGCCGTGGCCTCGGAGGCGGGCACATTTAACAATGGCGTCCTGAAATTACCGGCGGCCAAGGCGAAGGAGTTCACCGTGACGTTCATGGAAATCCTCAACAAGGAACCGATCGGCTACTGGTCGATGGATGATGTGCTCACGGTGAAGAAGCCGTTGCCGGTGCCGGGCGTGAAGAATCGCGCGCTCATCTTCGATGGCAAAAAGGCGCAGCACGACACCGGCTTGAAGAGCGAGTCGTTCGGCGCGGATGCCACGTTTTCCATTTGGGTGCAACTGAGCAGTCCACCCGATCCCGACCAGGTGTGTATCGGTGCCGCGGAAGGCGAGGGCGAGTTTGCGCTCGGCGCGAATATCGGCGGCGTGTCCGGCTACGGCGTACGTCTGAAAAGTGGAAAGCTGGATACGAAGATCGTCGCCGCTGTGCCGACGGAGGCGGACGGCAAATGGCACCATCTCGCGGCCACGCTCAATGCCAAGGGGCTGCGTTTTTATTTCGACGGCAAGCCGGCCGGTTCCGGAGCGGGCGGGCCGCTACCGCCGGGCGCGGAGTTTTATCTCGGCTCGAATGGCAGCACGCATTTCGCCGCGGCCACGCTCGATGAAGCGCGCATCTATGCCCGTGCGCTGGATGCGAAAGAGATCGAAGCGATCTACGAAAACGAGCGGCCGAAAGCCCCGGTGAGCGCGCCGGTGAAACCCACTTCCAAACACGCCAAATGAAACGCTTTCTCCTGCCTCTCCTTCTCGCCGCGCGTGTGGCCTTGGGTGCGGAAACCGCCGCGCCGAGCGACTATTACAAGGTCGAAAATATCGCCACGCCGCCGGGCCTTTCCGCGGAAGTCGGCGGCCTCACTTTTACTCCGGATGGCCACCTCATGGCCTGCTTCCATCGCGGCGAAGTGTATTCCTACAATCCCGAGACGAAGGAGTGGAAACTCTTCGCCCAAGGGCTGCAGGATCCGCTGGGGATCATTGCGCCGAAGAATGATGAAGTGATCGTCATGCAGCGCTCGGAACTCACCCGCCTGCGCGATACGAATGGCGATGGCGTGGCCGATAGCTACGAGACGATTTGCGATTCCTTCGGCATGACCGGGAACTATCACGAGTTTGCCTTCGGCCCGCTGCCGGCGCCGGATGGCGGCTGGTTTGTGGCGCTGAATACGGCGTCGAATGGCGCGGGCATTCGCCAGGAATTGCGCGGTGAGTTTCGCGATCTGGGCCGCGAGGGGCGCATGTATTCGGTCGTGCCCTGGCGCGGCTGGGTGGTGAAGATTTCGCCGGATGGCAAGCTCACGCCGTGGGCTTCGGGCTTCCGTTCGCCGAATGGACTTGGCTACGACAGCAAGGGCCGCCTCTTCGTTACTGACAACCAGGGCGACTGGATCGGCGCCTGCCCGCTTTATCACGTGGAGAAGGACAAGTTTTACGGACATCCGGCGTCGCTGGTGTGGAAGAAAGGCGAGACCCGCGATCCGCTGACCATCCCGATGAAGGAGCTCGATGCTATGCGCACGCGGGGCAGCATCGTCTTCCCGTATTTGGCCTCGATGGCGATGTCGGCCACTCAACCGCTCACGGATACGACGGCGGGAAAGTTCGGGCCGTTTGCCGGGCAGATGCTCGTGGGTGAGATGAATCACGCGCGCATCCTGCGTATGATGATGGAGGAAGTGGACGGGCAGTTGCAGGGCATGGTCGTGCCGCTGCTGGAAAGTCATGGCCTGCACAAGGGCGACAACCGCGTGGCCTTCGCGCCGGATGGCAGCCTGTGGGTCGGGCAGACCGATCACGGCTGGGCAGGGGACAAGGGCATCCAGCGCATTTCGTGGACGGGCAAGGTGCCGCTCGATGTGAAGGAAATGCACCTCACGAAGACCGGCTTTGAGATGACCTTTACGCAACCGCTCGAGACCGCGGCGGCGAGCAATCCGGAATCGTACAAAGTGCGGCGTTACTATTACGAATACCACGAGCCCTACGGTTCACCGGAGTTCGATCTGCAGGAGATCACACCGAAGTCGGTGGCCCTTTCGGAAGACCGCACCAAGGTGACGCTGGGGTTCGACCCGGTGGTAGCGTGGCGCATCTATGAGTTTCACCTCGACGCATTGAAGGGCGATGACGGTGCCGCCGTCGCGAATCCGCTCGTCGCGTATACCTTGAATCATCTCGTCGGCGCGAAGACCCCGCCGCCGCCTCCGCCGGGCCCAGGCAAGAGCGAAACCGCCAAGAAAGATGAGGAGAAAAAGCCCGAGGCGGACAAGCCTGCGCCCGCCACACCCACGCCGACGCCCAAGCCCAAGGGCGGCGCCAAAAAACCTGCCGCCACGCCGACTCCGGCGCCCGCGCCCGCAACTCCGACGTCCAAGCCGAAGGGCAAGGGCAAGCCGGCGACGCCAACCCCGACGCCCACGCCGAAGAAGAAGTAATCAGTGTTCAGTAATCAGTAGGAGCGCACGGGGCGCGAACTGACCACTGATTACTGAGTACTCTATACTGATTACGGGACATCGCCCCACTTCCCCCTTGCCAGACCCTAAAGTGTCGTCCACATTCGCCCTCCCTTTTTACCCACCAACGAAGCTCTCTTCCCACTGATTTTCTAATATGGCCGCCGCCAACGATCTCCGCAAAGGCATGTGCATCCGCTACAATGGCAACCCTGCCATCGTGCTTGAAGTGCAGCACCGCACGCCGGGCAACCTCCGCGCCTTCGTGCAGGCCATCATCCGCTACATCGGCACCGGCAAGAGCGCGGACGTGCGCTTTGGCTCGACGGACAAGGTTGAGACCGTGGACGTGGAGCGCAAGGAGGTCGAGTATTCCTACAAGGATCAGACCGGTTTCCACTTCATGGATCCGGAGAACTACGAGACGATCGATTTCGACGAGGCGTTCGTTGGCGACACCAAGGAATATCTCACCGAGAACCTGAAGGTGGAAGTGCTCTACGTGGAAGGCAAAGCGGCCAGTATCACCCTGCCGTCGTCGGTCGTGCTGACCGTCACCGAGAGTGCCGAAGGTGTCCGCGGCGACAGCGCGAACAACGTGCAGAAGCCCGCCACGCTCGAGACTGGCAAGATCATCCAGGTTCCGCTCTTCGTGAAGGAAGGCGAGAAGGTGAAGGTCTCGACCGAGAACGGCTCCTACATGGGACGCGCGTAAGGGCTGCAGAAAGTTGAGAGTTGAGGGTTGAGAGTTGAGAGCCGCGGGTTTGGTTTTCAGCGTCAACTCTGCTTTTCCGCGCACAATCGACTGATTGTGGGTGGTGGTAATCGGAACGCCCGTTTCGCAAACGAGCGCGTGGCTCTCAACTCTCAACCCTCCACTATCAACTAATTTCCCCCTTTGGCTCGACGACCGGCTGCTCGCTCTGCTAAGCCTGCTGCGCGCGTGAGCCGAAAGAAACTACCTGCCCGATCTGCCAATCGAAAGGCGACGAGTCGTCTACAGCTTCAGGGGGCGGCGGCGATGTCGCGCGGGTGGTCCGTTCCGCAGCGCTGGGTGAAGAACTTCGTCGGCGTCTTTCTCCTGCCGGTGGCGTGGGTGCTGACCCAGACTTTTTTCAGCGCCTTTTCCAAGGCCGGGCACGACGCGGATTTTTGGATGAGCGAGGAGTTTTGGTTCTTCGGGCTCGGGGCGGCGCTGTGGACCCTGTGGTTCTTTGGCAGCATCTGGTCGCTCGGGCAGCCGCGCCCATTGCGCGCGTATGTCTTCGGCCACGAACTCACGCATGCCATCTGGGTGTGGATGTGGGGCGGGCGGGTGAGCCACATGGAGGTGTCGCGCGAGGGCGGCTACATCCTCACCGACACGCACAATTTCTGGATCGCACTCGCGCCGTATTTTTATCCCCTCTACAGCCTCGTCGTCGTCATCGGTTTCGGCGTGGCGAGCCTTTTCTGGGACATCACCCATGTGCGGGAGACGTTCATGCTCATGACGCCCATGCAGTGGATGTTCCTGCTCCTCGGCGCGACGTGGGCGTTTCATCTCAGTTTTACCATCTGGATGATCCCGAAAGGGCAGACCGACCTCACTTATCACGGCACCTTTTTCTCGCTGGTCATCATTTACCTGATGAACCTGCTGCTCGTCGCGGTGATCCTGATCGTCGGTTCGCGGCACCTGAGCTTTGCCGGCTTCGGCCGGGCGCTGCTCGAGAATGCGGAAACGTTCTCCGCGCAGGCGGTGGCGGTGTATCGGCAGGTGCGGGCGGCCATGCCCTAAGCACTATCCACATCCCAAGGAGGCAGCAGAGAAGGCCCGCGAATCACGCAAATAACGCGAATGGGGATGGTTCCATTCGTGTGATCCGCGTCATTCGCAGGGTTTCATCTCTTCGTCTTGTGCAGTGCGAACCTGAAAAGTGTCCGCAGCTTGCGGAAATTCTTTAACCGCGAATGGCCACGAATAAACGCGAATAGAAAGACCGCGTTTTGCCGCCTTTATTCGCGTTCATTGGCGTCCATTCGCGGTTCTCTTTTGTTTCTTCTCTGCTCCTCTGCAGTGCTAACCCTGAAAATGTCCGCACGGCGCGTAGAATTTTGGCCCGCGAATGACGCAAATAACACGAATGAGGGCAGATCATTCGAGTCATTCGCGTGATTCGCGGGCCACTTCCCTTTACCTGGCTTTCCGCGGTTCGCGGCTCCTTTTGGTTGCGGCTTTGCCGCGCTGCGGCCGCTGCGTTTAAAATTTCTTTGGTAGCGGCTCTGCCGTGCTGCGACATTTTGACCTTCATCGTCGACAATCGATGAATGACGTTGGACTGGAGTCCAAGGGCAAGCTTCGGGCGAAACTCACCGCCGTGGATTCGCGGTTAGTGGCAGTCGGGAAGTGTAAAGACTACGTAAAATAGCGAATCCTACAGAAAAACCCTGAAAGTTATCCTGAGTGCCAGTGTTTAAAACACCTGGGAATATGGCGCGATTTATTTTGACGCTACGGGGCAGTCCCTCCTAATTGTAGTCGCTTTTTGCCCCTACGAGCACCCGTGAAAACGGCGGGTGACTACTAAAACCGCCGTGCTTGTATCGCGCAGAACGTCACTCCAGACACAACTTTTACGATTTACGAAGAGGTTCATACTGAATGTTTAATGGAATTTTTGGGCTGCTCTCCAACGACATCGGCATCGATCTAGGCACGGCGAACACCCTTGTGTACGTCAAGGATCACGGCATCGTCCTGCGCGAGCCGTCCGTGGTTGCCGTGCAGGTCGGTACCAGCCATGTGCTGGCCGTGGGCGATGAGGCCAAGCGTATGCTGGGCCGCACCCCGGGTAATATTGTCGCCATCCGACCCTTGAAAGATGGCGTCATCGCCGATTTCGAGATTACCGAGGCGATGCTGCGTCATTTCATCCACAAGGTGCATAACCGCCGCACCCTGTTTAAGCCGCGTCCGCGCGTGGTCATCGCCGTGCCGAGCGGCATCACCGAAGTGGAAAAGCGCGCGGTCAAGGAATCCGCCCTCCGTGCCCGGTGCGCGCGAAGTGCACCTCATCGAGGAGCCCATGGCGGCCGCGATCGGTTGCGGCCTGCCGGTGCAGGACGCCGCGGGTAACATGATCATCGATATCGGCGGCGGCACCACGGAAGTGGCGCTCATTTCCCTTTCCGGCATCGTCTTCTGCCGCAGCGTGCGCGTGGCGGGCGATGAACTCGACGAGGCCATCATCCAGTACATGAAGCGCGCCTACAACTTGATGATCGGTGAACGCACCGCCGAAGACATCAAGATCAAGATCGGCAGCGCTTATCCCATCGAGAAAGAGACCACGATGGAGGTGAAAGGCCGCGACCTCGTCGCCGGTCTGCCGAAGACTTTAACCATTACCTCGCAGGAAGTGCGCGAAGCGTTGCTCGAACCGATCTCGACCATTGTCGATTCGGTGCGCGTGACCCTCGAACGCTGCCCGCCCGAACTTTCCGCCGACCTTGTTGACCGTGGGCTTGTGCTCGCGGGCGGCGGCGCGCTGCTGCGCGGCCTTGATCGTCTGCTTACCGAAGAAACAGGATTGCCGGTCCACGTGGCCGAAGATCCGCTCAGCGCCGTGGCCGAAGGCACGGGTCGCGCCTTGAGCGAGATCAAGTTCCTGCGCCAGGTAGCGACGAGCGACAGCCGCTGGTCGCACTAAAAACATCCGCGGGCATGACCGCTCTCGCTAAACGCCAATATTTTGGGAACACGGCCCGGCCAGTCGCCGGGACCGCACCGCACCGCTTCGCATGAGCCGACGTCTTGTTATTCCATCCGTCCTCATCTTCATTATTGCCACCGGTTTCGTTCTCTTCCTCAGCCCGCACAATATGCGGCGGGTGCAGGCGGGCTTTCTCGGGATCATCTCGCCCTTCCTGAAAACGGGATCGACGGTCGATAAAAAATACCGCGATTTCCGCGAAGGCCTGAAGACCCTCGAACAGCTCGAGGATGAGAACAAACGCCTCGTCGTCGCGAACAAGGAAATGAGCGCCACGAACCAGACGCTGCGCGGATTGGAGACCGAGAACAATCGCCTCCGCAACGCGCTCGGCTACCGCGAACGCGCGGTGTTCAAGCTGCTGCCGGCGCGCATTATTTCCCGCGACGCGTCCACTTGGTACAACGAAGTGATCATCGATCGCGGCGTGGCCGATGGGCTCAAGGAAGAGGGCGATCAAGCCGTCCTCACCGAAGAAGGCCTGGTCGGCAAGACGACCGTGGTCTCGGATCATTCCGCGACCGTGGTGCTGATCTCCGACGAGGCCTGCCGGGTGGCGGCCAGCGTCGAGGGCACCCGCGAGCAGGGCATCGTGAAGGGCGAGCGCGCCTCCAGCGGTTCGATCCCGAGCATCGGGCTCAATTTTCTTTCCAAACAAGCCAACCTTAAGAATGGCGCAAACATCTATACGTCAGGCGCCGGCGGGGTCTTCCCCTCGGGTGTGTTGATCGGCCAGGTCAAAGACTTCAAGATGCGCGAGCTGGATGGCCACGCCACTGTCGTGCCGGCCGTCGATCTCACGACCCTGGAGGATGTTTTCGTCGTCGTCGGAGATAACAAGTGATCTTCTTCGTTCTGCTTTTGGTTGCGATGTTCCTGGCGCTGGTCCTCCAGCACTTCATTCCGCCGTTGCCGGTGGTCGGATCCCGCGTGTTGCTCATGCCCATCGTCATGTTCTATGGCGCCCTGGCATTGCCCACGCCCGGGATGCTCGTCCTGGCGTTTTGCGGCGGGATCATGTGGGACGCTCTCCACGTGCAGATTATCAAAGGCAACGTTGAAATTGCCCTCGGCTGGTCGATTGTGCTCTACGCTACGCTGGGCGCGCTGATGGGGGGCTTCCGCCCGCTCTTTCAGCGGGGACGGTGGGAGATCCACTGTCTGCTCAGTGGCGTTTGCACGTCCATGATCGTTCTCTCCGAATACCTCATGATCACCTTCCGCCGTGAACCGGTGGTCTTCCTCTTCAACAAAGAAATCTGGTGGCGAATCGGTGGCGCGGGCCTCGTGGCGGTGCTCCTTTCGCCCTTCTTTTTCTTCACGTTGAATTACCTCGCTTTCCTCGTCGGCTACGACACGCAGCCGGCGCGCAACATCAAACGGTCTCGTTGATATGGCCAGCCGCCCTTCCACCGAACTGCGTCTCATTTTTCTCGGCTTCATCATCCTCTGCGGCCTCGGAGTGCTCGTCTCCAAGCTGTGGTGGGAGCAGGTCGCCCGTGGCGATACCTGGCGGAGGAAAATTGCCGGCCGTTCCGAAGTCACCGTGCGCATTCCCAGCGTGCGCGGGGAAATCCGCGATCGCAATGGGGTGACGCTGGTCGCCAACCGCGCCAGCTACGAGGTCGACTTTTATCTGCCCGACATGGTGCAGGGCTATCGCCGTGAAATGGGTTTCACGCCCAAGGTCGAATATCTGAACACGGTCAAGCAGATGAAGACCAAGCAGAAGGAGGCCGACATCGTGAAGATCGTCAACGAGTCGGTCATCCCGCGCCTCAACGAGCTGGACCTCGCGAAGGATTACAATTCCGAACACCTGCAGAAGCACTATCGCAACGACACGCTGGTGCCGTTCACCTACGAGCAGGAAGTCGATTTCAAGACCATCGCCAAATTCTCCGAGCACAACGTCGGCCTGCCCGGCGTGGACATCTCGGTGAAGCCCGTGCGCCAATACGTTTACGGCGCGCTCGCCGCGCACCTCCTCGGCTACGTCGGTGCGCCGCTCGATGTCAACCTGCTGCCGGACATCAGCAGCTACACCTTCTATCAGCCGGACGTGGATGGGAAATCGCAGATCGAGGCCAGCATGGACAAGTATCTGCGCGGCGCCCCGGGCAAACGTGTGCTGCGCAAGAGCGTGAAGGGCATCATCGAGAGCGAGGATCGTGTCGAGCCGCCGAAACCCGGCGCCAACGTCTACCTCACGCTCGATGCCCGTATTCAATACATCACCGAGCAGGCACTGCGGCACCCCCAGCTGGGCCGCGCGGCTGCCGTGGTGGTCGACCCGAACAATGGCGACATCCTCGCCATGGCTTCGGTGCCGTCGTTCGACCCGAATGTCTTCATTCCCAGCGTCTCGCCGACCGAATGGAAAAAGCTGAACACCGATCCGGCGCTGCCGCTGATCAGCCGCGCGGTCAGTGCCTTCCCGCCCGGATCGACTTTCAAGATCGTGACCGCGCTCGGTGGCCTTTCCAAGAAGGGCGCCCACATGGAGACGTCGAAATTCAACTGCCCGGGCGGCATCCAGTATGGCGACCACTATTTCAAGTGCTGGATCGCGGACAAGCACGGCTCGCATGGCACGATCGGCCTCTCGGACGCGTTGCGCGTTTCCTGCGACTGCTTTTTCTACCAGTACGGCAACGCGGCCGGCATGGAGTACGTCGACCAGATCGGCAAAGTCCTCGGCATCGGCGAGCACTACGACATCGGTTTGCAGGATGAAAAGGATGGCGTGATGCCTGGGCCGCAGTGGATGAAAACGAAGTATCCGGAATTGAAGTGGTCGAATGCCTACACCGCCAATGCTGCCATCGGCCAGGGGTACGTGCTGGCCAGTCCGCTGCAGATGGCCATGGCCTATGCCACCGTGGCCAACGGCGGCGTCGTCTACGAACCGCGCCTCATCAAGAAAGTGCTCACGCCGGACGGCAAACCGGTCCTCGATGAAAACGGCCAGGAGGTCGCGCCCGAAGCACCTAAAATCCGCGGAGACCTGCGCACGGAAGTGACCAAGGAGCAGATCGACGTGGTTCGCCACGGCCTGTGGCAGGTGGTCAATGATGCCGGCGGCACGGGCGCCAAGGCGCGCGTGAAAGGCATCGTCGTGGCGGGCAAGACCGGCAGCGCGCAAGCCACGGATCGTGGCAAGGACGACATGATCGCCTGGTTCTGCTGCTTCGCGCCGTTTGACAAGCCGCGTTACGCGATTTGTGTCATGGTCCAGGGCGGCCACCACGGCGGCGGCGTCGCCGGGCCCATTGCCCAGTACATTTTGGAACACACCGTCGCCATGGAGCAGGGAAACTATAACGTCGAATTGACCAAGCTCGAACCGGCGCGTGGCAAGGATCCCTTTGCCAAGATTGAAGCTCTTACGGATTACAAGGATGCGAATAACGTTCAGGTAACTCCGGAGGCGGAAGAAGGAGCCGACACCCATGCGGCTTCCTCTTCCAAAGTCCAAATGGGCGGTGGCAACGCCCATCCCGACATCGGTGCGGAAGCGGATGCTGGCGGCCGTGTGCAGGGGCGGGGAAACCGTCCCGCTACGCCTGCCAACTCCTCCGCACCGCCCAAGCAAAACTTCTTCCAAAAATTCTTTGGAATCAAACCCTCTGCCCCCAACCCCCCACGCCCTCAACCCCGAGGGACGCACTGACACGTGCTCTCAAAGCTTTACCCCACACTCCTTTCCATGACCGAACGCGTCAAAAGAATGATCGGCCTGGCCCCGCGCCAGACCGGCAACAAACTCGTAATCAACTCTGAAAAACTCGAACGCCGCGTAGCTCTTCTCGAAGGAGGAGTCCTCGAGGAATATTCCATCGAGCGCGAGACCGACCGCAACATCGTCGGCAGCATCTTCAAGGGCCGCGTGAAGAACATCGAGCACGGCCTCAAGGCCATGTTCGTGGACATCGGCTTCGAGAAAAATGCCTTCCTCCATTTCTGGGACGCGCTCCCGGCGGCGCTCGACAGCGGCGTGGAGCAGGTGGAGCGCTCCAGTGGCCGCAAGGAAAACAAGCGCATCACCGCCCAGGACATCCCGAAGATTTACCCGGTGGGCAGCGAAGTGCTCGTGCAGGTGACCAAGGGGCCGATCAGCACCAAGGGCCCGCGCATCACCACCAATCTCAGCCTCGCCGGCCGCTACCTCGTGCTCATGCCCTACAGCGACCAGTGCGGTATCTCGCGCAAGATCGAGAGCCCCAAGGAACGTGATCGCCTGCGCAAAATCCTCAAGGAACTCGACATCCCGGAAAACATGGGCGTGATCGTGCGCACCGTCGGCGAAGGCCAGCGCGCGCGTTATTTCGTGCGCGACCTTGGCTTGCTCGTCGAGCAGTGGCGCGCCATCGAGCAGGCGATGAAGGAGAAGCCCGCGCCGGCTTGCGTCTTCCAGGAGCCGGACCTCATCGAACGCACGGTGCGCGACTTTTTGACCGACGAAATCGACGAGGTCATTTGCGACGACGAACATGCGGTCAAGCGCATGGTCGATGTGGTCGGACAGATCTCCCGCCGGTCCGCCGGTCGCATCCGCCACTACCAGGATACCCAGGCCATCTTCGAGCGTTACGGTGTGCAGAAGCAGATCGATGACGCTTTCCATCGTCAGGTCTGGCTGCCCTGCGGCGGCTACATCGTCATCGACGAAACCGAAGCGCTCATCGCCATCGACGTGAATACCGGCCGCAACAAGGGCAGCGGCAGCGCGGACAAGACCATCCTCCAGACGAATCTCGAGGCGGCCGATGAAATGGCCCGCCAGATGCGCCTGCGCAACATCGGCGGCCTCATCATCGGCGACTTCATCGACATGAAGAACCGCAAGGATCAGCAGGCCGTCTACTCGCGGATGAAGGAGCGCCTGAAGCGCGACAAGAGCAAGACCCACGTCCTGCCCATCAGCCCGCTCGGCCTCATGGAAATGACCCGCCAGCGAGCCGCGGAATCCATCAGCGGCGCCGTCTTCGAGCCCTGCCCCTACTGTGGCGGCCGCGGCAAGGTGAAGAGCGCCATGACCATGAGCGTGGAGTTGCAGCGTTCCCTGCACCAGATCATGCGCAAGCACCAGGACACGATCCACGAGATCAAAGTCATCGTCCATCCGCACGTCATGCAGCGGTTGCGCACCGAGGATGAGGAGCTGCTCGTGGAGATCGAGCGCCGCTACGCCGGGCGCCTCACGTTCCGTGCCGACCCTACCTATCATCACGAGAAATTTACAATTGTGGACGCTAATACCGGTCAGGAATTAAAACCCTAGAGAGGGACAAGCGCGCCTATGTTACAGGAATGTCACATTGCGCAGCTTGCGGCGCGGGGTTGTAACCTTAAACTCCGCGCACTCGATGAATAACAAACTAGCGAACAAACGAATCCTGGTCGCGGACGATGAACCGGACGTCCTGCAGCTCGTCTCGACCAATCTCAAGAACGCTGGTTACAATGTCCTGAAGGCGGAGGACGGCCTCTCCGCGCTGGAACAGGCCCGGCAGACTTCGCCGGCGCTCATCGTCCTCGACCTCATGCTGCCCGAAATGAGCGGCCTGGAGGTTTGCAAAGTTTTAAAGCGGGAGACCGCGACCAACCGCATCCCGGTGATCATGCTCACCGCCAAGGCGGAGGAAGTGGACCGCATCGTCGGCCTCGAGCTCGGCGCCGATGACTACATGACCAAGCCCTTCTCGCCGCGCGAACTCGTGTTGCGCGTGAAGTCGGTCCTGCGCCGCGCCTCGAATGGCGCCGAAGTCAGCGACCGGCTCGTGTTGGGCGACATCCAGATCGACCGGACTCGTCACGAAGTCACCATCGGCGGCAAAGTCGTCGATTTCACCGCCACGGAATTCAAGCTGCTCGCCCTGCTCATCGAGCGCCGCGGCCGGGTGCAGGATCGGGAGACGTTGCTCAACGACGTGTGGGGCTACGAGACGGTCATCGATACCCGCACGGTCGATACGCACATCCGTCGTCTGCGCGAGAAGCTGGGCAAGTCCGGCTCCTACATCGAGACGATCCGCGGTTTCGGCTATCGGGTAGTCGAGACAGAGGCATAGCCGGCCATGGGCGCAATTCTTGGCTGGTGCGTAGCAGGGGTGCTCGCACTGTGTACCTGGTGGATCTGGCGGCGTTTCGCCGTGGACTGGCGGCATCTCGAGCAACTGCTCGATGAGCTGGCCAATGGCCGGAAGCCTGGGGGCTTCGTCTTCCGCCATGGTGGCCGGTTTGGGCGCCTCACCTATCCGCTGGAGAAGATCGCCCAGGAGCAGGACAAGCTGCATCGCGAGATTCACGATGAGGCTTTCAACCTCCGGACCATTCTCGCCAGCATGGAGGAGGGGGTCATGGTGGTGGACACGCATCACAACCTGCGCCTCGTCAATCCGTCGTTCCTCTCGCTCTTCGACCTGAAGTGCGACCCCGTGGGGCAATCCGTCCTGCGCACCCTGCGCGAGACCGCGTTCGAGGAAATCATCACCGCGGCCCTGCGCACCGGTCAGCCGCAGCGTGGTGATGTGGAGCGTACCTCGGACAAACGCCACTTCGCCGTGCACGCCGTGCCGGTGAAGGAATTCTCCGGCGGCCCCGGCATCGTGGCCATCATTCGCGACATCACCCGCCTGCGGCAACTGGAGGAAGTGCGCCGGGAATTCGTGGCCAACGTCTCCCACGAACTCCGCACTCCGCTTTCCATCTTCCACGGCTATCTCGAAAACCTCCTCGATGCGCCCTCCATGCCGCGCAAGGACCAGACGGAAATCTTCGAGATCCTGCGCAAGCACTCCCGGCGCCTGAACGCCCTGCTCGAGGATCTGCTCACCCTCGCCCGGCTCGAGTCCCGCCAGGAAAAGATCGCGTGCGTTTCCATGAAGCTGCCCGCGCTCCTGCGCTCCATTGGCGGCGATTGGTCGCAGAAGCTGGCCAACAAGAAACTCGCCCTGCAGATCGAGGCCCATGATGACCTGCCGCGCATTTCCGCCGATCCGCAGCGCCTGGAGCAAGTGCTGCACAACCTCCTCGAAAACGCCGTTAAATACACCGAGCCTGGCGGCAACATTTTCCTGCGCGCCGCCGCCCAAAACGGTCACGTCGAAGTCCGCGTGGAAGACTCCGGCCAGGGCATCCCGCCCGCCGACCTGCCGCACATCTTCGAGCGTTTCTATCGGGCCGACAAAGCCCGCAGCCGCGAGCAAGGCGGCACCGGCCTGGGCCTCTCCATCGTCAAACACATCATCCAGCTCCACGGCGGCACCGTCGCCGCCGAAAGCAAATACGGCAAAGGCACCACCATCATCCTGCATTTGCCGCTGGATAAAGGGGAGGAGTAGTAGCGGTTTTCCAAAGGCGTTTCTCGCTGACCGAGGCGGCGCATTTTGGCTGGCGGAGGCCGGCTGCTGTCGGTGAACGCCAGGCAATGGATGCGCGAAGCGCTCCAAAAAACTGTCATCCTGAGCGGAGTGCCCCGGGGGGCGAAGGGGGGCGGGGCACGCAGTCGAAGGACCTCCGAGGCGGCGGCGTCCGGGACAAGTGGCGGCAGGTAAATGGGCGAGCAATCTCTGTGGGTTTTCGCGCGGAGCCTCCACACCCTGCCCGTGACCACGCGCCCATTTTTCCACTGCCGTTGCCCACAGAGATCAGAGGTCCTTCGCTCCGCCCATGATTCCCCGCTCCGCTCAAGGATGACGGGCTTTTTTTGGAGCGCTTCGCGCATCCGCGCCTCGCGGTTGGTGCCAGCGCTGCCCGTTTTCCGTGGCCATAAGTGGTGGTTAGAGGAGACGCGCGGAGTGGCCAACGCCCCCAATCCCGCCGGGGCGGGAGACGGCGGGAGCCGTTTGCTGCGGCGCAGGATCAGGCGTTGCGGGTTTTTGCGAGTAACGCTCTTCCCACTCACGCTTCAGCAATGCGAACAGGTATTCGCTCCCCCACTGGCCCTTGAACCACAGATGCTCGACCAAGTGCGCCTCCTGCCGAAAACCCAACCGCCGAAAAAGTGCCGTTGCCGGGCGATTGAGGACATCGGTGGACGCGAACACCCGATGCTTGTCCAAACTGCCGAAGAGATAGTCGAGCAGACACTCCACCGCCTCGGTGGCGTATCCACAGCTTTGGTGCCGTGGGGACAGCGTGATGCCAATCTCCATCTGGCGCGAGTTGTCCTTGGGGCAGTGCAGGCCGCAATCGCCAATGAAGTCACCCGTGGCTGTTTCGACGATTGCCAACTGGAACCAAGTCCCCGGAATGTCCGGCTCCGCGGTGAGCTGTGACTCAATCAAACGGGCTGCGTCGTCCGGGCCAAACGCATCCCAGGACTGATAGCGAGCCACTTCGGGCAGGGAACGATAAGCGCACAACGCCGCAGCATCGTCTCGATGTAATCGGCGCAGTAAAAGTCGCGCCGAGGTCAAGTGGTCTGGAAAGCGGTGCTTCATGGGACACGGGTAGCGGCGCCTAACGACCCCAGTCCCGCCACGGCGGGAGACGGGCCTGTAAACGCGTCGAATGCAGGAGAGAGTTTTCGGTTCGCTCGCAGCGCGTGATTAGCCGTCATTGGTTGTGAGTGTGATGGTAAAGCCAGGGAACTCCTGAGCGAGCGCCGAACGCAGAGCACGAGCCACAGAAGCCTGTGATGAGCGAGCGCGAATCGCGATGAATGCAGCACGACTGTCGAAGTAGCGCACAAAGCAATCGAGTGGTGGTGAATCATCGATGACGAGCTTGTAGTGCTCGGCGCTGTCAGGGAAACCGACGGCGAAGTCAATGTGGGAATCGCGAGTCGAAGCGCGTCGCTGTGGACGAAGCGTCCAAGGAAACGGAATCTGGTCGCCGGAACAAGATGCTACCTCTACTGCATGAAAGTCTGCGCGGCGGAAAGCTGTTGCAAAACGGGACTGAAAGGAGGCGTAGTCGATGCTCGTGTCTGGCTGGAAAAAGTAAGCCGCTGCGAGACCAAGGATCGACACGGCAAGGAGGATGATAACTGTTCGTTTCACAGGACGTGTGTTCCCTGCAGCGGGTTAGGCGACTTGTTCATTGTCGAATGTGATGTGCTCCGGAAGGGCACCAGCCTGAAGGGCCGCGCTAAAGAAAACCCCGCGATGGTAATGGCGGAAGAAGCCCCGCAGCGAATCGCTGACGATCAAACGGACACGTGGGCGGCGGCGCGGAATGAAGCGGCGGCTTCGGAAGAGGCTGCTGCGACCCACCAGGAAAAATCCCTGGCGGAGAAAGACACTTAGCAGAATGGAATAGTCAAGAGGGTGAAGCGGTTCCTGAAAGAGGTCTACCCGGACCGACGGTCCCGATATCGGTGGGTCACCAACACCGAGGACGATTGCGGCGGGAGAATCGGAATCGAGATAGAGGCGTGGGGGCAAGCGACACGACCGGGAACCCTTCGTGAAAATGACGAGGTCGGAAGATATACGGACAGAGATTGTCGGCCAAAAACTCATGCTTCACGGGAGACGTGCTCGGTCGCCCAACCATTGCGGCAGCGCATGGCTGGGCGTTTTGGTTATTGAGGCAGATCGTGCTGTCCTGGCGGTGGTAAAGAGGGGCGCGGCAATTTGCGGGCAAAGAAGTAGATGACCGAGCCGAGTGGCGCGAAGAGAATGATCAGAATCCAAATTAGCTTGGTGTTGCCCTCGTTTGATTCGTGACGGGTGCAATCGACAATCATCCAAATCGGAAAGCCCATCAGGAGGAAAATGAGCAGGACGATGATCAGGTCGGGACCGGCGAGATTGAAAAGACTCGCTAGGAATATTACAGATGAAAGCGTCATGAAGGGGGAGCTTGGTTCCGATCGTCTATGCGCCATCGGCGGCGCGTTCCACCTCGGCGATGTCGATCTTGATCATCTTCACCATCGCTTCCATGGCGCGGCGAGCGCGGGCCGGGTCGGGGTCTTTGAGAAGCTCCAGCATACGGGTCGGCGTGATTTGCCAGAAGACGCCCCAGCGATCCTTGAGCCAGCCGCAGGCGACCTCCGAGCCGCCATTCGCGGTCAGCGCCGCCCAGAGCCGGTCCGTCTCGGCTTGATCCGCGCAGGCGATGAGGAAGGAGACCGCCTCGGTGAAGGTGAAGCCCGGCGTGTTCAGCGCGATGTACGGGCGGCCGGCAAGCGTGAACTCGACGAGGAGCACCGTGCCGGCGGCGCCACCGGGCGTGTCCATCGGCGAGCGGGTCACACGGTCGATGTGCGAGTCCGGGAGCAGGGAGACATAGAAGCGGGCGGCCTCCTCGGCTTGTCCGTCGAATGATAAGAAGGGGGTGACTTTTTCCATGGGTGGGTCCGTTTTTTTTTACCTCGTGACGAAAGTACCGCTTTCGTAACCCAGGCTGGCTTCCTGGGCAACTCTGTTGCGAGGCCGGTGGGCGATTGCTTCTCTGGGGCGAGCACCTCCTTGGAGATGGTGGTCGGGTCGCCTCACCCGAGTCGCCGGCGACAGTATTTCTCGGGGTGCACTGGCGAGTGTCTGTTCGAGGCAGACCATGTCTTCGCCCGGTTTGAGGGCGTCGAACACCACGGCTTCATGCTTGATGTTCTCTTTGCCGTAGGCCCTGAGCAGCTCGCTGCAGTAGTTGGTTAAGAGCCGGTGATTTCGGAATGGGCGTCACGATGAAGTGCATTGTGGTAAGCGACATTCGATGGGGAGATACGGTGTTTGAGGTGTTTGAGTGCCTCAGGTTGGATTGGAATCGCCGCGTAATCGAGGAGCACGTGGCAGTTGGGACAGACGCAAAGCAAGTTGTCGCGCGTGTCGCTGCCGTCATGCGGACGCCCAAGAGGCCTGATGTGATGGGCCTCGCTGTAGAGGCGGTCGCAAACGACGAGCTGCGTGCCGCATAGCTGGCAGATGTGGTCGTAAAGCAGTTTGAGCTCACTACTAATGGCCGTGTCGCGTATGATGCGCGAGATGCGCTGAAGAACACGATCAGGCTGGGAAGGTTGACTGATGTCATTGGCGGCCCGGGCGTCGCAGCGAACGTAACCGGGAATTTGGCGGATGCCGCCACGGCAGCCGACATCTTGACTGATACGGAGCTGCGGGCAGTCGCGGAATGCGCGCTCGGTTGCGAACAAGACGTACCCCTCTGAGTCGGAAAGTGCGCCTGGAAATGAAGTGAGCTGGTGATACCAAGTGCCATTATGGCTATATAGAACATGCTTGGCGGGAACGCCCCACAGCTCTTTCAGGAACTTACCAGTGATTTGCTTTGGCATAAGAACGCCCGAAGCGGTCCGTGACGCTGATGCCTGACGGGAGCGACCAGAAGACCGCGAATAACGTCAGAGCGTGCGCATGGTACTTGATCGTCATGCGCCCGACTCCAACCTTCTCAAGTGTCTTGTTTGGCTTCTTCATTTCGGGGCGCGGGCAGAATCGCAACGCTCTGAAATTCCAGTTCCTGAGGACGCGCTATTGCGTGCCGCAGCGAGCGCGTCCTTAACGATTTGTGCCACGGTGTTTTCATTCACGCCTCGTTCTACGCAATAAGTTGACTGGAGCCAAACGGCAAGGGGCTTTTGTCCCTTGCTGGAATTACAAGCGGAGCAACAGAGCGCGATGTTTTCGCGCGTAATAATGCGGGCGTCGTTAATGATGTGCTCCCAGGTTGCCGCCGCGCCACGAGGGCTTCCCCGAGGCACTCTTGACAGCATTTCGACGCCACAATACACGCAGGTTTTGTCTCTGGCCCGCACTTCGTTCTCAAGCCATTCGGGGATATTCCAGATATTCACTGTGTTGGAAGTCGCCGAACGCCCCAAACCCGCCACGGCGGGTCGCAGCGTTGGGCGTTGAGGTGACTATGATAGATACGACGCAATGAGACCGCCGGCCGCCAGGATGAGAAACAGTGCGATGATAACAATGAAGGTGCCGAAGATGCCCCTCTGCCATCCCTTGAGTTCGTCCCAGCGTCGAGCAAACTCCAGGAAGGAAACGCCCGTGAGAAACTCGATGAGGCCGGAAAGAGCATATGCGCCGGGCAAGGCAAATGGAATCATGCCGGTCGGAGTCAGTTGATGGTGGAAGTATGGGAGGAGAAAAACAGGAATGGTAAGGCCGACGGCAAATACAGCGAGACCAATGACAAAGTGGAACAAGCCTTTGCGGCGAACAGATGTTCGGCCGTGTGTTTCAGGAGTATTCATTTAAGGAGGTGGATAGCTACGCCGGACGAAAAGAAAATCAGCGACACGCGAAGCTGGTTCCCTCTCCTTCGATAAACTCAGAACCTTGATCACGCTTGGAGGGACGAAGCGGCAGCGCTTGGTTTCCGGGTTCATTGTTTGAAGTTCTCGACAAAGGAGGGCTCGTCGTGAAGCTGAATGCGGATGCGCTGCCCTCGAATGGTCAATGCCTCGCTGGTGCCTAGAACGATGGAAAGTTCGATGACGTCCGCGAACGTGCCGCTGGCTGGAATGACGTTGCTGTGGTGTTCGGTGCCGATACGGAGAAAACCGTCGGAGATGGTTGCTGGCAGCAATTTCGGCATGGAAGTAAGCGACGCGGAGCTGATGGTGAGCGTAGCCGGCTGCAACCAACCAGAACCAGAGTCAACGCCAGGCCTGCCAACGGTGCGATGAATGTAGGCCGGAGACAACAAGACGATCGCCTCGCCGTTGCTGCAAGTGATGGCGACTAACTCGGAATCGTGAAGCTCGATGCCTTCGTTCACCGGGTGCGTGGGGAATCACCAACGCCCCAAATTCCGTCATGGCGTGTTCGCTGCGGCACATGGTCAGGCCGTCCCGGAGCAGTTCGCCGCAGCGCTTGGATAGACGCTGGTTGATTCAGATTCATCGTGTCGTGCTCATGATACCCGCCCTGCTATTAGTCTCAACGAGTAAAACGCCACTCGTCGAACGCACTTCACAGTCGCCGCGGTTGTTCTTGAAGAACACGAATGACGCCTTGGTGTTGGGAATGGAAATGGTGTATTCCTGCGGGCAGGCTGCGTCTTTCCTCTCGAGTTTGGGAACGAGAGAAACCGGAATGTGGCTCATTGGGCGTCCTTCAGCGTGGCGGAGAGGATGACGGAATAATGAAGCTGGCCGTCATCGTGTTTTATGCCGCGCACGGTGAGGTTGATGATCAGATTGGAGTATTCCCACACGTCGGTGACGGTGCTCTGCGTCTTGACGTCCACTGGCTTGACGGGAAATCCGAGGCTGGTTTTTTGCGGGCCAAACTTGCTGCAGGCGATATCCTGGAGCACCTCCCAATCCTGTTCACCGTCGTGTCGTATTCCCCGGCGGCCGTGTTGTTGGTAACCACTTTTACGGTCCGGACCGGAAACTCGCTCAGTTGCAGCCCGACCATCGTCCGGGAGTATTTGGAGGTAAGACGCGCGGGATACTTCGTTCCCTTGATGGCGAAATCACGCACCACTTCCCGGGCATCGGCCGGGGCATGACGCCGGTTTTGATCATCGATATCCTTGCGCATCGAGGCGGTCGCGACTTCCAGACTGTCACCGAAATTCACATGGCCATAGGCCATTTGCCTGGGTGGTTCAGCGAAAGCGCAAAGGGCCGATAAGCAGAGAAGGGGGAGAACGTGGAATTTCATGTCGGGTGGCGATGGTAGCAAATTCGTCAACCGCGATGTTCCCGCGGGTGGATGGCCGGGGCCATCCAGCGCGGACTGGCGGTGAGGAAACGGAGGATCCGATCGCAGGTGTGTGTTTCCAAAGCGAGAGAATCTGGCAAACGTGGTGGGCTGACTCCTATCCTCACGCCCCGCTTACCTGACCATGTCGCGCGATTTTTTTTTAAAAAAAAGTGGTCGCGCTGTCGAATTGAGAGGATGCCGAACGACCAGAGGTGTAGAAACAATTCAACCCAAAGGAGAAATACCATGCAATTCATGATGCTGATGATTCCCGCTGTCTATCAGGACGGCAAAAAAGTAGAGCCGGGGTTTGCCCCCGATCCGAAAAAGATCGAAGAGATGGGCCGATTCAATGAGGAGCTGGGCAAGGTCTTGAAAATCCTTTCCATCAATGGGCTGCATCCGCAGAACACCGGCGCGCGCGTCGCTTTCGGCCCGGGCAAACCGAGCGTGACCGACGGCCCTTTCATTGAAACCAAGGAAGTGATCGGCGGCTATTGGCTGGTCGAGGCCGAATCGAAAGAAGAGGTCGTGAAATGGGCCGAACGCTGCCCGGCGGATCCGGGCGATGTGATTGAAATCCGCCGGGTTTTCGAGGCGGCCGACTTCGCGGTGAAAAGATGAGCGGGGGGTTAGGCGTTATGGAATTTGGATCTCCACGGGATATCACTCCATGTCTCTCTCGGTGATGTCGCGTGTGCGAACTCATAAATGAAACTGACCGACTCCTCGAATGGTGCATCACTCTCCGGGTCTGACAACTGGATAATGCGGCAGTCGTAGAGGCCGGGCGACAGCGACAAGAGTTGCTCTCGCTCGTGCGCCTGCGGCAAGGTGACATCAGAGAACTGTGCCGCCATGGTGAGACTCTCGTAATTGGTGAGAAGCAAACGTCCCCGCGAAGCAGCGATGCTGCCGATGACCTCACGAAAGCCCGTCACCTTGGTCGGTTGCAGCGAAACGTCGACGCTCCAGAAGTGCTCCAGACCCGTGCCCCAAATGAGCAGGTGTTGCTCGCACATTTCTTGTTTGAAGTGCTCTTGAATCGTCTCCCGCGTCCAGTCGGTGTGAACGAAGCCTCGATAGGCGTCTGGGTCAATGATGGCGAGAAATCCTGAATCATCTGTAATCTCGAATGGCATAGGGATAGCGAAAGCCGCTGAAGCTCACTTCGCTGTCTGACGCCCGGCGAATACGGCGGCGAGCAAGAGCGCATAGATGAGTGCCTGCAGCACCGATCCAACGATGGCGAACGCGCTAAACGCCCACATCCGGGCTTCCCGTTCTCCGCTCTGAAACACCCAATGCTGAAGCAGCGTCTGCCCGATCGGCATGACAAAGCAAAGGATGAACGCGAGACCGAAAGCCAGAAGGGCCCACAGCGAACCCGGGGAGGCCAGCTTCCAGTTGATGATGATGACAACGCCGGCCACAAGACAGACAAGGAGTGTCGGCACGTGAACCGCGAAGAGGGAGAGAAATATCTTAAGCTGCTCTGGTGTGCTGTTCATAAAAGGGATGCGGCTTCGCATGGATCAGGCGTTGCGGACGGGCTTCGGCAGGGGTAGTTCGTCTCTGTTCACAGGAAACCTGTGGCGCCGCCGAACGCGCCAGCGGCGCATGGATGGCTTTGGATATTCATTGGAGTGTCCTCCTGGTCAGGCCTGTCGGATCTATCACAATGGCTCGCAGAACGCGAGATTTCCCTGGGTCATGCTGGTGGCCTTCCGTTCCATCGGAAAGCTGAACCAATAAAGTGTAGGGACTGCCGGAATTGGGTTGGAGAGAATATGGGAGATAGATGTCCCAACAGTAGTAATAGAACGAAGATCGGTAACCGAGGGCACTTGCCTTGGGTGATAATGAATCGTCGAAAGCTAACTGAAACGGCCCCCCGCAAAGCTCTTTTAACTCGGTCTCACGTTGGGCCAGATAAGCGTCTGCGACCGCTTTTGTTTTTGCGCGGAGCGCTTCGACGTCCGGGTAGCTGCCGGCCGCCAAATCAGAGTTTGTCAGGCCGAGATCGTGGGCAGCGCCGCGCGTCTGGAGGGCGTACGCAGCGATACCCAATGCGACGGCGGCGAGGCTGCCGAATCCGATCCAGAACCGTCTTCGTTTTGTCTTCATCGACCTGGGCCTGACGCCGCCAATCCGGCCGTGCTCGGAGCAGTTCGCTGTCCTTCGATGAACTCAGGACCTTGAGCCCGTCGAAACGGCTGCACTGGGTTAGGTCTTGTTGCGTTCATAAGCTTCCCACCATCGTGGCTTCGAGCGATCCAATGAGGGATCGATCAGTGCCCGGAAATAGGTGGTGTCGATGCTGTTCCGCTCCAGTGCGGCGTAAAGAAAACTGCGCCCGTCGTCGGCGTGTTTGGGGAGCGCCCATTTAGCCGCGTCCCACGGGAGTCGAATCAGCTCATCCGGTGCTTCTGACTTCAGACGGAGTAGCATCAGTGTGATGTCCTCGGGGAATTTCGACGGTTTTCCCCAATCTAGAAGATCGGTTATCGGACAGTCACCTGGCGATCCCATTGACATATGCAGGTGTAGTAAAAAGGCCTAACGAAAGGAGCTCAGCCGATAAAGCGGTGGTGGCTCGGGCGGCGCAAAAGCGATTCGGTTTGTCCATGGAATGAGTAATAGGTGTTCCGGGGGGGGGCATTTTGTTCATCATCCACGCTGAGGAATTCCAGTTCTTGAGGGGGGCGCTATGTCAGAGAGTCGCTGAGGTAAACCATCCTACAATCGGGTTCAGGCGAAACGAAACTGGGGGTTGCCAGGTGCCGGCGGCCATCGCATCGCCGTCGGCGGCTGCTTTTTCCATGGTCGTGTGGCAGGTCCCGCCCGCGTAAGAACCGTCGGGAAGCAGATCGATGTGATCGCCATGAAGCGCTTTGAATTCCTCGTATTCGCGAATGGCCCTGGTGGCCTCCTCGTCGCTCAAGCTATGGACCGTGAATTTCCGATCATGGACGGTGTCGTCGCAAATTTCGAAATAGCAGAGGCGTCCTCGCCAGATCGCGAACCCTGAAAGGATGCCGTCGTAGTATCCGTCAATCCAGCGAAAGATCAGTTCGCTGGATTTGATTTCGGTCCCTTCAATCGTTTTCACGGAAGGCTCCGGAATGCCATCTCCTGAGGAGGCTTTTGGGTTCATGCGCTGTTGTGGCCTGAAGTGTTCCTTGGCACGGGCGTGGGGATCAACGCTGCCAGCTCAGCGCGGCTGGGACTGGAGAACGCGACCGATGCATTGGTTCATTTGCCGCTGCTCCCGGAAGGCGAGATAAACGACGACCGCGGTGGCTGCGAGCGAGAGGAGTGTGAAACTGACGAGTCCGAGCGTGCTTACGCCAAGGAAAGCGGCGGCAATGAGGATGGAGTAGGAAATGACGTAATGGTTGTGGCGTTTGCGGTACGATTCGTCCTCGCGCAGGAGACGCTGGTGAGTGCCGCGATACGTGGCGAAACGTTTTCCGGGCGGGATGCGGTCGAGCCCCGGTGTGGATTGGAAGGTCTCCCATTTCATGGCCGTGCGACTGGAGTTGCGAGCCTGGATGCGGTTTGCCGAAACTACTCGGAAGCGCCTGACGACGCAAGTTCAGCGGCAGCAATGCGAGGTAGCAACGCTCGGAAATTCCCGTTCCGGAGGAGGCCATTGTTGCTCAGGCAATCCTGCGCTCAGCCAAAAATGAAATTCCTGCCGCGTGCGCCAGGAGTCGAAGGGCTCGTTCCGAATCGACGCCATGAAGATAAAGTAAAAGCCGAGCTTCTGGAAAATGTGGTTCAGTAAAACGCTCATCCGGTGGATCGCTCTGCTCATCGAAAAGTGGGTTGGCATTTTGCCGCAGCTGAAGCGACTGTCCGCTGCCGAGAGAACCACGATAGTACGGTCCGATGTACAAACTGTCGTGGGCTTCCAAACGGACGCCTAACATTTGCTCGACTGCAAGGCGCGCGTTCCCCAAGTCGCCATCGGCAAATCCAAAAACAGTCGTGACGTTCATGGGCGCCTGCTATGGTCTAGACTTTATGGCCGCCCTCTCCCGGAGCGCCGGAAGCTTGGAAGGTGCGGGGAAGGAAGGCCTCGCCGCGGCAATCGTAGACGTGAAGCAACGTCTTCGAGCCTTCGTGAGTCAGCTCGAAACGAAAAAGGCCGTCGTGGTCGCGATAGTCGAGAACCTCGCCTCGGGCTGTAAGGGTCACTGAAAAATCGTCTTTCATGGAGGAGCGTAGCGACGCCTAACGCTCCCGCGGCGTTTGGCTAAGGGACGGTCGAATCATCGGGCCAATCGAGGTTGAGGGATTTGCATAGGGGGCAGGTCGTCTCGATCGATCCATCCAGCGGACCGCCACAACGGTGACAGGTGTTTGGGGTGGTGGTGACGTGCATCAGGGTTCCCTTGGCATCGCGGAGATCGATGCCCGTGAGTTCGCGGAGAACGCGGATCGCCTCGATCCTGCCGCGAGAACGCCGAAAGGCAGTCGCGATCTTCGCCTGCTCGGATGCGCCGATGACGGGAACGGAAAAAGACGCCCCACATCGAGGGCAGTCAACCGGATGCATCGAAATCTTGGATCGGCCGGCGCTCATGGCTCAGATCGCGCGTGGAGAGTTACCTCTCGCCTCCATGCTGCGGCGCATTGACGGTCCAGGGTTGGGTGTAGGCGATTCGTTCATGGGGGCTAGTCGTCGTGGTGAAACTCGGTAGGGCTGGTGTAAATCTCACCGTCGTCTCCACGGACTTGTGCGTCGAGCTGCTGCGCAATCGAGAGCATTTTGTTGATGATCGCCGAATCTGGGTTCTTTGAGAAGATGGTGCCCTGAAACCAGTCGAGCCATGGTTCGGGATGCTCGGAGCAGCCACTCCAACGAGCAAAGTGGGAACCGTTCTGAGGGTCGAGCGTCAGTTCGGGGTCGGATGAAACGTAGTTCAACCACTCGTCGGAGGAAATCTGGTGGGCCAGATTGTTGTAGTGGTCCGCTCCGCGCACAATATGAAGGTCGTAGCCCATGAGGGTCGTCTCGAATCGAGTGGGTTCTCCTTCGATTAGAGGTGACGCAGAGCGACGCTTAACGAGCCCAACCTCGCCACAGCGGGAGACGGGCCTGTGAACGCGTCGAATGCGGGAGAGAGTTCCCGGAACGTTCGTTGCAGCGGGTTAGGCGACTTGGTCATCGATTCGGTGCACGATTATGGAGTCGCCGAAGCCGTGTGCTGTGAAAGCCTCCGGCCCTGAATAGTCCGACTCGCGAAGCGAAATGGAAATGCGCGAATCGTCCTCAAATATGATGGTCAGTGCCTCGCTGTCCTGCGTGTTGACGCTCCGCACGCGTTTGGCAATCTGCTCGCAAATGGCGTTCCGAAAACGGTTGTCGCCGGTTCGAGTGGTCAATCCTCCGGCCTGCACAGTCATTGGCATGCAGATGCTAAATCCGTGGCCGTCGAACTCGAGTTGGAGGTAATCCTGAATGAACGTTACGGCTCCCAGTTGTTCGCCTTCGAGTTGTTGGAATGAGCCGCTCGTCATCAGGTGGCGCGTGTTGAGTCGCTCAACGCCTGCAGCGCGTTAATGGGCGTTGCAGAATTCATCGGACCAAATCTCGACGCTCATGGCAAAGCCAACAATGGGAATATAGCGGACGAGACAAAACAGATCAGACTCGCGTCCATCTTGGGCGACGACAGTGACGATGTATGGTGTGCTCGTGGCCGCTTTCCAAACTGAACCAAGGTCGGAAAAGCCATCAAAGCGTCGAATGCGGGTGATTGAAGCGCCGTTCTTCCTGAAAGCTTGGTGGATTTTGAGGCGAGAGCTCCAGCACAACGTAACTCTGCTCAGCAAGTAAACAGAAGGAGCTCCTATGCCCAGTACCATCATGAATTGTTGAACTCCGTTCATGGGACACGCGTAGCGATGCCTAACGCCCCCAATCCCGCCGTGGCGGGAGACTGCGGAGGGACTGCGCGGTGGGTTCCTCGGGGAGCAGCAGGCATAACGGCCCGGAGGAGCTCGCAGCGCTTAGGCCTTGGATTCATTGGTAATCCTCATGCAGCCCCATCCGTCGGCCTCGCCGCCGACTGACTCCGCCTGCTGAGTAAGGGTGAATTCCGTAGCGGTGATATCGGCGTGCGTAGGAACCATGTAACGTTTCACGATCGTCTCCCACATCTCTCGCTCTTCATAGTAGGAAATACAAACCTTCAGTTCTCGGTCATCGACGATCTCAGCGAAAGCAAGCGCCTGACGCCGCTCGGGAAAGGCAAAACAGAAATCTACAATTCGTGGCTGTGTGAGCGAGTCGCCACCATCGCGCATCTTTCGGAGCACGGCTCCGTTCTCATCGTCTGGGATTTCGGATGGCGCGCTCATAGGCCTAACGTGTAGTAGGCTTCATTTTTGAAGCCATCAGATTTTAGGGCATTCGTTTTGGAGCCTAATTCGGGGAGTGGAGCGGCCAAGGTCTGCGTTCGAGCCCTCCATTTTCACGATTGCCGCAAATCGTTCATCATCCATGCTCCGAAATTCCAGTTCTTGGGGAGGCCGCGTTGGGTGCCGAAAAACCATGTGGATGAGCTTTCTTCATTTCTCCTTCGGGATACCAAGCAATATCCGTCACTCTCGGTTCGCTCGCGAGCACGGAATGGAAGTCGATGGTCAATCGCTCCAACTCGCGCTGGCCTGCGGTCGTCCAACGCTGAAGCCAGGCGAAAGAGTGGTGATGGAAATGCGCGAGCCAGGCTGAGTCATCCTCCCGCGGCCCCCACCCACTCAATCCAATCCAAAAGCGCTTGCCGGCACGTTCGGCAAAGGCGACGACGCCCCAATCCTCCTGGCACAACTCACTCTCGATGGACGCTCCGCTGACGCGCTCTAACAACGAGACAAACCACCCGGCTCCGGCGACAGAAAGAATACCGTCCTCGTCCGAAACGCGAACGAACTCCGCCGGATAGCAAAAGGTAACATTAGTGCGCATAGGTGAAGCGGCCAACGCTCGCAAGCTCAGTCACGGCGTAGGCTGACTGCCGGCGCACTGCTTCCGCGACAGCGCCTCCGCCGAACGCCGGAGGCGCACAATGCAGGTCGAGGGGAAACATGGCGACAATTCGGGGCAGCGCATGGTCAGACGTGTCCGGCCGCATCGGAGTTGATGATGGACTCATCGAAGAACCTGACAAGGTGGCTGCCGACGTAGTCGGTGAAGCAAGGAAAAGTGGATCGATAGTAACAGTTCCAATAGCTGACGATGCGACTACGCGTCTGTCTGTAAAACGCTTCGTTTTCGTGGAGCCACCGTCCGAGGGCAAGGCGGTCGAAAAGCTCGCGGCGATCCCAAATGTATCGAAGAAGCTCGATGACATACTCGCCGCAGAGTGCCACGACGTAAGCGATGATCCAAGCGGAGTCGAAGGCAGTGAGTGAACGAAGAAACCGCTCCCGCACGTATCCGTCGTGATGGCGGGTGAACCAACACGCAACGATGGAAAGCTCTGTGTCGTGCAGGGCTCGGAACGCGTTGTCGGATGGGCGCGGGAAGTAGATGCGGCAAGGAATGAGCAAAGTCTCGCCACCGCACGAAACGGTAAACGGCTCGCTACAAGCATGCTCGGAGCTTGAAAGTAGGATCGGTGAAAGTCCGCTGACCGTCGCAGCCAGACAGGCCGGAAAAGCAGCGGTTACGGTGTCGTTCATAGCAGGGGCGAGGAAACGCCCAAGGCGCCCAATCGCGCAGTTACCACGGCGTGAAGCATTTTAGAAATGGAGGTTTGGATTGCCGGACCACGACAGGCGCTCCTGTCTTTCGCTCGGCGTCAGTTCATCCGACAACGCCCAGACATGGTGCCAGACGATTTCCGCGGCGGGAATTTGTGTCGGTTCGCCTTCGCTCGGGAGAGGGCAGGCCGTGGTGGAAGAAAGCTTATCCCACATGGTCGGGAAATTCTCTCGTAAAAAGCGCTGGCCCGAAGGCAGATCCGCAAAGGCCATTTTCCCGATGGGACATAACCCTCCCGAGACATACTCCTCCCACGAATAGATCCTCGATTCGGCACCGCTGCCCCCTCGATTTCCAGGCGTTCCAGCGCATGCGAGGTCAGCGAGAGCGCTTCATCCGATGACGCCGCATGGCATTTCAGTGCCGGGAATCCATCCACGGTGACTTCGAACCCGCCGCCGGGCGCTTTGCTCATGTGGACCGTGAACCAGCGCTTTCGTAAATCGGCAGATGTATCTGCTTTCATTGAAAAGGTGGGCGTTTGATGCCGAGGATCTTGAGTGAGTTGGTTTCGTTCTCAGGGTTGGCATATGACGGGCGGGTCAGTGACGACGCGGTATGATGCGCCACCGGCCTGAGATCGCGACGAGCAGAAAGTAGATGACGCCCAGTATCATGAGGATGTCGCCGATGTGCAGACGCCTGGGGCTAAAATCGCCGAAGTGGTAGTGCCGGATGGTACGGTCGACCTCGAAGCCTACATAGCAAGCCGCCCCGCTCGCAATGCTGAGGATGGCGAGGAGGATGCGCCAGGGAGTGCGTAGTCGGCTCGATGGCATTGGCTTAGGATTGTTCCGGTTCCTGGTCATTCAGATGACACGATTGGGATTTTGGCTGCGGCGAGCAAATCGCGGAAAGGCCCGGCGGGTTGCACGTGAGGAACCGTCCGAATGGGAGCTTGCAGCGCGTCGCGCTCCCAGCTGCGATGCAAGAGAGCAAGCAGCCCCTGCGGCGAACGCCAGGAGCGCCCAAACCCAGTGGTATGCCGCACCCCAACCGGGGCCGACGGCGGGAAACTCGTGGCTAACGCCGTCGCGGACAAAGCGACCCTGATAGAAAACAAAGTCGAAGAAAAATCCCTTGCCGCGACCCATGCGAAACTCCGGCAAGCTAGCAGGCTGCTGCAAAGCCTGGAATGAATGGAATGGATAGACCGAGCCGTTGTTGGGACGCCACGCCGACCAAGTGAACAGTTCCGGGCGTGACGGTTGCCCGGTCTGAGAGATGGTGTGCCACTCGCCGTCGTTGATGCCCTGGGCTGCAAGTCCGCAAGCGGAGAGCAAGCAGCCTACGATCAATAAGGCAATGCCAAAGCTAAGGAGCATCGTTTTGAACATACGCATGGAAGTCGCCTACGCCCTCAATTCCGCAGTCGTGGGAGACACGCAGGTTGAAAGGTAGTGGCGGTGGGAAGCTCAAGCCGTGACGCGGAGGCGTGTTGGTAGCGTCTGGATAGGCGCATTCAATTCGGTGGGGGTGACCATGTGCGATTTCGGATCCGCTCGGCTTCGGCGGATACTTGCGAAAGGTATGCGTCAGGTGGGTTGTGAAATGCACTGTAATCCCTCACTGCATTTTCAGCGAATGGCAAGGCCTCCTCGAAGCGATATTGCGCAGCCAAAATCTGCGCCAGGATGCGATTATAGCACCCACGTGCCTCCAAGTCTTTCACAGTCTCGCCGGACGACAGGCTGAGCGCCGCACGAGCATGGTGTTCAGCAGCGTGGAGCAGTGCACAAAATAGATACAGGCTGGAAGCGTAGTTATGTGCACTGGCCAGTTCTGGTTGGAGCCCGGCATGCTCCTCAAGCAGTTCGATGATTTCGAGCTGCAGTGGGATGGCACCTTTGTAGTCCTTCTCCGCTTTAAGGTTCGAGCGCTGCGCAGACAGCTCACCGATCCGTAGTCGAACAGATGGGTTCATGCGCCTAGACTTGATGGCTGCCCTCTTCTGGTGCGCAGCGAGTTGGGAAACGCAAAGTGGTTTGCTTGCGGGAGAGGCTGGGGCGCGGGTGGCGCGGCAATGCCGTGCGGAGCGGCCGGTGCGGGGTCACTGCCGAGGCGGCGGTGTACGGGACAAGCGGCGGCTGGTCCCGGGGCGAGCCCGAAGCAAGGGCACCCATGAATGAGCCAACAAAGGACAAGCACGCCATGAAAAACTCCCTACGCTTGGTCTGACTTGATGTCCACGCTCAAAACAGCACCGTGGGCCTGGGCCTAGGTAAAGGCGTAACAAATCGGCCGTCTCTCTCTCCCCAAAGATGGACGCCTCCGGCGTGCCGGTTTTGCCATGACGCTCGGAGATCGCCATCCACCAACTCCCTTCGCGCGGTGCGCCCTATGCCACTTCCTTTTGGTCTTTCCGTCAAGACCGAGCGCGGATTGCAGGGATCGGCCGATCTGAAGGTGGTATGGGAGAGCTTTGCGCGGGGAGACAAGGAAAAATAGGGGCAGCCGTAGACACAAACAATCGGGTATCGTTGGAGGCGACCGGACCAGCCACCCCACCACCGAAACGGAGTTTCGCCGGAAAGATGCGTGGCCAAAGCCCCACTTTGGTCACGAGGTGAACGAGGTGAAACGAGGTGAAACGAGGTGAAACGAGGTGAAGGGAAAGGACCGTGCAGGCACACCGCGCCGTCCAGTCGTCAGATCTGATGGAGCATCGCCTGGAGGGCGTCGATGTCGACTGGCTTGGCAAGATGGAATTCAAATCCAGCTTCCGTGCAACGGCGGATGTCCGCTTCCAACGCATAACCAGTGAGGGCAATCCCGCGAATTTGCGAGCGCCTGGCCCTGGCTTCGCGCATCAATTCCCATCCATTGCGATCCGGCAGTCCGATGTCACTCACCAGGACATCGAATTGTTCCCGGGCCAGCCATTCCAGAGCGGCACCGGCGGTGAGTGCCGTTTTCACTTCGTGACCCCGTTTTGAAAGGAGCGCCGACAGGATCCGCAAGGTATCCGCGTTGTCATCCACCAGGAGAATCCGGTGCGTCTTTCCCGATGGGGTGGGGGATGAACTCGGAACGGGGTGAGCTTCGGCCCGTTTTTCCAGGAGCGCCAAGGTGACGGTGAAGCAGGCCCCTTTGCCCTTCCCTTCGCTGGTGACGGAGATGGAGCCATTCTGCTGTTCCACCAGATGGCGAGTAATGGCCAGACCCAGGCCGAGTCCTCCGAATTTGCGAGTGGTGTCCACTTCGCCTTGCTCGAAAGCGCCGAAGATTCGCTGCTGCTGCTCGGGGGCAATTCCTAATCCACTGTCGGAAACGTCGACCCGGAGACAGGTGGGCGAAGGATTGGCGCTGCGCACCTTTATCCTGCCACCTTCGGGGGTAAATTTAATGGCGTTGTTGATCAGATTCCAGAAGACCTGGCGAATGCGGGTCGGATCGACCCAACTCCAATACCCCGTCGCCTGGAGGTCATAGGAAAGGGCCAACTGTTTTCTTTGGATTTCCTCCTGGAGAATGGCGCCGACATCGCGGAGTGCCGCGTGGATATCCACCGCCTCAGGATGGAGGATCATCTTGCCTCGACTGATGCGGGTGAGGTCGAGAAGATCGTCGATGAGTTGGGCTTCCAGCTGAGCGTTTCGGCGAATGGTATGCAGATGCTCGAGCATCTCTTCGTCGCTGATTGCGGATCGATTCTCGATCAAGTAACTGGCGCCGGCGATCACCGGAGTTAGCGGGGTGCGCAGTTCATGGCTGAGCACGGCGAGGAAGTTATCTTTCGCTTCATTCGCCTTTTCCGCGGTCAGCTTCGCCGTCTCCATCTCCCGGATGCGCAATTGCTCGGTGATATCTCGGGTTACTTTGGAAAACCCCTGCAATTGTCCCGTGGAATCCCGGATCGCAGTGATCAAAACATCGGCCTGGAAGGTCGTTCCATCTTTCCGCACGCGAGTTCCTTGCGCGCGGACATGGCCGTGGCTTCGCGCTTCTTCCAGCAATCTGTTTGGCAAATCCGTGTCGCGATCCTCTTTGGTGTAGAAGCAACCAAAGTGCTTTCCGATAATTTCCTTGGCCAAATATCCCTTCGCCTTCTCCGCTCCAGAGTTCCACGTCACCACATGGCCGGTCGGATCCAGCATGAAAATCGCGTATTCCGCAACGCAGTCCACCAGGAGCCGAAATTGCTCTTCGCTTTGGCGCAGGGCGATCTCGGCTTGTCTCCGTTCCGTCAAGTCGCGGGTCACCTTGCCAAACCCTTTCAATTCGCCGGTGGCGGAGTCCCACAGCGAGGTAATGACGACGTCCGCCCAAAAACGCGTTCCGTCCTTCCGCAAACGCCATCCTTCATCCTCCACCCGCCCTTCTGCGATGGCGATGACGAGCTCGCGTTCCGGCTTCCCGGCTAAAACGTCTTCTGGCGGATAAAATCGACTAAAATGGGAGCCGAGGATCTCAGCTGCTTCGTATCCCTTGATTCTGCGGGCGCCTTCATTCCAACTCGTCACGCAGCCATCCGCATCCAGAGTGAAAATTCCGTAGTCCTTCACGCTCTCGACGAGGAGCCGAAATCGCTCTTCAGTCTCGTGCCAATTTGCACGGTCGGGTTTGGCGCGCGGGGGCATGTGAAGATGGGGGACCATCACTTTAGTGGGGTCCAGGAGCTTTGCAATGTGCAACCGATCGGCGGTGGGGCGCGGGACGCGACAATAATCTCTTTCCGCCGCCCCTGCCGGGGCGAATCGTGGAGGGGACGGGTTCCGGTGGCTTTCGCCACCGAGATGGCGGAGGGGAATAGAGGCTGAGTGGTCGTGGTGGGCGAGCAGGCGAAATTCCATGGTCCCTCCGGGACCGCCGGCGGCAGTGTCGAAAAAGTCGTTGTGGCCCACAAACGGCGGGGTCGCGGCACTCATTCAGGAATGCCAGCCGCGCCGCCGGTGCGGAAGTGTGCCAACTCAACACCCCCATGAACGACCTCCCCCTCTTCACCCGCCGCGCATTCCTCGCCCGCACCGGCATGGGCATGGGCGCCCTGACCTTTGCCACCCTGCTGCGCGAAGCGGACGCCGTGGAGAACCCGCTGGCGCCGCGCCAGCCGCATTTTCTTTCAGCAGAGCAGCGACGAGAATCCGCAATCCGCCGCGATCGACTCCCACAACCGCCTGCTCTGGCGCGCGAATATCCGACGGCTCGATTTCGAGGCGATCCGCGACTCCCTGCTCGTCTTCAGCGGCCAGCTCGACCCCACCCTGGGCGGCAAGCCGATCAATCTGACCGAGGAGCCGTATTCCTTCCGTCGCTCGGTGTATGGCTACGTCGATCGCGGCAACCTGCCCGAGCTGATGCAGCAGTTCGACTTCAGTGATCCGGACATGCCGAACAGCAAACGCGCCACGAGCATCGTGCCGCAACAGGCGCTCTTTTTCATGAACAGCCCCATGGTCGTGGACATCGCGCGGAAGATGGTCGCGCGCAAAGAATTCGCCGAGGCGACCGACGATGGCGGCCGCATCGCGGCGCTTTACCGCATCATCTTCCAGCGCACCCTGCGGCCCGAGGAAACCAAGCTCGGCCTTGCCTATGTGGATAACTTGAAACAAACGCTCGGCGCCGCCCCTGCCGTCGCGCCGCCGATCGAAAACCGTCGTCGTGGCCGAAACGATCCCGGAGATGGACGCGCGCCGGTGCGCAATGCCGGCGAAAAAGTGGATCGGCGGCCATTGACCGCCTGGGAGCAGTACGCGCAGGCGCTGCTTTTCACGAACGAGCTCGTTTACCTCAACTAGAGCATTTTAAGTAAAGGTGTAGCCGCGGCAGGGTCGTTGTAGATGCGGCGCTCTGCCGCTGCCCCTCGACGGAGCAGGCGACTACATCCCCCGTTCATCCCACAAACGGCTACAGTTCTATTTTAAATGCTCTAAAGCCCCCAATCCCGCCACGGCGGGAGAACGGGCCTGTCAACGCGTCGAACGCAGGAGAGAGTTCCCGGGCCGCTCGCATCAGGCGGCGGTGTTTGGCGTTGTGTCATTGGTCCGTTCTGTTGGATGAGGTCGTCTGAGCGCGACAAATGTGCAGAGCGGACCGACGATAGGAACGAGCCACGTCAGAAGCAGCCAAAGAGGCAATCTTCTGTCGGAACGATGATGACGCAGGCAGTAGATCGTGGCGAAGATGGATAGCACGAGAGCCGCGGGAACAATGACCAACGAGAAGAGTTGAGAAAAAAGAACCCACCCGTTGACACCAAATTGTTCGGTCACGTTCTGTGTACTGTGGGAAAGATCATCGTTCATATCAAGGAGAGCGTGTGGAGTCGCCAACGCCCCAATCCCGCCACGGCGGGAGACGGGTCTATAAGCGTGTCGAATGCGGGAGCGAGTTCCCGGCCCGTTCGCTGGGCTTGGATGGCGTTGCGGTCGAAGTTAAGAAGGTCATTGGACAGATTTGGTGGCAGGCGGCTCCATGAGAGTCTTGAGGCGGCGATAGCGTGCGAGCAGCCCGCCGCGGGCTCCCCAATCCTCTATCTCGTCGTCAACGCGAGGCTCCAAGAATGTGCCATCGGGAGCGATGAGGTCGATCGTCTCCAGTCCCATCTTGCGTGCGGCCTCGGTTTGTTCAGGTGTCTCGCCACGGATGCCCAGCATAGACTTGGTATATTGCCAATCGTCCCGAAAGACTTCCTCGAAGGCTTCGAGGAACTCGCGAACGGCAGTGAGGGTTTCGTCCGTCATCGGGAAACGTGAGCGACGCCTAACGAAAGGAGCTCAGCCGATAAAGCGGTGGTGGTTCGGGCGGTGCAAAAACGATTGAGTTTGTCCATGGAGATTGAGCAAAGGTGGAGAAGAGGCGCTTTGTCGGTTGCAGCGCCTGGATGGCGTTGCGATTATTCGGCTGAGACCGTGACGATGTGCTTCTCAGATTTGGCTCCGCGGTAGAGTGTGACTTCGTAAGACTCGCCGGCCACAGCGAAAATGTTGAAGCGTGTCGTCGTGGTCTGAAGCTTCGGTTGGTCGAGCTTGTTCGGGGTGATCACCTCACCCTTTTCGGTGTAAATGGGGCCGGCCACCACGCCGTAGCCGCCAGCAACAAGCTCCGCCTCGACGTAATCGGCGATACCATAAACGGCGATGACCTTGCCGTGTGGTTTGGCGGTCAGGCGAACGCTCCAGCCGGTGTTGACCGTCTCAAACGCGGTGGGTGTGGTGGGCGTGATGCCGGGAGCGCCGTTGGCTGCTGCTTGGGGCGGCTTGAACTCGCTCGGAAAGTGAAGCTCACGGACGGACAGTATCTCGCCTTCGGGTTTGGCTGCTGCGAGTAGGGAGCTCCCGAGACCGGAAATCTCGATCTTGTAGCCTTTCGGGTGCGGACCTTCCGCCGGGGCGGTCAGGTCGGCGATCCGTTGCGCCGTGAGGCGCGTGCGAGTATTCGGAGTCGCCGCGACCGCGATAGAAATGATGGCGAGGCAAACGAGCGCCGCGCGAAGGGGGGTGTTCATGGTGAATATCTTTAGTTTGGATATCGGAAAAAGCGAGCCATGGCCGGAGCACTGCCCCCGCGACAGCACCTCTCCTGAACGCCGGAGGCGCACTATGCAGGTCGATGGGGACTGCCCGCGCGGATGCGCCGCCGCAAATGGCCGGAGGCCCTTCTTGCAGGTCGAGGTGGACTGCTTGCGCCAATGCGCCGATACAAACGGCCGGAGGCCCTTCCTGCAGGTCGAGGTGGAAACATGGCGACAAACATGGCGACAAACATGGCGACAATTCGCAGCGCATGGCTAGCACCTCAACCATGCCTACAGCGCTTGGATAGGCGATATTGGTTCAGTGCTTGAAAACGACATCCCCGAGATAAATGCCGGCATAGGCGTTGTCGTTCTTATCGTGGTTGTCGCTGTCGTAGATGGTCACGTGAAGAATCCCGGGTCGCAGGACAGTGAAGGTGAAGTCAAACTCGGTGCGAGTGTCCGCAAGCGGCTTGAACAAGGACGAACCGGCTGCGGCGGTGATTGCCTCCGGGCCAGCTTCGGCGGTATTGCCGATATACAGCACGGCGTGCTTGAGGTTTTGCTGCTTGCAGACGCCGGTGACGCGGTAGGTGCCGCCAACCTGAAACGTCGCGGCTGTGCCGGTAATCTGCCGAATCTCGATTGAGTCGGAGCCGGTGAAGGCCTTTTTGATTTCCGGGGTGACATTGAGTTTGTGTTCGAGGGACGGTGTCTCGGCGGTGGCGTGATTGGTGGCAACCAGCGCAAAGATTGCGGTGGCAAATGCGGTAGTGATGACGCGTGTTTTCATTTGGTTTGCTGGGTTCTGGCAAGCGCGTGGAGGTCGCCTAACATGTGATTAAACCGACATGAAGAAGTGGGGATCATCGGCATATTCTCGAGATCACCTTTAATAGGGAGGATCAAGGTTCGTCTTTTCGCAAGGGAAAAAGGCCGAGTTGGGGCTCGCCCATTCGAAGCCATGATCGGAGCAGGACAGGGTATCGGTGATTGGGTTTCATATGCCGACTGGTTCGGTGGCCGCCAGGGAAGCCGATGTCTTTACCTCGTCACGAAAGTGAGGCTTTCGTGGCGCTGGCCAGTTTCCGGGGCAACTCTGTTGTGCGGGGGACATGGCGACAATTTGCAGCGCCTGGTCAGACGTTGCGGCTACGTTCATTTGATCCTCCCCTGGTCGATGAGTTGCACGACGAAGAATGTGGGTCGCCGGGTTAAGTTGCACGCGTCCGTAACTGAAACCTCGACTCGAGAAAACCGATACCGCGCCGCGGCCGCCGGATACGTGGCGTCCTTGAGAAGCTTCAGGCCTAGCAAACCGTAGAGTTGCCCGGCCGGAGTTCCTGCGACGGTGAGCTTGCGGCAGTCCTCCGCGGCAGTTGGAGTTAGTAGAATCTTTCTGAGCGAAGTCTCGGTTGGCGTAATCTTGGCAGCAAAGCCCGTCGCTCCGATGCTAAATGTTTCTGCGGTGCGGACAGTCTCGTAATCGGTGAGTGCGGGCTTCGCATCGTGAGGTGGAGGCTCTGCGCTCACTTGCGAGACGATTGCCAAAAGTCCGAGAAGTAAGATTGTCGATTTCATAAGACGCGTAGTGGCGCCTAATGCCTCAATCCCGCCGTGGCGGGAGACCGTGGAGGCGACGTTGGGTTCATGTGCGGGTTAACACGATGTGGGTGGCTCGCTGCGATGGGACATGCTGGGTGCAGGTGTATCCCAAGTCTGGCAGGTGGATGCCGTCGAATAACCGCTCGCCCTCGCCAAGCAGGACAGGTGCGATGGCAATATGTAGTTCATCGATCAGTCGCTCCCGAAGGTATTGCCTGATGGTCGACGCTCCGCCTCCGATGCGGACATCCTTTCCGTTGGCGGCTTCGCGAGCGAGTTCGAGTGCGGCGCGAATCCCCTTGGTGACGAAATGAAAGGTCGTGCCGCCCTCCATGACGAGGGGAGCACGAGGATGATCCGTGAGCACGAAAACCGGCTTATGATACACCGGGTTATCCCCCCACCAACCTCTCCAACTCTCATCAAGCCAGGGACCGCGGACTGGTCCGAACATATTCCGGCCCATAATCCAGGCACCGACATTGTGGAAACCCCGCGCGGCAAAGTCGTCATCGATCCCGGTCTCTCCGCCCTGGGCGCCGAACAGTTGCGCCTGAAACGTGCGAGTAGCGAACGCCCATCCATGAAGGGCCTTTCCGCCGATGCCCAGCGGGTTCTCCAGGCTCTGGTCCGGGCCGGCGCCGAAGCCATCAATCGAAATGGTGAAACTTTCTACACGGAGTTTAGTCATGGGTTGGTGTTTGCTGTTGGATAGGTCGCGTTGTTGTTATGTCTGAAGCTTCCATAAATCTCGTCCTGCAAGCCAATCGTTTAGCCAGCCCTCAAGACTGGGAGCCTCCGCGGTGAGCGAACCGTCTGCGTCATTTCGGAATACTGGCAATGAGGGCGACGAGCAGTCAACGCAAGAGAGAATAGCGCATCCCCAATGAAGAAACGGCAGCAGGCGTTCCGGCCAGGGTGCATGCCATCCATGACTCGGCCATCCGAAGAGAGGATAATCGGAAAACTCAAATCGGCGGCCTCAATCAAGCGGGCGTGCTCCACTACGGCTCGGCAAGTCGGAGTATTACCGAGGCCGAACCAAAACGGCTCATCGAGTTCTCGTATCGTGGCCAATGAGACCTGGACGCGAGGAAACTCTTTGCTCATCGCAACGAGTCGGTCAACGTCCCACGCCAGAAGGCCGCGCTCAGAAGGACGAAAGTGATATTGCTTTCTCATTGGCACGAGTCGCCTGACGACCGCAAGCTCGGCGACTGCGGAGGCGTGTTTGCAGCGCATGGATCAGGCGGTTTTTTCATCGATCTGTTTTTCGAGGCGTTCTTTTAGGGTGATTGCCGGGAGGCTGTCCTGACAGACCCTGTCTGAGCTCGGACTTTCTTCGAACCGCCTGGCGAAGGTCTCGGAAGACCAATTCCATCCAATCCGGATATGTTCCGATTCAAGCTGAACGAGCCAGCGGAGGAAATTGGCCAGGAAGACCTCGCGGAGTGCGTAGTGCTCAAAGCGCGGGGAGGATCTTCGAATCTGTTCGGCCCGCAGAGGGCTGGACCAAAACGGAAATGCAGTTCCACCCGCGTCCTGAAACACGAGTTGGCAGGCGCGATCCGTAACCGTGAGCGTGAACACGCTCTGTGCGGAAATTGCCTCTGCGATGAAATCTGCATCGTCGTTCATGGGAGACGGGTAGCGACGCCTAACGCCCCAATCCCGTCGTGGCGGGAGACGGACCTATCAACGCGTCGAACGCAGGAGAGAGTTTCCGGCCCGTTCGAACCAACGCATGGATAGGCGTTGCGGTCATTGCTCGTAGAACCAATCCATAAATCGTTCGGCCGTCTTCGGGGTAAGTTCTTGGAGGGCGTTGGCGACGGAAGGAAACCCCTTGGCAGCGGCGATAGCAGAAAGGCCACAGCACATCAGATTCTCGTCCCATGGTCGAGTGGCGGAAGCGGCCACCAAAGAAGGAAACTGCTGCAAAGAATCAAAATACGGCTGTCGGAGGTCGTCCGGTATTGGGAATCCGTCGCGGGCACGGGCGATCTCAATGCAGGTGGGAAGCTGAAAGAAGCTGAAACTGGCGCGTGTAGGGGCGGTCGCGAGAATGCGGATGATGTGCGGAACAGCCGCAAACGAAGCGGGATAAACATCGTCCTGGTGACAAAGCGAACTCCAAAGCGTAAACCACGGCTCGCTGTCGCCACAGGACACCGGAAAGCTTTCAAGTTGCCGAAGCAGCGGAGGGATGTCGTCAGCTGCGCCGTATGCGTGCTCCAACTCAGACCACCGTGGACTGTCGAGGGGTATCATTGGCTTACCTTTTTTAGTGTTCGCAGCGCTTGGTCAGTCGTTGTCGGCTGCATCAAGTGCTCCTATCTCAAATATATCGCTGACCGGGAAGCCACAAAGCTTCGCTGCGGCTGCGGTATGGTTTGGGGCGTGAATAGCGAACCGCTGAACACCATCGCGAATCTGTGCGCGAGTGAATCGCTCGGGAAAGAGAAGTATCGCGACGATGAAGGCCGCATCTGATTGCCAATCCGTCAGGTGGAAAGCGACGTCGTGAGCAATCTCCTTCGGGTGCTTGGTCAAAAGAGCCTGTCTGATGCTTGCCTGCGCGTCTGGAATTGCGATCGAAAGCTGACTCGCGCGCTCACCGACCAACTCGCGGAAGATAGCTAAAACCTGCTCACCTACCGGCATCTTGTTTTTGGCCATGCGATTTTGAATGTGCGTGTTCGCCTGCCGCGCCTTGTCAGGCCTTTGTGCGTCGGTCTTCATGATAGAGCAAAAACTCCGAGATATCGTGGAATCCACGCCAGCGTGCGTAACATTCTGCGCGAGCTGCGGCGACTCCGGCGTAGATGTCGGGGTTCGCTCCGAAAGCGATGAGCAGCCGGACGAGGTCGAAGTCTCCGCGCTGTGCGGCGAGACTCAGTGGGGTGTCAACCATGGAGTAGGACTCATGTACATCTGGATCGGCGCCAGAGTCGAGAAGCTGTTGAGCAATCTCATACTGTCCGTGCCAGGAGGCATAGCTCAGTGCGGTCCAACGCTGGGAATCCTGGGCATCGACGAGCGCGCCCGAAAGTAAAAGATCGAAAAGCTCGCACAAATCCCCTGCGCACGCCGCTCGCATCAGCGGCGTACGATCGTCTACTGGGTCTGGTTGAAATGCTGGCATTGCTAGAGGCCTAACGGGTAGTAGGCTTCCATTTGGAAGCCATCACTGGAGAATTTCCTTCCGGAGCCGACGCCCAGTCCCATGGAGCAATTGAAGCTGCAAGGACGAAAGCGGCATGGGGTCGCTTTGATTCTGAATGGGAAGTCATGTAACTTTCGAGTACCTGCGTTGATTTCTTTGGGGCTCCCCTTTTGGCGATCACCAGCGCCGTGTCTCCCGCCCTATTTTTCAAGAAAGGATCTGCTCCATGGGCCAACAAATATTCGACCACGTCGACATGATCCATGACCACAGCCATCATTAGCGGCGTATTTCCCGCTTCGTCCGTCGCATTCGGATTTTCATTGGCTTCTATGTACTGTTTCACGGCGTCCATATTGCCATTGAGCGCATGCGCCAAAATGGGTGGCTTGATCGCCAAACGGGAATGATCCTCGAAGCCCTGCAAAAAAAGACAGCCGGTAGTCGATACGAGCACGACAACTGCACCAATCATAGGCAGGATGGTCGTCTTCATCGATGTGGTCCAGGGTGGAATGGGCTACCGTCAAACAGCAACATGTTTTCGTAGGAGAAGCCTTTGTAATCAATTGTGTAATGGCGGGAGATTCATCTATCGGGATTCCGTGGGGCAATGTGGCTGTCGATAGGCCAAACCATGAAACGCCGCCAACGAGGCAACTGTGCGATCCGCCGCCTGCGCTCCTCGGAAAGTGTGAACAACAAAACGAAGCCGAGGACGATAGCAAAGCCCCCGAACATGTAGAAATACTTCGACAGGGTGGCTGCAAACTCAGCGGTGGAAACCCATTTGCCTCCGTTGAGAATCGTGTCTTCATGTAGGAACCAGAGCGCGCGATACCTGACGAGCGTGGCAAAAACAAGTGCTGCAATGCCCCCAAGGAGAGAGCTGAAAGGTGTACTACCCATAAAGCGTTTTGAGTGAAAGGACTGGTTATCTCTCGTTCCGCGGGAGACGCGTGAAAGCACATGACGCCCCCAAGCTCAGCGACCGCGGAGGTTGGCGCGAAGGGTGCGGGATAGTGGATGATAAGGTGGAGGTTGGAAGCAGCAGGGGTGACAGCCGGAGCGGTTCGCAGCAGCGTTCGGATGGCGTCGCGGGCCTACTCATAAATCTTTCCGAGGTGGAGAAACACGGCGAAATCGTGCCAAGATAACGGAGCGCGACGCGAAGGGGTGTCACGATGCGGGTAATCCGGGTGCTGGAAATAGCAAGAGGCTGCGCCGAGGAAAGCCGAGATGGAGGTGTTCTGCCAGTTGCCGGCACCGCCCCGTTGATGGCGTCTCGGATCGGCTCGTTCGGTCTCCTCTGCGCGTTCGCGGTCGATGATGAGTGCGGCAAGAAATGCGAGGAAGCTATCTCGGTCTGCGACGGCATCGAGCAGTTCTTCAGGTGTTTTCGTGGAATCTTCGTTCACGGGGGATGGATAGCGATGCCTAACGCCCCAGAGCAGTTCGCCGCACCTCTTGGGTTAGACGTTGCGGGATTTGTAGAGTGCCCGTTCGGCATTCGTTAAGAGTTTGTCGAGAATGGGATGCTTCTGTGACCAATACTTTGCGGCGTAAATAGGGGCCATCGAAGGCTTGCCGGTTTCATACTCAAGTTGAAGCGTCGAGGCTCCGCATTTTAGTGTGGCCGTCGCTGTGGGGATGGCGCCGAGTTCAGTGTTGCTGCCGGGGCCGTAGCCTTTGAAATTTCCGAACTGCGACTCGACGCCTCGCTTCGGATCGAGAGTGGCAATAGTCCCTGCGTGTTTGCTAACGATACGTCGTGTAGTAAACGCATACCAACTGGTATCAGAAAAGAAAGCACACACCAAAACCAGCTCACCGGGCAAAAGCGCCAGGTGACAGAGAACCTCCGGGCGGAGTGCTCCGATACTCGTCGAACGCCAGTCTTCTGGGTCCATGGAGTGGCGGCGAATCATCGCAACCGCGATGTCTTGAATTTTCTCGTCTTCGGTCACAGGAAACGTGGATCAATGCCTAACGCCTCCAATCCTGCCGTAGCGGGAGACGGCGGACGGACGGTCGAGGAGGCGGAGGGGTATAATGAAGGGCTGGTAATGGGCGAGTCATGACTGCTGCGCAGTAGGTTCCCAGGGGAGCAGCAGGCACGACCGCCCGGAGCAGTTCGCTGAAACGCTTGGTCAGGCGTCATTGGTTGGGACTTGGAGTAAGAGTGAAGCAGCTTCGCCTTCAGTGTCGACATCGCCAAAAGCGATTGCCTGCTGCCGCGCTGCAATCAAAAGGGGTTCAGCGTGTAACCAGTCGCCTGCTTCTGCGTGGTGCTGCCCGATGGCGAGTAGGACGGTGTGCGTAGGTTCGGAGTTGTGCTGCGCCAGTGCTAGGGAACGCTCGTAGCAGGCTAACCGTTCGATAGAATCGTCAGTCACATCGGCGAGCGCCTCCCACATGAAGCCTGAACCGCGACCGGCGGCAGTCTGCTGCTCGCAGAACTCTCGAAGCTGCCCATAGTGCGAGGCTGAAAGAACGTCATCGCCTGCCTGACTGGCATTGACGATGGCAAGCACGCCTTCGTGAACTCGCTCGTAGATGTCGGCGGGAATCTTGTAGAAGCTTTTCATGGACTCGATTTTAAAGTCGCGTGCGGTGCCACGCGCGGGCAGGCGCGATTACTTGGGACTTCATTGGGTCGAGGACTCTTTGCGCTCGATCGAAATGAACCAGCTGCCGATACCTGCTGCGGCCGCGAACCTACCGCCCCAACTACTGAACTGAAATGTGAGAAGGTCGAACTGCTCACCTCGCTCGCGACGGAAGTGTGGGAATGAACCACGAAAGCGCATGTTACGAAACGTCGGTACGACAATCTCTTTGATTGCTGAAATCATATTGTCGCGCGATTCGCTCATTCGATTACAGGAGCCGTTCCCTGCAGCGCTTGGACAGATGATCGGTCGAATGGGGAAGGCGCGCTCATATGTAACCGACCGAATCGGGAAACTCGTCGGTTGAACTGTCGAGGCTGAACAGGAAACGACCTAAGCCGGGATGCTCGCACAGAGCGGCGCAAGCCGAAAGAAGATAACGGAAATCGATGGGGGCCAGGGAGCGTGCAAGACACGCGCAGGACCACGGGCGAATGGAAACGATGGCTGCCTCGTAAGTGGCGACAAGCTCCGGCGAGATTGACACAATAGGGCTGCGCCGCCACGCCATGTGAACCTGACCAAGATCGATGGCGTAATAATGCTGGAGAGCGGGTGCCGTAGTGGAAAGTAGTCCACAGATGTGTGGGACGATGGCGATAGCTGAATCCTGGATGGTGTGTTGGCAAAGAAACTGGTCCCGGAGCCAACCCCACTCACCCTCCTCGTCCGACGTTCCTATGGCAGCCTGCCACGAGCGGAGATCGGCAGGCAACTCTTCGGCATTGCCGGTGAAGCTGCCGAACTCTTTCCACTGAAGGCTGCTTAATGCGAGCATAGGGCGAAGGCGTCTAACGGATAGTAGGCTTCCATTTTGGAGCCATCAAATTTAGGGCTTCAGATTGGAAGCGTTGGTGGGCGAATTGCGTTGGCGACGTCTCCCCATGGCGGGCACTCCTGCGGGAATTACGCACCTCCTTCGTCATGCGTAAATTGGTCCCTCTCAATCTGCCTCCGAGCAAGCCCAAACTGCTCGACGAGCAGTGCGGGGGGCTTGCGACGCTGCGTTACAGCGAGGCTGGAGCGGGGAGGGGCGCGGTCGGTGTGGCCGGCTCGTCGTCGTCGTGATGGTCCAAATGGGTCGGTGGGCGGCCGGTGGCGTCGACGGCGAAATTGGTGACGAGCTCGATGTGGCCGTTGAAGTCCTCGACGAGCGCGGAGAGGCTTTCCACCCAGTCGCCGCTGTTGTAGTAAGTCGTCGACTCGATGGTGCGGATGACCGGTGAGTGGATGTGGCCACAGACCACGCCTTCCACTTTATCGGCCTGCGCGTATTGGACGATGGCGTTCTCAAAGGCGCCGATGAAGCTGACGGCGTTTTTCACGCTCTTCTTCACGTAGGCGCTGAGCGACCAGTAGCCGAGGCCGAAGAGGCGGCGGAAGGTGTTGACCGGCGCGTTGAGCTTCAGGAGGAGCTGGTAGCCGACGTCCCCGACGAAGGCGAGCCACTTGATGTTTTGCACCACGGTGTCGAGCTCGTGCCCGTGAATCACGAGGAGGCGGCGGCCGTCTGCGGTGGTGTGAATATCCCGGGGCATGATCTCCACGGCGCCGAAATGGCCGAAGAAATGGGCGACGAATTCATCGTGATTCCCAGGAATGTAGATGACGTGGGTGCCTTTGCGGCCGGCGCGCAAAATTTTTTGGATGACGTCGTTGTGGGCCTGCGGCCAGTAAATGCCTCGGCGAAGCTGCCATACGTCGATGAAATCACCGACGATATAGAGTTTCTCGAATTCGTACTCACGGAGGAACTGCAGCAGGGCATCAGCCTTGCTGCCTTTACTGCCGAGATGAATATCGGAGATCCAGCCGGTGCGAAAACGCTTCATGGCGACAGTTTTGCCGTGCGGCGGGGGGAAAGGCAAATCCGGCCCCTTCTGGAAAGGGTGAATTCACCCATTTGTCACAAAACTGCCACCGGAAGTGGCTACGGTTCCTGCTCTTACTACTGACGTTATGACCAGCCACGTATGGGACTACGCATTGGGCACCGCGCTTCGCCGGCAGGCAGAAGGGCGGCAGCCGCGACGTAAAACGGTGACGCAGATCCTGCGGGCAGCGTATCGGAAGCACGTACACGACCAGGATACGAAAAGGGCGATCAAACGTTGCTTGCGCTGAGGAAAGGCGCATCTTCTCAAGAAGTTCACAATCGTCGCCTTGACGCCGCGCGTGCGGCGCTTCATGCGTTGACGGTATTCGCCCGTGAAAGACGAACCCAAGTCCAAACCAGCGTCGGCCCTTCCGTTCAAGACCGTGGCGGAGGAACTGGCGTTTTTGCGGAAGACGTTCCGCGATCTCATCGGGACGTATTCCTCGCAGATCGAAGGGGAGATTGTGCAATTGCACGCGGCGGTGCAGGCGGATGGCGATTCGAAGAAGAAGCTGCCGCCCAGCCGGGTGTCGGATTTACGTGACATGCTGATGCTGCTGCGCTCGCTGGAGGTGAAGCCGACCAAGGGGCGCCGGCGCGATTTGAAGAAGGTCGAGACGCTGGTGGAGGAGTTGAGGGTGATCGCGGATCGGTGGGGGTGATGAATGACGAATGCGGAATGCGGAATGCGGAATGACGAATGATCGTGCCGGCCATTCCGAATTCCGCACTCCACATTCCGCATTCCTAAACTCCGGCTTGGCAAATCGCGCGCGGCCATTAGTCTCTGCCGCCCTATGAAAACTTTCAAAATCGCTGTTCTCCCGGGCGATGGCATCGGCCCCGAAGTGATGGCCGAGGCGCGGCGGGTGCTCGCTGTCGCGGAGAAGAAATTTGGCTTTCAACTGGCGCTGACCGAGGCCCGCGTCGGCGGCATCGCGATCGATGTCGACGGCAAGGCGCTCCCGGAGGAAACGGTGCGCATTTGCGGTGAATCGGACGCGATTCTCTTCGGCTCGGTCGGTGGACCGAAATGGGAGAGCCTGCCGCCGAATGAGCAGCCGGAACGCGCGGCGTTGTTGCCGTTGCGCAAGCATTTCGCGCTCTTCGCCAATCTGCGCCCGGCGGTGTGTTTCCCGAAGCTGACGCATGCCTCGCCGGTGAAGGAGTCGCTGATCGAAGGCGGCTTCGACGTGCTGTGTGTGCGCGAACTGACCGGCGGCCTCTATTTCGGCCAGCCGAAAGGCCGGCACGAGGAGAATGGCGAGCCGGTGGCGGTGGACACGATGATTTACAAGAAGAGCGAGATCGAGCGGATCGCCCATGTGGCTTTCAAGGCCGCGCAGGGCCGCAAGAAGAAGCTCACGTCGATCGACAAGGCCAATGTGCTCGAGAACGGGGTGCTATGGCGCGCGACGGTGAATGAAATCGCGAAGCAGTATCCCGATGTGACGCTGAATCATCTCTACGTCGACAATGCGGCGATGCAGCTGGTGAAGAATCCGCGCGGCTTCGACGTGGTGCTGGCGGAAAATCTTTTCGGCGACATCCTGAGCGATGAGATGGCCATGGTGGCCGGGTCACTGGGTATGCTGCCGAGCGCGAGCCTGGGCCTGAAGGAGACGCCGACGGGGCGGTTCGGTCTTTTCGAACCGAGCGGCGGCACGGCGCCGGACATCGCGGGCAAGGGCATTGCCAATCCGATCGCGCAGATTCTCTCCGCGGCGATGATGTTGCGCTATTCGCTGAGCGAGCATGTGGCGGCCGATGCGATCGACGCCGCGGTGCGTCGCGTCATCGATGACGGCCTGCGCACGGGCGACATCTGGAGCGAAGGCACGCGCCGCGTCGGGACGACCGAAATGGGCGAGGCCATCGCCGCCGCGCTGTAACCGCGCAGTCCTCGAATTCCATTCCGCCAAAGCCGCTGCCGCGACTGGCCTACTGAGTCACCGCCCGAATGGGGGTGGGACCGGGGACGGTCGGGTGGGCAGCGGCTGTGGTGGGAGCGGGTGCGGGTGAAGCCTTGGGCGGTTCCGTCTTGCGCAGGCTCCAGCTAAAGAGGCTGGAGATCCCGGTGTCGTGGATGGCCTTGAAGTCCTGGGCCAGCGCGGTGATGACGACGGTGAGATGCTCCTTGTCCGTCCAGTCCATCACGGCGACGGACGTCTGGTAGTGCTGGCCGCTGGATTTGTAATCGAAGATGAACTCGCGGCTCGGTTTGCCACTGAGCATGAAGGGACTCGGGTTTTCATCGAGCAGTTTCACCTCCTGGGCGTCCGTGGCGAGATAGTTATGGCACCACTTGGCGAGGTCATCGGAGGAAAACGTGGTGATCTCCGGAATACCGGCGGCATGCCCGAGGACGAACATCTTCATGAAGGCGCCGGTGACGCTCGGCGGATAGAGAGCCAGCGTCGAGCCACTGCCGCTGACGTTCCAATTTCCCGGTGGCTGATAGCGGATGCGTCCCAGCGGATCGCTGAACAGGAGCACCCGGAATGCGGACCCCTTCGAGCGCCCGCCAGGTTTCCTGCGGCGTGAAATCCAGCGCCCTGACCGGTGGGTGAAAGAGGACGCCGGCCGCGAGAGCCAGCATGACGGAAGATAACGACTTCACTGGTATTAGTATTGGATGCGGTCGCCGCGGCTGTAGGTTTTCGTCGCGCTGAAGCCGGGCGGATTGCTGTTCTGCAACTGGGAATCGTAATACCAGCGGCGGTTGGGGGGATTGTAGCTGGCGTTCGACCACGGGTGGGTCGCCTGCTCGGAATCGAAGAGCAAGGCGAGCGCGCCGTAGATGGTAAAATAGGAAGAGCTCCAGTCTTCGTGGAAGCGGGTGAAGTTCTCGATGCCCCCGCTGTAGGAGCCGATGGTCGTGGGGGAGCTTTTGGTCGTCGGGACATTCCCGGCGACGATGGCCGTATTGACCGTGGTGCTGGTTGCGACCCGAGAGCCGAGGTCGCTCGAGGAGTTCGCGTCGTTCCAGTTGTTGGAAAGGATGTTGACCGCATCTCCGACGACTGCGGAAGCGATACGATTATAGGGACTGACGGTCGGACTCGGCGTGTCCGTGGGCGGGGTGTAATTGGAGGTGGTGTTGGACTGCGGCTGTGCGCTCGCCGTGCTGCCGGTGTTGTAATCGCCCTGGATGTAGACCGGGTTCGGGGAGACGACCGTCAATCCGGCGGTCGGGAGGGAGGCTCCATTGGTCAGTTTCACCCCGCGCACTTTCGCACTGGTCACCGCCGTTTTCTTGCCCGTCGAGGAATCCACGATGTTAGTTTTGACGTTCGCGCCGGTGCTCGTGTCGGAAACATAGATGAGGAAGCCGTCGCCACCGGTGCCTTGGATCGTACTGTTGCTATCCTTGAGAGTGTTGTTGTTGGCCGCCGTGGTGATCTTGCTCACGTCGATCGAAACCATGCGCACGTTGTCGCCTTCACGGTCGTCCATCATGGCCGTATTCAGGGTAACGGCGCCGGAGATCGCCAGGTATTCCGCGCTGGTCGTGCTGAGCGCGGTGGTCGAACTGCCTGAATAGATAGTGAGCGCATTGCTGGAGTCGACGTAAACGCGATAATCCGCGGCGTTGGAAAGGCGCTCGCTGGTGGCGCTATCCAATTGCAAAGGATCGGTCTTGGTGGAGTCGGTGACTTCCTCGATGATTTCGTGATAACCGTTGTCGTTCGGGTTTTTGTTGGAGTCCTGGTCGTTGGAAATGGGATCATCCAGGTAGTTGGGATCGAGACTGCTCATGGGGACGTCGAGCAGCTTCTGCTGAGAGCCGACGTGGGGAGGATTGCTCGAGCTCCAGTTATCCGAAAGGCCGCCGCTGGTGATATTGGGCGTCTCACTGCCATAGCGCGAATCTTCCGGGCGGAAATTGAGATATTGGGTGCCGGTGAAAGTGACGTCCTGCATGAAGTGGAGCGAATTGTGCGCGGTATAGAGATTGCCGCCGATATAGACGGTGCCGTTCACGTACATGTCCGGGCCGGGATGAAATTCCACATTCGGCTGGGTGCCGAAGAAGAAGTTATCGAACATGTTTCGCCCGGCCCGGCAAAAGATACGCTGCACCATCGCGGTCTTGCTGCCGGTCGCGCTGCGAAACTGGACGGTCACGCTGGCCCGGTAGTAAATCCGAACACGGAAGCTGGCCGTGGTGCCGTTTTCCGGCACGGGCCGGCCCTGAGCATCGGTCGTGGTGGCCAGCAGCGGGGTCAGGGCGGTGATGCTCCAGCTACTCAAGCTCACATTGGCGGGTGGCGGCAGTGTGTTGCTATCGGGCGGGGTGAGGGCCGCAGTCAGCGCGGAAGTGGACATGCCGGAAGCGCGGTCGGTGGCGTTGGTGACCGAACTCATTTGGGTGCGCCATTGGTCGAACAGCGATTCCAGCACGCCGTCCGCATAAGCAAGGGCAATGGAGCGATCGATCGTTCGCCGACTGGCGATGACGTGTGAGTTCGTCACCGAGTAGATCATCGCGATGGTCAACATGGTCAGCACCATGAAAAAGAGAACGGCCAGCAAGCCGCTCGCGGATTCGGTATTCCTGATGGACTTCATGCTAGCTGGAATTGGTGGAAGTGACATCCGTCGGTTGCACCCGTGGAGGAATGATGGCCTGCAGCGTGGCGGTGCCGCTGGTGTATTTTTTGGAGCTGTAATTGGTATCGTAGAACTCCAGCGAGAAGCGGAGATTCAAGCACGTGCTGCTGGGCGAGGTCGCCGTGGCGAAGAGCACGGCGAAAGGTTTGGGCGAAGTGATCTTGTCACGGACCAGCACGTATTTGCTCTTGTTTTTGCCGGTATAGTCCGCGTGGTAGCGAAGCTGGTTGTTGTAAACCGTGTAGGCGACTTCACGATAGAGGTAGGCGGTCGTGAAGTTACCGGGAATGGTGGGCTGGATGGTGAAACCCAGGAGTGGGGTAACGGTCACGGTAGCCGTAGTGCCGGTGATGCTTGCCGCCGTAACGTCGTATTCATGGGAGATCAGCGGGATGACCAGCTTGTCGCCCACCTCGACCGCGGGCGTGAATTGCCCCGTATTGTTGACGCTCAAATCGAGGGTGAAAGTCGTCGCCTGGTTTTTTGTGTCATTGCTAACACTGGTGATCTTGTAGGGGCCGCTCGCCGAAAGCCGAAAGCGCACGCCGTTGGTCCGCGTGCTGATGTACTGCTGCGTGAAGGGATCCTGATCGGCGGTGACAGTGGGAGATGCGTCCGCGTAGTTCGTTCCGTCGAAAGTGATCAACTGAAAGGCCGACGCCGAGGCGTGGAGATTGTAGAGCAACTCCTGGTCGGAGATGCGCATGACCTCGTGGGTGTGATTGGTCGCCAGGTTGCGGCCCACCATCCGCAGGGACGCCGAGGCGAAGGCGAAAAGCCCGACCGACACCATGCTGAAGATGGCCATCGCGACGAGCAATTCGACGAGGGTGTAAGCGGAACGAACGCGAGACATCGGAGCGGACTAGAAATCGTCGGTGGTGCGCAGCGTGGTCATGCTGATCGTGTTGGGGCGGTTGCGGTAGGTGTAGCTCACGGTGACCACGGCGCGGATCAGGTGCGCCGAGAGACTGGTGACCGTGGTGGTCCGCGTATCGATGACCTGCACATCGAGATTGGTGAAGGCGCTGCTCAGGCCGGACTCGTTGTTAAACGAGTCGTTGTTCAGCGGCAGCTTCGTCTCCGTGGTCGTGCCCGCTTGCAACACCGTCGGAGTGGTGGAGAGCACGGACCAAGGGGTGGTAAGGATCTGGTCGATCTTCTGCTGGACCATCGCCGTGGCCAGGGTGCGCAGACGGGCGGAATTGGCCCAGCGGTTGATCTGCGTCATTGCCGAAAGCGACCCGACAATGAAGAGCGCCAGGATGCTCGCGGCGATGACTACCTCGGTCATCGTAAAGCCAAGGGGCTTGCGCTGGCGAAAAAAGGTCGGACGCGTGGGTGCGATGAAACCCATAGCGTTTCTGAAAGAGCAGTTCATACGCCATACTGCTCTCCCCGGCCTAAGGGGGCGAAAAATGCCTCAGTTCACACTAATAAAGATTTTTCCTGTCGTCAGGAGACGGTATCCTTCACCGACGCTTTCGCATATTCGCGATTCAACCGTGAAATAACCGATGCCGGAATCTCCGCGGGACATACGGCTTCGCACTCCAGGTAGTTTGAGCAGTTGCCGAAGCCTTCTTCGTCCATGGTGCGGACCATCTTGAGGGCGCGCGAGGTGCGCTCGGCCTGGCCTTGGGGCAACAGGGCAAGGTGCGAGACCTTGGCGCCGACGAAGAGCATGGCGCTGGCATTCGGGCAGGCCGCCACGCAGGCGCCGCAACCGATGCAAGCCGCCGCTTCCATCGCCGCATCGGCAATCGGTTTGCCGATCGGCAACGTATTGCCATCCACGGCCGAACCCGTGCGTGCGGTAATGAACCCGCCCGCTTGCTGGATGCGATCAAAGGCACTGCGATCCACCACGAGGTCACGAAGGATGGGGAAGGGCCGCGCGCGGAACGGCTCGACGTAGATCGTGTCGCCATCCTTGAACTTGCGCATGTAAAGCTGGCAGGTCGTGGTCTCGCTGGGACCGTGCGGCACACCATCGATAGTCAGCGAGCAAGTGCCGCAGATGCCCTCACGGCAATCGTGATCGAACGCGATCGGTTCCTCGCCCTTGCCGAGCAAGTCTTCATTCACGATGTCGAGCATCTCGAGGAACGAACAGTCCTCGGGAATATTCCGCGCCTCGATATCGACCAGGCGGCCGTCACTTTTCGCGTCCTTCTGACGCCAAACTTTTAAATTCAGATTCATGATCAAATAGGGGGCTTCAGCTATCGAGACTGCGCAGGATCGTACCTAGCGGAATGTGGTTTGAGGCGACGGCGTGAATCAGTACTCGCCGGCCTTCGACAGCGTAGATGAGGGAATAGGGGAAGTGACTCATCATCAAGCGACGGTAATCCTGCCGAAGTGAGCGACCGAGCCGAGGCCAGAGTGACAACAGTCCCAGCGCCCGCTCAACTTCGCGGGAAAACTCTTCACCGCGTCCGGCACTACGAGATTCGAAATAGGCGTAGAGTCGCAGGAGGTCATTTTCAGCACGGACTAGAAGAACTATTTCTGCCACTGGCGCCATTCTCCGGCTGCGATTTTCGCCTTCACTTGCTCCCAGGTACGCCCTCGGCTGGGATCACGGCGATATTCTTCTCTCTGCTGGTCGAGTGCCGCGACGACCTCAGGAGACAGATCCTCCCATGTATCTCCGCGGGCCGCGAGCTCGACCAACTCGTAGCAAAGCTCCATTTGCTCCGCCTGCGTCAGCCGCAGAATTTCAGGAATTCGCTCGATGATCATGGCAGGAAAATATCAGTGGGTCAGGCTGGGAGCAAACCGTCACTTATAGCTTCGGACACTCGGGTGAACGGTTTCGAAGATGAGGGGTTCGACGTGGCGGTTGGGCTTGTTGTTATCGCCGGTGTATTCCCACGCGGCCACGTGGGAGAAGTTCTCGTCGTCGCGTTTGGCTTCGCCGTCGGGCGTTTGCCATTCCTCGCGGAAATGGCCGCCGCAACTTTCGCGACGCTCGAGGGCGTCCTGGCAGAGCAGTTCGCCGAACTCGAGGAAGTCGGCGACGCGGCCGGCTTTTTCCAGCGCGACGTTGAGCGCTTCGCCTTCGCCGGGGACGTTGACATTCTTCCAAAATTCCTCGCGCAGTGGCGGGATCTGCTTGAGCGCACGATCCAGGCTCTTCGCCGTGCGCGCCATGCCGCAGTAGTCCCACATGATCCGGCCGAGCTCGCGGTGGAAATGATCCACGCTGCGCTTGCCTTTGATGCCGAGCAGTTGCTTCGTGCGCTCGCGCACCGCGGCCTCTGCTTTCTTGAACTCCTCGCGATCCGTCGTCGGACGTTTGCCCATCTGCGGCGCGAGATAGTTGCCGATGGTGTAGGGGATCACGAAATAGCCATCCGCGAGCCCCTGCATGAGTGCGCTGGCGCCGAGACGGTTGGCGCCGTGATCGGAGAAATTCGCCTCGCCGAGGACGAACAGGCCCGGGACATTCGACATCAAGTTATAGTCCACCCAGAGGCCGCCCATGGTGTAGTGCACCGCGGGATAGATCCGCATCGGGGTCTGGTACGCATTCTCCCCGGTGATCTGGTTGTACATGTCAAAGAGGTTGCCGTAGCGCTCGCGGATCGTCTTTTCGCTGAGCCGCTTGATCGAGTCGGCGAAATCCAGATAAACGCCGAGCCCGCCGGGACCGACGCCGCGCCCGTCGTCGCACGCTTCCTTGGCCGAGCGTGAAGCGATATCGCGCGGGGCGAGGTTGCCGAAGCTCGGATACTTGCGCTCCAGATAGTAGTCGCGCTCGCCCTCGGGAATTTGATCCGGCGTACGCTTGTCGCCCTTCTGCTTGGGCACCCACACGCGGCCGTCGTTGCGTAGCGACTCGGACATGAGCGTGAGCTTCGACTGGTAATCGCCGGCCTGCGGAATGCACGTCGGGTGAATCTGCGTGTAGCAAGGATTGGCGAAGAGCGCGCCCTTCTTGAACGCGCGATAGGAGGCGGTGACGTTGCAGCCCTTCGCATTGGTCGAAAGATAGAAGACGTTGCCGTAACCGCCGGTGCAGAGCAGCACGCAATCCCCGGCATGCGAGCTGATCGCGCCGGTGACCATGTCGCGCACCACGATGCCCTTGGCCTGGCCGTCCACGAGCACGAGATCGAGCATCTCGGTGCGCGGGTACATCGTCACGCTGCCCTCGGCGATCTGCCGGCAGAGCGCGGAGTAGGCGCCGAGCAGGAGCTGCTGCCCAGTCTGTCCACGCGCGTAGAAGGTGCGCGAGACCTGCGCGCCGCCGAAGCTGCGATTGGCCAGCAGGCCGCCGTACTCGCGGGCAAAGGGCACGCCCTGGGCCACGCATTGGTCGATGATGTTGGAGCTGACCTCGGCGAGCCGATAGACATTCGCTTCGCGCGAACGGAAATCGCCGCCCTTCAGCGTGTCGTAGAAAAGGCGGAACGCGGAGTCGCCGTCGTTCTGGTAGTTCTTCGCCGCATTGATACCGCCCTGCGCGGCAATGGAGTGCGCACGCCGCGGGGAGTCCTGATAGCAGAAGCACTTCACCTTGTAGCCCATCTCGGCGAGCGAGGCCGCCGCACTGGCCCCGGCCAGACCGCTGCCCACGACAATGATCTCGTACTTCCGGCGATTGGCCGGATTGATGAGCCTGGATTCAAACTTGTGCTTCTCCCACTTCTTCTCCAGCGGGCCATCGGGAATCTTCGCGTCGAGCACGATATTCGAGCGGGTGGGGGAGGACGTGGACGGAGCGGAGGTGGGAGCTGCCGGGGGTTCGAGGACAGTGGAGCTCATAGAATTATTTAACAATACCGGTGAGAATCGCAACGGGGATGGAGGCGTAACCGAGGAAGATGAGCCAGGCGACCGCGGGCCCGCCCTTTTCCCAGAGCGGCCGCACCTTTCCGCTGTTCAGGCCGAGCGTCTGGAACATGCTCATGATGCCGTGATTCAAGTGCAGCGCGAGCAGCGCGACCGCCACGACGTAAAAGGCCGAGGCCGCGGGATTCGAAAAGCCGAGGACCATCATGCGATACACATCGTGACGTCCCTGCGCGTCGTGCAGGGTTTCGAAATTCTGGCCGAGACCATTTACCGCCGGCACCTGCGCGGTGAAATGCAGCAGGTGAAAGACGATGAAACAGAAAACCATGATGCCGCTGAGCAACATCCAGCGCGCGGCCGGCGAAGTCGCACGCCGATTGGTCACCGCATAGTTCACGGGGCGGGCGGCGCGACTCTCGGCGCGCAGCTTGACGGTGAAGACGATGTGCAACACCAGCATCGCGAGGAGGAAGAAGCGAATCGCCCAAAGCAATTCACCGAGCCCCTGGAGGAAGGCGCCGTAGCGATTGATCGGCTCGGGTGAGCCGAGGAAGATCTGGAGGTTGCCGATGAGATGCCCGATGACGAAGCCAAAGAGCACCAGGCCGGTGAGGGCCACGATCCATTTGCGTCCGATGGACGAGGAGCAGAAGCGGAGGATTGGATTCACAAACAAGGAGGGTCAAAAACAGCGCTCAGGGATCAGAGGAACGGAAAGCGCGTTTTATTAGACAAGCTCATAATACATCTATTTTGCCGGCGGCAAGAAATTTAATGCTTTGAATTGCGCTGCGTTTGCTTCCCGTTGTGCGGGAAGGCGAATGGGCGGCGAAAACGACATGAGTGAGAGGGAGGCGAAACGCGGCGTGCAGGCTGCACGTTGCGGGAAAGTGGGGAAATCAGACCTTGGTCCTATGTGGCTGTGGCTGGACGCACGGCTTCTCCCCGGATCTAATTTTCCGGAGCCGGGTAGCGCGGTGGTGGTGGCCGCAGGCGGACTCGTCTGGGCCTTCTGTCGGCCACGCAAGGTTTCGGCGGGCGCGTAAGTCGGGAGGGGAACAGCGGCTGTGGTGAAGAGGCAGGCTGTCCCGGAGGGACAAAGGAATTTAGCCTGCTCGCCCACCCACCAACCGCCTCTATTCCCCTCCGCCGTCTCGGGGACCGAGCGAGCTTGCGAGCGACACCCCCGGAACACGCCCCTCACATCAATGCGCCCCGGAGGCGGCGCGGGAATCCTTCGCTCGCGGGAGTTTCCTCCGCCCCTTCAGGGCGGCCCCGTGGAGGGACGCAGTTCCGGTGGCCGCGCCCGTTCGCTTGAGGCTCACAGGCTTGCACACCGGCTAAATTCCGTTGTCCCTCCGGGACAGCCTGCTGCTTCGCCAACTCAATTCGATCGACGCCAATACTACGCGTCGGGAAACTCCTCCGGCGAAAAGCCGAGAGTCACGATGGAGCAGCCCACGATCATGCGCAGATGCAGATCCGCCGCGGCTTCGATGAGTTCATCGCTCTCGGAACCGGGATTGAGCCACACTTCCTTCGGCTGGCACGCGGCGATGGCGGGCAGCAATTGCAGCCCCACGGCCGGCGGCACATACAGGCTCACGAAATCGACAGGCCCTTCGATCTTGTCCAATGAGGGAAAGGCCTTCAGCCCTTCGATGGACTCTTCCTTGGGATTAATCGGATAAACGGTGTAGCCACTTTCGACATACGCGCGGAGGGCCTTGTTTCCGTATTTGCGCCGATCGCGGGAGGCGCCGATGACTGCGACAGATTCTTCTGACATTGTTTGGGGATGCCGCCATTTTCGGGTGATACCCGCGAAGGCGGCAAGAAAGAAATTGTGCGAGGGGCGGTCACAAAGCGGTGCGGAAAGTTAAGAACCCGTTGTCCGCTTGTGTGGCGAAATCGATTCGCCAGGCGGGCGCAAAACTGTCACCATCCCATGTCACCCGATCGATGCTCATCCAATCCCTTCCACGTCGAAAACCGGAGGCCGTCTGAGACCATGGCCACGCACCGCCTGGCCCTGCCCGCGGGATTCCGCCTGGAGAATTATCTCTTCATGGACACGCTCGGAAAGGGTGGGTTCGGGATTACCTACCGGGCGCGCGATTTGTTGCTGAACCGCGTGGTGGCGGTGAAGGAATTGTTGCCGGATGGAATCGCCACGCGGGTGGATGGCTCGACGGTGGTGGCGCAAAGCGAGGCGCATGAGGGCGACTGGCGTTGGGCGCGGGATCGCTTTTTGAAAGAGGCGCAAGTGGTGGCCAGCTTCCGGCATCCGAATATCGTGAATGTGCACCGGCTCATCGAGGCGAACGGCACGGTCTACATGGTGATGGATCTGCTTGATGGCGGTAGCTATCAGACGCGATTGGATCGGATCAAACGCGAGCCCGATGAAGCCAGCGTGCGCGCGGTCATCGAGCCGCTGCTGGACGGCCTGACGGAAGTGCATCGCGCCGGCCTGCTGCATCGCGACATCAAGCCGGATAACATTCTCTTCAATCATCGCGGCGAACCGGTGCTCGCGGATTTCGGCGCGGCGCGCGAGATCGTCGGGCGGACGATGGCGCTGACCAGCATCATCACCACGGGCTATTCGCCGCTCGAGCAGTATCAGAGCAAGGATGGATTGCAGGGAGCGTGGACGGATATCTATGCGCTCGGCGCGGTGATGGTGCGGGCGATCACCGGCGAAAAACCGCCGGCGGCGACCGACCGGCTGGGGAAGGATAGCTACGGACGGCTGGCCGCGAAGCCACGGCCGGGCTTCCGCGCGGAGTTTCTCAAAGCAGTGGATCACGCATTGCGGATGGAAGCGAAGGATCGGCCGCAGGATGTGGCGACGTGGCGCAAGGCGTTGTTTCCGGCGGAGAAATCCGGTGCGCCGGTGCTCGCGCTCGTCGCGCCGAAAGGCGGCGAACGCTGGACGGTGGGGAGCGAGCAAAAGATTCGTTGGAAGGTGAAGGCGCCGGGCATGGTGAGCATCAAGGGAGTCGATGTGGAACTTTGGCAGGGCGATCAATTGGTCGAGACGCTCGCGGCCGGCGTGGCGATGACGGCTTCGCCAGTGGCGTGGAAAATCCCGGCCGAGAAAGCGATCGGGCCGGACTATCACGTGAAGCTGGTGGTGCGCGGGGAGGAAGGCAAAGTCATCACCGCCAGCGCGGCGGAGCGATTTTCCCTCGCGCCCAAGCCGGCGCCGCAACCGGAGGGGAATGATCAGTCCTCGGCGCAGCGCAAAGGGGACTTTGCCGAAAAGGTTTGGGGCGGGATCTGCTGGCTCGCTCTCCTGTGGCTGTTCTTCGGCGGGTGGCGGGTGGTGTGGACGCATGTGTTTCCGCATCTGCCACAGGCGACGATCTCGTGGGTGAAGAAACAGCATCCCGCGTGGGCGCCGGATAGCCAGTGGCCGGATTTGTCGGGCCTCAAAGGTTTGAAGTTCAATCCGGCCACGGGTCTGGGCGGTCTCGGTACGCCGGGCGCGAATTCGCCGATCGCTCCACACACGTGGGAGGTCATCAAGCAGGCGAACACGCCGTCCGCCCCGTTCAGCGATTTCGGGTTACACACAGTTCGTCCGACCCCACCGAGGAGCATCTTTGGAAACGCGTTGCTCATGGGGAGTCCGACGCCGAGCGCCAGTCCGGGCCCGACTCCGCATCAGATTCCCACGCGCTTGACCGTGCCGGATGGAAACTTTCCGCGGAACTAAACGCAGCGTGGCAGGGCTGCGATCAAAGAGGAGTAAAACGCAGAGGCCCAGCGCGGCGGAGCCGCAACCAAAAGGGGAGCCACGAACATTCGAAAAGACAGGGAAGGGAAAGTGACCCGCGAATCACCCGAATGACGCGAATGATCTGCCCTCATTCGTGTTATTTGCGTGATTCGCGGGCCAAAAATTCTACGCGGCGTGCGGACATTTTCATGGTTAGCACTGTAGAGACGCAGAGACGCAGAGAAGAAGCCGAAGAAAACCGCGAATGAACGCGAATGAGATTGCGCGCCGATGTTGGCTTTCAATTCAACCGCAATCGCCGCCGCACCGAGGTTACTTCAAGTAGCTCTTGAAAAACGTATCCACCGCTTCCAGGCATTGCTCCTGCCAGGGGGCGCGCATCCAGCAGCCGTGTTTGCCGTCAGCGAGGACGACTTGCTGCGTGGGGACGCCGAGCGACTTGAGTTTGTCCATGGGCGCGGTGTCGCGCGCAGGGTTATCCAATGAGCCGGTGAGGAAGAGAATTGGGCCGGTGTCTTTGCTGAAGTAAGTGATGGGCGAGGCTTCTTTGTAGAGCTCGGGGGCGTCGTCGTAGAGTTTGCCGATCCATTTGAAGCCGTAGCTGTTTTCCTTCTGCTTGCGGTAGTTCTCGATCGATTTCTCGGTGTTCAATTCCATCGGTCCCGCCATCACCACGGTGGCTCGGACCTTGGCGGAAACGTTGCGGTCATCGCCGGTGAGGAATTTCGTTTCCGTTGGCGCGGCGGCGAGCAGGCCGACGAGATGGCCGCCCGCGGAGCCGCCCCACGCGCCGATGCGATTCGAATCGGCGCCGAAACGAGTGGCATTCGTGCGCACATAGCGGACGGCGAGATTGCAGTCCTGCACGGCAGCGGGATATTTCGCGACCGGGCCGAGCCGGTATTCGACATTGGCAACCACGTAACCACGCTGGGCAAGGCCGATGGCCAGCGGGCTGAAGCGTTCCTTGTCGCCTTCGACCCAGCCGCCGCCGTGCACGAGCACGCAAGCGGGCAATGGATCGCCATCGGATTTCGGGCGGTAGACATCCATTTTCAGCTCCTGCTCCGGGGTGTGGCCGTAGACGATGTTGAGGTCGGCCTTGATGGAATCGGGAATGACTGGTGCGGGCTTGGCGGCCTTGGCGGCGGGCTGAGGGGCTTGTGCCAGCGCCAGCATGGGCGCGAGGGAAAGCAACAGGGCGGGGAGAAAATGGGGGATCTTCATCGGAGGAGTGAACAGCGGTCGGGACGAAAGGTTGCCCTTCGAATTATCTTTCGCCGGGCGGTGACCATCGAGGGCAAGAGGAGGACAATAGGAGGAATAGGAGGAATAGGAGGAATGAGATCCTATAGCTCCTATTCCTTCCTATCCGCCGACGGTCACCGCCCGCCGCTACAACAGAGATCTGCCGCTCCGCCTGATCTCAATTCAAGCTCTGCAGCTTCCGGCGGAATTGTGTGGGGTTGCAGCGTTTCGCCCGGCGGAAGCTGCGGCTGAAGCTGGCGACATTGGCGAAGCCGCAGCCGAGCGCGATCTCGGTGATGTTCAACTCCTGTTCGGCGAGCAGTCGGCAGGCGCGGCCGATGCGCAGTTCATTGACGAACTCGTGAAACGTTTTGCCCGTACGCGCTTTGAAAAAACGGCTGAAGGCGCCGGGGCTGAAGTGCGCGAGGCGCGCGATCTCGTCGCGATTCAACGGCTCGGCGATGCGTTGCTGAATCAACTCACACACCCGCCGCAGCCGCTCGCCATGCTGGTCGGGAAGCTGGGGCAGGAAGCCGGCGCTGCAGATCGGGACGAGTTCCTCGGAGCCGGCGAGCAGATCGAGCAATTGCAACAGATCCAGCACCCGGGCGAAACCCTGGCGCCGGGGCAGTGCCTGCATCAGCGCAGCGGCGGTGCGGCGTGTCTTCCCGCGCACTTGCAGGCCGACCGCGGCCCGCTTGAGCAGGCGATGGATGCGCTCCGCTTCGGGGCGCTGAAAGAAATCCGCCCCGAGAAAGTCTTCGCGAAAATAAATGATGATGCCGTGCAATTCCTTGCGCTGGCCGCGAGGCGCATCTTCGAATTGCCAGGCGTGCGGCAGATTGGGCCCGAGCAGGGAAATCTCGCCCGCCTCGAGCGGCCCGATGTTATCCCCCACGATGCGATGCCCGGAACCTTTCACCACCATACCGAGCTGATACTCCGGATGAAAGTGCCACGTGCATTTGTAATCCGGCCCGCGCAGCTCCATGACGCGAAAAGATTCCTGCGTCGTCTGGGTGACTTGATGATAGGTGACCTTCATAGGGGGAGGGGACCGCACGGTAAGCTGGCAGCCGGGATGCTTGATCGGAAGCGCATTCCCGGCGGATCGCTGCCTGGCGGGGCGACTATAATCAGCCCGTGGAAAAAAGATAGGGATACAACTTGGCCGGCGGTGCGGGAAAACGGTCATTTTGTGACCACTACTGAAAACTATTTGGCCCGCGAATGACACAGATCACACGAATCAAAGATTTCTATTCGTGTGATTCGTGTGATTCGCAGGCACTTTTCCCAGTCTCTGCCTTCCTAAAACAGAAACGCTCGCGGCGAGCCGCGAGCGTTTGGTATTTAAATGACGGGCGTCTAGAACTCTTCGATCTCACGGCGGACGTCCTCCTTGGACTTGCCGAGCCGCTTTTGCAGGCGGCCGAGGAGTTCGTCTTCCTTGCCTTCGGCAAAGGTGAGGTCGTCATCGGTGAGCTGACCATATTTCTGCTTCAGCTTGCCTTTGATTTCGTTCCAGTTGCCCTTGAGGTTCATCTTAGTCATGCCCTTGCATCGCCGACCGCGGCAGAGGCGGACGTTTGCGCGGATTCTTGCAAGTCGTATAAAATTGTCCTCGCATCCTGGAAACCGCTGCGAGAGCTTTTCGGCACACGCATTGCTGCGAGCAAATACGAATCTTCCCCCACATAAATCCGCCCCGTGAGCACAAACGTTGACGAACCGTTGATCCAGAACTGTCCCGAATGCGGTGCAGCCATGGATGTCACTGATGTCGAACCTCTTTCCGCCGTGGTCTGCCCTACTTGTGGCGCGCCGTCGACGGTCAGTACGATGATCGATCATTTCGAGCTCGTGGACATGCTCGGCCACGGCGGCATGGGCGCGGTGTACAAGGCGCATGACACCTCGCTGGATCGCATGGTGGCGCTCAAGCTTTTGAAAAAAAGCAGCGGCACTCCGGAGCAGATCAAACAACTCGAGACCGAGGCGGCGATCACGGCATCGATCAACCATCCGCACGTTGTGCGCGTGTTTAGCACGGGGATGGATCACGGGCGTTTTTACATCGCCATGGAGCTGGTGGAGAAGGGGACGCTCGACAAACTCATCGAACTGCAGGGGCGCGTGGCCGAGGCGCAGGTGCTGGAGGTCGGCATCCAGATCGCCAGCGGGTTGCGCGCCGCGCATGAAGCGGGGCTGATTCACCGCGACGTCAAGCCGGGTAACATCCTTTTCACCGATGCCCACACCTCGAAGATCGTGGACTTCGGTCTGGCGATTTTTGCCGAGGACGAAGTGAAGGTGCGTGGGGAAATTTGGGGCACGCCGTACTATGTCGCCCCGGAAAAGCTCGACCAGAAGCCCGAGGATTTCCGCAGCGATATTTATTCGCTCGGCGGCACGCTCTTCCACGCGCTGGCCGGCCGCCCGCCCTTCGAGGCGGAGAATGCTTCGCTCGTCGCGCTGAAACATTTGAAGAGCCAGGCGGTGAGCTTGCAGGCGTTCGCGCCGCAGGTTTCGAGTAATACGAATTACGTCATCAACCGCACGCTGAACAAAGACCCCGAGAAGCGTTACCAAAGCTACGATGAATTGATCGAGCATCTGGAATACGCGCTGAACGAATTGCAGGCCGGCCGGGGCAAGGCGGAAGGCAAGCGCGTGGTGCTCGAGACGGAGCAGGAGAAAAAGGCGATGGGGGTGCTGACCTTTGCCATGATCGGCGTGCTCGTGGTGCTCCTCGGCGTGGGCGTGCTGTTCCGAAATCAGATTTTCTCCGGTTCGCCGGAGGAGCAGGCGAAGAAGGGCAGCGCCTTGATGGCCGAAGGCGTGAGCGGGCTGGCCAAAAGCGAGCCGGCAAGTGCCGTCACTTCACTCGCTGCCGTGGCCGCGCAGAAGCCGAAGCAGCCCTGGCTAAACTGGGCGGATATGCTGATGGGCCTGGCGCAAATCGCTTCCGGGCATCGCCAGGAGGGAATGAGCAGCTTCCAGCGGGTGGAAGCGCGCGGACCGTACTCGAAGAGCGATGCGGACAAGGCGACGGCCGACTTTTTCATGGAGACCACGCGGCAGATGACGAGCGAGCACGTCATCGATCCCAAGGCGGTCCAGGCGCCCGCCGGCGGCGCCGGCCCAGCGGCGTTCCTCTTTTATGGCATGAAGGATTGGGAGGCGGGCGCGGTCGACGAAGCGGCGGATTTCTTCCGGCGTTTCCGCCAGGCGGAATTCACGGGGACGGACGCGTGGCTCGAGGGGCTCAAGCCGATGGCCACCGATTACGTCGAGGAATATACCGCCTATCAAATGGCGGCCGACGCCTGGAAGGGCGCCAAGACGATCGACCAAAAGCGCACCGCGGTGAAGCAACTCAGGGCCGTGCAAGGCAAGCTCGCGCCGAAAGCGCAGGAACTCGCGGTGACGGCGGCGGCCGAGCTCTCCAAAGTGGAGAAGGAACGTTCGGCGATGCTCGCGCAGGGCAAGATACCGGACGGCCGTTACCGGCTCACGAATCGCAAGACGGGCAAGGCCCTGGAAGTGGAAGGCCATTCGCACGACGACGGACACAAAGTGCAGACCTACAGCTACAACAACGGTGGCAACCAGCAGTGGCGTATCATTCCGCAGGACAATGGTACCTACATGCTGGTGAATGCGGAAGGCGGCAAGGCGCTCAGCCTGCCGACCAACCCCACCACGCTGGATCATCACAACCCTCCCAGCAACGGCAAACCGACCGCGACGCCCACGCCGACTCCCAAGCCGGACCCCAAAGCGCCCAAGCCGACGCCAACGCCGACTCCCAAGCCGGTGACCGACGACAACACGCAGGCGCAGCAGTCCAACGTCAACAAGGCCATTCCGTGGCAGCGTTGGCGGATCGAGAAGATCGAGAACAACTACTTCAAAATCACCTCGCAACTCGACGGCAAGGCGTTGACCGCCAAAGGTCAGGACAATGGCGCCGCCGTCATCCAGGCCCCCTACGACAACGCCCAGGAGCAGCAGTGGAAGATTGAAGGGCTGTAGGGGAGGGAATGCGGAGTTCGGAGTTCGGAGTTCGGAGTGCGGAGTTCGGAGTGCGGAATGTGAGCCAGCGATGCGAAAAAAACTACCAATGGCAGTTCGCGGAGCAGGGTTGCAGGACCGAGGAAAATGGCGGATGACGAGAGGAGCGAGTGTGATGCTTTTACATTTGCGTGACTTTCCTCTTTTCACCGCGCGTCTCCGCCACTACGTTCCCCGCCTCGCGCTCGTAGCTCAATTGGATAGAGCGTCGGCCTCCGAAGCCGAAGGTTGTGGGTTCGACCCCCGCCGGGCGCATGATTTCCTCTGTAAATTGTCCGTTTACACCCGAGTTTTTAGTTTGAGGGAAGGAACCCTGAAAAAGCCAGAGTGAGCCTCCCTACAGAGTAAATCGCTCGATTGCTTCTCGATTAAAGCCCCAAAAGAGTCTGGCGCGTTGACGGGCGACTTTTTAGAGGAAGTCCGATCGTTTAAAGCGGGATATCCGGTGTCCTTCCGACCTTTTTCAGAGTAAATGGACATTCAAAAGGCCGATTTCTAAAAAGTCGGCTGTAAACGAATAGGGCGGAAGTATGAAGGGGCAAATTTCCAGAAACTATAGAACAGAAGCGACAGCTTAGGTCTGGAAAGGTGGTTGGAGCGTTCGCTATCCATGTCGGACTTGGCAAGGGTGAACGCCAGCGGCAGGCCGGCTGCAGGCCCTTTGTAACTTGCCTTGCACAGGCTGTCGGGGACGGACGCGCGTTCATCCGGGGGGATGGCGGGAAAATCCATCGGCCAAAACACTCGCACAAATCCGCTGCCCCTGTTCGTATGCAGGAATGAAGCGAGATATGGACATCGTGCGACTGATCCTGCAGTGGGTGGAGGCGGGCGAAATGCCGCCCGAACTTGCCGAGGTTTCGGAGCAAACGCGCGTCTATCACTTCGATGTGATGGTAGAGGCAGGTTTGCTGAAGGGGCATGTCGTCAACGGGGAGAACGGCCAAGCCGTGGGGGCTGCCATTCAGCGGCTAACGTGGGAAGGACACGATTTTCTGGATGCGTCACGCGATCCGACAATCTGGGCGAAGGCCAAGGAAAAGCTATTGAAGCCAGGCCTTTCGTGGACCTTTGGAATTCTCGTCGAATACCTGAAACACGAGGTGAAGCATCGTCTTCACATGGAGTGACCCCTTGAAATGTTCCGCCAGCGACGAGGACGGCCGGCGCGATAGATGCGCGTCTATCCGATCTATACAGAGCACGGACTTACCCAACGGCTCCGCAGCCGTTGAGCTTTTGCGAACCTTGCCGCCTGGTGCGCTTTCGTGGATGGAGGCAGCTTTGGGCTGGCTTTGGCACAGAACTCAGCGCGTTTGTCGACTTGGTGACGTTTCTTGCGTTTGGATTGGGTGGTCATAGTAAACGGCGTCTAGTGTCAAATGTGGCACTCGCGCCCGGCTGATATGTAGGGTCCGAGAATCGCCCCAGTGGCCCTTTTGCTTTCAGTCGGCTGCCGGCATGAAACAGGGCATAAAAAGGGGGACGGTTGCCATGATGGTCTCTGCCGTTCGTATACTCGGTTCCGTTCCCCTCGGATGAACGCGCGTTCATCCGAAGGCAACTCAAACCCAGCTTGAGCTTGAAGCTTGGCGTATTTGAAAACTTGGCAGCGTTCCCGCCATTCGGAGTATTGGTGCATGCTTGGCGCGCGGCTATTGCTGCCACCGCGCTACGCAAGACAAAAAAAAGCGCCGGGGCTTTCGCCCCGGCGCTGTCGCTCAATGCTCTAACCTGAACTACGCGGCCATCGCGCTCGGATACGAAACCGATCGGCATAACGCTTCGCGGCGTCGGATCGGGCTCGGCGTGTCGGACGGCGTTTCGATCAATCCTTCCTCCGTCGCGATCTCTTCGAGCAGGCAAAACACTTCCATCAATTCATGCGCCGGCAAGGGGCTCAGTTTGGCCATTGCCTCCTCACTGGCTGGATCGAGTAACCACCAGATCGCGTTTGCAGCCTCGCTGAGAAAGTCCGCAGGCTCCCATTCACGCAATCCCGCCAGGCCATGCAATTCACGAAAGGAGATTGTCGTATTCCAACATTCGCCTTCTCTCATTCGCGCTTCGATTTCCGAGCAGGCCACCAGCAGTTCGGCCAGGTCGGCGCAATGCTCTTCGCGAAACTCGTCTGACCGGGTTGTCTCTTCCGCGACGCGTAAAAGGAAGGGCGCATTCTTCGCCAGGGTTTCGGCTGTGTGAAAGGCCAACTCCACCACCGGCCAGCGCATTGCCGCAAAACCGTGCACACCTACATGGCGGTTTTCGCGATCGCGCTGCCGCTGCCTGTCAATTTCTGCGACCACGCATCGAGCGTGTCGAATCTCCTCTTCGCGCTCGTTAGCGGCCCATTTGTCGACGTCCTCGCGTGGAGAGAATCCATGATCTTTCAGCCAGCTCTGCACAAATATGCTGTCGGCCGGAACCAATTCAAACCGCCGTTTGACGCGCCCAGTCGAAAGGCTTGCGACGTATTTTTCCATGTCCAGATGTGGCTCCCGCTCTTTGAGCTCAAAAGCAGTTTGCCACACGGTGCCCCGTTTTATGCGCACTTCCTCAGATACTTGGTAGAATATTCCGAAACTGCCAAAGAACACCTCTCGATCACCGCATTCGTGTCGCCAACAGACGATTTGCTCACCGAGCACGGCGGCATATGCCGCCATCCCATCATCACGGGTCTCCGTCGGGATTCTCTTGTTGGCGTTGGGGACAGGGCGGCGGTGGGCCTTCGGTGCGTGAAGTTTAACGGAGCGTTTGCCTTGATGTTCGCGCTGTTGAGAGGCACTATTTTCTTTCATCCGGTTGGACTTTTTCATTGATACTGGATTTGGCTGGTCGGGTCACTCGCCCGCTTCGATGCTCGTAACATCGCAGCGGTCTCTTTTTGTGGTTCCGCTTCCGCCACAGTGACCCATTTTGCAGCTTCAGCGTGATTTTCGCCGTCGGACTTTCGGTGCGTCGTCGTCGGCCACTTCACCTGGTTAACCTCCTTCAACCCAGATGCGGAGCAACTGCAACTGACACCAAGCACGGCGCTAGTTGTGGCGGGGTTCCCGCAGTTTTGTGTAGAGTTCCGAAAGGGCAGGGCAGTTCACGAATATGTTCATATGAACATATTCTGCCCCAACTCAATTTTCCGTGTTTACCCGTTGGAGCGTTCCGGTTCGCTCGGCAAAACCAACTCGAAATCCGCGGTCACCAGCCAAACTTTGTCGCGCAAGCTCACCAAATCGATCGCGTCCCGAGTCAGCCATTTCTCCCAGCGACCGAGCTTCGCCACCGGTGGTGGTTGTCGCATTGACTCCGCCGTGACCGGTTGCCATTGCGATTCCGTGCCGGCGCTTCCAACGTCCCACACTGCAACAGACACCTTCCATTCGTCCGAGGCTTGCGCCGGCGTTTCCTTTACTTGAATGGACACCATCATGCTGCGGCCGCTGGGGAGCACCAACGCCAGCGATTTGCCGTCGAGCGATTTGATCTTGTCGGACGGGTCGAGCCGGACGGGGGCGTCTGCCAGAAACTTTGGCGGCGAGTCGGGTGCTTCGTTCATGGGGTGATCGGTGCTTCCAGCCTTCACTCACCTGGTCGAGTTGGCAAGCGCTGGCCTGAGCGGTGCCCGCGGCTAGCGCTTGCTTCGCGTTGCTCCGATGTCGCTGCCCAGCGCCCATTCTTTCCGTTCCTATCTATCTACGGTTTAGCCAGAGGGCTTCACTCCCTGTGAAGCGTGGTGAATACTCTGGTGGATAGGTAGTGCGGTCGTTTTTCTCTGTAGGTGAAGGATGAAGGCATTCCGCAGTAAATTGGTGCAACATACAGGGAAGACACCCCACCGGGTGCAAGGAATCTCTTTAAAGCTGCACTTCGCTTGGGTTCGGTCGAAGTAAAGGGGAAACGCGCGAGCGATCCGTAAAAACTTTTCTGCACTTTCTTCCCCGTGATCCGCAGTGGTCGCGGCGTGGCTTTCGAGTGGACAATATCGCGAAAGCGAACGACTGGTTTACCGAGATTCCACCGTGAATAGGTGGCGCAAAAGGAAGCGGCGTTCTGGGGAAAGGGATTTGCGCTTTCACCATCACCTCTTCACGCATTGATTCAACTAATTGAAGATCAGCTTATTGGGAAGGTGAATGGGGGGACTTCAGGAGGTGGCTAGTCATTCACTTATTCTCGCCAATGCCGTCTTGGCGGATATGCCGGCTACGTATTTTTAGGTGTGATTACGGATTGACTCGCGTTTTACGGAAGGGCAAGAAGGCCGCGCAGATGTCGGGACACCTGATCACCCCATTTTTCGACCCCATCCCTGGAATTCCCCTTTTCACCCGCCGGAAAGGCGAGGTTGATAATTTTCAGGCTGAAAAAGTCTCTCTCGTCGACAAAAAAGGCGCAGAGGATCTTGCTGCAAAATACAGCGACGTCGATGTACGCGCTGGCGGCCTTATCCCCCATTACAACTGCCATGGGCTGACCTTCGCGTCGCGACGCACGGGTATTTCGGACAGTGCGGCCCTCCGACAAATTTTAGAAGAGGACGGTTACGAGGAGGTCAAGATAGAGAATGTTCTGCCGGGGGACGTAATCCTCTATTTTGACCCCGAGACCGGCGATTTTGAACATTCGGGAATTGTGGTCAGTCGGGAGAACAGCGAGATTCAGCAGACTTTTCGCGTTGTCAGCAAATGGGGGATGGGCCTTGAATGCGTTCATGGCTCTGCCTACTGTCCTTATTCGTTTCAAACTGCGAAATACTACCGAATCGTGAAATGACTCCTCCGGAAAACAGGATTCTTGATGGCAATGCGCGCGAAGCGCTTCTCTTTGCCAATACCCCCTCCTATTTGTTTAAAAAGTTGCGTAACGATGGGGCTGTTCAGGCAGTTGGCTTAGAATACGAAGCCGGGCAACTCATGGAGGCGATAAAGCGCGTTTCTCCGACAGTGTACGAATCAATGGACAGTGCGGCGGCTTTGTACGGCTTGCTGATTGCCCTGTCATTTCATGACGGGCAGGAGGTAGCCGCTTATTTTGAAAGAGTTGCTACGTCGGGATTGAAATGGGCCGACGACATTGCGCGATTTTATGCGACGCAGCGACGCCTCCAAACTGTCGTTACCGTGCCCACTGTGGTCTGGCCTGCGTCCGTCAGTGTAGTTTCAAACACGCAGCCCTCCTCGTCTCCAAATGTGGTAGACGTTCAGATTCCCCGGCCTAAAGTCGAATCTGTCGGTTATTGATTATGGTAAAAGTTGACCTATTTGCAGTCGCTGAGGCAGCGATCCAAGACCTTCCCACAAGGCGCCTGTCTCTCATCAATTTGCTCGAGGATTTTACAGGGGCCGGTTTCCCTCTTTTTGTTCCCAAATTCACCGCGGTAGCCAATGTCTCATGGGACGGCGAAGGCGCGAGTGAAACGTCGATTTCTCTCAAAGTATCGAACAACGATCAGGAATTGTTGGCGTTGCCGTTCAAGGTCTCTTTTCCGGGTGAAGCCCGAAAAAATCGAGTGGTGTGGAACTTTCAAGGAATGCCGCTGCAAGCTCCCGGTGTTCTGAAGTTTGAGGTCCAGAACGAAGGAAATGTGATCGCCACTCATGTGCTCAACGTGGTCGCGCTGAAGGCGCCTCCCGAGGCGAAGGTAATCGTACAATCAGCACCTCAAGAGGCAGTACCTCAGGAAGCATCTCCCGCCCCGGCCATGTAGTGGCTGGTTTCCCGGTTCACTACCCGTGGTTCAAGCCAGTCCGTCGAGTTGGGTGGCCGCGGACCTTTTGGCACACTCTTGTGCTGTTGGAAGCTTTCGGGTATTAAAATGGCAACAAAATGCCAACGCGTTTTCTGTCCAGAGTAAACGCGCGGCCTCCGAAGCCGAAGGGTGTGGGTTCGACCCCCGCCGGGCGCAGTGCATTTTGCTCCAACTGGCGCGCGTGTTCAGTGTAAATAGGAGGTGGTGACGGAATGGATGCGGAGTCATTGGATGAACTGGCGCGTTACTTGGCATTGATTTTTGTCACGAATTGTCACGGCGGAGGGGCAGGCTCTCTTGGCGAAGACGAGGATGATGTCGCTCAGGCTGGCGTCGGGCATTTGGGCGAAATATTCGAGGCCTTCCTGCTCGTCTTTGCTCTCGTTGTAGTTCTCGCGGATCATCTTGGCGCTGGTGCCCATCTCAAGGCAGAGCTGGGAGAACGCGCTCACAAGGAAGCGACGGCGCGCTTCCCCCCAGTCCCGTTCGAAATTTATTGGCTGGCAAGGCGATTTCTGTGCGCGGCGCCGGCGAGCCGGTGGCTAATCGGGATGTCGAGAGCCGAGTCAGCAGATTTCGGACGCAGAACCCGCGTGCTCGAACCGACTGGCGATCACAGCGATTCCTCGCTCCGCACCTTGATCTCGCGGGGAGCGTCGGCGTAGAGCTCGAGGTAACCGCAGTCGGCGCAAACCCAGGCGGAAACGGTGGAGATGCGCTCACCTTTGAAGAGGATGGCCCGCGGCTTTTGGTAGGTGGCAATGGTCATCTCGTATTCGGAGGAGTAGGAGCCGTTGCGGTCGATCACCTTGGCGTCCTTCTCGATGTTCGTGGAGCCGCACTTTGGGCATTTGCCGGTTCGTTTCATGGGATGAACGGCGGAGATCTTAGCGAAACGCCCAGGAAAAGCGACGGTGCGCTTTGCATCACGTAGATGAGAACGTCTCTCCACCCGACGTTTTGGTGTGAGCACCTGTCGTCGAAAGCACCGCTGTTTGTGATTCGGACAAAAAAAAGCGCCGCAGCTTTCGCTGCGGCGCAGGTGCTGAAGTTTGAGGCTCAGCGTAAGGATGAACTGCTCGCGGCTTAACTCTCCGCGGCGGCCGGGATCTCGTGATCGCGGAGGCGGAGGCTGTCGAGGGCGGCGCGGACTTCTTCGCGCAGCTCGGCGAGCATCTCGCGGGTGATTTCGATCTGCGCGTCCTTGAATTCGGCCCACTCGGCGGCGGTGGCCTGGAGGCGGGCGTAGGAGGTGGCGATGTATTCGCGAGCGGCCGTGGTGAGGTGCGGGCACTCGAGCTTCGTCTCCATGTGGCGCTGGGCTTCGGCCAGCTCGGCGAGGAGGATTTTCTCGGCCGGTACGCGGCGCAGATTCTTGGCGAGGCCCAGCACGGACAGCGTCCAGATGATCCACTTGGTGGGATCCCACTGCCAGGGCTTCACGCCGTTGCGATAGTCGTGCTGAAACTCGTGGTGATAGTTGTGATAACCTTCGCCGCCGGTGACCAGCGCCATGATCCAGGAATCCCGGGCGGAGCAGCGCGAGGAATACGGGCGCTTGCCGATGTAGTGACAGAGCGAATTGATGCAGAAGGTGCAGTGCTGGAGGGCGACCACGCGAGCGACGCCGCCGATGAGGAAAGCGCCGAGCGCCGAGCGCCAACCGCCCCACATGTAACCGATGATGGTCGGGAGGACAAAGGCGACGAAGGCGCCGAGCTGGTGCACATACTTGTGCTGCAGCATGACCATCCAATCCTTCTTCAGGTCAGGCACGTTCTCGTAGGTCGGGTCGGACTTGAGCTTGAACATGAGCCAGCCGACGTGCGCGTGGAAGAGGCCCTTGGAAATGTCGTAAGGATCTTCGTTATGATCGACGTGCTTGTGATGCGTGCGATGTTCGCAGGCCCACATGAGGGCGGAATTTTCAAACGCACCTGCGCCGAAGATGAGCACCAGGGCGCGGACGAGCCAGTGGCCCTGGAAGGCGAGGTGCGAGAACATCCGGTGATAGCCCAGCGTGATGGAGAAACCGCAGGCATTGATCATCACGGAAAACAGAATGATCTGGAACCAGTCGAGACCGAAGTGCCAGATGTAGAGCGGCACCGCGGTGAGCGTGAGGGCGAGTGTGCCGATGAGGAAGACGCTGGTCGTCCAGTGGACTTTGTCGAATGGGATACGCTTAAACATGAAAAAAAGGCAGGAGGGAGGTGTGCTGGTGCACAAAGGTCGAGACGAATAGTGGCAAAGCAGGTGTCGTGCAAACGGAATCGCTTGCAGGTACGTATTTTTCTGGACAAAGGGCGAAGGCGGGTTTCGCCGAGCGACGCGGTTTTCGCCAAACGGGAAGTTTTTCCAGAGAGAACGAAAGGCGAAGCTTTCTCCAAAAATTGCTACTGCAAGTTTGCGAAGAAGATACCACAGAAAATGATCTTTGGGTCCGAAAATACGTAAGAGCGCGGCGATTTTTCTCGAAAATGCGGAATCAGGGCACCACCTGATAATTTTTCTGGCAAGCTGCGCCCGCATTATGCTTTCGCAGTGATAGTCCCATGCGCAGTACCCAGTCCCCACCCCTATTTCTTTGGAGAAGTCTCGCGCTTCCGTTCTGTGTGTTGTTGGGCTGTTTGGTCCTGATCATCACGATCGTCCACTCGCTGCCGCTGGCTTCCGCAGCCCTTTGGCAGCAGTGGCTGCTCATCTCCCTCGCCGTCGGCGCCATGATCGCGGCGGTCGCCACCTGTGTGCGGGCGGGCCGCAGCATGACCATACCGGTGCAGCATTTGGTCGAAGTGGCGATGGCGGTGAAAAATGGACGCGCCAAGCACCGCGCTTCCGGCAAGGTTGCCGGCGAATTTCGTCCGCTGGCCGATGCGCTGAACCAGATGATCGAGGCGCGTCAGCGCGCCGAGGAAAAGCTGAAGCTCGCGCAGGAGAGCCTGGAGCTGAAGGTGCATGCGCGCACCGTCGAGCTCTGGCGGGCGAACAAGGCGCTGCAGGAAGAGATGGAGCAGCGGGCCAAGGCCGAACGGGAATTGCAACAGGCGCAGAAGATGGACGCGTTGGGCAAGTTCGCTGGTTCGATCGCGCACGATTTCAATAACCTGCTCACCGTCATCCTCGGCGGCGCGGAGTGTGCCATGCAGCACATTCGCCCGGAGAGCGAGGCCATGCAGTTCGTCCGCAGCATCTGGAAAGCCGGCGAAAGTGCCGCGGCGCTCACCCGACCGCTGCTTACCTTCAGCCGCAACGAAGTGCGCGAGGTTGCTCCGCTGGACCTGAACCAGACGGTCGAGGAAACGGCCATGCTCGTTCGCCGGCTCATCGGCGTGAATATCCAGGTGAAGCTGAAGCTGGCGCCCGAACTGCCAATGATTGTGGCCAATGCCAATCAATTCCAGCAGGTGCTGGTAAACCTGGCGGTCAATGCGCGCGACGCGATGGAGGGCTCCGGCACGCTGACCATGGCTACCCTGCACGCGTCGGTCGATCCCGAGCGGCAGATCCGCCACGAGGCGACTTCGATCGACTGGGTGGAGTTGCGGGTCAGCGACTCCGGCTGCGGCATGGACACTGAGACGAAGAATCGCATTTTCGAACCGTTCTTCACCACCAAGCCCGCGGGGCGCGGCACGGGCCTCGGCCTGGCCACGGTGTTCGGTATCGTGAAGCAGGCGGGCGGTTTCCTGGAGGTGGAGAGCGAGGTTGGGGTCGGCACTACTTTCCGAATCTTCCTGCCGGTGCCTGAGGAACCGGTGGAGATCCAGGCTCCAGAACCGATTGTGACTACAACGAAAGACGGCCGCCCCTCGGGCGGCGAGACGATCCTGCTGGTCGAAGACGAAGACGAAATTCGCGAACTGGCGGTGCTCATGCTCGAAGGCAAGGGCTACCACGTCATCCCGGCTCCCGATGCCGAGAAGGCGCTGATCCTGGCCGAAGAACATGGGTCAGGTATCCAGGCGCTCATTACCGACGTGGTCATGCCGCGGATCAGCGGCGTGCAACTGGCCGAGATCCTGGCCAAGAAGATGCCCGAACTGCGTATCCTCTTCGTGTCCGGCCACTGCCGCGAGTCGATCCAACCGGAGACGCTGGCCGAAAATCGCGCCGAATATCTGCAAAAGCCGTATCGCAGCGATTCACTGATCGCGGCGGTGCAGCAGGTGCTGCGGAGTTAGACGACGAGCGGGTTGGCATTAGCGCCGCAATTCCTGAACGATCTGTTTGAACACGTTGGCGATGGCGTCGCGCTCCCTTTGTTGATCGGCGAGAGCGCGCTGAAAATAGTCGTAGGTGATGTGTTGGCGCGCAGCTGTCACGTCGGCCTCGCTGGTGGCCTTGAGGAAGGAGATGAAGCTCTCGTCGGCCAGAGAGGCGTCGTGTGGGCTGAGGTGTCTGGAGCGGGCCTCGGCCCAGGCGTCGATGCGACTCTTGATCGCCGGGTTGTTATGCGCGCCTGGGGTGACGTGTTTGTTTTTCGCGAGATCGCGGAGAAATGCGGCCAGGTCGTTCGTGAGTTTTTCGATCGCTTCCATTTCCGTGGCTTGGGCGAAGAAGGCGTTCCAATTCACGGGCTGCCAGCTCTTGATGCTATCGAGTCGGTAGCCGAAGCGGCGAACGATCGGGTTTTTCACCGGCTCCCTGGTCGTCGGATCGTACTTGCGGATCAGCGAGTAAGTGGCCACGCCGATGACCTTGCCGCTTTTCAAATGAATGATAGGACTGCCGCTGTTGCCGGGTTGAAAGGGTGCGTCGACCTCCACGAGTTGAGGACCGAGACCGACGATGCGTCCCGTGATGGTATTGATGACGCCGGCCCCCTCGGCATTGCCGAGGACCACGACTTCATCGCCGATGGCCGCGTTTTCATCGACCGCTGTCATGATTTCCAGTGGTTGGCCCACGGCGGTCGTAGGCTGGAATAGAAAAACATCGTGGCCCACGGCGCAGGAAGCGGCGCCGGTTTTGACCTCGGTGCCTTCGAGAGTTTTGAAAGCAGCCCCGCGCACTCCGGCGGCGACATGGGCGTTGGTGAAGAGAAAAGTGCCGTTGCTATATTTTGCGACAAAGCCGCTGCCCGAGCCATTCGTTCCGGTGATGAAGACGAGGCTGTTGTGATAGGTCTTGACCATCTCTGCAGTGGTGAGGTTCTGGGAAGACGAGGTGGGAGGGGAGGAAGGAGAGGAAGGTTTTGCTGTGGAAAGGGACGAGGGGCCGAGCGGCGGAGCGTGAGAGAGGTCCGCCGTTTCCACGCTGAGGTAATGAAGCTGGCCGCCGGTGAAGAGGCCCAGTTTTCCTTCCTGGCGGTGGGCATCCTGCGCAGAGATGGCCAGCTTGCCGTCGAAATAGTAGAGTTGGTGGTCGCCTTGCGAGTAAAGCTCCAGGGTATGCTCATCGCCCGGCTGTAATTGAGCGAGACTACCCGTGCCGCCGAGCTGGGTGTCCTTTCCGATATCCTCCGTTTTGACGCGCATCAGGGAAGTCACTTTGTGATCGGCCTCCTTGCCGATGAAGAGAGTCACGACGTAACGGTGACCGACGGCCTTTCCGTCGGTGCGCGTCTGGAGATCGATAAAAGAGCCTTCGGGACCGTCATAGCGGAAGCGGACACGAATGGCACCATCCTTCAGCACTTCCGGAAAAGCGACGAACGCCTGGTTGCGGACGGCGGATATCGTCGTGCCATCGCGATGCCAGCCGCCGCCCCACAGATTTTCCTCGGCGATGCGGTCCTTCCAAACGATGCCCGGGATTTGAGTATTGGCGAAAGCAGGACCGCTTTTAGTTTCCGCCGGCTTATCGGCTCCGGCTGAGCCGGTGATGGCCACACAGGTGATGGCGCACAGAGTCCACGACCACCGCTGCGCTTTGCCGGCCAGAGCGGAGAGACTGTCCAGGAAAGAGCCACGGCGAACGGGGCGAGGACGCGAATCTTCGCGGATCGCATTCGGCAAAGGGAGGGGATTTTGTTCGGTCGGCGGGGGATTGGCCTTCATACAACGACAACCCGCGGGGGGGCTCTCCAGCCGCAGGCAACACCGGCACGTCTAACATTTAGGAAGCGGGGCAAACAAGGGAGATCATCCGGGGCGTATTCGTCCTGGCGCGCATCGCCTCAGGGCCGGGGCGAATTGTGTGATGTGACGGATTTGTTCCGGCCGGGACGCCCACCACGGTGGCGGGCAGGGTAAATGCTTGTTGCGCTGAGAATAGGCAAGGCTCTACGGTCAACCAATGTCATTTCAAGATTTTGGCCTGCTCGATGAGGTCGTCCACGGGGTGCAATCGATGGGTTACATCGATCCGACACCCATTCAGTTGCGCGCTTTTCCGATCATTTTATCCGGCAGGGACATGATGGGCTCTGCCCAGACGGGCACCGGCAAGACGGCGGCTTTTGCCCTGCCACTGCTCACGAAGCTGAAGTCGCACGGCGACCTGCGCGCCCTCATCCTCGAGCCCACCCGTGAACTCGCTGCCCAGGTCGAGACCGCTTTCCGCGACTATTCGCGTTTCATGGATGTCCAGGTCGGCCTCGTGCATGGCGGCGTCGGTTTTGGCAGTCAGCGCTCGATGCTGCAGAAAGGCGCGGACGTGCTCGTCGCGACGCCGGGCCGGTTGCTCGATTTTCTGGAAGACGGCACGGCCAACCTCAAGAACATCCAGTATCTGGTGCTCGATGAAGTGGACCGCATGCTCGACATGGGCTTCCTGCCGCAGGTGCGCCGCATCGTCGATCGCGTCCCGAAGGAACGGCAGACGCTCTTCTTCTCCGCGACGCTCCCGCCCGAGCTGGAGACGATGACGAAGTGGCTGCTCAAGGATCCCGAGCAGGTGGAAATCGGCGCCCGCCGTTCGCCGGCGGAGACCGTGACCCACGCGCTTTATCCGGTGGCGAAGGACCAGAAGTTCGACCTGCTCATCGCGTTGCTCGAGCGGACGAAATTCGATTCCGCGATCATCTTCACCAGCACGAAGATCATGGCCGACAAGGTCGCGCATCGGCTCAAGGACCTGAAACATTCCGTGGCGGTGCTGCATTCGAACCGCACCCAGCGCGAACGCGAAGACGCGCTCGCCGGTTTCAAGAGCGGCAAATACGAAGTGATGGTCGCCACCGACATCGCCGCGCGCGGCCTCGACATCGCCGGTGTCTCGCACGTCATCAATTACGACGTGCCGCAACATCCCGAGGATTACGTGCACCGCATCGGCCGCACCGGTCGCGCCCTGCTCACGGGCGATGCGTTCACCATCTTCACCGCGGAGGAACTCGACCACGTGCGTTCCATCGAACGCTTCATCGGGGCAAAGATCACGCGTCAGAAGCTCGAAGGGTTCGACTATCTCTACACCGCCCTATTCAACGAAGAGCAAATCCCCGCCGGCGGCGTGGGCAAGGGCGTGCGCACGGCGAAGGGCTATAGCTTCGGCGCCCGTCGGCGCAAGTAGGCGAGCGGCACAGTTGGAGGGTGCTGCTCCGTCCTAAGCAGTGCCCAACATCTTTGTGCGGTGTTTGGATGTCGATGCGGATGGCGCTCCTGGGGAGCGGCGATCTCCAGGTCGCCCACCGGAACCAACGCGCGAAAGCGCCAAATCTTCCGGGCGTTGCTCCGCAACGCAGGGCGACCTGGAGATCGCCCCTCCCAGTGAGCCGTTGCCAAATTCCTCGCTGTCCCTAAAACGGCCCTTCCGATTGACCACTCGGTTCGCGATCGCGGCGTTCGCCGTAGGTCGCGCGCGGAGGCTACGGTGCATCCGCACCTTGCGCCCTTGACTCTCCTCAAATCGGTCCGAGGCTTTGCCATGGGAATCTTTCGTTCCTATGCCCGGCAGACTCCTGCCGCCCGGCAACTTCTTACCCCAATACCAAGACCATGAGTACGTCTACCTCCTCTCCAGCCAGCGCACTGGATCAACTCACCCCGAGCGTGCGCCAATTTCTCTCGGGGCCCAAACAATTGCTCATCGACGGCGAGTGGATGGATGCCGCGTCGGGCAAGACGTTCAGTGTGTTCGATCCCGCCACCGGTGATACCATTGCCCAGGTCGCGGAGGGCGAGGCCGAGGACATCGATCACGCCGTGGCCGCGGCCCGCCATTCTTTCGACAAGGGCAAGTGGCGCAATCTCTCGCCTTCGCAGAAAGGCCAGATCCTCTGGCACATCGGCGACATGATTCTCGATCACCTCGATGAATTCGCGCAGCTCGAATCACTCGACAACGGCAAGCCGGTCGGCGTCGCGCGCGTGGCGGATGTGCCGCTCGCCGCGGACCTGTTTCACTATATGGCTGGGTGGGCGACGAAGATCGAGGGCAACACCATTCCCATCAGCGTGCCGTATGCGCCGGATGGCAAATTCTTTGCCTACACGGTGCGCGAACCCATCGGGGTCGTCGGACAAGTCATCCCGTGGAATTTTCCACTGCTCATGGCGGCATGGAAGTTGGGTCCCGCGCTGGCCACCGGCAATTCAGTCGTCCTCAAGCCGGCCGAGCAAACCCCGCTCTCCGCACTGCTGCTCGGGGAATTGCTCATGCAGGCTGGGATTCCGGAAGGCGTGGTGAATATCGTCACCGGCTTCGGTGAGACCGCCGGCGCGGCGCTCGCGGCCCATCCAGGCGTCGACAAGGTGGCGTTCACCGGTTCCACGGAAGTCGGTAAATTGATCGTCAAAGCCGCCGCGGGGAACTTGAAGAAAGTGACGCTCGAACTCGGTGGTAAATCGCCCGCGGTGATCTTCAAGGACGCGCCGGATCTCGATGCAGCCATTGCCGGCGCGGCGAATGCGATCTTCTTCAACCATGGCCAGTGCTGCTGTGCCGGTTCACGTTTGTACGCCGAGCACGACGTTTTCGATCGCGTGCTGGAAGGCATGGAGACGCAGGCGAAGAACATTCACCTCGGCCCGGGACTCGAGCCGACCACGGAGATGGGCCCGCTTGTTTCCGCAGAGCAGTTCAATCGCGTGAACGGTTACATCAAATCGGGGCTGGAGCAGGGGGCGCAGGCTTTCCGTGGCCAGGAGAGCCCGAACGAACACGGCTATTTCGTTTCGCCCACGGTCTTCACGAATACCAAGCCGGACATGAAGATCGTCCGTGAGGAAATCTTCGGGCCGGTGGTCGTCGCGGAACCGTTCGATGATTTCGACGAAGTCATTCAGCAAGCGAATGACACCGACTACGGGCTGGCCGCGAGTGTCTGGACGCGCGACCTCTCGAAAGCGCATCGCGCTGCGGCGGCGCTGCGGGCCGGCACGGTGTGGGTGAATTGCCACAACATCCTCGACTCCGCGCTGCCGTTTGGCGGTTACAAGCAATCCGGCTGGGGCCGCGAAATGGGCCACGCCGCGCTGGACTTGTACACCGAGAGCAAGGCGGTGTGCATGGCGTTGTGACGATGGCTTGGAATTTGCGCCCTGGCCGTGCGCCGGGGCGCAATTGTCGCAGCAACTCTTCCCGAAAGGATTCGCGCGAAAGCGGTTCCACTATGGTCCGACAGTCATTCCTTCTGCTATTCCCGTGCTTCGCGCAGCACATCCAGCACGGCCTCTGCCGCGACGCATTCTTCCGCACGGCGAGCGCGTTTCACTCCCATGCTTTGTGACCAATCCACCGATTGCTTCCGTGCGTTGACATCAGTAGGAGGCAACTGTGAATCCATCCAGCGTCGAATTTCCGCCCACTGTTCGGGCGGTAATAGGGCGATGGCGCGTTCGATTTCAGTCACCGTGCTCATAGTGATAGCGTGCCGTCTGAATCCACTTGCGTCAATGCAGGGTTCAAAGGCCGAGGCCGCGGAATTGGCCTGACACGCCCGCGCCCTTTGTTAGCTTTTCATTAGCAGATGAAAACTCCGGTGCCGCACTCTTTCCAGACCACGCGCTGGACAGTAGTGAGGCGGGCGGTGGGGAATGATGATGCAGCGGCGCAAAAGGCCCTGTCGGCGTTGTGCGAGGGATATTGGTATCCGATCTATGCTTTCGTCCGGCGGTCGGGCAAGAGCCCGCATGATGCCGAGGATCTGACGCAGGGCTTCTTTGCGCGGCTTTTGGAAAGGGACATGCTGGCCACGGCGGATCCGACGAAGGGTAAGCTGCGGACGTTTCTCCTCTCGTGTGCGCGACACTTTCTCGCGGACGAACACGACCGGGCGAATGCCCAGAAGCGCGGAGCGGGGTTGATCTCCAGCTTCGATGCGGTGCAGGCGGAGGAACGCTATGCCATCGAGCCGGTGGATAACCTCACCCCCGACCGCCTTTTCCAACGCCGCTGGGCGCTGGCCCTGCTCGAGCAGACATTGGAGACGATCGCGGCCGAATATGCCGCGGAGGGCAAGGCAGAGTTGTTTGCTGCGCTGCGTCCGTTCCTGGGTTTTGGCAAGGGCGCGGCGAAGTCCTATGAGGAGCTTGTCGCAGAGCTCAACCTGCCCATCGGCACGCTGAAGAACCATGTCTTCCGCATGCGGGAACGCTGGCGCAAGCTGCTGCTCGACCAGGTGGCGGCCACGCTGGACGAGCCCACCGAAGAAGAGGTCCGGGCCGAGCTTTCCGAATTGATCGGGTGCGTGTGAGGAGAAGTTGATAGTGGAGAGTTGATACTGGAGCGAATGCGACAGGTCCGTGGTGCCGTGGGGACAATTGATAGCCGTCGCTCGTTTGCCGGACGGGATCGTGATTCTTTGACACCTGCGGAAATTTCTATTTCGTCTGCAACCCGGATTGGCGGAATCCGTAAGGAATGATAGAACCGGGTTGCTTCGGCGACTTGGTGCCCACCGAAAACCAACCGCTCCTTTCCATGGCCGACGATCCTTCTTCCACCCCGAAGCCCACTGCTGACGGGCCTTCCGAACTCCGGGGGCTCGATCCCGGCGAGTTGCTGGCCCGGGGATTGCAAACGGTGCGCCCTTCCGTGGGCGCGGGTCCATGGGAACCGCCGACGCTCGAAGAGGTGAGCCGGCTCCTGCCGCAGTACCGGATCGAACAGCTCATCGGCCGTGGCGGGATGGGCGCGGTTTACAAGGGCATCCAGCTCAATCTCGACCGGCCGGTGGCGATCAAGTTGCTCCCTGCCGAGATGGCGATGGACGAGGCATTCGTCGCCCGTTTTGAGCGCGAGGCGCGCACGCTGGCGAAGCTTCAGCACTCGCGGATCGTGACCATCTTCGACTTCGGCCGTACGGCGGAGGGGCATTTGTATTTCGTCATGGAATACATCGACGGCACCGACCTGCGCCGCATCCTGCGCGGGCCGGGATTGGACCCGGAGCAGGCGCTGGCCTTGGTTGGGCAGCTCTGCGATGCGCTGCAGGCGGCGCATCGGGAAGGCATCGTGCATCGCGATCTCAAGCCGGAGAATGTGCTCATCACGCGCGATGGCTATGTGAAGCTCGCGGATTTCGGCCTGGCGCGTCCGCCGCAGGAGGAGGGCGCGCCCAATCTCACGCAGACGAATCTCGTGCTCGGCACGCCGGACTACATGGCGCCGGAGCAGCGTTTCGGCGCGGCCAGGGCGGATGCGCGTTCGGACATTTTCGCGCTCGGCGTGATGCTCTATGAGATGCTCACGGGACAAACCCCGCGCGGCGTTTTCGATCCGCCGTCGCACAAGGTGAAGATGGACGTGCGCATCGATGAAGTAGTGCTCAAGGCGCTGCAATCCGAACCGGAGCGCCGCTATCAAAAAGCCAGTGAGCTAAAGACCGCGGTGGAGAATATCCGCACCACGCCGCTGCCGGCTCCGGCGCCCGCGTCGCCAGCGACCGTCGCGCGCTCGCGTTCCCGGATGCCGATCTACGCCGCAGCCACGGGCGTGCTGCTCCTCGCGACTCTGGGCGCTGCCAGTTATTTGTATCGCTCCAAAACCAAACCAACGCCGCAGTCCGCCCACGCTACGCCGGCACCGGGTCTCGACGAAGCGACCGCGCAACGATTGGAGAAAATTGTCCCGCAATACGTGTGGCTGTTTCACAACAACGAATTGCGCTTCCTCTCCGACGGCACCGCGACGCACCCCGGCTTCAAGGGCGGCTTCCGGTGGAGCGTGGATCGCACGGTGCACAATGCGCCGACCATCCGCCTCGCCGAGCAGGGCGAAGAGCCAAAGCGTGCCTTGAAGAGTGTGCTGTGGTTTTACCCGGATTTCTCCGGCTTCACGAATTACGAGTATATCGACAATTGGGAAGGTTCGGGCACGGGCGGCGTCCGCCTCGGTGTGCGCCTGCCGCTGCCCAATCAAGTCGCGGCTGCGACTCCAGACACCAACCCGTTGGCCGCGCAAATCCGCGACTCTCTCGCCAAGGCGAAGGGCGTGTATGAAGCGCTGGTCGGTCGCCCCTGGGCCTGGACCGATCTCGGCAGCACCAATCCCGCGAGCATCGTGCGCTTCGAACCGGACGGGCATTGCTCCGGCGGCTGGACTTGGGAACTCATCGACCGGCTCGACGGCACTTTCCTCGTCGACTGCAGTTGGGGCGAAAACGGGCACCAGTACCTGGTCTTCGACCCTTCGCTCGAAAGCTTCGACTCCTACGACAGCACCTGGACTTGCGTGGTCAAAGGCCAGCGCGTGAAGTCCGGCGATTCCACTTCGACCGTCGCCACTGCGCCCGTGAATCCAACTCCGATAGTTGCGCCGGGACCGTCCGTCGCATCGCAGACAGAGCCCGTGAACGCTCCCGTAGCTACGCCCGCTCCCGAACCGGCATCAGCTCCGAAGGCCGCACCGTCCTTGGAGGATCGGCCGTTGTACAAGGCGCTCATCGGATACAAATGGACGTGGTGGCGGGGTGACGGAAAGGGCGGCACGTGGCGTACGACGCTCACGTTTCATCCAGACGGGACCGTCAGCAATCCCGCTGACCATCACACGTGGTATTGGTGGATTACCAACGAGCAGACGGTCCATCTCCAATTTCATCCGGAGCCTGGCTCGCCTCCGGTCCCGAACTTCAATGAAGGAATGACCGTCACCTTCAATGCGCCGCTGACGCATTTCCGCGGCCTTTATATCCCTGATCCGAAAAAGCCCGATGGCATTGGCGAACGCGCAGAGCCTGTTTCCGTGGCTCACACCCTTTCCCCACCAGCGACTCCCGCGCAAACGGCCCCACAGCCAGCCACTCCGGCGCCGACATCCGTCGTGGCGAAGGCCACGCCCGTGCCCGCTTCTCCCGCGGCCCGCCGCGCGGCGCAGATCTACGATGCCATCGTCGGTTATCACTGGACGTGGGCGAATGAAGGCGACACCAAGCCGCCGCTGGTCGTGGAGTTTGCCTGGGATGGCCATGTCTCCGGCGGATGGACGTGGAAGCCGGTTTACAAACCCGATGGCGAGACGCTCATCGACTGTGCGTGGGGCGACAATGGCCACGAGTATCTGCGGATGAACGAAGCGTGCGACGGCTTCGTGGCTTTCAACCGCGACGGTCAGTTCAATGTCAAAGGCCAGCGCCTGGGGCCGATCGGCCAGGCGGCGAACCTCGACGCCCTTGCGGCTTCGGTCTCAGCGGAGGCAGTGGCGAAATCGCCGGCCAAACAGATCGAGCCGCTCCTCGAGCCGTGCCTGAATGCGATCCTCGCGCCCTTGGGGGACAATCCCCAGATGCCGCGCGTGCCGGTGGAAAAGCTGCAGGCCGTGCTCAGTGGCGAGGCGGTGAAGGCGAAGACCCCGGCGCGAAAGCAGATCTACCAATACGCCCAGGCGGTGTGTGAATCGCTGACCAATGGCATGGACGAGCGCGCGCTGACCAAGGCGACGGCGGCGTCTTCGTCCTGGGTGCCGTCGCTGTCCAATGGGGGCAGCATCATCAACACCATGCCGCTCCACGGCCGGGATGCGGGGCGCGCCGGCGAGGCCATCCGCAAAAAGCAAAAAGACGAGCGCGCGTATGCGGACAAGCGCGCCGACCAGTACTCCATCTTCATGGAATCCTCCGCTTACAAAGCCTGGGTCGCGAAGGCAGCGCTGCTGCGCCAGAACGTGATGGGCCTCTACACGAAGCTCGTGCAACTGGAGGCTGCGGAATCGGCTCCAGCGAAGTAAGAATGGAGAGCCGATGAACCCCCTTTTCCTATCCCTCCTATGTTAACTTCTCTCCAGCGCACGATCGTTGCCTTCCTGATAATCCTGACCTGCCGTCCACTGCTGGCGACTTCCCACGCTGTGGAGTTGGGGTTTACGTCGCTGCTCGACAGTGAGCATATCGGAGGATGGAAATACTGCGGTGATGGAGAGATGAAAGTGGAAGATGGCGTCGCCACGACTTCGTCGCCCGGAAATTCGAAGGGCGGCCTCTATTGGTTCCAGGAGAGAACGTTTGCCGATTTCACGCTCAAGCTGGAATTCAAAGTCGATAAGAAAGCCTCGAATTCGGGAGTTTACCTTCGTTTTCCGAATCCGGGAGATAACTTCAACGTGGCCGGCGACAAGGGCTATGAAGTCGATATCTACGGCGAAAAGACGGGGACCATCATCTTTATGCCGGTCAAGCTGCGTCCGGCCAAACCGGTGGTGATCACGCCGGGGGAATGGAATGAGATGACCGTAACGGTGGTCGCCCAAAGATATACCGTGCAGGTCAACGGACAGACGGTGAACGACTTTTTGGGCAACCGCGCGAGCGAGGGCTATATCGGTCTGCAAAACTATCCGGGTGAAGGGAACGTGCATTTCCGCGAAGTGCGCATCAAGGACCTGTCCGCGGAAGGTCATCGAGAAGTTGCGGGGCAGGCGGCCGCGCCACCCTCCAAACAGATCGAGCCGTTGCTGGAGCCGTGTCTGGATGCGATTCTCGCGCCGCTCCCGCAGGAGCCGCAAATGCCGCGCGTGACCGTGGAGAAGCTGCGCGCCACGCTGAGCGGCGAGGCGGTGAAGGCCCGGACGCCTTCGCAAAAACAGATTTTCCAATACGCGATCTGGGTTTGTGATGCGCTGACCAACGGCATGGACGAGCGCGCCCAGACGCGGGCTGCCGCGGTGTCTTCGTCCCAGGTGCCCTCGCTGTCCAACGGCGGCAGCATCGTCAACACCATGCCGCTTCGTCCGGGGAAGAATTCAGGGAACGCCGGAGAGGCCATTCGCAAGAAACAGAAAGACGAGCGCGCGTATGCGGACCAACAGGCCCAGGCGTTTTCGGCTTTCATGGAATCCTCCGCCTACAAAGCGTGGGTGACGAAATCGACGAAATTGCGCCGGGACGTGATGAGCGTTTACACCAAGCTGGTACAACTCGAGGCTGCGGAGCCGGCGCTGGCGAAGTGAAGGGGAATAAAGGCAGAACATCCAACATCCAACATCCAACGCCCAACATCCAATGGCGCAAGCGAGGGCCGGTAGCGCAAATGAGGGTCGGTGGCGGGTTCTTTGATTGGATGTTGGATGTTGGATGTTGGGCGTTGGATGTTCTGCCTTTCCCCTTAGCCGCACGTGGTGGCTTGCCATTGAAGGGTGAGTGTTGGATTTTTGTTCCTCCATGTTTCGTTCCTTCCGTTCCCTCCTGGCACCTTCTCTTTGTGCTTTGTTTGCTTTATCGGCTGCTTTGGCCGAATCGCCGAAAGATATCGATGTTGACGTGTGCATCTATGGCGCGACGTCCGGTGGAGTGATCGCCGCCGTCGCGGCGCGTCGTGAAAACTGCTCGGTGCTGCTGGTCGACCCGAAACGCCATGTGGGCGGCTTGACCGCCGGTGGCCTGGGCGAGACCGACATTGGCCGTCCGATGGCGGTGACCGGATTGGCGCGGCAATTCTATCGGAATGTCGGGAAGGTGTATGGCGCCTTCGAGGCGTGGAATTTCGAGCCCCACGTCGCCGAGGCGGAGTACATGCACGAGCTCGATCAGGAACACGTGCAGATGCTCCTGGAGCGTCGGGTGACCAGCGTGGAACGGGATGCCCGGCGCATTCGCACGATGATCGTGGAACCGTCCGAGGCCGGCGACACCGCGGAGCCGCAGCGCATCCACGCCAAGGTGTATCTCGATTGCACCTACGAAGGCGATCTCATGGCGCGAGCGGGTGTCAGTTATACGGTCGGCCGCGAGGCGAATAGCGTCTACGACGAGACGAAGAACGGCGTGGAGCCGGGACTGCGGCATCAGTTTCCGGATGGCGTCGATCCGTATATCCGGCCCGGCGATCCTTCGAGCGGGCTCATTTTTGGCGTCAAACCCGAGCCGCTGGCGCCCACCGGGAGCGGAGACAAAAAAGTGCAGGCCTACTGCTTCCGCCTGTGCCTGACCAAGGATCCGGCCAATCAAATCCCTTTCACCAAGCCGGAACACTATGACCCGGCGGTGTATGAGCTTTCGCGCCGCCTCATTCACGCCCGGCCGCCGAAGAAGCTCACCGACCTGCTCATCGTCGGCTCGATGCCGAACCAGAAGACCGACATCAACAGCCTCGCGGGACAGTCGACCGATTTCTATGGATTCAACTGGGATTATCCCGAGGGCACTTACGCGGACCGCGCGCGCATCTGGAAGGAGCACGAGGAATACACGAAGGGGCTGATGTGGTTTCTCGCCAACGACGAAGCGGTGCCGGAGAACATTCGCAAGGAAGTGAGTTCGTACGGCTGGCCGAAGGACGAATACCAGGACAACGGCGGTTTCACGCACGAGCTCTATGTGCGCGAGGCGCGGCGCATGGTCGGCGAGTATGTGATGATCGAGCAGAACTGCCTGGGCAAGCGCACCGTCGACGACGGGATCGCCCTCGCTTCCTACAACATGGACTCGCACCACGTGCAGACGGTGATCGTCGACGGCATGGTGAAGAACGAAGGCGAAGTGACCGTGCACCTCAGTCACGAGTACCCGGTCTCCTATCGTTCGCTTACGCCCAAGTCCAAGGAGTGCACGAACCTGCTCGTGCCGGTGTGCCTTTCGGCCTCGCACATCGCCTATGGTTCCATCCGCATGGAGCCGGTCTTCATGTCGCTCGGGCAGGCCGCGGGTCTGGCCGCGGGCATGGCGGTGAAGAGCAACTGCAAGGTGCAGGACGTCGATGTGCCCGCCCTGCAAAAGAAGATCGAGAGCGATCCGTACCTCGATGGGCGCCCCGCGGATGTTTATGTCCACTGGTCGCGCCAGCCCGATCGTTTCGAGAAGATCGGCGAGTGGGAAGTGCACGGCGAAAGAGCGTGGGCCTCGAATGAGCCGTTCCTCTTGTGCGAAAAGCCGGGATCGTTTGCGCGCCTGCGTTTCCGGCCGAAGATCGAGCGGGCGGGCGTCTATGACGTCGTCTTCTATAATCCCGTCTCAAATGTGGTGCTCCAGCACGGCAGCGTACCGATTCGCATCCGCCATGCGGAAGGGGAGGTGACGGTCAACTACGACCCGGCGGCGCATTCCGCGTTGAACGATCGCACCTTCTCGCTCGGCCAGTTTCCGTTCAGCCCCGGAAAGGATGCGGAGATCGAGTTGATCGCGGACGGGCAGACGATCCCGATCCAGGCGATGTTGTTCGATCTGGTGGCGAGACCGTAGGAAAAGTTGAGAGTCGAGGGTTGAGAGTTGAGAGACCCCCACGGGACCACTGGTGTGGCCGCTCCGCAGCGTTGTTGACCGAATCACTATGGCACAGCGCGGTGGAGCCGCAACCAAAAGGGGAGCCACGAACCTTCGAAAAGACAGGGAAGGGAAAGTGACCCGCGAATCACCCGACTGACGCGAATGATCTGCCCTCATTCGTGTTATTTGCGTGATTCGCGGGCCAAAAATTCTACGCGTCGTGCGGACATTTTCATGGTTAGCACTGCGGAGCGCCCTCAAAAGCGGAAAGGCGGCGGTCTCTCAACTCTCAACCCTCAACTTCCCCCGCCAACCCTCAACCCTCAACTTTCCCCCGCCCGCGCCAGCAGCTTGCCCTCGATCTCATTCAGGATCTCGTGCGTGGCGTCGTAGTCGAACTTGTAGTCGTCGATGACGAAACGGCCCTGGCGACCGTTCATCTGGTAGAGCACGGTGGCGAGTCCTTTGCGGTCCCAGTTTTTCTTTCCGAGACCGGTAACGGCGCCGAAGGGGACGCGAGTACCGGCGGGGGAATAGACCGCTTCCTCGTCGGTGCGCAGGGTGCGGCCCTTTTGCGTGGCCCAATAGATCAACGAGATGAGTCCGAGCAGACTGGTGAAGCTGCCGAAAATCCATTGTGCGTGAATTTCCCCGGGATGGAGAAATTTGTGGGGCACGGTCGTCGTCCAGCCGCGGCTTTTGGCCAGGGCCGGCCATTGGGCCTCCTGCCCGCTTTTGACCAACTGCTCGTGCGCGAGCCAGCGCTCGTTGCTGTGCGGATAGCCGACGGCGCCATCCCAAAAGAACCATCCGCCGAGGGCGAGGAGGAAGACGGCGACAAAAAGTTTTTGTTTGCTCCAGACGGAGGTGACACGGGCTTCGGCAGGCATGCGGGGAGGGAATGTCGAATGATGAACGGCGAATGACGAGAGGATTCGACGGGAAGTTGAGGGTTGAGAGTGGATCGTTGAGAGCCGGTTTTCGGCCTGCCAAATAGCCGGCCGAAGGTGGCAAGCGATTCGGTATCGCCCTTGGGTCTTAATCGTAATTTTTAATCCTTAATCCTTAATCCTTAATCCCCCAATTCTGGCTGCGCATGCGGGGATGAAGGATTAACGATTAACGATTAAGGATTAACGATTAAGGAACCTCGAATTCCGATACCTTTGAAGATGGGCTACCGTTACCTCGCCTGCGCCACGACGCGGGCCTCGATGCGCTCGATGGCCCACTGGGCGTGCTCGGCGATGAGCGGCTCGGGATCGTGGGCAGCTTTTTCCAGGGCGGGCAGGTCTTCGCGCGTGCCGATATTGCCGAGGGCGACACAGACATTGCGCAGGAAGCCGCGGCGCTTGATGCGCTTGATCGGTGATTTGCGGAAGAGCTGGCGAAAGGCGTCGTCGTCGAGCCCGAGGAAATCGCGCAATGACCAGCCGTGCACGTACTCGCGCGCGGCAAAAGCACTTTCGCGCGAAGCGTGCGCGAAACGGTTCCAGGGGCAGGCGGTGAGGCAATCGTCGCAGCCATAGATGCGATCGCCAATCGCCGCGCGGAACTCCTCGGGAATCGAGCCCTTGTTTTCGATGGTGAGATAGGAAACGCAACGGCGTGCATCGAGTTGCCGCGGCGCGGTGATGGCGCCGGTCGGACAGGCGGCGATGCAACGGGTGCATTTGCCGCAATGGTCGGCCATCGGCGCATCGGCCTCGAACTCGAGCGTGGTGAGAATCTCCGCGAGAAAGAACCAGGTGCCGAGCTGGGGATGAATGAGCATGGTGCTCTTGCCCTGCCAGCCCGCGCCGGCTACCGCCGCGACATCCCGCTCGAGCACGGGCCCGGTATCCACATAGCACCGCTGCCGCCCACCGCGCGCCGTGAGCCATTCATCCAGCGCCTTCAACTTCTTCTCGATGATGTCGTGATAATCATCCCCCCAGGCATAGCGAGCGATGCGGCCGTGAACACCTTCCTCCTTCCGCGTTTCGCCATCCGCATTCCAATAGTTCATCCCGAGCACGATCACACTCTTCGCCCCCGGCAAAACCTGCTGCGGATCCGTCCGCCGCGCCTCATTCCGCTCCAGCCAGGCCATCTCCCCTGCGCGACCCGCGGCCAGCCAGGCGCGAAACTCGGCGGCATGCGGCGGCGCTGCGCATACGGCGATGCGGCAGAGGTCGAAACCGAGCTGATGAGTGAGCGCGAGGAGCTCTTCTTTCACAGGCCTGTCTACCACGAAAACGCCTTGCGCGCTTTGGCGATCACCGCCTCCGCCGCGGCCTCGTGGCTGAGCTCGGTGGAGTTGACCGTGAATTGGGCGGTACCTTGGTAGAGGTCGTGGCGCTGTTCGAGCAACTCATGGACGGTGCGCCGGGGATCGGCCGTTTGCAGCAGGGGACGCTTCTTATTGCGCGAGACGCGCTCGAAAATGACGTCTTCGCTGGCCGTAAGCCACACCACGAAACCCAATTCCTGAAGCAGCGCCCGATTCTGCGGCCGCAGCACGATGCCGCCCCCGGTGGAAATGACTGATCGATTCAGGATGCTCAGCGAGCTCAGGGCGGAGGTCTCGTGATCGCGAAACCAGGGCTCCCCGTGCCGGGCGAAAATCTCTGAAATTTGCATGCCCGCCCGTTCCACCACCACGGCGTCGGTGTCGACGAATTGGAAGCCCAGGCGTTGCGCGACGAGCCGTCCGACGGACGTCTTGCCACTACCCATGAAGCCGATGAAGACGATATTGTTGCGCATTGCGGGCGCATCTTTGCGCAAAGTGGGAGCCGTGCAAAGGTTATGCGGCTATAGCCGCATATTACTCGTAATGCATTCTTGCGCAGAGTGGGAGTCGTGCAAAAGGACGGGTTGCTCGTGGGAGGCCGTTTGGCGCGTTGTCTCCAGCCCGAAGGGCTGACGGACTGTAGCCTGCTCGCCCGCCCGCCAACCACCTCTATTCCCCTCCGCCGCCTCGGGGACCAGCGAGCCTGGCGAGCGCCACCCCCGGATAGTTTTTTTTAGGGTTCCCACCCCGGATGGGGTGGAGGAATTCTGAGTACGTTTCTGCGGTGGCGAGAAGTTCCGGCACCGCCTCCGGGGTGCATTCACTTTTGGGACGTTTTCCGGGGGTGTCGCTCGCCAGGCTCGCTTACCCCCGGCTACGGTCCGAGAGCCCTTCGGGCTGAAATTCGCTCTCGCTAGTCTGCGTCCTATGGCCGCGTGTAGATATCACTGGCGACCAGCCCGAGGCGGCCAAGATGGCCGCCCTGCAGCGGCTTTCTTCTGTCTCGAATCACCGGTGTTCTGTTTAGCTGAACAAACGGCATTGCGTCGCGTCCCGCGCCACGCTCCAATACGCGCCCTATGAGTTCCACCAACCCGCTCGTCTCCGTCATCATGGGCAGCACCTCCGATTGGGAGACGCTGCGTCATGCCGCGGAGATGCTGGAGAAATTTGGCGTGCCGCACGAGCGACGCGTCGTCTCCGCGCATCGCACGCCCGTGCTCATGGCGGAATTTGCCAGCGAAGCGGCGGGGCGGGGGGTCCAGGTGATTATCGCCGGGGCGGGTGGGGCGGCGCATTTGCCGGGGATGGTCGCGGCGCATACCTCGCTGCCCGTGCTCGGCGTGCCGGTGGAGAGCAAGGTGCTGCGTGGCGTTGATTCGCTGCTCTCGATCGTGCAAATGCCGGCAGGCGTGCCGGTGGGCACGCTGGCCATCGGCGAAGCGGGCGCGAAGAACGCCGGCCTCCTCGCGGTGAGCATTCTCGCTTTGAAAGACGAAAAATTGCGCGATGCCCTGGACCGTTTCCGGGCGCATCAGACGTCTTCGGTTTTGGCGGCACAATTGCCGTAGAGCCCGTTTTGGTTATCAGGATATAGCAGCAGCCACTTTTCCCCATGCCTTCACATCGGATCTTTCTCCCCGGCAGCACCATCGGCGTGATGGGCGCCGGCCAGCTCGGGCGCATGTTTGCCATCGCCGCGCGGCGCATGGGCTATCGCGTGCACACCTTTTCGCCGGATGAAGACACGCCCACCGGCCAGCTCGCGGACCGCGAAGTCGCGGCGAGTTATCAGGATGCGGAAGCGGTGCGCGATTTTGCCCGGAGCATCGATGTCCTCACCTTCGAGTTTGAAAACGTGCCGACGCAGACGGTGGAATGGGCGGCGGAATTTTGCGAAGTGCGTCCCTCGGCGAATGTCCTGCACATTTGCCAGCATCGGCTGCGGGAGAAGCAATTCCTGGCCGGCGCCGGTCTCCCGCTTCCGCGTTTCATGCCGGTGAACAGCGCGGCCGATCTGGCCGAGGCGATCAAGCATCTCGGTGCGCCCTCAGTGCTGAAGACGGCGGCCTTCGGCTACGACGGCAAGGGCCAGCGCAAGGTCGAGCCGCGCGAAGACCCGGCGAAGATCTGGGAGTCGCTCGGCGGCAATCCGGCGGTGCTGGAACAGTTTGTCGATTTTGAAAAGGAAGTCTCGGTGATCGTGGCGCGCGGGGTGGATGGCCAGATGGCCGCTTACCCGGTGTGCGAGAACATCCATCGCAATCACATCCTCGATGTGACCACCGTGCCGGCGGGTATCCCCGCGGAGGTGGATGTGCAGGCCCGGGTGCTCGCGGGCGAAGTGGCCGAGAAACTCGGCGTCGTCGGCCTGCTCGCAGTGGAGATGTTCCTGCTCAAGGATGGCTCGCTGCTCATCAACGAGCTCGCGCCGCGTCCGCACAACAGCGGCCATTTTTCTTTCGACGCCAGCGTGACCAGCCAGTTCGAACAGCAATTGCGCGCGGTCTGCGGTCTGCCGCTCGGTAGCACGGAATCGCTGCGCCCGTCCGCGATGGTGAATCTGCTCGGCGATCTGTGGGCGAAAGGCGAGCCCAACTGGGCCGCCGCCGCGGCGATGCCGCACGTCAAAATTCACCTGTATGGCAAAGCCGAGCCGCGTCCGGGCCGCAAGATGGGACACATGGTGGCCTTCGGGAATTCGGCGGAGGAAGCCATGCATAGTGCCCTGGAGGCACGCGCCGCTTTGATGAAATCATCCGCAACCATTTCCAAGCGCCGGAATCCGGTGAAGTCTGCCCACTGAGTGGAAACGCGCATTCTCGCTACTGATTCTCCCCGCCGTCTTTCCGCGGCCGTGAAAGCTGCCGCCGGCGCGCTGGCCGATGGACAACCGGTGGGGTTGCCGACCGAGACGGTCTATGGACTGGCCGCCGACGCGTTGCGTCCCGAGGCCGTGGCCGAAGTTTTCGAGGCGAAGGAACGGCCGTTTTTCGATCCGCTCATTGTGCATTTGCCGTCGCGGGACTGGCTGGATCGCGTGACCAATATTCCGGCGGAGAGCCGGGCGATGGTCGAGGCGCTGATCACGAAATTCTGGCCCGGGCCGTTGACGCTCGTGCTGCCGCGACAATTGGTCGTGCCGGACATTGTCACCTCCGGTCTCGATACTGTAGCGGTGCGGATGAGTGCGCATCCGGTTTTCCGCGCGGTGGTCGAGCACTACGGTCACCCGCTGGCCGCGCCGAGCGCGAATCGCTTCGGCCACATCAGCCCGACCACGGCGAGCCACGTGCGCAGTGAATTGCATGGGCGCATTCCCTTGATTGTCGATGGCGGTCCGACCCAGCACGGCGTGGAATCGACAATCGTGAAGGTGACAGTGGCGAACTGCGCCTGCTGCGCGCGGGACCGGTGACGCCGGAGGATCTGGGCGAGGTCTTCCAAGCCTTGTGCGAGGCGCGCAATTACCGGCCGACCGAGACGGAACTGTCGAATTTCTTCGAGCGCCTCGGCGTTTCTTTTTCCGCGATGTTACGTGGCGAAAGAAGCGTGGGTGTGGAAGCACCCGGGCAACTCGAAAGCCATTATGCACCGCGCACGCCGCTGCGGCTCATCAAGCCCGGCGTGGAGGTGATGATTTACGATCAGGAAAACCACGTGCAGGCGCGGCTCGGGTCGCTGGCTTTTTGCCATCCGTCGACCGCGGCGCACTTTACCTACGAGGAAATCCTTTCACCGACCGGTCGATCTTCGCGAGGCGGCGGCCACGCTCTTTGCCAAGATGCGGCGTCTCGATGAAGCGGGGCTGGATATGATTTTGGCGGAAGAAGTGCCGGAACACGGACTTGGCATTGCCATCATGGACCGACTTCGCAAGGCTTCGGCATAGACATGTCTGAAAAGCCCGCCGCGCCCGCCAACAAGATCAGCACACGATCCGCGGGCCTCGTTAGTCTAGCCGTCATGTCGAGCCGCTTGCTGGGGCTCGTGCGCGAACAGGTTTTCGCCGCGCTCTTTGGCGCCAGCGCGCAAATGGATGCGTTCATCGCGGCGTTTCGCGCGCCGAATTTGTTGCGTGACCTTTTTGCGGAGGGCGCGCTCTCGACGGCCTTCATCACGACTTTCTCGGAGAAGATCACGAAGGAGGGCGACGACGCGGCCTGGCGTCTGGCGAACAAGGTGGCGACGCTGGCCGCGGTTTTCATGAGCCTCGTGACGCTGCTCGGCATCTGGGGGGCGCCGGTCATTACGCATCTCATGGCATCGGGCTTCGATGCCGTGCCGGGGAAGATGGAACTGACGGTGCATCTCACGCGCATCATGTTCCCCTTTATCGCGCTGGTCTCGTTGGCGGCGCTGGTCATGGGAATGCTCAACGCGAAGAACGTCTTCGGCATGCCGGCGCTCTCGTCGACGTTTTTCAATATCGGCTCGATCCTCGGCGGAGTGGGACTCGCGTGGTATCTCGATCCGCATTTCGGCACGAGACAGTACGGGTCGGGCTCGCTCGTTGGCATGGCGATCGGCGTGCTGGTCGGTGGCTTGCTGCAGCTCACGGTGCAATTTCCCTCGTTGCGCCGGGTCGGCTTTCATTTTCGGCCGGACTTCGCGTGGCGCGATCCGGGCGTGCGGCGCATCCTGCTCCTCATGGGACCGGCGGTGATCGCGGCGAGCGCCGTGCAGGTGAATGTGATGGTCAACGGCAACTTCGCCTCGCATCTCGGCAATGGCCCGGTGAGCTGGCTGGGGTATGCGTTTCGCCTCATGCAGTTGCCCATCGGTATCTTCGGCGTGGCCATCGGTACGGTGACGTTGCCGGTCGTGTCGCGGAGTGCGGCCGCGGGCAATACCGCGGAATTCCGCAGCATCCTCGCCAAGGGAATGCGGCTGGCGTTTCTGCTCACCATTCCGTCGACCATCGGCCTGGTGATGCTCGCGCGTCCGATCATCGGCCTTATCTACGAGCGCCGCACCTTTACCGCGGCCGATACCGCGCACACCGCGGAAGCGCTGCAGCTTTATGCCATCGGTCTTTGCGCCTATGCGGGCATCAAGGTGCTTGCCCCGGCGTTCTATGCCATCGGCAAGCGCAACACGCCGATGATGGTGAGCTTCCTCTCCATCGCGGTGAACTACGGCTTGAACGAGCTGTCACCTTCCACTTGGGCTGGGCGCATCGCGGTCTGGCCTTTTCCACCGGTCTCGTCGCGCTGACGAATTTCGCCCTGCTGTATCTCCTCATGCGGAAGCAAGTGCAGCGACTGGAGACCACGCACATGATCAGCACGCTGGCGAAACTGGCTTTCGCTGGTGGGGTGCTCGCGCTCATTTGCTGGGGTGGCCAGCATTGGCTCCTCGCGGGCTGGGTGCATCAGGCTTTCCTGGTGCGGGTGGTGTTGCTGATGGCGATCATCGCCGTGGCCGCGGTGGCCTTCTTCGGGGTAGCTCTCATGCTGCGCATCGAAGAGCTCGACGACGTCGCCGCCATCGCCCGCCGCAAGCTGGGGCGGTTCGCGAAGCGGCCCGCCGCGGCTTCTTAAAGCTAAGCATTGCCCATATCTTTGCGCGGTGCTTGCACGTCGACACA